>NZ_LR722649.1:0-398437 GCF_902500225.1 Buttiauxella massiliensis | reverse complement strand
CCGTTGTCGTGATACTCGCATGCACCTGCTGGCCGTTGGCCAGATCCGCGGTGTTCACCGGGATGCTGTAGCCCAACTGGCCATTCGGCATCGGCTGCACCGTACCGGTAAATTCATGGCCGTTGACGGTCAGCGTCACCACATCGTGCACGCGCGCATCGCCGCCCACGGTGCCGGTCACTCTGGTGGTCAGCTGCTGGCTTTCCGCCGCATTAATGATGTCATCAACGGCGATCTGATGAATGGTGATATCCGCAGTCGCCGCGTAATCCACGCTGACCGCATGTTCTGCCGTGGCAGTGGCGGTGTTACCTGCGTAATCCGTTGTCGTGATACTCGCATGTACCTGCTGGCCGTTGGCCAGATCCGCGGTGTTCACCGGGATGCTGTAGCCCAGCAGGCCGTTCGGCATCGGCTGTACGGTGCCGGTAAATTCATGGCCGTTGACGGTCAGCGTCACCACATCATGCACGCGCGCATCGCCGCCCACCGTGCCTGTCACTCTGGTGGTCAGCTGCTGGCTTTCCGTCGCATTGATGATGTCATCAACGGCAATCTGATGAATGGTGATATCGGCAGTGGCCACATAGTCGAGGCTAACACTGTGATCCGCCGTGGCGGTCGCGGTGTTACCGGCATAATCCGTTGTCGTGATACTCGCATGCACCTGCTGACCGTTGGCCAGATCCGCGGTGTTCACCGGGATGCTGTAGCCCAGATGGCCATCCGGCATCGGCTGCACCGTGCCGGTAAATTCATGGCCGTTGACCGTCAGCGTCACCACATCATGCACGCGCGCATCGCCGCCCACGGTGCCGGTCACTCTGGTGGTCAGCTGCTGGCTTTCCGCCGCATTGAGGATGTCGTCACTGGCAATCTGATGAATGGTGATATCAGCGGTGGCCACATAGTCGAGGCTGACACTGTGATCCGCCGTGGCGGTCGCGGTGTTACCTGCGTAATCCGTTGTCGTAATACTCGCATGCACCTGCTGGCCGTTCGCCAGGTCCGCAGTGTTCACATCTATCGCGTAACCCAGATGGCCATCCGGCATCGGCTGCACCGTGCCGGTGAACTCATGCCCATTCACCGTCAGCGTCACCACATCGTGCACCCGCGCGTCGCCGCCCACGGTGCCGGTCACGGTGGTGGTTAGCTTCTGACTTTCCGTCGCATTGATGATGTCATCAACGGCAATCTGATGAATAGTGATGTCGGCGGTGGCCACATAATCCACGCTGACCGCATGTTCTGCCGTGGCGGTGGCGGTGTTACCGGCGTAATCCGTTGTCGTGATACTCGCATGCACCTGCTGGCCGTTGGCCAGATCCGCGGTGTTCACCGGGATGCTGTAGCCCAACTGGCCATTCGGCATCGGCTGCACCGTACCGGTAAATTCATGGCCGTTGACCGTCAGCGTCACCACATCATGCACGCGCGCATCGCCGCCCACGGTGCCGGTCACTCTGGTGGTCAGCTGCTGGCTTTCCGCCGCATTGATGATGTCGTCACTGGCAATCTGGTGAATGGTGATATCGGCGGTCGCCGCGTAATCCACGCTCACCGCATGGTCTGCCGTGGCAGTGGCGGTGTTACCGGCGTAATCCGTCGTCGTGATACTCGCATGCACCTGTTGACCGTTCGCCAGATCCGCAGTGTTTACATCAATCGCGTAACCCAGTTGACCGTTCGGCATTGGCTGTACGGTGCCGGTGAATTCGTGGCCGTTCACCGTCAGGGTCACCACATCGTGCACGCGCGCATCGCCGCCCACGGTGCCGGTCACGGTGGTGGTCGGCTTCATGCTTTCCGCCGCATTGAGGATGTCATCACCGGCGATCTGGTGAATAGTGATATCGGCGGTGGCCACGTAGTCGAGGCTGACACTGTGATCCGCCGTCGCGGTCGCGGTATTGCCCGCGCCGTCAGTGGTGGTGATGGTGGCGTGCACCTGCTGGCCGTTCGCCAGGTCCGCGGTGTTCACCGGGATGCTGTAGCCCAGTTGACCATTCGGCATAGCCTGTACGGCACCGGTAAACTCATGGCCGTTCACCGTCAGGGTCACCACATCGTGTACCCGCGCATCCCCGCCCACGGTACCGGTCACATTGGTGGTTGAATTCTGGCTTTCCGCCGCATTGATGATGTCATCACCGGCAATCTGGTGAATAGTGATATCGGCTGTGGCCACGTAATCGGCGCTGACCGCATGGTCGGCCGTGGCGGTGGCGGTGTTACCCGCCCCGTCGGTGGTGGTGATGGTGGCATGTACCTGCTGGCCGTTCGCCAGGTCCGCGGTGTTCACCGGGATGCTGTAGCCCAGTTGACCATTCGGCATAGCCTGTACGGCACCGGTAAACTCATGGCCGTTGACCGTCAGCGTAACCACATCATGCACGCGCGCATCGCCGCCCACGGTGCCGGTCACGGTCGTGGTCGGCTTCTGGCTTTCCGCCGCATTGATGATGTCATCACCGGCGATCTGATGAATAGTGATATCGGCTGTTGCCACGTAATCCACGCTCACCGCATGGTCTGCGGTCGCGGTCGCGGTATTACCCGCGCCGTCAGTGGTGGTGATGGTGGCATGCACCTGCTGGCCGTTCGCCAGGTCCGCGGTGTTCACTTCAATGCTGTAACCCAGTTGGCCGTTCGGCATTGGCTGCACGGTGCCGGTAAATTCATGGCCGTTCACCGTCAGCGTCACCACATCATGCACACGCGCATCGCCGCCCACGGTGCCGCTGATGGTGGTGGTTGGCTTCTGGCTTTCCGCCGCATTGAGGATGTCGTCACCGGAAATCTGATGGATGGTGATATCGGCAGAAACGTTGGTATCAATAGCTACAGTATGATCGCTGGATGCCTGAGTCGTGTTCCCAGCCTCATCGGTTGACGTCACCGTGGCATGAATATTCGGATTGGCCAGCAGCCCCTGAGTCGAGACATTGATCCGATAGCCCAGGTTGCCATTACCGAGATCGATAACGACATCGTGATATTCCTTGCCATCGACGGTTAATGTGATGGCATCACCGATTTTTGCATCGCCGCCAACCGTTCCGTGAACGGAGGTCTGCGCTTCGTGAGATTCATTGATGTTAATAACGTTATCGGGTGTGACGTTGTCGATGGTGATCTGGTCATGCAGATCGGTAACATCAATAAGAGAATTAGCGGTACTTTCTGCAGTACGGCCTGAAACATCAGTCGCCGTTGCCACAACAGTAATCTCACCTTCAACCAAACCACTTAAATCTGGTTGTAATGTCCAGTGGCCATTAGAGACGGGTACGTCGAGGGTGATTGTGTTTTTTTGGCTATCTGTGAAGGTCAGAGTGATGTGATTTTGATTACTGGTACCGCTGATATTGGTGTGATTGATTTCATTTTTGTTAATAAAGCCATCGTTACCAGCAAAATCATCAATGTTAACTAACGGTGGCAAAACAGGTGGAGCACCAGCATCGGCTAAGCCGTTTTCGGGTAAGTTAAGTTCCCATGTCGGCGAACCCAGGCCAGCTGTTTTAAAACCGGCGGTTGGATCAATTATCTGCCCAGTTAAATCTAACTGAACAAGAGTGTGGCCACCGCCGCCGCCTTCAATTTGCACCGGTGCTTCATTGCCCGCAGCGGTTGCTTCTAATGCTTGTGTCGGGTCAGCGCCGTCAGCAATGGATTTCTGTAACGATGCGACATCCTGAGTGTCATGCTCTGCAGTACTTACTGCATTCAAGCCATGCTCACTCCAGTGGCTATTACGTCCGAGATCCAGGGTTTTACCATCAGGCAGTGATACGCTCACCGCGCCGCTGGCTCCCGTGACAATCTCTTCACCACTGTAGATTCTGTCACCTTCTTTCAAGAGACGCTGCGAGCCATCTGCTTCTACTACATAAACCTGACCAATGACCGCTTTAATAACACCGAGTAAATTACTCACAGTACCCTCTCTTGAATATCATCGTTATTTTTATAAAAGTCGCAATAAATTAAATAATTAATAACATTATTATTTCATTTGTAATACATAACCAAAAATAGAAAAATGCCCATTAATGGACATATCCTTATTAGGGATTATTTATAAATGTAGAAAAAAACACAGTTATTAGCACTCTATTATCGGAGACTTGACTGAGCGTTAAATATAATCAAAAATGACGAAAAGTGAAACATCACATTACAGAACATTAAATTTCATTGCGAATGAAAGCTGCGTTTAATGTAATCAGATAAAGACCTCTGCACTTGTTAATTGATATGATGTTTCGTGTTAAAACAGAAATGGATATAAGGCGTGATATAGGGATATCGTTAACGCGCGCAATATAAAGGCTTCATAAAATGCAGAAGGTTTCCCTTTTTATACTTGGTTGTTTATCAATACCATCAGTTAACGCAGCAACTTTACAAAATACCGTAAATCAAGCTTTATCCAGCCATCCGGAAGTAAATGCTTCAGTAAATAGTCGTTATTCTGCAGAGCAGGATTTGCGCGCAGCGCGCGGGGGATATCTTCCTTCTCTGAATGTAGATGCCGAAGCAGGCAAGAAAAACATCAATGATGCTACTACGCGTGCGGGTGGTAGTAATAATGGCATGAATTTGTCTCCAAACGACGCCACGCTTAGCCTCAACCAGAATGTATTCGACGGTTTTGCGACGTCTAGTGAAGTTGGCCGTCAAAAGGCAACCGTTGATTCCCGTGCTTTTAACGTGCTCAACATCAGCGAAAATACCGCATTCCAGGTGGTTCAGGCTTACGTTGATGTATTGCAACGCCAAGAATATGTGCATCTGGCAGAAGATGACCTCGCGAACCATGAACGCATCTACGACCAGATTCGTTTGCGTACCGATCAAGGCGTTGGCCGCTCAGGCGATTTAATGCAGGCGGAAGCGCGTCTGGCGCAGGCTCGCAACAACTTGTTGACTGAGCAAACCAACCTCGAAGATGCGAATACTACATTCATGAGTGTGACCGGTGAAGCACCTGAAAACCTGAGTCTGCCTGAAAGTATTGATGCCATCCTTCCAAAATCGCTTGAAGATGCCAAACGCATAATGGAAGACAACAGCCCGCTGCTGAAATCTGCCAATGCCGATATTCAGGCTGCTCGCCAGCAATATGAAGCTTCAAAATCAACTTTTTACCCACGTGTTGATGTAGCGGTATCTCGCAGCATCAGTAATGACACCGACACGACTCGCGCCCATTCTGAAGAGTGGCAGGCGATGGTGAAACTGCATTACAACCTGTACCAGGGCGGCAGCGATAAAGCAGCAATGCAGTCCCGTGCGTATCTGGAAAAACAATCTCAGGACGTGCGTAATAACACCTTGCGCCAGATGAATCAGGAAATTGGCCTTGCATGGTCAGCATTAAAAAGCGCCAGAGACCAAATTCCCGCGGCCACAGATTATGCTGACCGCAGCGTGAAAGTTCGTACCGCTTATCAGGATCAGTTCAGCCTGGGTGAACGAACTCTGCTGGATTTATTGGATAGTGAAAATGAAGTATTCTCATCTAAACGCCGCCTTGTTGAATTACGTTATCTGGAGATTACGACGGGTTATCGTATTTGCGCGCGTACAGGTGAATTATTAAAAGCACTTAAAATTAATCCAGTGCCTGCAGGTCAACCAATAGACTCTCCAGAAAATAACTCATTACCTGAACTTAATTAGCATTTAATTAATTGAAATAGTTACCCGCTGAACTATTTCAGGATTAGTTCGCTTTTTTTATTTTTTGCTAAATAATTGCGTCAGGAACATTCCTATCAATGAATTCACAAGTTGAACACATGAATACAATGTCAGAGGCTCCTCCAGTTGAGGAGTCGCATTATCATGACCCGCGCAGTCGCAATGACGATCCATTGCTCGATTGCCTGCTGGTTCTTTGTTCTGTGCATGGTAAATCAGCAAGCCGCTCAACTTTGAGTAGTGGGCTGCCGCTGGAGAACGATCGCCTGACGTTGGCTATTTTGCCTCGTGCTGCCGCTCGTGCAGGTTTAAAAGCACGTGTCATCAAACGTTCGCTCAATAAAATCGCCGCCATGTCTCTGCCTGCGATTCTTTTGCTACGCGATGGTGGTGCCGCCGTACTGCTTGGTTGGAACGCCGATGGAACTGCGCGCATTATGCCAAGCGAGAGCGAAGGTGGTGAAATCAATATTGATGCAGCAGAGCTTGAGAAAAGCTACGCAGGCCAGGTGATTTTCGCGCATCCTCGTCATGAGTTTGACTTACAGTCTGAATCTTTCCTGCCGCGTACAAAATCCTGGTTCAAAGATACGCTGATGCTATCTCGCTATCTTTACATGGATGCGATATTAGCAAGCTTGCTGATTAACCTGATTGCGCTGGGAACTCCGCTGTTCACCATGAACGTGTATGACAGGGTTGTACCCAATCATGCCACGGTGACTTTGTGGGTTTTGGCCGTCGGTATTTGCATGGCGTTTGTTTTCGATTTGATCTTAAAAATGCTGCGTGGTGTCTGCCTCGACATTGCCGGTAAAAAGAGTGACCTGATTATCTCAGCCACGCTCTTTGAGCGTATTACCGGCATGGAGATGAAAGCGCGCCCTGCTCGCGTGGGTAGCTTTGCGCAAAACATTCATGAATTTCAGTCGCTGCGTGATTTCCTTTCCTCGCTCACGTTGACCACGCTTATCGATTTGCCGTTTACGCTGGTGCTGCTGCTGGTAATTGGCATTATCGGCGGGACGCTGGCATGGATCCCGTTACTGACCTTCCCTATCGCGCTGGTGATTAGCTGGGCGTTGCAGAAACCTGTAAATGCCGCCGTTGCCAAAACCATGAGTTTGGCAAGTGAGCGTCAGGCATTGCTGATTGAAACACTCAGTGGTCTGGACGCTATCAAAGTCAACAACGCACAAAGCGAACGCCAGTATCAATGGGAACAAACTCTGGGCAGTTTAAGCCGCCTGGAATTACGCGTTAAAACCTTATCCAGCTTCGCCAGCAACTTGACCGGATGGTTCCAGCAAATGTCTGGCGTCATCATGATTATCGTCGGCGTGTATATGATTATTGGCGGCAAGCTGAGCATGGGCGGCCTGATTGCCTGCTACATGCTTAATGGCCGTGCGCTGATGCCAATGGGTCAGTTGACCGGGTTGATTGCCCGTTATCACCAGGCGCGCCTGACTATCAAAAACACCGAGCAAATGATGTCGATGCCGCAGGAGAGACGCGATCATGAGCACCCTCTCAAGCGTGAAACGTTCCGTGGCAGCATTGAATTCAAAGATGTCGACTTCAGTTATCCTGAGCAGAAAAACCCTTCACTGCAAAAGATTAATCTGACCATTAAGCCCGGCGAACGCGTAGGTATTATCGGTCGTAGTGGCTCGGGCAAGAGCTCGATTAGCAAGTTGATAATCAATCTTTACCAGCCAACCGGCGGTAATATTTTGATCGACGACGTAGATGCTCGTCAGTTGGACGTCAACGATTTGCGCCACAGCATTGGTTATGTTCCTCAGGACATTCAGCTGTTTAATGGTTCACTGCGTGATAACCTGATTTGCGGTGCCCGTTATGTCGATGATGAAACGATGCTGCGCGCCGCGGAACTTGCTGGCGTTAACGAATTTGCTCGTGTTCACCCTGACGGTTACAACTTGCAAGTTGGTGAGCGTGGTATGCAGCTGTCCGGCGGGCAACGCCAGGCTGTTGCTCTGGCCCGTGCACTCCTGCTGGAGCCACCAGTTCTGCTACTTGATGAACCAACCAGTGCGATGGACAACACCAGTGAAGACAAGATTAAACAAGCGCTGGTGCCATTTGTCGCTGATAAAACACTGTTACTCGTGACGCACAAAGCGTCGATGCTGACACTGGTTGATCGACTGATTATTGTTGATAAAGGACGCATTATTGCTGATGGCCCGAAAGCCATTGTTATGGATGCGCTGAAGAAGGGTCAAATCAATGCGTCTCGCTGAGTTATTTGCACGTTTACGCCCGCAAATTCGCCACTACTTTAAAGGTCGCGATGAGAACCAGGCCGATAACATTAACGAGGTGAGTCATGCTCTGATTGATGACTCCCCACGCGTTATTCGTCTGACTCTTTGGACTATCCTGGTATTAGTCTTACTGGCGTTCGTTTGGGCCGGATTTGCCAAACTTGATGAAGTTACACGAGGCGAAGGTAAAGCCATTCCGTCATCACGCTTGCAAAAAATACAGAACCTGGAAGGCGGTATTGTCACCGAGCTGTATGTGCATGAAGGGCAAATCGTTGAAGCTGGCGCGCCGTTGATTCATTTGGATGACACTCGCTTTGCTTCAAATGTCGGTGAAACTGAAGCAGACAAACTTGGCTTGCAGGCTAAAATCGACCGCCTGACAGCGGAAGCTGAAGATAAAGAGTTTGTTATTTCTGATGAAATTGCTAAGCAAGCACCCGATGTTGCACGCGGAGAAGTCGATTTATTTAACAGTCGCCGACGCCAGTTCCAGAATGAAATTGAAGGTCTTCAGGAACAGTTAGTACAGAAAAAACAGGAACTGCGTGACTTCCAGTCCAAACAGGCACAGTACAAAAACAGCCTTGGTTTACTGCAGCAAGAGATCAAAATGTCTGAGCCGCTGCTGGCCTCAGGTGCAATTTCTAAAGTTGAAATCCTGCGTTTACGCCGCACTGAAGTAGAAACTAAAGGGCTGTTGGATTCCGTTACGCTTTCCATTCCTAAGTCTGCATCTGAGACAAAAGAGATTGAAAACAAGATTGGCGAAAGTCGTAACCGCTTCCAGAGCGACGCGCTGTCACAGCTTAACGAAGCACGCACGAATCTGAGCAAAGCAGAAGCCACAGGCAAAGCACTTGAAGACCGCGTCAATCGAACCATGGTGGTCTCGCCTGTTCGCGGTGTCGTCCAGCAAATTTTGGTTAACACCATTGGTGGAGTAATTCAGCCAGGCAGTGACTTAGTAGAAATCGTGCCGCTTGATGACAAACTGCTTATCGAAGTGAAAATTCAGCCGCGTGACATTGCCTTCCTGCACCCAGGGCAACATGCGGTCGTGAAGTTTACCGCTTACGACTACACCACCTACGGTGGTCTGAATGGCGAGCTGGTACAGCTAAGCCCGGACACAGTAACCGATAAAGAAGGCCACAGTTACTACATTGCACGCCTGCGCACTGATAAGAACTACCTGGGGACCAAAGAGCATCCAATGGTCATCATTCCGGGTATGGTCGCCTCAGTCGATATCATAACTGGTAAGAAATCCATTCTGAGTTATCTGCTGAAACCGATTATTCGCGCCAAAGCGGAAGCATTACGCGAAAGATAGAAACGATAAAAAAGCCGCAACAGATGATGTTGCGGCTTTTTTTATCGTGAAATTCAGTAGCTGGTTGGCGTTAAATACATAACACCCGGATTTGTCTTACTGGGCATTAAACGAAGACAACTTCCCACGGTTCAGAGTCAATTTACCCTCGTTAACCAACTCCTGGAGCACTTTATGGATAGCGCTACGTGAAATGTGGTTCCTACTGAGAATAAATGTATAAACTGATGTTTTTTCACGTATTTCAGGCTCAAGTGACCAAATGTGTTTCACGTGTTCCGTCACAATTTCGCGAATAGTTTTATGCGAACGCAGATTTTCACGCTGGAAATAACGCTGCAGATGGTTAGTCAGAATATCAAATGCATGTATCCATAGGTTTTTCTTGCTAAGCATCTCATTAGCATTAGCCGCATTCATTACCCACATCTCACAGTCCGTGTCACAACGCAGGTAATGAGACATCACATCATTACGCATCTGTGCCAGGCCAAGGATAGCGGGGGCGGTAAAACTTACCGTAACAAGGTCATTTTCAACTCGGTAAACAGAGACAGAACCTTTCTCAAGATAAAAAATGTTTCCATCTTTTTTCATTTCAATGCGCTGACGTTTTTTCCTCAGAGAGAAATAGGCGTTTTCAGATTTTTTAATCTCGTCTCCAATGAGCATTACAGATTCATCAAAATTAAGAATGGACATCAGCTTCTCTTACTCTAGTTATGGGATTGAGATTATCTCCTGGCACAAAGCAAAGGAGATCGCCCTAACGCAATCGATACCCCGTTACTCGTAACGTATATCAATATAGGACATTACGGCAAACCTGCGATTGGTAAGCCAGATTTTGAGGATTGTAGGATGGCGATTTGAAATGAATAACCTTATGAACTCCATGCCAAACAATATTCCACGCTCATGAACAACCGCATACTTTATTATTACTTCATTATACAGCAATGAAATAATCACTCAAAAAAATCATATCAGGGCATATTGTTTTTCAAACAATCACAACTGTTATTCCATAAACAGCAGGGATTAAAAACAACTTGAAAAATAATATATAATAAATACAATGGCCAAACAATCGATATCACAATCACGGTATCAATCTTATCTTTAAACCAGGTAATATCATTTTGCTGATATTTTCTTGCCTGCGTTAAAAGCCATACGAATCTGAATAACATAAACACCAGGGTTGAAACCCCATAAATACATACTATTAATTGAAATAGTTTATTCAATGGCCATGGCCCCATTGTTATGGTGAGACATCATCAACGATGAGTAAAGGCAACTGAAATACTCAGGTATTAAATATCATTTTCAAATTTACACTATTGAGCATCTAACTCTGAGCTACCACGCCTGCCCCCTCATACTGCTCTGTCAGTGAGTATATTAATCTGAGGGCAGAAACGTAATTTTTTTAATCTTTGCGCTGCTAATTTTATCTTTTCAGTTAAAAAAGAAACAGCGCACAACCATAACAAATTGATTTTAAATGATTTTTAACGTATAAAAATAGTTAACACTTAGTTAATCATACGTATATTGATGATCCAAGAAGTGCCTACAGGGTAAAGTAGC
Source organism: Buttiauxella massiliensis (assembly GCF_902500225.1). Classification (GTDB taxonomy): domain Bacteria; phylum Pseudomonadota; class Gammaproteobacteria; order Enterobacterales; family Enterobacteriaceae; genus Buttiauxella; species Buttiauxella massiliensis. The sequence goes on along the minus strand of NZ_LR722649.1, from coordinate 387,499 downwards.
TAAAAGGCTGGATTATTCCATGCCACATTGTGCTTATAATGGCAGGTGGAAAACCAGCCTGAGTCAACGAGAGTAGTGGCAACATGTCCGAAGCAGATAATCTATGTTATCTCATTGAAAACAAAATAGTATTCCTACCAGAGAAACAGTGTCTGGTACATACAGACAGCCATGAAGAGATAAAACTCAAGCCGACAGCCTCATTATGCCTACTGTTATTGCTCAGGAATCACACTAAGATTGTTACTCAGAATGAGTTACTCGCTTTCGCGTGGGGTGAAAGCCACAGACAGGTTAGCTTTAACGCCTTTTATCAAAGCATTCTCTCTCTGCGAAAGTCATTTTTACAAATGAATGTAGAGAAACAAATAATCACCACAATTCCTCGTAAAGGTCTTATCATTCAACAAGAAATAACCGTTGAAAAAAAACGGGATCATGTTGTACCTGAGGTTGATATCGAACTTACAGAGCCGCACGCTGTAACAGATACGAATAGAATAGATAATAAAAAACTGCCAAAGGTAAATCTGGCGGAAGCACTTATTATTATGTTTACCATCATAATAGTTGGGATGCTTCTCTACCCTAAAGTATCCAGCGAGAGTTACTTTTCGGGTTATGTTGCTTCAAAAAAATATGATGGCCAATGCCACTATTTTTTAAATGATGATGCAAGTAACCATATTCGTCATGAGGGCTTTATCAAACAGCATCCTGAAATGTGCAGTGATGATAAATACCTCTATGTAACGGCTTATCCTGAGACGAAAAATATTTCTATCATTACGTGCACTACCAATATGGAATTGTCACATGATAACTCCTGTCAGTCCGTCTATTATCCCCGGTACGATAGTAAATGAAGATGCTTAGCGCGATAGCCACTATCAGAAAACAAACACGTATCATTTTCCTGGTGTGTCTGGCGATACTCTCCGGTCTCGCGTTCTATCTATATATGCCCTCATACGAGAATCCGCACAGCATCGTATGCCGGTCGACGCTACAGATAGTTAGGGGTAATGCGTCATTTAGAGGCATTGTCGATTTCAAATCGGGTGATGGAAAAGGTATTGCAAACATTAACGGCATCATAAACGTCACGCCGCAGGAAGAGTATACGGTTCAGAGGACCATCCTCTTTACGCTTGCTGAGTATGGCCTCAGCCCCGTCTGGGTATCCCAGCAGATCATCATTTCCAACCGTGAAACCGTACCCGCTGCGATTCTGCAACAATTTTTCCCTGATTTTTATCTGAAAAACTCAGGAGTAAGCGATATCGATATTTTTAGGCTAAACAAGGATGCCGCTCTCCTCACCCGTGAAGACATTCCTTATTTATACTGCCAGAAGTATCAGCTTCCCGATGAAGAGTAACTTCGTACAAACATCTACAGCGACTTGAACTAAGTTAAATCATTTCAGGCATGTTTCAGCCCATTAAAAGACAACCAGTGCACGGATTGTCTTTTATTTGTGTAAATTAATAAAAATACCTTGAACATAATAAGTACCACGTTATTATCCACTCGCACATTAAGATGATAATAAACATGCAGCTTCCTAAAAGTAAACTTTAAGTTAAATATGTTATTTAATTATGATATCTCATTAGTCCTACTCGCAGTAATTATTGCGTGCCTGGCTTTTTATGTCTCTTTTTGGCTATGTAAAGCTGGCGCTCGAAAAAAACATTACTGTTGGCCTTTATTTAGTGGCCCAACTATGGGCTGTGGTATTTGGGTTTTACACTACATGGTGATGCAGGCCCATCATCATAGTCATATTATAAATTATAACATTAAGATAACGCTGGCCTCTTTACTCGTCGCTATTATTGGTTGTTCCCTGGGGTTTGGTTGCTTTTTATTCAAAAAATTACGCAAAAATCACTATCTCATTCCTGCATTGATATTTTCTGCCACCGCAGCATCCATGCACTACCTGGGAATGGCTGCAATCATCAATACAGGTGATTGGTATGTTAGCAATGCTCATATCACACTTTCGCTAATCGTTATTTTTATTACTTCATTAGGCATGCTGCGTTTAACTCATTTGATGTTGGTTATGACGAGTAAAAACGACAGCTACGCCAACTTCTGCCGACTGGGTGCCACTCTTACTCTTTGTACCGGTGTAGCAATCATGCACTTTTTAGGTACAAGTAAAATGAATATGGAACCAATGGCCTCCTCATTTATTAGCATAAAACATGATGATTACATCGAAAACACGATAGCTATGACGATGGTAATACTTATTACCCTGGTATTTATGTTAGCTATCTTCATCTGGTTTATTAATTTCAAAGAACATTTGAGTAATGAACTTCTCAAAAGAGAGTTAATTTCTAAGAATTTGCAATTAAAACAAATGACGCAACATGATTCATTAACTCAATTGCCTAATCGCCTTTATTTACAAAATCATTTGAACACTCTATTTGATAAACAAATGCAACCACTGTTCATTATGTTTATTGACCTTGACGGTTTTAAACGTGTTAACGACGTCTGGGGACATGCCATTGGTGATGAGCTGCTGGTAAAGATATCTAAAATGCTCAGGAACGTTATTGGCAAGGGAGGATTTGTGGCAAGAATTGGTGGTGATGAATTCATCATCGTCGTTTGCGAAAAAACAGAGGATGCGGCGATCAAACTTGCCAAAAAATTGCTTTCAAGAATCTCAGATAGCTATGAACTCTCAGCAACAACAGTTGATTTCTTGTCTGCCAGACATCGGGATTTCTATTTACCCGGAGCATGGGCAAGATGTTGCCACACTTTTGAAAAAAGCCGATGTGGCGATGTATTACATAAAAGATAAAGGGAAAAACAATGTCATCTTTTACGATGAGATAGCAATGACATTGCCCACGTGATACCAGGTTAATACCAAAGAGTATTAATAGAGCAAGATAGCGAGTGTTAGTAACACTTATTTTTAAGCAATGGATGCTTGTAAATCATTCCAGACAGTGGAATTAGTAAAAAAGCAGACATTGATGATGAAATTTACTGCGTTGTATAACAAGTACAAAGACAAATGGTGGGCTTTACCACTTGTTCTCCCCTTCATCCTATACCCTATCACTCAGTATATGAGTGCTTATGGCAACGTTGATGGTTTCGAGGTATCTTTCTTTTACCTCAATATGGCACTTATGACAGCCCTCACCATGATTTATGGTTTTAAGGCACTTCCTGGTATCATACTGTGTGTATTTTACCGAGTTGCCCCTGATCGTGGCTTTGAGCCGGCAATTATGTCTGTACTACATTATTTTACTTCGATAGGAATAAGCTGTGCTGGTTATTACTATTTTACAGGTAAGCGTGGCCGAGCAAGCTTTGGGCGCTATAACCTAACCTGGCAGCGAATTTTTTGGCTGATATTTATTAATGCCACTTTATTCTTAAACTATTTCCAGGCTGTACTCTATCTGGGGATGTTTGGCGTACATCAAACAATGATGTACATATCTCCATTCACCACGCGAACATTGATAAGTTATCAGGGAATGTTGGTTGGGAATATGATTGGTTTGCCAATGTGTTATTTGGTAATTCGTTCATTCAGAACGCCATCATACATGAAGAAGTATATTGAAAAAATCCGTAATCAAGTTGCAGAAGACCTGCGAGCACTGGAGCTCATTTGTCTATTTGGTGCACTGATATTGCTTACGGCTCTCATGATCTCACCAATCAATCATAAATTAACGCTGATAAACTCTGTATATACCCTGACGTTACTATTACCCGTCATGATCTGGGGAACGCTACGTCTGGGCCATGCTGCCATTTCTCTCATTTGGTGGATGTTATTGGTCGTACTGTGCAATAACTATCAAAACTATATTCCTCAAACCGCCGATTACAAGTTACATCTGGCTGTTGCAACATCCTGCTTTGCGGCATTCTCAATAACAATTATTTTGATGGCTATAAATATTTCACGGCAACGTGCGTTGAATATTAAGTCCAAACGATTAATGAGCATCGATCCAGTTTTGCATCTGCCAAACTTGCTGGCACTTGATGCGGATTTAAACAAAAACACCGTCTCTGTCTTATGCCAATTATATATCCCTGACCTTGAGCTGCTGGGCCGCCATTATGGCTTACTCATGCAAGTACAGTACAAGCAACAATTGGCACATTATTTAAAGCCAGTGTTGGAAAATGATGAGCTTATTTATATTAGCTCAGGTCATGATTTAATCGTACGGATGTCCCCTTTAAATGCTGAAAAAAGAATTTCTGAGCTACACAACAAAGCCAAAACATTCCGTTATACCCGTGATGGGGTAAAGCTCTACCCACAAATTGGTTGTAGCTACTGCATCATTAACTACCCAGTGGGTCATCTATATTTATTAATTGGTGAATTACGAGCACTGGCAGAGATCTCCCTGACAACAAACTTGCCCGTGGATATGAGAAAGCAAAGCAGCCGCCAGGTACAAAGTCAGGTTAAAACTAAAGTCGACATGATGAATCAACTTCAATATGCGCTTGAGTTAGATCGGTTTGTTTTGATGGCTCAGCCAATAGAAAGTAAAAATGGTCACCGCTACCATGAAGTCCTGTTGAGAATGCTTGGTAGTAATGATGAACTTATTTTCCCGGATACTTTTTTACCGCTAGCAAATGAATTTGGCATGTCCTCGAGCATTGATCTATGGGTGTTAAATAACACCATGAAATATATGGATGAAACCCGTCATTCACGGCCAAATCAGTGCTTCGCCATCAATCTGACTCCAGCATCAATCTGCCGCACAGATATGGCGCATCTCATTGAAAATATGCTAATTAAGTACGGTATTGCGCCTGAGCAGATCGTTCTGGAAGTGACCGAAACCGATGAACTTACCAACAATTTACAAGCAGATAAGACACTGGATGCACTACAGCGTTTAGGCTGTAAAATTGCTATAGATGATTTTGGTACGGGTTATGCGAGCTATGCGCGACTAAAAAACATGCAGGCGAATATACTCAAAATCGATGGTAGTTTTATCCACAATATTATTTCCAGTGAAATGGATTACAAAATCGTGGAATCTATTTGTGAGTTAGCAAGAATGAAAAACATGACGTTAGTGGCTGAATTTGTCGAAACAGAAGCGATTCAGAATGCTCTATTCCGCATGGGAATTGACTATGTTCAGGGCTACTTCATTGGTAAGCCTGCACCTATCGAAACCTTACCGGCAACTGTTTAAGTCATAAAATCCGGCAGCAGAAAACATGATACAAGGGGTTTTCTGCTGTCGTCATGAATAATGATAAAGCAAATTCAGGACGTAAAAGTAGCGTAACGCACGTATCGAATGGGTTCGTTAGATTCTAAATAGATTAGGAAAGGTATGCTGGAGCGGGTGAAGGGAATCGAACCCTCGTATGCAGCTTGGGAAGCTGCCGTTCTACCATTGAACTACACCCGCTTAAGAAGTGCGTAGGCATTATAGACGTTCAGCTTTCACTGGCAAGCGCCTTTTCATTTTATGTGGTGGATTATTAAGCGATTGTTTTTATTAGAGGCATGCGAATATCTAACTCTTGTTGGCAAATCATTTCCCTTGTGATTCCCTCCCGTTTTCCCTTCGACCCAATAAGTTCTACAATGGTGAACTTTTCAAACTCACCGAGTCCTAAAATGATTGATGAGAACCGCCGCATACAGTCTGTTGAACGCGCAATGGCAATACTTGAAGATATTGCCGCTGCAGGTGGTGTCGCTCGTTTAGCCGATTTGTCAGCACGGCTTAATTTGAACAAAAGCACATTACATGGACTGCTCAACACTCTCTCAGCTCTGGGCTACATAACCCGCAAAGGGACGCATTACGCACTAGGTTTGCGTTTGCGGGACATCTCGCAACCTCTGGCGAACGCGGATGAACAATTGCGGGAAGTATTTACGCCGGCTTTATTGAGAATGGCGAGATTAAGTGGGGAAACCAGCTATCTGGCAGCCCCTTGTGGCACGCGTGAGTACCTTTATATTGATGCTATCGAAGGTTGCAATAATCTACGGGTAGCCAGTCCGCGCGGCCGCCGTGAAGGATTAACGACCTCCGCTATTGGCAAAATATTTTTAGCTAACGAACCTGAATTAGTGCGCAGTTTGCGACGAGCAAATCTCCTGCCGGCAAAACTTGAACAGGAATTACATATCATTCACGAGCAAGGCTATGCACTCGACCTTGAGGAAGCTGAAGTGGGGCTAAATTGTCTGGCTATACCGCTTCGTCGGCAAGGATGCGTTATTGCAGCATTAGGTGTAGCAGCTCCTGCCAAACGTTTAAGCAAGCCAGCCTTAACAGCGCTGGCGATCGCATTCAACCAGGCTTAGTTCGGCATTATCAAACTTTAGCCTCCAATCACCCTACCCATCTTCACAAATTGTTAGCTCACAGCAATCATTGGCGACTCTTTATCACATCAAGGAGTTTTCCAATGTCTGCTTTAAGTGAATCAACCGTTGTGCAAGTGATTGAACGCGCCCGACAGCTCGCACAAGAGATGAATTTTGCTATTAATATCAGTGTTGTTGATGACGCAGGTCTACTGCGCGGTTTTTTGCGCATGGACAACGCAGTCCCGGGGGCTATTGATGTTTCAATCAAGAAAGCACGCACCGCAGCACTTTTTCGTACGGACAGCCTGACTCTTGGTGCAGATGCTCAGCCAGGTGGCGCAATTTATTCTCTGGAGTCCACTAACGGTGGGCTGATTAGTTTTGGCGGCGGCGTTGTGCTCTACGATGAACATAACTACGCAACTGGTGCAGTAGGTATTGCCGGTGCAACGGTAGAAGCCGATCAAATCATTGCGCTGGCCGCAGCCGGGAGAGCATAAATGAGCACGCCACATCGTATTCATGCGGGTGTCTGGGCCCTGGCAGTTACTGCATTTGCTATAGGTGTGGCGGAGTTTATCGTCGTCGGCGTGTTGCCCGCCATAGCTCAGGATTTACATGTGTCTCTGGCTCAGGCCGGAAGCCTGGTCGGAACCTACGCGCTCGCGCTCGCCATTGGAACACCGATTGTCGTTCTTGGGCTTGCGCGATTGCCACGTAAGCCATTGCTGCTGGCATTAGTGACGACCTTTCTTTTTGGTAACCTGCTATCAGCATTTTCTACCGACTATCACATGCTATTGCTGGGTCGCATCATCACAGCAATTGCACACGGCAGTTTCTTCGCTATCGGTGCCACTGTCGCAGCCCGATTAGCAGCACCTGGTGCTGCAAGCCGGGCAATTTCCGTTATGTTTGCAGGCCTGACGCTTGCGATGGTTATCGGTGTGCCATTAGGAAGTGTGATTGGTAATGGGCTGGGCTGGCGTTTACCCTTTTTTGGGGTCGCAGTGTTAGCCGCAATTGCTCTGCTGGCAACGGCACGCTGGGTTCCGGTACTACCCGCGCAGAAGGCAGGCTCGGCGTTTATACAATTGTCTGCGTTAAAACAGCCCATGATTCTGGCGATGATGAGTATTACCGTACTAGGTTTTGGCGCAAGTTTTGCTGCCTTCACCTTTATCACCCCTATTTTGACTGGCATCAGTGGGTTTTCGACCCATAGTGCCAGCATGTTATTGGTGGTATTTGGCATAGCCACTTTAGTTGGGAACATGGCCGGAGGACGTTGGGCTGCAAGTCTCGGCTGGCCCACTGCGCTACGTCGTATGCTGCTGGGTCTGCTCGCGGTATTTGTGCTCCTGGCGCTCACCCTCTCCAGCAAACTGGCTGTTGTACCGCTGCTATTTATTTGGGGTGCACTGGCATTCGGGATGTCACCAGGTTTTCAGGCAGGAATGCTGGAAACAGCATCGCGCTGGACTCCTCGGGCAGTGGATTTTGCTTCAGCGTTGAATATCTCGGCATTTAACCTGGGTATTACTTTGGGTGAGATCCTGGGGAGTGGATTAGTGGCACAAAACAAGATGGTGCTAACGCCGTGGGCAGGAGTGCTGTTGGTGCTGGTTGCTCAAACTCCTCTCTTCTGGCTTACGGGTAAACACAATCAACGCACCTGATAGATAAAAGGGAAACCTCGCGGTTTCCCCTTCTTTTTTAAGCGTGAGCTGCCACTTTTTTCGGGAATACTATTAGAGCCACGATAGGTGAAACCACCATCAGCGCAAACACCCAGATAAAGCCCATTGTGAAGCTACCGGTTGCATCAATCGACCAACCAATTAATTGACTGTTCGCGGTAGCGATAACGAATGTACATACCCAGAACGTCGACATTGTATAAGTCACAGTTTGCGTATTGGCCCTTTTTAACGTCTCTTTTGGGATAGAGAAAATAAAGGCAAACCAGGTCGCAAACACAAAGCCCGTCAGGAATGAACAAACCAGAATCAGAATGTCATTGGTTGCGAACAGCATAATAAAGGTGGTAATTGCCATCGCGATGCTGGTGCTAAACAACCAGTTTTTATAATGGTAGCCGCGAGCTTTGCAGAATGGTCCTGCAATCGCACCGAGCATAATCCCGACCTGGTTTACCGTGCCGCTCAGGTGAGCATGCGATTCTGGCGGCAGGTGCGCGTATTTGGCGTAGTAAAGCGGCAGGAAGGTGAACATGAAAATCATCATGATCATCGCGCCGACATACTGGGCAATCATCCCCCACACAACGCGGTTAAAAATCGCATCTTTCATAATGCGCAGTTTATCCGTGCTGCCGTCGTGGCTTGCAGTAGTTACAGCAACTTCTTCATCGGTGAAGAAGATTAGCCACACAGCACCCAGAACCAGTGTAACCACACCATAGACCGCCAGCAGATTTCTCCAGCCACCAAAGTAGATAGACAAGCTACCTGCCAGCGTCAACGCGATAATGGTGCCGATGATATTGGAGGTGCAGTTTAAACTGTTGAGCGCAGATGCAGTTTTGTTACCAAACAAACGTGCCACGGTCGGCACCAGTGAAACCAGGCAAATTGCTCCGCCCAGACCACCCATAAAGCGAATCACTAACAGCAGGTCAAAATTATTGGTCCATGGGATAAATATCGATAACCCGGTCAGCACACAACCCAAAAGATAGGATTTCTTCGCACCCAGTTGCGCCGTCAGAATTGACGTGCAGAAGGCTCCAAGAATTTTCGCCCACAGAATCACATTCGACATCAACGCCGCATGAGAAACATCGATATTAAAATCGGCCATGATTTGCGGCATCACTGCACCGGTTGTCGCCCAGGCAGCGCCAAAAACCATATAGACCGCATATAGAACAAACTCGATTATCCACTTATTCACGCAGAAACCTCCTGAGCGCTCAGAGTGATGATTTCCAGCAGCATTTCGCTTGCCAGGCGCAGGGATTCTGCAGGGAGAAACTCTTTGGTGGAGTGGAAATTATGAGCACCGGTAAAGATATTCACCGTAGGTAAACCAGCTGGAGTGATGACACTGCCGTCATACCCACCACGCATAATTAGCGGCTTCGGCTCGATTCCCAAATTGCGCATCGCCTGTTGAACACTGGCAATAATTTCCGGCTTTTTGTCGAGACCCGCTTTGACATTATCGTAAGTATCAGATAGTTCCAGAATAATATTTTCGTGGCCGTAGCGATTTTGGAGTTGTTCGGTAATTGAACGTAGTGTTGCTTTTCTATTCTGGTAGCCGTCGATTTCAAAATCACGCAGTGCAATTTCAAGCGTAGCACTGACAGTATTACCGCTGATTTTATTCACCCAGAAATAGCCTTCACGACCCTCTGTTAATTCAGGACGTTCAGCTTCGGGTAATGCGTTAATCACTTCATTAGCGATTAATACGGCATTAACCAGTTTTCCTTTGGCGCTCATTGGATGGGCAGTCACGCCTTTAAAGGTCATTTTTGCGCTGCCTGCATACCAGTTTTCAACCACATATTCGCCGATACCACAGCAGTCGAGGCAAATACCAAAGTCGGCATTTAATGCGGCCACGTTTAATGCTTTGGCTCCGCGAATACCAATTTCTTCATCCGGGAGCAATACCAGTTTGATATCGCCATGTTTAAAGTCCGGTGTCGCAAGCATATAGCGAATGGCTTCGACGCCAGCGGCAATCGCGGCTTTGTCGTCAGCGCCCAACAGGCTAGTGCCATCAGTGGTGATAATCTCCTGGCCTATGTAGTCCAGCAATTCAGGGAATGCTTCAACGGTAATCGCATCGCCAGTCGCAGGCAGCACGATATCTGTACCGTCATAGTTTTTCACGCGTACAGCGTGGGTGTCATTCGCGTTATCTGGCGCTGTGTCGAGATGTGCAAAGAAGACAATGGAGGGCATTTCCGGGTTATTTGCGGCAAGGCTAAGAACGGTAATAGCATTATCGTTAATGGTGGTCTCAACAGCACTTTCAGTTGCGAACTCATCGGCAACAAGTTGCGCTAATTTGTACTGGTTTTCACAGCTAGGAAGGTGTTGATTATCTGCAACGGAAGTGGTGTTGATTGTTGTATACCTGATAAAGGTATTTATTATTTGGTCTGCATTGATATGTGTTGTCATTATTTGCTACTCACCATTAACATTGAATGGTTGGTAAATATCATAATTGCATCAACCTCGTCATATTCGTTATAACTCAGTTGTTATTTTGCAAAATATTAACCATTCATATTATGAATAGAAGTGTTTAGCATTATTAGTCAGGAAGGCGGGGTAATGCGTGATAGAGATCAATAGCGAGGGGATTTATTAAAAGCCAGATTCGCTCTGGCTTTTAATTATTAGCAGGAAGGTTTGCTGCCCATCGGAGGTAAATAACGCTGAGGATCAATCGCGTTTGCCCGGTAGCGAATCTGGAAATGGAGATTCACAGAATCCGAACCGCTGCTGCCCATGGTGGCAATTTTCTGCCCGGCAGTGACTTTCTGACTGGTGTTCACCAATGTCGTTTCGTTGTGCGCGTAGGCGGTGATGTATTCTTCGTTATGTTTGATCATAACTAAATTGCCGTAGCCACGAAGCTGGTTGCCGACGTAAACCACTGTTCCAGCGGCGGATGCGTAAATCGGTTGCCCGCGTTTTCCAGCGATATCAATACCTTTATTCCCACCATCACTATCGGAGAAAGGCGCAATCACTTTACCCGACGTCGGCCAGAGCCAGCATTTTGAGCCAACCGGAGGTGCAGCGACTTTCGCTACGCTACTTGTGGAAGATGAACGTGGTTTCGAGGTTTTCGCAACGGCTGTTTTCTTTGAAGAAGATGAAGAACCAGAGCTACTTTTAACACGGATTTTTTGCCCTATCTCCAGCGTATAAGGAGCAGGAATACCATTGAGGCGTGCCAGTTGGCCGACACTTGTGCCAGTCATGCGTGAGATTTTGGAAAGGGTATCGCCACGTTTGACAGTGTAAACCGAGCCGTTGTAACTGCCGGAGGATGCTTTAGAGCTGCCCGCTTTATTTGATGAACAAGCGACGAGTAACAGGCTTAGTAGGAGGATGAGGACATTGGGTGCCCATGTTCTGACTGTGCTTTCCTTGCTCAAACCAATCCTCTGAATACATTAACTAAAAAATGGGTTCCTCCCCGAAGGGAGGAACGAGTACAACTTACTTAACCGGGCGCAGAGCCGGGAACAAGATAACGTCGCGGATGGTGTGGCTGTTAGTGAACAGCATAACCATACGGTCGATACCAATGCCCAGACCCGCCGTTGGTGGCAAGCCGTGCTCCAGAGCAGTTACGTAGTCTTCGTCGAAGAACATCGCTTCGTCGTCGCCTGCGTCTTTCGCATTAACCTGGTCAGCAAAGCGCTGTGCCTGATCTTCTGCATCGTTCAGCTCAGAGAAGCCATTACCGATTTCACGGCCGCCGATGAAGAACTCGAAGCGGTCAGTGATTTCTGGATTTTCGTCATTACGACGCGCCAGTGGAGAAACTTCTGCCGGGTATTCAGTAATGAAGGTCGGCTGAATCAGGTGGCTTTCAGCCACTTCTTCGAAGATCTCGGTGACTACACGGCCCAGGCCCCAGCTCTTCTCGACTTTGATGCCGATAGCTGCTGCGATTTCCAGTGCTTTGCCCATATCGTCCAGATCTGCAATATCAGTTTCCGGGCGGTATTTTTTGATGGCTTCGCGCATGGTCAATTTGGCGAATGGCTGGTCGAAGTCAAAGATCTCTTCGCCATACTTAACCTGCGCAGTACCCAGCACGTCATGTGCCAGAGTACGGAACAGAGATTCGGTCAGCTCGATCAGATCTTTGTAATCCGCGTACGCCATATAGAGTTCCATCATGGTGAACTCTGGGTTGTGACGCGGAGAAATACCTTCGTTACGGAAATTACGGTTGATCTCGAATACGCGATCGAAACCACCCACTACCAGGCGCTTCAGATACAGTTCCGGCGCAATACGCAGGTACATATCGATGTCCAGCGCGTTGTGGTGAGTGATGAACGGACGAGCCGACGCACCGCCAGGGATAACCTGCATCATTGGCGTTTCAACTTCCATAAATCCACGTGCCACCATGAACTGACGAACGCCAGCCATGATTTGCGAACGAATTTTAAAGGTGTTGCGGGATTCGTCATTAGAGATCAGATCCAGGTAACGCTGGCGGTAGCGCGCTTCTTGATCCTGCAGGCCGTGGAATTTATCCGGTAGCGGGCGCAGTGCTTTGGTCAGCAGGCGCAGTTCAGTACAGTGAATAGAAAGCTCACCGGTTTTGGTTTTGAACAGCTTACCGCGCGCACCCAGGATGTCACCGAGGTCCCATTTTTTGAACTGCTCGTTGTAGATGCCTTCTGGCAAATCATCACGCGCAACGTAAAGCTGAATGCGACCACCAACATCTTGCAGGGTAACGAAAGACGCTTTACCCATGATACGGCGAGTCATCATACGACCAGCAACGGCAACTTCGATGCCCAGCTCTTCCAGCTCTTCGTTCTCTTTCGCATCGAAGTCAGCGTGCAATTGGTCTGAGGTATGATCGCGACGGAAATCATTTGGGAAAGCAATGCCCTGCTCGCGCAGGCCTGCCAGCTTCTCGCGGCGTGCTTTCAGTTCATTATTAAGATCGACCGCTTCGGTACCCTGTGCTTGTTGTTCAGACATGTTGGTTCCTCATAACCCTGCTTTCAAACTTGCTTCGATAAATTTGTCCAGATCGCCATCCAGTACCGCCTGCGTGTTACGGGTTTCTACACCTGTACGCAAGTCTTTGATACGGGAGTCGTCCAGTACGTAAGAACGAATCTGGCTGCCCCAGCCGATATCCGATTTATTGTCTTCCAGCGACTGCTTCTCAGCATTCTTCTTCTGCATTTCCAGCTCGTATAACTTCGCCTTCATCTGCTTCATTGCCTGATCTTTGTTCTTATGCTGCGAACGGTCGTTCTGGCACTGAGTCACTGTATTGGTCGGAAGGTGGGTAATACGCACCGCGGATTCTGTACGGTTAACGTGCTGACCACCTGCGCCAGATGCACGATACACATCGATACGCAGATCCGCCGGGTTGATTTCGATATCAATATCGTCATCCACTTCTGGATAAACGAAGGCGGAGCTAAAGGAGGTATGGCGACGGCCACCGGAATCGAACGGACTCTTACGGACCAGACGATGGACGCCAGTTTCGGTACGTAACCAGCCAAAGGCATATTCGCCCTGAATGCGAATAGTCACGGATTTAATACCGGCAACTTCACCTTCAGACTCTTCAATAATTTCGGTTTTGAAGCCACGCGCTTCTGCCCAACGCAGATACATACGCATCAACATACTGGCCCAGTCTTGCGCTTCGGTGCCGCCAGAACCTGCCTGAATATCGATATAACAGTCAGCGCTGTCATATTCGCCGGAGAACATACGACGGAACTCCAGCTGTGCCAGTTTGGCTTCGAGCTGGTCTATCTCAACAATGGTTTCATTGAAGGTATCTTCGTCGTCGGCTTCGATGGCCAACTCCAGCAAGCCGTTAACATCTTCCAGCCCCTGAGTCATTTGGTCCAATGTATCGACAATGGCTTCCAGTGCGGAACGCTCTTTACCTAACGCTTGCGCGCGTTCAGGTTCGTTCCACACATCAGGCTGTTCCAGCTCTGCGTTTACTTCTTCCAGGCGCTCTTTCTTGGCATCATAGTCAAAGATACCCCCTAAGAACGTCGCTGCGCTCAGTGAGGTCCTGGATGCGGTTTTTTACCGGGTTAATTTCAAACATGGTCTGTATTATCTTATGTTGATGACAGAAGACGAAAATGCGGTCGTAGACCGGAAAGTTTACCGGAATTACGCCGCTTTTTATAGCTTTGTTGCCCGTTAATAGCCAAGTAATAGGGCTATAGAGGCCAGATATGATCGATTAACAACTGAACGCTGCGATTACCGCGAAACTCATTTACGTCCAGCTTGAAAGCCAATTCAACTTCACGCACGCCGTTATCCGGCCAGCATGCGGTATCCACGTTAAAAGCAATGCCGTCAATCAACGGTCCACCGCCGATGGGTTCAACCATCACTTTAAGATGACGCTCGCCCACCAGCCGTTGTTGTAACAAACGGAATTTGCCGTCAAATAATGGCTCAGGGAACATCTGCCCCCACGGCCCGGCATCGCGCAGCATCTCAGCGGTTTCCAACGTCATCTCTTGCGCAGAAATAGCACCGTCTGACCAAATCACGCCCTGAAGCAATGCGGGATCAAGCCATTCGCCGATCAAATCGCCAAAGCGCTGACGGAATTCTTCGAATTTCGCCTCTTCCAGCGACAAACCTGCCGCCATTGCATGGCCGCCAAATTTCAGCATCATCCCAGGATACAGAGTATCGAGACGCTCAAGAGCATCGCGCATATGCAAGCCTTGCACCGAGCGGCCAGAACCTTTCAGCGTGCCGTCACCCGCGGGTGCAAATGCAATTACCGGGCGGTTAAAGCGCTCTTTGATACGTGAAGCCAGGATACCGACCACGCCCTGATGCCATTCCGGGTGGTACATCGCCAGGCCATATGGCAACTCATCATGGCTGTGCTCAAGTTGTTGGCACAGCGTTAGCGCTTCAACCTGCATGCCTTGCTCAATCTCTTTACGTGTCTGATTGAGTGCATCCAGCTCATTGGCCAACATCCGTGCTTCAGCAATATTTTCACTGAGCAGTAGCGCCACACCTACGGACATATCGTCCAGGCGCCCTGCCGCATTCAGGCGCGGACCTAGCGCAAAGCCCAAATCGCTGGCTGCAAGTTTTTGCGGCTCACGGTTAGCAACTTCCAGCAGTGCTTTAATACCTGGGCGACACTTGCCTGCACGAATACGGCTCAAGCCCTGCCAGGTCAAAATGCGGTTATTGGTATCAAGCGGAACAACGTCAGCCACGGTGCCTAACGCCACCAGATCCAGCAGTTCTGCAATGTTTGGAATCGCCAGACCCTGCTGTTCAAACCAACCGCAATCACGCAGATGAGCACGCATCGCCAGCATCAGATAAAAGGCTACGCCAACACCGGCAAGTGATTTTGACGGGAACTCACAATCAACCAAATTTGGGTTAACGATGGCATCAGCCGCTGGAAGTTCAGGCCCCGGCAGGTGATGATCCGTCACGACTACCGGAATGCCCAGTGCGTGAGCTCGTTCAACACCGCTATGGGAAGAGATCCCGTTATCGACGGTCAAGATCATCTGCGCGCCACGCGCATGAGCTTGATCCACAACTTCCGGGCTCAAACCATAACCGTCGTCGAAACGGTTAGGTACGAGATAGCTAACGTTTTGGCACCCAAGGCTGCGCAACCCCAGAACACTTAACGCGGTACTGGTCGCGCCATCGGCATCAAAATCACCGACCACGATAATGCGCAAACCTTCACGGAAAGCGTTATGCAGTATCTCAACGGCTTTATCCATGCCATTAAGTTGTTGCCACGAGAGCATTCCCTTCACACTGCGTTCCAGGTCTTGCTCGCCGCGCACACCACGGCTGGCGTAAAGGCGTTTTAAAAGTGGGTGCAATTGCTGGGGTAAGACCACGGATTCATCGACCGTACGGCGGCGAAGTTGTGTTTGCTGTTTCACCCTTTAACTACCCACCTACATTGGTCAGTTGCTGGTGTGCATCCAGCATTTGCTTCATCTCTTTCGGCCCCTGATAGCCAGGAATAACCGTGCCGTTACTCAGCACAATCGCAGGCGTCCCCTGAATGCCGAACTGCACGCCCAGGTTGTAATGGTTCGCGATATTCATATCGCAAGCCCCGCCAGCTACCGCTTCGCCTTTCATCGCCGCATCGAAGGCCTTTTTAGGGTCTTTTGCACACCAGATGCCTTTCATGTCGTTTTCGGTCTGGCTTTGCAGGCCCTGGCGTGGGAAGGCCAGATAACGCACGGTAATCCCCAACGCATTGTAGTCTTTCATCTCTTCGTGCAGCTTGTGACAATAGCCGCAGGTAATGTCGGTAAACACCGTAATGACGTGTTTCTCTTGCGGCGCTTTGTAAACGATCATCTCTTTTTCAAGCGCTTTAAGTTTACCCACCAGCAGCTGATTGGTAACGTTAACAGGCTGCGCACCGCTCACATCGTACAGCGGCCCCTGAATAACGTGTTTACCGTCTTCGGTCACATACAAAACGCCGCTATCGGTTAATACCGTTTTCATGCCCGCAACAGGTGCCGACTGAATGTCAGCATTTTGCACGCCTAACTTAGCAAGAGACTGCTTGATTGCTGCGTCGTCAGCATGAACAAAACCGGACACAGAGACCGCTAATAATGGGAGCAGCCACAAACGCTTTTTCATGATGATTCCTTATCTTCTACCACTCACGCTCGTGGGTGGTGCTGTTGATGTAGCTGGCGTAACCGCTCAGTAGCTACATGCGTATAAATTTGTGTGGTGGACAAATCGCTGTGTCCAAGCAACATCTGTACGACTCGCAAATCCGCACCATGGTTCAGTAAATGCGTGGCAAATGCGTGTCGCAGAACGTGCGGTGACAGCTTTTCGCTATCGATTCCAGCCTGCACCGCATAGTGCTTAATGCGATGCCAGAATGTCTGGCGCGTCATTTGTTGGGCACGATTGCTCGGGAAAACAGTATCAATCGACACGCCATTGAGCAGCCATGGCCGCCCATGCTCCAGGTAGTTTTCCACCCAGTAAACCGCCTCTTCGCCCATCGGCACCAGGCGTTCTTTATTACCTTTACCGATGACTCGCACCACACCCTGACGCAGGCTGACATCACTCATTGTCAGGCCGACTAACTCAGATACGCGCAGCCCGGTAGCATACAATAATTCGAGCATCGCTTTATCACGCAACTCAATAGGCTGATCTATACAAGGAGCTTGCAGTAGACGTTCTACCTGCGCTTCGCTTAAATCTTTCGGCAAACGCTGCGGTAGTTTGGGCGATGAAAGCATCACACTCGGGTCATCTTCGCGTAATTTTTCGCGGTAGAGATACTGAAACAACCGACGAATCGCGCTCAGCATACGCGCTGAACTTGTTGCTTTATATCCACCTTCAAGGCGCTCAGCAAACAGCGACTGCAAATCGCCAGTTTGCACATTCAGCAGACTCAGAGAGTGACGTTCCAGCCACTCCGCCACCATCTTCAGATCCCGACGGTAGGAGTCTAACGTGTTTTGTGCCAGATTCCGCTCAAGCCAGAGCGCATCAAGAAATTGTTCGATTCGGGCCAGATCCTGTTCCACTACAGCCTCACATTTGGCGAATTGTGTCCATTATGCATGATGCACAATGGGATCTGATACACTTGCAATCCTGCACGTTTTTAAAAGAGTTGTTAACGCGATGAACATTGGCCTTTTTTATGGCTCCAGCACTTGTTACACCGAAATGGCTGCCGAAAAAATTCGTGACATCATTGGCCCGGAACTGGTGACACTGCACAATCTGAAAGATGATTCACCAGCCATGATGGAACAATACGATGTGTTAATTCTCGGTATCCCCACCTGGGATTTCGGCGAATTACAGGAAGACTGGGAAGCCGTCTGGGATCAACTGGATAATCTGAATCTTGAAGGCAAACTGGTTGCGCTTTATGGCATGGGCGATCAGCTCGGCTACGGTGAATGGTTCCTTGATGCTCTGGGCATGCTCCACGACAAACTGGCCCCACGCGGCGCTCAGTTTATTGGCTATTGGCCAACTGAAGGTTACGAGTTTACTAGCCCGAAACCGGTTATTGCCGATGGGCAACTGTTCGTTGGCCTGGCGCTTGATGAAACCAATCAGTACGATTTAAGCGATGAGCGAATCGAAACCTGGTGTGAGCAAATTCTTGCGGAAATGGCCGAACATTTTGCCTGAAAGCTGTTTAAGCTTCCCCACTTCCACTCGCCTGTTGTTGCAGCATCAGGCGACGTAAATCACGCCACTCACCCGTGTCCATGCTATCAGCGGACAGCCATAAATGCTGGCAGCGTTTGCGCCCGACTCGTCGTAAGCGCAGCATCATGCCACTGCGTAAAACCCAAGGGGAACCAACGATTTCCCACTCCTGGTTTTGCCAACGCAGATGGTAGTCGGTCAGAAGTTTCATTTCGCCCTGGCAGGCATGGATGCGCCGCTGGCTGCGCACACTGTCAAATACAACCAGCGAAAGTAGCAGCATCCAGATTAGCGTATAGCTCATCGGCCACGGCATTAGCAGCACTAATAGGGCGACCAGACCATGAGCCAAAAGAGACAGCCATTGTGCACGCCAGGAGACGCGAAGATCAGATTGCCACAGGACCACGTTCTTTATTCCGTGTCTGAATCAGTGTCACCATCCGTTCCAGCTCTGTATCTGCCGGTTTGCCATGATTCATTAACCAATTGAACAGGTCTGGATCATCGCTTTCCAGCAAACGGACAAACAACTGCTTATCCTCAGTGCTTAACGAGTCATATTCATATTCGAAGAATGGCATAATCGAAATATCCAGCTCGCGCATTCCCCGGCGGCACGCCCAATGAATCCGGGCTTTGTTATTGATATCCATGTGCTCTTTCCTGGTTCTCTGACAAAGTAGGTACAAATGTTAGTGTAACGTGTTTTTATGGCACGCATTAAATGAATGTTACCGTTTGCGCGCTTTATCGTGAGAAAAATCTGTAATGCGTTGCTGTTGCATTAACCTTGCGAGAAAACGCGTAAGCGCACAACTCGCGTTATCAAACTGCTTGCATTGCCAAATGGCTCTTTTACCATTGAGCCAATTCATTTGCTCAAAACCCAGGGACATAACTATGGCTTTCACTCCATTTCCTCCGCGTCAGCCTACGGCCGCAGCCCGCCTGCCGCTAACACTCATGACTCTTGATGATTGGGCACTGGCAAGCGTGACAGGCAAAGATGCAGAAACCTACCTACAAGGCCAGGTCACGACCGACGTTGCACAACTGGCTGCAAATCAGCACACACTTTGCGCGCATTGTGACGCGAAAGGGAAAATGTGGAGCAACCTGCGCCTGTTCCATCGTGGCGAGGGTTTTGCCTTGATTGAGCGCCGAAACCTGCGTGATGCGCAGCTTGTTGAGCTAAAAAAATATGCAGTATTTTCCAAAGTCACCATCGCTCCAGATGATGAAAGCGTGCTGATGGGCGTTGCAGGTTTCCAGGCTCGCGCTGCGCTGGCTAATCTCTTTGCCACCTTGCCTGATGCAGAGAATCCGGTTGTACAAGAAGGTGCTACCACGCTCCTATGGTTCAACTTACCTGCCGAGCGTTTCATGCTGGTAACTGATGAATCTACCGCGCAAATACTGGCTGAAAAATTACAGGGTGAAGCACAGCGTAACGACAGCCAGCAATGGTTAGCTCTGGAGATTGAAGCCGGTATTCCGGTTATTGAACCGGTTAACAGCGCGCAGTTCATCCCACAGGCAACGAACCTTCAGGCGCTGGGCGGTATCAGCTTCAAAAAAGGTTGTTACACCGGTCAGGAAATGGTGGCTCGTGCGAAATTCCGTGGCGCTAACAAGCGTGCTCTATGGTATCTCGCAGGCAAAGCCAGCCGCTTACCGGAAGCTGGTGAAGACCTGGAGTTGAAAATGGGTGATAACTGGCGTCGCACCGGTACGGTACTGGCAGCCAGCCAGCTTGATGATGGGCGAGTATTGGTTCAGGTTGTGATGAACAACGATCTGGAAGCCAATAGCGTGCTGCGCGTTCGTGATGATGTCGGCAGCGAGCTGGTTATTGAGCGACTGCCATATTCGTTAGAAGATGAGTAAAACAACCCGCCGTCGCCCTGCACATGGGGCGACGGATAATTAATGAATATAGAGATAAATCGCAAGGAAGTGGCATACACTGCCGCCGAGCACAAAACCGTGCCAGATTGCATGGTTGTAGGGAATACGCTTGCAGACGTAGAAAATCACTCCCAGCGAGTAAATCACCCCGCCAACTGCCAACAGCGTTACACTGCCCGGTGCGAGTTTAATTACCATCTGATAAATAACTACCAACGATAACCAGCCCATCAGCAGATAAGTCACTAATGACAAAACTTTAAAGCGATGAGCGATAGTGAGCTTAAAGAGAATACCGGCCAACGCCAGCCCCCAAATCACAACCATCAGTCCACGCGCCAGTGGCGAATCCAGGCCCACGAGTAAAAAGGGCGTATACGTCCCGGCTATCAATAAATAAATTGCGCAGTGGTCAAATTTTTTCAGCCAGCGCTTGGCGGGTTGATGGGGAATCGCGTGATACAACGTTGATGCGAGAAACAGCAAAATCATGCTGCCGCCGTACAGGCTATAACTGGTTATTGCTGTCACACTTGCGTTAGCATCAACCGCCTGTATCAGTAACAAAACCAGCCCGACAATCCCAAAAACCAGTCCTATACCATGGCTAATACTGTTGGCGATTTCCTCCGCCATTGAATATCCTTTCGCTATCAATGGTTTGTCAGACATATGGCAACTCCCGGTGAGACAAAAAATGGATAATGCATCGCAACTCTACCCAAAATAATTCGAGTTGCATAAAGGCGGCGACGCAGTGAGTCCCCTGGAGCTTACTTGAGTAAGTGACGGGGCTGAACGAGGAAGACCAACGCGTAGGCAGCTCGAAGAATGATGGGTAGAGCATAGCTGAGAACGATTCCAGCTAACACCTGTACGCTAAAATAAATCAATCAAAATTTATAACGGTATCGATACAATATATTCACACCAATAATTTACTAATGGAGCACCAGGATGACGCAGCTAGCTTTCGGCGCAATGAGTGAAGTGATTAACTTTCTGATGGAGATCGACAAGCTAAAACTTGTTGAGCGCCGTACTAAGATTATCGGTCATGGTCGCCCCGAGAACTCCGCTGAACATAGCTGGCATTTTGCCGTAGCAGCCATGAGTCTTGCTCCCTTCGCTCCAGAAAATGTTGATATTTGCCGCGTCGTCCAGATGGCATTACTGCATGATATCGTCGAGATAGATGTCGGTGATGTCCTGGTTTATGACCTTGCCGCTCGCGCAGCCATTGCCGAGAAAGAAGCCATCGCAGCTGAAAGGTTGTTTGGATTGTTACCTGAACCACAGAGCACTCTGTTTTTACAGCTATGGCTGGAATATGAAGCCGGTGCCACCGCCGATTCTCGCTTTGCAGGAGCACTCGATAGAATCCTCCCTATCCTGCAAAATTTGCATAACGATGGGCAAAGCTGGCGCGAGAATGGAATTTCGCTCGAACAAGTGTTGAAGCGCAACGCGCTGGTGGGCGAAAGCTGGCCCGAATTATGGCAACATGTCGTCGGTCATTTATATTCAGCGCAAGAAAAAGGCTGGTTAATTTAATTCGGGAAGACCCAGATGTTTACTCATGCAGCAATTGCCAATCTCAATGGCCTGGAAATGCTGGTCTATAATTTTGTCATCAAAAATCGTGACAAAGTGATGTACATGACAATCCGCGAGTTGGCTGATGCGGTGGGTGTTTCCACGACAACAGTGCTGCGTTTTTGCCGCAAGCTAAATTGCGAAGGCTATTCTGAATTTCGTGTGCGCTTTAAATTGTATCTTGAGCAAAATGATGAGCAGCTGGTTAATTTTGGCCCGAGTGAAATAATCAGCTTTTTTAAAAGCACTAATAATGAAGAGTTTGATAATTTAATTGATCAGGCAGTTGATATTATTTGTTCATCAGAACGAATTATATTTGTCGGAGCAGGTACTTCGGGTGCTTTGGCTAAATATGGTGCACGTTTCTTTTCTAATGTCGGAAAATTTAGTAACCATATTGATGACCCTTATTTCCCAGTCACTAATGATATGGCGAAAAATGCCCTGGCAATTGTTCTTTCAGTCTCCGGTGAAACAGAAGAGATCCTGCGCTTCGCCAGCCAGTTCAGCCTGCACAACTGTAAAGTGCTCTCCATTACCAGCCACGAGAACTCAGCGCTGGCGAAGCTTGCTGACTTTAATATCTCCTGGCACATTCCACTTACACGCGTCGGCGGGGTGTATGACATCACCACGCAAATCCCTGTCATTTATATTTTAGAGACCATAGGCCGTAAATTGGCTAAGAAAATGGCATAAAAAAACAGCCTGTTTTTTCCGTGTAACAAATCACATGAATCGTGATTTGTTATATCGTGACAATTAAATCTCATTTGCTAGACTCCAGACCAGAGCTTATTAATGCGCTGCCATTTTGTGATGTATCCCACATTATTTCTGGCACTGACAGTGAGATTACAAAATATGAAAAAACTGACTTTACCGAAAGATTTTTTATGGGGCGGTGCAGTTGCTGCACACCAGGTTGAAGGTGGCTGGAACAAAGAAGGTAAAGGCCCAAGTATCTGTGATGTGCTAACCGGTGGCGCTCATGGCGTGCCGCGTGAAATCACTCAGGAAGTTATCCCTGGAAAATATTACCCGAACCATGAAGCCATCGATTTCCATGGCCGTTACAAAGAAGACATCGCGCTGTTTGCAGAGATGGGCTTCAAATGCTTCCGCACCTCAATCGCCTGGACGCGTATTTTCCCGAAAGGCGACGAACTTCAGCCTAATGAAGAAGGGCTGAAATTCTATGACGACATGTTCGATGAGTTGCTGAAATACAACATTGAGCCGGTTATCACCCTATCCCACTTTGAAATGCCACACCATCTGGTTACCGAATACGGTGGCTGGACCAACCGTAAAGTGGTCGATTTCTTTGTTCGTTTTGCCGAAGTGGTGTTTGAACGCTACAAGAGCAAAGTGAAATACTGGATGACCTTCAACGAAATCAATAACCAGCGCAACTGGCGAGCGCCGCTGTTTGGTTATTGCTGCTCCGGCGTGGTTTACACCGAACACGATAACCCGGAAGAAGTGATGTATCAGGTCCTCCATCACCAGTTCGTCGCAAGTGCGATGGCGGTGAAAATTGGTCACCGTATCAACCCTGAGATGCAAATTGGCTGCATGCTGGCGATGGTGCCGCTGTATCCTTTCTCCTGCAAACCAGAAGATCAAATGTACGCCCAGGAATCCATGCGCGAACGTTATGTGTTCACCGACGTGCAACTGCGTGGTTACTACCCTTCTTACGTGTTGAACGAGTGGGAACGCCGCGAATTCAATATCAAAATGGAAGCAGGCGATGAGCAAATCCTGCGTGAAGGTGTATGCGATTACCTCGGCTTCAGCTATTACATGACTAACGCCGTGAAGGCTGAAGGCGGTAGTGGTGATGCACTATCTGGCTTCCAGGGCAGCGTACCGAACCCGCACGTTAAAGCGTCTGATTGGGGTTGGCAAATTGACCCGGTTGGCCTGCGTTACGCGCTCTGTGAGCTGTATGAACGCTACCAGAAACCACTGTTCATCGTTGAGAATGGTTTTGGCGCTTATGACAAAGTGGAAGAAGATGGCTCAATCAACGACGATTACCGCATTGATTATCTGAAAGCTCATGTTTCCGAAATGATGAAAGCGGTCACGTATGACGGCGTAGATTTGATGGGATATACCCCATGGGGCTGTATCGACTGTGTTTCGTTCACCACCGGTCAGTACAGCAAACGCTACGGCTTTATCTATGTGAACAAGCACGATGATGGTACTGGCGATATGTCCCGCTCACGCAAGAAGAGCTTTAACTGGTACAAAGAAGTGATTGCTAGTAACGGCGAAAACCTCTGATTAATTTGATCAATCTTGCGCCCCCATTTGCGGGGCGCTTTTAATTCAGGTAGGCAACCCAAAACGGAAGCAGGCACCGGTTTCTGGTCTTTCCACCAGCGCAATATCGCTGCCGTGCAGTTGCAGCATCTGGCGCACAATCATCAGCCCTAATCCACCAACTCTAATATGTGACTGATTGATAATCGACGGGCGTACAAACAATCCCTCTTTCAGTTCCTGTGGGATACCCGGCCCACTATCGCTAATTTGCACCATCACCTTTTCGCCCTCTTTCCACAATCGAACCGCGACAGTTCCTTGCTCTGGCGTATGGCGAATCGCATTGTCGAGCAAGTTAGTCAGCACCCGCTCGATCATCCCCAAATCCGCATCAATTAACGGCAAGCCAGGCTGAATATCGGCCACCAGTTGCAACTGACGAGTTTGCGTCATAAGTTCGAATTTCTGGAAGACATCCTGCAGCAACTCGCTCAGACAAAAATGCTCTTTCTGCGGCTTCACAACGCCGTATTCCAGACGCGCGAGTTCAAATAATGATTGTGCAAGAGTCCGTACTTTCTGGCTCTGCGCTAAAGCGATTTCCAGATACCGTTTTTTCTCAGCTTCGGAAAGTGTTGCTGACATAACAGATAAGCTTTCCAGATAACCGTGAAGTGAGGTTAACGGCGTGCGCAGGTCATGAGAAATATTGGCGATAAACTCACGGCGCAACTGGTCTTGCTGCGAAAGACGGTGCCACTGTTCCGAAATCCGCCGCGCCATCATGATAACCCCCTGGCGTAATAGGCTAATTTCATCATTGCTGTGTACTTTTTCGGAGGGGAGCGCGGCCATCGCCTGCATTTCCGCCATGCCACCGGTTTCCAGCGCATTAACCTGACGTGAAAGCGAGCGCAGTGGCCGAGTAATCCAGCGAAATGCCAGTCCACCAACAATTAGTCCAAGCAATGCAACCAGGCTGATAGAGAGCAGAACCACTTTAAACAACGTATTCGACTGCGCGTCGCTGGCAAGCGCATTGTAATTTTCACCGAGCAAAATGACATACAGATAGCCTTTCACCTGCCCGTTTTGCCGCATCGGGGCCACGCTAAAAACTTTTTTGCCATCGATACTGCGTGGATCATCACCGTAGATCGGATACTGCCGATCGTTAAGAGCTGACTGGATCGGCTCCAGATCGACTTGACGGCGTTTAATATGATCCGGCGGTGCGGCATCGCCAATGATGTTGCCTTTATCATCCAACAGATAAACTTCAACGCTTGGGTTCACCGTCATCAGATGATCAAACAGCGTGCGCACCGAATCATTATTCAGGCCATCTTGCCCAAGCAGCGGGTAGCTCTGGTTGATATGTTCAGCCAGTGAACCTGAAAGTTGTTGAATCACCGCCTGACTGTATTGCGTGCTGGTGCGAATTTGCAACCACCCCAGCAGGGAGCAAGAGGTGATGAGCAACAACGCAAAAACCAGAGTCAGGCGCTGTGAAAGAGTGAGTTTTCGCATGTTTTACTCGTGTCGCGGTGCGATGAATTTATATCCTTTTCCCCACACCGTCAGAATGAATTCAGGTTCTGCGGGGTTATCTTCAATCTTGATGCGCAGCCGATTGATGTGCGTGTTTACCGTATGTTCATAACCTTCGTGCTGATAACCCCAAACCTGGTTGAGCAAATTCAGCCGTGAGAAAACTTTGCCAGGGTGTTTGGCAAAAAACCACAGCAAGTCAAACTCACGCGGTGTCAGTTCAACAGGTTGTTGTCTGAGGCGCACATCTCGCGCCAGTGGGTCAATCGTAAGTCTTTCAAAAGTCAGTGTTCCTGCATCCTGCATGAGGTTCTGGCTCATCGCTTCCTGGCGGCGGAATAGTGCTTTCACACGAGCCACCAACTCCAGCATAGAAAACGGTTTAGCCAGGTAATCATCCGCGCCCAATTCCAACCCCAAAACCCGATGTGTTTCGCTTGAGCGCGCGCTGATCATCACGATCGGCGTATAGCGTGTCATGGTGCGGGCATGGCGACATATTTCCAGGCCATCAACGCCAGGCAGCATAAGATCCAAAATCAAGGCATCCCATCCACCCTGCTTAAGCAATTCCAGGCCCTGCGAACCATCGGCCGCATGGACAATCTCATAGCCTTCTTCTCGCAAATGGAGTTGCAAGAGCTCTGCAATATTTTCGTCATCCTCGACGATTAGTAACTTTTTGGGCTTCATCACTTCGCCTTTTATACCTGCGTTAAAGGAAGTCTATACAACAAACGGGTGTGGAGTTATCACATTTAATTTAACTTTTCGTGAGGCTTTGGCGAACAGATTTAGGCCACACTCATTTCAACGCAATAACCGGAAATAAAACGATGGATACTCCAACGTTTCAGGTTAAACCCATTATCGTTCATCCGATGTGGTTGAGGATTTGCCACTGGTTGAATGCACTAGCGATGCTTGTCATGGTGGCAAGCGGATGGCGGATTTATAACGCCTCGCCGCTGTTTAATTTTACTTTTCCAGCTGAGTTAACCCTCGGTGGTTGGTTAGGCGGTGCGTTGCAGTGGCATTTCGCAGGAATGTGGCTCTTTGGCATTAATGGCGTGGTTTATCTGCTGATTAATATTTTCAGCGGTCGCCTGAAACGCAAATTCTGGCCTTTGTCGCCACGCGAGTTAATCAAAGATTTTGTTGCAGCACTGCGCGGAAAGTTAGCTCATGAAGATCTTAGCCACTACAACACCGTACAAAAACTGGCGTATTTGTTCGTGATATTCGACGGGATCATTCTTGTTTGTTCAGGCCTGGTGATTTGGAAATCAGTGCAGTTTCCACTATTACGCGAATTATTGGGTGGTTATGACAACGCGCGTTTTATTCATTTTTATGCCATGTCTGGAATGGTGGGGTTTGTCGTCATTCACCTAATTATGGTGGCGCTGGTGCCAAAAACTTTACTCGCTATGCTGCGTGGGCGATAAGGGAAAAAGATGAACAATAAAAATAAGCTTTTCTCTGACTCCGATAAAGCAGTCATTATTCACGATGCCACGAAAGAAATTAATAAGCAGTTATCATCAGAAGGCCGCCGTCGTTTTTTAAAACAAGGTTTAACGCTGGGTGGTTTGATGATGCTAACCGGTTGCGATATTAGTGATAATCAATCGGTAGAAAACACATTAAGCCGTATTTCACGCTTTAATGACCGGGTGCAAGGCTGGTTATTTAATGCCAATGACCTGGCTCCGGTTTATCCGGAAAGTATGATGACACGCCCATTCCCCTTCAATGCTTTTTACAGTGAAGAGGAAGCACCTGTGGTTAATGGCGACGCATACCGCCTGGAAATCGCCGGTTTAGTGGCTGATAAACGCCCGTGGACACTCGCCCAACTGCACCAGATGGCGCAGGTCAGTCAGGTGACACGGCATATATGTGTTGAAGGATGGAGTGCCATTGGCAAATGGGACGGCGTGCCGTTCTCGCTATTTCTCAAAGGCATTGGTGCCGATTTAAACGCCCGTTACGTCAGTTTCAAATGCGCTGACGATTACTACACCAGCATTGATATGGCAACAGCGTTACATCCACAAACCATTATTGCATTAACTTACGACGGAGAAATATTGCCACGTAAATATGGTTTCCCCATGAAATTAAGAATGCCAACCAAGTTAGGTTATAAAAACCCAAAGCATATTTTGGTTATGGAAGTCACCAATCGTTATCCCGGAGGTTATTGGGAGGATCAGGGTTATAATTGGTTCGGAGGAAGTTAATACCCTTCATAATTCAAGCGACAGCTACGTTGACTGTCACTCGAATTATTTTGGGTATCATTAATCACTGTAGTTAATTAAACGACGAGGATATAAAAAATGAAAAAACTCTACACAGCTCTGATGTGCTCAGCATTATTCTTTGGCGTAACGGCTGCAAATGCTGCCGATAATATGGCTAAAGATAATATGGCCAAAGATAACATGGAGAAAATGTCCCATGACTGCTCTAAAGACAGTATGAAAAAAGACTGCATGTCGAAAGACAATATGTCAAAAGACGGCATGTCTAAGGATCATATGTCTAAGGACAATATGGCTAAAGACGAGATGGGTAAAAAGTAATAACCTGAATAATGGCAGTTCACCGAACATTCAGGTGACTGCCATTGATTTTATCTGCCGCCCGCTAAATCCAGGAAACTTCCCGTCACGTAAGAGGCGTTATCGCTTAGCAACCAGGCGATGGCCTGCGCGACCTCTTCTGGCTGGCCACCACGTTTCATCGGCAAGAGATCTTTTACGCGGTCGACTCTCCCGGGTTCACCACCAGAAGCATGCATTTCGGTATAGATAAAACCTGGCCGCACGCCATTTACACGAATACCCTGCGCAGCAACTTCCAAAGAAAGCCCGGTGGTTAACGTGTCTACCGCACCTTTCGACGCCGCATAATCAACATATTCGCCCGGTGCACCTAAACGTGCCGCGGCAGACGACACATTAACAATCGCGCCCCCTTTTCCACCGTGGCGAAACGACATGCGTTTTACGGCTTCACGGCAGCAGAGAAAATAGCCGGTGACGTTAGTCGCCAGCACGCGATTAATACGTTCTGCCGTCAGTTCTTCAATGGTGGATTGCTGGAACAAAATCCCGGCGTTGTTGACCAGCGCGGTCACCGGCCCGAAAGCATTGTCGATTTCTACGAACATCGCCATCACTTGAAGTTCATCAGCAATATCCGCTTTGATGGCAAGTGCCTTGCCGCTGTGCGCACGAATAATACTTACCACTTCATCAGCGGCTTGTTTGCTTTGCTGATAATTAATCACGACTTTGTAGCCAGCCTGTGCCAACAGGATAGCAGTCGCCCTACCAATGCCACGACTTGCGCCCGTTACCAGAACCACACCCATTTTGCCTCCTGATCTACAGATAAAACAAAGGGCACCGAAGTGCCCTTAAGAGTATATAGCGGGATAAATATTACTGATATTCGCTCATCGGCACACAAGAGCAGAACAGATTGCGGTCGCCGTATACATCATCCAGACGTTTCACTGTTGGCCAGTATTTGTTGCTATGGCCTACCGGGAACACCGCCAATTCGCGGGTATATGGATGCGTCCAGTCAGCCACGATTTCGTCCTGCGTGTGCGGCGCATTAACCAGCGGGTTGTCTTCCAGCGGCCATTCACCACGCGCAACACGGTCGATTTCAGTGCGGATAGTCAGCATCGCGTCGATAAAGCGATCCAGCTCCAGTTTGCTTTCTGACTCGGTTGGCTCAACCATCAACGTACCCGCAACCGGGAAAGACATAGTTGGCGCATGGAAACCGAAGTCAATCAGTCGCTTAGCAATATCCAGCTCGCTGATGCCAGTCTCTTCTTTCAGTGGGCGAATATCGAGAATACATTCATGCGCCACATGGCCACTGCGCCCGGTATAAAGAATCGGGAAGGCGGATTTCAGGCGAGTCGCAATATAGTTAGCATTCAGGATCGCCGTCTGGCTTGCCTTTTTCAGCCCCTGCGCGCCCATCATGCGGATGTACATCCAGCTGATTGGCAGAATTGATGCACTACCAAACGGTGCTGCGGAAACCGCGCCCTGCTGGGTTAACATCTCTTCAATTTGCACCACGCTGTGGCCTGGTACGAACGGAGCCAGGTGCGCTTTCACCCCAATTGGACCCATACCTGGGCCGCCACCGCCGTGTGGAATACAGAAGGTTTTGTGCAGGTTGAGGTGCGAAACATCCGCGCCGATATAGCCCGGTGAAGTAATCCCCACCTGTGCGTTCATGTTCGCACCATCCAGGTAAACCTGGCCGCCGAATTGATGCACAATCTGGCAGACTTCGCGGATGGTTTCTTCATACACACCATGGGTAGACGGGTAAGTCACCATGATACAAGACAGCGCATCGCCCGCTTGCTCTGCTTTAAGACGCAGATCGTGAAGATCGATGTTACCTTGTTTATCACAGGCGACCACCACCACTTCCATACCCGCCATTTGCGCTGATGCCGGGTTTGTACCGTGCGCAGAGCTTGGGATCAGGCATAGATTACGGCTGCCTTCGTTGCGGCTTTCGTGGTAGCGACGAATCGCCAGCAGACCCGCATATTCACCTTGAGCCCCAGAGTTTGGCTGCATACAAAGCGCGTCGTAACCGGTCAGTTTCACCAGCCAGTCAGATAGTTGGGAGATCATCTGGTGATAACCTTCCGCCTGGTTTGCCGGGCAGAACGGGTGCAGTTCAGCAAATTCCGGCCAGGTGATTGGGATCATCTCAGCCGCAGCATTCAGCTTCATGGTGCAGGAACCCAGCGGGATCATCGCCTGATTCAACGCCAGATCTTTGCGCTCGAGCGAGTGCATATAGCGCATCATTTCAGTTTCGCTGTGGTAGCGATTGAACACCGGATGCGTCAGGATCGCATCTTCACGCAGCATTCCTTTCGGAACAGACAGGCTATCGCCCGCCACGTTTTGGTCGAGTTTGTCGATATCCAGACCGTGGTTGTCACCCAGTAAAACGGTGAACAGCGCCTGAACATCTTCGCGGGTGGTCGCTTCATCAAGCGTAATGCCAACCGCGTTAAGAATATCGCTGCGCAGGTTGATTTCATTGGCTTCGGCACGAGCCAGCACACCAGCTTTATCGGTGACTTCGACACACAAAGTGTCGAACCAATGTTTATGACGCAGCACCAGCCCTTTTTGTTGCAGGCCAGAAGCCAGAATATCGGTCAGGCGATGAATGCGCCCTGCAATGCGTTTCAGGCCAGCCGGGCCGTGGAACACCGCATACAGGCTGGCGATGTTTGCCAGCAGAACCTGGGAAGTACAAATGTTGGAGTTCGCTTTTTCGCGGCGGATATGTTGCTCGCGAGTTTGCATCGCCATGCGCAGCGCGGTGCGGCCCGCGGCATCGCGAGAAACGCCGATAATACGGCCTGGCATGGAACGCTTGAATTCATCGCGTGCAGCAAAGAATGCGGCATGCGGGCCACCGTAGCCCATTGGCACGCCGAAACGCTGTGCGGAACCAAACACAATGTCGGCACCTTGCTTGCCTGGTGCGGTCAGCAGAACCAGCGTCATAAAGTCAGCGGCAACGCTCACGATGACTTTACGTTGTTTCAATTCGCTAATTAGCGCGCTGTAATCATGTACTTCGCCGGTGGTGCCCACTTGTTGCAACAGCACACCGAACACGTCCTGGTGATCCAGCACTTTCGCAGCGTCGTCAACAATCACGTCAAAACCAAAGGTTTCAGCACGGGTGCGCACCACATCCAGCGTTTGCGGGTGTACGTCAGCGGCAACAAAGAAGCGGTTGGCGTTTTTCAGTTTGCTGACGCGCTTGGCCATGGC
The DNA here is from genome assembly GCF_902500225.1 of Buttiauxella massiliensis. GTDB lineage: Bacteria > Pseudomonadota > Gammaproteobacteria > Enterobacterales > Enterobacteriaceae > Buttiauxella > Buttiauxella massiliensis. Next base: position 355,949 of record NZ_LR722649.1, on the reverse strand, counting down.
CATGGCTTCGGCAGCGGCAGTCGCTTCGTCCAGCAAAGAAGCCGAGGCGATATCAAGGCCAGTAAGATCCAGCGTCACTTGCTGGAAATTAAGCAGAGCTTCAAGACGGCCTTGGGATACTTCAGGTTGATACGGCGTGTACGCGGTATACCAGCCTGGATTTTCCAGCATGTTACGTAGAATCACCGGCGGAGTTTGCACCGCGGTATAACCCATGCCGATATACGTTTTAAAGCGCTTGTTACGGCTGGCGATGGTCTTTAATTCAGCCAGGGCCGCGAATTCAGTTGCAGCCTCACCCACCTGTGGTGGCTCGGCAAGCTGGATATCAGCCGGAACGATCGAAGCGATCAGCTCGTTTAACGAACGAGCGCCCACCGTCTCCAGCATTTCGTGTTGCTGCTGTGCGTCTGGTCCAATGTGGCGGTCGATAAACGCTTCGTGATTTTCAAGCTGACGTAAAGACTGGGTCATGAGCGGTGATTCCTGAAGTGTTTCCCCTCACCCGAGAGGATGAGGGGATAAAAGATTTATTCGTCTTCGAGTAAGGCTTCGTACGCGGTTGCATCCAGCAAACCATCCAGTTCGGACTCGTCGCTCGCTTTGATCTTGAAGATCCAGCCCGCCGCGTATGGCTCGCTGTTGATTAGCTCAGGCGAGTCGCTCAGCTCAGTGTTGACTGCGATGATTTCACCGCTGATTGGCGCGTAAATATCGGAAGCCGCTTTTACAGATTCGGCAACGGCGCAATCATCACCAGTGCTGACTGTTGCGCCCACTTCTGGCAGGTCGACAAACACCATATCGCCCAGCAGCTCTTGCGCGTGCTCGGTGATACCAATGGTGTAAGTACCATCAGCTTCTTTACGCAGCCACTCGTGTTCTTTGCTGTATTTCAATTCGTTCGGCACATTGCTCATTGTTTTTCTCCTGATTTCAAATTCACTGCGCGACAGCTTTACCGCCGCGAACAAAAATTGGTTTGGTTACTTTGACCGGCATTTCTCGGTTGCGGATTTGAACAATGGCGGTTTCGCCAATGCCCGCAGGAACGCGTGCCAGAGCAATGCTGTAACCTAACGTCGGCGAGAAGGTCCCGCTGGTGATAACGCCTTCACGGATGTTGCCTGATTCATCAGTAAAACGAACAGGCAGCTCATTACGTAATACGCCTTTTTCCGTCATGATCAAGCCAACAAGCTGGTCCGTGCCTTTCTCACGCTGGCTCTCCAGGGCTTCACGGCCAATAAAATCACGGTCTTCAGGCTGCCAGGCGATAGTCCAACCCATATTCGCGGCCAATGGAGAAACACTCTCATCCATTTCCTGGCTATACAGGTTCATACCGGACTCCAGACGCAGCGTGTCACGCGCGCCAAGGCCGCAAGGTTTCACGCCAATCTCGACCAGTTGCGCCCAAAATTCGGCAGCTTTTTCGTTTGGCATGGCAATTTCATAGCCCGCCTCACCGGTATAACCGGTGGTCGCAATAAACAGATCGCCCGCCTGAACACCAAAGAATGGTTTCATGCCAGCAACCGCTTTGCGTTGTTCTTCAGTAAATAGCTGCGCGGCTTTAGCCTGAGCGTTTGGCCCTTGCACAGCAATCAGTGAAAGATCATCACGCACGCTGACTTCAACCGCGAACGGTTCGGCGTGTTGATTAATCCAGGCCAGATCTTTTTCGCGGGTGGCAGAGTTCACCACCAGGCGGAAGAAGTCTTCGGTCTGGAAATAGATAATCAGGTCATCGATAACACCGCCGGAGGCATTGAGCATGGCGGTGTAGAGGGCTTTACCCGGCTGGGTCAGTTTGGCTACGTCGTTGGCGACGAGATAACGCAGGAATTCGCGAGTACGGGCACCTTTCAGGTCAACGATGGTCATGTGGGAGACATCAAACATCCCGGCATCGTTGCGCACGGCATAGTGCTCATCAATCTGCGAGCCATAGTGCAATGGCATCATCCAGCCGTGGAAATCCACCATGCGCGCACCGCAGAGATTGTGCTGATCAAACAAAGGGGTCTTTTGAGTCATTTTTTCCTCTTTAACCATCTGGTTGAAAAGCGCTGTTCGCTTTTCTTTTCGTCAGACGAAACCCAGCATCGCCACCGATCCCGATAGCGACGCAAACGTTACCTTTTGCCTGAACTTACCATTGAATGAGGGAGTAAACCATAAGGCTCAAACGGTCATTGCATTAGCTTATGACCAAAATCGCAGGCACATGGTGCAGAGCATTCGACTGTAAAAATGCGAGTCGCTACGCATAAACAGGAAGTGTTTAAGTCAGAATTTAGCGTTAGCTAACATTTACGACCATTTCAGAAACAAATTCACTACATCGCTAAAAATGCGGGATGAGAAAAAGTAATCCGAAATAACAGGTGAGATTAGAATTTTTCAAATGAGGAGGGTGTTTCCCTTTCCAATAAAAGGAAAGGGAAATGTGACGTAGTTATCTTAACCAATTCGGTAAATCGTGTAGGCCCATCGCCTGCTTAACAAGTTGCGGTTTTACACCCGGAAGCGTATCCGCCAGTTTCAGACCGATATCGCGCAGCAATTTCTTCGCCGGATTGCTGCCGGCAAACAGATCGCGGAAACCCTGCATGCTGGCAAGCATCATCGCCGCACTATGTTTACGGCTACGCTCGTAGCGACGCAGATACAAATACTGCCCGATGTCTTTGCCCTGGCGATGCAAACGACGCACTTCCTCAATTAGTTCAGCGGCATCCATAAACCCAAGATTCACACCTTGCCCAGCTAACGGATGAATGGTGTGTGCCGCATCGCCAACCAGCGCCAGACGGTGAGCCGCAAAATTGCGCGCGTAACGGCCTGTCAGCGGGAACACCTGGCGTTCGCTTTCAACACTGCACAAACCAAGGCGCATATTGAATGCTACGGACAGCGCCTGGTTAAATTCTTCATCGCTTGCCTGTTGCAAACGTTCAGCTTCCAGCGGCGGCAATGACCAGACAATTGAACATAAATGCGGGTCACTTAATGGCAGGAAGGCCAAAATCCCTTCGCCATGAAACACCTGACGAGCCACTGCTTCATGGGGTTCGGCGGTACGGATGGTGGCAACCAAAGCATGATGGCGATAATCCCAAAAAGTGAGCGGGATATCGGCCTGGTTGCGCAGCCAGGAGTTGGCACCATCAGCCCCGACGACCAAACGCGCGGTGAGCATTGAGCCGTCTTTCAGCGTTATGAACGCCTCGTTTTCACCCCACGCAACCTGTTGTAATTCGGCAGGAGCCATTAGGGTGACATCACTGCACTGCTCAGCTCGTTGCCACAATGCATGATGAATTACCGAGTTTTCGATAATGTGGCCAAGATGGCTGAAACCAAAGGATTTATCGTCAAAAGCGATATGCCCGAAGCTGTCTTGATCCCACACTTCCATGCCGTGATAGCAACTGGCACGTTGGGCAACAATTTTTGGCCATGCACCAAGATGAGTGAGCAATTTTTCGCTGGCAGCATTGATGGCCGAAACACGCAAAGCGGGTGCAGATTCAGGTGCCAGCGGCTTTGGGAGATGGTTCTCCAGCACCGCAACACGCAAACCACTGCCTTGCAAGCCACAGGCAACCGCCAGCCCAACCATGCCACCACCAACAATCGCCACATCAACGCTTTGCAAATTGACTCTCCTTTAACATTCTTAAACCTGCTCACCAGGCGTATATGTTGCAACCAGTTTGGATCGGGAGTGCGCGGAGAAGCCGGAGCGTACTAAAGTACGTGAGGATTTCGAGCACATTCCCGGGGCAAAATGGCAAATAAATAAGGCTGGTGGCAGGTTTTAACGCGCAACCCAGCCTAGCGTACGCTGCGCCAGCGCATCACGTGCAGGAGTAAAATGTTCCATCGCTATCAGCCCAAGATTTCGTCCAACAACCAGCGGAGCCCAATGATTGGCGAACAGCCGAACTAAGCCATCGGTCACGCCAATGGTGGCATTTTTATCTTCATAACGGCGCTGCTGATATTCAACCAAAACGCCGTAACTGCCAATATCCTGAGATGCTTCATGTGCCATTGCCAGGTTTTCAGCCAGCGACATCACATCGCGTAAACCCAGGTTAAATCCCTGCCCGGCAATCGGATGCAAAGTTTGCGCGGCATTTCCCACCAGCGCAACGCGGTGCGAAACCGGCTGCGAAGCGGTGGTCAGCGCCAGCGGATATTGCGAGCGCACACCGGCATGTGTGATGCGACCAAGCCGCCAGCCAAATGCGCGTTGCAGTTCATTGCAGAACCGCTCGTCATCCCACTGCGCAATGTCAGCCTGAGCCGCCAGAGGATGGCACCACACCAGCGAACAGCGCCCATCAGACATCGGTAACATTGCCAGCGGCCCATGCTCGGTAAAACGCTCAAAAGCACGGCCATTATGGGACTGCGATGTGATGATATTGGCGATCACCGCCACTTGCCGATAATCCTGCTGCTGCCAGGTCACGCCACACTGCGCGGCAAGCGCCGAGCGCGAACCATCTGCAGCCACCAACAATTGGCCTTCAATACATTCGCCATTATCGAGCTTAACGCTCACTTTATCGGTTTCGCGAGTAAAGGACGCGACACGTTGCGGGCAATGCAAGGTCACGCCCGGCGCTTTACGCAGTAAAGCAAATAATCGCAGACCGACATCATGCAGCTCTACCACCTGCCCTAACGCAGATATTTGATAATCCTGAGCTTCGAGAGTGACAAAACCTGCATACCCACGATCGCTGACATGAACTGTAGTAATCGCCGTCGCGCACTCTTTGAGAGCAGGCCACACGCCGATGCGCGTCAGCTGCTGGCAGGTGCCTTGCGCGATGGCGATTGCGCGGGCATCAAAACCGGGATGCGCCGCTGATTCTGGCGCTGCCGCTTCAATCAAGTGAACCGGCAGTTTTCCGTGGGTTAGATGCGATATCGCCAGCGCAAGCGTCGCACCCGCCATACCGCCCCCGACAATAATCACGCTCATGACTGACGCGCCGCCGCCATTAATGCTTCGATATCGTCTGCCGATTTCACCACGCTGGCCGTCAGGTTTTCGTTACCGTCGACGGTGATAAGAATATCGTCTTCAATACGAATACCAATGCCACGGTACTCGGCGGGCACATCTGCATCTGGTGCAATGTATAAACCGGGTTCAACGGTAATAACCATTCCCGGCTCAAGCACCCGAGAGCGATCCTGCCCGTATGCGCCTACGTCGTGTACATCCAGCCCCAGCCAGTGGCTCAGGCCGTGCATAAAGAACGGGCGATGGGCGTTGTCAGCAATCAGTTGATCAACCTCACCTTTGAGAATGCCGAGTGTCACCAGCCCGCTAATCATAATGCGCACCACTTGCGTGGTAACTTCCTGCATCGAGGTGCCTGGGCGGTAGAGTTGTAGAGCAGTTTCAAGGGATTCGAGAACGATGTCGTAAATCGCACGCTGCGGAGCGCTGAATTTGCCGTTCACCGGGAAGGTACGTGTGATGTCACCGGCATAGCCTTTGTATTCGCAACCGGCGTCGATTAATACCAAATCGCCATCACGCATTTGGCTTTCATTTTCGGTGTAATGAAGAATACAGGCGTTTTCACCGCTGCCGACAATCGTGTTGTAAGACGGGAAGCGTGCGCCGTGGCGGTTAAATTCGTGAAGGATTTCGCCTTCAAGCTGGTATTCAAACATGCCCGGACGGCATTTTTCCATCGCGCGGGTGTGCGCCAGCGCGGTGATTTCCCCGGCGCGGCGCATGGCGACTATCTCTTCTTCCGACTTAAACAGGCGCTGCTCGTGAACCCACGGACGCCAGTCGGTCAATGTCGCGGGTGCGACAAGATTCTGGCGTGAACCACGGCGCAGTTTATCAAGGGCGGCAAAAACGATGGTGTCAGCGTAAGCGTGTTCGCCCTGCGCGTGATAGACAACATCGAGACCATTGAGCAACTGATGCAGTTGCTCATCAATTTCGGAAAATGCCAGCGCACGGTCGACGCCCAGTTTTTCGGGTGCCGCTTCCTGGCCAAGGCGACGCCCAAACCAAATTTCTGCGGTTTTATCGCGCAGGCGATTGAACAGCACGCTGTGATTATGGGTTTCGTCGCTTTTAATCAGTACCAGTACAGCTTCAGGTTCGTTGAAACCGGTGAAGTACCAGAAATCGCTGTTCTGGCGATACGGGTACTCACTGTCGGCACTGCGTGTTACCTCGGGAGCGGCAAAGATGAGCGCGGCGCTTGCCGGTGCCATTTTGGCTAACAACGCCTGACGGCGACGGAGAAATTCGTGCTGATTCATTACACCTCCTGGAGCGATACCTTTCGTCGTTTTTAGTGTAGCGTTGGTTTCTGCACTTCCGGCGCGGTCGGAACCGGGCGAGTAAAGGTGTCGTGGCACAGCAACGCGGCAACTCGCACGTACTCGATGATCTCTTCGAGCGACATTTCCAGCTCTTCTTGATCTTCGTCTTCGTCGTAGCCCAGCTGCGCGATGTTACGCAAATCGTCGATAGCTTCGCCGGTTTCGCCGGTGACTTTATCGAGCTTAGGCTGCGTTACGCCAAGGCCCAGCAGGAAGTGGTTTACCCAACCCGCCAGTTCATCGGCACGCTGGAATACGGTAACGTCGTCGCCGTCGGGCAGGTAAAGCTGGAACAGGAAACCGTCATCTTCCAACGAATCGCTCGTTGCACCGTGCATCTGGCGCAATGTATCGGCAAGGTTTTGACCAAAGGCCAGCCCTTCGTTTGTCAGGTCGTGTAGCTGTGGCTGCCAGCTGGTATCTTTGTTGCCACCACACAGCATGCCGCTAATCAGGCCGTGCATTTCGGAGGCCGTCAGACCCACACCTTGTTGGTTCAATAGTTGGCCGACTAAGTCATAGTCAGGCATAGTGTTCTGTATAGACATGCGCATTCGCCATCGTTGGCAGGGATAGTTCATGTTATGCTACCACCAGGGACCCCAAGGCACCAGAAAAGGGCTTGTATCTTCATTTCGGGATAGCTATAGTGACGCCCCTTTCGTTACCAGGTACGGTAAACGAAGGCAGGCGAGTTAACAGCAGGAAGGTGGCATGTCTGCACAACCAGTCGATATCCAAATTTTCGGTCGTTCATTGCGCGTGAATTGTCCGCCTGAACAACAGGATGCACTGAATCTTGCGGCGGAAGAGCTTAATCAACGGTTGCAAGATTTAAAAGTTCGCACTAGAGTCACAAATACTGAGCAGTTAGTTTTCATCGCAGCACTGAACATTTGCTACGAGTTGGCTCAGGAAAAATCGAAAACCCGCGACTACGCTTCCAATATGGAAGAACGTATTCGGATGTTACAGCAGACCATCGAACAAGCGTTGCTTGAGCAAGGTCGCATAACAGAAAGACAGGGTCCAAATTTTGAATAACACTTCACAGTTACCTATGGTAGAGTAACTTTGAAGACCAAATTTCTCTGAGATGTTTGCATGCGGGCCAGTCCCCTGAGCCGATATTTCATACCACAAGAATGTGGTGCTCCAGATTCTGTGAGCATGCTCGGTCCGTCCGAGAAGCCTGATGATTCTGACGCTGCATTCACCTTGAACCAAGGGTTCAAGGGTTACAGCCTGCGGCGGCATCTCGGAGATTCCCTCTTTCTACCAAATTAGTCATTACCATGACGAAAATTCAGCTAATCCCATCGCTTCGCTCAGATATCCGGCAACATATTCGGCAACGACGCCGCGCACTCACTCCAACTGAACAACACCATTTTGCTGAACTTGCCGCTGTGCGCATGCTTGCTTATGAGCCCATTGCGAAAGCTGCGACGGTCGCTGTGTTTTTGTCGTTTGACGGTGAGCTGGATACCACGCCACTGATACGCGCCTTATGGCAAGCGGGAAAAACCGTTTACCTGCCCGTCCTGCATCCCTTTAGTAAAGGCAATTTGCTGTTCCTGCGTTATGCCGAGGATAGCCATCTGGTGATGAATCGTCTGAAAATCCTTGAGCCTAAACTTGATGTGCGTGACGTACTGCCGCTGGATAGACTGGATGTGCTGATTACGCCGCTGGTGGCATTCGACGAGCAAGGGCAAAGACTGGGAATGGGTGGTGGTTTTTACGACCGTACGTTGCAGAACTGGCAGCAGCATGGCTTGTGGCCGGTTGGGCTGGCACACGATTGCCAGCACGTTCCGGCGTTACCTGCGCAAGAATGGGATATCCCGTTGCCTGCAGTGGTCACGCCATCGCGTATTTGGCAGTGGTAACTTCAGGCTACGCGCAGTTTCAGTAGCTGTTTTGTGTGCCAGTATTGCAGTATCAAAACTGTAGTCAGCGCACCTAGAAGCGCACAAAACATATCTGATTGCGTGTCCCAGACATCGCCCTGCGTACCCAAAAACTCATCTGCTCCCTGCCCTAATGACAGCGCCGCCGCCCATTCAACGAGTTCATAAACCGCACTGATGGCGAGCGCTACGCAGCACACCAGAAACGCGACCATTTTGCGCCCACGGACATAGCCACCACGAATCAGGATTTCCCGCGCTGCCAGTGCAGGAACCAGCCCCTGGAAAAAATGGCCGAGCTTGTCATAAGGGTTGCGGCTCAGGCCGAACCATTCCTGCACATCAAAGCCAATGGGTACTTTCGCGTAGGTATACAAACCGCCGACCATCAAAATAATGGCGTGGAAGAAAATCAGCATATACAGCAGCGGAGTCAGCGGGTAGCGAGCGTGAGTCGCTAAAAGCAGAGGGACGATAATAATGACCGGCGTGACCTCCATCAGCCAGGTAAGCCTGTCTGCGGTGCTAAGGCCCGTATAGATGAGAATCAATAGCAGTATAAAGGCACCGGATTTTAAGAATGTACTGGTCATGTTGTTTCGCCGCCTGGCTAAAAGCGTAACTATCCGTGGGACAGGCTAAAAAAACAACTCAGGAAAAGGACTTTAAGAAAAAACAGGAGCCATGCAGGCTCCCGTAGATTTGAGATTAGTAAAGCAGACGAGCGCGAATAGTGCCTGGAATCGCCTTCATAGATTTCAGTGCAGCTTCAGCAACATCTTCTTCAGCGTCCACATCTATCACCACATAACCCATTTGCGGCGTTGTTTGCAGGTACTGAGCGGCGATGTTGATGCCTTGCTCGGCAAAAATCTGGTTAAGCGCGGTCAAAATCCCCGGGCGGTTTTCGTGAATGTGCAGCAAACGGCTGGTGCTTCCACCGTGCAACGGCAGGGAAACCTCTGGGAAGTTAACCGCAGACAACGTTGAGCCGTTATCAGAGTATTTTGCCAGCTTGCCAGCCACTTCCAGACCGATGTTTTCCTGCGCTTCCTGAGTAGAACCGCCGATGTGCGGAGTCAGGATCACGTTATCAAATTCACACAGTGGTGAGTTAAACGGATCGCTGTTAGTCGCAGGCTCAGTTGGGAACACATCGATTGCCGCGCCAGACAGATGCTTACGTGCTAAAGCATCACACAGGGCAGGAATATCCACCACAGTGCCACGTGCGTCATTGATAAGCAGCGCGCCCGGCTTCATTAGTGCCAGTTCATTGGCACCAATCATATTTTTAGTGGAAGCATTTTCAGGCACATGCAGGCTGACTACGTCGCTCATATTGAGCAAATCTGACAAGTGCTGCACCTGAGTAGCATTGCCTAACGGCAGTTTGTTTTCGATATCGTAGAAGAATACGTTCATGCCAAGCGCTTCAGCCAAAATACCCAACTGAGTCCCGATATGGCCGTAACCAATGATGCCGAGTTTCTTGCCGCGCGCTTCATAAGAACCCACAGCCACTTTATTCCACACACCACGATGTGCTTTAGCATTAGCTTCTGGCACACCACGAATCAGCAGCAACAGTTGGCCAATAACCAGTTCAGCAACAGAACGCGTGTTGGAGAACGGAGCATTAAACACTGGCACGCCGCGTTTAGCCGCAGCATTCAGGTCAACCTGGTTAGTACCGATGCAGAAACAGCCCACAGCCACCAGCTTTTCAGCTGCAGCCAGAACATCTTCAGTTAAGTTAGTGCGGGAACGCAGACCAATGAAATGCGCATCACGGATCGACTCTTTCAGGGCTTCGCTGTCCAGCGCGCCTTTGTGGTATTCGATGTTGGTATAGCCTGCTGCGCGAAGGTTATCCACGGCTTTCTGGTGTACGCCTTCCACCAGCAGGAATTTAATCTTGTCTTTATCCAGTGATACTTTTGCCATTTCCCGACCCTATTTTTAGAACTGATGTTGTGCTGTGTGATAAGACACCCTTCTGCCAAAATATCAAAAAATACGGGCGGGGCAATATAAACGATTGCGCACTCATCTGGTCAAAAAAGGAATAAGCCATAACAGGCAGCAGAAAATGCTAAGTAGAAGAGAGAACCAGGAATGAAAAGCAGACAGTTGTTAATAATGTGACATATGTCACCAAATTTGGCGTTAGATTATTTTGTCATTTTTTATTCGGGTATGGGGCGCTTGTCACGCCCCAACCAGATCATTTCACAATGGTTTTCACGCCATCGGCAGTACCAATCAACGCAACATCCGCGCCACGGTTAGCAAACAGGCCGACAGTCACGACACCAGGTATGCCGTTAATCGCATTTTCCAATGCAATTGGCTCGGCAATGCTCAGGCCATAAACATCAAGAATGATGTTGCCGTTATCGGTCACCACGCCCTGGCGGTATTCAGGGCGACCGCCCAGTTTGACCAGTTGGCGAGCCACACAACTACGCGCCATTGGAATCACTTCAACCGGCAGCGGGAAGTTACCAAGGATGCCGACCTGCTTAGACGCATCAGCGATACAGATAAACTTTTCCGCCACAGACGCGATGATTTTTTCTCGGGTAAGAGCGGCACCACCGCCTTTGATCATTTGCATCTGGCCGTTGATCTCATCTGCGCCATCAACGTAGATGCCCAGTGAGTCAACTTCGTTAAGATCAAAAACAGTGATACCAAGGCTTTTCAGTTTGGCGGTAGAAGCGTCGGAGCTAGAAACAGCACCATCAATTTGATGCTTGATAGTCCCGAGAGCATCAATAAAGTGTGCGGCCGTTGAGCCGGTACCCACACCAACGATAGTGCCTGGTTGCACGTATTGTAATGCTGCCCAGCCGACTGCTTTTTTCAGTTCATCCTGCGTCATGGTTTTTTGCCTGTGTGCTGTGAAAACTGACGCGCATTATAGTGCAAGCGCCATGAGATTGTCCCCGTGAATGGCTGAACTCATCCGATCTTTGTGGTTTTGGTCTGGATCGAGTGCAAATTTATGTCATAGTGCTGGGATAACAAAAACAGGAGTTAGCTAACAATAATGAAACGCCCGGACTATAGAACACTACAGGCGCTGGATGCAGTTATTCGTGAACGTGGTTTTGAGCGTGCGGCACAAAAGCTCTGCATCACTCAATCAGCCGTTTCACAACGTATCAAGCAACTGGAAAATATGTTCGGCCAGCCATTGTTAGTGCGCACTGTGCCACCTCGTCCAACCGAACAAGGGCAAAAGTTACTGGCATTGTTGCGCCAGGTAGAACTGCTCGAAGAAGAGTGGTTAGGCGATGAGCAGACAGGTTCGACACCACTGTTACTTTCGCTTGCGGTGAACGCCGACAGTCTGGCAACCTGGTTGCTGCCAGCACTCGCGCCTGTGCTTGCCGACTCCCCTATCCGCCTGAATCTTCAGGTGGAAGATGAAACCCGTACTCAGGAACGCCTGCGTCGCGGTGAAGTGGTCGGTGCGGTGTCCATTCAGCCACAACCGTTGCCAAGCTGTCTGGTCGACAGGCTGGGTGCGCTGGATTATCTGTTTGTCGGTTCGAAAGATTTTGCCGCTCGCTATTTCCCGAACGGCGTCACGCGTTCTGCCCTGCTAAAAGCCCCTGCTGTCGCGTTTGACCATCTCGACGATATGCACCAGGCATTCTTGCAGCAGAACTTCGATTTGTCACCGGGCAGCGTACCATGCCATATCGTTAACTCGTCTGAAGCCTTCGTACAACTGGCGCGCCAAGGCACCACATGCTGCATGATTCCGCATCTGCAAATTGAAAGAGAGATTAACAGCGGCGAGCTGATTGACCTGACGCCGGGCCTGATGCAGCGTCGAATGCTGTATTGGCACCGCTTCGCGCCTGAAAGCCGCATGATGCGCAATGTCACCGATGCACTTCTCGAGTACGGGCATAAAGTTCTACGACAGGACGCAGAATAGAAGAAGGCCGCTAATATTTAGCGGCCTTCTTTTTTGTCGGACGACGCTAACGCTTATCCGACCTACATTTTTGCAGTTTTGTAGGGTGGATAAGCGCAAGCGCCATCTACCATTTATTGTGCTGGCTGCTCGCTCTTAGCGCGTTCGAGCTCAAATACCACATCAACCTGATCATCAAACTGAATAGTTTGCTGATCGTAGGTATCCTGGGCCGATACTGGTGGAGCGGCGTCAGCTTTCATCATCCGCACCATCGGTGCTGGCTGGTAGTTAGAGACATGGTAACGCACGCTATAAACTGGGCCCAACTTGCTGCTAAAACCTTCGGCCAGCAGTTTTGCCTGGCGAACGGCATCGTCGATAGCGGCTTTACGCGCTTTGTCTTTGTATGCTTCCGGATTCGCAACACCCAGAGAAACAGAACGAATTTCGTTAAGACCTGCTTTTAATGCGCCATCAAGCAACTCGTTCATTTTGTCGAGTTTACGCAGCGTGACATCCACCTGACGCACGGCAATGTAGCCTTTAAGCTGCGTTTTACCATCCTTCAGGTATTCATATTCTGGTTGAGTACGAAGATTGGCAGCATTGATGTCTTTCTTCTCGATGCCACTTTGCTGCAAGAATGTAAGGTATTGTGCAACACGATCGTCAGCCTGTTTTTTAGCTGATGCAGCATCTTTGGCTGACACATTGACTTCGATTGCGAGCTTAGCAATGTCAGGAACTGCATCCACGCTTGCGGTGCCGGATGTCACGACATGTGGGCCATTTGGCAACTCATCGGCCAAAGCCGGAACCGAACCTAATCCCACTAAAGCGGCTAATGCCAGGGTTTTAAACTTCACTGTAATTCCTCCATGCTACATTCCACTGTCATTACGCCCGCAAAATACACGGACGTCTGGCAGCAAGCTTAGCCTGGAATAGTCAGTTGTCTATCAGATAAAGGCTAATTAGCCTATCAGGGTAGTGATATGGCGTATGCCATCTGCCGCCAGTTGTAAGGCAATAACCCACATCACCACGCCAACCACGCCATTAATAATGCGCTGAGCTTTCGCGGTACGCAGACGCGGTGCCAGCCATGCCGCCAGCATTGCCAGGCCGTAAAACCACAGGATAGACGCACTCACGGTACCTAATGCAAACCAGCGTTTCGGTTCATCAGCCAGTTGCCCGCCGAGACTCCCCAGCACCACAAAAGTGTCCAGATAAACATGCGGATTAAGCCAGGTCACCGCCAGCACGGTGGCAATAATTTTCCAGCGCCCTTGCTTCATAACCTCAGCTGACGCCAGCTCAACGCTGCTACTCATCGCGGTACGCAATGCGCCCCAGCCATACCAAATGAGGAATGCCACACCGCCCCATGTGACGATAGCCAGCAGCCATGGCGACTGCATCAGCAGCGCGCTACCGCCAAATATCCCACCGCAAATCAGCAGTACATCGCTAATTGCACAGAGGGAGGCAATCATCAGATGATACTGGCGGCGAATGCCCTGGTTCATCACAAACGCATTTTGTGGTCCCAGCGGTAGGATTAACGCAGCACCCAATGTAAGGCCTTGAAAAAAATAAGATAACACGATGATTCACTCTTTAATGTTCAGCAATTAAAGAGGAGTGTAATGGGGTAAAATTATTAGAGGAAATGGATAATTTTAATGGTTCATAAGTATTACTAATGAAGAATGGGCCAGCCTGAACTGGCCCCAGAAAATCACTGTTACGCAGCCTCTTTCACGCGTTTGAAATTCACATCCATTTGCGGATAAGGGAAGCTAATTCCCTGCGCATCAAACTCGCGTTTAACGCGTTCCAGCACATCCCAATAGACGTTTTGCAGGTCACCGCTGTTGCTCCAGGCACGCACCACGAAGTTAATTGCAGAAGGCCCAAGCTCGTTAAGACGCACGGTGATTTCGCGGTCTTTCAGCACGCGCTCATCGCTGTTGATGATATCTGTCAGGATTTGCTTCACCTGGTCGATATCCGAATCGTACGCGACGCCGATGATAAATTCGTTGCGGCGCACCGGTTCGCGGGAGAAGTTAATAATATTGCCGGCGATGATTTTGCCGTTTGGCACCACAACGATTTTGCCGTCCACAGTGCGCAAAGTGGTGGAGAAAATCTGCACGTTCAGCACGGTTCCGGCGATACCGCCGAGATCGACATATTCACCCGCGCGGAATGGACGGAAAGTCACCAGCAACACGCCAGCAGCCAGGTTAGAAAGCGAACCTTGTAACGCCAGACCAATGGCTAAACCTGCGGCACCGAGTACCGCGATAACGGAAGCAGTCTGCACGCCAACGCGCCCGAGCGCAGCAATTAACGTAAATGCGATGATGCCGTAACGCACCAGAGCGGAAAGGAAATCAGCTACCGTCGCATCAATACCACGCGCCAACATCACACGGTTAATAGTATTAGAAACCACGCGAGCCACAATCATCCCGACGATGATTATCGCAATCGCCGCCACAATGTTGACCGCATAGCTCAGCAGTAACGCCTGGTTGCGTACCAGCCAGCCTCCAGCATTATTAATACTGTCTACTACGTTGAGATCTTCCATTCACGGTTCCTTGTCATTACTGAAATTTGCGCCTGAAAGGCACAACAGAGACTTTAAAGGGTAAACAAAACAAGCGAATGTGCCAAGTTAGTCACAAATTTGGCCGAAAAAAACCCGCACGAGGCGGGTTCAGGAGAGTGAATAAATGCAGCGTGGTATCAGATCGAGTGCGTAAAGGTGCGAGAAATCACGTCCTGTTGCTGTTCACGTGTCAGAGCATTAAAACGCACCGCATAGCCGGAAACGCGGATGGTCAGCGTCGGGTAGTTTTCCGGATGCTCAACGGCATCAAGCAGCATTTCCCTGTTCATGACGTTTACATTCAGATGCTGGCCGCCTTCAGTTCGCACATCGTGATGGAAATAACCATCCAGCAATCCTACCAGGTTTAACTGGCGCACCGCGTCGTCTTTTCCCAGCGCCGCAGGAACAATCGAGAAGGTGTAAGAGATACCATCTTTGGCGTAACTGAACGGCAGTTTGGCGACCGACGTTAATGAAGCCACAGCACCTTTCCGATCCCGCCCGTGCATTGGGTTCGCCCCTGGTGCAAATGGCATTCCGGCACGGCGACCATCTGGCGTGTTACCCGTTTTTTGCCCGTAGACCACGTTCGAGGTGATCGTCAGGATCGACTGAGTCGGCACCGCGTTACGATAAGTTGGCAGCGCCTGGATCTTCTTCATAAAACGTTCAACCAGATCGCAAGCAATGACATCAACACGATCGTCATTATTGCCGTATTGCGGGTACTCGCCTTCAATAACGAAATCAACCGCCAGTCCGTTCTGATCGCGCACCGGTTTCACCGTCGCGTATTTGATAGCGGAAAGCGAATCCACCGCCACCGAAAGCCCGGCAATACCACATGCCATTGTACGATAAACATCCCGGTCGTGCAGTGCCATCAGCGAGGCTTCGTAGCTGTATTTATCATGCATATAGTGGATGAGATTGAGCGCCGTGATGTATTGCGCCGCCAGCCAATCCATAAAGTGATCGAGGCTGCTCATCACCGTTTCATAATCCAGAACATCGTCCAACAACATTGGCATTTTCGGGCCGACCTGGATTTTCAGTTTTTCGTCCATCCCGCCGTTGATGCAGTACAGCAGCGTTTTGGCGAGGTTGGCGCGTGCACCAAAAAACTGCATCTGTTTGCCGATAACCATCGGGCTGACGCAGCAGGCAATCGCGTAGTCGTCACTCTCGAAATCGCAGCGCATCAGGTCGTCGTTTTCATATTGCAGCGATGACGTTTCGATGGAAACTTTAGCCGCATACACTTTGAAAGGTTTCGGTAACGCTTCCGACCACAGAATAGTCAGATTCGGTTCCGGCGCAGGCCCCATGGTGTAAAGCGTGTTCAGATAACGGTAGGCATTTTTGGTCACCAGCGTGCGGCCATCAAGCCCCATCCCGCCGATAACTTCCGTTGCCCAAATAGGATCACCTGAGAACAGCGAGTCAAATTCCGGTGTGCGCAGGAAACGCACCATGCGGATCTTCATAATGAAGTGATCGACCAGCTCTTGAGCCTGCAGCTCAGTCAGCAATCCCGATTTCAGATCGCGTTCAATATAAATATCGATAAACGTTGTGGTGCGGCCCAGTGACATCGCTCCACCATTTTGCGATTTCACCGCAGCCAGATAAGCAAAATAGAGCCATTGCAGCGCTTCTTGTGCATTGTTGGCAGGGCGTGAAATATCAAAACCATAGTTCGCCGCCATCTCCTGGATTTGTAACAGTGCGCGGCGATGTTCAGACAACTCTTCGCGTAGGCGTATCACGGCCTCCAGGTTTTCACCGCGCTCAAGCTGGCCCTGTAGATCGGCAAACTGCAATTCACGCTCGCGTACCAGATACGCAATCCCATAAAGCGCCACACGGCGGTAATCACCGATGATACGTCCACGCCCGTAACCGTCCGGTAAACCGGTCAACACTCCCGATTTACGGCAACGCAGGATATCCGGTGAATAAACGTCAAATACGCCCTGGTTGTGGGTTTTACGCAGTGAGGTGAACTGGTATTCGAAGTCTGCATCCATTTCACGACCATAAGCTTCAAATGAGCTTTTGATCATATTGATACCGCCGTACGGATGGAGAGCACGCTTCAGCGGTTTATCGGTTTGCAAACCAACAATTTTTTCACGCTCTTTGAGAATATAGCCCGGCGCATGGGCGGTAATCGTGGTGGCAATATTGGTATCGAAATCCACCGGGGCATGAGTGGCATTTTCGATACGAATGCCGTCCATCACCTTTTCCCACAGCACCGTGGTTGCAGGAGTGGCTCCCGCTAAAAATGATTCATCACCTTCATACGGGGTGTAGTTATGCTGGATAAAATCCCGCACATTAATAGTTGTTTTCCATTCATCACCCGAGAATTGCTGCCAGGCATGGGAATAATTATCGCTGGTAATATTAATATCGACTTTCATTACTTCATTCCTTTAAAGCATATTATTAATTCAGGCATATTCTGCGAGGCGGCATGATTGACCTATTTGCAGGGCATCAAGTGCAATCATTTTCTCTTCGTTAGTCGGAATAACGGCGCAAATAATTGCTGAACTATCGCTGGAAATAATTCGTTGTCCGATTCGGTTAGGCTGATTATTTCTTTCAGTATCCAGTTCAATCCCAAATACCCGTAACCGTTCTGAAACCAGTCGGCGAATAAGAATGGAGTTTTCACCAATGCCACCGGTAAAAATAACGCCATTAAAACTTTCTAATGCCGCGGCATGCGCACCAATGGTTCGGGCGATTCGATGAACAAAGGTTTTAATCGCCAATTGCGCCCGTATATCACCGTTGTGCCAGGCATTTTCCAGCGTACGTAAGTCAGATGACTGGCCCGACAGACCCAGTAGCCCTGACTCTTTGTTGGCGACCTGCTCAAGATCATCCATCGATTGTCCTGTCTGACGAGCAAGCCAGGCCATTGCGCCAAAATCCACGTCTCCGCAACGTGTGCCCATAATCAGCCCTTCGAGTGGCGTCATGCCCATTGAGGTGTCGACGCTCGCACCATTCTGAACCGCACAAACCGAAGCTCCATTTCCTAAGTGAGCAATCACCAACCCCGAATCTTCTGGCTTGAGGCCTAATAACTCACAGGCCTGCTGAGCCACGTAACGATGTGAAGTGCCATGGAACCCATAGCGGCGCACACCGTACTCTTCAAAGTAACGATATGGCAGGCCGTACAAATAAGCTTCGGGCTTTAGCGTCTGGTGGAAACTAGTATCGAATACCGCGACTTGAGGAATGCCAGGGAAACGAAGCCGTGCAGATTCCACGCCGTGTAAATTGGCATAATTGTGCAGTGGTGCCAAAGGTGAAACCTGGCGAATTTTTTCTATAACGTCATCGGTAATTAATACCGACTCGCTAAATAAAGAACCACCGTGAGCAATACGGTGGCCAACAAAAGCCACACTATCAATTAAATGACGTTTCTCAAGTTCCGCAGATATTACAGCAAGTGCCTCTTCATAATTCTGGTGAGCCAGAATAACTGGCTCTCCATCATTAACCGTTAAAAATGCACGCTCGGCATTAATACCTTCGCAAATTCCCGATAAAAGCACATCGCAAGTTTCTGCATCTAACACTGAAAACCTAACCGAAGAAGAACCACAGTTAATCGTCAACACTACCGGGTATTCATTCATTTTTAAATTCCACTCGTCCTGAGTAAGTAATTAGATAAGCTTGTAGACAATATTAAGAATGGTCAGCAAACCAATTACTGTGACAAAAATGTTTTCGGTTCTGCCTTTATATTTCGCCAGCGCAGGGGTTTTGCGAATGGCATACATTGGCAGCAGGCAAAGAAGAGAGGCAATTATCGGCGCACCCATAGCTTCAATCAAATCGAGGATGTTCGGGTTGGCATAAGCCACAACCCAGGTCGACCCCATAATAAAGACCATACTGATGAGATTGAGTTTGCCCCCGGAGACTTTGGTTTTATCGCCCTTAAAGCCAAACTTAAGAACCAGACCGTTAAGCCCTTCGAGTGTGCCGAGATAGTGGCCGAAGAAGGATTTGAAGATAGCGACCAGGGCAATAATAGACGCACCATACTCAAGCGTAGTGGCGAAGGTAGACTTCGAACCTGACATCGATGAGAAGTGGTTTGCCAGATAAGAAAGCACCGGAATGTTTTGCGCTTTAGCTTCGGCCATATTTTGCGGTGAAAGCGTGAATAAGCAGCTGAAGGCGAAGAACATTACAACAGCTACCATCAACATGCTGGCACGGGAGATAATTTTCGAGCATTTGTCTTCGGTGTACTGCCTGCCGAAGTCCTTCTCATACTCTTCGCGTTTGGAAACCACAAACGAAGAGACAATCGGCGAAAAGTTAAAGGAGAAAACCATAATAGAAATACCGAGCCATACGGTCACAAGAATACCGTCACTGCCGGTAAACGAAATATCGCTGAGACTCACCTGATCGATAACCGCAGAGTTCCAGTAAGGGATCAGCGAGACGGAAATCAGGATCAGGCAGGCAATGAACGGGAACACCAGATAGCTCATGACTTTGACCATCAGGTCTTTGCCAAAATAGATAACAAAAGCCATCAACAGTAGCAAGAACAGCGCCACCACACCGCGGTTTAGCGGCATGAGTTGCAGCTGGTTTTCCCAGAAAGTCATAAAGGTGTTGGTAATCGTAACGCCGTAAATCCACAGCAACGGGCAAATGGCAAAGAAGTACAGGAAGGTAATGACCACACCACCTGTCTTACCAAAATGCTCTTCTACCGTTTCGGTAATATTTCCAGAAGGGTTGCTGCCCGACAGACACAGGCGTGCTAATGCGCGGTGGCAATAAAATGCAATGGGATAAGCCAGGAACAGCATGATCAATATTGGAATTAAACCGCCGTAGCCTGCACGGATCGGGAAGAATAAAACCCCGGCACCGATTGCGGTGCCAAATAAGCCTAATGTCCAGGTGGTATCAGATTTGCGCCATTGCGATACAGCTTTTTGGCCAATAAGGGTTGCATCAGTATTACTCATAATAGAGTTCCTTAATAATTCAATATCCATTATATTTCGGGTTACACATTTATTATCCTGAGTACAACCCGAATTAGTTGGCTATATCAAATATCTGCTGATCCTGTGATTTGCGAAACACGCGAGAGATCGATGTTTCCGCCGGAGATAATGCTTACTGTTTTACGCCCTTTAATATAATGATCCAACTTGCCACTTAATAAAGCCGCAGTGGCCAGTGCGCCAGCGCCTTCAGTAACAACTTTATTACGTTGGATTAGCGCCACCATACTGTTACGAATTTCATCTTCACTGACCAATACAATATCGGTAACTAATTTCTTCACGATTTCATAAGTTATTCTACCAGGACGGGAAACATCACAACCATCGGCTAATGTCCCTGAAGTACGGTGTGCCATCAGCTCACCTTTATAAAACGATGCGGCCATACCATGCACATTTTCAGCCTGCACACCGATAATATTAATTGTCGGGTTGATTGATTTAATCGCCAACGCAATACCTGCGATTAATCCACCACCGCCAATCGGCACGATAACGTTATCTACATCATATAAATCTTCAAGAATCTCGAGGCCGATGGTGCCTTGCCCGGCAATAACATGTTCATCATCGTACGGCGGTATGAAGATACGCCCTTCCATCTCAACAATTTCGCTAACCTTAGCGATGGTGTCGTTGAAGTTATCACCGTGCATCACTACCTGTGCTGAGTAATCGGTAGTTGCTGCCACTTTAGATTTCGGTGCACCGTTAGGCATCACCACCTTGCCATTGATTCCCAGAATAGCGCAGGAAAGTGAAACCCCTTGCGCGTGGTTGCCAGCAGAGCAAGCCACTACCCCTTTTTTTCTCTCTTCTTCAGTTAAGGAGCTAAGTTTATTAAAAGCACCACGTATTTTAAATGAACCCGTACGCTGCATATTTTCAAATTTCAAAAATATCTCGCCCTTGCAGCATTCGCTGAGATAATTAGAACGGGGCATTCCTGTTTTATATATATATCCAGCGAGTCTTTTCTTCGCTTCAAGAACATCAATAATAGTAACAGGAAGTTCATAGTCGATATGCATGTTGACCTCAACATTAAAAAGCTAAAACAATACAGGAGGTGACCGCTTATTAAATCAATCACCTTGAATGAGTTATATATTTATCAATTACTGAATTAGGCTAAGCAACCTCAGTTAATTGATTAAATTGAAATTGGCTACGCAATGAATGTTTTTTGGCAAGCTCAACTAATGTAGCAGCAGATCTATTAATTCGATAATTCTTAGACCAAACGGCAGCATAACGTGCGACAGGTAATTTATCTTCAACCGGAATTTTAATAAATTGATTTGACCCAAATGGAGAAATCATATCGCGTGGAATAACAGTGAGGAAACCAGCATTGAGTACCAGATTATAAATTGTGACTACTGAGTCCGTTTTTACGATGTTCTCGCTTTTAATATTGTTCTTTTTCAGTGTTGTCAAAAGCTCGCTGTAATATCCCATTTCCGTTTGTGGCAAAACCCATTGCTCATGGCTTAATGCGCTAAGCGTGGTTGTCCCTTTCACTACCCGCGTTCGGTCGGCAACCAAAACAAATTCTGACTCGAACAAGGGTTCAATGTGCAAATCTTGAAGCAGCATTTCGTCGCTCAATGAGCCAATCGCAAAGTCCAGGCGACCATCGCGGATAGCGGGCAAGAAAGAGGAAAGCTGGGCTTCGAACATTGAAACCTGTGCCTGTGGGAAAAGCTGTTTAAACTCTTTCATCATGCCAGGCAAAAAAGTAAAACCGATAAGCGACGGGTAGCCAAACGACACATCCACAACGCTATTGCCTACCATACGATTCATTTCACTACACATATTACGTAATTCACGGGTGATGGTTTCTGCGTGAGTCAGCAATACTTTCCCTGCTTCAGTTAATTTAACGCCGGTATTTTTTCTAATAATAAGCTCTAGGCCGAAATAGCTTTCCATCTCACTTATAATTTTACTGACGGCAGGTTGGGTCAGGCTCAATTGCTTGGCCGCAGAACCAAATGATCCACTCCTCACCACTTCCTGAAAAACAAGCAGGTGTTGTGTCTTAGGTAAGGTATTATTGTCCATGTGAATCTGCGCCTATTAACGTTCCATGCAGCAGATCATATCGAATTATGTATGAGTTGTAGTGTGCCGTGACTCACAATTACCAGAGCGTTAATCGTACGCAAAGCAAACAAACGTATTTAATTCTTTAAAATCAACACGTTGAACATTCACCATTTGCCTTTTACATGACTAAGGTCAACCTTAGCTGGAGTAATAAAATAAAGTTATGGTGATAATAAAATCGTATCTGTACAAATAACTCCCACTTTTATAGTTACTTATAATAAAAATAAAATAATCTCATAAAGTTGCTGAAATAAATAACGCTCAGAAAGATCTCGCATCAGAAAATAGTGTTTCTATTATCAGTTTATTTCAAATCAAAATGCTGGTTATTTAAGCTAAGGCTGAAAATAAAATTTTCTTTAGGGTACAAAAAAGCCCGCACGAGGCGGGCCAGATTCAAGCGTTTAGCGCTTCAAATTACAGAACGTCTACTGCGTTCAGTTCTTTGAAAGCTTGCTCCAGACGGGTGATCATAGAAGTCTGTGCAGAACGCAGCCATACGCGCGGATCGTAGTATTTCTTGTTCGGCTGGTCTTCGCCTTTCGGGTTGCCCAACTGACCTTGCAGATACGCTTCGTTAGCTTTGTAGTAGCTCAGGATACCTTCCCAAGTTGCCCACTGGGTATCGGTATCGATGTTCATTTTGATAACACCGTAGCTCACGGAATCTTTGATTTCTTGAGCAGTAGAACCGGAACCGCCGTGGAATACGAAGTTCAGGGAGTTGTGCGGCAGGTTGTGTTTCTTAGAAACATAATCCTGAGAATCGCGCAGGATAGTCGGGGTCAGAACCACGTTACCTGGTTTGTAAACACCGTGCACGTTACCGAAAGAAGCAGCGATGGTGAAACGTGGGCTGATTTTGCTCAGTTCGGTATAAGCGTAATCAACGTCTTCTGGCTGAGTGTACAGAGCAGAAGCGTCCATATGGCTGTTATCTACGCCATCTTCTTCGCCGCCGGTGCAACCCAGTTCAATTTCCAGAGTCATGCCCATTTTAGACATACGCTCCAGGTATTTAGAGCTGATCGCGATGTTTTCTTCCAGAGACTCTTCAGACAGGTCGATCATGTGAGAAGAGAACAGTGGTTTGCCAGTTGCTGCAAAGTGTTTTTCACCCGCGTCTAACAGGCCATCGATCCACGGCAGCAATTTCTTAGCGCAGTGGTCAGTGTGCAGGATTACTGGCACGCCGTAATGTTCAGCCATCTGGTGTACGTGATGTGCGCCAGAGATAGCACCCAGGATTGCAGCGCCCTGAGGAACGTCAGTTTTCACGCCTTTACCAGCGATGAATGCAGCACCACCGTTAGAGAACTGAACGATAACTGGAGCTTTAACTTTCGCAGCAGTTTCCAGAACGGCGTTGATAGAGTCGGTGCCTACGCAGTTAACTGCTGGCAGAGCAAAGTTGTTCTCTTTTGCTACCTGGAAAACTTTCTGTACGTCATCACCGGTGATAACACCTGGTTTTACGAAATCAAAAATCTTAGACATGTTTGTCGTCCTGTATCGTCGCATTTAGAAAAAACGTTTGTGCCGCCGCATACTTTACAGTGGCATAAAATCAACGGGCAGGTTAAACCTGCCCGGAATCATTACTTCTTAGCGCGCTCTTCGAGCATCGCTACTGCTGGCAGGACTTTGCCTTCCACGAATTCGAGGAATGCGCCACCACCAGTGGAGATGTAGGAGATCTTGTCAGCAATACCGAACAGGTCGATTGCTGCTAGAGTGTCACCGCCGCCTGCGATAGAGAATGCTTCGCTGTCTGCAATTGCATTAGCAACGATTTCAGTACCTTTACGGAAGTTCGGGAATTCGAACACGCCAACCGGGCCGTTCCACAGAATGGTTTTTGCATTCTTCAGGATTTCAGCCAGTTGTTCTGCAGATGCATCACCGATATCCAGGATCTGCTCGTCAGATTTCACGTCGTTTACAGATTTCAGAGTTGCAGTAGCAGTCTCAGAGAACTCAGTTGCAACGCGAACGTCAGCAGGTACTGGGATATCACAGATAGTCAGCAGGCGTTTAGCTTCGTCAACCAGGTCTGCTTCGTACAGAGATTTACCTACGTTGTGGCCTTGAGCAGCAACGAAGGTGTTCGCGATGCCACCACCAACAATCAGCTGGTCAGCGATTTTGGACAGGGAATCAAGAACAGTCAGTTTGGTAGAAACTTTAGAACCGCCAACGATAGCAACCATTGGACGAGCGGGTTCTTTCAGTGCTTTACCCAATGCGCTCAGCTCTTCAGCCAGCAGCGGGCCTGCACAAGCGATGTCTGCAAATTTGCCAACGCCGTGTGTAGAAGCCTGTGCACGGTGAGCAGTACCGAAAGCGTCCATTACGAATACGTCACACAGTGCAGCGTATTTTTTAGACAGAGTTTCGTCGTCTTTCTTTTCGCCTTTGTTGAAGCGAACGTTTTCCAGAACAACCAGCTCACCTTCAGCAACTTCAACGCCGTCGAGGTAATCTTTAGCCAAACGAACCGGGGAAGACAATTTGTCTTTCAGGTAGTTAACAACCGGCAGCAGAGAGAATTCTTCGTTGTACTCGCCTTCAGTCGGACGACCCAGGTGAGAAGTTACCATCACTTTAGCGCCTTGCTTCAGGGCCAGTTCGATAGTTGGCAGTGATGCACGGATACGTGCGTCAGATGTCACTTTCCCTTCTTTAACTGGTACGTTCAAATCTGCACGGATCAGAACGCGCTTACCAGCCAGATCCAGATCGGTCATCTTAATTACAGACATGGTGAATCCTCTCGTTGATTCTTAAAGTTTTGCGAACGCATATGCGCTCTACCTGAAACCACTTGCGGCCATGACTAACGTCGTGTCGAGCATTCGGTTAGCAAAGCCCCATTCATTATCACACCAGACTAGAGTTTTAATCAGATGTTGCCCACTGACCCGGGTTTGTGTGCCATCAATAATGGCACTATGCGGATCGTGGTTAAAATCAGTCGAGACCAACGGTAATTCCGTATAGTCAACTATACCATGAAATGAATCTCGTGCTGCTTTTTGCAGCAACTTGTTGACTTCATTGGATTTAACTGCATTTTTCACCGTCACGCTTAAATCGATTGCGGTGACGTTGATGGTAGGAACACGTACCGCAATTGCTTCAAAACGATCGTTAAATTTCGGGAAAATACGTGCGATACCAGCAGCAAGACGCGTATCAACGGGAATAATAGACTGGCTGGCAGCTCGAGTGCGGCGCAAGTCTGGATGATAGGCGTCAATAACTTGTTGATCATGCATGGCTGAGTGAATGGTGGTCACGGTGCCCCACTCAATACCGTAAGCATCATCAAGCAGTTTGATTATTGGAATGATGCAGTTTGTGGTGCAAGAGGCATTTGAAACAATGCGATGCTCAGCAACCACACTTTCATGATTCACACCGTAAACAACGGTGGCGTCGAGGTCGTTACCGCCTGGATGAGAAAAGAGGACTTTTTTAGCACCGACTGCCAGATGAGCTTCACCGTCTGCACGGGAGCCAAACACACCGGTACAATCGAGCACCACATCAACGCCCAGTTCACGCCACGGCAAATTAGCAATTTCCGGTTCGTGCAAAATACGGATGGCGTCGTCACCTACCCATAACTGGTCGCGCTCCTGACGGACGTCCCAGGCGAAGCGGCCATGGCTGGTGTCATACTTCAACAGATGCGCCATACCCGCAGCATCAGCCAGTTCATTGATTGCTACGACGGTAATTTCCGCACGGCGACCGGATTCGTACAAAGCACGTACCACGTTGCGCCCAATGCGACCGAAGCCATTAATTGCTATGCGTACGGTCATATCTCTCCTGCCAGAATCCCTGAGACTAAGTGGCTGACAGAGTAATCCAGCAATCGTCTGAGGGGAATCCTCGCACTATTGAAACTGCATTTGTTTGCTTAATTGTCGAACATTTAGTCGACTGAAACGCTTCAGCTATGGTAAGCGAAACAGGGAATAAATGGAACGTTACCCCAGGACAGGCAACTAATCTTCTGACGCAGGTCACATTTTCGATGGAATAACTGCAACGAATTAAAGGCTAAGGACGAATAGTAACCAAGTGAATTAAGCATGATGAAAAAGGCTGGGCCGTTTTACAGACCCTTGCTGATATTAGCTATGACGGTAACCGCCCTGATCGTTCATACGTAACTGCATGTCTGCGGACTGACTGTCTTCCAGCACACGCAATATATTTGGCCCGTCAGTCGCCTGGAAAAATGCTTCTGCTTGTTCCCGGGTCAAGCCCCCACGCACTTTTCTGCCAATCAGGCGCTCTGAAAGCATTTCCGGCGCAGCTGAAATAAAGACTGAGTAATCGCAAAGTTCTCGTAACGCTTGCCATTCTGGGTGATCAAGCAGCAACCAGTTTCCTTCGACCACGACAATCGGCGCTTTTACCGCAATCGCGTTTTCAACCGGATCGTGCAAATTACGATCGTACTGCGGCCAATGGCTCTCGGGCTTATGCAAATCGCGCAACGCGTGAGTCAGCTTCTGCACATTAAAGGTCTGCGGCGCACCTTTATGCTGCTTGAGATTGAAAGCCTGTAGATAGTCGTTGTAGTGGTGGAACCCGTCCATCGGCAACGCCTGAATGGCAGGCAATGCCGAATCTTGCGCGGACAAATATTCCCAAAATGCCACCAGCGTCGATTTTCCGGTTCCCGGAGGGGCGACTAAAAACACCACCATTCTACGGCTTAACTGCTTTTGCTTTTCGGCCAATTGCTTAAGCAATGGCTTATGCAATGCTTCGACTTCTTCGCCGTTAAAACGGGCTTGCGTCTCCAACCCATTTATTATCAATGTGACATTCACCAGACTAGCTCCTTCAATAATGAAGTCACCGCCAGAGATAACGCCGTTTTCACCAGATTCCCATAACGCACTTCGGAATAAATAGAGAAATCCGAATACTTCATGCTTTTAATTGCATTAAATAGCGTTGCGTTTTGGGTTATTGAATTAAGGTTCGCAATGAAATCGTAAGTAACATCATCATGAAACTGTACAGTCTCTTTGCTGTGCTGCACAAAATCACAAAACTGGCTAAAACAGGTAATATCGGCGTAAAGCCATTTATCCATTTTACCCAGAGCGTAAATCAAGCGCAGCGCAACGTCGATATCATCAAGCGGCCCGCTTCTGGCAAGCAAAGGCTTAACAGCGTACTCGACTATTTCTTCATCATTATCGACAAATAACGAAGGCAGAAATTGCCTGATACCGGAAAGCAAAATATCGTGAGCCACCCGCATAAACGAGGGCAGATCACTTTGCGCTTCAAGCCTTTCAAGCACATCATCTTCGTTCAAAATGGTCATCAATAGCTCATTACATTAATGGTGATGTAGGGAGTCTATAATATTACAAGTACGCTCTATACCATTAATCAAGAGCGTTTGTGTACGCACCACATCACCGTCTTCACGCACGCCTTGTAGAATATCGCCACCAGTAACACCAGTTGCCGAGAATAAAACCTCATCACTTTTGACGATTTCATTTAGGTTATAAATTCGATTAACCTCGACACCCATTTCAGCACAGCGGCGGTGTTCTGAGTTAGCAATCAGGCGATGTTCTGGCGATTCTCCTTTGGCCTGGCAAAAATCCATCAGCTCGACCTGCATTTCGCCGCCCAGCGCTTTTACCGCACAGGCTGAAATCACGCCTTCCGGCGCACCGCCGATGCTGTACATCACGTCGTACTGGTTTTCCAGCAGGCACGTCATCACGCTGGCGGCGACATCGCCGTCCGGCAGAGCAATCACTTTCACGCCCAGGCTTGTGGCGACGGCTATTGCATCCTGATGGCGCGGTTTATCGAGCGTCACCATTCGCAGCCGCTCGAGCGGTTTGCCCAGCGCTTTGGCAATATTGCGCAGGTTCTCTTCGAGCGTCGCCGCCAGGTTGATTACTCCTTTCGCTTTCTTGCCGACCACCAGTTTCTTCATATACATATCAGGCGCGTGGAGCAACGTGCCGACGGGCGCGCAGGCCATCACCGCCAGCGCGTTGTTTTGCCCCATCGCCACCATGCGCGTGCCTTCAATCGGGTCGACGGCAATATCAATTTTCGGGGTCTGGCCGTGACCTAACATTTCGCCGATATAGAGCATCGGCGCGTGGTCAATCTCCCCTTCGCCAATAACAATTTTCCCCTGCATATCAATCTGATTGAGCGCATCACGCATTGCCTGCACCGCAACACCATCAATACGATTCTTGTCTCCGCAGCCAATCAGCGGCCAGGCAGCCAGAGCCGCCTGTTCCGTGGTGCGAAAGAACGGATAAGCCAGCGTTTTCATGCTTAAGCCTCCATGCCGATATCAACGCCAAAATGGGCTAACAGATGTTTTTCTGCGGCTTCGTTCCACACGCCGTGGGTTTCTGCCACCAGTTCCGCAAGACGGCGGAATAAAGGATCGGTTTCCCCTAAGCGAGCAAAATCGGTAATCGCCGTCAGCGGCATCGTGACGCCGTTGTAAATCAGCTTTTTGCCGCCTGGAATATCCGGCAGGTTAATCACCGTTTCTGGCACGGCATCCAGGCCGCCGACATGCGTGACCATAAATGAAGGCTGCAATCTTCCGCTGGCGGCCAGCTCGATAGCTTCCAGCATGTCGTCCGTGGAACCGCCGGAAGTCCCGACGATATGCGTGCTGCCGTAATGCACGTTGTAGAAGTTAAACGGCACTTTGAAGTTTTTATCGGTTGGCCCGGCGAAGAAGTTCAGGCAGCCGTCGTCAGCCAGCAGATCGTCGCCAAGCTCAATGACCGCAGGCACGGCGGCGTAGACAAATACATCATCGAAACCTGCGCCTCCCGTCATCTCACGCAGCGCCGCAACCGGATCTGCAAGTTGTTTGCTATTCACATAAATCAGCTCGATACCGTTTTTCGCCGCTAATTCCACCGGCAGCAGTTTTTGCGCCTGCGCCAGTCGCGCTTCATCAATATCTACCACGACGACCTTGCCCGGTTTGATATTGCCGTTAATCGCATAATCAATTGCGCCGATGCCCATCGGCCCGGCGCAGGCTAATAACGCCAGGTTTCCACCGGGTTTAATTCCCATGCGATGTTCATACACATATTGCGTGGTGTGATAGTTAGCTTTATAGGCACCAATAATACAGCACATCGGTTCGGCTAAAGATGCCGCCGCAAAATAAGATCCGCGATAAGGTAAAACGCATCCCATATCAATCGCTAATTTCGGGATAATCATATAAGTCGCGTTACCGCCAAAATGTTCATAGCTGTATCCGGCTGAATATCCGCTTGGCAATCCCATTGCCGGTTGAAGAACATAACGCTGACCTGCTTTATATTTTTCAGTCAGGTTTTTTCCTACCTCAACAATCACGCCCGCGCATTCATGGCCGGTAATCACTGGATGGTTATTTAAATCATCCGGCACACGCTTATGATCGCTGGCCAGTAATGCCGCTTTCCATGTCGACAAACAAACGCTGTCTGAAATAACGCTCACTAATAATTCATCATCGGTAATTGTGGGTAATTCAAACTCACGGATACGGACATCCCGCTTGCCATAGATGGCGGCAACTTTCGTTTTCATAGGAATCCTTATTATTAAGACTTAGCGGTTAACTCATTAAATAACGCATCAAGTTTCGGGTCGCCAATATAATTATTAATCAGTATCAGCGGTTTATTGGTCACCAGTTTTACGCGGCCTTCAAGACTTGCGTGAGTCACGATAATCTCGGCATTCGCAGGCACGTTTTCTATCGCGTAATGTTTCACTTCGGTTTCCATGCCCTGCTTTTGTAGGCGTTTGCGGAATGTCGTTGCCCCCATGGCGCTCGATCCCATTCCTGCATCACAGACGAAAGCGACCAGTTTCACCGGTGCGGTGTTCCATGCACCTTCCTGCTTCATCTCCTTCATGGCGTTTGCTGTTTCGTCAAAGTTATCTTCTTTCTCGACTTCTTTACTGGTGTCCATTTTCAGGATCACTGAGGTGATCACGAACGACACAACCGTTGCGACAGTCACACCCGCGATGGTGGCGAAGAAGGCTCCGCGCGGCGTCAGTGCCAGGTATGCGAAGATAGAACCCGGACTTGGGCCAGCTACCAGGCCGCCGCCGAGCATGTTAAAGGTGTAAATTCCAGACATAGCACCGGCAATCATGGCAATCAGCGTCAGCGGTTTCATCAAAACATACGGGAAATAGAGTTCGTGAATGCCGCCGAGGAAGTGAATGATCATCGCGCCAGGAGCGGATTTTTTTGCCATTCCTTTGCCAAACACCGCAAACCCCAGTAGCAAGCCAAGCCCCGGCCCTGGGTTCGACGCCACCATAAAGAAGATCGATTTCCCGGTGTCCGACGCCTGTTGCATCCCCAGCGGATAGTAGACGCCCTGATCAATCGCGTTGTTGAGGAAAAGAATTTTCGCCGGTTCGTTAATCAGAGAAAGCAGCGGTAAATATCCCGTGCTGACCAACGCTTCAATGCACTCTTTGACGAAGTTGTTCGCCACCAGCACCGCCGGGCCAATAATCTCGAAGGCAAAAAGGCAAAGCAGCATGCCCGCGATACCCAAAGAGAAGTTATTAATCACCATCTCAAAACCCGGTGGAATACGCTTCTCCAGATTCCTGTCGATGACTTTAATCACCCACCCGCCGAGCGGCCCCATGATCATCGCACCGATAAACATTGGAATATCAGCACCGACAATCACGCCGATGGTGCCAATACCGCCCATCACTGCACCGCGTTTGCCACCCACTAAATGACCGCCGGTCGAGCCAATCATCACCGGCAGTAAATAGGTGATCATCGGGCCAACTATTTTGGCGAAATGTTCGTTGGGCATCCAACCGGTTGGAATAAATAACGCGGTAATAAAACCCCACGCAATAAAAGCGCCGATATTGGGGATAACCATAGCTGTAAGGAATCCGCCAAAAGCCTGGACTTTGGCACGAACCGATTTATTTTTCATATTTATCCTGACGAGAGAATGATTACTCTTGAATGATAATATCCTTGAGTTGCTGATCGGTATTCGCATTCAGCAAAGCTTCAATTTTTGATTCTTCACAAAACATTTCGCTTAATGCCTGTATCGCACCAATATGCTCATCAGAATCAGCCGCCGACAACCCTATCAATAATTTTACCGGTTCTTTATTTTCACCAAAACATACCGTGTTTTTTAAAAGCGTGAGGGATAAACCGGTTTTTATGGCTCCGCATTCTGGCCTGGCGTGAGGCATTGCAACCAATGGAGCCAAAATATAATACGGCCCGGTTTCTAGAGTGGTATTTTTTATTGCTTCAATATAAGAAGGAGTGACATAGCCTTTTTGCAATAGCACTTCCATTGAATAATCTATTGCCTGCTGCCAATCGTCGGCAGAGTTTTTTATGGATATGGCAGCATCAGGAAAATAATCTATTAACCGCATACTGATTTCCTTTTTGTAGGGTGTTTTTATTTTCAATCAAAATATGACGGCGGGAGAAATAAATCAAATGAGTGCTGGAAAGCGATGTGTTTTTAAGTGAAAATATTTTAATCAATTAATTCAAAGAATTAACCTCAAGAAATAAAATTAACAGATATTGTCAATAGCAATAATTTGATATACACCACAAATACACAATCCTGATAAATACCATTTTTGCAATTCAGATCACATTAAAGGACTTGATTGAGTTTGTTTTTGAGATATTACGCAACGGGTAAAATTCCACTTCTTTAAAAGTAAAAAGCCAGCCAGTGGTTAAACTGGTTGGCTATTTTGCATGACAAGCGTTCAATTAAAATTCGATACGCGCCCCAAGATTATAGCGACGCCCTTCGACCAGCCCGTAATCACCCCATTGGGTGATGCGTTGTGGATCGGCATCAAACAGGTTGTAAATCCCCGCCATCAACTGCGTGTGCTTGTTTAACTGATAACGCGCGCCGAGATCAACCATCGTCCAGGCTTCGTAGTCAATATGATCGCCAGTATCGCGGTTGCTACTGCGATAATTCGCTTTGCTCCACAAATCCAACGCTTCGGTAGCCGACCAGGTCAGCGACACGTTTGCCATATGGCTCGGGTAGTCATTCAACGCGTAGCCTTTATTTACGCCTGTTTTCTGCTCGCTGTGGTTATAGGTGTAGTTTGCATTAGCTTTTACCGTTTCAGTCATCTGCCAGTCCGCATTAAGCTCCACACCATAGACATCGGCTTTGCCGACGTTAAAGTATTTGCTGATGGAGTCTGCTTTATAGCCGTTCATCTGGCACTGGTTAGTCCCCGTCGTTTCGCAAATCGTCTCTTCGGAGATTTTATCTTTGAATTGTGTATAGAAAACCGTGCCGTCTAACGCCAGCTTCTCTCCTGCCCAGTACAGGCCGAGTTCGGAGTTGACGCTTTTCTCTGGTTTCAGGTCATCGTTACCTACGGTCAAATACGGGTACGGCGGTAATGAGCCACGTGGCGTAACAAAATCAGCGGAGGTTTCGCGCAGCTCAGGTTTTTTATAGCCTGCGGATACACCGCCTTTCAGAGCCCAGGCATCCGTAATCGCCCAGTTGCCATAAAGTTTTGGCGTGATGTGTGTGCCGAAATAGTTGTCGCGATCCAAACGTGCGGATGTGGTCAACGTAAAGTCGTCAATTTGCCAACCATCTTCAGCGAACAGCGCCCAACCATTGCGACTGATTTTGGTCACCGGTTCAACGCCAGGCGCTTCTTTACTGGAAACAGCGAACTGGTCGTTAAGTTCTTCACGCGTGAAGTTAGCCCCAACGGTGATTTTGTGATTATCGAATGTGAAAGTCGTCTGGCTGTTGGCAACGTAGTTTTCGGTCTCAATGTACTGTGGAGCATCGCCATCCAGGCTGTATTTTGAGCGCCCTTTCTCGTAGTTGATGTAGTTTTTTGTCGCGATAGTGTCTTCAGCGTACCAACCACTATGGCTTAGCGTCACCGCATCACGATCAAACTTCCACATCCACGGTGCATTATCGCGGTTTTTCTTTTGCTCGCCGGAGACAACGTTCAGATCAAATAAGTTTGTTTCATTGGCCGCAAGGCCAACGGTCATATCAATAGATTTACGATCGTTCTTGCTGAAGTAATTATTGCGCTCGTCGTCGCGGCGATTTAACCAGTCGGCAGCAACGCTAATACCCAGCACGTCGGGCACAATCGGCCCCATTGCGAACAAATTCATTTGGTTGGTATTACCGAATGAGCTGTCTTCCTGAAGGAAAGTATTGGCTGCCAGCGCGCCGGTCCAGTCCTGCACGCCATAAGGTTTTTTGGTGATAACGTTCACCACACCGCCAATGGCATCGGAACCATATAGCGATGACATTGGCCCGCGAATCACTTCAATACGCTCGATAGCTTCCATCGGCGGTAGGAAGTTAACTTCCGAACCAATATCCTGGCCATATGGACGCGCTTCACCGGTATTTTGCTTCACGCTATTCACCATAAAAGCGGTATAGCTCGAGTCCATGCCGCGCATCATAATACTGCCGGATGACATATCGCTCGAACCCGAACCCACATTAACGCCGGGTAAATCCTGAATCGCTTCGGCGACATTACGATTTGGTTTTTCATCGAGCTGTTGACGATCAATAACGGAAATCGTGGCCGGAGCTTCTTTCTTTTGCTGAGAAAAACCCGATGCCGTCACGACCATTTGATCTTCAGACTCGCTAATCGATGTTTTATTTTCTTCCGCCTGAACCGGAAGCATTGTGCCTCCAGCCAGCGCAACGATCCCTGCTAATGCCAAACGCTTATTGTTTCTCATTTTTTAATTACCTGAGATATTGAAAAAAGCCTGCTGGCCCTGTGAATTTTCACCACAGGGCTTTATTGTTCTTTTAATTAAAAGTGGATTAGATTTTGTCGAGATTGACTTTAATAATGTAATCCGGTTTTTTGCCTATCTCTTTTTCACCCTGCTTCACGCTGGCGTAAAGAGTGTGGCCATCTGCTGAAAGCGCAAGGCTATTAGGCAAGGCCGACGTCGCAATGCTGGCTTTTACTTTGTAAGTGTCGCCGTCGACAACGCTTATCAGCTGTGCATTACGGTGAGTGATATAAACTTCGTTGCGGCCACTGTTGTACATCACTGCCAGAGAGTTAATCACCTTAATACGATCAATGATTTTCCCGTCTTTTAGTGAAACCACCAACACATCAGGCAAATCGGGGTCGGTAATAAACGCACGCTCTTTATTATTATCCAGAGCAATATTCAGGAAGAAGTGTTTTTTCTGCGGTTCGACTTTAACGCGAGAAAGGATCTTATTATCGCTGGCATCAAGCGTGATTAATTCCCCGCTGCCGTTGACGCTATAAACTCGTCCTTTTTCTTCATCGATTGCCAGCCCGGTTGGATATTCCCCCATATTTTCAATGGTGGCAACATGCTGCTGTTTTTGCGTGTCGATAACCCAAATAATACCTTTCTGAGCAACGCCCGAGACATATAAACGCTGGTGCTTTTTATCCAGCACCATTTCGCGGGTGTGGATAATCTCTTTCGGATTACTGAGGTCGCTCAGTTGCACGGTCTTAATCTCTTTGCCGCTGCGCGTATCCATCAATGTCACAGAGCCTTCAAGCGTGTTACCGATGTACAGAATATGGTTTGTTTCATCCAGCACCGTGGCGAAGGCTCGTCTGTCGGTAGTGATGTTCCCGGTTGATGCCAGCGTGTCTGGATTCAGTTTGTAGACCAGGCCGTGGGTTTTATCTTTGTCGAAGGAAGGTGCCGATGCGGCAAAAAGAACGTTTTGCGAGGCGTCGAATGCCAGTTCGTAAACCCCGTTGCCCGCGGGAACCGTAAGAAACTCCTTTTCCGGCAGAGGTTTAGCACCCGCATTCATTGAGCTCATGAATAGTGCGACGGTTAAAGCAATGAAGCCCGATTTCTGGTATCCGTACAAAGTATGTCGATTCATTTACTTAGATTCACATTTATTTACGAATGTGAATGATAATGATTTTCAATTGCGTTATCAACAATAGATGAAAAAAAGGCCAGCAATCAATCTTTGCTGGCCTTAGAGGTACTACGTATTACAGAACGGCTTTAGCTTGTTTCACTACGTTTTCTACAGTGAAGCCAAACTCTTCGAACAGCAGCTCTGCTGGAGCTGACTCACCAAAGGTGGTCATGCCCACAACCGCGCCATTCAGGCCAACATATTTGTACCAGTAGTCAGCGATGCTGGCTTCGATAGCAACACGTGCAGCGACTGCTTTCGGCAGCACAGCTTCACGGTACGCTGGATCCTGTTTGTCGAACGCATCAGTAGACGGCATGGAAACCACACGCGCTTTGATGCCTTCAGCAGTCAGTTGATCCCAGGCTGCAACAGCCAGTTCAACTTCAGAACCGGTTGCAATCAGAATCAGCTCAGGCGTGCCTGCACAATCTTTCAGAACGTATGCGCCGCGAGCGATATCCGCCAGCTGCTGCTCGGTACGATCCTGCTGTGCCAGGTTCTGACGGGAGAAGATCAGCGCGGTCGGGCCGTCGTGACGTTCTACAGCGTATTTCCACGCCACCGCAGATTCAACCTGGTCACATGGGCGCCATGTGCTCATGTTTGGCGTCACGCGCAGGGCAGCAAGCTGCTCTACAGGCTGGTGAGTTGGGCCATCTTCGCCCAGACCGATAGAGTCATGGGTGTAGACCATCACCTGGCGTTGCTTCATCAATGCTGCCATACGCACCGCGTTGCGTGCATATTCAACAAACATCAGGAAGGTAGAGGTGTATGGCAGGAAACCACCGTGCAGCGCGATACCGTTCGCAATCGCCGTCATACCGAATTCACGTACACCATAATGGATGTAGTTACCGGCCAGATCTTCATTGATTGCTTTAGAGCCAGACCAGATAGTCAGGTTAGAAGGCGCGAGGTCAGCGGAGCCGCCGAGGAATTCAGGCAGCAGGTGGCCGAATGCTTCGATGGTGTTCTGAGACGCTTTACGGCTAGCAATTTTCGCAGGGTTAGCTTGCAGGTTCTTGATGAACTCTTGCGCTTTAGCTGCGAAATCAGCAGGCATGTCGCCTTTCATACGACGGGTAAATTCAGCAGCTTCCTGTGGGAAGGCTTTAGCATATGCAGCGAATTTCTCGTTCCATGCCGCTTCTTTCGCCTGACCTGCTTCTTTCGCGTCCCACTGAGCATAAATCTCAGACGGGATTTCGAATGGCGCGTGTTTCCAGCCCAGAGCTTCACGGGTCAGTGCAATTTCCGCGTCACCCAAAGGTGCGCCGTGGGAATCGTGCGTACCGGCTTTGTTTGGAGAACCGAAACCGATGATGGTTTTGCACATCAGCAGTGAAGGTTTGTCGGTAACGGCTTTAGCTTCTTCAACAGCGCGTTTGATTGCGTCTGCATCGTGACCGTCAACGCCGCGCACTACGTGCCAGCCGTAGGCTTCAAAGCGTTTTGCGGTATCGTCGGTGAACCAGCCTTCAACGTGGCCGTCGATAGAGATACCGTTGTCATCATAGAAGGCAACCAGTTTACCCAGACCCAGCGTACCCGCCAGAGAGCAAACTTCGTGGGAAATACCTTCCATCATGCAGCCATCACCCATAAAGGTGTAGGTGAAGTGGTCAACGATGTCGTGACCTGGACGGTTGAACTGTGCTGCCATGGTGCGTTCAGCAATTGCCATACCCACTGCGTTCGCAACACCCTGACCCAGCGGGCCAGTCGTGGTTTCAACACCCGCGGTGTAGCCCACTTCCGGGTGACCCGGAGTTTTGGAATGCAGCTGACGGAAGTTTTTCAGTTCTTCAATCGGCAGGTCATAACCTGTGAGGTGCAGCAAGCTATAGATCAGCATTGAGCCGTGGCCGTTAGACAGCACGAAGCGGTCACGGTCAGCCCATGCAGGGTTCTGCGGGTTATGGTTCAGGAAATCGCGCCACAGGACTTCGGCAATGTCGGCCATACCCATAGGGGCGCCCGGGTGACCGGATTTGGCTTTTTGTACTGCGTCCATGCTGAGTGCACGAATAGCATTGGCAAGCTCTTTACGAGAGGACATTTTGACTCCAGATCGGATGGTTGAAGGTCAGGCCTTGACTACTATGCGTTATGGGCTACGCCCAAAAAATTGCCATCAATGTACCGCAAGCGATGTGCCATGTACATGGAGCATCCTTTTGTCTGGTTAAGAAATCTCTGGAACCTGCTCGCATGTTGCGCAAGTTGCTGCGCGAGTTTGGCTAACTTCTTTATACTGAAGCGGCTAGCCAATGGTTTGTGGCTAAATCACCTCTGAGCAGTTATCACTAATTAAGGATATTGGCATGAAATTGCGCCCAATTTTATTAAGCCTGAGCGTTGCTGCCCTACTGAGCGGCTGCCAGAACATGGACTCTAACGGTCTGCTCGCTTCCGGTGCGGAAGCATTTCAGGCGTACACATTAAGTGATGCGCAGGTGAAAGAGTTGAGTGACAAATCTTGTGCGGAGCTCGACAGCAAAGCCAGCATCGCACCAGGCAGCAGCGAATATGCTAAACGTCTCAGCAAAATTTCCTCAGCCCTGGGCGACAACATCAACGGCATGCCGGTGAACTACAAGGTGTATGTCACCAAAGATGTGAACGCCTTTGCGATGGCTAACGGCTGTATCCGCGTATATAGCGGCCTGATGGACATGATGAACGATAACGAAGTCGAAGCAGTTATCGGCCACGAAATGGGTCACGTCGCGCTCGGCCATGTGAAGAAAGGGATGCAGGTTGCGTTGGGTACTAACGCAGCTCGCGTTGCAGCAGCATCAGCGGGCGGTGTGATTGGTAGTTTATCGCAGTCACAACTGGGTGATTTGGGTGAGAAGCTCGTGAACGCACAGTTCTCCCAGCGTCAGGAGTCTGAAGCTGATGACTACTCGTATGATTTGTTGAGGAAACGTGGAATCAACCCAATTGGCCTGGCAACCAGTTTTGAGAAGTTAGCGAAAGCAGAAGAAGGCCGCCAAAGCTCAATGCTTGATGACCACCCCGCTTCAGCCGAACGTGCGCAACATATTCGCGACCGTATGGCGGCGGATGGGCTGAAGTAATTTCAGTCAACTAATAAGCACTTCAGGCGTTATTGTCGCAGACAGTTTGAACCCGGACCGCGCGCAGCCACCGGAGCGTACACTCAGTACGTGAGGATGGCGAGCACTGCCCGGGTTCAAAATGGCAAGTAAAATAGCCTGATTACTCGCCTTTCTTAGCTGCCTGGATATACAACATTTCTAACGCCAACGTCGCACCAGCCAACGCAGTAATTTCAGACTGATCGTAAGCCGGAGACACTTCCACAACGTCCATACCAACGATGTTCAGGTCTTTCAAACCACGGACCAGTTTCAGGGCGCGGTCAGTCGTCAAACCACCGATAACCGGGGTACCTGTACCTGGTGCGAAAGCAGGGTCGATACAGTCGATATCAAAGGTCAGATAAACCGGCATATCGCCAACAATCTGCTTAACCTGAGCCAGCACGTCATCAACAGTGCGGTCGTTAACCTGGCCGGCATCCAGCACGGTGAAACCGTTGTCTTTATCGAACTCAGTACGGATACCAATTTGCACAGAGTGGTTCGGGTCGATCAAACCTTCTTTAGGTGCGGTGTAGAACATGGTGCCGTGGTCGAACTCGCAACCATTCGCATAGGTATCGGTGTGCGCATCGAAATGCACCAGTGCCATTTTACCGAAGTGCTTCGCGTGGGCGCGCAACAGCGGCAAAGTCACAAAGTGGTCACCACCGAAAGAGAGCATTCGCTTGCCGGCAGCCAGCAGTTTTTCTGCGTGAGCTTGCAGACGTTCGCTCATGTCACGCGCATCACCGAAGGCGTAAACCAGGTCGCCACAGTCCACAACATTCAAGCGCTCACGCACGTCGAAATTCCACGGGAAGCGGTTACCTTCCCATGCCAGGTTGGTAGACACCTGACGGATTGCCGCAGGGCCATGGCGTCCACCTGCACGGCCAGACGTTGCCGCATCA
Organism: Buttiauxella massiliensis; assembly: GCF_902500225.1. Lineage (GTDB taxonomy): Bacteria > Pseudomonadota > Gammaproteobacteria > Enterobacterales > Enterobacteriaceae > Buttiauxella > Buttiauxella massiliensis. Next base: position 316,820 of record NZ_LR722649.1, on the reverse strand, counting down.
AAAGGAACGCCAGTGATAACCCAATCAGCATCGCTGTCGTACGGCATAAAGTTCAGCGGAAAACGTAAAAAACCGAAGGCATTGGATACCAGGGAATTGTCGTACTGATGGCCTAAGGTGCTCATGGTTTGACCTCACGATGATGGTAATGATTAGCAAAAAAAAGTCCCCTCCGCGTCGTTAAACCCGACGAGGAAGGGACTGTATTCATTCAGACTGCTTGTTGGCGCAGATTATCGCCGAATGTAGCCTTATTTGTATACTAATTACTCTAGTAATTCGCGTTGCAGGTAGGCGGTAAGTGAGTGCAGCCAACACCCCTGCGACTCGAAGTACGCCGAGTAATTTACTCGTCTTCTAAGTAAGTATAGCCATACAACCCAGCCTCAAACTCTTCGAGGAACTGCTGCTGTAATGCTGCATCCAAATCGGTTTGTTTAACCTGATCGCGGAAATGCTTCAGCAAGGTTTTCGGATCAAGCTGAACATATTCCAGCATGTCAGCAACGGTATCGCCTTCATCAGAAAGCTCCACTTCTACGCTGCCGTCAGGGAAGACAAACACGTCAACCGCTTCGGTATCGCCAAACAGGTTGTGCATGTTGCCCAGAATTTCCTGGTATGCACCAACCATGAAGAAGCCCAACAGCGGTGGATTTTCTGCATCGTATTCTGGCATCGGCATGGTCGTCGCAATACCGTCACCGTCGATGTAGTGATCGATAGCACCGTCTGAGTCACAAGTGATATCCAGCAGTACCGCGCGGCGCTCAGGAACCTGGTTCAGCCCTTCAAGCGGTAACACCGGGAAAAGCTGGTCGATGCCCCACGCATCCGGCATCGACTGGAACAGCGAGAAGTTGACGTAAATCTTATCCGCCATACGCTCTTGCAGTTCATCGATGATTGGGCGGTGCGCACGGTTACTTGGGTCGAGCAGACGCTGAATTTCATGGCACATGCTCAGATAAAGCTGCTCCGCCCAGGCACGTTCTTGCAAGGAGAAACTCCCCGCTGAGTAACCAGTATGGATATCATGCAGATCATTCTGGCTATCGTGCAGCCATTCACGCAGCGAGCGACGGTTGTTCGGCTCATGCATTTCGCCCCAGGTTTCCCACATGCTTTGCAGCGCACGGGACGCATCTGCAGCCGGAGCCGTTGGCGTGGTGTATTCGTTACGCTCAACACCGATGATGTTAGACACCAGCACGGTGTGGTGCGCGGTCACAGCACGGCCAGATTCGGTGATAACCGTTGGGTGCGGCAGGCCGTTTTCTTCACACGCGTCGCCAATCGCCCAGATGATGTTGTTCGCGTATTCGTTCAGGCCGTAGTTGACAGAGCAATCGGACTGCGAGCGCGTGCCTTCATAGTCCACGCCCAGACCGCCGCCCACATCGAAGCATTCGATGTTGACGCCCATCTTGTGCAGCTCAACATAGAAACGCGCTGATTCACGCACGCCAGTGGCGATATCGCGAATGTTTGCCATTTGCGAGCCGAGGTGGAAGTGCAGCAATTGCAGGCTGTCGATACGTCCGGCTTCACGCAACATTTCAACCAGTTGCAGAACCTGCGTTGCTGCCAGGCCAAATTTGGATTTCTCGCCACCAGAAGACTGCCATTTGCCGGAGCCTTGTGACGCCAGACGCGCACGCACGCCAAGACGTGGCACGACATTCAGGCGCTCTGCTTCTTCCAGTACGATGCGGATTTCTGACATCTTCTCGATGACCAGATAAACCTTGTGGCCCATCTTCTCGCCGATCAACGCCAGGCGGATGTATTCACGGTCTTTATAGCCGTTACACACAATAACTGAACGCGTCATACCGGCATGGGCCAGAACCGCCATCAGTTCCGCTTTAGAACCCGCTTCCAGGCCCAGAGGTTCACCGGAATGAATCAGTGATTCAATTACGCGACGGTGCTGGTTCACTTTGATTGGATAAACGAGGAAATAGTCGCCGTTGTAGCCATAGGATTCACGAGCACGTTTGAACGCTGCATTTATAGAACGCAGGCGGTGCTGCAAAATCTGCGGGAAGCAGAACAGTGCAGGTAAACGCTGCCCCTGTGCTTCACGGGCTTTTACGAGTTCAGCGAGATCAACACGCGCTTCCGGGACATCCGGGTCCGGGCAAACGGTAATGTGGCCGAGTTCGTTGACGTCGTAATAGTTATTACCCCACCAGGCAATATTGTAAGTACGCAGCATCTTGCTGGCTTCCTGGGAACTCATGGCAACCTCCTGCATGGAGCGGTGTACATCCTGCTCGCCCACTGACGAACCCGAAACAGAAGAGATTTTGTCAGACATGGCGAACCTCAAATTTAAACGAATGTGCAAAACAGTTGACTACTATCGCAGGGGTATCCCGCAATAACAACCCATTAACAGCGCGTAAAAGCAGCATAAGACGCTGACAGACTAACTGTGCGACCGGTTTCTTTTTCATATCATAGTAAAACACGTAACCGAACTCCGTTGCGCGGAGCGGCGAAACCACGAGAATACTCTTATCGATGACAAGAGAGCCCAAGTTCTGAATTTTCGAGGGTTTAAAAACCGGCCCGAGAATCCATCGATGCGCCAAGATGGGTATAACATCGGCAGGAATGCAGCTGTAGCAAAGAATTGCTGGATGCGAGGAGCATATGCACGACCTGGACGGTCGCCAGAGTTTGCGAATTAAAGCGGTTTTTCAATCGTATCACCTCCACGCATACGGTTTGGGTATGCGACAAGCCAAAGCTCAGAAATTTGCTCAACCCGGCTGGAAGTGGGCAACACAAAAACTGTGTGCTTGTTGAATGAGCCGCGCGCGCCGCTTTATACCGATAACAGACACAAATTGCAAAGTAAAAATCCCTGGATTGCGGCACTGTCAGTAAAATTTGCCACCCGAGATTATTTGCGCAGACTTGCAGGCGTAAAAATCACTGGTAATCTGATTAATGGATAACCTAGAATAGACGTCCAGATGTTAATCCATCTATACCGATTAACTGTTAGACTGCCTGAAATGAAACCTGTGGTGAAAACTCAAGTTACCAGTACATCGCACTGGTTCGAGCGCCGATAAACAGCAGTCTGCACTAACCTAATTCTCTTAGGGTGAATAAAACATGGCCAAACACCTCTTTACGTCCGAGTCTGTATCAGAAGGGCATCCCGATAAAATCGCTGACCAAATCTCCGATGCGGTGCTTGATGCGATCCTGGAACAGGATCCAAAAGCGCGCGTAGCTTGCGAAACTTACGTGAAAACCGGCATGGTTCTGGTTGGCGGTGAAATCACCACCAGCGCCTGGGTTGATATCGAAGAGATCACTCGTCAAACGATTCGTGAAATCGGCTACGTGCATTCTGATATGGGCTTTGATGCCAACTCTTGCGCAGTGCTGAGCGCTATCGGTAAGCAGTCCCCGGATATCAATCAGGGCGTTGACCGTACTGACCCGCTGGAGCAAGGTGCAGGCGACCAGGGCCTGATGTTTGGTTATGCGACCAACGAAACCGACGTGCTGATGCCAGCGCCAATCACTTACGCACACCGTCTGGTTCAACGCCAGGCTGAAGTTCGTAAGAATGGCTCACTGCCATGGTTGCGTCCGGATGCAAAAAGCCAGATCACCTTCCAGTATGACGACGGTAAAATCGTTGGCATCGATGCGGTTGTGTTGTCTACTCAGCATTCAGAAGATGTTGCGCTTAAAACGCTGCAAGAAGCTGTGATGGAAGAGATCATCAAGCCAGTTCTGCCAGCAGAATGGTTGAATGCTTCCACTAAATACCACATCAACCCAACAGGCCGTTTTGTTATCGGTGGCCCAATGGGTGATTGCGGTCTGACCGGTCGTAAAATTATCGTTGATACCTACGGCGGCATGGCTCGTCACGGCGGCGGTGCATTCTCTGGTAAAGATCCATCTAAAGTGGACCGTTCTGCAGCGTATGCGGCACGTTATGTGGCGAAAAACATCGTTGCAGCTGGCCTTGCTGACCGCTGTGAAATCCAGGTTTCTTACGCAATCGGCGTTGCTGAGCCAACTTCCATCATGGTTGAAACCTTCGGTACTGAGAAAATCTCTACCGAGCAATTGACCCTGCTGGTACGTGAGTTCTTCGACCTGCGTCCGTACGGCCTGATTCAGATGCTGGATCTGCTGCACCCAATCTACAAAGAAACCGCAGCATACGGTCACTTTGGTCGTGAGCATTTCCCTTGGGAAAAAACCGACAAAGCAGAATTGTTGCGTGATGCTGCTGGCCTGAAATAACTCCTCGCCAGTTCACCATCAAACTTTAAAGGCCAGCGCTTCGCTGGCCTTTTTCTTTTTTTACTCCCCTTCAGTACTTAAATCCTCTTCCCGCAAAATCTCTCGTAACAAACAACACCAGTGGAAACGGTTACATTGGCGTTAACAAGGCATTAATTAAGACAGTTCTGCATGACAACATTTTGTTGCTGCGCTAGTTACAAAACATTTCAGATTAGTCTTGCATGGAAAATTTTGGTTTTATTTTCTACACTCAATTTACTGTTTTAATTAAATAAATTACACATACAGTTCTTGACATTAGTGTAACCGATTACACTAACGTGAGTTGAATCACACAATTTTACGTCGCGTTAACCTAACCTTAATAGCGAGATATCCCCCAAATTATTCAACTGGAGAGCACTATGCCTGAAATAAAAAAACAAGGGCGCTCGAACAAAAGCATGACCTTTTTTGTCTGTTTTCTTGCAGCCCTGGCCGGTTTGTTATTTGGCCTTGATATTGGCGTGATTGCCGGTGCGTTACCGTTTATCGCTAAAGATTTCCAGATAACTGCGCACCAGCAAGAGTGGGTTGTGAGTTCGATGATGTTTGGTGCAGCTGTCGGTGCCGTTGGCAGTGGTTGGCTCTCCTTCCGCATCGGGCGTAAATACAGCCTGATGATTGGCGCAGTGCTTTTCGTTGCAGGTTCACTGTGCTCGGCTTTTGCACCGAACACTGAAATTCTGATTCTCTCCCGTGTATTGCTCGGCCTGGCAGTCGGTGTTGCGTCTTATACCGCCCCACTTTACCTGTCAGAAATTGCTCCTGAGAAAATCCGTGGCAGCATGATCTCGATGTACCAGTTGATGATTACCATCGGTATTCTTGGCGCTTACCTTTCCGATACAGCTTTCAGCTATAACGGCTCATGGCGCTGGATGCTGGGTGTTATCACCATTCCTGCGTTGATCTTGCTTGTAGGCGTCTTCTTCCTGCCAGACAGTCCACGTTGGTTCGCCGCAAAACGTCGCTTCCATGATGCTGAGCGTGTCTTGATGCGCTTACGTGACACCAGTGCCGAAGCAAAACGCGAACTGGAAGAAATCCGTGAAAGCCTGAAGGTGAAACAAAGCGGATGGTCATTGTTTAAAGAAAACAGCCACTTCCGTCGTGCCGTGTTCCTGGGTGTTCTGCTTCAGGTGATGCAACAGTTCACCGGTATGAACGTCATCATGTATTACGCACCGAAAATCTTCGAAATTGCAGGCTTCACCAACACCACTCAGCAAATGTGGGGCACCGTCATTGTTGGTCTTATCAACGTACTGGCAACCTTCATTGCGATTGGTCTGGTAGACCGTTGGGGCCGTAAACCTACACTGGTACTGGGCTTCATGGTTATGGCCGTGGGCATGGGCATTCTCGGTACGATGCTGCACGTCGGCATTCATTCCCAGGGAGCGCAATACTTCGCTATCGCCATGCTGCTGATGTTTATCGTTGGTTTTGCGATGAGCGCCGGTCCGCTGATTTGGGTACTGTGTTCTGAAATCCAGCCGCTGAAAGGGCGTGATTTCGGTATCACCTGCTCAACCGCCACCAACTGGATTGCGAACATGATTGTGGGTGCAACGTTCCTGACCATGCTTAACACGCTGGGCAATGCGAATACCTTCTGGGTATACGCCGCGTTGAACCTGTTCTTTATTGTTCTCACTGTGTGGCTGGTTCCGGAAACTAAACACGTTTCCCTGGAACACATCGAACGTAACCTGATGAAAGGCCGCCGGTTACGTGAGATTGGTGCTCACAACTAAGCAATAGCCGCCCTTCTCCTTAACGGGAGAAGGGCTTGCACCCTGCACCACCTCGCACTATTCTTTGCCGCTATGAAATCCCCAAGACTCCCCATCGCCATCCAGCAAGCCGTTATGCGTTGCCTACGGGAAAAGCTTCAACAGGCAAATCTGCACTTAGGCCGTAACTATCCTGAACCGAAGCTGGTATATCAGCAGCGAGGCACGGCTGCGGGCACCGCATGGATGGATAGCTACGAAATCCGCCTCAACCCGGTGTTGTTAATGGAAAACCAGCAAACCTTTATTGATGAGGTGGTGCCGCACGAACTGGCTCATTTGTTGGTGTGGAAACACTTTGGCCGCGCAGCGCCACATGGCAAAGAGTGGAAATGGATGATGGAAACAGTGCTTGGCGTTCCTGCCCGCCGGACACATAAGTTTGAAGTGCAATCCGTTCGCAAAAATACCTTCCCGTATCGCTGCCGTTGCCAACAACATCAATTGACGGTGCGCCGTCATAACAAAGTCCTGCGCGGCGAATCAGAATACCGCTGCGTGCAATGTGGCGACCTGTTAAAACCCGACGTTACAACCTCCTGTAATTAAAAATATTATTCATAAAGTTTCCTGATTTAGCTTATTGAATCCCAATAAAGCTTCAAGTACGGTGCGAGCACGTTTTAAAAAGGATTCTGGAAATGTCTCGCAAAATTTCTTTGGCTGTTGCACTTGTTGCAGCCCTCTGCTCTTTCTCCACGTTCAGCGCCGGTATCAATAATTTCTCTCAGGCAAAAGCGGCCGGTGCCAAAGTGAATGCCGACGCGCCAGGCGACTTCTATTGTGGATGTAAAATTAACTGGGAAGGGAAAAAGGGTGTTCCCGATCTAGAGTCATGCGGCTACAAAGTGCGTAAAAATGAAAACCGCGCCTCACGTATCGAATGGGAACATGTTGTTCCAGCCTGGCAATTCGGCCACCAGCGCCAGTGCTGGCAAGATGGTGGCCGTAAAAACTGCGCTAAAGACCCGGAATATCGCAAGATGGAAAGCGATATGCATAACCTGCAACCGGCTGTTGGTGAAGTGAATGCTGACCGTAACAACTTTATGTATAGCCAGTGGAATGGCGGCGAAGGCCAGTATGGGCAATGCGCAATGAAAGTGGACTTCAAAGAAAAGATTGCCGAGCCACCAGCGCGTGCCCGTGGTGCCATCGCCCGCACATACTTCTATATGCGTGACCAATATCAGCTCAACCTTTCTCGCCAGCAAACCCAACTGTTTGAGGCGTGGAATAAGCAATATCCAGTCACTACCTGGGAGTGTGAACGCGACGAACGTATCGCTAAAGTTCAGGGCAATCATAACCCTTATGTGCTGCGGGCTTGCCAGGCACAAAACAGCTAACCTACACTAGCGGGAATTGTTATCACTATTCCCGCTTTTGGATATTAAAAACCATGCGTATACCCCGCATTCATCACCCTGAACTCCTTTCCGTCGGCCAGGACATCGCGCTTTGCGAAGATGCAGCAAACCATGTTGGCCGCGTACTGCGCATGAGTGCAGGCCACGCGTTGCAATTGTTTGACGGCAGCAATCAGATTTTTGAGGCTGAAATTGTTCAGGCCGATAAAAAAAGCGTGCGTGTCAAAGTCCTGAGCGCAAATGTTGATGACCGTGAGTCCCCACTTCATCTACATCTCGGCCAGGTGATGTCGCGTGGTGAAAAGATGGAATTCACTATTCAGAAAGCAGTCGAGCTGGGTGTGAACGTGATTACGCCTTTGTTTTCCGAACGCTGTGGCGTAAAACTGGATGCCGAGCGCCTGAATAAGAAGCTCGGCCAGTGGCAGAAAATTGCTATTGCAGCCTGCGAGCAATGCGGTCGAAATATCGTGCCAGAAGTGCGCCCGGCGATGGATCTTGAAGTGTGGTGTGCTGAAGAAGATGCGAGTCTGAAGCTCAATCTGCATCCTCGTGCCAGCGCCAGTATTAATACATTGCCGCAACCTGTTGAACGTGTGCGCCTGCTAATTGGCCCGGAAGGCGGTTTAACGGCTGATGAAATTGCCATGACCGCACGTCATCAGTTTACTGATATTCTGTTGGGACCTCGCGTTCTACGCACTGAGACTACCGCGCTCACAGCCATTACTGCGCTGCAAGTGCGTTTTGGCGACCTGGGCTAAAAACTGGTACAAGGCTATCTTTTTTGCCATTCTGGCCTTGGGCAGTGCTCGCATTCTCACGTACTAATGTACGCTGCGAATACTGCGCGCTGTCCGCACCCAGACTGCCTGCAACGATAACGCCCTGTAGCCAGCTTTAATGGAGAAAAACAATGATCAAGCTCGGCATCGTGATGGACCCCATCGCAAACATTAACATCAAGAAAGACTCAAGCTTTGCCATGCTGCTGGAAGCACAGCGCCGTGGTTATGAACTGCATTACATGGAAATGGCCGATCTGTATTTGATCAACGGTGAAGCACACGCACGCACCCGCCTGGTCAGCGTCGAGCAGAACTACGATAAATGGTACGAATTTGGTAGTGAGCAAGACATCCAGCTTGCCGATCTCGACGTCATCCTGATGCGTAAAGATCCTCCGTTTGATACCGAATTTATCTACGCGACGTATATTCTTGAGCGCGCCGAAGAACAAGGCACTTTGATCGTTAACAAACCGCAAAGCCTGCGCGACTGTAACGAAAAGCTGTTCACCGCCTGGTTTGCTGATTTGACGCCAGAAACACTGGTGACCCGCAACAAAGCGCAGCTTAAAGCGTTCTGGCAAAAGCACGGTGACATCATCCTCAAGCCGTTAGATGGCATGGGTGGTGCTTCAATTTTCCGTGTTAAAGAAGGTGACCCTAACATTGGTGTTATCGCGGAAACGCTGACTGAACTCGGCAACCGTTACTGCATGGCGCAGAATTACCTGCCTGCCATTGTCGATGGTGACAAACGTGTTCTGGTGGTAGATGGGGAACCTGTTCCATATTGCCTGGCGCGTATTCCACAAGGTGGCGAAACTCGTGGCAACCTGGCAGCAGGTGGCCGTGGCGAACCGCGCCCATTGACCGAAAGCGACTGGGAAATTGCCCGTCGTGTTGGCCCTACTCTTAAAGCTAAAGGGTTGATTTTTGTTGGCCTGGATATCATCGGCGATCGCCTGACTGAGATTAACGTCACCAGTCCAACCTGTATTCGTGAAATCGAAGCAGAATTCCCGGTTTCTATTACTGGCATGTTGTTTGATGCTATCGAGACACGTCTGGCGAAATAGTCCTGTGAGCGGGCTTAGCCCGCTCAGTAGTGATAAACTGACTGCTCGCTTTTTCAACCGGAACCAGAACCTCTGACAATGAATTTACAGCATCACTTTCTAATTGCCATGCCGGCGCTCCAGGACCCATTGTTTAAGCGTGCTGTCGTTTATATTTGCGAATACAACGAAGACGGTGCTATGGGGATAATCATTAATAAACCCCTCGAAAATCTCAAGGTTGACGGTGTCCTGCAAAAACTAAAGATCGACCCGGAGCCACGTGATCCAGCTATTCGCCTTGATAAGCCTGTTTTTATTGGCGGCCCGCTGGCGGAAGACCGTGGTTTTATTTTGCATTCCGCCCCAGACTGTTTCGCCTCCAGTATCCGTATTTCAGATGACACGGTGATCACCACATCTCGCGATGTCCTGGAAACCATCGGCACGGCAAAACAGCCTGCGGATGTGATTGTCGCCCTAGGTTATTCCTCGTGGGAAAAAGGGCAGTTGGAACAAGAGATTCTGGACAATGCGTGGCTAACAGCTCCGGCAGATGCCTCTATTCTTTTCCACACCCCGATTTCTGAACGCTGGCGTGAAGCCGCAAAATTAATCGGCATTGATATCCATAACATGCCAAGTGAAGCGGGACACGCCTGATGAGCAGTGGAACTTTATTAGCCTTTGATTTCGGTACCAAAAGTATTGGTGTCGCCATCGGCCAACGCATTACCAGGACGGCACGCCCCTTAACTGCACTGAAAGCACAAGACGGCACACCCGACTGGAACGTTATCGAGAAAATCCTCAAAGAGTGGCAACCCGATGAAGTCGTCGTAGGCTTGCCACTGAATATGGATGGCACCGAGCAACCACTCACCGCACGTGCACGTAAATTTGCCAACCGCCTGCATGGCCGCTTTGGCGTAAAAGTCTCTTTGCAGGATGAACGCCTCAGCACCGTGGAAGCACGCGCTGGGTTGTTCGAGCACGGTGGTTTCCGCGCCCTCAATAAAGGCAGTATTGACTCTGCATCGGCGGTTATCATCCTTGAAAGCTGGTTTGACTATAATCCTTAGTCTTTTTTGTCAGGCATGTCTGAAGACTCATTAATCAGCTCATGCCTTGCTGCGACCGCCAGAAAATGACTGCGATCCCGGTAACCCGATGATGGCTGTTTTACACGGTTATCAATTCGCATAAGTAGCGTATCCGGCAGAGTAATGTTTATCCGCTGTTGTTTTCCTTCCAGGGCCGACAAATCAACATCAACTAGCAGCCACTGATTACAATACGCATATTCTGGATTTGCCGCGTAGATGAATGGCCCGGCATCTTTAATCTGCGTAATGTCGACGCCACGCTTTACCATTTCATCCGCGATTAACAAAATGGCCTCGCGTACCATTTCTGCGATTTCATCCTGATAATCTGCCGCTGATACACAGCCAAACTCATCATTGCATAACGCCGGCACAACCAGACCGAACGCTTCGTTCTCGTTTGCAGGCATCTCCACGCCAACAGAAAAAAACATAGGTAATCTCCGTGAGTTGGGAATCATATTCCCGCGCGTTTACGAATGGATCTGACAGTACCGATGGGAAGATCTTTCTTTGGATGCGGAACTGGGAAAGTTTTCCCAGTATTTGGCGACCACCAGATCCAGTGGCTGCCTCCAGAATTTCTGGCGGGTTCGCATCCTGCGGCCTTCAGTTCCTTAATAAGGTCAGAAGAATTCATGGTTTTCTCCTGATGGAAAAACAATACACACGAATACACACAGAGGCAATAATTTTAACCATCATTTTTTTCCCCATCGGCAATACGACCTTCCGCACGTAACACCGCTTCACCTTGAGCAAAACTTTGCATGCCATACTGCTGCCCAGTTTGAATATGCCCCGGTAACTGGTGCGTCTTACCTTCGCGGATAAGGCTCGCCATGGCGGGTGTATTAACCAGTAATTCGAACACTGCCGCCCTCCCTCCACGGCTATCAGGCAATAATTTCTGCGCCAGCACTGCTTTTAAACTGCCCGCCAGTTGGCTACGCACCATGTTTTTTTCTTCTGCGGGAAACACATCCACCAGCCGCTCCACGGCTTGCGCTGCCCCGCGAGTATGGAGTGTGGCTAATACCAGATGCCCGGTTTCTGCGGCGGTGAGTGCAAGGCGGATGGTTTCGCTGTCACGCAATTCGCCCAACAAAATGACATCAGGATCTTCGCGCAGTGCCGCACGTAAACCTGCGGCAAACGATCGGCAATGCCGACCAGGCTCCCGCTGTTGAATCAAACAACGCTGCGAGTAGTGAACAAACTCGATAGGATCTTCCAGTGTGAGAATATGCCCGTCGAGCTGATGATTTAGGTGGTCTACCATTGCGGCAAGCGTGGTGGATTTCCCACTGCCTGTGGCCCCCGTTACCAGAATCAATCCATCAGCAGATTTTAGTAATTCCGGGACAATGGCAGGAACGTTTAACGATTCAAGTTTTGGAGTGTGGGAAGCGAGTATCCGTAGTGCGAGTGAGTCCCCCTGCAACTGGCGAAAAGCATTGGCGCGCAGCCGCGTACCGCTCGCGAGGGTGACAGCAAAATCAAATTGCCCATGCTCTTCCAGCTCTTCTCGTTGCCCGTTTGTCAGCCAGGCATCCAGCAACACTGTGGGAGCTGGCGCGCTTTCGGGCAGAGGTTCAAGCCGCCCTTGCCTGCGCCAGCGAGCAGGAAGCTGCGTACACAGGTGTAGATCAGAGACATTATGCTTTACACTAAGGGCCACAATTTCTTCGATATCCATATCACTTTTCAACCTATGAACGAGATAGCGCACAATCTGGCACAGGTTCAGAACAAAATCCTGGCGGCAACTGAACGCTGCGGCCGTGCTCCAGAAGAAGTTACTCTGCTTGCAGTCAGCAAAACTAAGCCTGCGAGTGCCATCGCAGAAGCCGGTGTTGCTGGACAACGAATTTTTGGTGAAAACTACGTGCAAGAAGGCGTGGACAAAATTCGTTACTTTGCCGAAAACGGTGAGACCCCACTGGAATGGCACTTTATCGGCCCATTGCAGTCGAACAAAAGCCGTCTGGTTGCTGAACATTTTGACTGGTGCCACACCGTCGATCGTTTGCGAATTGCAACTCGCCTGAGCGAACAGCGCCCAACTGAGCTGCCACCGCTTAACGTACTGATTCAAATTAATATTAGTGATGAGCAAAGCAAATCCGGCATAGCGCTCAGTGAGCTCGATGCACTGGCGGCTGATGTCGCTGCTCTGCCGAATTTGGTGTTACGAGGTTTGATGGCTATTCCTGCCCCTGAACCTGATTACGAGCATCAGTTAGCGGTTTGCCAGAAAATGGCAGACGCTTTCACATCGCTCAAAAACCGTTATCCAACGGTTGATACGTTGTCCCTGGGCATGACCGATGACATGGACGCCGCGATTGCTGCAGGCAGCACCATGGTGCGCATTGGAACCGCTATTTTCGGCGCGCGGGATTACCCTGCTCGTTAATTCATTATAATTGTTGAGGAACGCCATGCTGACGTTGACTTTCCTGGTCAAAACGCTGATTGAACTGTATGTAATGGTGCTGCTGATTCGCATCTGGATGCAGTGGTCACGTTGTGATTTTTATAATCCTTTTGCGCAGTTTATCGTCAAGATTACTCAACCGATTGTCGGGCCACTGCGCCGGGTAATTCCGTCGATTGGGCCAATTGATACCGCCTCTTTGCTGGTGGCGTTTATTCTCACCACATTGAAGTACCCGGTTTTGCTGCTCATTCAGGTTGGCGCATTGTCGCTTGACCCGATGAACTTGCTTGTTGGCTTGTTATCACTGCTGAAATCCGCCGGTACGCTGGTGTTTTGGGTGATTATTATCCGCTCGCTGATGAGCTGGATAAGCCAGGGCCGCAGCCCAATTGAATACGTTTTGATGCAACTAACTGAGCCAATGATGGCGCCAATTCGCCGCGTGCTTCCAGCCATGGGTGGCATCGATTTTTCAGCGATGATCGTCATTTTGATTCTCTATGCGCTGAATTACCTCGGCATGGACTTGTTCCCGGGGCTTTGGTATTTGCTGTGAGTGCAGTGAGTCTTAACTCTGACGGGCTGGTTTTACGGCTGTATATTCAGCCTAAAGCCAGCCGGGATAGTATTATCGGGCTGCATGGCGACGAGCTAAAAGTCGCCATCACCGCCCCGCCGATAGACGGCAAAGCCAACGCTCATCTGGTAAAATACCTGGCTAAGCAGTTCAAAGTTGCCAAAAGCCAGGTGCTGCTTGAGAAAGGCGAACTGGGCCGTCATAAACAAATTAAGATTATCGACCCGCAACACATCCCGACGGAAGTCGCGGCTTTGCTCGAATAATTAGCCAATTTCACAGGATTTTCTCACTATGCAAAAAGTTGTCCTCGCGACCGGTAACGCCGGTAAAGTGCGTGAACTCGCCGATTTACTGGGCGATTTTGGTCTGGATGTCGTGGCGCAAACTGAGCTGGGCGTTGAGTCAGCCGAAGAAACCGGCCTGACGTTTATCGAGAATGCGATTCTGAAAGCACGCCATGCATCACAAGTTACCGGCCTGCCTGCAATTGCCGATGACTCCGGTCTGGCTGTTGATGTACTGGGTGGTGCTCCGGGGATTTACTCCGCACGCTATGCAGGTGTTGATGCCTCAGATCAGCAGAACCTGGAAAAGTTACTGGCTACACTGAAAGATGTGCCGGACGATCAGCGCAAAGCACGATTCCATTGCGTGCTGGTCTATATGCGCCATGCAGAAGACCCCACTCCGCTGGTTTGCCACGGCAGTTGGGAAGGCCAGATTACCCGTGAATCTGCGGGTGAAGGTGGCTTCGGCTACGACCCTATTTTCTTTGTCCCGAGTGAAGGCAAAACTGCCGCTGAACTGACTCGTGATGAAAAACGTGCGATTTCCCACCGCGGACGCGCACTAAAACTGTTACTGGAAGCAATGAAAAATGGCTAATTTGCCACCTCTGAGTCTCTATATTCACATCCCGTGGTGCGTACAGAAGTGCCCCTACTGTGACTTCAACTCTCATGCACTCAAAGGCGACGTACCGCACGACGAGTATGTCACCCACCTGTTGCGCGATCTGGAAAATGACGCGCCAATGGCACAAGGACGTGAAATAAAGACCATCTTTATTGGTGGCGGTACGCCGAGTCTGCTTTCAGGCGAGGCGATGCAAAACCTGCTCGACGGTGTGCGTGCTCGCCTGCCGTTGGCAGCAGAGGCGGAAATCACAATGGAAGCTAATCCCGGGACGGTAGAAGCAGACCGTTTCGTGAGTTACCAGCGCGCCGGCGTGAACCGCATTTCTATCGGTGTGCAGAGTTTCAGCGAACCGAAACTCAAGCGCCTGGGGCGTATTCACGATTCAGGCGAAGCGAAACGTGCAGCACATCTGGCTAGCGGGCTTGGCTTGCGCAGCTTTAACCTGGATCTCATGCACGGCCTGCCGGATCAATCTTTGGAAGAGGCGCTCGACGATTTGCGCCAGGCGATTGAGCTCAATCCTCCGCATCTTTCGTGGTATCAGCTGACGATTGAGCCGAATACTTTGTTTAGCTCACGCCCGCCGAAATTGCCGGATGACGATGCGCTATGGGATATTTTCGAGCAAGGCGACAAGCTGTTGACCGCTGCGGGATATCAGCAATATGAAACCTCAGCCTATGCAAAACCGGGTTACCAATGCCAGCACAATCTGAACTACTGGCGCTTTGGTGATTACCTGGGGATTGGCTGCGGTGCGCACGGTAAAGTTACATTTCCAGACGGCCGTATTTTGCGCACCGCAAAAACACGCCATCCGCGCGGTTATATGGAAGGTAAATACCTCGATAAGCAGCACGATGTTGAACAAGCCGACAAGCCATTCGAGTTCTTTATGAACCGTTTCCGCTTGCTGGAAGCAGCGCCACGCAACGAATTTAGCCTGTATACCGGACTCGATGAGTCGGTGATTCGTGCGCAGTTAGACGAAGCGATTGCGAAGGATTATTTGGTTGAGACAGAAGATTTTTGGCAGATTACCGAGCACGGAAAGCTGTTTTTGAATTCGTTATTAGAGATTTTTCTGGCCGACTGATTAGCTGTCGGATGACGCGCAGCGTCATCCGACATTATTTCGGCTTAAATATTCTTCACCCGGCTGGTCAAAATCAACGCCAGCACCGACAGCCCGGCAATCAGCCAGTACACCGAATGGTGCCCAAAACTTTCCGCCAGCGCTCCCTGTAGCACACCCGCCAGAATAACACCCGTTGAAATACTATTGGTGAATAGTGTGGTTGCTGAACCCGGCCTGCCCGGCATTAAATCCTGGAACCACAACATTCCAATACCCGCGACGATACCGATAAACACCGCGTTAAAAAGCTGGAGCAACAGCAGCGCCGTGCGGCTATGGAATAGAATCAAGCCGACGTAGAACAACACGCCAGCCGCCACAGCAATCACCATCATGCGCCGCTTACCAAAGCGCTTCACGTAATAGCCTGCAAGTATCATTGCCGGGATCTCAAGTCCCGCAGCCGTTCCCATCAGAAGCCCCGCCAGCGATTCAGGCAACCCTAAATCACTACTGACCCACAGAGGCATATCAATGATGTACATGGTGTTGCAGGTCCACATCAGCATTGAGGCGATAAACAGCATACGGACGTTTTTATCTTTCCAGCCGCTGACTTGCGTAAGGGCAACATCCGCGGGCTGCTCAATCCTTGCAACTGAAGGAAGTGCGAAGAATATTAGCGCGAGCGAGATAACGAAAATCCCGGCCGCGATAAGAAACATAGTGGTAAAACCGTAGTTTAGCGCCAGCATAAACGATAATGGCGGCCCGATAACCCACGCAAGGGAGAGCTGCGCACGCATGATTGAGCTGAACATCACCACTTCACGTGCTGAGTTATCTGCATACTCACGAGCAAGAGCGAAAATTTGCGGCATGGCGGTATTTGCAATTGAGGCAAACATGACGCCAATAGTAATTAACGTCAGGTAATGGCGGTTAAAAGCAAACAAAATGCAGTTTGCTACGGCCATCACACAGCAAACCATAATCAGTTTGCGACGGTCGCCCCGGCTATCGGAACGTTTTGCCAGCGCGAGACTGACCAGGATCCCGGCTATCGCATTGACGGTATAAAACAACCCGACCCAGAAAGGTCGCACCTGCACTTCGCGCGTTAAAAAAAGGCTAAGAGTTGGCGTCTGAAGAGCCCCCGCAATCCCCATCATAAAAGCTACTGCCATAAACGCAGCGTATACCGGATTGAGGCGTCGTCCTCGTGTCAAAAACCACAGCATGCAGAAATTCCTTTTGTTCGAGCGCTCATTGGGTGTGCAAAACGTAAACTATACCCTAATGACGGGTATAAAAAAGCCAGCAGGAACAATCTGCTGGCCAGGTGAAATTCACCAATTCTCAGTCACACATGTATCAACGAGTTAGTGCTTCCCGGTCTCGGGAACGGTAATTTCCCACTGCATTAAGTCCTCGAGCATCTTCAGTCGTTGCGATGCTGTCAGGCGAGCCAGCCATCCAGCGGAAACATTTTGTGTTGCGGCAAAATACTGATGATAAAACTTAATAACTGGTGACCGTTTCATATGCACCTCCTCGCTTTCAACGTTGATGATTATTGGCGTAATATGAGGAAAGTTAAATTGATGAGTTTCTGACGGGAGTTCCTCTTTTATGTCCAGCAGTCGTCTGCAACAACAGTTCATACGTTTATGGCAAAACTTTGAAGGTAAGCCGCAGGAAACCACGCTCAATGAGCTGGCAGAGCTGCTGAATTGCTCCCGTCGCCATATGCGTACGCTGCTTAGTGCAATGCAGGAAACGGGCTGGCTCAGTTGGAAAGCAGAGGTCGGGCGCGGCAAGCGTTCACAGTTGGAATTCCTGTATACCGGCCTTGCACTGCAACAACAGCGGGCTGAAGATCTTCTTGAGCAAGACAGGATTGATCAACTGGTGCAGATCGTTGGTGATAAAGCCGCAGTACGCCAAATGTTGATTTCCCATCTTGGCCGCAGCTTCCGTCAAGGGCGGCATATCCTTCGCGTTCTCTATTACCGTCCACTGTTAAATCTATTACCAGGCTCGGCTTTACGTCGTTCAGAAACCCATATTGCCCGGCAAATTTTCAGTGGGTTAATCCGCATAAATGAGGAAAATGGGGAACTGGAGCCAGATATCGCCCATCACTGGCAGCAAATTTCCCCATTACACTGGCGTTTTTATCTGCGCCCCGGCGTTCATTTCCATCATGGACGTGAGCTGGATATGCTTGATGTGATGACTTCCCTGCAACGCATTAATAGTTTGCCGCTGTATTCGCACATCACGCAAATCACCTCTCCAACTGCATGGACGCTGGATATCACGCTCTCGCAACCCGACCAATGGCTACCTTGGTTATTGGGCAGTGTTAACGCGATGATTCTGCCGCGTGAATGGCAAACCCTAAGCAATTTTTCCCGCCAGCCCGTCGGTACTGGGCCGTACTCTGTTGTGCGCAATAACACTAACCAGCTGAAGATTCAGGCTTACGATGATTACTTCGGCTATCGCGCATTGATTGACGAGGTAAATTTCTGGGTACTGCCGGAAATTGGCGAAGAGATGAGTTGCGCGGTGCAACTCTCAGGGATGCCCGACAGCGAGAAAGCGATTGAAAGCCGCCTTGAAGAAGGCTGTTATTACATTCTGTTCGATAGCCGTTCAAAATCGGGCAGCAATCCAGAAGTGCGCCGCTGGCTGAGTCACGTTCTGGCACCAATTCACCTGCTGTATAGCGCGGGCGAGCAAAATCAGCAGTACTGGTTCCCGGCGTACGGTTTGCTGCCGCGCTGGCACCACGCTCGCCCACAACCGGTGCTCGAAAAACCTGATGGTCTGGAATCTGTAACGCTGACGTTTTACCGCGACCACGTTGAACACCGCATGATCAGTAAAGTGATGGAAGAATTGCTGGCTCGCGCAGGCGTTAAGCTTGTGGTGCAGGAAGTCAGCTATGAGGAGTGGCACCAGGGCGATGCAGAAAGCGATATCTGGCTTAACAGCGCAAACTTCACTCTGCCTTTAGAATTCTCCCTTTATTCGCATCTGTATGAAGTCCCTCTGATTCAAAAATGCATCGAAAATGACTGGGAAACCGATACCCGGAAATGGCACAACGGCGAGCTTTCTCTGCCAGAATGGTGCCAAAAGCGAGTTGAAAACAATGATATTTTGCCATTAATCCACCATTGGTTGCGCATTGAAGGGCAGCGCAGTATGCGCGGCGTGCGAATGAACACACTGGGCTGGTTTGATTTTAAATCGGCGTGGTTTGCACCACCGGAACCGCAATCTGTGAATACAGGTAAAGAGCTTTCGTAAGTTTCACAAAATCATTACAATGCACGCGTTCTCAACGGGGTGCTAAGACGAAAGTCTGGCTGAGATGATACCCGTCGAACCTGATCCGGATAACGCCGGCGAAGGGATTTGAGGCTCAATTCTCAAAGTCCTTTGCCACCCCTAATTTAAAGAGGTGCAAAGTGTTCAAAAAATTCCTGCCGTTACTGGCGCTCGTCGCCGCCCCTGTTTTCGCCAAACCCCTGCTGACTGTTTACACCTACGACTCTTTCGCTGCCGACTGGGGCCCAGGCCCTGCGGTAAAAAAAGCCTTTGAAGCAGACTGCAATTGCGAGCTGAAATTCGTCGCACTCGAAGATGGCGTGTCACTGCTTAACCGACTGCGCATGGAAGGTAAAAACAGCAAAGCCGACGTGGTTCTGGGGCTGGATAACAATCTGCTGGAAGCGGCTGCGCAAACCAAACTGTTCGCGCCGAGCAACATTGACACTGGTTCACTAAAAATCCCAGGTGGCTGGAATAACAATACGTTTGTGCCGTTCGATTACGGCTATTTCGCTTTTGTGTATGACAAAAACAAACTCAAAAACCCGCCGAAAAGCCTGAAAGAACTGGTCGAAAGTGACCAAAAATGGAAAGTGATTTACCAGGATCCACGCACCAGCACCCCAGGTCTCGGCCTGCTGTTATGGATGCAAAAAGTATATGGCGACAAAACGCCTGAAGCCTGGGCGAAACTGGCCAAAAAAACCGTTACCGTCACCAAGGGCTGGTCTGAAGCCTACGGTCTGTTCCTTAAAGGCGAAAGCGACCTGGTGATGAGCTACACCACCTCTCCGGCATATCACATCATCGAAGAGAAAAAAGATAACTACGCGGCAGCCAATTTCAGCGAAGGGCATTACTTGCAGGTGGAAGTTGCGGGTCGCCTGGCTTCAAGCAAGCAGCCAGAGTTGGCAGCGAAATTCATGAAGTTCATTACCACGCCTGAGTTCCAGAACACCATTCCAATCGGCAACTGGATGTACCCGGTCACAGACGTGAAATTGCCAGAAGGCTTTAATGGTCTGGTAAAACCGCAGACCACGCTGGAATTTAGCCCGCAAGACGTCTCTTCCCATCGCGCCAGCTGGATCAGTGAATGGCAACGCTCCGTCAGCCGCTAATTCCCGTCTGGCTGATTCCAGGGCTATGCGCCGCCACTCTCGTGGTAGCCGTAGCCCTGGCGGCTTTTCTGGCGCTGTGGTTTAACGCGCCGCAAACCGATATCCGCGCGTTGGTGCAGGATAGCTATTTGTGGCACGTACTTCGCTTTTCCTTCTGGCAGGCATTTCTTTCAGCCACCCTTTCGGTGTTCCCGGCCATTTTTCTTGCCCGTGCGCTTTACCGACGCCGTTTCCCTGGGCGATTAGCACTGTTACGTCTGTGCGCCATGACGCTGGTTTTGCCAGTGTTGGTGGCAGTGTTCGGTATTCTGACGGTGTATGGCCGTGAAGGCTGGCTGGCCTCACTGTGCGCCTGGCTTGGCATCGAATGGGGGTTCTCACCCTATGGCCTGAAAGGCATTTTGCTGGCCCACGTCTTTTTCAACCTGCCAATGGCTACACGCCTGCTGCTTCAGGCGCTGGAAAATATCCCCAGCGAACAACGACAGGTCGCCGCACAGCTTGGCATGCAGGGTTGGAACTTCTTCCGTTTTGTCGAATGGCCGTGGCTACGCCGCCAGATTCTCCCCGCCGCCGCGCTTATTTTTATGCTCTGCTTCGCCAGTTTTGCCACCGTGCTTTCGCTCGGCGGCGGGCCGCAGGCAACCACCATTGAACTGGCCATCTTCCAGGCACTCAGTTATGACTACGACCCTGCTCGTGCGGCACTGCTCGCAATAGTACAAATGGTTTGCTGTCTTGGCCTGGTGCTGATGAGCCAACGACTCAGTAAAGCCATTCCTGTGGGTATCAGCCAAATGCAGGGCTGGCGTGACCCACAAGATAACCTGCGCCGGAAACTGTGCGACGGATTGTTAATTTCACTCGCACTGTTGCTGCTGTTGCCTCCGCTGCTGGCGGTCATCATTGATGGCATCAACAGCGGTTTTAACAGCGTGCTGTCACAGCCGATTCTCTGGCAGGCATTATTCACCTCGTTAAGAATTGCAGTCGGCGCGGGATTGATAAGCGTAGTTATCACGGTAATGCTGCTATGGAGTTCACGAGAATTACGCCTGCGCAACCGCGCATTTGCCGGGCAAACGCTGGAATTGAGCGGCATGTTAATCCTCGCGATGCCGGGTATCGTGCTGGCGACGGGCTTTTTCCTGCTGCTCAATAACACTGTAGGTTTGCCGCAATCCGCCGATGGCATTGTGATTTTCACCAATGCATTAATGGCGGTTCCCTACGCCCTGAAAGTGCTGGAAAACCCTATGTTGGACGTGGCTGAACGCTACAACAAGCTGTGCCAGTCGCTGAATATCAGCGGCTTAAACCGCCTGCGTTATATCGAGTTGCGCGCCCTGAAGCGCCCACTTGCGCAAGCGCTGGCATTTGCCTGCGTGCTGTCGATTGGTGATTTTGGCGTAGTGGCGCTGTTTGGTAATGAAGATTTCCGCACGCTACCGTTCTACCTATATCAGCAAATTGGTTCATATCGCAGCCAGGATGGTGCCGCTACCGCGCTAATCCTGCTGATACTGTGCTTTGCTTTATTCACATTGATTGAAAAACTTCCGGGACGCCATTCCCAAAATGATTCAGGTTGCAGGAAGGCGGCAAGTGAATGAAGCAAGGGAACATACCTGGATGAAAGAAAGCAGCCAACACACCTGCAACTTGAAGGATGAAGGGAATGCTAACGCTAACTGATATAACCTGGCTCTATCACCATTTACCGATGCGCTTTTCGATGCAAATTAATGTCGGAGAGCGCGTTGCGGTGTTGGGGCCTAGCGGGGCGGGGAAAAGTACGCTGCTGAGTTTGATTGCCGGTTTTCTCACGCCTGCCAGCGGGCAGATTATGCTTAATGGCAATGACCATACGGCGACGGCACCCGCACAGCGCCCGGTGTCGATGCTGTTCCAGGAGAACAATCTTTTTAACCACCTGACTGTGCGCCAGAACATTGGGCTGGGGTTAAATCCTGGCCTGAAGCTTAATGCCGCACAGCTCGAACGTCTGGTAACAATTGCCAACCAAATGGCGATAAGCGATTTACTCGACAGGCTGCCAGCGCAACTTTCTGGCGGCCAGCGCCAGCGTGTCGCCCTCGCCCGCTGTCTGGTACGTGAACAACCGATTTTGCTGCTCGATGAGCCATTTTCAGCACTCGACCCGGCACTACGCCAGGAGATGCTGCAACTGCTTGATAACCTATGCCGCCAGCAGCAACTGACGCTATTGATGGTGTCACACAGTATTGAAGATGCAGCGCGAATCGCTGAAAGAAGTCTTGTGGTGGTCGATGGCCGTATCGCCTGGGATGGCGACACGGCAACCTTACTGAGTGGAGAAGCCAGCGCATCAGCACTGTTGGGCATTAGTGGTGCCCGGTGAGCACTTTCCAAAGAATACTGCGGTAAATCGGCATCATCGGGTGCATCTGGATTGCAACAAAGCTCCCCACAGCCAGCACCGTCATTGTTGGTGCTAACCAATGCAAACGAGATCGCGGCAAGTACTGAGTTAAACGGTCAGTACTTGCTTTACCACTGCGCCACCAGCGCCAACACAACCATCCCGCCAGCCACAGCCCCAGTGCTACTAGCAGCAAGAGCCATTTAAAGCTGCTACTTTGCATATCCGCAGGAATATCAATCGCGGCACCCGCCAGAATCCCCGGCAAGAAGTAGATGGGTGGCCAGAAAATGCAGCCAATAATGTTCGGGATGATAAATTTAGAAACCGGGAGGTCTAGCATGCCTGCGACCATCGGCACCAGCGGGCGTGTCGGGCCAACAAAACGGCCGACCAGGATGGTAAACATGCTGTGCTGATGCAGCGCATGCTCGGTTTTATCCAGCAGCGCTTTGTTCTTTTTCATAAACGACCAGCGATGCAGTGGCCCTTTAAAGCGGCCTCCCAGCCAGAACGAAATCCAGTCGCCCAACAGGCAACCGACAATTCCGGCAGCCCAGGCGTGATAAAAGCCCACCTGACCGCCACCAATCAGCGCGCCAAGCCCTGCCATCATGACTGTACCAGGAAGGATTAGCCCGACCAGCGCAAGTGATTCCAGAAAGGCCACCAGCATCACCGCGAAAAGTGAATACGCCACTGACTGAGTAATAAAGTGTTCCAGCAAAGCTTCCATAAAGCATCCGTCGAGAAACGAGTGGGCGATTCTCCTGAGTGATGAGACAACCGTCAAGACATCAATTGTATGAATATCCCCTTCATTCTTCACGCTGTAGATGCGTTGACTGCACCCGCTCGCCCCAGTCACATAGTTTGCTATGCTCCTGAGGACTTACAGTCTGGTAGCCTTTCCACAACGAGAATTATTTTGGGGATAGATAAATAGTAGTACCTACTCACAGCCTGCACGGAATTCACTCGGACTGGCACCGGTACATTTCTTAAAGACGCGAGAAAAATAGAGCTGGTCTTCAAAGCCGACATTGCGCCCGACGCTGGCAATCGGCATGCGGGTCGTGCTCAACAACAGTTTTGCCTGCAAGATGCGTTGGTCTTCGCGCCAGCTTAAAACACTGACACCAAGCTGCTGGCGGAACAGATGCGACAGACGTGAAGGCGATAAACAAACATGCTGCGCCACACCTGCAATATCAAAATGGTTATCGGCCAGATGGTCGCTGATGTACTGGCAGGCATCGCGAACGCGGTTATCAAGCGGTGGATTGAGGGATGCGCTCAGCACTTCCATACGCCGCAACAACAGCTGCTCTAATAGGTTAATCGCCAGTAATTCGGCGTAGCGCCCTTCTGCCTGCCCGGATTCAATTATCTGGCCAAACAACTGTGAAAAATTCTGCTGATGGGCGTCATCAGGACGGAAGAAACCGGTATGCGCAAAGATAGGGTCCCAGTTTAGCCACTCCTGCCAATACGCACGCGGGCGGAAGTAAACCCACTGGTGATACCACTCTTTGCTATCCGGAGCGCGGCCATAGTGATGCACCTCACCCGGAGGGAACAATAGAATATCGCCAGGGCGGCAAACGTAGTTTTTACCCTGATTATTGATAACTCCTTCACCCTTCACCGTTAAATTCAGGATGTAACCTTTCATTCCTAACGGGCGGTCGATGAAAAAATCCAGCGGCCCTTCGGCTTCAATCGGCGTTAATCCCGCGACTAAATGGGCATTAAAAGAGTACCCCGGCAACAGTGGGTCATTTTGCATTTCAGCCATCTACAAGCTCGCTATTCAAGAAGGGTGTAGAAACAATTTGTCCATATCCGTGCTATTCCTTGCCAGGGCAACACTGTCTGAACCGTAAACCGTCCGATTCTCATCATAAAGCCGCAATTTACCTGCACCTATGCTTTTTATCTGACAACCTGGGGGTTTTGTGAAGATAACCAAAGTGTTTATAAAAGTAGCAGAAATATCCACATCGATTATTTGCGGGGCGTCACACTTCTCAACGGAACAGCACATTTCTCCATAACTACAGCGAATACGACCTGACTGTTTTTCTGCATAAAAACTAATGTCATTTCCATAGATAACAGGTCAGGGAGTTTAAAAATGTCGATTGCGCTGGGCCTCGATTTTGGTAGTGATTCCGTTCGCGCTTTAGCCGTTGATTGTGAAAATGGTGCAGAGCTTGCGACCAGTGTGGAGTGGTATCCGCGCTGGCAAGAAGGCCAATACTGCGACGCCCCAAATAACCAGTTTCGCCATCACCCACGAGACTATATTGAGTCCATGGAACGCGCGGTTAAAACCGTTCTCGCCGAACTGACGGCTGAACAGCGCGCCCGGGTTTGTGGTATTGGCGTTGACAGTACCGGTTCAACTCCCGCGCCAATTGACGCTAACGGGAATGTGCTGGCACTCACCCCAGAATTTGCCGACAACCCGAACGCCATGTTCGTGTTGTGGAAAGATCATACTGCGGTTGAAGAAGCCGAAGCGATTACCCGCTTGTGCCACCAGCCTGGGAAAAATGACTATTCCCGTTATATCGGCGGCATTTACTCCAGCGAATGGTTCTGGGCAAAAATCCTGCACGTTACCCGTGCCGACCAAAAAGTAGCGCAAGCTGCTGTGTCTTGGATTGAATTGTGTGACTGGGTCCCGGCGCTGCTTTCCGGTACCACACAACCACAGGATATTCGCCGTGGTCGCTGTAGCGCCGGGCATAAATCCTTGTGGCATGAAAGCTGGGGCGGTCTGCCTCCGGCGAGTTTCTTTGATGAGTTGGATCCGGTGATTAACCAGAATCTGGCTTACCCGATGTTTACCGAAACATGGACTGCGGATATTCCGGTGGGCAACCTTTCCGCCGAATGGTCTGAGCGCCTTGGTTTGCCACAAAGCGTGGTAGTTTCCGGTGGTGCGTTTGACTGCCATATGGGTGCCGTTGGGGCTGGTGCACAGCCGAACACGCTGGTGAAAGTTATCGGCACTTCTACTTGCGACATTTTGATTGCCGACAAATCCACCGTTGGCGACCGCGCAGTAAAAGGTATTTGTGGGCAAGTTGATGGTAGCGTGATTCCTGATTTTATCGGCCTCGAAGCCGGGCAATCGGCGTTCGGCGATATCTACGCCTGGTTTGGCCGTGTCCTGGGCTGGCCGCTGGAACAACTGGCGCTTGCGCATCCGGAACTGCGCGAGCAAATCAACGCCAGCAAGAAGCAGTTGCTGCCAGCGCTTACTGAAGCCTGGGCGAAGAATCCTTCCCTTGAACATCTGCCGGTAGTGCTCGACTGGTTTAACGGCCGTCGCACCCCGAATGCCAACCAGCGCCTGAAAGGTGTAATCACCGATTTAAACCTGGCAACAGACGCACCAGCGCTATTCGGCGGGCTCATTGCCGCGACCGCGTTTGGTGCCCGGGCGATTATGGAATGCTTCACCGAGCAAGGAATTCCCGTCACTAACGTGATGGCACTTGGCGGAATTGCACGAAAATCCCCGGTCATCATGCAGGTCTGCGCTGATGTACTGAATCGCCCGCTACAGATTGTCGCTTCTGACCAGTGCTGTGCATTAGGCGCGGCCATTTTTGCCGCTGTTGCCGCGGGTATTCACGCAGATATTTCCCGTGCCCAACTCGCCATGGCCAGCCAGATTGAAAGCACACTGCAACCCGATTCTCAACGCGCCGAGCGCTTTGAACAGCTCTATCGCCGTTACCAGCAATGGGCGATTAGCGCGGAACAACACTATCTCCCTTCTGCCCCAGCTGCGGTTACTCGTGTAGCTCAGGCCACTGTGACCCATTAAGGACATGACGATGAACATTTTTGAACAATATGAAGTGTGGTTTGTAATTGGCAGCCAGCATCTCTACGGTGCGGAAACGTTGCGTCAGGTGAATCAACACGCCGAGCAGGTTGTGAATGCGCTCAACAAAGAAGCCAAACTGCCGTGCAAACTGGTGTTAAAACCATTGGGCACGTCGCCGGATGAAATTACCGCTATCTGCCGCGATGCCAGCTACAGCGATAAGTGCGCAGGGATGGTGGTGTGGCTGCACACCTTCTCGCCGGCAAAAATGTGGATCAATGGCTTGAGCATCCTGACCAAGCCGCTGCTGCAATTCCATACCCAGTTCAATGCGCAAATCCCATGGGGCAGCATTGATATGGACTTTATGAACCTGAACCAGACCGCGCATGGCGGTCGCGAGTTCGGTTTCATCGGCGCGCGTATGCGCCAGCAGCACACAGTGGTGACCGGCCACTGGCAAGATCCGCAAGCCCATCAACGCATTGGTTCCTGGATGCGCCAGGCGGTGTCAAAACAAGATACTCGTCAGCTAAAAGTGGTGCGTTTTGGCGACAACATGCGTGAAGTGGCGGTGACCGATGGCGACAAAGTTGCCGCGCAGATGAAATTCGGTTTCTCAGTCAATACATACGCCGTTGGCGACCTGGTTCAGGTCGTGAATGCTGTTAGCGACGGTGACGTCAATGCGCTGGTCGACGAATACGAAAGCAGCTATCGCCTGACAGCCGCCGCGCAAATCAACGGCGATAAACGCCAAAACGTCATTGATGCTGCACGCATCGAATTAGGGATGAAACAGTTCCTCGAATATGGCGGTTTCAACGCCTTTACCACCACCTTTGAAGACCTGCACGGCCTGAAACAACTTCCGGGCCTGGCAGTGCAACGCCTGATGCAGCAAGGCTACGGCTTTGCGGGCGAAGGCGACTGGAAAACCGCCGCTCTGCTTCGCATCATGAAGGTGATGTCAACCGGTCTGCAGGGCGGCACCTCTTTCATGGAGGACTACACCTATCACTTTGAAAACGGCAACGATATGGTGCTCGGTTCCCATATGCTGGAAGTTTGCCCATCCATTGCTCTTGCCGAAAAACCAATCCTCGATGTTCAACACTTGGGGATAGGTGGCAAGGACGATCCTGCACGTTTGATCTTCTCCACCCAAACTGGTCCGGCACTTAACGCGAGCCTTATTGATCTGGGCGATCGTTTCCGTCTGCTGGTGAACTGCGTTGATACCGTTGAAGCACCGCACCAGTTGCCGAAACTTCCTGTGGCGAATGCACTGTGGAAAGCGCAGCCGGATCTGCCAACCGCTTCTGAAGCATGGATCCTGGCAGGTGGTGCGCACCATACCGTGTTCAGCCAGTCTCTGACGCTTGACGATATGCGCCTGTTCAGCGAACTGCACGGTATCGAACTGGCGGTTATTGATAACGACACTCGTCTGCCGGCGTTTAAAGATTCGCTGCGCTGGAACGAGGTTTATTACAGCTACAAACGTTAGTCAGGAGAACGGTGGATGGCGCGTGCGTTATCCACCCTACAACTTCAAGTCGGTCGGATAAGCGCACGCGCCATTCGACACTAATTTGACCGGGACTTAATATGTTAGAAGATCTCAAACGTCAGGTACTCGAAGCGAATCTCGCGCTGCCGAAACATAATCTGGTCACCCTAACCTGGGGGAACGTCAGCGCGGTGGATCGCGAGCGCGGTGTGCTGATCATCAAACCGTCCGGTGTCGATTACAGCGTGATGATGGCAGAAGATATGGTCGTCGTGAGCCTCGAAACCGGTGAAGTGGTTGAAGGCAATAAAAAACCTTCGTCCGACACACCAACCCACCGCCTGCTGTACCTGCAATTTCCGCACATCGGCGGTATCGTCCATACCCACTCGCGCCACGCGACCATTTGGGCGCAGGCCGGGAAATCCATTCCCGCAACGGGCACCACCCAAGCGGATTACTTCTACGGCACCATTCCTTGCACCCGCAAAATGACCAATGAAGAGATCAATGGCGATTACGAATGGCAAACCGGCGAAGTAATTGTGAAAACTTTTGCTGAACGTGGAATCGACGCCGCACAAATGCCCGGTGTACTGGTGCATTCCCACGGTCCGTTCGCCTGGGGAAAAGACCCGGTCGATGCGGTACACAATGCTATCGTGTTGGAAGAAGTGGCCTATATGGGCATATTCTGCCGCCAACTTTCGCCTGAATTACCGGATATGCAACAGACACTGTTGGATAAACATTATTTGCGTAAGCATGGTGCGAAAGCTTATTACGGGCAGTAAACACTGTATATAAAAGCAGTAACCCCTGACAAAGTGGTCTATAATCAGACCACTTTTTCCTTTATGAGAATGCAGCGTGTCGCAAGCTCGTCAGGGGTTTCTACTTACGCGTCACTGGCGAGATACCCCACTCGGTACTGACGTTGAATTTTGGCTGGCAACAGATGATGGCCCGGTAAAAGTGCGCCTGCCGCGCCAGGAATCGGTCGCATTTATCCCACAGTCACAACAAGCCGAAGCCGCACGTTTACTTGAGCGCGAAAGCCAGTATCGGCTCACACCGCTGCCCCTCAAAGATTTCCATCGTCAGCCCGTTTGTGGCCTTTATTGCCGCCAGCATCGCCAGCTTATGCGTATCGAAAAACTGTTGCGCGATGGCGGCATCAGAGTTTATGAAGCCGATATTCGCCCGCCAGAACGTTTCTTGATGGAACGTTTTATTACTGCACCCGTCTGGTTTAGCAGCGAGTCGCAAAATAACGTGTTGGTTGAAACTAAGCTAAAACCCGCGCCGGATTACCGCCCACCGCTGAAATGGGTGTCGCTGGACATCGAAACTACTCGCCACGGCGAACTGTATTGCATCGGCCTGGAAGGTTGCGGGCAGCGTATCGTTTATATGCTTGGCCCGGAAAATGGCGACGCCAGCGGGCTGGATTTTACGCTGGAATATGTCGCCAGCCGGCCACTATTAATCGAAAAACTCAATAGCTGGTTTGCCGAGCACGATCCCGATGTGTTGATTGGCTGGAACGTGGTGCAGTTCGATTTGCGCGTGCTGCAAAAAATGGCCGAGCGCTATCAGGTGCCACTGCGCCTTGGGCGTGAAAACAGTCTGCTGGAATGGCGCGAACATGGTTTCAAGCAAGGTGTATTTTTCGCACAGGCCGCAGGGCGCGTGATTATCGATGGTATCGAAGCACTGCGATCTGCCTTCTGGAATTTCTCCTCATTTTCTCTCGAAACTGTATCTCAGGAACTACTCGGCGAAGGTAAAGCGATTGATAACCCGTGGCAGCGGATGGACGAAATTGACCGTCGTTTTGCCGAAGATAAGCCGGCACTTGCGAAGTACAATCTTAAAGACTGCGAGCTTGTAACGCGGATTTTCCACAAAACCGAACTAATGCCATTTTTACTTGAGCGGGCAACAGTTAACGGTTTGCCGCTTGACCGCCACGGCGGCTCTGTTGCGGCATTTGGTCATCTGTATATTCCACGCATGCACCGTGCCGGTTATGTTGCTCCAAATCTTGGAGATGTGCCTCCGCAGGCGAGCCCTGGCGGGTATGTCATGGACTCGCGCCCAGGCCTTTACGACTCAGTGTTAGTACTCGATTACAAAAGTCTTTATCCGTCGATTATTCGCACATTTCTTATCGACCCGGTTGGCCTGGTTGAGGGGATGGCGCACCCGGAAGCTGAGCATTCCGTTGATGGTTTTCTTGGCGCGCATTTTTCCAGGAATACGCATTGCCTGCCCGAAATCGTCGGGCAAATCTGGTCTGGTCGCGATGAAGCCAAACGTCATGGCAACAAGCCATTGTCCCAGGCGCTGAAGATCATTATGAATGCGTTTTACGGGGTGTTGGGCACCAGTGCCTGCCGCTTCTTTGATCCTCGCCTTGCCTCGTCGATCACCATGCGCGGGCATCAGATCATGCTACAAACCAGGGAGCTGATTGAATCTCAGGGCTACGACGTGATTTACGGCGATACGGATTCCACGTTTGTCTGGCTGAAAAAAGCCCACTCAGAAGAAGATGCGGCGCGTATTGGCCAGCAATTAGTGAATCACGTTAATGCGTGGTGGAAAGCGCATCTGCAAGAAACCCAGCAGCTAGACAGTAAGCTTGAACTGCAATACGAG
The DNA here is from genome assembly GCF_902500225.1 of Buttiauxella massiliensis. Classification (GTDB taxonomy): domain Bacteria; phylum Pseudomonadota; class Gammaproteobacteria; order Enterobacterales; family Enterobacteriaceae; genus Buttiauxella; species Buttiauxella massiliensis. Next base: position 286,460 of record NZ_LR722649.1, on the reverse strand, counting down.
TCCCACTTTTGCCGCTTCCTGATGCCAACTATTCGTGGCACCGCTGAAGGTTCCAAAAAACGCTACGCCGGAATGATTCAGGAAAATGACAAGCAGCGCATGGTGTTCAAAGGACTGGAAACCGTGCGTACTGACTGGACGCCGCTGGCGCAGGAGTTCCAGAAAACACTTTATTTGCGCGTGTTCCGTAACGAGCCATATCAGGATTATATCCGCGAAACTATCGCCAGTTTGATGGCCGGTGAGCTAGATGCGCAGTTGATTTACCGCAAACGTCTGCGCCGACCGCTAAGCGAATATCAAAAAAATGTGCCACCGCATGTCCGTGCCGCACGCCTTGCAGATGAGCATAATCAACGGCTTGGCCGTGCGCCGCAATATCAGAACCGTGGGACAATTAAGTATGTGATCACAACCAACGGTCCTGAGCCTGTGGATTATCAGGAGTCGCCGCTGGACTACGATCACTACCTGACCCGCCAGCTCCAACCCGTGGCTGAAGGAATTTTACCCTTCCTTGAGGATGACTTTGCTACACTGATGACAGGGCAGTTAGGGTTATTTTGAGAAACTCTAAATAATTCAAAGTGCAACCAGGCGGCAAGGGAACGAATCCCCTGGAGCTTACTAGAGTAAGTGACTGGGGTGAGTGAGTGCAGTCAACGCAGTTGCAATTTGAAGTATGACGAGTTGGTGACGAATGCGTTTGCTTCCAGTACCATAGCGCCCTCCTGAATCATCCTTAAATCTACTTTTGAACTACCGCCCCTTTGCGCGCGGTCGTTTTACTATTGCCTGCAAATCTTAGTCACTGATAATAGAGCCGAAATCTTATGCCTTTTACACTTGGTCAACGTTGGATCAGCGATACCGAAAGCGAACTGGGACTGGGAACCGTGGTCGCTTTAGACACACGTATGGTGACCCTGCTCTACCCTGCCACCGGTGAAAATCGACTGTACGCCAGAAATGACTCACCTATCACACGCGTGATGTTTAACCCGGGTGATACCGTCACCAGCCATGAAGGTTGGCAACTCAAAGTTGATGAAGTTAAAGAAGAAAACGGCTTACTTGCCTACATCGGTACGCGCCTGGATACAGAAGAAGCCGGTACCATGCTGCGCGAAGTGTTCCTCGACAGCAAACTGGTGTTCAGCAAGCCGCAAGACCGTCTTTTTGCCGGGCAAATTGACAGGATGGATCGCTTCGCCCTGCGTTACCGTTCCCGCGTTTACCAAAGCGAGCAGTATCGCCAACCGTGGAGCGGCCTGCGCGGCATGCGCACCAGCCTGATTCCACACCAGCTAAACATTGCCCACGATGTGGGTCGTCGTCATGCGCCACGCGTATTGCTCGCTGACGAAGTAGGTTTAGGTAAAACCATTGAAGCCGGGATGATTTTGCACCAGCAACTGCTGGCTGGCAGCGCTGAACGCGTATTGATCGTGGTGCCGGAAACCCTGCAACACCAGTGGCTGGTTGAAATGCTCCGCCGCTTTAACCTGCGTTTTGCTCTCTTTGATGACGAGCGTTATGCCGAAGCCCAGCACGACAGCGATAACCCATTCGAAACAGAACAACTGGTTATCTGCTCGCTTGATTTCGTGCGCCGCAGTAAGCAACGCCTTGAGCATCTTTGTGAAGCCGAGTGGGATTTGATGGTAGTCGATGAAGCCCACCATTTGGTGTGGAGCGAAAATGCCCCAAGCCGTGAATACCAGGCCATTGAACAACTGGCAGAACATATTCCAGGTATTTTGCTATTAACCGCAACGCCTGAGCAGTTGGGCCTGGAAAGCCACTTCGCCCGTCTGCGTTTACTGGACCCGAGCCGCTTCCACGATTTCGAGCAATTTGTTGAAGAACAGCAACACTACCGCCCGGTGGCCGATGCCGTTGCGCTGCTGCTGGCAGGCAATCACTTGACCAACGATCAGCTCAATATGCTGAGTGAATTGATTGGCGAGCAGGATATCGAGCCTCTGTTGCAAACCGCGAACAGCGATCGTGAAGGTAGTGATGCGGCGCGCCAGGAGCTGATTTCCATGCTGATGGACCGCCATGGCACCAGCCGTGTGTTGTTCCGTAATACCCGTAATGGCGTTAAAGGTTTCCCGAAACGCGAACTGCATACCATTCGTTTGCCACTGCCGCTGCAGTATCAAACCGCGATTAAAGTGTCCGGCATTATGGCCGCACGTAAATCCGTGGAAGAGCGTGCACGCGACATGCTCTACCCAGAGCAGATTTATCAGGAATTTGAAGGTGATAGCGGCACGTGGTGGAACTTCGACCCGCGTGTCGAATGGCTGATGGGTTACCTGACAAGCCACCGCTCTCAGAAGGTGCTGGTGATTTGTGCCAAAGCCGCGACAGCATTACAGCTCGAACAAGTTCTGCGTGAGCGCGAAGGTATTCGTGCCGCAGTATTCCATGAAGGCATGTCCATCATCGAGCGTGACCGTGCAGCCGCATGGTTTGCCGAAGAAGACACCGGCGCTCAAGTACTGCTGTGTTCCGAGATTGGTTCCGAAGGCCGTAACTTCCAGTTCGCCAGCCAACTGGTGATGTTCGATCTGCCGTTTAACCCAGATCTGCTGGAGCAGCGTATTGGCCGTCTGGACCGTATCGGACAGGCGCACGATATCCAGGTTCACGTTCCTTACCTTGAGAAAACTGCGCAATCGGTACTGGTGAAGTGGTTCCACGAAGGTCTGGATGCATTCGAACACACTTGCCCTACCGGCCGCACAATTTACGACAGCGTTTATCCGCAACTGATTGAGTATTTAGCAACTCCTGAAAATACCGACGGTTTCGATGCGCTTATCAAGCAATGCCGTGAACAGCATGATGCGCTGAAGATTCAGTTGGAACAGGGCCGTGACCGCCTGCTGGAAATTCACTCTAACGGCGGTGAGAAATCACAAACGTTAGCAGCGTCTATTTCCGAGCAGGATAACGACACCAATCTGGTGAGTTTTGCTCTCAACTTGTTCGACATCGTCGGTATTAATCAGGACGACCGTGGCGACAACATGGTGGTGCTGACCCCTGGCGATCACATGCTGGTGCCTGATTTCCCGGGGCTTCCAGAAGATGGTTGTACTATCACCTTCGAACGTGAAGTGGCCCTGTCGCGTGAAGATGCGCAGTTTGTGACATGGGAACACCCGATCATCCGTAATGGTCTGGATCTGATTCTCTCAGGCGATACTGGTAGCTGTGCACTCTCTTTGTTGAAAAACAAAGCACTGCCTGTGGGGACATTATTGCTGGAGCTGATTTATGTTGTTGAGGCAAAAGCGCCGAAGCAATTGCAGCTCAACCGCTTCCTGCCGCCAACGCCTGTGCGCATGCTGGTGGACAAAAACGGCACCAACCTTGCCGCTCAGGTGGAATTCGAAAGCTTTAACCGCCAGCTCAGCACAGTGAATCGCCATACCGGCAGTAAACTGGTGAATGCGGTGCAGCAAGATGTCCACGCAATTTTGCAACTGGCAGAAGAGAAAGTGGAAGCTGCGGCACAAGTGCTGATTAAAGCGGCGCGCGAAGAAGCTGATGAGAAGTTAAGCTCTGAGCTTTCCCGTCTGGAAGCGCTGAAAGCGGTGAACCCAAACATTCGTGATGATGAACTCGAAGCAATCGAAAGCAACCGTCAACAAGTGTTGGAAAGCCTTGCGCAAGCCAACTGGCGCCTGGATGCATTGCGTCTGATCGTGGTGACACACCAATAATGTTAATGGAACCCTATAACCCGCCTACCGATCCCTGGCTGGTCATCCTTTATCAAGATGACCACATCATGGTCGTCAACAAGCCTTCGGGCTTGTTGTCTGTACCGGGCCGTCTGGATGAGCACAAAGACAGCGTGATGACCCGCATTCAGCGCGACTTCCCGCAGGCAGAATCAGTGCATCGCCTGGACATGGCGACCAGCGGCGTAATCGCCGTGGCGCTGACTAAAGCGGCAGAGCGCGAGCTGAAGCGTCAGTTTCGTGAACGTGAGCCGAAAAAGCAGTATGTGGCGCGGGTTTGGGGCCATCCTCAGCCGGAAGAGGGTCTGGTGGATTTACCGCTGATTTGTGATTGGCCGAACCGGCCAAAGCAGAAAGTGTGTTATGAAACCGGCAAAGCGGCGCAGACGGAATATCAGGTTCTTGAGTATGCGGCGGATAACACAGCTCGCATATTGTTAAAACCGATTACCGGACGCTCACATCAGTTACGCGTTCATATGCTGGCACTGGGTCATCCCATTCTTGGCGATCGCTTCTACGCAACACCGGAAGCCCTGGCAATGGCTCCGCGTTTACAGCTTCATGCTGAAATGCTGACCATTACCCACCCAGAGTATGGAACCCCCATGACGTTCCGCGCTCCGGCAGACTTCTAAAAAAGAGCCTCTCAACTTGAGAGGCTTTTCTATTACTTAAATCCTTTCGCCGTCTTAATCAGATCGTACGCTTTCTGGATTTCCTGCGCTTTCTGCTTGGCCATCTCCATCATCTCTGGCGGTAAACCTTTAGCAACCAGCTTATCAGGGTGATGCTCGCTCATTAATTTGCGATATGCACGCTTAATGGCCGTTGCATCGTCAGTGCTTTTAACGCCGAGTACATTGCATGCATCTTCGAGTGTCGGACCACGCTGTTGCTGGAAACCACCGCCTTGCGACTGATTGTATCCACCACCAAATTGCTGCCCGCCTTCCATCATGCGTAAGAACTGATCGAACTGGATGCGTGAAATGCCGAGTTCTTCCGCAATAACGTACAACACTTCCCGTTCGTTAGGGTGCAAAGAGCCATCAGCAAACGCCGCCTGAATTTGAATTTCAAGAAACATCCGAATCAGGTCAAAACGGCCAAAGCACACACTGCGTAACTGACGCATTTTTTCACGTAGCGGGTAGCCATTTTCTTTGCCAACACGAAACGCATGTTGTGCTGCACTACGCGCATCACCATGTAATTGCATGCGATCCATTAATAGCGAGGCTATTTGGATGTCTGCTTCTGTGACGCGCCCTTTTGACTTAGTCAGGTGGCCCATCACTTCAAATGTGGTGCTAAAAAACAGTGACTGACGCTGTTGTTGGTTAGAAAACCAGGACTGACGACGGCTACGCACCTTATCGATGGCATGGCCAATCAGCAATCCTAAAACCACACCCCAGAAGCCACCACCCATAATTAGTGCTATTGCGACACCGAGTACTTTTCCCCAATACTGCATATACTCCCCAAATCGTCATGCCGTCGGCTAGAATTTGCTTTATCATACCCGTCATTGATAGCGGTGCCTAACGGCACTCTGCTGAACGGGAAGGATTAACACTAGCGCTGTGGTGATGAGTAAGTTAGTCTCTGACCGTTTGCCGACGCTAAGCCATTGATGATGGAACAACGAATAACACGTATGAAAAAACGTATTCCCACCTTGCTGGCCACCTTGATTGGCGCAGCGCTGTATAGTCAACAAGGTATGGCTGCCGATCTTGCGTCGCAGTGTATGCTTGGTATCCCAAGTTACAATCGCCCTTTAATTCAGGGAGATACCAACAACCTACCCGTTACTATAAATGCCGATCACGCAAAAGGAAATTATCCTGATGATGCGGTGTTTACTGGCAATGTTGATATTCAGCAAGGCAATAGCCGCCTACAGTCTGATGAAGTGCTGCTACACCAAAAACAGGTTGAAGGTCAGACGGACCCTGTCCGCACCGTCGATGCTGTCGGCAACGTACATTACGATGATAATCAGGTTATTCTTAAAGGGCCAAAAGCCTGGTCAAACCTGAACACCAAAGATACCAACGTCTGGGAAGGTGACTACCAAATGGTAGACCGCCAGGGCCGGGGTACTGCCGATCTGATGAAGCAGCGCGGCAATAATCGCTACACCATTCTGGAAAATGGCACATTTACTTCCTGTTTGCCGGGTTCTAATACCTGGAGCGTTGTGGGAAGTGAAGTGATTCAGGATCGTGAAGAAGAAGTCGCGGAAATCTGGAATGCCCGTTTTAAACTGGGCCCGGTTCCTGTCTTCTATAGCCCTTATTTGCAGTTGCCAATTGGTGATAAACGTCGTTCCGGTTTCCTCATCCCAAATGCGAAGTACAGTACCAATAATGGCCTTGAGTTTTCTCTGCCGTATTACTGGAACATCGCACCAAACTTTGATGCCACAATCACTCCGCACTATATGGAGCAACGTGGTACTCAATGGCAGAACGAATTCCGCTACCTGACCGAAGCGGGTGCGGGCTTGATGGAATTCGACTACCTGCTGTCTGATGACGAATACAAAGACGATACAGCTAAGAACCCAGAAGGGGATGAGCGTCGCTGGTTATTCTACTGGAGACACAGTGGTGTGATGGATCAGGTGTGGCGTTTTAATATCGACTACACCAAAGTCAGCGATCCTAGCTACTTCAACGACTTTACTTCGCAATATGGTTCCAGTACTGACGGTTATGCCACGCAGAAATTTAGTATTGGTTATGCCGTCGAAAACTTCGACGCCACACTTGCGACAAAACAGTTCCAGATATTTGAGTCTCAACAAAATAGTGGTGCAAATTCATACAGCGCTCAGCCGCAGTTGGATATGAACTACTATAAAAATGACGTTGGACCGTTTGATACGCGTATCTATGGTCAGGCAGTTAAGTTTACTAACTTTAATAAAAACATGCCGGAAGCTACACGCCTGCATGTTGAGCCAACCATTAGCCTACCGTTATCCAATGGTTGGGCGAGCCTTAATACCGAAGCCAAGCTGATGGCAACACACTATCAGCAGGATAATCTCGAAAAATACGAAAAAAATGTCAATAGCAACAGCAAGTTAGAATCGACGGTAAACCGTACCCTACCCCAGTTCAAAATGGACGGAAAACTGATTTTCGACCGTGATATGGACTCTGCTGCAGGCTGGGCGCAAACCCTTGAACCACGCGTACAGTATCTGTATGTGCCGTATCGTGACCAAAGTAACATCAACAACTACGATTCTGCGCTGTTGCAATCTGACTACTCAGGCTTATTCCGTGATCGTACTTACGGCGGCCTTGACCGTATAGCTTCAGCCAACCAGGTCACCACGGGGGTTACAACTCGTGTTTATGATGACGCAGCGATTGAACGTTTTAATGTTTCTGTTGGTCAAATCTACTACTTCACCGAGTCTCGTACTGGTGATGAAACGATTAACAGTGAAAAAGGTGACGAAACAGGCTCTGTGGTATGGGCTGGCGATACCTATTGGCGCATGACTGACCGCTGGGGTTTACGCGGTGGCGTACAGTACGATACACGCCTTGATAATATTGCGACCGGTAACGGCGTTATCGAATATCGTAAAGATAACGATCGCCTGGTACAATTTAACTACCGTTACGCAAGCCCTGAATACATCGGTGCTACTGTTTCTAAAATCGACATCAATAAAGACCAGTACAAAGATGGCATCTCACAAGTTGGTATGACAGCGAGCTGGCCTATCGTTGATCGCTGGTCTGTTGTTGGAGCGTATTACTACGATACCAATGCACAACAAGCGGCTGACTCCATGTTAGCCGTGCAGTACAACTCTTGCTGTTATGCGATTCGTTTAGGTTATGAGCGCAAAATTAACGGTTGGGAAGATAACCAAAGCAAATACGACAACGTAATTGGCTTTAACATCGAGTTACGTGGCCTGAGTTCCAACTACGGCCTGGGCACACAGCAGATGTTGCGTTCAAACATTCTGCCGTATCAGAGCTCGATGTAATTCACTTTGACTTGAATTAGCAGTCCGCTTTGCGGCTAAGAAATGGAAAAAGTATGAAGAATTGGAGAACGCTGCTTCTCGGTGTCGTCCTTGTGGCGAACACCTCTTTCGCGGCCCCACAAGTGGTCGATAAAGTTGCAGCCGTAGTGAATAACGGTGTGGTACTGGAAAGTGACGTTGACGGCATGATGCAGTCAGTGAAGAGCGGCGCCCAACAGGCCGGGCAACAGCTTCCTGACGACAACACTCTGCGTCATCAAATTCTGGAACGTCTGATCATGGACCAGATCATGCTGCAGATGGGTCAGAAAATGGGCGTTAAAGTGACGGATGAGCAGCTTGATAAAGCCATTGCTGATATCGCCGCTCAGAACAAAATGAACATGGATCAGATGCGTAGTCGTCTGGCGTATGACGGCGTTAATTACAATTCTTACCGTGCTCAGATCCGCAAAGAGATGACCATTTCGGAAGTGCGTAATAGTGAAGTTCGTCGTCGCGTATCTATTCTACCGCAGGAAGTTGATTCCCTTGCGCAGCAGGTTGGTAGCCAAAACGACAGCAGCACCGAACTTAACCTGAGCCACATCCTGATTCCATTGCCGGAAAACCCTACTTCTACTCAGGTAGACGATGCGGAAAAGCAAGCGCGTGACATTGTTTCACAAGCGCAAAATGGTGGTGATTTCGGCAAACTGGCAATCACCTACTCTGCTGACCAGCAAGCACTGAAAGGTGGTCAAATGGGTTGGGGGCGTATCCAGGAACTGCCAACTATTTTCGCTCAGGCATTAGGCACGGCGAAAAAAGGTGACGTAATCGGTCCGATTCGTTCAGGTGTTGGTTTCCATATCCTGAAAGTGAACGATCTGCGTGGCCAGAGCCAGAGCATTTCTGTGACTGAAGTTCATGCACGTCATATCTTACTGAAATCATCGCCAATCATGAGTGACGACCAAGCACGAGCTAAGTTAAACCAGATTGCAGCTGATATTAAGAGTGGAAAAACGACCTTCGCTGCGGCAGCAAAATCGTTCTCTGAAGATCCAGGTTCAGCAAACCAGGGCGGTGACCTGGGTTGGGCTGCTACCGATATCTACGATCCTGCCTTCCGTGATGCACTGTCGAAAATGCATAAAGGTGAGTTGAGTGCACCGGTTCACTCCTCTTTCGGCTGGCACTTGATCGAACTTATGGATACTCGTAGCGTTGATAAGACTGATGCTGCGCAGAAAGACCGTGCGTATCGCATGCTGTTCAACCGTAAGTTCTCTGAAGAAGCACAGACCTGGATGCAAGAACAACGCGCATCTGCTTATGTGAAAGTCATAGGTAGCAATGGCTAATATCCAACGTGTAGTCATCACTCCCGGCGAACCAGCCGGGATTGGTCCTGATCTGGTCATCGCGCTGGCACAGCGCGACTGGCCTGTCGAAGTGGTTGTCGCAGCGTCTCCCGAATTACTCCTGGAACGTGCAGCTCTTCTCGGTCTTCCTCTTCAGCTCATTCCTTACTCGCCTGACGCTCCTGCAAGCCCGCAAACTGCCGGAACACTCACCATACTGCCCATAGCACTACGAGCACCAGTCAAACCGGGGTTGCTTGATGTGAAGAACGGTGAGTATGTGGTGGATATGCTGGCTCGGGCATGTGATGGTTGTATCAAGGGTGAATTTGCAGCACTGATCACCGGGCCGGTACATAAAGGCATTATTAACGATGCTGGTATTCCCTTTATCGGGCATACCGAGTTTTTCGAAGAGCGATCGCACAGCGAAAAAGTTGTGATGATGCTGGCGACCGAAGAACTTCGCGTTGCGCTGGTGACGACACATCTGCCGCTTAAAGCCATTAGTGATGCGATAACGCCAGATTTATTACGCCAGATAATCACCATCCTGTATCATGACCTGCAAACCAAGTTTGGTATCGCGCAGCCGCATGTACTGGTTTGTGGCCTCAACCCCCATGCCGGGGAAGGTGGCCACATGGGTACTGAAGAAATTGATACCATCATTCCAGTACTGAATGAAATGCGCAGTCTTGGAATGAAGCTTTCTGGCCCGCTACCGGCAGATACGCTGTTTCAGCCTAAGTATCTCGATAACGCCGATGCAGTGCTGGCGATGTACCACGACCAGGGCTTGCCGGTACTCAAATATCAGGGCTTTGGTCGGGCGGTAAATATCACGCTAGGCTTACCTTTTATCCGCACTTCGGTTGACCATGGCACCGCGCTAGATCTAGCCGGTCAGGGGAAAGCCGAGGTCGGCAGTTTTATTACGGCGCTTAATCTCGCCATCAAGATGATTGCTAATACTCAATGAATACTCGTGTCCACCAGGGCCATTTAGCCCGTAAACGTTTTGGACAAAACTTCCTTAATGACCAGTTCGTTATCGACAGTATTGTCTCTGCTATTAATCCACTGAAAGGCCAGGCGATGGTTGAAATCGGCCCCGGCCTTGGCGCATTAACCGAGCCCGTGGGTGAACGCCTGGATGAAATGACCGTCATTGAACTGGACCGCGATCTTGCAGCTCGCCTGCAAACGCATCCATTCCTGGCACCGAAGCTGACGATTTATCAGCAAGATGCCATGACAATGGATTTTGGAGAGCTGTCGCAAAAAATCGGTCAGCCGTTGCGCGTTTTTGGCAACCTGCCGTATAACATCTCCACGCCATTGATGTTCCATCTCTTTAGCTATACTGATGCCATTGCTGACATGCACTTTATGCTGCAAAAAGAGGTGGTAAACCGTTTAGTTGCTGGCCCTAACTGTAAAGCGTATGGTCGTTTATCAGTCATGGCTCAGTATTATTGCAATGTGATCCCAGTACTTGAAGTGCCACCAACGGCCTTCACACCGGCACCGAAAGTTGACTCTGCCGTTGTGCGCCTGGTACCACATGCAGTAATACCGAACCCAGTTAAAGAGCTGCGTGTGTTAAGCCGCATCACCACTGAAGCCTTTAACAAGCGTCGTAAAACGATTCGTAACAGCCTTGGCCATCTGTTTAGCCCAGAGGTGATGGCGGAGCTGGGAATCGACGCAACCCTACGCGCTGAGAACATCTCAGTCGCGCAGTATTGCCAACTGGCAAACTATTTGGCTGAGCACCCACAGCAGCAGCCAAAGGAGAGTTAACGATGTTGAATTCGCCCCGCGTATGCATTCAGGTACAAAGCGTTTATATCGAAGCGCAGTCCTCTCCGGAGAACGAACGTTTCGTCTTTGCTTACACTGTAACCATCCGCAACCTGGGGCGAACACCGGTTCAATTGCTTGGTCGTTACTGGCTTATCACCAATGGAAACGGCCATGAAACTGAAGTTCAGGGTGAGGGCGTGATTGGCGTCCAGCCGCATATTGAACCGGGCAACGAATATAGCTACACAAGCGGTGCAGTACTTGAAACACCGCTTGGCACCATGCAAGGCCATTACGAAATGGTCGACTCTCAGGGCGATGCTTTCCGTGTCGCTATTCCCGTATTCCGTCTGGCTATCCCAGCCTTTATTCACTGATACGATGTCTACATACCTGATTGGCGATGTTCATGGTTGTTACGATGAACTGGTAGCCCTGCTGCAACAGGTTGAGTTTACACCTGGCAAAGATATTTTATGGCTTACGGGCGATCTCGTCGCGCGTGGACCAGGCTCGCTTGAAGTGCTGCGTTTTGTGCGCGGGCTTGGTGAAAGTGCTCGCATCGTTCTCGGTAATCATGATCTGCATCTTCTGGCAGTTTATGCAGGCATTAGCCGCAATAAACCCAAAGATCGCGTTTCCCAATTGCTGGAAGCGCCAGATGCCGACGAACTGCTGAACTGGTTACGTCGCCAACCTCTGATACAGGTTGATGAAGAGAAAAAACTGGTGATGGCACATGCCGGGATTACGCCGCAGTGGGATTTGAATACTGCAATGGCCTGTGCGCGTGATGTTGAAGCCGTGCTTTCAAGCGACAGCTATCCGTTATTCCTCGATGCGATGTATGGCGATATGCCTAACAACTGGTCGCCTGAACTTTCAGGGCTCGCTCGTCTGCGCTTTATTACCAATTCGCTGACCCGCATGCGTTATTGCTTCCCGAATGGGCAGCTGGATATGTACTGCAAAGACACGCCAGAAAGTGCTCCTGCACCACTGAAACCGTGGTTTGCCATCCCTGGGCCTGTGACCGCTGAGTATTCCGTTATCTTCGGGCACTGGGCATCGCTGGAAGGCAAAGGCACACCAGAGGGCATATACGGGCTTGATACCGGCTGCTGCTGGGGTGGCGATCTAACTTGCCTACGCTGGGAAGACAAAACCTATTTCGTTCAGCCCTCCAATCGCCAGAAAGATATGGGCGAGGGTGAAACGGCTATTGCTTCGTAAGAAAAAACCCGGTCATTACCGGGTTTTTTATTTTCCAGCCCGTCTTAACGACGCTCCAGAACCTCAAAACAATAACCGTGTGAGTTATTCTCATCGGCATCATGGAATTCACTAAACGTTGACTGCCACTCGTCCGGATCGTAATCCGGGAAGTGCGTGTCGCCTTCCACTTCCGCATCAATGTGCGTCAGATACAGGCGCTGAGCTTTTGGCAGGAATTGTTCGTAAATACGACCGCCACCAATCACCATAATCTCTTCCGCATCGCCACAGGCTTTAATCGCGTCTTCGATGGATGATACCCACTCGACGCGGTCATCGGTGCCGGGCTTGCTGCTAATAACGATGTTCTTGCGACCTGGCAGCGGACGACCGATGGATTCCCAGGTCAAACGCCCCATCACGACAGGTTTATTCAACGTATTACGTTTAAACCAGGCCAGATCGGCAGGTATTTCCCAGGGCATGGCGTTTTCCATGCCAATTACACGATCTACCGCTAATGCAGCAATCAGACTGATCATTCTATTAACCCAAGGGTGGTGAAAAAATTGCCGCCACTATACGGAAAGCGCATTCTTTCGTCGACTGTCCGCAAGCTTGTCGGTGAGAATATTTTTGTTCTGCGACTGTAAAGGCGTAACGCATTACTTCCTGTTATAGCAGGAACAACGAGTTAGCGTAAAAGTGTCAGAAGCATTGTAAAAGATGACGTAAAAAATACTTAACCGCTCTCCGTCACCCTCTATAAGTTTATGCAATAGCTGCGGTATAGTTCACGTTTCTTTGACTGCACCGGATTAAACCATGTTAGAAACCACGCTTTTCGTCGCCACCATTGCCACTTTGGGAATGCTATCTCCCGGGCCTGATTTCTTCCTGGTTATTAAAAATGCGGCCCGTTATCCACGCGCTGCGGCGATGATGACGTCATTAGGTGTTATCAGCGGCGTCGCCACGCACATGACTTATTGTGTCGCGGGTTTAGCGGTGGTGATTACCACGACCCCATGGTTGTTTGATGTGCTCAAATACGCCGGTGCGGCTTATCTGATTTGGATTGGTTTGCACGCGCTGTTTGCTCGCGGCGGCAGCAAAATGGATGTCAGCCAGGTTGAACACCAACAAACCACGCTCAAAAAGGCCTTCTTACAAGGCTATCTTTGCAACCTGCTGAACCCGAAAGCGACACTCTTTTTCCTTTCTGTTTTCACACAAGTTTTAAACGTGAATTCCGGCACCATGGAAAAGCTCTGGTACGCAGGCGTGATCCTGATGTTGTCCATGGTCTGGTGGCCGGTATTAGTGGTGCTGATTCAGAGCGAACCGGTGCGTCGCGGCCTGGCTAAAGCACAGAAAATTGTCGATAAACTGCTGGGCGGCATGTTGATTGCGCTGGGGATTAAAGTGGCTTTGAGCTGACTTTTACTCAAACCAATAGATTTTAAAAAGCTCCCAAATTCGGGAGCTTTTTCGTTATTCCGGTTTCACTGGCGGCTCATCAGCCAGTTTCCCCGAATGAAGCCCTTCTTCCGTCCCCTGCCAGCCGTGGCGCTGAATCACATTCAGATGAGTACGATCTTCGTTAATCACCTCAGTCAGCATGGCACTGGTGCGCTTGAGCACATCGGCTCGCGCTGACCAGTCTGGAGCCGGAACCATCTCTTCAACCATCTGCGTATTAAAACGTCGGAAGTGATCGGCTCGCTCACGTGCTTCGTAGCTGCCAACGCCCAGACCTTCCAGTGCCCGACGCCCCACTTTTAGTGCACCTTCAAATGTTTCACGCTCTGGTTGTTCAACACCCAACTGGCGCAGGCGAATGAAGTGGTCAAGATCGCGTGCTCGCGCAATCACTTTCAAATGTGGGAAGTGCTCCTGCACCAACTCTGCTAACTGCATGTTGGCATCAGGATCGTCGATAGCATTGATCAGCACTTCAGCTTTTGCAGCCCCGGCGGACTCCAGTAAATCCACGCGTGTTGCATCACCATAAAAGACTTTGGTGCCGAACTTACGCAACGTTTCAATGTGGTCTGGGTCGTGGTCAAGAACCACCATTTTTACCCCACTGGTGAGTAACAAACGGCCGGCAATCTGCCCGAAACGACCGAAGCCTGCGATAATCACTCGCGGCTGTTCTTCATCGATTTCATCCGCTTCTCGCGCCTGCTCTTTACCCGATTTCTCCAGACGGTTGAGTAATACCAGCAGTAGCGGCGTTGCCGCCATTGATAGCGCAACAGCAAGGGTCAGCGATTTCGCCCAACTGTCATCTAACACCTCAGCCATTCTTGCTGTACCAAAAATCACGAAAGCAAATTCACTACCTTGCCCCAGCAAAACAGCAAACCAGCGCCGTTGCTTGCGCGGCACATTCAGCGGTTTTGCCACAATCCAGAGCGTAATGATTTTGATCGCCAGGAATCCGAACAGCAGCGCAATAATCCGCAGTGGATTCTCAAGCAGCGTGCCGAAGTCTATCGACATGCCCACACCGATAAAGAACAGCCCGAGCAGCAAACCTTTGAACGGTTCGATATCACTTTCCAGCGCATGGCGATACTCAGAACTTGCCAGTAACACACCGGCAAGAAACGCTCCCATCGCCATCGAAAGCCCGGCCTCTTCGAGCAATAAACCAAAACCAAATACCATAAATAAGGCCATGGCGCTGAACACTTCACGCAGGCCGGAACGGGCTACAAATCGCAGCAGCGGGCGAGTCACATAGCGGCCAAGCAATACAACGATGGCCAATGCACCAACCACTTTCAGAGCTGAAATGGAAAACGCAGCCAGGGTAGTAGTCGCACCGCTACTGGCTAATAACGGGATCATTGCTACCAGCGGGATCGCAGCGATATCCTGGAATAACAGCACGGCGAACGCGCTGCGCCCCATTTGCGAAACCGTCAGGTTGCGCTCGTTCATGGCTTGCATAGCGATGGCGGTAGAAGAGAGCGCCAGCGTAAGGCCGATCAAAACGGCTACCTGCCAACGCAGCCCTAAGAACATGCAGAACAAACCAAGCAGCAAACCGCACGCCACCATTTGCAGCGCACCGCCACCAAACACCGACGCACGTAGCGTCCACAAGCGGCGTGGGTCAAGTTCAAGGCCAATGACGAACAGCATCAGCACCACGCCGATTTCCGCAAAATGCAGAATAGTTTCGGCATCGGTCACCAGCCTGAATCCCCACGGGCCGATAATGCACCCGGCAATCAGGTAGCCAAGCACCGAACCTAATCCAAGCCGCACGGCAATGGGCACAATGATCGCGGCGGAGCCGAGATAAATCAGCGCCTGAATCATGCTGTGACTATCCATGGTTCGCCTCCCGCCAGTCGAGCAACCGTTGTTTATATTGCTCGGCCTGTACTTCGAGCGTGTTCTCATCGCAAACGAAAGTGAAATGAACGGTGAAATGCGGTAGCCAGTTCATACCGCAGTAAAGGGCAGTCGCCTGCAATGGTTGTCCAAGCACATCAAAGCCTGGGTGGTCCCCCAGATTAAAGTGGTTATCGCCACCACCAGTAGTAACCGCCCACATGACGTTTTTTCCGCGCAGCGCCGTTCCGCCGTGACCGTACGCCCAGCCGTGAGCCAGTACCTTATCGATCCACAGTTTCATCAATGGCGGCATGCTGTACCACTGCATAGGATGCTGCCAGATAACCAAATCAGCGCGGTTTAATGCCTGCTGTTCAGTGGCAATATCAATATTGAAATCGGGGTAAAGCTCATAGAGGGAGCGCACTTCTACATCGGGTAGAAGTGATGCTTGTTCGAGCATTTTCTTGTTGGCATGGGAGTGTTGCGGATAGGGGTGCGCATAAATAATTAAGATCATCAATTAGCCTGTTGTTTTACTGCTCTCTTTTCTCAAAGAGTGTAGTCAGTAATTCAACAGGCTAATAGTCATAATTCTTGACGGGCTAAGTGGGAAAACCTGAATTAGTTATCCAGCTCGCCCATAGATTTGACCTGATCGCGGTTGATCTGCTCGGTCTTGCCCGTTTCAGCATTTTTGTAAGAAACCAGGCCTGTGTCGTCGTCAACCTGCGGCTTGCCGTCGGTCACAATAGTTTTGCCATCGCTGGTTTTTACCGCCTGATTAGACGAACAGCCTGCAACAGTCATCAGCGTTGCAGCAGCGAATATGGACGCCAGCAGAATTTTGTTTTGCATGTAGTTCTCCCTGTTTGTAGTCATTTCTCATCTTCAGACTAAAAACTTTAGCAGAACTTTCCGGCCTCGCGGGCAAATACAGAACACTCTGAAGTGTCGCTCTCCACAACAATAAGCGAAAAAAAACCCGCGCGAAGCGGGTTTCAAAAGTATCGAGAAGCGATTACTTAGTGATTTGCGCGTGCATTTCCTGCACTGAAATCACTTTTTCAGTCGCGTCAGAGTTCAGCGCCATCGCTGTAGCAAAACCACCGTTCAGCGTGGTGTCGTAGTGCACTTTGTATTGCAGTGCGCTACGGCGAATCAGCTTGGAATCCTCAATCGCCTGACGGCCAGCTGTGGTGTTGATGATGTAGGTATATTCGCCATTCTTGATACGGTCCTGAATGTGCGGACGACCTTCATGCACCTTGTTCACCAGACGCGGGTTAATGCCAGCTTCACCCAACACAACCGCAGTACCGTGAGTCGCATCCAGTTCGAAGCCCTGCTTCAACAATTTAGCCGCCAGGTCTACAACACGTTTTTTGTCGCCTTCGCGAACAGACAGCAGTGCGCGGCCTGGTTTACGCATGGTGGACTGGCTGCCCAGCATCGCTTTGGAGAAAGCTTCTGCAAAGGTACGGCCTACGCCCATCACTTCACCGGTAGAGCGCATTTCTGGCCCTAACAGTGGGTCAACGCCTGGGAACTTGTTGAACGGCAGTACCACTTCTTTCACCGAGTAGTACGGTGGAATGATTTCTTTGGTCATGCCCTGCTGTACAAGGGTTTGCCCAACCATCACTCGCGCCGCCACTTTAGCCAGTGCCATGCCGGTTGCTTTAGAGACAAACGGTACGGTACGCGCAGCACGTGGGTTAACTTCAATCAAGTAGACTTCGTTATCTTTCACCGCAAACTGCACGTTCATCAAACCGCGAACTTGCAGTTCGAAAGCCAGTTTCTGCACCTGCTGGCGCATCACGTCCTGGATTTCCTGGCTCAGCGTGTAAGCTGGCAGAGAACATGCAGAGTCACCGGAGTGAACGCCTGCCTGTTCGATGTGCTCCATAATGCCGCCAATCAGCACGGTTTCACCGTCGCAAATCGCATCGACATCCACTTCTACCGCATCGTCAAGGAAGCGGTCGAGCAGCACTGGTGCATCGTTAGAGACACTTACCGCTGTCTGGAAGTAACGGCGCAGGTCGATTTCGTCATAAACGATTTCCATCGCGCGACCGCCCAGAACGTAGGATGGGCGAACCACCAGCGGGTAGCCGATGTGTGCCGCTTTCTCTACCGCCATTTCGATGGTAGTCACAGTGGCGTTGGCTGGCTGTTTCAACTTCAGGCGGTCAACTGCGTGCTGGAAACGCTCACGGTCTTCTGCACGATCAATCGCGTCCGGGCTGGTGCCGATAATCGGAACACCTGCTGCTTCCAGTTCACGTGCCAGTTTCAGCGGAGTCTGGCCGCCGTACTGCACGATAACGCCTTTAGGTTTCTCAACGCGGACGATTTCCAGTACGTCTTCGAAGGTTACTGGCTCGAAGTACAGGCGGTCTGAAGTGTCGTAGTCGGTAGAAACCGTTTCAGGGTTACAGTTAACCATGATGGTTTCGTAACCATCTTCACGCAGCGCAAGGGATGCGTGTACGCAGCAGTAGTCAAACTCGATACCCTGGCCGATACGGTTCGGGCCACCGCCCAGTACCATGATTTTGTCACGGTCGTTGTTCGGGTTAGCTTCGCACTCGTCTTCATACGTGGAGTACATGTACGCGGTGTCGGTTGAGAACTCCGCCGCACAGGTATCAACGCGCTTATAAACCGGGTGCAGCTTATATTGTTCACGCAGTTTGCGAATTTCAGACTCGCGAACGCCAGCCAGTTTCGCCAGGCGCGCATCCGCAAAACCTTTGCGTTTGAGCATGCGTAGGAAGTCGTAGTCCAGGCCAGTGATACCGATCTCTTCAACTTTCTCTTCCAGACGCACCAGCTCTTCAATCTGCACCAGGAACCAGCGGTCGATGTTGGTCAAGTTGAACACACCATCCACAGACATGCCCGCACGGAATGCGTCAGCCACGTACCAGATACGCTCAGCACCAGCATCTTTCAGCTCGCGGCGAATTTTGGTCAGCGCTTCCGGGTCATCCAGATTCACTTTCGGGTCAAAACCAGTCGCGCCCACTTCCAGGCCGCGCAGCGCTTTTTGCAGGGATTCCTGCTGCGTGCGGCCAATCGCCATCACTTCACCAACAGATTTCATCTGCGTGGTCAGGCGGTCGTTCGCGCCAACGAATTTTTCGAAGTTAAAGCGAGGGATTTTGGTGACAACGTAGTCGATAGACGGCTCGAACGAGGCTGGCGTTTTGCCGCCGGTGATGTCGTTCATCAGTTCATCAAGAGTGTAGCCAACTGCCAGTTTCGCCGCCACTTTCGCAATCGGGAAACCAGTCGCTTTGGATGCCAGCGCAGAAGAGCGCGACACGCGCGGGTTCATCTCGATAACAATCAAACGGCCAGTTTTCGGGTTAACCGAGAACTGCACGTTGGAACCGCCAGTTTCTACGCCGATTTCACGCAGAACCGCCATCGAGGCGTTACGCATGATTTGGTATTCTTTGTCGGTCAGCGTTTGCGCTGGCGCAACAGTGATGGAGTCACCAGTGTGAATACCCATCGGGTCAAGGTTTTCGATAGAGCAAACGATGATGCAGTTGTCGTTTTTATCACGCACAACTTCCATTTCGTACTCTTTCCAACCGATCAATGATTCGTCAATCAGCAGCTCTTTGGTTGGCGAAAGATCCAGACCACGCTCGCAGATTTCTTCGAACTCTTCACGGTTGTAAGCGATACCTCCGCCGGTGCCACCCATGGTGAATGAAGGGCGGATGATGCACGGATAACCCACGTCAGCCGCAACCGCCAGCGCTTCTTCCATGTTGTGAGCAATACCAGAACGCGCAGTATCAAGGCCGATTTTTTTCATCGCCACGTCGAAACGGCGGCGGTCTTCGGCTTTATCAATCGCATCAGCGGTAGCACCAATCATGGTGACGCCAAATTCTGCCAGCACGCCTTCGCGTTCCAGTTCCAGCGCGCAGTTCAGCGCAGTCTGGCCGCCCATGGTTGGCAGAACCGCATCCGGGCGCTCTTTCTCAATGATTTTGCGAACCACTTCCCAGTGAATCGGCTCGATGTAAGTCGCATCGGCCATTTCCGGGTCGGTCATAATTGTTGCCGGGTTGGAGTTCACCAGAATGACACGGTAACCCTCTTCACGCAGCGCTTTACACGCCTGCGCACCGGAGTAGTCGAACTCACACGCCTGGCCGATAACAATCGGGCCTGCGCCGAGGATCAGGATGCTTTTTATATCTGTACGTTTTGGCATTTTCTTAGCTCCTGATACTTACTTGCTATTAAGAGTGGCGGTAGAACGGTAGTGCTTAATCAATTCGACAAAGTGGTCAAAAAGCGGTGCCGCATCGTGTGGACCCGGGCTTGCTTCAGGGTGGCCCTGGAAACTAAATGCCGCTTTATCGGTACGATGGATGCCTTGCAGCGTGCCATCAAACAATGACTTATGGGTCACGCGCAGGTTCGCCGGAAGTGTTGATTCCTCTACCGCAAAACCGTGGTTCTGGGCAGTAATCATCACGCAATCGCGATCCAAATCTTTAACCGGGTGGTTACCACCGTGGTGACCAAACTTCATCTTCACGGTTTTCGCGCCGCTTGCCAGAGCCAGCAACTGGTGGCCTAAGCAGATACCGAATACCGGCACGTCGGTTTTCAGGAAGGATTTGATTGCGCTGATAGCGTAATCACACGGTGCCGGGTCACCTGGGCCGTTAGAAAGGAAGATGCCGTCTGGGTTCATCTTCAGCACTTCTTCTGCTGGCGTTTGTGCTGGAACCACTGTCAGGCGGCAACCGCGGTCAACCAACATGCGCAGAATGTTGCGCTTCACGCCGTAATCGTAAGCCACGACATGGAATGGTAAGTCTTCTTCTTTCGCCGCTTCAGGTAATTCGCCTTCCAGCGTCCAGCTACCTTGCTGCCAGGCATAAGCTTCCTGAGTGGTCACTTCTTTCGCCAGATCCATGCCGTTAAGGCCAGGGAAGGCTTTCGCTTTTTCCAGCGCCAGTGCCGCGTCCAGGTTTTCACCGGCAATAATGCAGCCGTTCTGTGCACCTTTCTCACGCAGGATTCGGGTCAGCTTACGGGTATCGATATCGGCGATGGCCACAATGTTATGGCGCTTAAGGTAGGAAGAAAGGTCTTCGGTATTGCGGTAGTTGCTGGCAATCAGTGGTAGGTCACGGATAACGAGGCCTTGCGCATGTACCTGGGAGGATTCTTCGTCAGCAGCATTGGTGCCGACATTTCCGATATGAGGATAAGTAAGAGTGACAATCTGGCGGGAGTAGGAAGGATCAGTGAGGATTTCTTGATAACCGGTCAAAGAGGTGTTGAAAACGACTTCCCCAATGGCCGAACCCGATGCCCCAATGGCCCGACCGTGGAATTGGGTTCCGTCTTCCAGAACCAATATTGCTGACTTAATCAAAACGCCCTCCAGGGAATAAACAGTCAATTTATTTGCATATTAATTCAAAACGAATTCAGGAATCAATGCAAAACAGCCTGTCATTTGGATTTTTGACAAACGGCGGCATTCTAGTGAGAGGCCGGGAAAAAGTCTACCATAAGCGTAACTTTTTATGTGTTTTTTAGCGTTCTGATGTAAAAAAGAGGAATTGACCGGTGAAATCAACAGCTAACTTACAGTGCGTAATCGGTTGCGGGCCAGGATGAATGGGAATCTGATTACAAGAAGGTAAAAAGTGGACCAAATGGTCAAAAATGATAAAAAAACAACGATAAAAGGGTTATAAAGATATAATTATAAGAATTTCAAACAAATAATTGAAACAAACAACCAAAATAACCATAAATAAAAAGGGCAATAAAATATTGCCCTATCAATCAAGTAATTATGATTGTAATAACCACATCACGATGGGTAATAACGGCTACAAACTATTAAGTTCAAGGACATCACGCATGTCATAGAGACCACTTTTCATTGCGCTCAGCCATAATGCAGACTTAACTGCACCATTTGCAAAAGTCATACGACTGGATGCTTTATGGCTGATTTCAATACGCTCGCCGATGTCCGCAAACATCGCCGTATGTTCACCAATAATGTCGCCTGCACGCACTGTGGCAAAACCAATAGTGCCTGGAACGCGCTCGCCGGTGTACCCTTCACGGGAATAAACCGCACACTCTTTTAAGTCTTTATCCATCGCATGAGCAATAGCTTCACCCATCGCCAGAGCGGTGCCGGATGGAGCATCAACTTTGTGACGATGATGTGCTTCAATGATTTCGATATCGGTATAGTCGCCCATAACTTTGGCGGCTTTTTCCAACAGCTTGAGCATCACGTTGACACCAACGCTAAAGTTGGCGGCAAAAACAATCGGCACTTCACGCGATGCGTCAGTAATTGCCTGCTTGCCCGCATCGTCAAAACCGGTGGTGCCAATCACCATGCCCTTGCCATGTTGGCGGCAGAAAGCCAGATGGTTCAGCGTGCCTTCAGGACGAGTGAAATCGATAAAGACATCGAAGTCGTTGACCACGGCATCCAGACTATCGCTCACGATAACGCCCGTTTTCGCTACACCGGCTAATTCACCTGCATCACTACCAACCAGGGATGACCCTGTACGTTCAAGTGCTGCACCGAGTTTGATGCCATCAAGCTGTAATGCAGCCTGAATCAGTTGTCGCCCCATGCGACCACCCGCACCCGCGATTGCTACGCGGACTTGTGACTCATCCATATTCACTCTCTTTTATTATTTAATCTGTAACTATAACGTTCTCAGGTTAACCAGCCCTGCTCAGGCTCGCCACTTGAAAACACCGATAATTAGAAATTTATGACAAAACGGCGGAATTATCAGTAGAAGCCATTAATCCCATGATTCTTTTATGGGATTGAATGCGTCTGATACAACTCCCTGCGCCGCCAGTTCACATCTGCCACCGAATTTCCCAACTCAATGGAACCCTGGAGCAATAAATTAAACCGGGAGCTGATGTTGCGCGTTAAGCGGCTTTGCAGGATACAAACGGCTTCGATACCCAACTCGCGGCACGGCTGAAAAGCGGCGGTTAATCCCATCGATTTTATTTCGTCCATTTCATGGGAATAAGCACAACTCATTACGGAAATATCTTCTGGCATCAGAAGCTGGCGGTTTTTCAGTTCGCTGAGCACGGCGCGTGCAATCGCTCCGCCGCCGCATAAAATGGCCGACGGCAGCTGTTCTCTGGAACGCTGCTCGAGATATTTTATAAAATTAACCCGCGCTTCAGTCTCGCCGTAGCCTTTCGTCACCAGCAAATGTTCGGACTCATCAAAAGCAAGATGGTGATCCTGGCAGGCTCGTTTAAAGCCTTCGAGCCGTTGGATCATGGTTTCCCGGCGCAAATCGGTAAATAAAAGTACCTGACGATGGCCTTTTTCTAACAGGTGCTTTGCCGCGCTATAACCAATGGAGGCATGATCGGGTGAAACACAATCAAGGCGCATCTTTTTATCCCGACCATTAATTGTCACGACGGGTTTATTACTTTCTGCGGCCAGGCGATACAAAGACTCATCATCAATGCCAATGATTATTACGCCATCGACCTCTTCCTGATTAACGTGTTTCATAAATAAAGCGGTATCCGCTTCGTTAATATCCAGCGCACATTTTTTTACGTGAATATCGTAATGTGAAACTTCGGAAATAATTCCCTGAATCACTTCGTAATAATAGAGGTCGCCATTAGACGTAAAAGCAGCCACCGGAGCACAAACTAATAATGTATTCATCAGCAAACGGCTGGCGGGGATATCGCGTAAAATACCCATATAACGTGCGTGGTAAAAAACCTTTTCTTTTGCTTGCGGGCTGACATTATTTTTACCTGCCAGCACTCTGGACACCGTGCTTGGCGAAAGCCCTGTCAGCCCGGCTATCTCTTTGATTTTCAGCTTCCCCGTCATTTTGTGTTCGATGCCTCATTAGCGTTTTGAGATTATTTTCATGACTAACTATTTCTCGTCACAAGCATTTTCGTTTCATCACCACGGCATTATTTATGCCGTGCAATTCCTGTCATAAATAGCGGTTGCGTGCAAAAAAAACCATAACTATGCTCTCAAAAAATGATTATTACTGAATATTTTCACTATAAGTGAGAGCCCAATGCAAAGAATCGCTATTATCGGAACCGGTAATATTTCCCACAATCACATTCAGGGCTATCTTGAATTTCCTGACCGCAGCCAGATTGTCGCCCTTGTTGATATCTACCCTGAAAAAGCCGAAGAAAAGAAAAAGCATTACGGGCTGGTGAATGCCAAAATCTACAGCAACCATCAGGATATTCTTAACGACCCATCCATTGATGTATTTGATATCTGCACTCCGCCATATGTTCACGCGGCTATTTCTATTGATGCGCTCAATGCGGGTAAACATGTGCTGTGTGAAAAGCCCATGGCGGCTTCACTCCAGGAATGCGATGCGATGATTAACGCCGCTAAATCAAGCGGAAAAACGCTGTCGATCATCGCCCAGAACCGCTTTACCGATGCTTTCTGGCGTTTGAAAAAAGTGCTCGAAAGCAACCAAATAGGCAAAATTTGCCACGCGCAGGTGGATTCATTCTGGTGGCGCGGTACCTGGGAAAAAGAAGGCGGCGGCTGCACGCTCAACCATGCGGTGCACCATATCGACGCCATTCAGTGGATGCTCGGCTTCCCGACAGAAGTGGTCGCCATCACCACCAACGTTTCCCATGACAACGCCGAAGTCGAAGATCTCAGCGCCGCGATTTTCAAATATGACACAGGCGCATTGACGCAACTGACCGCCTCCGTCGTGCACCACGGTGAAGATCAGAAGATTGTTATTCAGGGAGAGAAAGCCCGTATTTCTGCACCGTGGGATAAATTCGCCAGCATCGCCGCACCCAATGGTTTCCCGATAGAAGCCCGCGATACCTCGCTGGAAAACCAGCTTGAAGATAGCTACCAGACTATCCCGCGCCTGAACTGGACGCTGCACACCGGGCAAATCGACAACTTCCTGCACGCGCTGCAAACCGGCACCGCGCCGTTAGTTGATGGCCCGCAAGGTAAACGTTCGCTGGAACTCATCACCGCAATCTATAAATCAGCCATCACCCGCAGCATTGTTTCGCTGCCAATTAGCGCAAGCGACCCGTATTACCAGACCGGCGGCTTAGTGAAAATGGCACCGCATTTCTTTGAAAAATCGGCCTCGGTGGAAAACTTCGCCAACGAAGACGCAATCCCATTAGGCAAAGATATGGATAAAGGGGCATAAACATGAGCATCAAAGACGGGATGAATTACGCGCCAAAAGGCAAACCACAGCCGGTGGTGCAGCCGGGTGATTTTGTGTTTGCCGCCGCCGCACTCGATCACGGTCATATCTATGGCATGTGCAACGGCCTGATTGAAGCGGGTGCGACGCTGAAATGGGTTTACGACCCCGATCCGCAGAAAATCGAACAATTTCTTAAGCAATACCCGCAGGCAAAAGTCGCACCATCGCTTGACGCGATTCTACAAGATGAGAGCGTCAAACTGGTTGCCGGAGCGGCGATTCCTGATGAACGTTGCGCACTTGGCCTGAAAGTCATGGATGCGGGGAAAGACTATTTCACCGATAAAGCGCCGCTGACCACACTGGAACAACTGGCTGCGGCCAAAGCAAAAGTCGCCGTAACCGGGCGCAAATATGCGGTCTATTACAGCGAAAGATTGCATGTAGAAAGTGCAGTTTTTGCCGGGCAACTGGTGCGTGACGGCGCAATCGGGCGAGTGATTCAAACGCTGGGGATGGGGCCACACCGCGAAGGAACAGGCCGCCCGGACTGGTTCTATTTTAAGAAGCGCTTTGGCGGCATCCTGTGTGATATCGGCAGCCATCAAATTGAACAATTCCTGTATTACACCGGCAACAGCGAAGCGCACGTTGTCGCGGCGCAAACCAATAACTTCGCCCATCTGCAATATCCAGAATTTGAAGATTTCGGCGATGCGATGCTCAAAGGCGAGAACGGTGCCAGCGGCTATTTCCGCTGCGACTGGTTCACACCAACCGGGCTGAGTAGTTGGGGCGACGGGCGTCTGACGCTGCTCGGCACCGACGGTTATATCGAAATCCGTAAATATGTTGATATCACTCGTGGCGAACAGGACGTGGTGTATCTGGTAAATAAAGAAGGCGAATTCCGCTATCCGGTTGCCGGGAAAGTGGGCTTCCCGTTCTTTGGCGAGCTGATTCTGGATTGCCTGAACCGCACCGAAAATGCGATGACCCAGGCGCACGCATTCAAAGCCGCCGAGCTGTGCGTGCGGGCGCAAATGCTGGCAAACGGGGTGCAATAACGATGAAGACGACACAGGCCGCGGTCGTCGGGTGTGGAGCGATCCACACCTTGCACGTCGAGGCCATTCAAGCGAATCCAGCCTGCCAGCTATGGGCCATTGTCGATACAGATTCAGTAAAAGGCCACGCACTTGCCGAACGGTACGGCTGCCGTTATTACGCCGATTACCGGGAAATGTTATGCGATGCCGAGATTGATGTGGTGCATATTTGCACCCCGCATTTCGCCCACAAAGAGATGATTATTGCCGCCCTCGCCGCCGGGAAACACGTGTTTACGGAAAAGCCAGTGGCGCTCAATCCCGGTGAAGTGAAGGAGATTAAAAACGCGCTGGCGAGCGCAACCACTCAGCTCGGCGTCTGTTATCAAAACCGCCTGAACCCGAGCAGCCAGAAGATTAAAGCTCTGCTGGAGTCGAACGCATACGGAAAAGTGTTGAGCATCAAAGCGGTACTAACCTGGAACCGCCCTCACGACTATTACGCGCAAAGCCCGTGGCGCGGGCGTTTTGCCACCGAAGGCGGCAGCCTGTTAATCAATCAGGCGATTCATACGCTGGATTTAATGCAGTGGTTTGCCGGTGGCGTGAACGCGCTCAAAGGCGTAGTGGAAAGCAGCTTTTTAAGTGCTGCAACGGAAGCTGAAGACACCGCTATCGCCAATATGGAATTAGCCAACGGCGCGCGGGGGATTTTCTACGCCACCAACTGCAATACCACGGACTCACCGCTACTGCTGGAAATCCATTGTGAACGTGGCCTGCTACAACTGCATCACAATCATTTGTGGGTAATTGCCGGAGAACATAAAGAGTTACTCGCCAGTGACGAATTACCGGACGCAGCTCAAAAGTGTTATTGGGGAAGCAGCCACCAGCAGGCGATTCATAATTTTTATCATTCTTTAGAAAGCCCCAATAACCGTCATTACGTCGATATTCATCAGGCTGAAATTTCATTGCGTATGGTTGAGGCCATTTATCAATCTTCTATTACCAGAGACTGGATAGATATTTAAAATAATCGATTTCCTTTTCATCCTACATATAAAAAGAAAGGAATAATATGAAACCTACTGAACGCAGAGTTGGCTACGGAACAGCCATAGGATTATGGTGTCACCGATTTATTTGGCGGTGGGGAATTTGCCATTATTGGCACCTGGCTGTTATTTTTCTACACCACTTCTTGCGGATTATCGGTATTAGAAGCCGGTTCGATATTTGCTATTGCACGAGTTATTGATGCGGTATTAAGCCCGATTATGGGTTATATCACCGATAACTTCGCCAACACCTGGCTGGGCAGACGTTTCGGCCGCCGTCGTTTCTTCTTATTACTCAGCGCCCCACTGATGTTTTTGTACGCCATGTTGTGGGTCACGGATATGGGCTACTGGTATTATCTCGGCACCTATCTTTCTATCGAATTGCTCTCGGCAATGGTGCTGGTTCCCTGGGAAACACTGGCCGCCGAAATGACCAACCGCTACAGCGAACGCGCCAAATTATCTGGCGTGCGCATGATTTGTTCGCAGCTTGGCGGCTTTCTTGCGGTGTCGGTGCCGGGCGTGATTATGCAGTTCACCGGCAAAGATAACCCGATGACGTACACCTACACCGGCCTGTTGTTCTCGGCTATTTTTTGCATTGCGGTGTTCACCACCTGGATGTGTACCTGGGAGGCGAAAGATGTGCGCGAAGAGTTTGAACCCGAACCGGAAGGTGCCAATAGTGGCAATCTTTGGCACCACTTAAAAAGCCTGGTATTAGATCTGCTGTCCTCATTTAAAATTAAAATGTTCCGTCAGCATATTATTATCTATATTGCGTCGTTTACCGCGATGGACGTTTTCGGCTCGGTATTTACCTATTATGTGGTTTACGGTTTACATCAGGATGCAGCTGCCGTTTCAGGTTATTTAATCGTGGCGGCTTTTGTTTCTGTTCCGGGAACATTCGTATTCATGATGTTACTGAGCAAATTAAACTTCACGCCATCGGGGGCGCTGCGGTTATCTTATAGTTGTATTTTCGCCGTATTAGCTTTCTTGTTTTATGCTTATATCAACAATATCAATGTCTCGGTCGTATTATTCTCCGCCGTCTTTGTGGTATTGGGTTTTTCACGTGCCGGGCTCTATTTTATCCCATGGAATATTTACAGCTTTATTCCTGATGTTGACGAAATCGTCACCAAAAAACGTCGTGAAGGAATCTTTGCTGGCGTGATGGTATTAACCCGGAAAAGCACCGTGGCACTGGCGATTATGTTGATTGGCGTGGTGCTGGAAGAAAGCGGCTTTGTTAAAGGCCAGGGCGAGCAACCTATCGAAGCGTTACACGCCATTGTTGGGCTGATGGTCTTTGCCACTGCGGCTTTGCTGTCCATCAGCTTCTGGATGACGTTCAAATTCAAACTGACCCGCGAATCCCACAAAACGCTGATTAAAGAAGTGGCACGTCTGAAACTGGGCGGGGATCTCGCAGACTGCGATATGGAAACCCGCAAAGTGATTAAAGACCTGACAGGCTACGAATACGACAAAGTCTGGGGCAACACGCCAGGGCGCAAAACCCCGGCTAGCCTAACGCCAGAATCACCGTAACAAACCAAAACCGCATGACTCCCGCACGACTAAAGTTGGCGGGAGAATAATGCGTTTTGGCGGTTCGTCATTGCCCTGAATGCGGCTAAACAATAACTCCCCGGCCTTGCGGCCAATCTCTTTCGCGGCCACCGAAACGGTGGTCAGCGCGGGCTGCACCAACGACGCTTCAGTAATATCGTCAAACCCCACCAGCGCAAAATCCACGCCCGGCTGGCGTCCCATTTTACGCAGCGTCTGCATCACGCCCAACGCCACAATATCCTGATAACAAACCGCAGCGGTGATTTCCGGATACTGCCTGAACAACTCTTCCGCCACGCGCGCGCCATCACTCTGGCTGGCGAGGGAGGAAACCACCCATTCGCTGTTCGGCTGAATACGATGCTCAAGCAATTTACTGCTGTAGCCGCCGATGCGCTGGGCGCGGCTGATCGAATTTTCACTGCCGCCAATAAATGCGATGTGCTTATGGCCCAGGCGCAGCAAGTGTTGCGTCGCCAGTTGCGTACCGAGGAAGTTATCGGTGCCGACGAAATCAAAATCCACATCGTCCATCGGGCGCACCACCATAATCGCCGGGATATTGCGCCGCTTGAGGGTTTCAAAAAACAGCGGCGGCGTTTCCCGCGCCGCGCACAGCACCATGCCGCAGGCGTTATTGCGCATCAGCGAATCAACGAATTTTTGCTGACGCTCGCCGGATTCTTCACTGTTTGCCAGGAACAACAGCAAGTCGTGGCGCTCCATTTCCTGGCTCAATCCGGCGGTCATTTCACCGTAAAACGGGTTGGTAATATCGTGAAGCAACAAGCCCACCTGGTTGCTGGTGCGGTTGCGTAAATTGGCCGCCGTCTGATTATAAACGTAGCCGAGATCGTCCAGCGCTTTCAGCACTCGCTGGCGGGTGGCATCAGAAATTCGCCCTCGATTGCGCAATACCATGGAAACGGTAGCCGTTGAAACTTCGGCCTGTTTTGCAACCTGGGCCAGGGTAACAGTGCTCATTGGCACTCCTCAAAATTTAGCGATTTCATACAGATTAATCGAATAACCAAAAAATTGCATACTCCCATGTGAAACCCATCACAGATAACTCAACTTATGGCAACTCCTTGCCAAAAATTGCGGGTTAATCGCGTTTACCACTCTGTTCAAAATGGGTTAATCGATTAATCTTAATTTATCGAAAACAGGGAGAATACTATGCATCCGGCATCTTACGACAAGTATCCCGAAGTCAAAGTCGCGGGGTTTGACCATCAGGCATGGCGTGGATGGCCTGCCATAAAACAGGCTGTCAGCGAGAAGCTATCGCACGCGGGTAAAACCGTGCTGGTGATTGATTGCTACCCCGGCGTTCAGCTCGACGAACTGCATTCGCAACTCATTAGCCATCTCAATCCCGCACGGGTGATTAACGCCGAATCTGCGCGGTTGAGCGAGCAACATCTGCATGATTTGCTGGCCCACAACCTGACGGACGACCGCGTGTTTGGCGTGCTTTCCTGTCATGAGTTAAACGAGTTCTTCTGCGCGGTAAAACTGGCGGCGTTGCAACAAGAAGTCGCTGAAACCACGCACGGCCTGGTGGTGGTTTACGGCCCAGGCGCGGCGCTGGTTCACGAAGGTGATGTGCTGGTTTATGCCGACCTCGCCCGTTGGGAAATCCAGCAGCGTTTTCGCCGTGGCGAACTGGGTAACTGGGGTGCGAACAACGAGAGCGAAGATATTCTGCGCCGCTACAAACGCGCTTTCTTCATTGAATGGCGCGTGTTTGACCGCCATAAAACGCCGCTTCTCAAGCGTGCGGATTTCTTGCTCGACACCAATAACCCTGAACAACCGGCGATGGTGAGCGGCGATGCGCTGCGCCATGCGCTCCAACAAACCACGCAACAACCGTTCCGCGTAGTGCCATTCTTCGACCCAGGAGTCTGGGGCGGGCAATGGATGAAAGACAAATTCGATCTCGATCCCTCAAAGCCAAATTACGCATGGTGTTTTGACTGTGTGCCCGAGGAGAACAGCCTGTTACTGCGTTTTGGTGATGAGCGGATCGAGATCCCCTCTCAGGATCTGGTGTTGCTCTACCCTCGCCCGCTGCTTGGCGAGCGTGTTCATGCCCGTTTTGGTGCGGAATTCCCGATCCGCTTCGACTTCCTCGATACCATCGGCGGGCAGAATTTAAGCTTCCAGGTTCACCCGATTACCGAATACATCCAGCAGCATTTCGGCATGCATTACACCCAGGATGAGAGCTATTACATGCTGGAAGCCGAGCCTGGTGCGCAAGTGTATCTGGGGACCAAAACAGGCATCAATCCACAGGAAATGCTCGACGATCTTGCGTGTGCGCAGCGGGGCGAAAAAGCGTTTGATGATGAGAAATTCGTTAACCGTTTCCCGGCACGTAAACACGATCACTTCCTGATCCCGGCAGGCACTGTTCACTGCTCTGGATCCGGTGCAATGGTACTGGAGATCAGCGCCACGCCGTTTATTTTCACCTTCAAATTGTGGGACTGGGGCCGCCTCGGTCTGGATGGTCTGCCACGTCCGGTGCATCTTGAACACGGTGCACAAGTGATTGACTGGAAACGTGATACGCAATGGGTCACCGAGCATCTGGTGAATCATTTCGAGCCTATCGCGGAAGGTGATGGCTGGTGCGAAGAACGTACGGGTCTACATGAACGTGAGTTTATCGAAACCCGCCGCCATTGGTTTACGCAACCTGTCACGCACCACACTCATGGTGGCGTAAACGTACTGAATCTGGTGGAAGGCAGTGAAGCGCTGGTTGAAAGCCCGAGCGGCGCATTCGAACCCTTTGTGGTGCATTACGCCGAAACCTTCATTGTTCCGGCGGCGGTCGGCGAATATCGCATTTCCCCATACGGTAGCGGTGTAGGTCAACAGCTCGCCACCATGAAAGCCTGGGTAAGAGGATAACAAGATGATCAACGTAATTCTGGCAACACATGGCTTGCTTGCCGAAGCACTACTGGCCGGTAGCAAAATGGTTTATGGCGAATTACCGCATGTATTCCCGGTGATGCTAACGGAGAACAAGGGCATCAATAGTTTTGGTGATGAGTTTGCTGCGGTGCTGAAACAGGCCGCCAAAGATGCTGATGGCGTGCTGGTGCTGTGCGATTTGCAAAGCGGCACGCCTTGGAATATTGCCTGCCACCATGCGTTCGATCCGCAAACGCAGCCGCCAATGGCAGTGTTGGGAGGTGTTAATTTCCCGATGCTATTGCTGAGCGATGAAATAAAAGATCTGACCGATGTAGCCCAAGCGGCAGCGGTTTTACTGGAAGAATCGCGTGACTCACTGGTTCAGGCCCAACTGGCTGAAACCACACAATCTGATGATTTCTAAGGGGCAACGATGAGTATTTCTTTTGTACGCATTGACGATCGGGTGATCCACGGCCAGTTGATCACCCGCTGGGCAAAAGAGTTGCCGTGCGATGGGATCATCGCCATTGATGACGCTGTCGCCGCCGATCCGTTGTTGTCTTCGGTGATGAAAGGTGCGGTGCAGGATACCAAAGTCTGGTTATTTGATACCGCCACCGCGATTGAAAAACTGCCGAAGATCATCGCCAGTGAGAAGCATTATTTCGTGATTGGTAAATCTCCGGTGACGCTAAAACGCATTGAAGAAGCGGGAATCAGCCTGCAAAACAGCAATAAGAAAATCAACGTTGGCCCGATGAGCGCACGAGCCACTACCACCACCATTGGCCCGAATCAGTCTGTGAATCCGGAAGAGATAGCGGCGTTCGACTATCTCTCGCTGCGCGGGCACCAGATTGAATTTCGACTGGTACCCGATGCCAGCAGTTACAGCTGGCAAGATGCTCGACAAAAACTCAAATAAAGGAGTGCATTATGGCTTTCGAAGCAGCTCTAATCGGCATTCTCTGTTACCTCGGTGCGCTTAGTAGCCCATGGCTGCTGGGGTTGACCGGCGGCTGGTATCTGATTACCCGCCCACTGGTTTCAGGGATGCTGGTAGGTTTTATTCTCGGCGATGTGCAAACCGGGATTATCATCGGCGTGGCGGTTCAAGCCGTGTATATCGCCATGGTAACCCCCGGTGGTTCTATGCCTGCGGATCTCAACTTTGTGGCCTTCCCGGCCATTGCATTGGGCATTCTTTCCAATAAAGGCCCGGAAGTGGCTGTAGCGTTAGCTGCCACTATCGGCATTGCCGGCACCGTGTTATTCAACGCCATGATGGTGCTCAATTCCTGGTGGAACCACCGTGCGGATATCGCGCTGGAAAAGGGCGACGAGCGCGGCGTGTATCTCAACAGCGCAATCTGGCCGCAAGCCACCAACTTCCTGATGCGTTTTATTCCGACGTTTATCGCAGTCTATTTCGGCGCGCAGTACATCAATGCCTTTATGGACAGCCTGCCACACATCGTTCTTTCCACCATGAACGTGCTGGGCGGGATTCTGCCAGCTGTCGGTATCGCCATTCTGCTTAAACAAATCATCAAGAATTACAGCATGTTGATTTACTTCCTGGTGGGGTTTATCTGCATTGTTTTCCTGAAGCTAAATATGGTGGCGCTGGTGATTGTCGGCGCGTTACTGGCACTGATTCACTACAACTACAAACCTGAGCCACAGGCTGAACGTGCAGCCTCCACGCCCGCTGATGATGAGGATGAATTCTGATGGAAGAACGTAAACTCACTCGCCAGGATCTGCGCCGTTGCTGGCGTAGTTGGATGATGTACAACCTCTCCTCAATGAGCTTTGAGCGCCTGGAGTCATTCGGCTTTTGTTTGAGTATGTTGCCGGTGGCGAAAAAGCTCTATCCCGATGATGAACAACGCAAAGAGATGCTCAAACGCCACGCGTCATTCTATAACACCGAGCCGCAGTTGGGTGCGATAGTCAATGGCATGGTGCTGGGTCTTGAGGAGAAACGCGCCAACGGTGAGCCCATCGACGGCGAAACTATCAACACGCTGAAAGTGGGACTGATGGGGCCGGTGGCTGGGATTGGCGATTCAATGATTCCGGGGATGTTAATCCCGATTCTGCTGAGTATCGGTATGGCGCTGGCGGCGGGAGGGAATGTTCTAGGGCCGCTATTTTACTGTGTAGCATGGCTGGCAATTATCATTCCTGGCTCGTGGTTCCTGTTCCTGAAAGGCTACCGCATGGGGTCGACGTCCGTTGAGATGCTGGTGAGCAGCAAATCGACTCGCCTGCGTGAAGCGCTATCGTTGCTCGGCGTATTTGTGATGGGCGGCGTGGCGGCAAGTTACGTGAAGCTTGGCACCGGACTGGAGTTTGTCACCAAAGATGGTGTGAATATCCATGTGCAACAAATGTTGGATGGAATTTTCCCGAACCTGTTGCCGCTGTTAGTGGTGATTGGTACCTGGTATTTGATGGCAAAACGCGGCGTGTCACCGGTGAAAGCGATGTTGCTGTTATTAGTGTTAGCGGCAGTAGGCGTAGCGGTGGGGTTGTTCTCTTAAAAAAACGGTGGATGACGCTAACGCTTATCCACCGTACAACACCAAGCCCGTAGGTCGGATTAACGTGAGCGTCATCCGACCCTTTTAAGGGTGGAAACCCACCCACTTCGGCCCCACCATTCCTGGTTTTGAAATAAACTGAAAACGCGCGGGATCATCAATAAATTGTTGATATAGCGGCTCATCGGTAATTCCAAATTCGGTATAGCTGCGCGGTGAAGTCACCTGCAAACGCCCCGGCATATAGCGACGGTTATGCTGCCAGGCAATATGCTCATCCTGCAATAGTGGATACCACGCCAGCCCTTTGTATGCCCGCACAGCTTCGTATTCAAATCCATATTCCCGGTCGCACCAGGCACCAAACGTCAGTGGTTCATCAGGTGATGCAGAGATAGTGGCATGCGCCCAACCCGGCGGCACCAGCACTTTTTCG
Source organism: Buttiauxella massiliensis (assembly GCF_902500225.1). GTDB lineage: Bacteria > Pseudomonadota > Gammaproteobacteria > Enterobacterales > Enterobacteriaceae > Buttiauxella > Buttiauxella massiliensis. The sequence goes on along the minus strand of NZ_LR722649.1, from coordinate 252,039 downwards.
CCAGGCCCGGCCACGATTGCAAAGCAGTGGCCGGGATCGTCGGCAACATATTCCTGCATGTAAATAATCGCTTTGCCCTGCCAGATTTCATATAGCTCTGGCGGCGACCAGCCACTATGCGCACTAATTCGATGAATATGCCCCTGGCTGCGGACAGGTTCATCGCCCAACCGCCCGGAAGCGTAAGTCACCACGCCAAACAGTAACATCCGTTTTTTAAGTTCTTCCCTGTCCTGCAATCGAGCAACATCCATGACGATCGCGTAAACATCTTCCGGCCCCTGGCACAAAGGATCACGCAATGAAGCACGGATCTGTTCGAGTTTACGGATCTCCGGCACCGGCCCAATTACCTCTTCGCCGTAGCTAAAGCCCATTGGCTGGTGATGGACCTGCATATCCAACCCATAATTGAGGAGTGGCTCAGCCATTTTGCACCTCCTTCGCCTGAATTTTCCCTTCCAGCAAAAAGACGCGTCGTTTAAAACCTTGCGCCAGAGAAGCGTAATCATGCCCGGCGATCGTCGGCCAGACGGCAAGTGCTGAAAGCACCTCCGAACCGGTGTTGATCAAGCGGTGCGCGGTATTGCCGGGAATAATATGCACTGAACCTGGCGACACTTGCTCAAGCCGCGCTTCGCCCTGTTCGCTTTGCAGCAGCAACAATCCGCTGCCGCGCAGGCCAAAATAGACTTCTCCCTGCTCGCGCCGCTGATGGAAATGGCCGCGAGTCATATAAAACTCATCACCCACGCGCCCCGGATTGAGATGCGTAGTGCCGACAAAAAGCTCGCCTTCTCCCTGTGGAGATTGCAGCATTTCAACCTGATAAATTGGCGTGTCGGCGGGTAATGCTCGCCATGCGGCGTCGTCCTGGAACACGCCGACCAGATCGCCGCTGCGTGTAGTTTTGGTAATGATATTTTCAGCCGTGAAATGGCCGTTAAGGAATGCCATACCCGGTGGCACGATGACAGGTACATTCATTTTATTTCTCCGGCCCAAGGAGAACTGCCTAATCAGCATAGCAAGGTTAATCGATTAACCTCATTATCAGGCCGAAGAAAGTCGATCTGCGTCGCGTTTAATATTTAAGGGGCTAACTCCAGGACTTCCGCCACCCATTTCTGGAAACCCGCAACGTCGAGATCCAGCGCCACATGCGCGTTTGGCTCGCGCTGATAACGCCCTTCGATGTCAACAACCGTAGTGCCTGCGGTAAATTCACCGTGGGTTTCTACCGCCACAAAACAGTGTTTAGTCTGGAATAATTCAGGTTTCACCAGCCACGCGATGGCGCACAGATCGTGCATTCTCAAGCCCGTCGCCATGCTGCCGCTGCGGTAGTGGCTGAACAACGCATGCAGCATTTTCCCGGTTTGGTTGAGCTCAGAAAGCGTTGCCAGATATTCCGGGCTAAGTACCGCCTGGTTAGTCACATCAAGGCCGCACATCACGATCTCCAGCCCGCTTTCAAATACGCGAGCGCCCGCTTCCGGATCGATGGCGAGATTAAATTCCGCATTTGGCGTGAAGTTACCCCGCCCTGCCGATCCGCCCATGATCACCAGGCGTTTGATCTTCGCTTTGCAATCCGGGTATTGGGTAAGCAGCAGCGCGATGTTAGTCAGGGGGCCGATAGCCACCAGCGTGACGGGTTCTGCGCTGGCATTTAAACATTCATAAATCGCCTGAAACGCGGGTTTATCCAGCGGCTGGCGTTGGTGTTCAACAAAGGCATAACCTTCCATGCCCGATTCACCGTGAACATACGCGGCATCGCGCAGTTTGCGTACCAGCGGTGTGGCGGCACCTTGCGCTACCGGAATATCCCGCTGCCAGAAGTGCATGAGCTGCAATGCGTTGCGCGTGGTTTTCTCCACGCTGACGTTTCCGGCGACCGTCGTCACCAGTTTTAAATCAAGCTGTGGGGCAAAAAGTGCAGCGGCAATCGCCACGGCGTCGTCGATGCCAGGATCGGTGTCGAGAATGATTGGAGTGCTACTCATATTTTCCTCCATAAAAAAATGCCAGGTGGTTTAATCCAGCTGGCATTTTCTCATTTTCGAGAATGGCTTACGTTACTCTACTTCACGAACATCCACTCGCAGCTCACGCGGCACTTCGAAAACAATGTTTTCTTCGCGCCCGACTAGCTCGCGGGCTTCGCTGCCGCCGAGTTCACGCAGGCGAGCCAGAACGTTTTGCACCAGAATATCTGGTGCGGACGCCCCTGCCGTAACGCCAACACAAACCGCATCTTTAACCCAGGATTCCTGAATATCCGCCGCATCATCAATTAGATATGCGGATTTGCCCATGCGCTGTGCGAGTTCTGCCAGGCGGTTGGAGTTAGACGAGTTTTTCGAGCCAACGACCAGCACCACATCCGCTTCGTCAGCCAGTGCTCGCACGGCTTCCTGACGGTTGGTAGTGGCGTAGCAAATGTCGTCTTTACGCGGGCCAATGATTTTCGGGAAGCGTTTACGCAGCGCATCTATCACGTCAGAAGTGTCATCAACAGAGAGCGTGGTCTGCGTCATAAACGACAGTTTGGCTTCGTTTTTCACATCCAGCTTGCTGACATCTTCCGGTGATTCAACCAGATACATGCCGCCTTTCGGGTTGCTGTACTGGCCCATGGTGCCTTCCACTTCCGGGTGGCCTGCGTGGCCAATCAGAATGGATTCTTCACCACGGCGGCTGGCGCGAGCCACTTCCATATGCACTTTGGTAACCAGCGGGCACGTTGCGTCAAACACCGTTAAATCACGCCCTTTGGCTTCGTTACGCACCGCCTGGGAAACCCCGTGTGCGGAGAAAATCAGGATTGCGCCGTCTGGCACTTCGCTGATTTGCTCGATGAAAATCGCCCCGCGTTCGCGCAGGCTATCGACCACGTAGCGGTTATGCACCACTTCGTGACGGACGTAAATCGGTGCGCCGTAAATCGCCAGCGCGTTTTCAACAATGCTGATAGCGCGGTCGACCCCGGCACAAAAGCCGCGTGGGTTAGCCAACAGGATCTGCATTCAACGCCTCCAGTACCGGGTCAATTTCCAGTACTTCGATATCAAAATGAATGGTTTGCCCGGCGAGTGGGTGGTTAAAGTCAACGGTGATGGAATCACCGTTGACTTCACGCACAACGCCTGGCATCTCGCTGCCATCCATTGCAGTGAACAGCATAATGGCACCCGGAACCGGCTCGCCCGCGTCGATAAATTCACGACGCGAGAAATACTGGATCATGTCCGGGCTTGGAATACCAAACGCGGATTCCGGTGCCAGAGAGAACGCTTTTTTGTCCCCTGCTTTTAAGCCGACTAGCTGGTCTTCCATGCCTGGCGACAGTGTTTCGTCACCCAGCGTGAAGAGTGCCGGTTTGCCGTTATTGCGGGTCGACTCGGCAGTGGAGCCATCTTCAAGTTTCAGCGTGAAATGCACCAAAACTCTGCTATTGGCCTGGATAGACTCAGCCATGGGTTACCCTTTTTCTTTTGCGGGCTTGTCGGAGGAGACAAAGAACCCCTCCAGCACAATCAGCGCCGCGCCGATACAGATTGCCGTATCAGCCAAGTTAAACGTGGCGAAGTGCCAGTCGCCGACATAGAAATCAATCATGTCGACCACAAAGCCGTGCCATAAACGGTCAAACAGGTTGCCGAGTGCACCGCCAATGATTAAAGCATAGGCGATGTTATGCAGCTTCTGGCTTGCTTTGGCGCGATACATCAACACAGCCAAAATCACGCAGATACCGATAGCGATACCCGCGAAGAACCAGCGCTGCCAGCCCCCTTTATCCGCCAGGAAACTAAACGCGGCACCGTAATTGCGGGCATAGTGCAGATTCAGCGACGGGAACAGCGATACGGTGTCCCCCAGCATGAAATGCTGGAGGATCAGGTATTTGCTGCCCAGATCGACAATCAGAACCACCACTACAAGCCACAGCCAGCGCAAGCCGGTCGAACTTATCGATTTACTCATCAGGCAAATTTACGCTTTTCGCCGTCACCGGCTACGTTGGTGACACAGCGGCCGCAGATTTCTGCGTGTTCCGCTACCTGACCGACGTCGGTTGTGTAATGCCAGCAACGCGGGCACTTCTCACCGTCGGCTTTACGCAAGGCGACTTTCAATCCTTTCAGGATTTCGCTCTGTTGAGCGTCTTCGCCAGCCTGCGCATAATCGGCAACTTCAGCACCGGAGGTCAACAGGACAAATCGTAATTCCTCGCCCAGGCTATTGAGCTTAGAAGCCAGATCGCTGTCGGCGTACAGAGTGACTGCCGCTTCCAGTGAACCGCCCACACGCTTGTCAGCACGCGCTTGTTCGATGACTTTGTTCACTTCGCCACGCACGGTTAACAGGGTGTCCCAGTATTCATTGTTCATCGTTTCGCTGTCAGCCAGACCGAACAGACCTTCGTACCACTCGCCGGTGAAGACGTATTTCTCACGATTGCCAGGCAGGAACGCCCAGATTTCGTCAGAGGTGAAGGACATGATTGGTGCCATCCAGCGAACCAGCGCTTCTGCAATGTGGAACAGCGCGGTCTGGCAGCTACGACGCGCTATGCTGTCAGGCTTCGCGGTGTACTGACGGTCTTTGATGATGTCGAGATAGAACGAGCCCATTTCGATGGAGCAGAAACGCATCAGGCGTTGCACCACTTCGTGGAAATCGTAGTTTTCATAAGCGGCCAGGATATCGGTTTGTGCATCCTGCGCACAGCTGACAGCCCAACGATCCAGAACAACCATCTCTTCCGGTTTCACCATATCGGTTTCTGGATTGAAGCCGTTAAGGTTCGCCAACAGGAAACGAGCGGTGTTACGGATACGACGATAAGAGTCAGCAGCGCGTTTCAGGATCTCATCGGACACCGCAATTTCACCGGTGTAATCCGTTGATGCCACCCACAGACGCAGAATATCCGCGCCCAGTTTATTCATCACATCCTGCGGAGAAACGGTATTACCGATAGATTTGGACATTTTGCGGCCCTGACCATCAACGGTGAAGCCGTGAGTCAGTACCTGACGGTAAGGCGCTTTGCCTTTCATCGCCGTCGAAATCATCAGTGAAGACATGAACCAACCGCGATGCTGATCCGAACCTTCCAGGTACATATCTGCCGCGTGGCCGTTGAATTCAGGGCGCACATCAACAACAGATGAATGCGTTGAACCGGAGTCGAACCACACGTCCAGGGTGTCTGGCACTTTGGTGTAGTTGTCAGCGTCGTCACCCAGAATGTCGCGCGGGTCGAGATCCCACCACGCCTGGATGCCGTCTTGCTCAACACGCTTAGCAACTTCTTCCATCAATTCCAGAGTACGCGGGTGCAGCTCTTCAGTGTCTTTGTGTACGAACATCGACATTGGCACGCCCCAGGTGCGCTGGCGGGAAATACACCAGTCCGGGCGGTTCGCAACCATGGACTCAATACGTGCCTGGCCCCAATCTGGGATCCACTGCACACCTTTGATCTCTTTCAGAGACTGCTCGCGCAGACCTTTTTGATCCATGCTGATGAACCACTGAGGAGTGGCACGGAAGATGATTGGCGTTTTGTGACGCCAGCAGTGCGGGTAGCTGTGCAGCAGTTTCTCAACGTGCAGCAGAGCTCCTTTATCACGCAGGATGTTAACGATCAGGTCGTTAGCTTTGAACACTTGAACGCCATCCAGACCTTCATAAGTACCTGGCAGGTAGCAACCATCCGGGCCAACCGGGTTAGCGATTTCCAGATTGTATTTCTGGCTGATCACATAGTCGTCAGGGCCGTGGCCGCCAGCGGTATGCACTGCGCCGGTACCGGCTTCCAGCGTAACGTGCTCGCCAAGAATCGCCGGCACATCGAAATCTAAGAACGGGTGCTTGTAGCGAGTCAGTTCCAGATCGGCGCCTTTAGCGGTGCCCAGAACAGTCCACTCGGTGATAGCCGCGCTCTTCATTACACTTTCGAGCAAATCTTTAGCAACGATCAACGCCTGGCCATCAACCTGCACCAGCGCATATTCGAATTCTGCATTCAGAGAAACCGCACGGTTAGCTGGCAGAGTCCACGGAGTGGTAGTCCAGATAACCATGGAAACCGGGCCATCAACCTGAGTTGCGCCAAATTTCTCTTTTACCGCGTCAGCATCAACAGCCTGGAAGCTAACGAAGATAGATGGAGAGGTTTTGTCATAATACTCAACTTCCGCTTCAGCCAGGGCTGAACGGCAGTCAACGCACCAGTGCACAGGTTTAGCCCCTTTAAGCAGGTGGCCGTTACCGACGATTTTACCCAGCGCACGAATGATATTCGCTTCGGTGTTGAAATCCATAGTCAGGTACGGACGTGACCAGTCGCCCAACACACCCAGACGGATGAAGTCGGCACGCTGCCCGTCAACCTGCTCTGCCGCATATTTACGGCATGCAGCACGGAATTCAGCCGCAGAAACTTTCTCGCCAGGCTTGCCGATCAGCTGTTCTACTTTCAGTTCGATTGGCAAACCGTGGCAGTCCCAACCTGGAACATACGGAGAGTCAAAACCGGAAAGACCTTTGGACTTCACGATAATGTCTTTCAGAATCTTGTTAACTGAGTGACCAATGTGAATGCTGCCGTTCGCGTATGGAGGGCCATCATGCAGAATGAAGGATTTTTTGCCTTTCTTTGCATTACGGATGATGCCGTACAGGTCATCATCATTCCAGCGAGCCAGCATGCCCGGTTCGCGTTTGGCGAGGTCGCCACGCATCGGGAACCCTGTTTCCGGTAAATTCAGGGTAGATTTAAAGTCACTCATTAGATTCTCGGTTCCGTAGTTAGCTTGCTCAGGTATTAGGCCCAAAAAATTCGCGGGCGGTTACCACATCTTTGGCGATTTGCGCTTTCAGTTCATCAAGCGAAGCAAACCGTTGTTCATTGCGTATTTTTTTTCGTAGCACCACATCAATATGGTGCCCATATAAGTCCATTGCAACGTCCAGCAAATGGACTTCTAGCTGTTGGCGCAGACCCGCCACCGTTGGCCGTGTGCCAATGTTGGCAACGCCCGGCAGCAGTTTATCGCCAAGGCCTGCGACTTCTACCGCAAACACCCCTTTAACAGGGGAAACCTGACGACGCAGCAGTAAATTCGCCGTGGGGAAACCAATGGTTCTTCCCAGTTCATCACCATGGACGACACGTCCGGAGATAATAAACGGATGACCCAATAGACTTTCGGCAAGCGTTAAGTCGTCATCAGCCAGTGCCTGGCGAACAGCCGTGCTACTGATTCGCACTCTACCTTCACAGAAAGTTTGCGTACTGGTGACGTCAAAACCATACTCGAGGCCAGCCTTCTGTAATAACAAGAAATCCCCCTGGCGACCAGCACCAAAGCGGAAATCATCACCTACCGCGAGGAATTTTACCCCGAGGCGGTCAACCAGAAGATCGCTGACAAAGTTTTGCGCAGTCAGCGCAGCAAAGCGGCGATCGAATCGCACACACAGCACGTAATCCACACCACACTCAGCCAGATAACGCAGCTTTTCGCGCAGGCGTGTGAGACGCGCTGGGGCTTTATCGCCTGCGAACAGCTCAAGCGGTTGCGGTTCAAAGATCATGACCATCACCGGCAGATTTCGCGCACGCCCTTCCGCGCACAGCCCTTTTAGCAGGGACTTGTGGCCTCGATGCACGCCATCGAAATTCCCAATGGTGAGGACACACCCGTGGTGGTTCTGGCGTAAATTATGTATGCCGCGTATCAGCTTCATGGCTGGCTCAAAACAGTGGAAATCGGCGGATTATATCAATTACCACGGTGAAGGTTAACCGGCGATTGTCCCCTTTGGCATAAAGCATTAAGGTTTTCATCGAACTGGCGCCTGGTTTCTACATGGATGCGCATCACTGGACGATTTTTGTTGCTTAAAGCTGTATTCATGACCGTTATGCTGGTAGAATCCGCGCCATCACAACGTAAGAGGCTCCGGAAATTTAACGGCGCTTATTTGCACAAATCCATTGACAAAAGAAGGCTAAGAGGGCATATTCCTCGGCCTTTGAATTGTCTACATAGATCATATTTGGGAGTTGGACCTTGGCTAATATCAAATCAGCTAAGAAACGTGCTGTACAGTCTGAAAAGGCTCGTAAGCACAACGCAAGCCGTCGCTCTATGATGCGTACTTTCATCAAGAAAGTATACGCAGCGATTGAAACTGGCGACAAAGCTGCTGCACAGAAAGCATTTAACGAAATGCAACCAATCGTGGATCGTCAGGCTAGCAAAGGTCTGATCCACAAAAACAAAGCTGCGCGTCATAAGGCTAACCTTGTAGCGCACATCAACAAACTGGCTTAATCGCCAACTTGTTGTTAGCTTGAAAAAAAACCGGCTTATGCCGGTTTTTTTATATCTGAAATTTGAGTCCTGATTTAAATCTCTTTAAACAAAGCCGAGTAATCCCGATTGCACACACGCTGCACCGCCGGGTGTTGAATCATTCGTTCAGCAAATATGGCGTGATACTCTTCCATCACATTCTCGATTCGCCCAATCTCAACAATGTTCTCGTCGTTATAGATGTCCTGCCCGTACAGGGTCGGCGCGACAAAAATCGCATTGTGTGCCGCACCAAAGGCTTTCATCAGCGCCGCATCATCAAACTCACCGAGAATTTCAACCTTCAACCCTTGAGTGTTAATCCAGTTCAAAATCTTACGCCCTAACATCGAGCGACGGCCTGGAATCAATAAACGCCGGGTTTCAAGACAGGCAGGGAAAGGCAAATCAGGCACCGGGTTCTGGCTCCAGAAGCTAATGCCACATTCGCCGATTTTCACCGAAAACAGCCCTTCCTGCTGAGTTGAATCAATCGGGCAGTCAGAGATGATCATATCGAGTTTATGCTGGCTGAGTTGCTCAAGCAGCATTTCGTGGGTCGATTCGAAACAGCGCAGGTGGATTTGCTCATCTTCAACGACAGCCGCATCAAGCACGCCGCTCACCAGGCGTTTTGACAGCGCATCCGCAATACCGACATCAAACAACAGGCTCGACTCTTTGCGGTAGTTCACGATATCCAACATTTCCTGGCTTAAAGTAAACATACGGTCCGCATAGCGGAAAACAAGCTGGCCCAATTCAGAAGGCACCAGACCGCGTCCCTGGCGACGGAACAGTTTACCCTGCAGGCGTTCTTCCAACGCTTTGATCTGACCGGTGATGGTTTGCGGCGTTAAATAAAGCGCTTCTGCGGCACCCACAACCGACCCTTCTTTGCAGACTTGCCAGAAGTAGTAGAGATGGTTGTAATTGATGTGTGACATACGTTTTTCACTCCCTGATAAACAGTCCATGAGCTAACGGCTCCTGAGAGGAGCCGTTAGTAGTAACATTAATTATGCTGTAACTGCGAGCTAAAGCGGCTTCTCAACATGCAGTAACCGACGACGGCTGAGAACAGTGATCCCAACAGAATACCCAGTTTGGCCCAGGTTATCAGTGCCGGGTCTGCACCGTCAAATGCCAGCGATGCAATGAAGATAGACATTGTGAAGCCAATCCCGCAAAGCACACCGACCGCCATGATTTCCTTGCAGGTCGTCCCTTCAGGCAACGTTGCCAGCTTCAGCTTCAGTGCTGCCCAGCAGAACAGGCTAATACCCAGTGGCTTGCCGATAAACAGACCCGCCATAATCCCCATCGGTAACAACGAGGTTAACCCGGCAAAAGTCACACCGCTTAATGAAACGCCCGCATTGGCAAAAGCAAACAACGGCAGAATCAAGAATGCGACCCAAGGATGCAGCACATGCTCCAGCTCTTTCGCCGGAGAGCGCCCATCTTTTTCTTTAAGTGGGATAAGGAAACCAATGATTACCCCAGCAAGCGTTGCGTGAACGCCCGATTTCAATACTGCGGTCCACAACACCACACCAACCAGAATATACAAACCAGTACGGCGCACATTACAGATATTCAGCAGTGCCAGCACAGCGATAGCACCTGCAGCAACGGCCAGTGAAAGGATTGAAAGATCGCTGGTGTAGAACAGAGCGATAATCACGATCGCGCCCAGGTCATCAATAATGGCCAAAGCCATCAGGAACACTTTAAGTGCGACCGGTACACGATTGCCCAGCAATGCCAGAATACCCAGTGCGAAAGCGATATCAGTTGCCGCCGGAATCGCCCACCCTTCACGGGTAATCGGGTCCTGGAAGTTGAACAGCAAATAGATTGCTGCTGGGACGACCATACCGCCCAATGCCGCGATAACCGGGAACGATGCCTGGCGCATGCTGGCAAGCGAGCCACTCACCATTTCGCGTTTTACTTCTAGGCCAATCATCAGGAAGAAGATTGCCATCAATGCATCATTGACCCACAACAGTAGATTTTTACTGATATCCAGCGAACCAATACGCACCTCTACCGGCGTATTTAAAAACGACTGGTACAGGTCACTAGTGGAACTCAAGTTGGCAAGAACCATTGCCAGCACAGCGGCAAGGATTAAAAAGATGCCGCTGGAGGCATCATTATTGAAAAAGTATTTTAGTTTTTTTGTCATCTTTTCATCCCGGTTTTCAGACTGCCTTAAATCATTTAGGGCATTAATATGTATTAAGCATAGCCTGTCTAACACTTCGAGAAAAGTAGATTATATTGCATTAAAGACTCGAAAAAAACGAATGAAACTACATAAAAAACTAATGAATACCTGGCGCATAAAAAAAGCCTGAATCAAAAATATTCGATTCAGGCTTTTTCACTACCAATAAGGAAGTTAGGTTTAGCGGGTTAGATCGTCAAAGAACTTCTTCACGCCATCAAAGAAGCTCTTTGAACGCGGACTGTTCTTTTCACCACTTGGCCCACCAAAACTTTCCGCCAAATCGCGCAGCAATTGTTTCTGCTTTTCATTCAGGCTAACCGGGGTTTCTACAACAACGCGGCATAACAGGTCACCCTGAGCCCCGCCACGTACGGATTTCACCCCTTTACCACGCATTCTGAACAATTTGCCAGTTTGCGTTTCACCAGGCACTTTCAGGTTTACACGACCATCCAGTGTTGGGACTTCAATCTCGCCACCCAATGCGGCCATTGCAAAGTTAATTGGCACTTCGCAATACAGGTTGTTACCTTCACGCTCAAAGATTGGGTGCTGTTTAACCTGAACCTGGACGTACAGATCACCTGACGGCGCACCATGCTCGCCCGCTTCGCCTTCACCTGCCAGACGAATACGGTCACCGGTATCAACGCCTGCCGGGATTTTCACCGACAGAGTCTTAGTTTTCTCTACACGGCCATGCCCATGACAGGTATTGCACGGATCTTTAATAATTGAACCGCGACCCTGACAGTGCGGACAGCTTTGCTGCACGGTAAAGAAGCCCTGACGCATTTGCACCTGGCCCTGTCCATGACAAGTCGGGCAAGTTTGTGGCTTGGAGCCTGCTTTCGCGCCGCTACCGTGACAAACACCACACTCTTCAAGTGTTGGGATACGGATCTCTTTGGTGACGCCACGAACCGCTTCTTCCAGCGTTAAGTCCATGTTGTAACGCAAATCGGACCCGCGGGAAGCACGCTGACGGCGGCCACCACCGAAGATGTCACCGAATACGTCGCCAAAGATATCGCCAAAGTCAGCACCGCCACCGCCAAACCCGCCGTGACCACCACCGCCCATACCGCCTTGCTCAAACGCCGCATGACCATACTGGTCATAGGCTGCACGTTTTTGCTCATCGGTCAGGATTTCGTAGGCTTCTTTGATTTCTTTAAATTTGCCTTCGGACTCTTTGTCACCCTGATTACGATCCGGGTGGAACTTCATTGCCAGGCGTTTATAGGCTTTCTTGATTTCACGCTCTTCCGCGTTTTTCGGAACGCCTAAAACCTCGTAATAGTCTCTCTTCGCCATCTTTTTTGTCTGCCCCTAACATGCGGGCACGGGCGCAGAGGAAAACCTCAACGCCCGTGCTTCTATTCACATCACACTTTAACTTACAAAAGGGCGATTATTTTTTGTCTTTAACTTCTTCGAACTCAGCATCAACAACATCGTCGTCTTTGCTTGCAGAGTTACCAGCGTCGGTAGCGTTACCTGCTTGCTGTTCTGCATGCTGTGCCTGAGCCAGCTCCATCAGTTTCTGAGAAACTTCTGCCAGCGCCTGCATTTTCGCTTCGATGTCAGCTTTATCTTCGCCTTTCAGAGAAGTTTCCAGCGCACTCAATGCAGACTCGATTGCAGTTTTGTCGTCAGCTGGCAGTTTATCGCCGGCTTCTTCAACCTGCTTACGAGTGCTGTGCATCAGGTGATCACCCTGGTTGCGAGTCTGTACCAGTTCTTCGAACTTACGGTCAGCCTCGGCGTTAGCTTCCGCATCGCGCACCATTTTCTGGATTTCTTCTTCATTCAGACCAGAAGAAGCCTTGATGGTGATCTTCTGCTCTTTACCGCTGTTTTTGTCTTTAGCGGAAACGTGCAGGATACCATCAGCATCGATATCGAAAGTTACTTCGATTTGTGGCATGCCACGTGGTGCTGGGCTGATACCATCCAGGTTGAACTGACCCAGAGATTTGTTATCAGCAGCACGTTTACGTTCACCCTGAATCACATGGATGGTCACCGCAGACTGGTTATCTTCAGCTGTGGAGAACACCTGGCTGTGCTTAGTCGGGATAGTGGTGTTTTTGTTGATCAGTGAAGTCATCACACCGCCCATGGTTTCGATACCCAGAGACAGCGGGGTAACGTCCAGCAGCAGTACGTCAGTCACGTCACCAGCAAGCACACCACCCTGAACAGCTGCACCGATTGCAACAGCTTCGTCCGGGTTAACGTCTTTACGTGGTTCTTTACCAAAGAACTCAGTAACTTTCTTCTGCACCATTGGCATACGAGTCTGACCACCAACCAGGATTACGTCCTGGATATCGGATACAGACAGGCCAGCATCTTGCAGTGCAACTTTCAGCGGCTCGATAGAACGGTTTACCAGGTCTTCGACCAGGGATTCCAGTTTCGCACGAGTCACTTTGATGTTCATGTGTTTTGGACCAGTCGCGTCTGCTGTGATGTACGGCAGGTTCACGTCGGTCTGTTGAGCAGAAGACAGCTCAATTTTCGCTTTTTCAGCAGCTTCTTTCAGACGCTGCATAGCCAGTGGATCGTTACGCAGATCGATACCTTGATCTTTCTTGAACTCTTCCACTAAGTAGTTGATCAGACGGCTATCGAAGTCTTCACCACCCAGGTGGGTATCACCATTGGTTGCCAGAACTTCGAAGGTTTTCTCGCCATCAACTTCGTCGATTTCGATAATAGAGATATCGAAAGTACCACCACCCAAGTCGTATACCGCGATAGTACGGTTGCCAACTTCTTTATCCAGACCGTAGGCCAGAGCCGCTGCGGTTGGTTCGTTGATGATACGTTTTACTTCCAGACCTGCGATACGGCCAGCATCTTTAGTTGCCTGACGCTGAGCATCGTTGAAGTATGCAGGAACGGTGATAACAGCTTCAGTTACTGGTTCGCCCAGGTAATCTTCAGCAGTTTTCTTCATTTTCTTCAGCACTTCAGCAGAGATCTGCGGAGGTGCCATTTTTTGGCCTTTAACGTCGATCCATGCATCACCGTTATCAGCGCCAATAATTTTGTACGGCATGATAGCTTCATCACGCTGCACTTCTTCATCCTGGAAGCGACGGCCAATCAGGCGTTTGATCGCGAACAATGTGTTCTGCGGGTTAGTCACTGCCTGACGTTTAGCCGGCTGACCAACCAGAATTTCACCATCTTGCGTATAAGCAATGATAGAAGGAGTGGTGCGGTCGCCCTCAGCGTTTTCCAGAACGCGAGCAGTAGTACCATCCATAATCGCTACACAAGAGTTGGTAGTACCCAGGTCGATGCCAATTATTTTACCCATCTAAACGTCTCCACTTAAAATTTGTTCGTCATATGGTCGTGAACCTGTTATGCGGGCAAACAAGAGTCTTTCAACTGCCCAAACATGATTTTTTACAGGTCCATCAACTGCGGTTGCATACAAGATGGGGTCACTCGGCTCGCCATCAAGGGGCAAGGCAAAAAAAATTTTCATCTTCACACCTGTTTAGATCATGGACTCAGGCTCTCGACCTGATTATGATGCCGCGCCCCGCTGCCCTTTGGCAGTTGTGTGGCGACTACATACAATCATTTTCAGACGAATTTTAGAGGAACTATGGGCAACACTAAGTTGGCTAATCCAGCTCCCCTGGGCTTGATGGGCTTCGGCATGACCACCATTCTGCTCAACCTGCATAACACCGGCATCTTCCCTTTTGATGTCAACATCCTTGCAATGGGCATTTTCTACGGTGGTATCGCACAAATTTTTGCCGGCCTGTTGGAATTTAAGAAAGGTAATACTTTCGGCCTGACAGCTTTCACTTCTTATGGCTCTTTCTGGCTGACTCTGGTCGCCATTCTGATCATGCCTAAGATGGGTCTTGCAGATGCTGCGAACGCACACTTCCTCGGTGCATACCTCGGTCTGTGGGGCGTATTCACACTGTTCATGTTCTTCGGCACCCTGGCTTCAGCGCCACGTATGCTGCAGTTCGTGTTTGGTAGCCTGACCGTCCTGTTTGCCCTGCTGGCTATTGGCCACCTGGTAGATAACGAAAGCATCGTTCGCGTTGCGGGTTGGATTGGCCTAGTTTGTGGTGCAAGCGCCATTTATCTGGCAATGGGCGAAGTGCTCAATGAGCAGTTTGGCCGTACCGTGCTGCCAATTGGTGAAAAACACTAATTCCTGCACTCACGTGTAAGAAAACAAAAACGCGGAGGCTAGCCTCCGCGTTTTTTTATGAATGTTGCAGCGGCCTTTCAACCACCTTATCTTCATGCGTTAAATCTTTGCGCAACCAAATCCCCAATCCCAGCCCAACCATTGCCAGCGCCAGTACATACCAGGCAGGTCCCATTGGTGATATGGCAGACAACATAGTGACAAAGATTGGCGTCAGGCCACCAAAAATGGCATACGACATATTGTAAGAGAAAGAGATGCCGCTAAAACGCACTTCCGCCGGGAACGCACGCACCATCACAAACGGCACTGCCCCCACAACACCAACGCTCAAACCAGCAAGCCCATAGAATAAGAAAAGATATTCAGGATAAATTGCCGTCAGGTGATAGAACATCCAACTGCACACGGCCAATAACAAGCTGCCGAAAGTAAAGGTTTTGCTGGCACCGATACGGTCAATAATCAGCCCAGCTAGAATACAACCAATGCACAACATGACGATGGCGATACTGTTCGCCTGAAGCGTCAGTGCGGGCGCAATACCCAACTGCTTTTGCAGCCAGGTTGGCGCCATCAAAATGACCACTACAATCCCCGCCGACAACAACCAGGTTAGCAGCATCGAAATCACGACCGCTTTTTTATGGTTTGCGATGACCGATTTCAACGGCAACTCTTCTGCCAGCGCTTTGCGTTGCTGCATCTCAAGGAAGATTGGGGTTTCTTGCAACCAGCGGCGCAAATACATCGCCACCAGGCCGAAAATCCCACCGAGGAAGAACGGTATACGCCAGCCGCCATCGTGAATCGCTTGCTGGGTCATAGAGGTATTAATGATGGTAGCAACCACGGAACCCAACAAAATACCGGCAGTTAAACCAGCAGTTAAGGTGCCACATGCAATACCAATACGTTTATAGGGAACGTGTTCTGCGACAAATACCCATGCTCCGGGCACTTCACCACCGATTGCCGCCCCCTGAAGAACGCGCATCAGCAGCAATAATACAGGTGCCGCGATACCCAACGTTTCATAGGTTGGCAACA
This sequence comes from Buttiauxella massiliensis, assembly GCF_902500225.1. Taxonomy (GTDB): domain Bacteria; phylum Pseudomonadota; class Gammaproteobacteria; order Enterobacterales; family Enterobacteriaceae; genus Buttiauxella; species Buttiauxella massiliensis. The sequence continues at coordinate 236,168 of NZ_LR722649.1, read as the reverse complement.
TCCCGATCGCAAGCGTTGGCAGCGCCATCAGTAAAATGCTCAAGGTGAACATTTTTTTACGACCAACCAAGTCGCCGAAGTGCGCCATGATGATCCCACCCAGCGGACGAGCCAGATAGCCTGCGGCAAAGATACCAAATGTTTGTAGCTGACGAAGCCACTCGGGAATATCGGCCGGGAAGAAAAGCGCCCCAACAACGGTGGCAAAAAAGACGAAAATGATGAAGTCGTAGAATTCGAGCGCACCGCCCAAAGCGGCAAGGGTCAGGGTTTTGTAATCCTGACGATTCAGGGGTCTGGTGCGATGTGTTGAATTGAGTTGTTGTGCCATAAGAGCCTGCTTCCAGAGTAGAGTGTGGTTATTAGCTTCCATTTTGCTGTAAAGCAAATTCACTATAACGAACCACACTCCACATGCCAGAGTGACTACATCTTATACCGCAAACAACTTGGTTTTAGGAGTTTGTATCGCGAATGGCACTTTTAGGGCGAAAAGCTGCTACCACAGAGCTATCCGTCTCAATGTAAGGACCATCTAATAACTGTATACAATACGGTACACTTGCGAAAATCCCCGGCACTACCACCTTGTTGTCCGCGTCTTTTACGCCTTCCAGGGTTTCCTGGATGGACTTCGGCTGCCCAGGTAAATTCAGAATGAGTGCCTGCTTGCGAATGACGCCCACCTGGCGCGAAAGAATCGCCGTCGGCACAAACTGTAGACTTATCTGGCGCATCTGCTCGCCAAAGCCAGGCATCACGCGGTCAGCAATCGCAAGCGTAGCATCAGGGGTCACATCACGACGCGCGGGGCCAGTGCCACCGGTGGTTAACACCAAATGACACGCCATTTCATCCACCAGCTCACACAGCGCCTGTTCAATAAGCGGTTGTTCATCAGGGATTAAGCGCGTTTCAATTTGGAAAGGAGTCGTTATGGTGCGCTCCAGCCAGTCAACAAGCGCCGGAATGCCTTTATCTTGATATACGCCGCTCGAAGCGCGGTCGGAGATGGAAACTAAGCCAATGCGTAAGGTATTCATATCATTCCCGGACAGTCAAAACTTAACGGAATGATACACGGTGGAGGGAGTAGCAGACAGAGGTGAAACACTAAAAAGTGTGGCAGGGCAGAGCCTGCCACACGTCATGATTACAGCAGGTCGCCGATCATTTTTTCCAGTTTTTCCTGGTCGATAGCAAACTTACGGATGCCGTCAGCCAGTTTATCAACTGCCATTGGATCCTGGTTGTGGCTCCACAGGAACTGGGATTCAGTCATACGCTCTGGGCGTGCTTTCACGTCACCCGTGTAAGACAGCTTACGCTCAACCGCGCCTTCGCTCTCAGCCAGCTCTTTCAGCAGAGCAGGTGCGATGGTCAGGCGGTCACAACCAGCCAGCTCGATGATTTCGCCCAGGTTACGGAAGCTTGCGCCCATAACGACGGTCTCGTAACCGTGCTGTTTGTAGTACTGGTAGATTTCAGAAACAGAAACCACACCTGGATCTTCATGCGGTGCGTACTCTTTCTTATCGGTGTTTGTTTTGTACCAGTCGAGGATACGACCTACGAATGGAGAAATCAGGAACACGCCTGCTTCAGCACAAGCGCGAGCCTGAGCGAAGGAGAACAGCAGAGTCAGGTTACAGTTGATGCCTTCTTTTTCCAGCTGCTCAGCAGCACGGATGCCCTGCCAGGTAGAAGCCAGTTTGATCAGGATACGGTCGTTGCTGATACCCGCATCGTTGTACATTTTGATCAGACGTTTTGCTTTAGTGATGCTGGCATCAGTGTCATAAGACAGACGCGCATCAACTTCAGTAGAAATACGACCTGGGATCAGTTTCAGGATTTCCAGACCAATATTCACCGCCAGCTTGTCAGTCGCATCCACAACCTGTTGTGCATGATCACTGCTCTGCTCACGCGCCCATGCAATCGCATCATCAATCAGTTTGCGATATTCAGGAATTTGCGCAGCGTTCAGGATCAGAGATGGGTTAGTGGTGGCATCTTGCGGTTGATACAGCTTCATTGCCGCAATATCCCCGGTGTCCGCAACTACTGTGGTTAGCTGACGCAGGGAGGTCAATTTATCCGTCATGATAGTGTTTCTCATTAGATGTAACTTGTTAGGGGGATGTAACCGGTCTGGCTTGATGATATCACGACGCAATTCAGGTGCAACCGCAGCAACACATCGGCAGGAACTGAACGCGAAACTGATAAATACCGTGTATTATTTGCCTGCAATCTAAAGGATCATGCGCGACCACCGCGCATTAGCTGTGCTCGCAACGCATGCAAAAGAGGGATGTTAATGGCAGATTTTTTTCTGTTTATCAATGAGATACTATGGGGTTCCATCCTCATTTATTTGTTAGTCGGCGCAGGCCTTTGGTTCACCTGGCGCTGTGGTTTTGTACAATTCCGCTATTTGACCCAGCTTCGAAGCATAATTCTGGCGAATAAAAATAAAGATCCTTCCGGAATATCCTCATTTCAGGCGCTCTGCACTAGTCTCGCTGCACGTGTAGGTAGCGGTAATCTTTCTGGCGTGGCGCTTGCTCTTACACTCGGTGGACCTGGTGCTATTTTCTGGATGTGGGTCGTAGCCATGCTCGGAATGGCGACTTCTTTTGCCGAATGCACCCTCGCCCAGCTTTATAAAACACGTGATAGCGAAGGCAATTATCGCGGTGGTCCGGCGTGGTATATGGAACGTGGGCTGGGAATGCGCTGGATGGGGGTGATGTTCTCCATCTTCCTGATGATAGCCTTTGGTTTGATCTTCAATGCGGTGCAAGCGAACTCCATCGCCAATGCCGTGAATAACGCTTTCGGAATTCCCAAAACCTGGGTTGGCATCGGGCTTGTTGTCTTAACAGCCGGTGTTATTTGGGGTGGAATGCGTGGCACCGCGCGCATTGCCCAATGGTTGGTTCCGTTTATGGCGCTTATCTGGGTGTTGATGAGCCTGGTCGTCATGGCAATGAATATCGAGCGTTTACCTGAAGTGGTTTCGCTGGTGTTCAAAAGCGCGTTCGGCTGGCAAGAAGCGGCATCAGGAGCCCTGGGATTCACAATTAGTCAGGCAATCACCACCGGTTTTCAGCGCGGCATGTTTTCTAACGAAGCTGGCATGGGTTCTTCACCTAACGCTGCAGCGGCTGCCGCGACATGGCCACCACATCCCGCATCACAAGGGTTGGTGCAAATGTTTGGTGTGTTGATTGATACAATAATCATCTGCTCAGCCACCGCCGGGATTATCCTTTTTTCGGGCATTCTGGATACGGCAAGCCCTGACATGAACGGCATAACGCTGGTACAACAAGCACTTAGTAGTGTAGTGGGGTCGTGGGGAACGGGATTCATCGCTCTCATTGTTATGCTATTTGCATTTACATCGATTGTCGCCAACTACGCTTACGCAGAAAACAACCTTCTGTTTTTACAACAAAAGAGCCCTTTTGCTACTGTGTTATTCCGTTGCCTGGCACTGGTAATGGTGATGTTTGGCACCCTTTCCCCATTGCCATTAGTCTGGCAAATGGCAGACGTAGCAATGGCGTTTATGGCTGTCACTAACCTCACGGCAATTCTGCTGCTTTCGCCTATCGCCCGCGATCTGAGTATCGATTACCTGCGGCAGTTAAAGTTAGGTGAAACCCCCGTATTCGACCCGAATCGCTTTCCGGAAATTAAAAGCCAGCTGGCACCGGGCATCTGGGACAATCCGGAACCACCTGAAACCAGGCGCTAATCGCAACCATCGGCTAATACTTTCAGTAAATTTGCTACAGTAGTGGGCATTAATCGGCAAGGAACAGATATGCTAATTCTAATTTCACCTGCAAAAACACTGGATTATCAAAGCGATCTTCCTACCGATCGCTTTACACAGCCCGAGCTGCTGGACTATTCCCAACAGCTGATTGCCGTGGCGCGTAAACTTAGCGCCCCGCAAATCTCATCCCTGATGCATATCAGCGACAAACTGGCTTCGCTAAACGAAACCCGTTTTCACGAATGGCACCCGGAATTCACCCCACAAAATGCGCGTCAGGCGATTCTGGCGTTTAAAGGTGATGTGTATACAGGGTTGCAGGCTGAAGAGTTTAGCGATGCAGATTTCGATTTCGCCCAGCAGCATTTACGGATGCTTTCCGGGTTGTACGGCGTATTGCGCCCACTTGATCTAATGCAGCCATATCGCCTGGAGATGGGCATTAAGCTTGAGAACCCGCAGGGTAAAGATCTGTATCATTTCTGGGGTGACACCATCACCGAAAAACTGAACCAGGCGCTGGAAGCTCAGGGTGACAATGTTGTGATTAACCTGGCTTCAGATGAATACTACAAATCGGTTAAACCGAAAAAGCTCAACGCAGAAATCTTCAAGCCGGTGTTCCTTGATGAGAAAAATGGCAAATTTAAAGTCATTAGTTTCTATGCCAAGAAAGCCCGTGGCCTGATGAGCCGCTACATCATTCAAAATCGCCTGACTAAACCTGAGCAGTTAACGGGCTTTAACACTGATGGCTACTTCTTTGATGCAGCTGCTTCCGGTAAACATGAATTGGTATTCAAGCGTCACGAACAGTAAAACAAAACGCCAGCACAATGCTGGCGTTTTGCTTAGTGATGTTTGTATTGGCCATAGTGATTGCCGTTATCATGGTGGTCCTTATCATGGTGGTCATGGCGCTCGTCATGATGGTCATGCGGATGCCATCTGTTATCACGCCATTCATAGTGGTCGTTCCACCAGCCACGGTCCCGCCAGTGGCCACCGTCCCAGTAATTACCGCCCCGATCCTGGTCGCCAATTTGCAGTTTCACCGCTGGAATTAGCGTAATTTCTGAAGCCTGCGCAGCCAGCGGAGCGACTACCAGAATCGATAATGCGAGAACAATTGATTTCAACATAAGCTACTCCTTACTGCATTCATGCCCATTATAGGTCGTTGAAGAGAGCATATGCCTGACAGCATGTGGTTGTTATTCTCCGCAATCCTAATCTCAGATTGCCCGCATTTAATGGGAATTCCTACATTTTCCCTCCTTGTTTCCTGCACATTTCCTCCATGATTCAGACGTAAACCCCACATTGACTTATTTTGTCAAAAGCGTACTTTTTAGGACATGAAAACCTTTCTGATTATTGTTCCTGATGGCGGGGTACTGTTCGAAGCCGCCGGGATTGCCGACATACTGATGCAAGCCACTCGCTTACGGACGGAAGGCTTGTCCCAACCTTGCTACCAAATAAGACTTGCGACCACTCAGCCTCATCAGGTGATCCACGGTCAATCCGGGCTGAACTTGCTGGCCGACTATCGCCTGCACGAACTTGATCCTTATGAACCTCGGGATACCATTATGATCACGGGGAGAGGATCAGATGAGTTAGAAGGTACCGCGGTGGTCGATTGGTTAAAGCTTGCCGCACCTCACGCTCAGCGCATTGTTTCTATTTGCGGCGGGGCAATGTTGTTGGCACAGGCTGGGTTACTTAACGGCCGTCATGCGACAACCCACTGGCATCTGCTGGAAAAGATGCAATCCACTTACCCGCACGTCAAAGTCGAAAGTGGTCCGCTCTATCTTCAGGATGGCCCTATCTGGACTTCTGGCGGAGTAAGCTCAGGTTTTGATTTGACCCTCGCACTTGTCGAAGAAGATTATGGCTTTACGCTTGCTCGCGACGTGGCACAGGATCTGGTGATGTATCTGCGTCGTCCTGGCGGACAGATGCAATTCAGTCGATACCACCTCCAGCAAAGCGACATCTCCAGTCCGATAGGTCAATTGCAAAACTGGCTGCTTGAAAATCTATCCGCCGATTTGTCAGTTGAGAAACTGGCTGACCGGGCAGCGATGAGTCCCCGTAACTTTACGCGTGTTTTCAGCAAAGAAACTGGCATCACGCCAGCGCGCTACGTTGAAGAAGCTCGCCTTGCCGCAGCCCGACATTACCTTGAGCAAACGCAGGAAACGCTGGATCAGATAGCGAGCAAAGCGGGATTCGGCAACACCATCACTTTGCGCCGCGCCTTTGAGCGTCAACTCCACCTCACACCGGGTGAATACCGCGCGCGTTTTCATTGTCGAAAAATGGCGTGAATTGATCCTTTTTTGTCATTTACGCCACTTTGCCTGAAGCCTACAGTGATTCCAGACATTTCAAAGAAGGAGTCAATCATGGTTAAGGTCGGTATTAATGGTTTCGGCAGAATTGGTCGTAACGTATTACGCGCCACGCTGGGCAACGCAGACGTAGAAATTGTAGCAATCAACGATCTGACAGACAGCAAAACCCTCGCTCACCTACTGAAACACGATTCACTGATGGGAACCTTGCCTGTTCCTGTTGAAGCGGCTGACGGGCATTTGCATGTAGACGGCAAACTTGTTCGCGTGTTTAGCGAAAGAGATCCGGCAAATATCCCGTGGCATGATGTGGGTGTCGATATTGTTATTGAGGCCACAGGTTTCTTTACCAGTCGCGAGCAGGCCGCAGTACACATCAATAGCGGCGGAGCAAAACGCGTCATCATCTCGGCACCTGGTAAAGATGACGACCTGACGATAGTGATGGGCGTTAACCACCAGCAGTATGATCCGGAACGCCATTATGTCGTGAGCAATGGCAGCTGTACCACTAACGGCCTTGCGCCTGCCGCACAGGTTTTGCATCAGCAGTTTGGTATTGAACACGGTTTGATGAACACGACTCACGCTTACACCAACAGCCAGGCGTTACACGATCAGCCGGAAAAAGACCTGCGTGGCGCGCGAGCTGCCGCCCTCTCCATTGTTCCTTACTCCAGCGGCGCGGCAAAAGCGTTAGGCAAAGTCATTCCTGAACTGGACGGACGCCTGACCGGTTACTCATTGCGAGTGCCTGTACCGGTCGTTTCTATCGTTGATTTAACGGTAACCTTAAAACGCCCGGTCACCGTAGCAGAGGTGAATGCAGCATTCCTGGAATCAGCAACAAACGGCCCGCTAAAAGGAATTTTGGGCTACAGCGATGAACCGCTGGTATCGAGTGATTATCAGGGGGATCCACGTTCTTCTATCATCGACGGGCTTTCGACGCTGGTGATTGGCGGTAATCTGGTCAAGATATTGGCCTGGTACGATAACGAATGGGGCTTCTCTAACCGCCTGGTCGACCTTGCAGCAATGATGGCTAAACGCGGGCTCTAAAAATGTTCCCGCAAGCCGTTTTAAGATCCACGCACCTGCGTGGATCTTTTTCACATACAAAACAACAACGAGACGAACTCGACGTTACCCCTTTGCTTCTGGAGTATATTTGTCGAACTGAAGATCCAGCTTTAACACGCCAAAAATAAAGAGGCTGTAGATGACAATATCTGCGTTTAAACGCCAAAAACTAACGCTTCGCAATGGTCTGCTCGTCGCACTCGGCACCACATTTTCATTAGGTTCAACGGCTTATGCCAGCGAAACTCCCGCTTCAGGCTATCAGGTTGAAAAAGTGGTAATACTCAGCCGCCACGGTGTGCGGTCACCAACCAAGATGACACAAACCATGCGTGACGTTACTCCCAATAGCTGGCCCGAATGGCCGGTAAAACTGGGCTACATCACGCCCCGTGGTGAGCATCTGATTAGCCTTATGGGCGGGTTTTATCGCGAGAAGTTTCAACAACAGGGGATTTTATCGCAGGAAAATTGCCCTGCTCCGAACTCAGTTTATGTCTGGGCAGACGTTGATCAGCGCACGCTTAAAACAGGCGAAGCTTTCCTGGCAGGACTTGCCCCGCAATGTGGTTTGACTATTCATCACCAGCAGAATCTTGAAAAGGCCGATCCTTTGTTCCACCCGGTGAAAGCGGGTATCTGTTCAATGGAGAAAAATCAGATTCAACAGGCTGTTGAAAAGCAGGCGCAAACCCCGATTGATAATCTGAACCAACACTATCTTCCATCCCTGGCCTTGATGAACACTACCCTCAACTTTGCAAATTCTGTCTGGTGTCAGAAACATAGTGGGGATAAAAGCTGTGATTTAGTGCAATCCATGCCGAGCAAGCTTTCGATAAAAGATAATGGCAACAAAATTTCTCTCGATGGGGCCGTTGGCTTGTCATCCACACTTGCTGAAATTTTCCTGCTGGAATATGCGCAAGGCATGCCGCAAGCGGCCTGGGGGAATATTCATTCAGAGCAAGAGTGGGCGGAGTTGCTGAAACTGCATAACACCCAATTTGATTTGATGGCACGCACGCCTTATATCGCCAGACATAACGGGACGCCTTTATTGCAGACCATCAGCAACGCGCTGGACCCGAACGCCAACGCAAGCAAGCTGCCTGATATCTCGCCGGACAATAAGATCCTGTTTATTGCCGGGCACGATACCAATATCGCCAACATCTCAGGCATGCTCAACATAAGCTGGACGCTACCTGGACAACCTGATAACACCCCTCCTGGTGGCGCCTTGGTCTTTGAGCGCCTGGCGGATAAAGCCGGGAAACAATATGTTAGCGTGAGTATGGTGTATCAGACACTCGAGCAGTTGCGCGCTCAAACACCGCTTAGCTTTCAGGAACCCGCAGGAAGTGTGCAGCTAAAAATTCCTGGCTGTAGTGACCAGACGGCTGAAGGATATTGCCCGCTGACAACATTCACACGAGTAGTTAGCCAAAGCGAAGAACCAGGCTGCCGATTGCAGTAGTAGAGGCAAAGACTTGCAACTGCACATGAGCTTTTACTCCGATATACGAAAAGAAAAAGCCGCTTGTGGTTAAGCAAGCGGCTTTAGTCAGTATCGTTGTCTTATAAACGTAAAGACGGTTACGCTTTACTCATCATTAACTCGCGCAGCGCGGCAAAATCTGCTGGCAGATTATGAGAGAGCAGCGGTAAGTCAGCACGCTCAGCAAGCTCAGCAGGCAGTGGCAGAGTTTCGCCCAGGATCTCTTCTACGCTTTCTTTGAATTTCGCTGGGTGTGCAGTCCCGAGGAACAGACCATATTCTCCCGGCTGGAGCTGGTCGCGCAGTGCACGGTAAGCGATAGCAGCGTGTGGTTCAGAAACATAGCCCACAGCTTTCAGCTCTTGCATGGTGGCTTTGGTAGTCTCGTCAGTCACAGTCGCATAGCCCAGATCGGTCAAACGCCAGGTTTTACGGCGGAACAACTCCTCCACGCGCGGCCAGTTGTTTGGCTGGCTGACATCCATGGCGTTAGAAAGCGTCGCCACAGTCGTTTTCGGGGTCCATTCGCCGTTAGCTAAGAAGCGTGGAACGGTATCGTTCGCGTTGGTCGCCGCAATAAAGCGCTTGATTGGCAGGCCAAGTGATTTTGCCAGCAGGCCAGCCGTCAAATCACCAAAGTTGCCGCTTGGCACGGAAACCACCAACTGGTTGCGCGCTTCCTGAGGCAGTTGAGCAACCGCTTCAAAATAGTAGCAAATCTGCGCCAACAAACGGCTGATGTTGATGGAGTTGGCAGAGTTTAACCCCAGCGCCACTTTCAGCGCTTCATCATCAAACGCTTGTTTCACCAGTGCCTGGCAGGCATCGAAATCACCGTCAATCGCGACGGTTTCAATATTGCCGCCCAGCGTGCAGAACAGTTTTTCCTGCAGCGGGCTGATTTTGCCGCGCGGGTACAGAATCACCACGCGCACGTTTTTCAGGCCATAAAATGCATGGGCAACCGCAGCACCAGTATCACCAGACGTTGCAGTCAGAATCGTAACCGGTTTGTCACCGCTGATATGCGTCAGCATCTGCGCCATAAAACGGCCGCCGAAATCTTTAAATGCCAGCGTCGGGCCATGGAACAGCTCAAGACAGCCGATGTCCGGCTCAACGCTTTTAACTGGTGCAGGGAAAGCGAAGGCCGCACGCACGCGCTCTTCGAGGACTTCCTGCGGAATTTCATCACCGAGGAAAGCAGACAAAACTTTGCTGCTGCGGGAGACGAAATCCATTTTCAGCATTTCGTCTATTTCTGTCAGTTCAAATTCCGGCAAATCATGTGGAAAAAACAGCCCCTGCTGTTTACCCAACCCCTGCACAATCGCCTGGGCAAAATTGACCTGCTCGTTATGATCTTTAAGGTTATACAGTTTCATGCGTTATCCCAGAACTCGTGCGCCCGCCGTATCCAGACGGCAAATATGTACAAAACCTTCCTGGTTCTGCAAATAGTGTTGGCTGAGCCAGTCAGCCACGCGTTGTGCGGTATCAGTGTTATCGCACAACGCAAATAGAGTTGGGCCAGAGCCCGAAATACCACTTGCCAGCGCACCAATATCTGCAGCAGCCTGGCGTGCCTCGTTAAAGCGCGGCAGCAATTTAGCGCGATACGGCTCAGCAATCACATCACGCATCAATTTTGCTGCAAGCTGTGGCTGGCGGGTGTGGCATGCGTGAATGAAGCCCGCCAGATGGCGACCATGACTAATACAATCCTGGCGGCGATAAAGCGCCGGCAGAATGGCTCGTGCTTCTGCGGTAGAGACTTTAATCCCCGGATACGCCAGCACCCAAAGCCATTCATCAAAACCCGGTACAGACTGGCTGATGATGCCATTTTCTTCAATCATCAACTGCATGCCACCGAGGAAACACGGCGCTACGTTATCATAATGAACGCTGCCTGAAATGCGCCCTTCCAGCTCGCCCATCAAGCTCAGTAAACGCGTGTCGCTCAATGGTTTGCCACAGTATTCATTCATCGCCATCAGGCCTGCGACCACTGAACAAGCGCTGGAACCGAGGCCGGAACCAATCGGCATGCTCTTTTCCAGAGTCATTTTCACGGGAATATTTTTGCCGATCTCCTGGCAGAAACGCTCCCAGCATTGATAAACGATGTTTTCGCGCGGCTCGTCTGGCAATTTGCTGGCGAAGCGCCCGATGTTGTTCAAACTAAAAGTGTCTGCCGCTTCGACAGTCACGTAATCCCCAAGCAGCGAGCCATCTATCGGCGATACGGCTGCGCCCAGAACATCAAACCCGACGCTCATATTGGCACTGGAAGCCGGGGCGTATACTTTAACCATCTTAAACTCCTAACTTCCATGACAAAGTGCGCAATAAGTCGGCGAAAACACCGGCAGCAGTAACATCATTCCCTGCTCCGTAGCCACGCAGGACTAACGGCAAAGGCTGGTAATAATGGCTGTAGAAGGCCAACGCATTTTCGCCATTTTTAACTTTATACAATGGGTCGTTGCCATCCACCGCATCAATTTTAACTTTACAGCTACCATCTTCTTCAATCACGCCGACATAACGCAACACTTTTCCTTCATCACGGGCTTTTGCAACTCGCGCAGAGAACTCATCATCCAACTGCGGCAAGCTCGCCATGAACGACTCAACATCACCTGTAGAATCAAAGGATTCCGGTAATACAGGTTCAATGATGATATCCGAAAGCTCAAAATTACTGCCGGTTTCACGCGCCAGAATTAATAGCTTACGCGCCACATCCATACCAGAAAGATCATCACGCGGATCGGGTTCGGTATACCCCATTTCACGGGCAACTTTGGTTGCTTCTGAAAGGCTCATGCCCTCGTCCAGCTTGCCAAAAATAAACGACAGGGAACCGGAAAGTACGCCAGAGAAACGTTGTAACTCGTCACCCGCATTCAGCAAGTTTTGCAGGTTTTCGATAACAGGCAGGCCCGCGCCAACGTTGGTGTCGTAAAGGAATTTACGGCGCGATTTTGCCGCCGCGTTACGCATCTGGTGGTAGTAGTTCATGGTCGAGGTGTTCGCTTTCTTATTCGGCGTCACCACGTGGAAACCTTCACCAAGGAAGTCAGCATACTGGTCGGCAACCGCCTGGCTGGAAGTACAGTCAACAATGACCGGGTTCAGCAAGTGATACTCTTTTACCAGACGAATCAGACGCCCAAGGTTGAACGGCTCTTTCGCCTGGGCCAGCTCTTCCTGCCAGTTATCCAGATTCAGGCCGTGAATATTGGTCAGCAGAGCTTTCGAGTTCGCAATTCCACATACACGCAGATCGATATGCTTTTGCTTCAACCAGGCCTGCTGACGTTTCACCTGCTCAACTAATGCAGCACCCACTCCGCCCACGCCAATCAGGAATACTTCGATAACCTGGTCGGTATTGAATAGCATCTGGTGAGTCACACGCACACCCGTTGTCGCATCGTCGTTACTGACCACAACCGAGATAGAACGCTCGGATGAACCCTGCGCGATGGCGACGATATTGATGTTGGCGCGGGCAAGGGCTGCGAAGAACTTAGCGGAAATACCGCGCAGAGTACGCATACCGTCCCCGACGACAGAGATAATGGCCAGATGCTCCATGATCGCCAGTGGTTCAAGCAGACCCTCTTTGAGTTCGAGATAGAACTCATCATCCATCGCACGACGCGCACGTACGCAATCCGCCTGCGGCACACAGAAGCTGATGCTGTATTCAGAGGATGACTGAGTAATCAACACCACCGAAATTCCAGCGCGGGACATAGCAGCAAAGACGCGTGCCGCCATACCAACCATCCCTTTCATTCCTGGGCCTGAAACGTTAAACATCGCCATATTATTCAGGTTAGTGATGCCTTTAACCGGCAGATCATCTTCATCACTTTCTGCACCAATTAAAGTGCCAGGCGCTTGCGGGTTACCCGTGTTTTTAATCAGGCAAGGGATTTGGAATTGAGCAATCGGGGAAATAGTACGTGGATGAAGAACTTTGGCGCCGAAGTAAGAAAGCTCCATGGCCTCCTGATACGACATCGATTTTAGAAGCCTTGCATCCGGTACCTGACGTGGGTCGCAAGTATAAACGCCATCAACATCAGTCCAGATCTCACAACAATCCGCACGTAAGCACGCAGCCAACACGGCCGCTGAATAGTCAGATCCATTACGACCCAGAACGACTAACTCGCCTTTTTCGTTCCCGGCAGTAAAGCCCGCCATCAGGATCATATGGTCAGCCGGAATACGGCTGGCAGCAATGCGACGAGTTGACTCAGTAATATCTACAGTAGACTCAAGGTAATGCCCAACAGCGAGAAGTTTCTCTACCGGATTGATAACCGTCACATTGTGACCGCGAGCTTTCAGCAATTCAGCCATGATAGCGATAGAGAGCTTTTCGCCACGGCAGATGATAGCGGCGTTGATGCTGTCCGGACATTGCCCCAACAGGCTAATACCGTGCAGAACATGCTTCAGCTGCGCAAACTCTTTCTCAACAAATCCCTTGAGCTCGACGACAGGGAAACCCGGCTGTGCATCTGCGAGACCATTCAGAAGTTCGCTGAAAATGCGTTCTGCATCGCTGATATTCGGTAAGGCATCCTGGCCGCCAATTGTTTTTTCAATCATGGCAACGAGGTGATTGGTAATTTTCGCCGGGGCAGACAGCACGGTCGCCACCTGCCCCTGTTTGGCATTACTTTCCAGGATATCGGCAACACGCAGAAAACGCTCCGCATTTGCCACTGAAGTACCACCGAATTTCAACACTCGCATTTATTATTACCCTTGAGTTTTTAGTCCAAAAAAAAGCCCGCACTGTTTAGGTGCGGGCTTTTTTCGTTTTTCCTGGTATGCGTCAGCCCGCACCGTTACCTGTGGTAATGGTGGTTGTAATAATTGTTGTCATTGGGCTGATGCGAATCATGGATGTTGTGTGCTCGTAATATGATTTACCTATATTGACTAAAGTATCCGGCGACCTAAGTCAATTTATTTTTAATTTTACCACTTTTAGTGACACAGCTTCTGAACGCTGAAAAAACAGCAAAAACCACGCTTATTACGCTGAAAAAATGGGGAAATCACACCCCACCTTCACTGCTAGCGAAGCAGTTCCCAGCATTATTCTCTGGCAGTTTTTTTTCGATATCATGCAGCAAACGGTGCAACATTGCCGTATCTCGCTGCGCTAACAAGCCAAGACGCTGCTGTAACCAATCAACCATTTTTTGGTCGCTGCTCGCCTCAACACGCTCAAGCAAGGAAGTGATACGAGAACGTAATGCGCTTAGCTGTTTGGCATCCACCACATCATGTTCTGGCGCAGGGAGCTGCATAAGTGCTGAGAGCTGATAACAATAGACCATTACAGCCTGGCCAAGGTTAAGCGACGGATAATCCGCAACCATCGGTACGCCGGTCAGAACATCTGCCAGTTCGAGTTCTTCATTGGTTAGCCCCGAATCTTCACGACCAAACGCCAGTGCCACAGTCCCTACCCAGGTACGCTTTTCTTCAAGTAATGGAACCAATTGTTGCGGTGTGGCGTAGTAATGAAATTTAGCGCGGCTGCGGGCAGTGGTTGCAATCGTAAAATCGACATCATGCAAGGCTTCCGCCAGCGTATTAAAATGCTGTGCATTATCCAGCACATCACCAGAACCATGCGCGACCCAGCGTGCTTCTGGTTGTCGATCGGCTTCGCTATCAACCACACGCAAATCAGCAAATCCCATGGTCTTCATCGCTCTAGCTGCTGCACCCACATTTTCAGCTCTGGCTGGTGCGACCAAAATAATTATAAAACGCATTAAAACTCTCTTTAAAAAAGTGCCCGTTATTGGACATTCACAAATTTCAAATGATAATACGCATCAAAAATTTACATTAAAGTAACATTCGTATATAAAATGCATGTAATGCGAATCATAAGCACCTTGAATACATATTGGTGGTTTGACCAGCAAGCAAAGATGCAGTAAAAAGCATTATCTCATTGTTTTAAATAACAAAAAAACCATATTAACACCATCATCAATCTGATTTATGTTCTTTACTAATCAATTCATGTAACTATATATATTATTAAAATATTGTGATGAAATGTGGCAAAACGCTACGATGATTTCATCAAACTGTTAACGTGCTACAATTGAATTTGATATATGTCAACGAAGCGTAGTTTTATCAGATGTCTAAAGCGGTCCTGCCTGTTATGTTGCTGTTAAAATGGTATAGGATAACAACCGTTTTTGACACCGTCGGGTCCAGAGGGAAAAGTGCCCACGACCAAGCTAATGATGTTGTTGACGTTGATGGAAAGTGCATCAAGAACGCAATTACGTACTTTAGTCATGTTACGCCCAGCATGTTAATTTTTGGCATGTATTAGGCAGGTCAGGGACTTTTGTACTTCCTGTTTTGATTTAGTTGGCAATTTTAGGTAGCAAACATGCAGACCCCGCATATTCTTATCGTCGAAGACGAATTAGTAACACGCAACACGTTAAAGAGCATTTTTGAAGCTGAAGGTTATGATGTTTTTGAAGCGACTGATGGCGCTGAAATGCATCAAATCCTTTCCGATAATGACATCAACCTGGTCATTATGGATATCAATTTGCCAGGCAAAAATGGCCTGCTGCTCGCGCGTGAATTGCGTGAACAAGCCAATGTGGCATTGATGTTCCTGACTGGCCGCGACAACGAAGTGGATAAAATCCTTGGTCTTGAAATCGGTGCAGATGATTACATCACTAAGCCATTCAACCCACGCGAATTAACCATCCGTGCGCGCAACTTGTTGTCTCGTACTATGAACCTGGGTGCAATCAGCGAAGAACGTCGTTCCGTTGAAAGCTACAAGTTCAATGGTTGGGAATTGGATATCAACAGCCGTTCATTGGTCAGTCCAAATGGTGAGCAGTACAAGTTGCCGCGTAGCGAATTCCGCGCCATGCTGCACTTCTGTGAAAACCCAGGGAAAATTCAGTCCCGCGCTGAATTGCTGAAGAAAATGACAGGTCGTGAGCTGAAGCCACACGATCGTACCGTTGACGTCACAATTCGTCGTATTCGTAAGCATTTCGAATCGACCCCAGATACACCTGAAATCATCGCTACGATTCACGGCGAAGGTTATCGCTTCTGCGGCGATTTACAGGAATAAACCTGTAATCAAACATGAATGTGAAAGGGCGGATTTTTAATCCGCCCTTTTCTTTTGTCTCGATTATCTATCTATTTCCACAAGCGGAACCGCTCCGGATCTTCCTGGATCTCGCCATTTTCTGGCACCTGCACTTTCCTTCTCATTCCGTACCAGTCGATATTTCGTGTCAGTAACATAATGGCTGAGAGCGCTGCAAAAAGGACGCCTGTACCGAGCAGCAGAGCACTGTCTTCAGACTGCAACAGCTGCCAGAGCACCGCATCCAGCATCAATAATCCCAGAGTGAACATCGCACTCGCTTTCCCGCTATTGAGTACAGCCTTAAGGTAAAAACCGTTAATTCCAGCACAAACCAGGCTCGCCAGCAGCCATGCTCCGTTAAATCCAATGTGCTCCGATACGGCCAGTAGAACGAGATAGAACATCACGAGCGATAGCCCAACCAGCAAATACTGCATCGGGTGAACACGCAGTCCGGTCAGTGTCTCCAGCAAGAAGAAGCTCATAAATGTTAGACCAATCAGAAGGATGGCGTATTTTACGGCGCGGTCAGTCAGTTGATATTGGTCGACCGGGTTCGCTACTGTGACGCTAAAGGCTGGCAGACGGTCGACGTCAATCAGCTGACCATCATAGAAACGGGTGTTCAGATTGTTAGCAAACCAGGTGCTTTGCCAGCTGGCGCTAAATCCACTATCAGTGACAGTCCGCTGCTGTGGCAAAAAATCGCCCATAAATCCAGGATGCGGCCAGTTGCTGGTTAAGTTGAACTGGCTATTACGCCCAACAGGCACCACAGCAAGCTGTTTAGTTCCCATCAAATCCAGGTTAAAACGCAGCGTGAGTTTCTCATCCTGAAGACGTTTTACAGGGAGAATGGCATGTAACCCCTGCCCTACTCCAGGCAGGTTGCTACCGGGTTCAATCGGATACGACTCACCGTTGATATCAAGTTCACCCACTTTGCCAATACCGCGTGAGTCGCCAACTGCCAGCACCACGTATGGCGTACCAATAAGAGTATCGGGACCTACCTCGTTTGAGAGCAATTGGCGATTAAACGTAGCATTCAGCGTGATAGCCGTGCGCCAGATTTGCCCCTCATAAATACCGATATGGCGTGGTTCAACGGTTTGCTTCCCCACTATACTCAAGTTCTCCGGCAGGTAGTAACGAATGAACCGGCGCTCTTTCTTAATCTCTTTATTGTCTTCCATAACGGTCGTTAGCTCCGTTATGGGGATGGCGATCAGTGGACCAGTAATGGTTTGCGGGCCACTGGCACTTTGGCGCAGTGACTGTTCAACATCATCCCGATAACTGCTGCGTTCATTAACTAACGAACTCAACATATTTAAGGGAATCAACAACACCACCATACATCCCAACAAGGTCATGACTTTCCAGAACAACGCAGATTTAAACATAATCCCCTCCATTTTTGATGGGCAGAGGATAGCGAGCGTTTGTGGGGGCTAAATGAAGTTATGTGAAGGGACGGTGAAGTGCGGGAGTTATTTTCCAGGCAGTGCTAATCGAGCTTGCACACCACCTTCAGGACGATTCTCAAGAGTTATGGTTCCACGATGCAAACGTGCGACTTCACGAACAAATGCCAGTCCTAAGCCACTGCTTTTTTGGCCGTTGCTGCGCGGTAATGAGTAAAAACGTTCGAATACGCGTTCTTTTGCATAATCAGGTATCCCTCTTCCTGTATCAGAAACCAGAATGGTGATCTGTCCAATATGCTGTTCAACACTTAAAACCACCTCCCCTGCGGGCGGTGTAAAATCGAGCGCATTATCCAGCAAATTCCCAACAGCTTGCTCAAGCAAAGCTGGATCACCTTCCACGGCAAACTCTTCGGGAACATTTTTATCGATTCTTAACGAGATTTGTTTACTGCGGGCGAGCACTTCGCGGCTATCGCATAGCGAAGAAAATAACGCTGGCAGATTTATCGACTGAGCCGTAATTTCAACCCGGCTTTCCAGTTTTGCCTGGCGTAATAGATTATCGACCAGCTGCTGCATGCGCAGATTTTGCTGAAGAATGTTCGCAGAGAACTTCTCGACAATTTCTGGCGGCGGGCCTTCACGTAAAATTTCTGCCGCACCACGAATCGCCGCCATCGGGCTTTTCAACTCATGAGTCAGGGCATGAACGTACTGCTCTATATACGTTTTCCCTTCGAGTTTCAGCCGCATACTTTCCAGCGCCAACGCCAACTTACGCAATTCGCTACTGCCAGGTTTAGGTAGAGGTAAAGGGTGCTCGGTGGTGACCGAGTCTGCATAGCGAACCAGTTTCCCGATGGCCCTGTTAATCCACAACACAAACCCAAAACCAATCAGCAAAGCAATGCCCAGTAATGCCACGCCCGCCCACAGAATGCGCCGCTCACTGCGGCGTATAACCGGGTCCATAGCGCTGTTTGGCTTACCAACACTCAACACACCAATGATGTTTAGCCCGTCACGCACGGGTGCGGCCACATACATCACGGTACTTTCGGGGTTGTTAGCGTTTACCGGCGTGCTGCGTGCACCGTATTTACCCTGTAGCGTCAGCCAGACATCGTTCCAGCGCGAGTAATCCTCACCAGTTGCTTTGCCGCTGGAATCAAATAAAACGATGCCTTTCGTATCAGTTAGATAAACACGGTATTCATTTTTGGATTTGGTAATGCCACTGATATTGGCCTTGAAGGAGTGTTGATTAAGCCGGGAAAATGCCTGCGCGAGCTGGCCGTTTTGTGCATTTCCCGCCAGCATATCGGCTTTAGCAAATTCGGCCAGTAGCGTAGCGGTATCAATTAACGTGCCTTCCGTTGCGCGTCGAACGCCAGGCTTCACTTCCTGTAAAAAGATCGACAGTACAAACCAGGCCGCAATCGCCACAATCAAAAAATAGCCCAGCAGCAGGCGCATCCCGATACGCATTAATTCACACCAAGACTGTAGCCTAAGCCACGATGCGTGTTGATCGGTGAAAGATCGGGGTTGATCACCCGCAGTTTGGCACGCAGCGTTTTAATATGAGTGTCGACCGTGCGATCAAAACTTTCTTCGGCAGTACTCCACACCAGATCCATCAATTGTTGGCGGGAAAATACTCGACCCGGCCACTGTAAAAAAGTCTTTAATAACAAGTATTCATAGCGAGTCAGCTGCAACGGCTGCTGGCACCAGGAGATCTGCGCCGCCATTTCATTGAACTCGAAAAGGCCAATCCGCTGGGTGCTCCCGGCTAAAGCCTGCCGTTGTTTTTGCAGGCGACGCAGCACCGTTCGAACCCTCGCGCAAACTTCACGTGGGGAAAACGGTTTGGCGATGTAATCATCAGCGCCAATCTCAAGGCCAATCAGCCTGTCAACTTCTTCACTGCGCGCGGTAAGAAACAGCAGCGGAAGATCCGGGTAATCAGCCAGCAGGCGGCGACATAATTCAAAGCCGTTAATATCAGGCAGGCCAACATCCAGAATAGCCAGGTCCGGGCGTTCTTCATGTGCAGCTTCCAGCACAGGCAAACCGCGATCGAAGGCACGCACCGAAAACCCCTCTTGCTGTAACGTGTAGATCAACGTATCAGCAATACTGGTTTCATCTTCAACTAACCAGATAGTGGCCTGGTTCATCGCATGCTCCCTGTTACTTCCACGGCATAATTGGCACCGCACTCAGCGCATTTTTTGGTGAGCCTTCAACCACTTTGTCGGAATACGCCAGATAGGCCAGAGTGTTACGTTTAGCATCATAGAAACGCACGACTTGCAGTTTCTTGAACACCAATGATGTCCGTTTCTGGAACACAACATCACCCTGAGTTTTGCCAGCTTTTATTTTTTCGCTTAGCTCTACTGGCCCAACTTGCTGGCAAGAAATCGCCGCATCTGAAGTATCTTCTGCTAGCCCTAGCCCACCTTTAATGCCACCCGTTTTTGCACGGCTAATATAGCAAGTGACGTTTTTAACATCCGGATCGTCAAATGCCTCAACAACGATTTTATGGTCAGGGCCAAACACCTTGAAAACGGTATCGACTGAGCCGATTTCTTCCGCCTGAACACCCATTGAAATAAACAGCAATGAACTCAGCGCGACTAAAACTTTATATTTCATATTGTTACCATTAGTTAATGATTGCCTTAAGCGACTATTCACACCTTGGACTAAAAAACCGTTAAATATCACGTTATTAATAAAATTGTTCGAATGAGTAACTGATTTTGGCACGTCTTGTTAAAAAAAACTCTGAATGTCATGACAACAAAAAGTGCTATCATCGCCCAAATTGACGGCACTCACCGTGTCAGGATGAGGATATTATATGGATCAGACAGGGATCATTCGCGATCTATTAACTTGGCTGGAAGGCCACCTGGATCAGTCACTGTCTCTGGATAATGTGGCGGCAAAAGCAGGTTATTCCAAGTGGCATCTACAACGGATGTTCAAAGATGTTACGGGTCATGCCATCGGTGCATACATCCGCGCACGTCGTTTATCAAAGTCAGCGGTGGCGTTGCGTTTAACCGCTCGACCTATCCTTGATATTGCTTTGCAGTATCGCTTTGATTCTCAGCAGACCTTCACTCGCGCCTTCAAAAAGCAATTTGCCCAAACACCGGCACTCTATCGTCGCTCACCTGACTGGAGCGCTTTCGGCATGCGTCCGCCGTTGCGTTTAGATGAGTTTACTCTTCCTCAAGCGCAATTTGTCACTCTGCCAAAAACCCATCTGGTGGGGGTCACGCAAAGTTACAGCTGCACACTTGAGCAAATCTCTGATTTCCGTAATGAAATGCGTATCCAGTTCTGGACACAGTTCCTCGGGAATTCTCCGACACTGCCGCGCGTACTATACGGTTTGCATGAGCCGCGCCCAAGCATCGAGAAAGACGACGAGCAAGAAGTCTTCTATACCACAGCGTTAACACCTGAAATGGCAAATGGGTTCTTACCTGACTCTCATCCGGTCAGCCTGGAAGGTGGGGATTACGTGCAGTTCGACTACGAAGGGCCGGGCACGGGTTTGCAGGAGTTTATCCTGACCATTTACGGAACCTGCATGCCGTCCCTGAATCTGACTCGTCGCAAAGGCCAGGATATTGAACGCTTCTTCCCGCAAGAAGAAGCGCGTGTTCATGACCGTCCGATGCAGATCAGATGTGAGTATCTGATTCCAGTACGTCGTTAATTTTCTATATACCCTTTAGCATTCGAGTTGCAGCCAGGCGGCAAGAGAGCTTATCCCCAGGAGCTTACTTTAGTAAGTGACTGGGGTAAGTGAGTGCAGCCAACACCCCTGCGGCTTGAAGGATGAAGGGTGTACGTCGTTAACTAACGCTGAAGTTCATCCAACGCAGGGGCATCTAAATGCGAGATATCCCCTGCCGTTTCAACCACCCAGCCGGAAGCCAACCACGGGCTTTGCTGGTGATCCACCCGAGAAATCGAACAGTTTCTTAAACGTAAGCGACGTTCAGCCCAGGCCGGTAATCCCAGAATCGTACTCACCAGGCAACCTAGCGCCATACCGTGGCTCACCAGCAACGGGCGACTGCCAACTGGTAAATCAAGGCAAGCATTCAAAGCCGCATGCATACGCTCACTCATCTCGAGCATGCTTTCCCCTTCGGGAATACGCCCATCAGCGGTGCCATTAACTAACTGACGACGCCAGCTCTCTTCTTCTTCGCTTAGCGTGTCCAGATTACGACGTTCTAGCACGCCCATATCCAGCTCACGTAAACGCGCATCCAGCGTAATATCCACACCACATGCCTGCGCGATGATTTCGGCGGTACGACGCGTACGCCCTAAATCACTGGCAATAACATGCGTGATGCCTAACGTTTTGACACGCTCAGCCACCTGCTCGGCCTGGCGTTCTCCTTTTTCAGTCAGCGCACTGTCTGACTGGCCCTGAATGCGGCGCTGCGCATTCCACTGCGTTTCGCCGTGGCGAACAAGGTATACCTGTAACATGCGTTTTTTCCGTTATACTGCGGCAACAATTTCTTGAGAGTTTCACTGATTATGTACCATGTCGTCTGCGCAACAACTAATCCAGCCAAAATTCAGGCAATTCACCAGGCATTCGACGATATCTATGGGGAGGGATGCTGCCATATTGAACCCGTCGCCGTCGATAGTGGTGTGCCTGAACAGCCATTTGGAAACCATGAAACGCGAACTGGCGCACGATGCCGAATTATGAATGCCCGTCAGGTACGTCCGGAAGCTGATTTTTGGGTGGCGGTTGAGGCAGGAATTGATGATGACAGTACATTCAGTTGGGTAGTGATTGAAAACCAAAATAAGCGTGGCGAAGCCCGTTCAGCAACGCTTCCACTTCCTGCCATCATTCTTGAAAAAGTACGCGCAGGCGAAGCATTAGGGCCTGTGATGTCCAGCTATACCGGTATCGATAAAATTGGCCGTAAAGAGGGTGCGATTGGCGTGTTTACCGCCGGGAAATTAACTCGCAGTAGCGTTTACCACCAGGCGGTTATTCTGGCGTTGAGCCCGTTTCATAACGATGTTTATCGTTAACCTTTAGGGCTCAATAATTTCTGCTCCAGCCATGCACGCAGATCTGGTGGAGCAGATTTCAAGCTATTTGAGCCACGGGTAATAGTCGCAATCCCCGCACCCAGTTCATTTTTAAGCTCACGCTGACTCATCTCGCCGCGCAGTAACTCTTCGACAATTCTGACACGAGTCCCAAGGGCTGTGCGTTCGTCTGGTGTCAGTAACAACATCAACAACGGCATATGCAGCTGCTTATCGAACGATTGCTGTAGCAACTCCACAAAGCGGAGCCACTCTTGATTGCTTTGTTCGGCATGTTCTGCCGAGTATTGAGAGTGCTGAGTCATGTTATGCCACCCTACTTCATACTAATTAACTAGTACGATAGCATAACATGGACACCCCAAAATCAATAACGGCGTTGCCACTCCGTGTCCGTCAGCAACGGTGCGGATTTACCCATGAAGTATTGATAATACGCATCATAAGCCAGCACGTTTTTCACATATCCGCGCGTTTCTGAGAAGGGAATACTCTCAACAAACGCAACTGCATCGATGCGACCGGCACTGTTACCAAGCCAGGTTCTGACTCGGCCCGGCCCAGCGTTATACGCAGCTGAGGAGAAGATCCTGTTGTTCTCGAATTGCTGATAGACGGACTGCAAATACGTGGTACCAATATTGATATTGGTTTCCGGGTCGAGCAGTTGTGAAGGGCTGCTGTAGCCGGGAATGTTGAATACTTTCACAGTATGCGCAGCCGTAGCGGGCATAACTTGCATCAAGCCGCTGGCTCCAACAGGTGATTTCACTTTCGGGTTCCAGGCACTTTCCTGACGCGCAATCGCCATTGCATAGCTTTGCGAGATATCTTTATCGCTAACATAACGAGAGAAAACATCCTTATACGCCAGAGGGAAACGCTCCTCCAGATGATCCCAGAGCTTCCCGGCGATCGTTGCCTGTACGCTAAGATCCCACCAGTTTTGATCAAACGCGTAACGCGCCAATCCTTCTTGCTCTGGTTTGCTGCGGCTGGTGATTAAATTCGCCCATTCGCTGCGCGCAGTGTTATCCATCTGCCAGTACATTAACTCGCGGACTCGCGCCATTTCTGGCCCCTGGACCAGCGCAGGATTCACCGCTACCGCTTTGTCTACACGCAACGGGTAGTCTTCCCCTAAACGCTGGGCTGCCACCATTGGGTAAAATCCGCGTTGCTGCATTAAAGAATGCAGAATCTCTTTGGCTTCCGCATCCCGGCCTCGTTCCAACAATAGATCTGCTTGCCAGTAACGCCATTCATCTTTCTCTTTGGCTTCCATCGGTAAACGCGCAAGCCAGGTATTCAGGCCAGTACGATCGCCCGTTCCAAGCGCCATACGTACACGTCTTTCAACTAGCGTCGTTGATTCTGAACGCATAATGGCATCATCGCGCCATGCAGCCTGTTCGGCTGTAACATCATTGCCCATCAAGCGCCAGGCGACTGTATCTCTGAGTTCCTGAGCCTGAGAGTCATTAAGTTGCTGCGCTTGCACCAGTGAAGGGATCATCATGCGCGCATTTTCTACGTCATCCCGGGCCACTCGGGTAAAAGCTATTGCCGCAGCCTGACGCGTAAAGTCTGTTGCACCCACTGCTTGGGCAAATGTCAGCACCGAATTGGGGTTATTTTGCAGATTTATTAGCGCGCTGGAGATGGTTTGGTAATCCGCAGGCATTTGGCTTGCGAGGCTATTGACCAACGAGGTATTACCCTCTTTCATTGCCAGGCGAATACGCTCCAGATAGGCCAACGGATCTTGAGACCCTGAAGAGCGCCACGCCGAGAATAAACGGTCACAGCTTGACGGCAGATTCTTCCCCGTCAGCCACAAATCTTTGGCTCCCACCCATGCGGCATCCGCCTGGCCGGTATTCCATTTTGCGTAGTAATAATTACATTTAGATTCGGTCGTGCCCGGCTGCTCAGGGCTGAATGCCAGCAAGCCACGCCAGTCTTCACGACGGGCGAGTTCATTCACAAAGCGTGACTTCAGGGAGCGAGCTGGCGGCAGCGTTGGATTTGCCTCAATAAAGCGACTAACGACAAGCGTTGGCTCATTCATTAAGTCGTCTGTAATCTGGCGATATTCGAGATAAGGATAGAGAGGATAATCCTGCAACGTGGGCATCATTCGCTGCACCACATCCATTTGCTTGCTATCCCACGCTTGTTTGATTTGTGCGTATCGGCTGCGTTGCTCATCGAGCGAGTCCGCACGAACTGCATGAGTTAATGCCGCAAGGCTTACAATTGCCACCAGCAATTGTCCCGCGACTTGTTTGGCTTTCCCCACAAGTTCTCCTCACATATTTACAGGCAGCATCATGCCGCCATTGGTTACTTCATGCTAACTCTGCTATTGCTGTTTCGCCACGCCAGAGCACGTTATTTTGGGTATAACACTGTCCAGAGTGTTTCGGGTAACACATCCTACTTCCCCTGCTGGGATTACCTGCTGAAAACGGCTACACTTCGCCTTTGATACGAACCATCTTAAATCACGAAAAAGAGGCGAAGTCGCACTGTGGCTCAATTCGTTTATACCATGCATCGAGTCGGCAAAGTTGTTCCGCCGAAACGTCATATCCTGAAAAATATCTCTCTCAGTTTCTTCCCTGGCGCCAAGATTGGCGTACTGGGTCTGAACGGCTCCGGTAAATCCACGCTGCTGCGCATTATGGCCGGCATTGATACCGACATCGAAGGCGAAGCGCGCCCACAACCTGGATTAAAAATCGGCTATTTGCCGCAAGAACCGCAACTCAACCTTGAACATACCGTCCGTGAATCGGTTGAAGAAGCCGTAGCTGAAGTCGTTAATGCCCTGAAAGGCCTCGACGAAGTGTATGCCAAATACGCTGAGCCGGACGCCGATTTCGACAAGCTGGCTGCCCAACAAGGTAAATTTGAAGAAATCATTCAGGCACACGACGGTCACAACCTGAACGTGCAACTGGAACGTGCTGCTGATGCGCTGCGTCTGCCAGATTGGGATGCGAAAATTGCTAACCTGTCCGGTGGTGAACGTCGCCGTGTAGCGCTGTGCCGCCTGCTGCTCGAAAAGCCAGACATGCTGCTGCTCGACGAACCAACGAACCACCTGGATGCTGAATCCGTTGCGTGGCTCGAGCGCTTCCTGCACGACTTCGAAGGCACCGTTGTGGCGATTACCCACGACCGTTACTTCCTCGATAACGTTGCAGGCTGGATTCTGGAACTTGACCGCGGTGAAGGTATTCCGTGGGAAGGTAACTACTCCTCCTGGCTTGAGCAGAAAGACGAACGTCTGGCTCAGGAAGCCTCTTCGGAAGCGGCTCGCCGTAAATCCATCGAGAAAGAGCTGGAGTGGGTACGTCAGGGTGCGAAAGGCCGCCAGTCTAAGGGCAAGGCGCGTCTGGCTCGCTTTGAAGAGCTTAACAACACTGAATACCAGAAACGTAACGAAACCAACGAACTGTTTATTCCACCTGGCGCACGTCTGGGCGATAAAGTCGTTGAGGTTACCAATCTGCGTAAATCCTACGGCGACCGCCTGCTGATTGAAGATCTGACATTCTCTGTACCGAAAGGTGCAATTGTCGGGATCATCGGTCCTAACGGCGCGGGTAAATCTACCCTGTTCCGTATGATGTCCGGCCAGGAACAGCCAGATAGTGGCACCATTGAACTGGGCGAAACCGTCAAACTGGCGTCTGTCGATCAGTTCCGTGACGCAATGGACAACAGCAAAACCGTGTGGGAAGAAGTTTCCGGCGGCCAGGACATCATGCGCGTCGGTAACACCGAAATGCCAAGCCGTGCGTACGTTGGTCGCTTTAACTTCAAAGGCGTCGACCAGGGTAAACGTGTCGGTGAGTTGTCCGGTGGTGAGCGTGGTCGTCTGCACCTTGCAAAATTACTGCAAGTTGGCGGCAACGTACTGCTGCTCGATGAACCAACCAACGACCTGGATATCGAAACCCTGCGCGCGTTAGAAAACGCCCTGTTGGAATTCCCAGGCTGTGCAATGGTTATCTCGCACGACCGTTGGTTCCTTGACCGTATCGCCACGCACATTCTGGATTACCAGGATGAAGGCAAAGTGGAGTTCTTTGAAGGCAACTTTACTGAGTACGAAGAGTACAAGAAACGCACCTTGGGTGCGGATGCGCTGGAACCTAAGCGTATTAAGTACAAGCGCGTAACGAAGTAATAAAAATGGGGCGCTTACTGCGCCCCCTTTTTTGACAAGCCCGATTATCCCCGCTCGCCAATCATGTTCTTCACCAAATCAACACAGCGCAAGAAGCGAGAATCGTAGTCAGGTTCTTCTACATGAACGTAGCTGATGTTGTTCTCATCAAGCATCGACACCAAAAGATTCTGGAACGATTTCCTGTCAGTATCACTGCCCAGGCTACGCAAGCCATCGGCTACCCACGGCGTGTTGTTTTCCAGCAAAATCACTAGATCAAAGCGGTACTCATCAATCAGCGCCTGCACAAATGGGTGCTCACGCCCTTCATATTTTTTACAGAATGCCTGAGTGGTAACAAAGTCAGTATCGATAAAAGCGACTTTATTGGCATATTTAACTGCAAAATCAACGTACTGAGCATGGCCAATCGCAATTTTATCGTAGTCAGAATATTGCAGTGCCATCTCATCGCCACCCAGATGGGAAAAGACATAGTCACGCCCGTATTCCCAGGCGCTGGTCGTGTTGAAAATATTGGCGAGCTTATTCACCATCCACGACTTACCGCTCGACTCACCGCCCAAAATCGCGACGGTTCGGACAAAGAACGGTTTCACTTCAGTTGGAATGTATTCCCAGTAGCGGAACGGGTTTTCGCGAATCTGCCCACCGCTGATATTCATAAATGTGCGTTTCGGGTCGATAAGCACCGTTTCAATGCCGAGCTGTTCGATAAACCGTGGTGCATCATTCTCTTCAGAGGTGTAGATACAGTCAGGATTAATGCCTTTGCTTTCCATGAAAGCTTTGATACCACGGCTCCAGACATCCCAACCGTGTGGATATGGCTCCATCCCTTCTTCGTTAAACGAATGAATACGAATGTTTTTCTGGTACTTAAAGGTCTGAAGCAACCAGCGCAGACGGTCGCCGGTCGTCGGCTGTTGCGACATGGCACTGTCTTCAAACAGAAGACGGTCGCGGGTTTCGTCATAGCCCATGATGATATGTAACTCATCAACCTGGCTTGCGGCGCGTTGAATCAAGTAGATATGGCCGGTATGCAGTGGATAAAACTTCCCGAATACAATACCGACCTTTTTCTCACGGCGGGGAAACTCCAGTCCGAGGAAACGGTGCAGGGCTTCAAGTTTTTGAGCGCTTGGGCTTTTGATTTTGGCGTTAAGTAGCTGGCTCAGATAGCCCTTGGTCATACCGCAGGATTCCGCAACTTGCTGCAGCGTAACGTTCTGCTGGCGAATTGCGGTTTTTAAATACTCAAATGACGACATGCTGCCTGCCTCCTGCAAAATTGGGCGAATATACAATTATAAGTCTTGTAAGTCGTCAAACACTGCCAGCGCATCAGCAAGTTTTTTCACCCCGAAGACCTGCATCCCTTCCGGTAGTTTTTTCGGCACATTCGCCTGCGGCACAATCGCACGTTTAAAACCGTGTTTTGCAGCTTCAGAAATACGTTCCTGGCCGCTTGGAACCGGGCGAATTTCCCCGGCCAACCCAACCTCACCAAACACCACTAAATCTTGTGGCAGAGCCCGGTTGCGCAGACTTGAAACCATCGCCAGTAAAAGCGCGAGGTCAGCACTGGTTTCGGTGACTTTCACACCGCCAACCACGTTTACAAATACATCCTGATCAGCCATTTGCAGCCCACCATGGCGGTGCAAAACGGCCAACAAAATTGCCAGACGGTTTTGCTCAAGACCAACAGCAACCCTGCGTGGGTTGGACATCATAGATTGATCCACCAGCGCCTGAATCTCTACCAGCAGTGGACGCGTCCCTTCCCACACCACCATCACAGAACTACCGGGAGTCACTTCATCACCACGGCTCAGGAAGATAGCGGAAGGGTTGCTCACTTCACGCAGCCCTTGTTCCGTCATGGCAAACACACCCAGCTCGTTCACCGCACCAAAGCGGTTTTTATGGCTGCGCAGGGTGCGGAAACGGGAATCGGCATCGCCATCAAGCATCACCGAGCAGTCGATACAGTGTTCGAGGACTTTTGGCCCGGCAAGTGAACCATCTTTGGTGACGTGGCCGACCATGATAATTGCCACACCGCGCGTTTTAGCAAAGCGCGTCAGGTAAGCGGCAGACTCACGCACCTGCGCAACACTGCCTGGCGACGATTGCACGTCGGCCATGTGCATCACCTGAATGGAGTCGATGACCATCAGCTTTGGCGCTTCTTCTTCGGCAATCATGCAGATTTGCTCGATGCCGGTTTCCGAAAGCATATTCAGGTTGTTAGTCGGCAAACCTAAGCGGTGTGCGCGCATCGCCACTTGTTGCAGCGACTCTTCACCCGTGACGTACAGCGTTTTCATTTGTTCGCTGAGTTTGCACAGTGTTTGCAGCAGCAGCGTGGATTTACCCGCGCCTGGGTTACCGCCAATCAGAATAGCGCTACCTGGCACAACGCCGCCGCCCAGTACGCGGTCGAACTCTTTAAAACCGGTGGAGAAACGCGGCAGCTCTTCGAGGCTGATATCAGAGAGTTTTTGTACTTTGCTGACACCCGCACTACCGGCATAACCAGATAAACGCTCGTTACGCGCAACTGTCGGTGAGGCGGCAATACGCACCTCAGTGATAGTGTTCCATGCATGGCAGGCGCTGCATTGCCCCTGCCAGCGAGGATAATCTGCACCACATTCGTTGCAGACAAATGCACGTTTCGGCGCTTTGGCCATTAGCGTTCTTCCTGAATAAGACTGCCTGAAAGAATACAGAATACACCCATCAAATCAGCATGACGGATGGTGATTTCTGTTTTCTCATTAACCTTTGGTTTCGCGTGATAAGCGATGCCCAGCCCGGCAGACAGAATCATCGGTAAATCATTCGCGCCATCACCAATCGCAACAGTTTGTTCGACAGGGATTTCATATTTATCCGCAAGGCGCTTAAGCGTATCTGCTTTGAATTGGGCATCAACAATTTGACCAATGACTTCACCGGTCAATTTGCCGTCGCAAATTTCTAGCTCATTTGCCACTACCGCATGCAAATGTAGTTTGTCGCGCAGATACTCCGCGAAGAAGGTGAAACCACCGGAAGCGATAGCCACTTTCCAGCCTAACGATTCGAGCTTAAGCACAAGAGAAGTCAGCCCTGGCATCAGTGGCAGTTCATCACGGACCTGGCGCAAAATAGAAGCATTTGCCCCTTTGAGGGTCGCAACGCGTTGCTTCAGGCTTGCCGCGAAGTCTAGTTCGCCACGCATCGCGCGCTCCGTCACTTCCGCTACCATTTCGCCGGTGCCCGCCAGTTTGGCTATTTCGTCAATGCATTCGATTTGGATGGCGGTGGAATCCATGTCCATCACCAGCAAACCAGGCGTGCGCAGATGAGGGATTTTACCCAGTGGCGCGACATCCAGCCCGGCGTCATGCGCAAGTTTTGTAGCTCGCGGCGTTAATGAACCAGCCAGGCGAATAACCTGATAGTCTTCAACACACCATGCGGTGACGATTACCATCGCCGCGCCCAACTTACGTTGGTAACGATTCAGGCACTCTTTATCCAGATTCCGACCATACAGAAGCCAGCCGCTGCGGCCAGCACGGTAATCGAGTGGCATGACTTCATCACCACTTAACGATAGCGGCAACCCAGGCCAGAGGGAGACATCGGTCGGCAGGTCGCACCAGGTCAGACTATTTGGCATCACAGCTCCAGAATAAAGATAAAGGCCAGGACAAAACAACGCATGAGGCTACCTTGTCCACGCTGCTTCTGGCAACATTAAAGTAAGCAATTTATTGAAGGTGCATTATGGCTCGGGCAAAAATGAAATTCAGGCTGCATCGTGCAGTGATTGTGCTTATCTGCCTCGCACTTTTA
The DNA here is from genome assembly GCF_902500225.1 of Buttiauxella massiliensis. GTDB lineage: Bacteria > Pseudomonadota > Gammaproteobacteria > Enterobacterales > Enterobacteriaceae > Buttiauxella > Buttiauxella massiliensis. The sequence goes on along the minus strand of NZ_LR722649.1, from coordinate 205,608 downwards.
GTCGCGCTGATGCAGGGAGCGTCGTGGTTTAGTCAGGGCCACCAACAAGCCCGCAATGTGCAGCTTGAAGAGCTGGCCAAAACGTTGGCGCGCCAGGTGAGTTACAACCTGACACCGCTGATGAAATCCGAAAACCCAGACGAGAAAAAGATTTCAGCCGTCCTCAAATTACTGACTCAAGATAGCCGTATTCTGGATGCGGGCGTTTATGACGATAGCGGAGGCCAAATCGCGCGAGCAGGTGAAGGAATTGGCGTGCGTGACAGGCTGGCGCTGGATGGTAAAAAAGCAGGCAGTTATTTCAATCAGCAAATTGTTCAGCCGATTGAAGATAAAGACGGGCCGGTTGGCTATCTACGAATCACGCTTGATACCCACACGCTCGCTACCGAAGCTAAACAGGTGGATAACACCACGAATATTTTGCGCCTGATGATGTTGCTGGCACTGGCAATTGGCATTGTGCTGACGCGTACCCTTTTGCAGGGAAAACGCACCCGCTGGCAGCAGTCTCCTTTCCTTCTCACTGCGAATACCGAAGTGAAAGATGATGAGGAAGAACAGGCTGACAATAAGCCGTAAATAAGAAAGGATCTCTACGATGACTACCTTACGACTACTGATTTCTGACTCTTACGATCCCTGGTTCAACCTGGCCGTAGAAGAGTGCATTTTCCGCCAGATGCCCGCGACCCAGCGCGTACTCTTTTTATGGCGTAACGCAGATACCGTAGTTATTGGCCGGGCGCAAAACCCGTGGAAAGAGTGTAATACCCGGCGCATGGAAGAAGATAACGTGCGTCTGGCAAGGCGCAGCAGCGGTGGCGGCGCGGTTTTCCACGATTTGGGGAATACCTGCTTCACCTTCATGGCTGGAAAACCGGAATACGACAAAAGCGTTTCTACCGCTATTGTGGTTAATGCACTCAATTCACTGGGAATTAGCGCGACTGCTTCCGGGCGCAACGATCTGGAAGTTGCCACTGCTGAAGGGCCACGTAAAGTTTCAGGTTCCGCGTATAAAGAAACCATGGATCGCGGCTTCCACCATGGCACGCTGTTGCTCAACGCGGATTTAAGTCGTCTGACTAACTACCTGAATCCAGATGAGAAAAAGCTTAAAGCCAAAGGGATAACGTCTGTACGTGGACGCGTAGCAAACCTCAGCGATCTGCTACCAGGCTTAACCCATGAGCAAATATGCGATGCTGTGCGCGAATCATTCTTTGCTTATTACGGCGAGCGCGTTGAAGCGGAACATATCTCGCCTGATGCCCTGCCCGACCTACCCGGATTTGCGGAAACCTTTGCCCGCCAAAGCAGTTGGGAATGGAATTTCGGCCAGGCTCCTGCATTCAGCCATTTGTTGGATCAGCGTTTTACCTGGGGCGGCGTTGAGTTACATTTCGACGTTGAGAAAGGACATATCACGCGCACGCAAATCTTCACTGATAGCCTGAATCCGGCCCCGCTGGAAGCTCTGGCGGCGCGCTTGCAGGGTTGTTTGTATCGTAGCGATATGTTGCAGCAGCAGTGTGAGACGTTGATTGCCGATTTCCCGGAACAAGAAACGGAATTGCGTGAGTTGAGCGCGTGGATTGCTCAGACGGTGCGTTAGGCGAGCCGCTTAACGCTTGCCTCAACGGTATCAAGTTGTAATGCCATCCCCTTGCATAGCTCGCGAAACGGCGAGCTAATTTCCTGATTCTGGCTTGCCTCAAGCCAGAATTGCCGTGCGAATATCAGCATTTCCAGCCAGATGTCTCTCGGCACGATGGGATCAATCTGCAGTTTTACCGTTTCTCTGCGCATACTTCCGGCACTGTTTGGGGCAAATGCCATCGGCAGCATGTCGTAAACCGGAGCGAGGGTCAGCGGCATATCGGAGAGAAAGAATGATAGATTCCCTGCATGCATATCAGTGTTAGCGATCAATCGACCAAACGCCCAAATTCGCTGCGTTAGACGTAGTGTCGCAGATTCAACTTTCTTCTGAGCCAACAATTCGGCAATTACCGTCGGCCATGGCTGAGAACTACTCGCGAATTCACTTTGCACCGCTTCCAGAGAGACAATGCCCTTGCGTCCCTGCGGTCCAATACAATCAAAGCGAGCCACCTCAAGGAAAGTTTGCTGCTCACTATAGGTATATGTTTTTGCTATTGATGCCGGAATTTTGGCCTGATTAAGAATCTTTAGAGCCAGTTCCTCTGCATGAAGTAAGTCAGCCCAGCGCTGGCTATTTTCATTGTGAACAGCTGGGGTAAATTTAACAATGACATGAACTGGACCCGTTGCGGTTTGCGTATAGCAGGTAAACTTTGGCTGCTCACCACCTGCCGATGACCCAACAATGTCGCCTGCCAGAGCACCGTTCGCCATTTCACGATAAACAGACAGTTTTACGGCGGTCTGAATGGGCTGCGGCAATGGCGTTTCGAACCAGTTGCGATAACTGCCCTCGCCCACCAGCCAACCGCCGAGGTTTTCCGATACCTGCTGTGACAATGCCAAAAGGACATCTTCTTCCTGCCATAAGCGAATATCTTCCGGTAAGCCTGTTTGCTGCGCTAAGCGTCGCCCCCACGCCCGCCCCAAAAATCCCTGAGGACGTAGATCGGTTAAATACCAGGGGATACCGTTAAACCATTGTGCAGTGCCATTATTCAATATCACCAAACAGCTTCCCTGCGGCCAGATGGGGTACAAGTCACCAAAACGCCAGGCCTGCCCCGCATCATCTATTTGCCACAATGGAAACTGCCGAATCTGACGCACAGGTCTGATCAGGGCATATTGAGTCGCTCTGGCCGCCCCCGCTTTGATTACATCACTTTCAGTATTTACAAGACGTGAAAACGTCGCCTGGCTGACACCCAAACGCTGCCGCAAGGAGTTTGCAGTTTGTGGCCCGTGGAGTAATAAATCAGTCAGATCGCTCATGTGAATAGATTCGTGAATAGATACTTGAATAGATTTATAGCGCTATATATTTGAAAGGTAAAGCAGGTGTGGAGAATGAAGGAGTTTGAGTGAATAGATACTATGAACAATAAAGGGTGCCGAAGCACCCTTTTGAATCTTACTCTTTATCGCCCAGTAACACAGACTCAAGAGCAATCTTGATCATGTCGTTAAAGGTAGTCTGGCGCTCTTCAGCAGTAGTCTGCTCGTGAGTACGGATATGGTCAGATACAGTACAGATAGTCAGTGCTTTAGCACCGAACTCTGCTGCCACGCCGTAGATACCTGCAGCTTCCATTTCCACACCCAGGATGCCGTATTTTTCCATTACGTCAAACATGGTTGGGTCTGGCGTGTAGAACAGGTCCGCGGAGAAGATGTTGCCTACGCGAGCGTCTACGCCCAGCGCTTTAGCTGCATCAACGGCATTGCGAACCATATCGAAGTCAGCAATAGCTGCGAAATCGTGGTCTTTGAAACGCAGACGGTTCACTTTAGAGTCGGTGCAAGCACCCATGCCGATAACCACGTCACGCAGTTTCACATCAGCACGAACCGCGCCGCAAGAACCCACACGAATGATTTTCTTCACGCCGAAATCAGTGATGAGTTCTTTGGTGTAGATGGAGCAGGACGGGATACCCATACCGTGACCCATTACAGAGATTTTGCGGCCTTTATAAGTACCGGTGAAGCCCAACATGCCACGCACGTTGTTCACTTCACGAACATCTTCGAGGAAAGTTTCTGCGATGTGTTTTGCGCGCAGCGGGTCCCCAGGCATCAAAACGACGTCAGCGAAATCACCCATTTCAGCATTAATATGTGGCGTTGCCATATCTATATCCTTGTTTTAAGAGGTAAACGTCTGGGCGGATAAAACATCTCACCCAAATCTGTAATCCATATACCCTAAATAATTCGAGTCGCAGGTGAGCTTTTGCAGCCAACACCCCTGCGGCTCGAAGAATGACGGGTATCACAGCATGTTCTTACCGTAATCCATCGGAGACGTACCGAAATAGCTAGCAACCGTCTGACCGATATCCGCAAACGTTTCACGGTGGCCCAGAGAACCGGCTTTTACTTTCGGGCCGTAGACCAATACCGGAATGTGTTCACGAGTATGGTCAGTGCCTTGCCAGGTTGGATCACAACCGTGGTCAGCGGTGAGGATCAGAATATCGTCCTCTTTCAGCAGTTCCATCAGTTCCGGCAGGCGGCGGTCAAACAGTTCTAGTGCTGCGGCATAACCCGCAACGTCACGGCGGTGGCCATAAGATGAGTCGAAATCAACGAAGTTGGTGAACACGATAGTGTCGTCGCCCGCTTCTTTCATCTCTTTGATGGTGGCATCAAACAGCGCATCCAGGCCCGTCGCTTTCACTTTTTTGGTGATACCGACTTCAGCGTAGATATCCGCAATTTTGCCCACGGAAACCACGTGGCCATTTTTCTCATCAACCAGTTTTTTCAACACGGTTGGTGCTGGTGGTTCAACAGCCAGGTCATGGCGGTTACCAGTGCGCTGGAAGTTACCCGCTTTATCGCCAACAAAGGGACGCGCGATAACACGGCCAATGTTGTAGCCACCTTCGGTCAACTCTTCACGTGCGATTTCGCACAGCTCATAGAGTTTGTCCAGGCCGTAAGTCTCTTCGTGGCAAGCAATCTGAAACACGGAGTCAGCAGAGGTATAGAAAATCGGCTTGCCGGTTTTCATATGCTCTTCGCCCAGTTCATCCAGAATCACAGTACCGGAAGAGTGGCAGTTACCGAGGTAACCAGGCAGGTTTGCACGCTCAACCAGTTTATCCAGCAATTCCTGCGGGAAGCTGTTTTGCGTATCAGAGAAGTAACCCCAGTCGAATAACACAGGAACACCGGCGATTTCCCAGTGACCAGACGGCGTATCTTTACCTGATGAAAGCTCATGCGCCCAGCCATATGCACCGATAACTTCTGCATTACCGTCCATACCAGCTGGAATTTTACCAGTAGAGCCTTCGGCGGCTTTTACCAGACCCAGGCGGGTCAGGTTTGGCAAATTCAGTGGTCCTTTACGGCCTTTGTCTGCTTCGCCTTTGGCACAAGCCTCTGCAATGTGCCCGAAAGTATCAGAGCCGACATCGCCAAATTTTGCTGCATCTTCTGTTGCGCCGATACCGAAAGAGTCCAGCACCATAATAAATGCACGTTTCATAATTTCTCCTGCGTCGTTGCGCCTGAAACGCCCGGAGGCGTTTCAAAAAGTGATCAGATCAGTATGCCAGCAATTAGCTAATACGGCGATACACATCTGGCGTTTGTGCCGGTGCGGTTTCGTTAACTTTAATTGCCGCTTTAACAGCACGTGCCGCTTCCTGCCATTGAGCTTCACTTGCTGCATGAATCACTGCCAGTGGACGGGAGGTATCTACACTCTCGCCCAGACGAGCCATGTCGGTAAAGCCAACACTGTAGTCAAGAGAATCAGAGGCCTGACGACGACCACCGCCCATGGAAACGACCGCCATACCTAATGCACGAGTGTCCATCTGATTTACGAAACCAGCACGGTCTGCGAATACAGGTTTGCTCAGAACCGCGGTTGGCAGGTATTTCGCGTAATTTTCGACGAAATCTGCCGGCCCTTTTTGAGCTGCAACCATACGACCAAATACTTCTGCTGCTTTACCGTTATCCAGCACTGCTTGCAGTTTGGCACGCGCTTCGGCGTCGTCTTTCGCAAGGTTACCGGAAAGTAACATTTCCACGCACAGCGCCATGGTCACTTCATGCAGACGTGGATTGACGTATTCGCCAGTCAGGAACTGCACGGCTTCACGCACTTCAACAGCATTACCCGCGCTGGATGCCAGCACCTGGTTCATGTCGGTGAGCAGCGCCGTGGTTTTAACGCCCGCGCCATTTGCCACGCCAACAATCGCTTCAGCCAGTAATTCAGAAAGCTCATACGTTGGCATAAATGCGCCACTGCCCACTTTCACATCCATCACTAACGCATCCAGGCCTTCTGCGAGTTTCTTCGCAAGAATTGATGCGGTGATCAACGGGATGGAGTCTACGGTCGCGGTAATGTCACGTGTCGCGTAGAAACGCTTGTCAGCCGGAGCAAGGGAGTTAGTCTGGCCGATAATCGCCACGCCGACATTTTTAATGATGTCGCGGAAACGGTTATCGTCCGGGAAAATATCAAAGCCTGGGATCGCTTCGAGTTTATCGAGCGTGCCGCCAGTGTGGCCTAAACCGCGGCCAGAGATCATTGGGATATAACCACCACATGCCGCCACCATTGGGCCAAGCATTAAGGACGTCACATCACCCACGCCGCCCGTTGAATGTTTATCAACGATTGGGCCATTTAGGTTAAGGCTCTTCCAATCCAACACGGTTCCTGAATCTCGCATCGCCATGGTCAGTGATACGCGTTCAGGCATAGTCATGTCGTGGAAGAAGATAGTCATTGCCAGTGCGGCAATCTGCCCTTCGGAGATGGTGTTATCTCGAATACCATTAATGAAGAAACGAATCTCCTCATCACTTAGAGCATGGCCATCACGTTTTTTACGAATAATTTCTTGAGCGAGGAACAAGGTAACCCCCTGAGTGCATCAGGTGAAATGCGGCGGGGAACCCGCCACGAATAAATATTACTCTAAATAATTCGAGTTGCAGGCAGGCGGCAAGAGAACGACAAATTCGTCGGGAACGAATTTGAACAGCCAAAGGCTGGCCTCCGGTGAGAGACAGGAGTCTCTCATCAATCCCCAGGAGCTTACATGAGTAAGTGACTGGGGTGAGAGCGCGCAGCCAACACACCTGCAGCTTGAAGTATGATGAGTAATTAGTAGCTGCTGGCGCTTTTACCGTCGCCATGGCCCAGCGCTTTTAACAAGCTTGCGAGCAGGCTGGAAGCACCAAAACGGTAGTGACGGGAATCAGCCCAGTCAGCACCAAATAAATCATCAGCGATAGACAGGAACAGCGCTGCATCTTCAGCAGTACGCACGCCACCAGCTGGTTTGAAACCAACAGTTTTTTCAACGCCCATATCACGAATAACTTCCATCATGATGCGTGCGCTTTCAGGTGTTGCGTTGACTGGCACTTTACCAGTAGAGGTTTTGATGAAATCAGCGCCTGCTTTGATGGAGATTTCAGAAGCTTTACGAATCAGCGCTTCTTCTTTCAGCTCACCAGTTTCGATGATCACTTTCAGCAAAACGTTAGCCGCAGCACAGGCTTCTTTACAGGCTTTCACCAGTTCGAAACCAACTTGTTCGTTACCGGCGATCAGCGCACGGTATGGGAACACCACATCAACTTCGTCTGCGCCATAGGCGATAGCAGCACGAGTTTCAGCCAACGCGATTTCGATGTCGTCGTTGCCGTGTGGGAAGTTGGTCACCGTAGCGATGCGAATATCAGGAGTGCCCTGAGCATTCAGAGTCTTACGTGCGATTGGGATGAAACGCGGGTAGATACAAATAGCTGCGGTGTTGCCCACTGAAGTTTTTGCCTGATGACAAAGTGCGATCACTTTTTCATTAGTGTCATCATCATTCAGAGTGGTCAGATCCATCAGTTTCAGGGCGCGCAGGCTGCTTGCAGTTAAATCGGTCATAACATTCTCCAACAAAAGATATAGAATCAGTTGCGATGTTATAATTATAACATTCACAACCCAGATGGTTTTGCGGATAGCTTCACAAAAGCCACGATGAAATTACATAATTTGTACAGTATATGTGATTTAACAACGAGCGATAACGGAAAATTCATCGCCAGATATAAAAAATGGCCGACGCAAGCGCCAGCCATTGATTTCACAGAGATGTTATAATTTTAACATCTGTTTTTTATAATGACAGGAAGACCCCGGCAATTGTGGCACTCATCAGGTTTGACAATGTACCTGCTGCTACAGCCTTAAGACCTAACTGTGCAATATCATGACGACGGTTTGGAGCCATGCTTCCAAGTCCACCAATCAGGATAGCGATAGAAGAAAGGTTAGCAAAACCACACAGAGCGAAGGAGATAATTGCTTTGGTGTGATCTGACAGAACTTGCAGACCTGCTGCCGCTACAGTCGCGTCATCTTTCAGGTATTCCCCGAAGTTCAGGTAAGCAACAAATTCGTTGATGATTAACTTCTGGCCGATGAAGGAACCTGCAACGTTAGCTTCACTCCACGGTACACCGATAACCCATGCCAGTGGTGAGAACACCCAGCCGAGAATCAATTCCATAGACAGTTGCGGATAGTTGAACCAACCACCAATGCCAGAAAGCATGCCGTTAAGCAGCGCAATCAAAGCAACAAACGCCAGCAGCATTGCGCCCACGTTTAGAGCCAGTTGCATACCAGATGCTGCACCCGATGCCGCCGCATCCAGCACGTTTGCCGGGCGGTCTGGATCATTTTTCAAAGAGTCCAGTTCTGGCGAGTCGTTTGGCGTTTCAGTCTCAGGCAGGATAATTTTGGCGAACAGTAACCCGCCAGGGGCTGCCATGAATGAAGCGGCAATTAGGTACTCTAATGGCACGCCCATTTGCGCGTAACCTGCCAGTACTGAACCTGCAACAGAAGCCAAACCACCACACATTACAGCGAACAGTTCTGAACGCGTCATAGTGGCGATATAAGGACGAACAACCAGCGGAGCTTCAGTCTGACCAACAAAGATGTTTGCTGTTGCAGAAAGAGATTCTGTACGAGAGGTTTTCAGAATCTTACGCAGACCACCGCCGAGAATACGAATTACAAACTGCATAATGCCAAGGTAATACAGCACAGCAATCAGTGAGGAGAAGAAGACAATAATTGGCAGAACACGCAGTGCGAAAATAAAGCCACCGCCGCCAAAGACTTCGAACATTTTGTCTGAAACTAAGCCGCCGAACAGGAAGGAAATACCCGCATTACCGTAACCAATTACGTTAGCGACCCCTTCAGACATAGCGAGCAGAACCTGGCGACCGACCGGAACATACAGGATTAGCGCCCCGATACCGACCTGAATAATCCATGCGCCTAAAACAGTGCGCAGATTAATTGCTTTGCGATTACTGGAAAGTAAAACGGCGATCAGCAGCAGAACGATCATGCCGATCAATCCCATGAGTAGTTGCATACAGAATCCCTGTGTATTGAATGGAAAAGGAAAGCGAGCTAAAAAACTTTAGCGAGGCGGGATTATAACGGCAGGGAGGCCAGCAAATGGAATGGCAATCACGTATTTATAGACATTCACAGAAACGTTTGTCTTATTAAGTGAGCTAAGTCACATTTTGTTACTTACTATTTCATTGCGAATAGTTCATTGCAGTTATTAATAATCACGTTAGCGATAACTTCGGGAGGTTCTGAACGCAGTGTAGAAAGTGTCTGAAAAACATTAACAATGCGTTCCGGGCGATTCGGCTGCCCCTGCCAGCCGTTAAGCGGCATATCAGGTGCATCCGTTTCCAGAACCAGCGCACTAAGGGGTAAGCGCGCCATAACATCGCGCGTTTTGCTGGCTCGTGGGTACGTAATCGTTCCACCAACACCAATTTTGTAACCCATCGCCACAAAACGTTCGGCCTGTTGCAGGCTCCCCGAGAAGCCATGTACCACACCAGTGCGCGGTAAATTATGACGCTTCAAATGCGCGGCAAGTTTGTCGTGCGTGCGGCGTGAATGGAGAATGACAGGTAAATCATAACGTTTTGCCAGTTTTAGCTGGGCATCCAGCATCGCTTCTTGTTTATCAAAAAGCGGATTTTCCATATAAAGATCGAGTCCTATCTCACCGATAGCCACTAATTTTTCCGGACGCTGTTTCAGATGATGTTCGAGCAGCGCCAAAGATGCATCCTGATGCTTATGAATCACTATCGGATGCAAACCCAGCGCGGCATATAGCGCCGGATAGTTGTCTGCCAGCGCCAGCACCGTGCTAAAGCGGTCTGCTTCGATTGCCGGAACAATGATTTTTGTTACGCCCGCTTGCGCCGCAAGGGCAATGCTGTTGGCTTCATCATCGCTAAACGGCGGAAAGTCGAAGTGACAATGGGTATCATAAAACGTCATCGTCACGCCGTATCTTCGTTATTGAAAGTGGAGTCGTTAGCTTCTGGTGTTTCAATCACCGCTTTAGACAATGGCTCAGTGACCACAGTCTGCGGAACGACCACTGGACCCGGAACAACAATACGCGGCAGGTGGCGTTTTATTGGCGGCTTATCCGAGAGCAATTTCCCGATGGTTGCGAGGAAGTAACGCCCGCACAGACGTCCAGTTTTATAGTCGGTATTTAGCGCAGGTAATCGGCTGCCCAATGCAGAGCTCATCAATGGTTTCGGCGGGTAAATCTCGAAGATACGCAGTTTACCTGGCGGCTTTTCAATGAAGTTCTGAATCTCGCGATAGCTGGCTTCATGGTGATGCACCAGGTTTAATAAGGGCTGCAGGCTACTGTCGCCAAGCCAGCGCTCCATGCGTTTAAACCATTCAGGTGTGTAATACATTTGCGAAGGGACGGTACGAATCACCACCAGTGTATCAGCCCCCAGGCGTACAGCTTCTCTCACCGGAACCGCATCGCTTATTCCACCGTCCTGGTAACCGATGCCGTCAATCTCCACCCCGCTACGGTAAAAACCTGGAATCGCGCTTGAGGCTTTTAGAAGATTCAGCCATGTGCCGCTGTCAGGGGAAAAATATCCCGGCGTGTAGTCATCGCTGCGACAAGCGCACATGTAGAACGCTTTACCGGATTCAAATAGCTTTTCGGCCGTCGTCATTGAAAGCGGGATTTTGGTGGAAGTGGATTCCACTAGCCAATCGAGATCGATGAGATGCCCACCACGCACAAAGCGTAGAGGATCAAAAAATTCGCGAGTCGTCGTAAAACGAGTGATCACTCTTCTGGCATAACCGGGCTGGTGACAAACGTAAGCCGAAAGGTTTTGCGCACCGGCAGAAGTGCCTAAGAAGAGGTCAAACGGGTTGAAATTAGCGCGCATAAATTCGTCCAGCACGCCGGCTGTGAATATCCCACGCTGCCCGCCGCCTTCACAAACAATGGCGAGTTTTCCGGGACGAAACTTTTGAAGCGCAAGCGGCGAAATATTGCCGAGCGTTACGGGTATTCTTTGTCCCACCCTGCTTTCCTTGGTTCTTTATCCTTCATCTTTCAAGTCGCAGGGGTGTTGGCTGCGCTCAATCACCCCAGTCACTTACTTCAGTAAGCTCCTGGGGATGCTCTCCCTGGCCGCCTACCTGCAACTCAAAATCTAAAGGATATTTATTATTGGTTATTTATTATGGGTTATTTGATAGTCGATTAAAAACGCGAGAGCCAGTCTATGTAGACTGGCTCTCTGGTCTGTCTCTAAATGTTATAGCACGTAAATATCGCTATGGGCGTTTTCGACCCATAAACAGGCTAACCAAGAACAGAATAATACCTACCACGAAGACAATTTTTGCTGCACCTGCCGCAGTACCCGCGAGAGTACCAAAACCCAGTGCTGCTGCAATCAACGCAATGACCAGAAAAATAATGCCCCAACGAAACATAAGCTTCTCCTTAACCATAATGAACCCGAATCGCTTCTGGATGAGTGCCAGATACACACTCATTGGCGATATTGAGTAACGATGTTGCTGACCTACTCCCCCGGCATTACACCGAAGGAGAAAGTTTCTATATGCCCTGTTACTTCACTTTCAGGTCGTTTTTGACGCTTTTCACGCCATCAACTGCTTTAGCGATACTCTCGGCTCGAGCAGACTGCGCATTCGATTCCACGGTACCGGATAGCTGTACAACACCTTCAGTGGTTTCCACTTTCACGTGACGTGAAGGGACGATGTCATCAGCTAAAAGTTTAGCTTTAATTTCGCTAGTGGTCGCGGTATCGCCTGCATAACCGCTGACAGATTTATCAGACCCGTTACGCACATGAAGTTTATCGCTCACGGAAGAAACTCCTTCCACGCCTTTTGCGACAGTCACGGCCTGTTCGGCCTGCGCCTGGCTTTCAACAAAGCCACTTAGCGTTACCACTTTCTTGTCCGTTTTCACTGAGATATCAGTGCTTTTGATGCTGTCATGATCGACCAGTGCAGCTTTTACTTTGGCAGTAATTGCACTGTCATCCATAAAATTACCGACGTCTTTCACGGAGCTATCGATTTTTTCGCCTGCTGTGTCCGCTGTCGATTCGGTTTTGTTAAGCATCTTGTCTTCTGCTAAAGCGCTACCGCTTGCCAGCACAGAGCCAAGAACAACAGCTAACAGAGTTTTAGAAATCTTAGTCGTAGTCATAGTCATCGATTAATTCCTATAGTTTTGCTCACTATTTGAGCACAAGCCTTCAGGTACCGGCTTTCCTTAAACATCAGGCCAAGTAGTACGGCCTAAAAATTTCACGATCAGTTTTTAATAGCGCCAGGAAAAATGAGTACGAATGAACCCGCCAGAAATCTTCATTTACGTGGCATTTTCAACCAACCAATTTGTCACTGGTTTGTTAAATATAGACAACAATCACGGAATTGCATGGCGAAAGTGGGTGATCATGAGGGAAATGCGGGAAATTAAGAACAATCCGTAAGGGATTAATAAGACGGGAAAAGTAGCAGGACGCGACGGCTGCCGCGCCCTGAGAGACGATTAGTGCTCGCGGGTTTTACGGAACGTGACTTCTGGGTAACGATCTTGAGTCAAGTTCAGGTTGACCATAGTTGGAGCGATATAAGCGAGGTTGTCGCCGCCATCGAGAGCCAACTGCATTTCGTTTTTCCGTTTGAATTCTTCAAACTTCTTAACGTCCGTGCTTTCTACCCAACGCGCCGTTGAGACGTTGACCGACTCGTAAATCGCCTCAACGTTGTATTCGCTTTTCAGACGCGCCACAACCACATCGAACTGCAGCACACCGACCGCACCAACAATCAGATCGTTGTTCGCGATTGGACGGAAAACCTGTACCGCGCCCTCTTCAGAAAGCTGTACCAGACCTTTAAGCAACTGCTTCTGCTTTAATGGGTCACGCAGACGAATACGACGGAACAGTTCCGGTGCGAAGTTCGGAATACCGGTGAACTTCATCATTTCGCCTTGAGTGAAGGTATCACCAATCTGAATAGTGCCGTGGTTATGCAAGCCGATAATATCGCCTGGATACGCTTCTTCAACGTGCGAACGGTCGCCGGCCATAAAGGTCAACGCATCAGAAATCACCACATCTTTACCGGTACGAACCTGGCGCAGTTTCATGCCTTTTTCATACTTACCGGAAACCACACGCATAAAGGCAACGCGGTCACGGTGTTTCGGGTCCATGTTGGCCTGAATCTTAAATACGAAACCGGTGAATTTATCTTCCTGCGCTTCCACTTCACGCGTATCAGTTTTACGCGGCATTGGAGCAGGCGCCCAATCAACCAGGCCATCGAGCATGTGGTCAACACCAAAGTTGCCCAATGCAGTACCGAAGAAGACTGGTGTCAGCTCACCTTCAAGGAACAGCTCACGATCAAATTCGTGGGAAGCACCCTGAACCAGTTCCAGCTCATCACGCAATTGCGCGGCCAGATCTTCACCAACAGCAGCGTCAAGATCCGGGTTATCCAGCCCTTTAACGATGCGCACTTCCTGAATGGTATGGCCTTTACCTGTCTGATAAAGATAAGTTTCGTCTTTATAAAGGTGGTAAACGCCTTTGAACAACTTGCCGCAGCCGATTGGCCACGTGATTGGTGAACAAGCGATTTTCAGCTCGCGTTCAACTTCATCCATCACTTCCATCGGGTCGCGGATATCACGGTCGAGTTTGTTCATAAAGGTGAGAATTGGCGTATCGCGTAGACGGGTAACCTCCATCAACTTACGGGTACGATCTTCTACACCTTTCGCGGCGTCGATAACCATCAAACAACAGTCAACAGCGGTCAGAGTACGATAAGTATCTTCGGAGAAGTCTTCGTGCCCTGGGGTATCGAGCAGGTTAACCAGGCAGTCGTGATACGGGAATTGCATTACAGATGTGGTAATCGAGATACCACGCTGCTTTTCCATCTCCATCCAGTCAGATTTAGCATGCTGGCTGGAACCACGGCCTTTTACAGTACCGGCGGTCTGAATTGCCTGTCCGAACAGCAACACTTTTTCAGTGATGGTCGTTTTACCGGCATCGGGGTGAGAAATGATCGCAAAAGTGCGGCGTTTCCCCACTTCTTGCAAAAAAGGAGACAAAGTCATAATGAAATCTTCTGTGAATTGCGCACAGATATCACTGCGCGGCAAATGAACGTTACCTGACGGCTATTCTACCCATCAGGTGAGGTTTAACAATCGGCTGTAAGCAGTCATTAGTTACACAACAATCGCTCCAGTTCACTTAATGTGGTCACTTCCCAGGTCGGCGTGATGCCTTCCGGTAAGCTTCGTCCATGGGCATTGAGCCAGCAGGTGGCAATGCCTGCGTTCATGCCGCCTAAAATATCTGATTCCGCAGTGTCACCAACCATCATTACTCGGTCGCGTGGCGGCTGGCACATTTGCTCAAAGGTGTAATCAAAAATCTTACGATCGGGTTTCGCGACACCGACCTGTTCAGAAATCACCAGCAAATCGAAATAATCGCGCAGACCGGTACGCTCCAGGCGAATTTGCTGCAACGCAGTAAAACCGTTGGTGATAATACCGATTTTCACTTTATCTTTTAACGCATTAAGCAGCGAAACAGCACCAGGCAGCGGCACGCAAATTTCGGCCATAGCGTTAAGAAATGCTGCATTAAGGTCACCCGCAGGCACTGATAATCTTTCGGACCACCCCTGGAAACGCTGATGCTGTAAATGAAGCGCGCTAATGGTTCCATTCTGGTAATCGGTCCACAAAGGTTTGTTAACCGCCTGGTAATCCTGGAAGTCTTCAGCGGTAAAGGTCACGCTATAATCGAGAAACATCCGCTGCAAGCCGCCGAAAGCGTCAAAGGTAAATAGCGTTTCGTCAGCATCAAATAAAATCCAGTCCCAGTTCATCAACACACCTTTTCAAATTAGCCTAACGGTAACGCCATGATGATGGCGTCTTCGCGACCCTCTTTTGTGGGGTAGTAGTTACGGCGAATCGTCGCCTCGTTAAAGCCCAGACTTTCATAAAGTGCGATCGCTGCCGTATTTGAGGCGCGCACTTCAAGCCACAGGGTAAATACATCTCGCGCTTCCAGTTCGCTGATTAAATGCTCCAGCAACTGGCGACCTAACCCCTGACGTTGGTAATCAGGGTCAACAGCAATATTAAACAGCGTCGCCTCATCCAACACGACTTGCGTCACCGCAAACGCCGCCATTTTGCCATCAACATCGAGGCGAAAATTCAAATAGCGCTCACCTTCGTTACTCGCGAAGGTCTTTTCACTCCATGGGAAAGCATGGCTGCGAAGTTCGATGGCGTAAGCCGCGCTCAAGTCACTGGTGGTGAGGGAAGAAATCGTTTTCATGTTCACAAATTTGCTGCCACAACGCCTGTCGAGCGGCGCCATTTTGATAAAGCTCGTTTAATTCGGGGGTCGCTAATTGCGCGCCTGGTATGGGAAGAGGTTCACTCACACCCAATCGCCAGCTATTACAGTGGCTATCACCTGGCAGCATCGCGGCCCGTTCTGGTGTCAGTTGCATGACCTGCTGTGCATCCAAATTCAGACTACGCAAAACATCGTTAACTAACGGATCTTTTAGATCAGGAAGCGCTTCGGCGACGATCAGTAGCCTGACGTTTTGATGCAGTGAGACTGCAATTTCGCCCTGCAACGCAGCCGGGCGCCGCAACTCCCACTGGGTAATGCCCAGTTGTTGTAACAACCAGTCACGTCGCAAAGGTATATGAGGCATAGCGAAACCAGGTAGAGAGTGCCAATTGGGGCGCAAATATAGCAAATTCATCGAATATGCGCCATTAAAGCTCGATTACACGAATTAATCGGAGTGGCAGCAAGGCGACAAACGAAGTCATCCCGATGAGCTTACTAGAGTAAGTGATTCGGGTGAATGAGTGCAGTGAACGCCGCTGCAACTTCGAGTAAGAAGTGTATAATCCCGGTTCTGATTTCCCAGGAGTAATTTGATGACTGCGTTAACCCCGGCAAGTGAAGTGCTGCTGCGCCATAGCGATGATTTTACCGAAAGCCGCGTGCTGTTTGCCGGTGACTTACAAGACGATCTGCCAGCCCGTTTCGAAACGGCAGCAAGTCGCGTTCATACCCAACAATTTCACCACTGGCAGGTATTGAGCGCTCAGATGGGCGAAGATGCACAATACGGCCTGGTGGCTGACACTAGCAGCATTGGCGACTGCAATACCCTGGTTTACTACTGGCCGAAGAACAAGCCAGAAGCACAGTTCCAACTGATGAATATTTTGTCGTTGATGCCCATTGGCAGCGATATTTTTGTTGTCGGTGAAAACCGTAGCGGTGTGCGCAGTGCTGAGCAGATGCTCGCTGAATTTTGCCCACTCAACAAAATCGATAGTGCGCGTCGTTGCGGCCTTTATCATGGTCGTCTGGAAACACAGCCGCAGTTTGATGAAAATTCATGGTGGGATGAGTACCAACACGAAAGTCTGACCGTCAAAACCTTGCCTGGCGTATTTAGCCGTGACGGCCTGGATACCGGCAGTAAATTGCTGCTTTCCACGCTGACTGCGCACACCAAAGGTAAAGTGCTGGATGTAGGTTGTGGCGCTGGCGTGCTGGCGGTAGCCCTGGCTAAACATTCTCCAAAAGTCCGTCTGACTTTGTGTGATGTTTCTGCTCCAGCCGTTGCAGCAAGCCGCGCAACGCTTGAAGCCAACGAGATCGCAGGCGAAGTCATCGCCAGTAACGTCTATTCCGAAGTGAATGGTCGTTTTGACATGATTATCTCAAACCCACCGTTCCATGATGGTTTGCAAACTAGCCTTGATGCAGCTCACCAGCTGATTCGCGGCGCAGTCCGCCATCTGAATATGGGCGGTGAATTGCGTATCGTAGCGAACGCCTTCCTGGCCTATCCGGACGTGCTGGACGAAACCTTTGGTAACCACGAAGTGATCGCTCAGACAGGGCGTTTCAAAGTTTACCGCTCAGTTGTTATGCGTGGCGTGAAGAAGCGTTAATACAACACAGTGCCGCTTTTTCCAGCGATTAGAAAAGCGGCACCAAATTAACTGTTGACGACGCGCAGAAAACATCTAGAATGCGCCTCCGTGGTTACAATACTTCGGTGTTGTGGGTATGCGAAGGTGGCGGAATTGGTAGACGCGCTAGCTTCAGGTGTTAGTGTTCTTACGGACGTGAGGGTTCAAGTCCCTCTCTTCGCACCATTAACCACGCAAGATATCGTTCGCACTGCGCGAAGGTGGCGGAATTGGTAGACGCGCTAGCTTCAGGTGTTAGTGTTCTTACGGACGTGAGGGTTCAAGTCCCTCTCTTCGCACCAATGCGAAGGCGATATCAGATAAGTTTTGAATTGCGAAGGTGGCGGAATTGGTAGACGCGCTAGCTTCAGGTGTTAGTGCTCTAACGGGCGTGAGGGTTCAAGTCCCTCTCTTCGCACCAATTCTTATCAACTTCCCAGCAGTACTCTTTTATCCCTCAGTTTTATCTCGCTATTTCATCGTTCCCATATTCATCATCACCAAAGCAAGCCCACTGGCAAATGCAACGCATGACGGTAGCAGCACAAAATGACGTAACCGTTTATGGTACAGCATGGCTGCGGTCACCAATAATCCTAATACAATCAAGACGCGCCACTGGCTAAAAGAAAGATCAAGATACAGTAACGCGGCGACGATACCTGCCGGCACCAGCACACCCCATGCACTTTCTAACTGACGTTGTAACATCATCGCTATCTCATCAATTGGTAATGATAACCAATATCATATGATATTATTTCTCGTTTGTCAGCGATAGCGTATCGTCAGTTTTACATTAGAAATCTTAAGCTTTCCGCATCATCAGATGACATATATTCAGTAAGGTGATAGATTGGCGCTTAATGTTAAATCTCTGATTAACACCTATTGCCTACATGAAGTAATCACTTTCCGGATATATTTTCCTACTTCATTCACAGCATGATGTCGACATGAGTCGAAAGAACTATTTTTGATATGACAGCAACAAATTGGTCCACTTTACTCAAAGGGAAACATCAACTCTCTTTGCGTTTATTTTTATTATTAAATGCGTTTTCTGCGGGATTTAGCATGATATCCCCGGCAACTAATACGCAACATATTACAGTACCCATTGTTCTGGTGCTGGTGGTAAGCCTGTCCTGTCTGCTTTGGCAGCTGGTAAATAAAAAGAAACTAATTAACATTAACTTCATTTCGTTAATTATTGGCTTACTCTGGGCGGGGCATATCTATATAAAAGTCTCTGCAATGCCAAATAAAGACGTTTCTTTTTTAATTATTGCCTTGTTGGCAATATTATTTATTGGCGCAATCTCTTTTATTAATAATATACAAGCATTTATTGCCGCATGCCTGCCGGCCACCTTAATCATATTCTGGCTTGATCAGGGTGCCAACTGGCCGCGCCTGTTGTATTCAATTGTTCTGCCAGGGGTGGGGATTACCATTCAACATATCATTCATCAGCGTCATGATAACTTTACGCGTCGTTTGATGAATAAGCTGCTTGAGGAAAAAGAAACCCTTAACGATCTTAGTATGTTAGATCCGCTTACCGGTTTGAATAATCGCCGTGGGTTCCAGAACCGTTTTGATACTCTGCTCTCAGTCGGAAGCGGCCAGCATTACATACTGCTGCTGGATATCGACCATTTTAAATCCTACAACGATAACTATGGCCATAACATGGGCGATAAGGCTCTGACGCATGTCTCTGCGGCTATTCGTGACGCTGTCCGTTCACGTGATGTCGTCACGCGTTATGGCGGTGAAGAGTTTATGGTTTTACTGGTTGATGTCGATGCTGAACAAGCCTTGCAAACAGCAGAGCGCATTCGCCAACGCGTTTATGATTTAAATATTCAGCACATGTTTAATAAAAGCGTGGCGACGCATCTTACTATAAGCATCGGCCTTGCAGCACTTGAGCAGCACGACATTGATGAAGCATTACGCAAAGCTGACGGCGCACTTTATCGTGCCAAGCGACAGGGCCGTAATAGTATCTTTGTCAGCGAAACTATCCTTCACACACAAACAGAACCCGCTCATTTTTAACGGCTAATTGCTTTGAACACAAAACAACCTTGCTAAAGGCGCTATCTATAGATAGGATTGGCAATCATTATCATTTGTATTAGTGGTCTTGTTTGTAGATGGCGTTTCAATCTTCTCAGCTTAACGACGATTTTGCGTGGCTACCGCCATTTACGCATTCGCAGCCGACGCTCGCGGATGAGTTACGCACGCATTTTGCTGTGCATCGACCATACTTCAACGACATCATCAAACTCAATGAACCTGTACCTCACACCAGCCTGTCTCTGCATCAGTGGGCACAACCTGCGGCCTTAACTTCACTTCTCGCCTGCTACAGTGACCACATTTACCGGAACCAACCACAGCTTGTGCGTGAAGGGAAGCCGCTAAAATCGCTATGGGCACAATGGTATCTTGGCTTGTTGGTTCCGCCGCTAGTCATGGCATTGATTACCCAACCTCGTGCACTGGATATCGACCCGCAACACATCCATGTTGAGTTTCACGAAACAGGCAGAGCTGCCATTTTCTGGCTAGACGTTCAGGAAGATAAGATGGCGACGACAATGTCGTTAACCCAACGCCTTGAAAAGCTAATTATTAAAGGGTTAATGCCCGTCGTTGATGCACTGGAAAACAGTGGCGAAATCAATGGAAAACTCATCTGGAGTAATACGGGATATCTGCTGAACTGGTTTTTTGGCGAGCTCAGAGAGTTGCTGAATGAATCGACAATTGCCGAGTTGCGTCATGCCTGTTTCTTTGAGAAACAGTTGCAGGATGGTCAGGATAATCCCCTCTACCGTACCGTCATTCTACGTGAAGGTTTACTGGTACGTCGCACCTGCTGCCAACGCTATAAACTGCCAGATGTACAACGTTGCGGTGACTGTACGTTAAAGTAAAACGGTGGGTTTCCCCACCGTTTCATTTCACTTCTCACTCTACTGTTAAGCAGCCTGTTGGCTCTCTTCTCCGGATGATCTCTGTGCTTCTTCCGCTTCTTGTTCCAGCAACTGCTTCTCGTATACTTTGAAGAACGGGAAGTAGATGATGGCGGAAACCACAGCCAGCAGAATAACCAGAATCGCCGCACGGAAATCCCAGCCCAGAGCCCATGCCGCACCGATTGGTGCAGGTGCAGTCCACGGCACAACTGAAATCACGCGGCCAATCAAATCCATCTTCATTGCGCCCCACGCCAGCACGGCGTTAACCATTGGTGCCAGCAGGAACGGAATAAAGAACACTGGGTTCATAACAATTGGCGTACCGAAAATGACCGGTTCATTAATGTTAAAGAAACTTGGCACCACGCTTAGTCGCCCAATTGAGCGCAGGTGAGCTGATTTACTACGCAGATAGCAAATCACCAACCCCATGGTTGCACCCGAGCCACCAATCACGATAAAGAAAGTCCAGAACGCTTCCATAAAGATGTGTGGCAGTGGTGCACCTTGTGCCAACGCGCTCTGGTTCATGCCGAGGTTGGTCAGCCAGAACATTTGCAACATGCCAGAAATAATGGCCGCGCCGTGAATTCCTGCAAACCAAAGCAGATGGCCAATCAGCACCGCCAGCAAAATAGCAGGCAGTGAGTCCGCCGCAGAAACTAGCGGTTTGAACAGTGACATAATGGCTTGTGGAATTAACATGCCAAACTCAGACTGAATGAACAGGCTCAGCGGGTAAAGCGTTAGCACCACAACCAGAACGGGGATCAGAAGATCAAAGGAGTTTTTGATCATCGGTGGAACCTGGTCCGGGAGCTTGATTCCGATATTGTGCGCTTTCAAGAAACGCATCATTTCGACACAGTAAATCGCCACCAGAATTGCAGTGAAAATCCCTGTACCTCCCATGCTATCTACCGGCATCGTGCCTTTAGTTTTTGGTGCTGCCACCAGCAGAAAAGCCATGAGTGAAAGCATTGCACACATGAAGGGGTCCAGACCGTGCGACTTCACATAGTGCTTACCGAGGTTATACGCAATAGCCGCACAAATGTAGATAGACATAATGCCCATCGTCATATCAAACGGCGTCAGAATTTGCCCTTCAAACTGTTTCGCCATATCCAGCCACGCACGTGCAAACCCCCAGGTGGTGGTTGGCGAGAACGGTGGATAGGCAAAGACCAATAAGAACGAACCGACAATCATAAATGGCATCGCGGAAATAAACCCATCACGAATCGCCATAACATGGCGCTGTGAAGAGATTCGTCCCGCAATGGGACTAACGTAGTTTTCTACAAAACGGAAAATCAAATTAAAAGCTGCATGATTCGTAGACATATCGGAACTCCAGTCAGGCTATCAACGCGAATGTAGCCGCGGGAAAAGTATCGCCGCGCAACAGTCCGTAATTCATAGAATTCGTCCCCGAAACCGGGACCTTTTTAGATACAGCTTTCAATTCGACATCAGCGGCACAGCATAAAAAAATCGGTTTCATAGGCTGCTCTTATTATTGGGTACAGGTGTGTGACCGTTTAAGTATTCATCGCTAATTCACGTACTGCAACCGGTTACTGAAACCGGTTGCAGTGAATGTGAAGAAGATCCAGAAATCACTGAAACTTTAGCTTCTTTAGGTATTTCACATCACAACGTCGCCCTTTCATTCGACACAATCAGGGTCGGTTTCACTGGTTTACATATAGCACATACTTATGCCAAATTATTTGCTGAACAGAATGGGAGAAAAGCATGAGCCTGCAGTCCGTCCGGCAATTCTTTGCCGAAAACGCCCCCGATATCGACATCATTGAATTGAATCAAAGTACAGCAACTGTTGCTTTAGCTGCGGTAGCCCATAACGTCGAGCCTGGGCAGATTGCTAAAACATTGTCGTTGAAAGTGAAGGATAGAGTGGTCTTGGTTGTCGCGAAAGGTGACGCACGCCTGGATAATAAAAAACTTAAAACTGTTTTTGGGGCCAAAGCCCGCATGCTTAGCAGTGATGAGGTTGTTACCTGGACAGGCCACCCCGTGGGCGGAGTGTGTCCTTTTGGACTAGAAAATCCGTTAACTGTTTACTGCGATATTTCACTTAAACAGTACGAGGAGGTTTTACCTGCTGCCGGAGCCATTCATAGCGCGGTGCGTATTTCACCTGCTCGCTTAGCAGAACTCACCGCTGCACATTGGGTTGATGTGTGCCAATAATCAGGAGACTGAGGACAAATTTAAGCTCCTCAGTCGTACCTTATTATTTTCATACTCACTGGTTATAAGGTGGAATATTTAACTCCCGCTTTCCATGTTCACTAAATAGCCAGGCATACATTTCGGCATCTGTTTTAATTTCCAATCGGCGCATAGCACTTTTTTTTTGCGCGCTAACAGTTTTATAGTTTTTTTCAAGGAGAGTCGCAATTTGCACTAACTTCCAACCTTTACTGATCAGCCGTAAAACTCGGCATTCTGAAAAAGTTAAACTCGTTTTGACCATATCATTAACAGATGTCTGTGCAGCTTTCTCCTGCAAAAGACAGTCGCTGATTCTTTCAACATCACTAGCATTATTAAATACATGCTCGATAATGCTGTTCATTGGTTCATGTAAAGAAAGCAATGAAGTTTTGGTTGTCAACAATCGTTCAACAGCGAGATTAAGCAGATGTAGAGGCAAAATAAATATCCATCTCACATGCTGTGATTTATTTTTCAGATGTTTCAGAAAATCGCATAGCTCTATAAACTCCTGTTGCGAACTATCCAATTCAAGCACGACAACATCCCCCTGCTCCAGAATTTCTGAATTTAGCTCTAAATAATCCGCCAACAAAACCTGTGAAGATTCTGCTGCTTTTTCTTTCATAACGATCTGAAAACCTTCTCTCATCAACGGCCGTTTACTAATAACTACTGCACGACAAAAAGGGTTATGCAAAAAGGTCTTTTCCTTGTTTTCTGTCATCTAAATATCCTTATAATAACAATTAATTACCTGTTAACTCGCAACGAAAAACATGGAGGTCTTTATCACAGTGAAACCCCAGCTTTTCCATTGCATGTCTTTTATGTGAGCTTACTGTTCTGATATCGCGCCCCAAACGCTTTGCTACCTGGGTAACGTTACGACCTAAAAATAGCTGCTCGATCACTTGCATCTCACATTCCGTCAATTCAGCAGGTATCTGCTCCTGCAGAACAGTTTTAATCATTGGGCTGTGTAGAGTTATGCCACTAGATAGTGATTTTATTAACAGCTCCATAAATATTGATGGTGATTCATACTGAGATATAACCACTCGAACACCAAGAGATGAAATATACTTCAGAATGTTAACCTTATGATTATGAGTGTAAATAACAATATTTTTATTTGGCTTTGCCTTTCGATACCATTTAATAAACTTTACCTCATCAGATAATCGCTGTGATGATTTACTGACATTTAAGATAATAGTGGAATGGGGGGTTTTTAACACTTCATCATAAGCGGCATGAATATCTTTAATAATATTAATTGAATTTTTAAATTCCGGCCTGGCATTTAGCTGATGAATTACTCCCGCCACCATTAACACACAAGGTATAACAACCATTACTTGACTAGATACATTATTTATAGTGATATTGTTTATCATATCATTCCCTTGATCTATATATCAAAAAACAAAAAAGAAAGGATATTAGATATACATGAAAACCAACAAACAATGCCAATTTAAATAGCATTCCCACCATTATATTTATAAAAAAACCAATAGAGTAATGAAAGAAAAACAATAAGTTAATATAAATAATTACTGTAAAACAGGATGCCGACTTAAAGATCCCGAATGGGATGGTTACGAAAATCTTTTGGCGTAGTTGCCATATGGCGGCGGAAAAAACGTGAAAAGTAAGTTGAGTCACTAAAACCAAGATAATCAGATATTTGACTAACTGTCATGCTGGTGTAGAGCAAACTGCGTCGAGCTTCAAGCAACAGCCTTTGATGCAATACGTTTAGTGCGCTGTAGCCATAAAACTCATGGCACAGATTATTTAAATGCACACTGGATAGCCCTACGGCACTTGCATAATGCGTTACCGAAAGTTGCTCACGATAATGTCGTTCAACAAGTTGGTTAAACTGATTAATCACTGAGCGTTTTCGCTCAACACGCGAACTGCCACTCGGGGGTGGAGTACATTGTCGATTAAGCCAAACCAGCAAAGCGCTAATCAGTGAATGCAACATCATATCGCGCGCTTCACCCTGACCCTCATACTCACTTTGCAGAGTGCTAAACAGAGTATTAATTTGCCTGCGAGAGCCTTTCACCGGTAGGCAGGTTGCTTGTGAGAGCACCTGCAAAGGGCGACCAAACTGTTGTTCAAACTGCGTTATTAAAGGCGCTGAAAAAGACAGCGAATAGCCCTGTGCTCCGGGCGAAAATTTAAAACCATGCACGCATAAGGCTGGAACAACTTGAATACAGGCATGCGTCACGTGGTGAGTACAGCCCTCAATGTCTATCTCCACCTGTCCTTTACGCAAATAAAGCAGTTGAACTAAATCCGCATGTTGATGCGTACGAATATGCCATTCATAAAGGCTACTACGGCTGTGGATAGACTCGCAATGCAGCAAATCAGATGCAGGCCAGTTCCGGCTTTCACCATAAAGTTTGAATACCGGAATACTGGTGTTCTGGGCCATGACATCCTCTTTCATGATGATCAAATTCAATGCCGAAAGTATAGGTTATTCAATGGATTCAAATGGCAACCCGACATAATTTTCGGCAATGGTCGTCAAACCCGCACGCGATGACAGATAGTAGTCACGATCGGCCTGTTGCATCTTACGGTCAAACTCATCCATGCCTTCGAAATCATGAAGCAGATTAGTCATAAACCAGCTAAAACGCTCCCCTTTCCATACTCGGCGCAATGCCATTGGTGAATAAGTCTCCAGCAAATCAGTTCGCCCTTCGTGATACACCTTGCTCAAAATCCGATACAGATAGTTCACATCAGACGCGGCAAGATTTAATCCTTTTGCTCCGGTCGGCGGCACAATATGAGCCGCATCGCCCACCAGGAAAAGATTGCCATATTGCATCGGCTCCACCACAAAACTACGTAACGGGGCGATACTTTTCTCAAGTGAGTGACCAGTCACTAACTTCTCAGCCAGCTCTTTTGGCAACCGCTGCTTTAGTTCGTCCCAGAAGCGTTCATCTGACCAGGATTCAACATTATCGCTAAGCGGTACCTGTAAATAGTAGCGGCTTCTAGTTAGTGAGCGCTGACTACACAAAACGAATCCCCGCTCATGATGGGCATAAATAAGCTCGTGGTTAACTGGTGGCGTATCCGATAACAACCCGAGCCAGCCGAACGGATAAACACGTTCGTATTCACGAGTGACTTCTTCAGGAATAGCTTTACGGGAAACACCGTGAAAACCATCGCAACCCGCAATGTAGTCACAATCGATACGGCAGGTTTCGCCCTGCTTCTCAAAAGTGACATATGGACAATCACTTTTGAGATCAAATAATTGCACGTTGCTAACGCCGTATATGGAAATAGCATCAGTTGCTCGCCGCGCTTCCATCAAATCATGAGTCACTTCCGTCTGGCCATACACCATCACCGTCTTCCCGCCAGTCAGTTCTTTTAGCGGAACAGGGATACGCTTTCCATCAACCAAAAACTCAACACCCTCATGGACTAACCCTTCCACATCCATTCTTTTACTGACCCCTGCCTCACGCAACAAATCTACGGTGCCATTCTCCAGGATGCCCGCACGAATACGTCCTAAAACATGTTCGGGTGATTGTCGTTCAAGCACCACATTGTTGATGCCTGCGTTATGCAGTAATTGCCCCAACAGCAAACCCGATGGACCAGCACCAATAATCACTACCTGAGTTTTCATAGGATACGTTCTCTGATGTGCGTTATTAAAATGTTATTTTTATGTTTAACAATTGCTCGTTAATGCATTTTTAACGTCATCAGAGGGAAAAAGAAGGCCAATATCGGTCTAAAACGTGCACTTTTCGAAAGTCATGTAAAGAGTGTGGACGAGTTCATAGTTCGCCGAAAAAGTGTGCGAAATAGGTTATTTGGTTAAATGTTGATCTGGAGCGCCTGAGTCCTGGTAGCGGCATATGCTAATAATAAAGGATGTTAAAATTTGAGCGGCTATCGTCGCTTCTACCTTTCATAGGACAGGTATGTCGGAAGATGTAAACACGCAACGGGACGTGACTCGCCTTTGCATCCAGTGTGGGCTTTTTTTGCTGCAACATGGTGCCGAAAGCGCACTGGTAGAAGAACTTTCCTGTCGCCTGGGCATTGCCTTAGGTATGGATAGCGTTGAAAGCTCAATTTCAGCAAATGCTATTGTGCTAAGCACCATAAAAGATAATCAGTGCCTTACCACCACGCGTAAAAACACTGACCGCGGCATCAACATGCATGTGGTGACAGAAGTGCAACACATAGTGATCATGGCCGAGCATAAGCTTCTGGATCATAAAGATGTTTTGAAACGTTTTACGCATATAAAACCGCTGCGCTATCCACGTTGGTTAGTGGTGCTGATGGTTGGCCTATCTTGTGGCTGCTTCTGTAAGCTAAATAAAGGCGGTTGGGATGGTGCCTTCGTCGCCTTTCTTGCCAGCTCTGTAGCGATGTATGTTCGCCTGGTGTTTACCGCACGCCATCTACACCCGCAAATTAATTTCTGCATTACGGCGTTTGTTGCCACCACAATTTCTGGGTTACTCATTGCCAAAGGCCCATTTGCCACGACATCCAATATTGCCATGGCGGCAAGCGTGCTGCTGCTGGTGCCGGGCTTTCCGCTGATTAACGCCGTGGCCGATATGTTTAAAGGTCACGTCAACACGGGGCTCGCAAGATGGGCGATGGCGAGCCTACTAACGCTTGCTACCTGTATTGGTGTCGTGATGGCCATGTCACTATGGGGGCTGCGCGGATGGGAATAATCGATTTTTTACTGGCGTTGCTACAAGACATGGTGCTTGCGGCGATTCCCGCACTCGGCTTTGCCCTGGTGTTTAACGTCCCGCAACGTGCTTTGCCTTACTGCGCTCTGCTCGGCGCGATTGGCCACGGTTCCCGAATGGCAATGATGGCGGCGGGTATGAACATAGAATGGAGTACGTTTATCGCCTCCCTTCTGATAGGCACGATTGGAATACAGTGGTCGCGTTGGTACCTGGCGCATCCTAAAGTGTTCACCGTGGCTGCGGTAATTCCCATGTTCCCAGGAATTTCTGCCTACACCGCAATGATTTCAGCGGTGAAACTCAGCCACTTTGGTTACACCGAAGACCTCATGATTCAACTGCTCACCAACTTCCTGAAGGCCTCGTTTATCCTCGGCGCATTGTCGATTGGCTTATCTATTCCTGGCCTGTGGCTTTACCGTAAACACCCGCGAGTGTGATGTGTTTCAGGGCTTCGCTAACTCATCAGTGCTTTGCCCACGTAAACTTGTTTTAATGTCATCAGGCCAGGTCTGTTACCCGCGGTCTGATGACATTAAGGAGCCTTGCGTGGAAACCCACGAAATTTATCTTCCTGAGCGTTTTGATGACGCCAGTCTGAAAGAAAAGATTTTCTTCAGCGCCATTAGTTTGTTCGCTGAATTTGGCCTTAACGGCGCACGCATGGAACAGATTGCCGAGAAAGCCAACACCACAAAGCGGATGGTCGTATATCACTTCAAAAGCAAAGAGCTGCTGTATGTTCAAGTGCTTGAGTATGTGTATACCCAAATTCGTAGCTGTGAGCGCAAGCTCAATCTTTCAGACCAGCCGCCCGTCGAAGCAATGGTGGAACTGGTGGAATGGACATTTGATTTCCATGCCACGCACCCAGATTTTATTCGCATCATCTGTATGGAAAACATGCAGCGCGGGCGTTTCGTAAAAGAGTCCGCTTACCTGCGCGAAATTAACCGCAGCGCACTGGAATTACTGGAAGATGTGTTAACCCGCGGGCAAGAAAAACAGCTGTTCAATAAGCAGGTTTGCGCCAAAGACGTTCACCGCCTGATCAGTAGCTTCAGTTTCTACCATGTTGCTAACAGCTATACCTTCTCCAACTTCTTTGAAGACGGAGCTGAACCGACTGACAGCACCAGCCATTACCGTGAAATGGCGGTAAAAGTGGTACTGCGCTACATCGGGCCGTAAATAACCGTATTTTTGGATGCTTTAAGAACTCTCCGAACCTCAACAGGCCCAGAGAAAGCGGTATACTCGGCGGAAATTCTCCTGCAATGCAGGTTATCGAAAAAGAGTATAAAAGATGAAAGCAAGCAATCGTATTATATGCGCTCTGTCGCTGGTAACGTCCGTATTTACCGGCCAGGCGATGGCATCAAGCTGGCAAGATCAACTCTCCAGCGCGGCAACAGAGTTAAGCAAAACCACCACCTCCAGCGGTAGCACCGGAACAACCGGCAACTCTATGGCGTCATTGACCAGCCTGCTCGGCGGCGGCACTAAAGCCCTGAGTTCAGACAGCATGACGAATGCGGCAGGTATTTTGCAGTACTGCATGAAGAACAAACTGGTATCAGCAACCAACCCTGAAAACATCAAAAATCAGTTGATGGATAAATTAGGTTTAGATAGCGGCACAAAGCAAACTCCACCAGAAGATTATACTCAGGGTTTGATGGGCTTGCTGAACACCGGCAAAGGCCAGCAATTGGATCTGAAAACCATCGGTAATTCACCGCTGGCAGAAAAAGTGAAAACTCAGGCATGTGATTTTGTTCTGAAGCAAGGCGTAAATTATCTGTCTTAATCAGATAACCTGCCCCCTGATACCGGGGGCAGATTCAGGATTTCACATTGATTTCCAGCACCGCATAGACACCATCACTGGGTAACGTAACGGTGACATTTTTCAAATCGACACCCGCTGCAATAATAATATCTCTTAGCTCAGGCAATGTGCGCGGATAGAGTGTTGGCCAGCCGATACAGCGCAATAAAAAGGCAAGCTGCGGGCTAGTAGTCAGCATATTGGAAATAATCAACACGCCGCCTGGTTTAACTAAGCGCAATGCATGGCGAATAAAACTCACCGCTTCAGATGTCGAAAAATATTCGAAAATCCCCAGACCATCAACGAGCTCAGCTGATTGTTCACCCAGTTCCTGAACCAGCTTGTCACTGAAAATCATCCGGTCGAATAAATTCCTCATTAACAGCTGAAAATGATGCCCTTCCACCAGGCCATATTGCGTCGCAAGTCCACGGGCAAATTTCAGCGACTGCCTGTCGTGATCAACCAGCAATATAGTGAATTTCTGCGCGCGTAATTTCGCACCACGCAATGCTCGGAGAACGGGTACCGCTGCACCACAGGCAAGACTTATCCAGTTGCCTGTAACATGATTATTGATATACACATCAGCAATCGCCGACATCACTTTCGCTCGTGAACGAACACCTTGAGCATCATTGGCATGTATAAACCATGCCCGGCTGTTGCTATCTATTTCCCTTCCGCTTATCAGGCGCTCGGCAAGCGGATGCTGCACAGACCATAGTGAAAGAGCGGTAGGAACCAACTGGCAACGCCACTCTTCGAGTGCGGGGCGATTTATAAAGGCTTGTTCTGACAGCTTATTTCGGTAGCGTATCCGTCGCATTCCCTGGCCATCCAGAAAAATTTCCGGGGCTTCGAGTGTCGGATCAACTTCTAACTGCTGGTTGATATCATCAATCTGCTCTAAAACCTGATCTTTCATCGGCCAGCTATCGCTTATATCACTGTAAGAGATATGTTTAATGGCCAGATCCGCAGGTACAGAGCCTGGGATCACTGAGAGAAAAGGCTGCCAGGACATGTTAAACCTCGACACACGTTTTCTTTCAGTCTAGAAAACCCAGGGTTATTCACCGTCAGCAGAAAGTCGTAATTTAATGGCACCCTCACCCTGCTTTACGCAGGATGAGGGCTGGGAATTTAACGTAAGAATGATTCCGTCAGTTTGACCCAATATGTCGCGCCACCCGAAATGCAGGCATCGTTAAACTGATACAAAGGATGGTGAACCGAGTAATCATTATTGCCGGTTGCGGTACCAAGCCATAAATAGCAGCCCGGAACTTCTTCAAGCATGAATGAAAAGTCTTCACTGCCCATCGCACTTTTCACCTGCGCAGGATCGGCAACTTTATCGGATCCAAAAACGTCGCGTGCTATCTGCAAGGCAAACTCGGTTTGTTGAGGATCATTCACCGTCACCGGGTAGCCGAAGTCCACCGCGATTGACGCCTTCACTCCGAAGCTTTCCGCCTGAGCGTGCACCAATTTATCAATACGCTGCTTTACCGCCTCACGTACTTCAGCTTTGAAAGTACGCATATTCAGTTTCAGCACCGCGCTGTGCGGGATAATGTTATGCGTGGTGCCGCTTTGCAGGCTCCCTACGGTCACAACCGCTGAATCCTGCGGATCAACATTGCGCGAAACAATGGTTTGCAAAGCCATCACGATCGAGGCCCCGGCAACGGTAGGATCAATGCAATGTTCAGGCATCGATCCGTGCCCGCCTTTGCCTTCAAGAGTGATCGTCATGCTGTCTGACGAGGCCATCAAGGCACCGGGTTTGGTGGCGATCTCACCCGCAGGCAGCAATGGGAAGTTGTGCAGACCAAATACCGCATCACAAGGGAATAGCTTAAATAAGCCATCATCAATCATGCGCTTAGCCCCACCGATGGACTCTTCCGACGGTTGGAAAATCAGGTGCAGCGTGCCGTTTAACGGGCGGTGTTCTGCCAGATACCGTGCCGCCGACAGCAAAATCGCGCAGTGCCCATCATGCCCGCAAGCGTGCATTTTCCCCTCGTTCACGCTCGCCCACGGCAACCCAGTTTGCTCCTGCATCGGCAGTGCATCCATATCGGCACGGATCCCCAGACGCTTACCGCCATTCCCGACTTTTAACGTCCCTACCACGCCTGTTCCGCCCAGGCCGCGATGCACCTCGTAACCCCATCCCGTCAGCAACTGGGCGATACGATCGCTGGTGCGGAACTCCTCAAAACCTAATTCCGGGTGTTGATGAAAATCACGGCGGATAGCAATCATCTCTTCTTCGTGGTCGAGAATTTCTTTAATCAGCATAGGGTTATTCCTTTTTATTCATCACAGAAAGTTTTGCGTTCATGCCAGGCAATCAATGCACCGAATGTCACTACCGCGCAGAACATCAAATACCAGGCCGGAGCCATCGGTTGCCCGGTGACTTTTAACAGCCAGGTCACGATCAATTGCGCGAATCCCCCAAACAGCGTGACACCAATGGCATAAACCATAGCCATACCAGAAGCACGAACCGCTTTCGGGAAGGCTTCGAGGATCAACAAGAAAAAGGCGGCGGAACTGATATTGGCGAGGATCTGATCCACAGCAATCAGCGCCAGGGTAATACCGAGCGGCGCACCGTGCAGAATGGTGGCAAAGATCGGCCAGATCAGGGCGAACGATCCTAATGCGCAGGCGATCAAAATCGGTTTGCGCTTAGGTAATCTATCTGCCAGCTTGCCACCGAAGAATGGCACCACCAGCGTTAATGCCGCCGCCGTCAAACTCACCCACCACGACGTGCTGGCAGGCATATGCAGCGTGTTAACCATATAAGCGGGCATGTAGTAGATGATGATGTAAAACGTAGTGGTGCCTTTCATCACCAGCAAAATGCCCAGTAACAAAGCGCGGCGGTGTTCACGCCATAATGTGAGAGTCGGGCTTTCTGCGCTAATGGTTGGCGTCACAGTGTGAGTTTCAGCAAGCTGGCGGCGGATATACAAGCCAATCGGCATAATCGCCAGGCCAACAATAAACGGGATGCGCCAGCCCCAGTCGTAAAGCTGCTGCTCGCTCAGGACATGGCTTAAGCCCGCGCCCATCGCCGCACCAAAAAGTGCCGCCCCGCCCTGGCTTGTCATCTGCCAGCTGACACGCGCGCCGCGACGAGATTTGTCCCCGGCTTCCATCAACCATGAGGTCGCAGCCCCTACTTCCCCGCCTGCAGAGAAACCCTGCAGCATGCGCCCGGCAACCAATACGACAGGAGCTAAGATCCCCGCCTGGTTATAGGTCGGCGCAAAGGCCACCATCATTACCCCCAGGGACATGAGCCCGAGGATCAGCGTCATCGCCGATTTACGTCCATGTTTGTCGGCATAGCTCCCTAACACCATGCTACCTAGTGGGCGCATCACAAATCCAACCCCAAAGGTCCCCACCGCCAGCAGTAACGAGGTGTAGTCATTGGAGCTTGGGAAAAAGAGATGACCAATGATCACCGAGAAAAAGCTGTAAACCGCAAAGTCGTAAATCTCGAGGCCATTGCCGAGAGTAACTGCCACCAACGACTTAGCGTTAGCGCGCTCCGGGACCAACGGCGCATCATACGGAAGCGAGGCTGACATCTCGGCATCCACCTGGGCATAGCTGACACGCTGTTTCATGCTCACGTCCTTCTTTGTTACTCAGATGTAAACAACTGGGAGGGGTTGTTTTAACTATCTGCATAAAAAAAGAACATTACAATCATAAAAATTAGTTATGCCTTTGGTTATCTTATTTGTATTGTAAGAGAGCAAATTTTGCACCACGGTGATGATTCTGGCGGGACGGAAAATTGAAAATCAAACTAAATCAGTTAGATATTTTGTTGGAAGTTGCCGCGCAAGGCAGCATCGGTAAAGCGGCAAAGGCGTTACACCTCACACAACCTGCCATTTCTAAAACAATTCAGGAAATGGAAGCTGAAATCGGCATGCCGATTCTGCAACGCTCATCACGCGGCGTAACATTAAATGAGTATGGGCAGGTTTTGCTGCGCCATGCACGGGACATCGATCGTTCGCTACATCAGGCACGGGATGAAATCGACAATCTGCTTGGCAAAGCCATGCGCCAGTTACGGGTAGGTTTTACTTCTGCCGCATCCTACGGGCCATTTACCAACACGCTGATTCAATTTCAGGCGCGTTATCCCGGCGTGAAACTCATCGTAATGGAAGGCCGCCCGCAGCAAATTCACGACGCGCTTGAGAACCAGCGACTGGATATTGCAGTGATAACCACCGCCAGCAATGCGGTGCAAAACGGTATGTATTACGAAACGCTATACGCTTTGAGCAACACAGTGATTGCCGGAATTAAGCACCCCGTAACGCACACCACCTCTTTGAAGAAATTGATGGATTACCCGTGGCTGGACTGGGACGAACCCGGTGAGCATTCGATTCTTGGGCAAGTTTTTCGTCGTTATAACCTACCGCTACCGCAAAACATTATTCACTGCTCATCGCCGTGGATTATGGCCCGTATGATGGAACAGACGGATGCGGTAAGTATGTGGACGTCAGTGCGTCTGCGCTTTCCCGGCTACAGCCCGAACCTGCGTCCGCTGGTGCTACGCGAAGTGCTTCCCGCCAGCAGCATCTGCATTTTGTGCCCCAATATCGCTCGTCTCTCAACGGCTGGAAATACCTTTATGGAGATGCTACGGATTAATACACGTGACTGGTTACAGGATAGCGATGCTCTGGAGATGGTGGTGCGGGTTTAAATGTTTTACTGCGGGCAGGCTACAAAGCCTGCCCGAATGACGCACAAGTTAGCTCAAATCAGAACCGTTACTGGCAATCACTTTCTTGTACCAGTAAAACGATTTTTTGCGCGTGCGGGCGAGCGTGCCGTTACCCTGGTCGTCGCGGTCAACGTAGATAAAGCCGTAACGCTTGCTCATTTCCCCGGTCGAAGCCGATACCAAATCAATGCAGCCCCACGATGTGTAACCCATAACCGGGATACCGTCGTCGATAGCATCTGCCATCGCTTTGATGTGCTCACGCAAATAGCTGATGCGATAGTCGTCGTTGATTTCACCCTGCTCGTTAATTTCGTCTTTTGCACCGAGTCCGTTTTCCACCAGGAATAACGGTTTCTGGTAACGGTCGTACATCATGTTCATAGTGATGCGCAGACCCAGCGGGTCAATACCCCACCCCCATTCACTCGCTTGAATATGCGGGTTTTTCAGGGATTTCACGATGTTTGCCGCATTGCTGTTTTGATCGTTCATATCAGCCGAAGCGCAACGCGAAGCGTAGTAACTGAATGAGACAAAATCGACGGTATTTTTAAGGATTTCGTCATCACCAGGCTGCACCTCAAGCTCAAAACCTTTCTCGCGGAACAAGCGTTTGGTATAAGCCGGATAAGCACCACGCGCCTGTACATCAATAAAGAACAAGTTCTCACGGTCTTTTTCCAGCGCCGCCCAGACATCTTCAGGCTTGCAGGAGTACGGGTAGAAATTCCCACCCGCTAACATACAGCCCACCTGATTGTTCGGATTCACTTCGTGGGCGATTTTAGTCGCCAGGGCGCTTGCCAGCAGTTCGTGGTGCGTCGCCTGGTACTTCACTTGTTCTTTATTATCGCCTTCTTCGAATACCAGACCTGCGCCAGAGTATGGGCTATGCAGCAAGATATTGATTTCGTTGAAAGTGAGCCAGTATTTCACCAGCCCATCGAACGCTTCAAAACAGGTGCGCGCATAGCGGGTGAAAAACTCCACCATTTTGCGGTTACGCCAGGAACCGTACTCTTTCACCAGATGCATTGGCACATCGAAATGGCACAGTGTGACCAGCGGTTCTATACCGTACTTTTTGCACTCGGCAAACATGTCACGGTAAAAAGCGATGCCTTCCGCGTTTGGCGTTAATTCATCACCATTAGGGTAAATACGGCTCCAGGCAATGGAAGTACGAAATACGGTGAAACCCATTTCGGCCATCAGTGCGATGTCTTCTTTGTAACGATGATAGAAATCGATACCGACATGGCTCGGGTAGTATTCGTCATCACGCAAACTAAAACGCTTTTCGATACCCAGTTTTACCGACATACGGTCTTTACCATGCGGGATGGTATCAACCGTGGTTAGCCCTTTACCGCCTTCAAGATATGCGCCTTCAGCCTGGTTCGCCGCAATCGCACCGCCCCATAAAAAACCATCTGGAAAAGTTGATGATGTCATGAGATTCCTCTTCTAAATTAGTTAGCGCTTACGGATGCAACAACGGCGTTTGGCTGTACTTGTTCTTTCTCTTTACTTTGTTCTTGTTCAACCGGGATATCTTCGAAGCCCAGTAACAGTGTCAGGAAGAAAGAGAGCACGACAGCCAGGATCATCACGCCAAACACCCATACGATGCTCATTGGATTTGCGGGGTCAAAGAACTGCACGCTGGTAAATAAACCAGGAGAGGCCATCGAATGGCTCGCCAGCCCGCCGATTCCGGCGACCGCTCCGCAGACAAAACCACTGATTAATGCCGCAATCAATGGGCGCTTAAGGCGCACCGCCACGCCGTAAAGCGCAGGTTCAGAAATGCCCGCCACAATTGCAGAGGCTGCCGCAGCAAGAGCCGTCTGGCGCAGTTCAGGGTTTTTCGTTTTCCATGCCACCGCTAAAGATGAACCGCCAAGTGATAAGTTGGCACCGATTTCAGATGGCATAACCATCCCTTCTTTACCCGTCTCTGCAATGGTTTGAATAATAGACGGCGTGAATACACGGTGCATGCCTGTCATCACCAGCAGTGGCCACAGCGCGCCCATAATCGCCACCGACAACCAACCAAGGTAGTGGTGGATGGTGTAAACCAGTGAAGAAATACCGGTACCAATCCAGATACCCAGCGGGCCAATCAGCATGATGGCAATCGGGGCTGAGATAAGCACAATCAGCATCGGTTTCAGGAAGTTTTTCGTTACTGCAGGCGTAATCCGATCAACCCATCTTTCGATATAAGAGAGGATCCAGGTCATGCACAGCGCTGGGATAACGGTGTAGGTGTATTTCACCGCAGTGACCGACATCCCCATAAATTCAACGTGTTGGCCTTGGGCCGCTTTCGCCATCAAATCAACAAAGTTTGGGTGAACCAGCACGCCAGCAATGGCGATAGCCAGCGACATATTGGTTTTGAATTTTACTGCCGCAGAAGCCGCGACCATGACTGGCAGGAAGAAGAACGCGCCATCACCAATCACATTCAGAATGACAAGCGTTGAGGAGCCTTTTTCAAAGACGCCCGTCATATCCAGAATCATGGCGAGTAGTTTCACCATCGAGCCACCAATAATGGCTGGAATCAGCGGTGACATGGTGCCAATCAACGCATCCAGAATCCCGGCACCAATGCGTTTGAGGGTGATTTTGCCTTTCCCTTGTGTAGACTCGGCTGGCTGCATCCCTTCTGGCAGGAGTTTTAGCACTTCAGCATAAGCCTGAGAAACGGTGTTGCCGATAATCACCTGGCACTGATTTTCGCTACGAACGACACCCATCACGCCATTGATAGCTTTCAGTTTTGCTGTATCTACGATGCTGTCGTCATTGAGTACGAATCGTAAACGCGTCATGCAATGAGTCACCGCGCCAACGTTACCTGCGCCACCAATTGCGTCGACTATCGACTGAGATACTGCCGCATAATTCTTAGCCATGAGTTATCACTCTTTTTATTTAAATTCATGATGTTATGAATATATTTTCCGGTGACACCGCATCGACTTGTAGGGAGTCCGAGAAATAGGTAACCGGTTCCACATTAGATTGACCAGGCAAAACAAACAGATCAAACACTAATTTTACATATTGTTAATTTTGTGATTACGATCGCCATAATCAGCCTTTTAAGGCCACTATCACCGCTTTCATACCCTAAATAATTCGAGTTGCTTCGAGGCGGCAAAGGAACGAGTCCCTGGGAGCTTACTTAAGTAAGTGACCCGGGCGAGATCACGCAGCCAACAAAGAAGCAGCTTGGAGTATGACGGGTATGGGGCAGTATTTTGTCGCCGCGGAATGTGTAAAATGGGCGCATTGATCAAAGCCAGGAAGCTCCAATGTCGACAATGCTAGAAGTGGCAAAAAAAGCCGGTGTCTCTAAAGCCACTGTTTCACGTGTTCTGTCCGGGAAGGGATACGTCAGCGAAGCCACGAAAGAGCAGGTCTATAAAGCCATTGAGGAGGCGGGGTATCGGCCCAATTTACTGGCGCGTAATCTGGCGACCAATAAATCGGAATGCATTGGTTTAGTGGTCACCAACACGCTTTATCACGGCAGTTATTTCAGCGAAATACTTTCTCAGGCGGCGAAGAAATTAGAAGACAATGGTCGCCAGCTTATTCTGGTCGATGGTAAACACAGTGCGCAGGAAGAAAGGGAAGCTATTCAGTTTCTGCTCGATTTACGCTGCGATGCGGTCATTATTTACCCGCGATTTTTAACCATTGATGAAATGGATTTGATTATTGAGCAGCATAAAAAACCCATTATGGTGGTTAACCGAAAATTAAGAAAAAACCAAAGCCACTGCGTTTTTTGTGATCATAAAGGCTCCAGTTTCCAGGCAACAAAATATCTTATTGAACGCGGGCATCGCGATATTGCCTTTATTACCGGCTCAATGGACTCCCCTACCGCTATTGAGCGTTTATCAGGCTATAAAGAAGCATTAAATCAATACGATATTGGTGTAAATGAAGATCTGATTGCACAAGGAAAATGGACGCCAGCCAGCGGAGTTGCGGCAGTTGAAACGTTGCTTGCGCGCAAAAACAAGATCAGCGCAATCCTCGCCAGTAACGATGAAATGGCGGTTGGTGCAATGAAACAATTAAACGATCTGGGTATTTCGGTGCCTCATGAAATATCAATTATCGGTTTCGATAATATACCTACCGCACCTTATCTCTCACCTGCTTTAACCAGTATCAAAGATCCGGTGAGCGATATGATAAGCGAGGTGATCAACCGCTTAATATCGATGCTAGATGGTGGATATTTGTCGAAAGAGAATGTGTTCACATCGGATTTGTTAGCGAGAAATTCAGTGATTGACGGGCCATTTAAAGATAAATAAAAGCGGCGCGAACTGCGCCGCTTTATACATCACTCTGCGACTTTAACAATCACCTTGCCAAAGTTCTTGCCGCTCAACAAACCGCGGAATGCTTCCACGCTGTGTTCCAGGCCATCAACAATATCTTCGCGGAACTGGATTTTACCTTCCGCCAGCCACTGGCTCATCTGCTTAAAGAATTGCGGGTAGCTGTCGCTGTAATCCTGAGAAATAATAAAGCCTTGCACACGCAGGCGTTTTTTAAGGATCGTGCCCATCAGCAGCGGTAATCTGTCCTGTTCAAATGCACTATTAGCACCGTTGTACTGGCTGATAACACCACATACCGGCACACGTGCTTTGGTGTTCAGCAGTGGCAGAACCGCATCAAACACGGCGCCGCCGACATTTTCAAAATAGACATCAATGCCTTTGTCACAGGCTTTTTTCAGCTGTTCGGCAAAATCTGGGGCTTTGTGGTCAATGCAGGCGTCAAATTTCAGCGTTTCAGTGACGTAACGGCATTTATCCGCGCCCCCTGCAATCCCTACGACTTTTGCGCCCAGCAGTTTTGCCACTTGCCCGACAACCGACCCCACTGCACCGCTGGCTGCTGCGACCACCACGGTTTCTCCGGCTTTTGGCTGGCCAATATCGGTCAGCCCCATATACCCGGTAAAACCAGGCATGCCGAGCAAACCAAGCGCATATGAAGGGTGCTGCATATTCGGATCGAGTTTTTGCACATCACTGCCATCAGACAATGCGTAATCCTGCCAGCCGGTATAGGCCAGGACCAGATCACCCGCTTTATAGTCCGCATGTTCGGATTTTTCGACACGGCACACGGTGCCCGCGCCAATCACATCGCCAATGGCAAGTGGTGGCGTATAAGATTCGGCATCATCCATGCGCCCGCGCATATACGGATCGAGAGATAAATAGAGCGTGCGCAGCAGTAATTGTCCTGCAGCGGGTTGCGGGACAGGCGCTTCTTCCAGCTTGATATCTTGACTGGTCGGCATGCCTTGCGGGCGTTTCGCCAGCACAAAGCGGCGGTTAATCTGGGACGACTGAGTCATAACGCTCTCCATTGATAGGGTCGTGAGTAAAAATTCAATTAGTCCCAGACTAGCTAATAATCCACCGACATGGGGTGAAAAATGTGCCATTTAACATCAATGCAAAACCGTCACGGCATCTTCCAGACGCGTTGCCCGATGTTTCACCATCGCCGACACTTCTGCGCTTTCTTCGACCAATGCCGCATTTTTTTGCGTGATGGCATCCAGTTCAGCCACCGCGCGGGTTAAATCAGATAACCCTTCTGCCTGTTCTGAAGTGGCAAGGCTGATTTGCCCAAGCAGCTGCGTGACATTTCGCACCTGGGAAACAATATCATTCATGGTGCGCCCAGCTTCGTGAACCTGAATGGTACCGGATTGCACTTTACTGGCGCTGGCATCAATCAGCTTGCGGATATCGTTCGCCGCCGTTGCACTG
Source organism: Buttiauxella massiliensis (assembly GCF_902500225.1). Classification (GTDB taxonomy): domain Bacteria; phylum Pseudomonadota; class Gammaproteobacteria; order Enterobacterales; family Enterobacteriaceae; genus Buttiauxella; species Buttiauxella massiliensis. The sequence goes on along the minus strand of NZ_LR722649.1, from coordinate 165,959 downwards.
CGTTGCGCCAGGTTTCTCACTTCTCCGGCAACTACAGCAAAACCTTTGCCCTGCTCTCCAGCGCGTGCTGCCTCTACCGCCGCGTTAAGCGCCAGGATATTGGTCTGGAAGGCAATGTCATTGATCAGGCTGGTAATGGAGCCGATACGTTGCGTACTGTCGGCGATGTCATCCATGGTAGTCACAACAGTTTCCATCGCCTTGCCACCGTGGGCTGCGGCCTCGCTCGCGGAACTTGAAAGCTTATCAGCGGCTGCGGCAGTTTCTGAATTGTTCTGCAACGACACCGCCATCTGGCCCATAGTGGTAACGGTTTGCTGCACATTGACCACCGACTGGCGCGTGCGCTCATTGAGCTCCACATTGCCCTGGGCCAGCGTTTCGCTGCCGCTGCGCACGTTCTCAACCTGATGGCTGACATCATGAATTAGCCAGCGGCACATCAAACCTAGCTGGCCAATGGCACGCAGCGTCATACCAATTTCATCCGTTCGCGCAAGATGCTGCACATGCTGTTGATCTCCGGTGGCGACTTCCAGCGCCCGGCGGGCGACATTTTCCAGCGGGCGCGCAATTTGCCATTCGAGCAGCAAGCAAGCCACCACACTCGCCAGCACGCTAATCAACACCGGAAGCGAACCCAGACCTAACGATAAAGAAGCGGCCATCATCAGCACAAACACGCAACTCATGATCATACGAATACGGCCCCGCAGCCGTAACGCGGGTAATTTCCCCAGCCAGCTTTTACGCAAAACCAGGCCTTTAAACAGGCGACGTTTGCAGCGCCCTTCTTTGAGCGCTTTATACAGCGGCTCGACCGCGGCGATCTCTCCAGGCTTCGCTTTAGTACGAATTGACATATAGCCCGTCGTCTTGCCATTGCGAACCACCGGCACAACATTCGCCCTTACCCAGTAATAGTCGCCGTTTTTGCGCTGATTTTTAACGATACCGGTCCACGGCTCACCTTTTTGCAGGGTGAACCACATATCGGCAAAGGCGGCTTTGGGCATATCGGGATGACGCACGAGGTTGTGGGGCTGCCCGGTGAGTTCATGAAGATGGTAACCACTCACCTTCACAAATGCGTCGTTCGCATGGGTGATTGTGCTTTTTAAATCGGTTGTCGACATCAATGTCGTGTCGTCATCAAGCAGGTATTCATGCTGTGTAGCAGCCGCGCGCGCAGTCATAGCAACTCCCTTGGCAGGTTATCCAATTGTTAATATTTTTAGTTGTATTGTTATTTCGGCGCTGCAAAATTTTACTTTAGCGGTTAAACTTGACGGCGATCACACTTTTTTAACTAAGCCATATTTTTTATAATGATTTTGGATGGAGAACACATTTCCCATTAATTTCATGAAGTTATTAATGAAAATGTCATAGTGACGCTAAGTGCTGGAGTTTTGACCTTCAATTTGCAATCGGCACACTACACTTAGTACGGGGCCGTTTCGCCCCCGCAAGGAAAAAGAGGATAATAATGTTAAAAAGGAAAAAGAAAGTCAGACCTATTAAGGTCAGTGACGTCACCATCATCGACGATAGTCGCCTCAAAAAGGCAATTACCGCCGCATCGCTTGGCAATGCGATGGAATGGTTTGATTTCGGCGTATACGGCTTTGTTGCTTACGCCCTCGGTAAGGTTTTCTTCCCGGATGCCAGCCCTAGTGTGCAGATGATTGCCGCACTGGGTACCTTCTCCGTTCCCTTCCTGATTCGCCCGTTGGGTGGTCTGTTCTTCGGCATGCTCGGTGACAAATATGGTCGCCAGAAGATCCTGTCCATTACCATCATCATTATGTCATTGAGTACCTTCTGTATTGGCCTGATTCCGTCGTACGCGACTATTGGTATCTGGGCGCCAATCCTGTTGTTACTTGCGAAAATGGCGCAAGGGTTCTCAGTGGGTGGTGAATACACTGGTGCTTCGATATTTGTCGCCGAATACTCACCAGACCGTAAACGCGGCTTTATGGGCAGTTGGCTGGACTTCGGTTCCATCGCCGGTTTTGTCTGTGGTGCGGGTGTCGTGGTGCTGATTACCGCTATCGTCGGTGAAGCTAACTTCCTTGAATGGGGCTGGCGTCTGCCGTTCTTCCTGGCGTTGCCATTAGGGATTATCGGCCTGTATCTGCGCCATGCACTGGAAGAAACTCCAGCGTTCCAGCAGCACATCGAAAAGCTTGAACAAGGCGATAAAGAAGGTCTGACTGATGGCCCAAAAGTCTCGTTCAAGGAGATTGCAACCAAACACTGGCGCAGCCTGCTGACCTGTGTCGGTATCGTTATTTCCACCAACGTCACCTACTATATGTTGCTGACGTATATGCCAAGTTACCTGTCGCACAATCTGCATTATTCCGAAGAGCACGGCGTGCTGATTATTATCGCCATTATGATTGGGATGCTGTTTGTGCAGCCGATGATTGGCCTGCTGAGTGACCGTTTTGGCCGCCGTCCATTTATCGTCGTCGGTAGCTTGGCATTGCTTGTTCTGGCGATCCCGGCCTTTATTCTGATTAACAGTAATGTGCTGGGGCTGATATTCGCCGGGCTGCTGATTCTGGCAGTCGTGCTGAACTGCTTCACTGGGGTGATGGCTTCGACTCTGCCCGCCATGTTCCCGACGCATATTCGTTACAGTGCCTTAGCCAGTGCCTTTAATATTTCGGTGCTGGTTGCGGGTGTGACCCCAACGGTTGCGGCGTGGTTAGTGGAATCGACCGAAAACCTGATGATGCCAGCGTATTATCTGATGGTGGTGGCGGTTGTCGGCTTGATTACCGGCCTGACCATGAAAGAGACGGCGAATAAACCGCTGAAAGGCGCAACGCCTGCGGCCTCTGATATCGCCGAAGCGCGTGAAATTGTTCAGGAACACCACGATAACATCGAGCAAAAAATCGAAGATATCGACCGTGAGATTGAAGAATTACAGGCGAAGCGTACCAATCTGGTGGATCAGCACCCGCGCATCAACGAGTAATTTTTAGCAGCATCAAAAGCGCCGGGCCAATGCCCGGCGTTTTCATTTCGGGCTTTAACCCTCATTCCTGGAAGGAATTGGTTATGTCTAAAATTTATAAGCAAAGTATTTTTTGGACTTTGTGAATATCCATTACTCACCTAACGTAACCCAGTCCGCGAATAACAACTCATAAAGAATTCCTATCTTTTACGCAGGGTGCAATATGCAAAGAAAATTACTGCCATTACTACTGCTGGCTGCGATCTCCGCAAGCAGCTTTGCCGCCACACCGCCAAATACTTTAATTGTTGCCCAGGGACTGGACGATATCGTCAGCCTTGATCCTGCGGAAGCTAATGAACTGTCGAGCATTCAAACGGTGCCAAGCCTTTACCAGCGCCTGGTGCAGGCCGACCGTGAAGACCCGGCCAAATTAGTCGCGGTGCTGGCAGAAAGCTGGCAGGGCGATGCGGCTAACAAAAAACTGACCATTAAACTGCGCCCGGATGCCAAATTCTCATCGGGTAATCCACTGCGCCCGGAAGACGTGATCTTCTCTTATACCCGCGCGGTGACACTTAATAAGTCCCCGGCGTTTATTCTTAACGTACTTGGCTGGCAGCCAGACAATATCGCCAGCCAGTTGATAAAGGTCGATGACCACACGCTGGAATTGCACTGGACGGCTGATGTTAGCCCGGCGGTAGCACTGAATATTCTCTCCACGCCGATTGCCTCTATCGTGGATGAAAAAGCCGTTACCCCGAACGCGAAAGCGGGTGATTTCGGTAACGAATGGCTGAAAATGCACTCGGCTGGCAGCGGCCCGTTCAAGATGCGCGTTTACCAGCCGCATCAGGCGATTGTGTTAGACGCGAACCCAACCTCACCGGGTGACGCGCCTAAAGTTAAAAATATCATTATTAAAAACGTGCCAGACCCTGCCGCTCGCCGCTTGCTGATTCAGCAAGGTGACGCGGATATTGCCCGCGACCTGGGTGCGGATCAGACCAGCGCGCTGGAAGGAAAACCGGGCGTGAAAGTGTTGAGCATCCCTTCTGCCGAGCAGAACTATATGGTGTTCAACGCCGGTAATAATGCTAACCCGCTGCTGAAAAACCCTGCCCTCTGGGAAGCCTCTCGTTATCTGGTGGATTACCAGGGCATCACCAAAGATCTGTTGAAAGGCCAGTACTTTATTCACCAAAGTTTCCTGCCGGTTGGTTTCGCCGGGGCTCTGGACAACAATCCATTCAAATTTGACCCGGCAAAAGCGAAAGAGATCCTCGCTAAAGCAGGCATCAAAGACGCGCACTTCACGCTGGATGTAGAAAATAAACCACCGTTTATCACTATCGCGCAGTCTATGCAGGCAAGCTTTGCTCAGGGCGGCGTGAAGATTGATCTTCTGCCAGCCGCAGGCAGCCAGGTGTACGCTCGTGTTCGTGCTAAACAGCATCAGGCGGCGATTCGTCTGTGGATCCCGGATTACTTTGACGCCCACTCCAACGCCAGTGCCTTTGCTTATAACGATGGCAAAGCAAGTACCGTTGCAGGCTTAAACGGCTGGCAAATCCCGGAGTTGAGCAAGCAAACTCTGGCCGCAGTTGCGGAAGCTGACCCGGCGAAACGCCTGGATCTGTATAAAAAAATACAGGAAGAAGTTCAGCACAATTCGCCGTACGTATTTGTTGATCAGGGTAAAACCCAGATCGTGGTGCGTGAGAATGTGAAGGGCTACCAGCAAGGTTTGAATGCGGATATGGTGTATTACGATCGAGTGAGCAAATAACTGCTTTGTCTCCTTTCTCTTAGGGGGAAGGAGACAATCCGCGAAATATGTTTAAGAAGAGTTCCACATGTCAGACATCTCCAACCTTTCAGCCTCGAGTCGCGTAAGCCGCTCATTGTTGACGCTGCTCCAGGGGCTGTTTACCCTGGCGCTAACGATTATCGGTTTACTGCTTATCACTTTTGCCCTGTCGGCACTTTCCCCAGTGGATCGTGTACTGCAAATCGTTGGCGATCATGCAAGCCAGGCCACTTACGATCAGGTGCGCCACCAGCTTGGTCTGGACCAGCCCCTTCCCGTTCAGTTCTGGCATTACCTGACCAGTCTTGCTCATGGAGATTTAGGCACCGCCAGCGCCACTGGGCAGCCTGTATTACACGATTTACTCGCCGCCTTCCCGGCAACACTTGAACTTGCGACCCTAGCGCTGATTATTGGCAGCGTTATGGGCGTTATTTTTGGTGTGCTTTGTGCTCGATTTGCCGGCTCACCGTGGGATTTAGCAGTACGCACGTTCACACTGCTTGGCAATTCAGTCCCTATCTTCTGGTTGGGGCTGCTGATGCTGGCGTTTTTCTATGCGCGGCTTCAATGGAGTGCCGGGCCGGGGCGTCTGGACGATATTTATCAGTACAGCGTGGAAGCCAAAACTGGCTTTGTGTTGGTCGATACCTGGCTATCTGGCGATCGTGATGCGTTTATGAACGCCATCAACCACCTGACTTTACCGGTGTTGCTGCTGGCCTATTACTCGCTGGCGAGCATTACGCGCCTCACGCGCACCGCCTGCCTGAGCGAAATGAACAAAGAGTACATCACGCTGGCACGCGCCAAAGGCGCCGGGGAGATGGCGATTCTGGTGCGCCATGTGCTGCCCAATATTCGCGGCACATTGTTTACGGTTATTGCGCTGGCGTACACCGGCATGCTCGAAGGTGCGGTACTGACTGAAACGGTCTTCTCCTGGCCGGGTATTGGGCGCTATCTCACCACCGCTCTATTTGCGGGCGACACCACAGCGATTATGGGCGGCACATTGTTGATTGGCGTGTCGTTTGTCATTATCAACAATCTGACTGACGTGCTGGTGCGTGTCACCGATCCGAGGGTGCGCTAATGCCGTCTTATCTCTTTTTACGCCGCACATTGCGCTCACCGGCGGCACTGTGCGGGTTAATCATCATTACCCTGCTAGTGCTGATTGCCATCTTCGCTCCGCTACTCGCACCGTTTGATCCGAACTGGCAGGATGCCGCAGCACGTCTGCAGGCACCCAATGCTCAGCACTGGTTGGGCACCGATAGCTATGGTCGCGACCTGCTCTCACGTCTGATTTATGGCTCACGCCCTGCTCTTGGCCTGGTGTTGCTAGTCACAGTGATCACGCTCCCCGTTGGGCTGCTGATCGGTATTCTTTCGGGCTATTACGGCGGTTGGCTGGAGCGGGTGTTAATGCGTTTTACCGACGTAGTTATGTCGATGCCACGCCTGATTCTGGCCTTTGCTTTTGTGGCAATGCTTGGCCCAGGGCTTATCAACGGTGCACTCGCACTGGCGCTGACCACCTGGCCTGCCTATGCGCGCCAGGCGCGCAGCGAAATTCAGCGCCTGCGCCATAGTGACTATCTCGCCGCCGCAGAAATGATGGGAATTCGTGGGACACGCCTTTTAGCCGGCCATATTCTGCCGCTGTGTTTACCTTCGGCGATTGTGCGCCTGGCGCTCGACTTAGCTGGGATTATTCTAGCCGCAGCGGGGTTGGGTTTCTTAGGCCTGGGGGCAAGACCGCCAATGGCAGAATGGGGTTCGATGATCGCTGACGGTATGCAGGTTATTTTCGATCAGTGGTGGATTGCCGCAATTCCAGGTACCGCCATTTTGATTAGCAGCCTGGCGTTTAACTTACTGGGTGATGGATTGCGCGACGTGCTGGAGCCTGGAAATGACTGAGAATCGTATTGAAGTTCGTGATCTGAACATTGATTACCCGGGCGCTCGGGTCGTAAATAATCTCTCATTCACGCTAGGTAACGAACGACTGGCACTGGTAGGCGAATCGGGATCGGGTAAATCGATGACCGCCAGAGCGTTAATGGGTCTGGTGCGTAAACCGGGCAAGGTAAGCGCAACTCAGCTCAAAGTGTTGGATAACGATCTGCTCAGTATGCGTAACCGTGACTGGCAACGCCTGCGTGGTAATGATATCGCGATGGTTTTACAAGACCCACGCTACGCACTCAACCCGGTGAAAAGCGTTGCACAGCAAATTGATGAAGCACTGCGCTTGCATCAAAAGCTATCTGGTTCACAGCGCCGTGAGCGGATCCATGAAGTGATCTGCGCTGTTGGGTTACAGGAAAATGTGCTGTCACGCTACCCAGCAGAACTCTCCGGCGGCATGGGGCAACGCGTGATGATCGCAATCGCTCTGGTCAACAATCCAAAAGTGTTGATCGCCGACGAACCGACTTCTGCGCTGGATGCTCGTCTGCGCAACCAGATTCTGGAACTGCTGGTTGAACAGTGCGAGCAGCGCCAGATGGCAATGTTGCTGATAAGCCACGATCTGCCGCTTGTTGCACAGCATTGCCAACGTGTACTGGTGATGTATCAGGGACAAAAAGTGGATGAGATGGCTGCCAGTCAGCTTGCCGCAGCAACACATCCTTATACCCGTACGCTCTGGACATGCCGCCCTAACGCTGCAACTTACGGCATGATGCTACCGACTTTAGACCGCAGCCAGAATTTACAGGGAGAACATCATGGCGATCGTTGAAGTCAGTAATCTATGCGTGCAATTTAGCGCGAAAGGCCAGACCAAAACCGCCGTTCGCGATGCCAGTTTCGCCATTAATTCAGGGGAAACATTCAGTTTAATTGGCGCATCAGGGTGTGGGAAATCTACTATTTTGCGCGTCCTTGCGGGTTTACAACGCGAGTGGCAAGGTGGAGTAAAACTGCTGGATGGGGTAATTAAACCCGGCGTGCGTTTTCAGGGTGATTTGCGCCGTAACGTGCAAATGGTGTTTCAGGACCCGTATGCCTCTTTGCACCCTAATCACAACATTTATCGCACGCTGGCTGAGCCGCTAATAATTCATGGGGAAGTGCAAATAGCTGATCGCGTGGAAGAGGCGCTCCTTCAGGTAGGGCTACCAACGGATACAATGAAGCGCTATCCGCACCAGCTTTCCGGCGGGCAGCGCCAACGTGTCGCTATTGCGCGAGCGCTGCTATTGCGGCCTAAAATTCTGCTGCTTGATGAACCCACTTCGGCACTCGATATGTCGGTGCAGGCCGAAATTCTCAATCTGTTAAATCGCCTCAAACAACAGTTCGGCATGACCTATCTGCTCGTTAGCCATGATGCCGATGTGATTGCGCATATGTCGGACCGCGCAGCATATATGGCAGGCGGCATCATTAAACATGAGTTTGACCGCGCTGCTCTGGTGCGAGGCGAGCACCGCATGGATGCCGCGTAAGCGGCAACCTGTAAACGCACCAATAAGCAGCATGACGCATGGTTATGGTGCAATAAAACCAGATATCACATAGCAAACTCGCCTCTGACCAGCATATTTAGCCGCAAAACGTGACTCTTTGTGATTAATTATTACGCAATCCCAAATCCCCCAGATCGTTTATCCTGATTTTTGTTAGGGGAAGCGAAGTGGCGTATTCCCTGCAATACTTGTTATGTGTATCGCGTGATACGCCATTCCCAGGAGCACATTTTGAACAGGTTACCGACTAGCGCTTCGGCTCTTGCCTGCACAGCGCACGCTTTGAACATCATCGAAAAGAAGACACTCACCCATGAGGAGATGAAAGCGCTAAACCGAGAGGTTATCGAAAACTTCCAACAGCATGTGAATCCGGGTTTTCTTGAGTATCGCAAATCAGTGACCGCCGGCGGGGATTACGGAGCCGTAGAGTGGCAAGCGAGTAGTTTAAATACGCTTGTCGACACCCAGGGTAAGGAATATTTAGATTGTCTGGGTGGGTTCGGCATTTTTAACGTGGGGCACCGTAATCCAACAGTGGTATCCGCCGTACAGCATCAGCTTGAAAAACAACCCCTGCACAGTCAGGAGCTGCTCGACCCCTTACGGGCGATGCTCGCCAAAACGCTTGCGACCCTCACTCCGGGTAAACTCAAATACAGCTTCTTTAGCAACAGCGGTACAGAATCAGTTGAAGCCGCGATTAAACTCGCCAAGGCCTATCAATCTCCACGCGGGAAATTTACCTTTATCGCAGCCAGTGGCGCGTTTCATGGCAAATCTCTCGGGGCGTTGTCAGCAACAGCAAAATCGGCTTTCCGTAAACCGTTTATGCCGTTACTTCCGGGTTTCAGGCATGTTCCGTTCGGCAATATAGACGCGATGCGCACTATGTTAAGCGAATGCCGTAAAACCGGCGATGATGTCGCAGCCGTAATCCTTGAACCTATTCAAGGTGAAGGCGGTGTGATTATCCCACCAGCCGGGTATTTGCCTGCGGTGCGTAAGCTTTGCGACGAATTTGGTGCACTACTGATTTTCGATGAAGTGCAAACCGGTATGGGACGTACGGGCAAAATGTTCGCCTGTGAACATGAGAACGTGCAGCCTGATATTTTATGCCTCGCCAAAGCACTCGGCGGTGGCGTAATGCCGATTGGTGCCACCGTTGCGACAGAAGAAGTATTTTCTGTGCTGTTTGATAATCCTTTCCTGCACACCACAACATTTGGCGGCAATCCGCTGGCCTGCGCGGCTGCACTTGCAACCATTCATGTGCTGCTTGAACAGAATCTACCGGCACAAGCGCAACAGAAAGGACAACTGTTGGTGGATGGCTTCCAGGCCCTGAAACGCGAGTTTCCGGAACTGGTGGTTGATGCCCGCGGGCAAGGTTTATTGATTGCCATCGAGTTTAGCGACAACGAAATTGGCTATAACTTTGCAAGTGTTATGTTCCGCCAGCAGGTGCTGGTCGCCGGAACGCTCAACAATTCGAAAACCATTCGTGTTGAGCCTCCACTGACTATCACGATTGAGCAGTGTGAACATGTGTTGGGCTGTGCGCGGAAGGCATTGAAATCACTTTACGCTAGCACTAATAAAACAGAGTTAGTTCTTTGACTGAATTATCCCCCGGAGATCAAGTGCCGGGGGGTATAATAAGCAGGCTTATTTTTTTCGCTAATTGAACGTTATACACTGCGCCTCTCAAAAATTATTAAACCTGGTCGCCTCCTCATGATTTACGACTGCTTCCTCTATTACGATGAAGATATGTTGCTGGATTTACGGCTCAATGTACTCAACGACTATGTTGATAAATTTGTTATTGTTGAATCAACTCACTCCTTTACTGGCCTGCCGGTAGAGTTGCATTTTGATATCAATAAGTTCTCGAAATTTAAGGACAAAATTATCTACGTCGTCTTTGACGAAAAGCCTGATGCAGACTGCTGGACCAATGAATCACGTACGCGTAATGCCATCATGAAAGGGCTTGAAGGGGCGAAAGATGACGACACGATTATTATTTCTGATGTTGATGAAATAATACATCCTGATGCGATTGCAAAACACAAACCTTATTATTTGTGCTCAGTTCTGTATCAAACGTTTTACAACTATCAATTTAATCTACAAGTCTTTAATAAAGATGGTAAAGCCCGTATTTGCCCCGCACCGCGCATAACGAGTTATAAAAACTTAAAAACCTTCTTTATGGGCCAACCAGAAACGTTACGTAATTTAAAACGTTCCGCTTTGCATAAGCAGTGGTTCAAATGGAACTATCTAAAATTCAGGACAAAAACCATTCAAAATGGTGGCTGGCACTTTTCGTGGATCATGACCGCAGAACGAATTTCAGAAAAAATGTCGACGATTTCGCATACCGAATACGACACGCCAGAGCTGAATAATCAAGAACATATCCAGAATGCGATTGAGAACGGGCTAGATATCTGGGCGCGAGAAAGAAACCTTAAGGTTGTGGATCTGCAAAGCGGGGACTTCCCGGAATATCTGAAGCAAAATGCCGCAAGCTTTGCTGAGTTTATTCGTTAGTTTCGAACCATCCTCACCCTAACCCTCTCCTTGAAGGAGAGGGCTAAACGGCATCACACCTAAGGCAACAACCCCACAAAACTGCGTTTCTTACGCGGTTCTGACATCATCCCTTCAAGCTTATCAACACACGCTAAGTAATGCGGCGTTTGCTTATGCGCCAGCACGGCTTCATCGTCCTGGTAGGCCTCATAAATAAAGAACCGCGTAGCAATATCCGGGTCCTGCAACACATCAAAACGCAGATTCCCCGGCTCTTTGATTGAGCCTTCATGATTGGCACGGAACACATCCATAAACTCGTCCACGCGCTCCGGTTTAATATTAATTTCCACCAGCGTCACGTTCATGCCTTGCCTCCATGGTGTTTTTCATCCAGCCAAAATTGATACGCTTCGCGGGCGGGAACATTTTCATGCACCACCTTTTTCACCGCTTTTAGCATGGCGAGCGGCGCGTCTGACTGGAAGATATTACGCCCCATATCCACGCCCGATGCGCCCTGGTCGATGGCCCGGAAACACATCTCCAGCGCCTCTTGTTCCGGCAATTTTTTACCCCCGGCGATAACAATCGGCACAGGGCAACTGGCAGCAACCTTCTCGAAACCCTCTTCGACAAAATAGGTTTTCACAAACTGCGCCCCAATTTCTGCAGCGATTCGGCTGGCGAGCGAGAAATAACGCGCATCACGCGCCATCTCCTTACCCACACCGGTTACAGCGAGAGTTGGAATGCCATAGCGTGTGCCTTCGTCCACCAGCTTGATGATGTTGTTGATCGACTGATGCTCGTATTCACTGCCGATATAAATCTGCGCCGCCACCGCACAGGCGTTGAGGCGCAACGCATCCTCCATCGTCACAGCCACACTTTCACGCGATAATTCGCTGAGAATTGAATTCCCGCCTGAGGCCCGCAACACCACCGGTTTGTTGGTGGCTGGCGGAACCACGCTGCGTAAAATACCGCGCGTACACATCAGCACGTCCGTTTCCGGGAATAGCGGCGCAATCGACAAATCAATGCGCTCAAGGCCCGTCGTCGGACCCTGGAAATAACCGTGGTCGAAGGCCAGCATCACGGTGCGCCCGGAATCAGGGTTAAAGATTCGCGCCAGGCGCGACTGCATTCCCCAGTCCAGCGCCCCGCTGCCCTTCAGGTAAAACGCTTTGTTCTCCTGAGGACGGCCAATGCCGTAATCTTTGCCTTCGCGGATATCATCAAGATCTGCCATTTTTCCCTCCTCAGAAGTCATATTTACCGATGTTCTCTTTGGTGAACACTACGCGCTCCGGCAGCAGCACAATACCGTTGCCTTTCGCTTCATACTGATAGCCCTGTACGCTATTCGGCTCGACTTTCAGGCTGCCAATTTTCGCCACATCAACAGTGTCACCAACGTTAAGATCGCCCTTTTTCAGCATGGTATTTGCGACGTTCACCGCAATTTCACCCTGTTGCACTACGTCCCATAGACCGAAGGCTTTAACAGTGCCGCGTTCAACATACGGGCGCATGACGTTCGGCGTGCTGAAACCGACAATCGCCACATTGGTGCGTTTCAGATTTTCAGCAGCCTGTGCGGCAGCAGGTAATGCGTTAGCATCGGGCGCAATGATCGCATCCAGATCCGGGTACGCTTTTAAGATCCCTTCGGCAGTTTGCAGAGATTTGGTGGCATCGTTATAGCCAAACTGTGTGGTGACGATTTCCCATTCTGGATGATCCTTCGCAATCTTCGCTTTTGCCTCTTTCACCCATTGGTTTTGATCCGTCACCGTTGGGCTCGAGTAGAAGAATGCAACTTTGGCAGCAGGTTTAGTAACTTGTTTGGCCGCCATATCCACCAGCATGCCGCCGAGCTGTTGCGGCGTTCCCTGGTTGATGTAAATACTGCGGCATTCAGGCTTAGTATCAGAGTCCCAGGTCAGCACTTTTACCCCGCGCTGCATGGCGCGTTTAAGCGCAGGGCACAGCCCATCAGGCGAAACCGCTGAGACAATAATCGCGTTATAACCCTGATTGACGAAGTTGTTGATAAGCTGCACCTGGCCGGAGACGCTTGGTTCAGTTGGCCCATCGTAAGTCACCGGAACACCGAGATCTTTGCCCGCCTGCATCGCGCCATTACCACCGCTGGTAAAGAAGCCCACGCCAACCAGTTTTGGAATAAAGGCAATCCTGTCGGCGGCTTGCACACTAACCACACCAAAAGCTAATGCCCATGCACTGAGTTGCAGGACGCGTTTTGTTGTCTGCTTCATAATCACACTCCCGTTAGTTTTCTGTTACCGCGCAAACGACGCCACGCCGCTTGTAGATATTCGCGGTGCAAACTCACCGAACGACCAATGACCACCACAATCAACAGCGCACCGGACAACGCACTCGATACCTGATTAGGCACGCCAGCCATCTGTAAACCTTGTTGCAAATACCCGACTAATAACGCCGCCAGCGCGGTACCTAAAATCGAACCGGAACCGCCATAAATATTCGCCCCACCCAGCACTGCCGCCGTTAGAGCAGGCATTAACAGGTCACGCCCTAAATCAGAGCGCGCCGAACCGAAATACGAAACCAGCACAATCGCCGCAATAGCCGACGCCAACCCCACCATGCCGTAGACGCCATACAGTGAGCCGTTCACCGGCAGTGCCGCATAACGCGCCGCACGCGGGTTTTGCCCAATTAGAAAGATATGGCGACCAAAGCGTGCGCGGTGGGTCAGTAGCCAGAAAATCAACGTGATAAAGGCAAACATCACCAGCGGAATGGGGAGACCGAAAAGCGTCAGATTGGAGAAGTTGGTAAATGCATCCGGAAAGCCACCAATACCTTCATAACCCGTCGCACCCGCCATACCGGAAAGCAGCAATGCCGCTCCGCCGAACAGATAAAGCGTGCCGAGCGTGATAACCAGCGGGCTGATGCCGGTGTAGTGAATCAATGCCGCATTAAACAATCCGCACAGCAGGCCGACTGCCAGGGTCAAAATTATGGCCACAGATATTGGCAAACCCGCCTGCAACATCACCCCCAGCGCAATAGCGCACAGGCCAATCGTTGAGCCCAACGAAATATCAATGCCACCGCTGATGATCACAAGCGTCAGCGGCAGCGCCACTATGCCGATGCAGATAAAATCGCTGGTGCTAAACAGCAGCATATTGATATCTAACATGCGTGGGTTAATTGCTCCGAACAGCAAGATTTCAGCCACCAGAATAAGAAGCAGCGCCACTTCCCAGTTGAGTTTTAGCTTCATCTACGCCACATCCTTTTTCTTACGAGGAAAAGGCCGCACATTTTTCGCACCCGGTAATGGCGGTACAAAACGGCTGTATTTTTGCGCCCGCTGATGGTGCGCCAGTGCCTGGCGTAACCGCCCATCCAGCACTAGTACGCCGAGTAAAACCAGACCTGCAATAAAGTCATTCCACCAGGCAGGGAGTTTGAAGAGCACCAGAACGGTGTCGATTTGCGTCAGGAAAAATGCGCCGAGAAATGCACCAATGACCGTTCCAGTACCACCAAGCAGAGAGATACCGCCCAGCACACAAGCTGCGATAGCTTTCATCTCCAGCCCGCTGCCGGTTTGATTAGGTACAAAACCAATTTGCGAAGCGAAGATAATCCCGGCGATAGCCGCCAGCATGCCATTGAAAGTGAATGCCATAAGACGGGTGCGGTTTACCGAAACACCAAGCTGGCGAGCAGCGGCCAGGTTGTCGCCAACAGCGTAAAAATCACGCCCGAAAGCGGTTCGTGCAAATACCCAGGCAGCGATAGCCACTAAAGCAAGAACCGTAAAACCAAGCGGGGAAATCCCCAAAGCGACGGGTTCGGAGAGCGATTTCAGATTAGGGGGCAGTCCTTCAATCCATTTGCCTCCTGTCCATAACAACATACCGCCGCGATAAAGCCCGAGCGTACCAAGCGTTGCTACAATCGCGGGAATGCGCAGCCAGACGACTAAAATCCCATTAAAGAAACCCGCCACCGCGCCAATCAACAAGGCAAAAAGCATCGATACCGGCAAGCTGAAGCCGCTGTTAAGCGCCACGCCGACAGCAATTGCACACAGCCCTACAGTAGACCCCACGGAAACGTCGATATTGCGCGTCAGCATCACCATCGAAGCCCCTACCGCCAGTAGGATCAGGATCTGAGCGCTGGTGAATATCATGCTTAGCGTTTGCAAGCTGAAGTAGCTGTGATTGAGTGCGACCAACACGCCAAATAGGGCAACTATCGCCAGCAGCGCGCTGAGTTCACGGTTGCGCAGCAATGTTTTCATGCTTTACCTCCGCCAAACGCCATACTCATCATGCGATCCACAGTGATTGCAGGCTTACGTAACTCACCATTCATGGCGCCCTGGTGCATCACCAGCACGCGATCCACAAGCCCGCTGAACTCATCAAGATCGGATGAGATCATCAGCACCGCAACATTTTGCGCCGCCACACTTTTGATCAACTGATAGATATCCGCTCGCGCCGCCACATCCACACCGCGCGTTGGCTCATCAATGATGAGCAGCAGCGGATTGGCTTCAAGGCATCGCGCCAGCAGGACTTTTTGCTGGTTGCCACCGGAAAGCGTGCGCACCGTCTGCCCGGCATCGTTGAGTTTGATCCCAAGCGCCCGGTGGTAACGTTCCACTATCGCGGACTCCCGCCTGCTTTGTTGCCACAGGCCCGACTCATTCAGCACCACTGTATTCCAGCGGATCGGCGCATCAAGGAATAGCCCGGAAACCTGGCGATCCTCTGGCAAGTAAATCAGCCCACGATCGAGCCGTGATTTGGTACGATCGCCGCTGATTTCGCGATTTTCTAAATAAATATGTCCACCGCGAACCGGGCGTAAACCATAGAGCGTTTCTGCCAGTTCAGTACGCCCGGATCCCACCAGTCCGGCCAGGCCTACGATCTCACCTGCATACAGTTCAAAACTAAGATCGATAAATCCCTCACCGGTCAGCTCCTCTACGCGCAGTACCGGAAAATCCTGTGGTTCGGTGCGACGATTTCCCGGCAATGCCAGCCACAATTTTTGTGTATCGCTTAACGCGTGTTGGCGATCGTTCGGTGTCATGGCATTAATCAGCTGCTCATCAAGAAGCTGCGCAGTTTCACCTTGTAACACTACGGCACCGTCACGCATCACTGAGATATGGCTGGCAAGCTGGCGAATTTCCGGCAATTTGTGGGAGATAAACACAATGCCCACTCCAAGACTTTGCAAAGCGCGGATCTGGCGAAATAGCCGTTCGGTTTCGCCAGGTGTAAGGGACGCGGTAGGCTCGTCCAGGATCAGGATCTTCGCTTCACGCATTAAACCGCGCAGGATCTCGACCATCTGTTGATCGGCAACTTCCAGCGTGCTGGCTGTAGCGCTAAGTGGGATCTGACATTCAAGCTGCTGCATTTTCTCTTGCAGGCGCTTTTCCATATCATTTTGCCGCGGCAGCCGAAAAAGGATGTTCTCGCGCACCGTCAGATTGGGGAACAGCATCGGTTCCTGCGGCACAAGGTAAATGCCTAACTCATGCGCCTGACCTGGTTTGAGCCGCCCAAATGCTTTGCCTTGTACCTTCAGTTCACCGCTATCTGGGGTTTCCACACCGGCAAAAATCTTCATCAGTGTGGATTTCCCTGCCCCATTACCGCCCAGCAATGCGTGGACCTGCCCTGCATACAGAGCAAAATCAATGGCTTTGAGCACGCTCACACCAGAAAACTGTTTGCTTATCTGTTGTGCTTCAAGCATTGCGGTGGTGTTTGGCATCGTCACTCCACAATTGAACAAAAGAGAAATTGAATTAATAATGTTCAAAAGCGTAGACGCCGGGTAATTTTTACAACAGGGCAGAGATCACAAAATTTTTAAATAGATCAGCTAAACCATTTGCATCTGAAAATGATCTTTTTGCCGTGTGCTTCACATTTTCTTGCCCCGCACCTTCGAACATATGATCTAAATTTTAATAAGAGTTCACTTATGAGCGATAAACGAGCAGCAGAAGAAGGGAAACTAGCAGCACTCCCCATGGCCGAAGAAGAGCTATTGGCACGCGTGGCCTGGTCTTACTACCACGACGGCCTGACACAGAATGACATTGGTGAGCGGCTAGGGCTGCCACGTTTAAAGATTTCACGCTTGCTGGAGAAAGGGCGTCAATCTGGGGTGATTCGCGTACAGATTAACTCGCGTTTTGAAGGATGCCTGGCACTGGAAACCCAGTTGCAGCAGCGATTCGGCCTCAAAATTGCGCGTGTACTTCCCGCGCATAACACCCCGCCGATGAACACGCGGTTAGGCATTGGCGCAGCGCAATCACTGATGGGGATTCTGGAACCGGGGCAGTTGCTGGCGGTGGGATTTGGTGAGGCAACGATGAATTGCCTCCAACATTTGAGTGGTTTTATCAGCTCGCAACAGATTCGTCTGGTAACACTTTCCGGCGGTGTTGGGCCATATATGACCGGCATCGGCCAATTGGATGCAGCATGTAGCGTTAGCATGATTCCGGCACCACTGCGGGTTTCATCGCCACAAGTGGCGGAGATTTTACGCATGGAGTCGAGCGTGCGGGATGTCATTCTCGCAGCCACGGCCGCTGATGTCGCCGTGGTGGGTATCGGCGCTATCAACCAGAAGCGAGATGCAACCATCTTACGTTCCGGTTATATCAGCGAGGGAGAACAACTGATGTACGCCCGCAAAGGTGCTGTGGGCGATATTCTTGGCTATTTCCTGCAAGCGGATGGCGAACTGGTGGAAGCTCTGGAAATTCACCGCGAACTGCTTGGCGTAACGCTCGACGACCTGGCGCATCTTCCAACCATTGTGGGTGTCGCGGGAGGCGTGGACAAAGCGGACGCTATTTATGCCGCACTTCGAGGCCTGCGAATAAACGGCCTGGTGACGGAAGAAGAGACTGCGCGGGCGGTGTTAGCTTTGGCTAATTAACCTCGCGCCTTAGCTTGCGGGGATAATCAATGAGTTACTTGTTGGCATTAGACGCTGGGACGGGCAGTATTCGCGCCGTCATCTTTGATACTTCAGGCCACCAGATTGCCGTCGGCCAGGCTGAATGGAAACATTTAAGCATCACCGATGTCCCCGGATCGATGGAGTTTGACCTCTCAACCAACTGGCAGCTTGCCTGCCAGTGCATTCGTGAAGCTCTCCAAAAAGCACATCTTCCACCTGGTGCTATCAGCGCAGTTTCCTGCTGTTCAATGCGCGAAGGGATCGTGCTCTACGATCGTAACGGCGATCCTATCTGGGCATGTGCCAACGTTGATGCCCGCGCCAGCCGTGAAGTCAGCGAACTTAAAGAGATCCACGATTTCCAGTTTGAATCCGAGGTTTATCATGTTTCTGGTCAAACGCTGGCGCTAAGCGCGATGCCGCGCCTGTTGTGGCTTGCGCATCACCGTCCGGATATTTATCGCCAGGCCGCGACCGTGACCATGATCAGCGACTGGCTGGCAGCAAAACTCAGCGGCGAGCTGGCGGTTGATCCTTCTAATGCGGGTACAACAGGAATGCTTGATCTGGCGACCCGTGACTGGCAACCGTCACTGATGGATATGGCTGGATTGCGGGCAGATATTCTCTCGCCAGTTAAAGAAACCGGTACGGTACTTGGTGGTGTAACGCAAGAAGCGTCACAGCAGAGCGGTTTACTGGCTGGCACTCCGGTGGTTATGGGGGGTGGCGATGTGCAGCTAGGTTGTGTCGGTCTTGGCGTAGTACGCGCCGGACAGGCGGCAGTTTTAGGCGGTACGTTCTGGCAGCAGGTAGTGAATCTGCCTGCTATCAAAACCGATCCAGAGATGAATATCCGCATTAACCCCCATGTCATCAGCAACATGGTGCAGGCGGAATCCATCAGCTTCTTCACCGGCCTGACGATGCGTTGGTTCCGGGATGCCTTCTGCGCTGAAGAAAAACTGCTGGCAGAAAGGCTTGGCGTAGACACTTACGCCCTACTCGAAGATATGGCTGCGCGAGTTCCTGCGGGCTCTCACGGCGTGATGCCGATTTTCTCCGACGCCATGCATTTCAAACAGTGGTATCACGCGGCACCGTCGTTTATTAACCTCTCAATCGACCCCGAAAAATGCAATAAAGCGACACTATTCCGGGCATTAGAAGAGAATGCTGCGATTGTCTCTGCGTGCAATCTTGAGCAGATTTCCGGTTTTTCTGGCATCCAGTTTGAATCATTGGTATTTGCAGGCGGGGGTTCTAAAGGGGCGTTGTGGAGCCAGATCCTGAGTGATGTAACAGGGTTACCAGTGCGTGTGCCCGTCGTTAAAGAGGCGACGGCACTCGGTTGTGCTATTGCCGCAGGCGTAGGTGCTGGATTGTTTAACGACCTTGCCGAAGCGGGTGAGCGTCTTGTGCAATGGCAACGCGAATTCACGCCAAATCGGGCGCACCGTGAGCTGTATGACGAGATGAAACGTAAATGGACGAAGGTGTATGCCGACCAGCTCACGCTGGTGGATAGCGGTTTAACCACTTCGATGTGGCAGGCTCCAGGTCTGGTGATGCGCCCTTCTCTTTGACGGAAAGGTCAGTTAGCTATGCCCTCTGGAATAAGAAGAAAATATCTTTTCCAGGGGGAAGATTTAAATCCTTTGCCCTTGCGGAAAACCTCATCGTTCTTTGAATCACGTCACAATCATCAGACAACTTTCCCACATTTACGCTACATCCCGCTAAATTACTAACTCATCCGACCACATAATAATAATGACCTTTTCAGGAAGAGAATATGAGCTATCCGTCGCTGTTTGCCCCGCTAGATCTGGGTTTCACCCAGCTTAAAAACCGTGTGCTGATGGGTTCGATGCATACCGGACTTGAAGAACATCCGAATGGCGCCGAGCGTTTAGCCGCCTTTTATGCCGAGCGTGCGCGTCACGGTGTGGCATTGATTGTGACTGGCGGCATTGCCCCTTCCCCTTCAGGTGTTGGCGTGGAAAGCGGCGCTGTACTCAACAATGAAAGCCAACTAGCTCATCACCAGATCGTGACCGACGCCGTGCACCGTGAAGGTGGGAAAATTGCCCTGCAAATCCTGCACACAGGGCGCTACAGCTACCAACCAAACCCAGTCGCCCCTTCCGCTATTCAGGCTCCAATTAACCGGTTTAAGCCGCATGCATTGACCCATGATGAAATCCTCACGCTGATTGAAGAGTTTGCTCAGTGTGCGAGCCTTGCGAAGCAAGCCGGATACGACGGCGTGGAAATCATGGGTTCCGAAGGTTATTTGATTAACCAGTTTCTGGCGGCAAGAACCAACCAGCGCGATGACGAGTGGGGTGGCGACTACACCCGACGCATGCGTTTTGCTATCGAAGTGGTACGCGCAGTTCGTGAAAGAGTTGGGATTAATTTCATAATTATTTACCGCCTGTCGATGCTCGATTTAGTAGAGGGTGGCGGTACTTTTGAAGAGGCTGTTCAGCTTGCCAAAGCCATTGAAAATGCAGGCGCGACGCTGATTAACACGGGTATTGGCTGGCACGAAGCGCGTATTCCAACCATCGCAACACCTGTGCCACGCGGTGCATTCAGTTGGGTAACGCGCAAACTAAAGGGCCAGGTTTCGATACCGTTGGTCACAACCAACCGAATTAACGATCCGCAAACAGCCGAAAGGATCCTTGCCGAAGGTGACGCCGATATGGTGTCGATGGCACGGCCATTCCTCGCCGATGCCGAGTTTGTTTCCAAAGCCGAGCAAGGGCGTGAAGATGAGATCAATACCTGCATCGGCTGTAATCAGGCGTGTCTGGATCAGATTTTCCTCGGCAAAGTCACTTCCTGCCTGGTGAACCCGCGCGCCTGCCATGAAACAAAAATGCCTGTTGTACCTGCCGCCGTGCTTAAAAACCTGGCAGTGGTGGGAGCCGGTCCCGCAGGACTCGCTTTTGCGATCAACGCCGCGGCACGTGGCCACAAAGTGACATTATTCGATGCCGCTTCAGAAATCGGTGGGCAGTTTAATATTGCCAAGCAGATCCCCGGCAAAGAGGAATTTTACGAAACGCTACGCTATTACCGCCGCATGCTGGGGCTGACGGGCGTTGAAGTTCGCCTTAATCAGTACGTCACCGCGCCAATGCTCAAAGAGTTCGACGAGGTTATTCTCGCCTGCGGCATCGAGCCACGCCTGCCGCTTATTGACGGCATCATGCATCCTAAAGTCCTCAATTACATCGATGTGCTACGCGAGAAAGCACCAGTGGGTAACCGTGTGGCAATCATCGGTGCTGGCGGGATTGGCTTTGATACCGCGATGTATTTAAGCCAGGAAGGGGAATCCACCAGCCAGAACATCGCAGAGTTTTGCGTGGAATGGGGTATCGATACTAGCCTGCAACATGCGGGCGGTTTACGCCCGGAAGGCGTACATCTACATAAAAGCCCACGTCAGATTGTGATGCTGCAGCGCAAAACCAGTAAGCCAGGCGAAGGGTTGGGCAAAACAACAGGCTGGATCCATCGCACAACGCTGTTAGCGCGTGGCGTGAAAATGGTGGCGGGTGTGACTTACGAAAGAATTGACGATGAAGGGCTGCATATTACGGTCGGTGGAGAGTCGCAGACGCTGGCGGTCGATAACGTGATTATTTGTGCCGGTCAGGATTCACGTCGTGAACTGGTTGAGCCGCTGCGTGAACTGGGGAAAACACTGTATTTGATTGGTGGTGCGGATGTGGCGATGGAGCTGGATGCCCGGCGCGCAATCGCGCAGGGCACCCGTTTAGCGCTGGAAATTTAGCGAAGACGGCCTAGTTTCACGGCTTTTAATACGACGAATTTCTTGTTCGTAGCCACGGTGTCACAGTTACCGAAGATCTTCTTCAGTTTGTGGTAGTAATCCAGGTGGCGGTTAGCAACGATGTATAGCTCGCCGCCATTTTGCAGGCAACGACGGGCGTGGTGGAACATTTCCCACGCAACCTGATCGGTCAGGGCATGCTGCTGGTGGAACGGTGGGTTGCACAGAATGGTGTTAAAACGGTATGGCTCAACACCGGACAATGCGTTATTAATCATGAACTCGCAGCGTTCCAGGTTTTCTGGCATGTTGAATTCGATGTTCTTGCGGCTAGATGCCACGGCCATCGGTGATTCATCAACAAATACCACTTTCGCATCCGGGTTCTGATCCAACAGGTGCAGGCCGACCACGCCGTTACCACAACCTAAATCAACAATTTCACCTTCAAGGCCTGTCGGCAGATTCTCAATAAAGAAGCGAGCACCAATATCCAGACCAGTACGGGAGAATACGTTAGCGTGGTTATGAATCGTCCACGGCGTGCCTTCCAGTTTCCAGTTCAGCGTTTCGGGTACTTCTTTAATTGCCGGAGCATTGAACGTCGTGTTGATCAGACGCGCTTTTTTCCACGCAAGCGTCGTGGTGGTTGGCCCAAGAATCTTTTCAAACAACTCGATAGTTGAGTTGTGAATATCACGCGTTTTTGCACCCGCGATAATACGTGTTTCAGGGGTCACAACATGGCGCAACGCACGAAGCTGTTGCTCAAGCAGTGCCAGCGTTTTAGGGATCTTAATCAGGACCACGGCTGGCGCTTCTGGGTATTTAACGGTGCTATCAAGGAACGTTACGTTGGATTCAACGATGCCGTTCTCACGCAAGTTCTCACGGATAGCCAGTTCGCTAAGATATGAGTCACTGATGCTGTATGGCTTGTGTTCAGCCAGCACGCAAGCCAGCGCCCCGAAAGTGTCGTTAAAAATCAGGACCGGGCCACTGATTTCGATTTCGTCCAGTTGCTGCAAAAGATAGTCATCGGCAGCTTCCCACGCCTGTAGTGGGTTAACGTCGTCCGTTTCTGGAAAACGTTTTAGTGTCAGTGAACGGAAACCGTCGTCTAATTGGCTCATCGGCCCTCCTGGATGGTAAAATTTCTGCTTATCCCCGAATGGGGGCGTGAGTATACCCTTTTTTTTCCTCAAACTGCGCAACTGCCTTTTGAAAGACGTCGAGCGAGCGAGATCTAATGAGCAATTTAACCTACCTTCAAGGCTATCCCGAGCATTTGCTCGCACAGGTCAGAACATTGATTGCGGAACAACGTCTGGGCGAGGTGCTGCAAAAACGGTATCCGGATACGCACAACATCACGACCGATAAAGCGCTATATGCGTGGACGCAAGATCTGAAGAACCAGTATCTGCGCAATGCGCCGCCGATTAATAAAGTCGCCTATGACAGCAAGATCCATGTTTTGAATAACGCGCTGGGTCTGCATACTGCGGTTTCGCGCGTTCAGGGGAACAAGCTGAAAGCCAAAGCGGAGATTCGTGTCGCGACGGTATTTAAGAATGGGCCAGAAGCCTTTTTGCGCATGATTGTGGTTCACGAACTGGCGCACCTAAAAGAGAAAGATCACAACAAAGCATTCTATTCGCTGTGCTGCCATATGGAGCCGCAATATCACCAACTGGAGTTTGATACACGGCTTTGGTTAACGCAGATGGCATTGAACGGGCAGGCTTGAGCAACATCTATCTCCTGCCAAATCATGCAATTGTAGGTCGGATTAGCGCCAGCGACATCCGACACAATCACAATGCAATTACTTCAACCCGGCAAATACCGCCGCAATCGCCACCGCACCAGGATCTTTCACCCCTTTCAGGTTATCGCTGTTCACGTATGACGAGCGCCCGGCATTGGCTTTGTGCATTTGCGCCGTTGCCTCCGCACCATCTTGTGCAGCCTTCACAGCAGCGTTCACAGCAGCGTTCAGGTCGCTATCTTTGAGCGCTTCAAGTGCAGGCTGCAAGGCATCAATTAAGGTACGATCTCCCAACTCGGCCCCGCCGTAGCGTTTCATTTGCTCAAGGCCAAACAATAACGCATCTGCAATTTTTTGCTTTTTAGCGACTTTTTGCCCGGCTGCCGTAAAGAAAATAGACATCAGCACGCCGCTTGAACCACCCATGACTGTTGCCAGGCGTTCTCCGACTAACTCCAGGAGTGCTGCGGTATCATTTAATGGCAGCTCTCCGTCATCGTTAAGCTGCGCGATATCTCGCGCCCCCAGTGCAAACGTGGAGCCGGTGTCACCATCCCCGACTTTAGCATCCAGGGCATTCAACACTTTTTCCTGCTCAATAAGCGTCTGCGTGATGCGGCCTACCAGTGCTTTAACCGTGTCGTTTTCCGACGCTTTTGCATGCGTTCCCTCGCGAATGACGCTGTGTTTTTGCATCGGCATCGCATGGAGTTTTACCATTGGGTGCCAGCCTGTGGTTTCGACATCTGCTTGCAGCGCTTTAATAAATGTCTCATTCAGAGCAATGGCCGAGAGCGAAAAACCTTTCATATCGAGCGCGGTAACCAGCGGTGCAGGGCCAATCAAATAATCGATTTGCTCTTTCATTTCTGAATGCATCAACTCTTTAGTCAGGATGGCCATTTCCAGCGATGACACGCCGCCCAGGTTGTTGACCAGCACCGCAAGCCTTGCCTCTTTACCGGTTTTTTTACGCAAATGTTTTACCAGCGTAGCCACTGTTTTCTGGCTGTTCTGGCTGGCAACGGTGCTTGCTCCAGGTTCGCCGTGAATACCCAGCCCTAACTCAACGTGACCGCCTTTGATGCGCCCTTCTTCCTCGTTTTGATCGGGAAGATTGCAGGTTTGCATGGCGACACCGATGCTGGCAATACTGTCGCAGGCACTTTGCGCGATGTCTCGAACATCACTCAATGATTTCCCCTGCTCTGCGGCAAAGCCCGCAATTTTGTGTACCAGTACTGTCCCGGCAATGCCGCGTGGCTGTTTGTTATCGGGCAGCGAAATATCATCGCCAACAATAACCATCTCCACTTTCAGGCCGTGCTTTTTAGCTTTCTCGGCTGCCAGCCCGAAATTCAGGCGGTCACCGGTATAGTTTTTGACGATAAGCAGGCAACCACGGTCGCCAGTCACGGCCACAATGGCGTTTAATACCGCATCCACACTTGGCGAAGCGAACAGGTCGCCACATACCGCAGCGGTGAGCATCCCCTTACCAACAAAGCCTGCGTGCGCAGGTTCATGGCCCGAACCACCGCCAGAAATAATCGCTACTTTGCTTTTGTTCCAGTCTTTACGTACCACCACGCGAATAGCGGGATCGGTATCTAACCGGGCCAGGTTATGAAAACGAGAGCTGATAATCACGCCTTCGATGGCGTCGTCGACCATTTGCTGACGGTCATTAAAGAAGAATCTGGACATAGTTTCCCAACAATAAGTAATACATATGCAAAGCATAGCCTTTGCTGCGAGAGCTGCCGCAAACAAGGATTTTTGCGTGATGACGTTCCCTATCCACTTGCTATGCTTATGGAAATGTTGCCACAGGAAAATCACCATGACTGCGCCGCTCCTGATTGCCAGAACCACCGAACAAGAACTGCATCTGTTGCCCAACATGGCAAACCGTCACGGGCTAATAACCGGGGCTACGGGCACTGGTAAAACCGTGACGCTGCAAAAACTGGCCGAGTCATTTTCAGAAATCGGTGTGCCAGTATTTATGGCTGATGTAAAAGGCGACCTCACGGGTATTGCGCGAGAAGGTGCTGAATCCGAAAAGCTGCTCGCAAGGCTTGCCAAAATTGGTGTGACTGACTGGTCACCTCATAGCAATCCAGTTGTCTTATGGGATATTTTTGGCGAAAAAGGCCACCCGGTGCGAGCAACGGTGTCCGATCTTGGCCCATTGCTACTTTCACGCCTGCTCAACCTCAATGAAGTGCAGTCCGGCGTACTGCAAATCATCTTCCGCATTGCCGACGATCAGGGTCTATTGCTGCTCGATTTTAAAGATCTGCGCGCGGCGACGCAGTACATCGGCGATAACGCAAAATCGTTCCAGAATCAGTATGGCAACATTAGCAGTGCATCGGTTGGTGCCATTCAGCGTGGGCTGTTGCAGCTTGAACAACAGGGGGCCGAATATTTCTTTGGCGAACCGATGCTGGATATCAAAGACTGGATGCGCACTGATGCTAATGGTAAAGGAATTATCAATATTCTATCGGCCGAAAAGCTCTATCAGATGCCGAAACTGTACGCCGCCAGCCTGCTGTGGATGCTTTCGGAAATCTATGAGCAATTACCTGAAGCGGGCGACCTGGAAAAACCAAAACTGGTGTTCTTCTTCGACGAAGCTCATCTGTTGTTTAATGATGCTCCACAGGTATTGTTGGACAAAATCGAGCAGGTAATTCGCCTGATTCGTTCCAAAGGCGTCGGGGTCTATTTTGTTTCCCAAAACCCATCTGATATTCCGGATACCGTGCTCGGCCAGCTTGGTAACCGCATTCAACATGCGCTGCGTGCCTTTACGCCTAAAGATCAGAAAGCCGTTAAAACTGCCGCGCAAACCATGCGCGCAAATCCAAAGTTCGATACCGAAAAAGCAATTCAGGAGCTAGGAACAGGCGAGGCACTGATCTCTTTGCTGGATGAAAAAGGCAGCCCGAAGGTGGTTGAGCGAGCCATGGTTATCGCCCCTTGTTCACGGATGGGGCCGGTCACTGACGATGAACGCAACGGGCTTTTGAACCATTCACCGTTATACGGTAAATACGATGAAACGGTCGACAGGGAATCGGCGTATGAGCGCTTACAACAAGGTGTTCAGGCGGCAGGTGAGCAACAAAATGCACCACCCGCTAAAGGTGAATCAGTAGCCGTTGATGACGGCATTCTCGGCGGGCTGAAAGATATTCTGTTTGGCACTACAGGGCCGCGTGGCGGCAAGAAAGATGGCGTCGTGCAAACCTTGGCGAAGAGTGCGGCACGCCAGGTAACGAACCAAATTATTCGCGGAGTTTTAGGCAGTATTATGGGTGGGCGGAAACGGTAATTTCTACACGTTAACTATCTATACCCAAAATAATTCGAGTTGCAGCAAGACGGCAAGAGAGCAAATTCCCAGGAACTTACATAAGTAAGTGACTGGGATTTGCGAGTGCAGCCAACGCAGGTGCAGCTTGAAGTATGAAGGGTATTATTAGCCGGAGCGCTTCATCATCATCCACAGACTGATAAGGAAGAACGTCGCACTTGGTAACAACGCACCCAAAATCGGCGGGATGCTGTAAACCAGACTTAGCGGGCCAAAGATTTGGTCAAGCACGTAGAAGACGAAACCAAAGCTGATACCAGTGACAACCCGCACACCCATTGGCACGCTACGCAGTGGGCCAAAGATGAATGACAGGGCCATCAGCATCATTACCGCAACGGAGAGTGGCGCAAAGATTTTGCTCCACATGTTGAGCTGGTAACGCCCGGCGTCCTGGCCACTGGATTTCAGGTATTTCACATAATTGTGCAGGCCGCTGATAGAAAGCGCGTCCGGGTCCAGCGCCACAACACCTAGTTTGTCTGGGGTCAGGTTGGTTTTCCACTCACCGCTAACGGTTTGAGCACCGGTAATTTGCTTCTCATTTGTCAGGTTTGACTCATCAACCTGTGACAAACGCCATACCTTATGTTCTACATCGTACTGGGCCGATGCCGCATAACGAACAGATTGCAGACGACGCTCTTTGTTAAAACTATAAATACTCACGCCCGCCAAATCGTTATCGCCTTTAACGCGCTCGATATAGACAAAACTTTGGCCATCTTTAGCCCACAAGCCTTGCTGAGTTGTCAGCAAAGAACCGCCATACATCTGTTGTGCACGATAGTTACGGGCCATTTGTTCGCCTTGCGGAGCAACCCATTCACCAATCGCCATGGTCAGTAACACCAACGGAATAGCCGTTTTCATTACTGACAGCGCAATTTGCATACGCGTAAAACCAGAAGCTTGCATCACCACCAGTTCACTACGCTGCGCCAGCATCCCCAACCCAAGTAGAGCACCAAGCAGTGCCGCCATCGGGAAGAAGATCTGGATATCTTTTGGAATGCTAAGGACGGTATATACACCTGCGCCCATTGCTGAATAGCTGCCCTGCCCGGCCTTTTTCAACTGGTCGACAAACTTAATAATGCCCGACAGCGACACCAGCATGAACAGCGTCATCATGATGGTGGTGAAGATGGTTTTACCGATATATCGGTCGAGAACACCAAACATTTATGCCGCTCCTCGTGTTCTGCTAAAGCTTGCACGTAGCCGGCGCATAGGCACCGTATCCCACACATTGAGGGCAATCGCGATGGCAAAATAGACCAGGTTAACCAACCATATCCAGATCATCGGATCGATTTTCCCCTTCGCCGCATTCGATTTCAGCGAGGTCTGAAGCAGGAAGAAAATCAGATATAACAACATCGCCGGAAGCATTGAAAGCACTCGCCCCTGCCGTGGGTTCACCACACTTAATGGCACCACCATCAACGCCATAATGACAACGGCCATAATGAGTGTCAGACGCCAATGCAGTTCAGCGCGAGCATTTGGCGCATCGTTAGTCCACAGAGCTTTCATGTACATCTGACTGGAATCTTCAGGGTCAAGCGCCACCGTCTGGTGCCCTACAACCGCCTGATAATCCTTGAAGTCAGTAATACGGAAATCGCGCAGCAATGCTGTACCTTCAAAACGCGTACCGGTATTGAGCGTCACAACCTGCGAACCGTCAGGGCGTTGAAATAAATGGCCGGAATCCGCAACCACTACCGATGGACGCGCATTACCTTTCGGGCGCAACTGAGCGAGGAAAACGTCTTTAAAACTTGAGCCGTCAACGCTTTCAATGAACAAAACTGAGTTGCCGTCGGTCGCTTGCTGGAATTGCCCTTGAGCAAGTGCAGCCATACCAGGGTTAGCTTTGGCCTCAGCCAATACTTCGTCCTGATGACGAGAAGACCACGGCCCAAGCCACATTACGTTGACTGTTGCAATTGCACCGGTAAAGAGTGCGAGGATCATTGCAGCTTTGATCAGCACAGCTTTACTCAAACCACAGGCATGCATTACCGTGATTTCACTTTCGGTATACAGTCGGCCTAGCGTCATGAGCAGCGCAAGGAAAAGGCTAAGTGGAAGGATGAGCTGCGCCATTTCAGGCACACCAAGTCCTAACAGAGAAAGTACGAGGTTTGTCGGAATATCGCCGTCAACCGCCGCCCCGAGAATCCTGACCAGCTTCTGACAAAAGAAGATCAGTAGCAGGATGAAGAGGATCGCAAGTTGGCTTTTGAGCGTCTCCCGAACCAGATATCTTATGATAATCACATTAAATACGCCTGTGAAAACGAGTCTTTTTGCAGGAAAATCGCTTGTTTCATCGCTTATACGTCATTTATTCTCTTGAGTCGTCGAAAACATCGCTAAGATTAAAAAGCCCGGCATAATACTGACGCAGGGTGATTTAAATGACGTTGCCGAAACCGTAAAAAAACATACTCGTAAGATTAACACGAAGTCATCGCAACCGCGGAGATGAGTTACGAAAGCTTGCAATTCTAGCTGTAGCCACCGCCGTTGTCTTTAAGATTCAGGAGCGTAGTGCATGGAGTTCAGTGTAAAAAGCGGTAGTCCCGAGAAACAGCGTAGTGCCTGCATCGTTGTGGGAGTCTTTGAACCGCGTCGCCTGTCCCCGGTCGCCGAACAACTCGATAAAATCAGCGATGGCTACATCAGCGCGCTTTTGCGCCGTGGTGAGCTCGAGGGGAAACCCGGTCAAACTTTGTTGCTCCACCACGTTCCAAACGTCCTCTCAGAGCGCATTCTACTGATTGGGTGTGGCAAAGAGCGTGAACTGGATGAACGTCAGTATAAGCAGGTTATCCAGAAAACCATTAATACTCTGAACGATACCGGTTCAATGGAAGCCGTATGCTTCCTGACCGAGTTGCACGTAAAAGGCCGTAATACTTATTGGAAAGTACGCCAGGCAGTAGAAACGGCAAAAGAATCTTTGTATAGCTTCGACCAGTTAAAAACCAATAAAAGCGAGCCACGCCGCCCGCTGCGTAAAATGGTCTTTAACGTGCCAACCCGCCGCGAACTGACGAGTGGTGAGCGCGCCATTCAGCACGGTCTGGCGATTGCTGCTGGTATTAAAGCGGCAAAAGATCTTGGCAACATGCCACCAAACATCTGTAACGCGGCTTATCTGGCTTCCCAGGCGCGTCAGTTAGCTGATTCTTACAGCAAAAACGTTGTTACTCGCGTGATTGGCGAACAGCAGATGAAAGAAATGGGCATGCACTCCTACCTCGCAGTAGGTGATGGTTCCCAGAACGAATCGCTGATGTCGGTTATCGAATACAAAGGCAGCACCGACCCTGATGTGCGCCCAATTGTGCTGGTCGGTAAAGGCCTGACGTTTGACTCCGGCGGTATTTCTATCAAACCTGCCGAAGGCATGGACGAGATGAAATACGACATGTGCGGTGCGGCTTCCGTATACGGCGTAATGCGTATGGTTGCAGAGCTGAATCTGCCGATTAACGTGATTGGCGTGCTGGCGGGTTGTGAAAACATGCCTGGCGGGCGTGCTTATCGCCCAGGCGACGTGCTGACCACGATGTCCGGCCAGACAGTTGAAGTGCTGAACACCGACGCTGAAGGCCGCCTGGTTCTGTGCGATGTGCTGACTTACGTTGAGCGCTTCGAACCTGATGTGGTTATCGATGTGGCGACGCTGACAGGTGCTTGTGTGATTGCTCTTGGCCATCACATCACCGGTTTGATGTCTAACCACAATCCATTGGCTCACGAACTGATCGGCGCGTCTGAACAAGCCGGTGACCGCGCATGGCGTCTGCCTATTGCTGATGAGTATCAGGATCAGTTGGACTCAAACTTTGCTGATATGGCAAACATTGGTGGCCGTCCAGGCGGTGCAATCACCGCTGCCTGCTTCCTGTCGCGCTTTACCCGTAAGTACAACTGGGCACACCTGGATATCGCAGGTACCGCCTGGCGTTCAGGTAAAGCCAAAGGCGCAACCGGCCGCCCTGTAGCGCTGTTATCACAATTCCTGTTGAACCGTTCTGGGTTTAACGGCGAAGAGTAATTTAACGCCCTCACTCAAACCCTCACCCAAGAGAGGGTTTGAGTGAAACACCATTCAATAGAAAAAGCTGGCTTAATGAAAAACGCGACGTTCTACCTGCTCGACAACGACACGCCTTCCGGTGAGTTGAGTGCCGTTGAAGCGTTGGTGTGTGAACTGGCGGCAGAAAGCTTTCGTGCAGGAAAACGCCTGCTGATTGCTTGTGTTGATGAACAACAAGCTATCCGTCTGGATGAAGCACTTTGGCAGCGCGACGCGCACGCATTTGTCCCGCATAATCTTGCCGGTGAAGGGCCGCGTTATGGTGCCCCGGTAGAATTGGCCTGGCCGCAACGACGCGGTAGTTCTCCGCGCGATGTGCTGATTAGCCTGTTGCCACAGTTCGCAGATTTTGCCACCGCTTTCCATGAAGTGATAGACTTCGTACCTTACGAAGACACTCAAAAACAACTGGCCCGTGATCGCTATAAGGCGTACCGCGTTGCTGGTTTCCACTTGACTACGGCGACTCATACCCCGCCGGGAACGACATAGCAGACAATGGAAAAGACATATAACCCGCAAGATATCGAACAGCCGCTTTACGAGCACTGGGAACAGCAGGGCTACTTTAAGCCAAATGGCGACACCAGCCAGGAAAGCTTCTGCATCATGATCCCGCCGCCGAACGTTACCGGCAGCTTGCATATGGGTCACGCCTTCCAGCAAACGATCATGGATACCATGATTCGTTACCAGCGCATGCAGGGTAAAAATACTCTGTGGCAGGCGGGGACTGACCACGCCGGTATCGCGACCCAGATGGTCGTCGAGCGCAAAATTGCCGCCGAAGAAGGCAAAACACGCCATGATTATGGCCGTGACGCCTTTATCGACAAAATCTGGCAATGGAAGGCAGAGTCTGGTGGCACCATCACCCGTCAGATGCGTCGTCTCGGCAACTCCGTAGACTGGGAGCGCGAACGCTTCACCATGGATGAAGGCCTGTCCAACGCGGTGAAAGAAGTGTTCGTCCGCCTGTACAAAGAAGATCTGATTTATCGTGGCAAACGCCTGGTAAACTGGGACCCGAAACTGCGTACCGCAATTTCCGATCTGGAAGTTGAAAACCGCGAATCTAAAGGTTCTATGTGGCACTTGCGTTATCCACTGGCTGACGGCGCAAAAACCGCTGACGGCAAAGATTACCTGGTTGTCGCCACAACTCGTCCAGAAACCGTGCTCGGTGATACCGGCGTAGCAGTGAACCCGGAAGATCCGCGTTATAAAGATCTTATTGGCAAATTTGTTGTTCTGCCGCTGGTTAACCGTCTTATTCCAATCGTGGGTGATGAACACGCCGACATGGAAAAAGGCACCGGTTGCGTGAAAATCACGCCTGCTCACGACTTTAACGACTACGAAGTTGGCCGTCGTCACGCCCTGCCAATGATCAACATTCTGACCTTCGACGGTGATATCCGTGAGAGCGCAGAAGTGTTTGATACCAACGGCGAAGAAGCCGATGTGTATAGCAATGAGATCCCAGCTCAGTTCCAGAAATTAGAACGTTTCGCGGCGCGTAAAGCGGTAGTTGCTACGTTCGATGAAATGGGCCTGCTCGAAGAGATCAAACCACACGATTTAACCGTTCCATACGGCGACCGTGGCGGCGTCGTTATTGAGCCAATGTTGACTGACCAATGGTACGTGCGCACTGCACCTCTGGCGAAAGTCGCGGTAGAAGCAGTTGAGCAAGGCGACATTCAGTTCGTGCCGAAGCAGTACGAAAACATGTACTTCTCCTGGATGCGTGATATTCAGGACTGGTGTATTTCTCGTCAGCTGTGGTGGGGTCACCGTATCCCGGCCTGGTACGATGCCGAAGGCAATGTATATGTTGGCCGTGATGAAGCGGAAGTTCGCGCTGAAAACAACCTTGGCGACGACGTTGCACTGAATCAAGACGAAGACGTTCTCGACACCTGGTTCTCTTCTGGCCTGTGGACATTCTCCACCCTCGGCTGGCCTGAGAATACCGAAGCGCTACGCACCTTCCACCCAACCAGCGTGATGGTTAGCGGCTTCGACATCATCTTCTTCTGGATTGCGCGCATGATCATGCTGACCATGCACTTCATCAAAGATGAAGACGGCAAACCACAGGTTCCGTTTAAAACTGTCTACATGACCGGTCTTATCCGCGACGACGAAGGGCAGAAAATGTCCAAGTCCAAGGGTAACGTAATCGATCCACTGGATATGGTTGACGGTATCTCCCTGGAAGACCTGCTTGAGAAGCGTACCGGTAACATGATGCAGCCGCAGTTGGCTGAGAAAATCCGTAAGCGCACCGAGAAGCAATTCCCGAACGGTATTGAGCCACACGGTACCGATGCGCTGCGCTTTACGCTAGCAGCTCTGGCGTCTACTGGTCGCGACATCAACTGGGACATGAAGCGCCTGGAAGGTTATCGTAACTTCTGTAACAAGCTGTGGAACGCCAGCCGTTTCGTGATGATGAATACCGAAGACCAGGATTGCGGCTTTAACGGCGGCGAAATGGTTCTGTCTCTGGCAGACCGCTGGATTCTGGCGGAATTCAACCGCACTGTGAAAGCGTACCGTGAAGCGCTGGACAGCTATCGCTTTGATATCGCTGCCAACATTCTGTACGAATTCACCTGGAACCAGTTCTGTGACTGGTATCTGGAGCTGACCAAACCGGTAATGAACAGCGGCACTGAAGCGGAATTGCGCGGCACGCGTAATACGCTGATTAACGTGCTGGAAGGTTTGCTGCGTCTTGCGCATCCAATCATTCCATTCATCACTGAAACCATCTGGCAGCGCGTGAAGACCTTCAAAGGCATTACCGCAGATACCATCATGCTGCAACCGTTCCCGGCGTATAACAGCGCACAGGACGATGAAGCTGCGTTTGCAGATACCGAGTGGCTGAAGCTGGCAATCACCGCGGTGCGTAACGTGCGTGCTGAGATGAACATCTCTCCGGGCAAACCACTGCCAGTATTGCTGCGTAACGTCAGTGCAGAAGCGGAACGTCGCGTAAATGCGAACCGTACCTTCCTGCAAAACCTGGCGCGTCTGGAAAGCATCACCCTGCTGCCTGCTGATGATAAAGGCCCGGTTTCCGTGACCAAAATCATCGAAGGTGCAGAGCTGCTGATCCCAATGGCAGGCCTGGTCGACAAAGCAGTTGAGCTTGCGCGTCTGGACAAAGAGATGGCGAAGCTGGATGTTGAAATTACATCCATCGAAAACAAGCTGTCTAACGAAGGTTTTGTGGCGCGCGCGCCAGAAGCCGTTGTCGCAAAAGAACGCGAACGTCTGGCGGCATGCGGCGAAGCTAAAGTGAAATTGGCTGAGCAGAAAGAAACTATCGCTGCGCTGTAATTGAGTGCTTTGATATGAGAAGGCCGGGAGATTTCCCGGCCTTTTTTATGATGCCATCAAGCTTGAATGCTATAAATTAAGATTAGGTACCAGCCCACGTGAAATTCGGCTCACCACATCGGTGGCAATTTTATCGTCGTGATCCTGCAATTCCAAGTCATCTAAATCGCCATCAACCCAGGTGTTTTTTGCCAGATAGCGGCAGTAACGAATACGTGCCCACGGGTAGGCAATACCGAATGTGCAGAAAGTGATTAAGCCATTAATAACAAGCTGGCCAACAAATCCGGCTAATGTCAAAGTGGAGCGGAAAGCTATTTTTTCACTCAGCAATACGTGCTTATAATAATAATTACGCATCATCACGTATAAATAGCTAAAGCTAACGATGAGTCCAAACAGATAAATCAAATAACAAATCAGGATTGTTCCTTGAACTGATGCCAGCTCGTCCGGTGACATCATGCCGCCAGATAAAACAACGTGTACAATAGTCGGCGCTATTAACTTCAACACCAGCAATAAGAACGGCGTCAAAAGAAGCATCCCGATAATACTGAACATCACACATTTTTTGACACTGACAGTAGCCGCAAATTTTTGCGTTCCAAAGCTTAATCCATTGAATAATAAATTCAACCACATGCCGACGGCAACGCCCTGCACTGCACCAAACCCCAGGATGCCAACAATCATGGCAATAACAATCGTGATAACAATCCTCTCCATTTCAAACAAAGAGGCCGAACTTGCGGTATAGACAATCATCGAGCAGATTAAAAGCACACCTGCGAGCATTAATAATGGCGCACCCATCATCACCCACCAGGCTTTAAATCCTGATGCATTAAAATTGAACCGTACATTATTTAGCGTTGTTGATTGCAGCTGATAACGCAGACTTTGAATAACTAAATAGGGCATGAACAATATCAATATCGCTAACAGGCAAAATGACAAAGGACTGCTTTGTTTAATGATTGAAAATTCTAAAGCCCCAAAGAAAACAAAAAGGCAAAGCCAGCTTATGAATAGTGATCCACCTTTCACGTTGTAAGAAAATCGTGAGCCAGATAACTCGGTATTGCTGTAAATATAACGCTTACAACGCACGTAGGCCCACGGTGCAAAAATACCAAACGTGACAAGAGTGAGTAGAAAATTAACAATGCATACGCCAAAATAGCCGCTGCCTGTGCCTTGAAAAGTAATATTCCTTGAGTGGTTAACTTCTGGAGTTCCCTGCTGATCAAACATATCAATCCTTATTGAAAATGAAACACTTAACGGTCAGCATTTAACCACAGCAAGTTGCTTCGAAATAATCCGGTTCGGGATTTCCTCACTACTTTAGGAACTTGCTTATTAACTTTCACAGTGGTATTTAAATATTCAATATTTATCCCCATCATCAATGAGTCCACGCTATGAATCTTGCTGCTCCGGTTGAAATCGCACTGCGCCGGATAACCCCCCAGGACAATGCGGCCATCGCGCGCGTTATCCGCGAAGTCTCTGCTGAATACGGCTTAACCGCCGATAAAGGCTATACCGTGGCAGATCCGAATCTCGATGAGCTTTATCAGGTCTACAGCCAACCGGGTCATGCCTATTGGGTTGTGGAAGTGGATGGTGAAGTCGTCGGTGGTGGTGGTGTCGCGCCGTTAACGTGCAGCGAACCGGACATTTGTGAATTGCAGAAGATGTATTTCCTGCCGGTAGTGCGTGGCAAAGGGTTGGCAAAACGCCTGGCGTTGCAGGCAATGGATTTTGCCCGTGAAAAAGACTTTAAGCGCTGCTACCTGGAAACCACAGCGTTTCTGACTGAAGCCATCGCGCTGTATGAACGTCTGGGCTTTGAACATATTTCTGAACCACTTGGCTGCACTGGCCATGTGGATTGCGAAGTGCGGATGATTAAGTCTCTGTAACCGTTTAAACGGGTTTACTGAATTTATTCAATCCAGTAAACCCTGCAACTTTTTATTGGGTCGCTAACTGTTGAATTCGCTTATCACGGCGGATTTTTCGCTCTTCCATCACCGCAACCATCGCCATCAGTACGATACAACAAATTGCCGCGGCATCCAGTGCTGCGAAAGTCCCTGCCCAGCCAGTCAGGCCAAAGATTGGCGTCCCGTCGGCAATCATCCCAAGCCCTAACTTAGCGAAGCTGTCGCCAATCAGATAGGCGAAAGTACCTTTGATGCCGTCAGCCGCACCGATAGCTTTTTTCGGAACGAAGCCCACTGCCGCCACACCAATCAGCAATTGTGGACCAAACACCAGGAAGCCCAGCGCGAACAGCGATGCCAGGTAGACATACTGGTTGCTGGCGTGCTGATAAACGCCAAGAGTCGCGATGATTAATGCCAGCGCAACGCAGGCCACCAGCGCACGACGACCATTCGCCAGATCCGACAACCAGCCCCACAGCAACGTGCCGACCAATGCCCCTACTTCAAACAGGGTAAAGCCCTGGATCGCCACTTCTTTGGAGAGCTTCAGCTCCTGGAAGGCATAAACAGTGGACCACTGGTCAATACCGATGCGCACCACGTAGAGGAAGATATTGGAGAAGCACAGTAGCCAAATAACTTTGTTCTTCAGCACGTACTCCACGAAGATTTGCCATTTGGTCATCGATTCGTCTTCGGTCTCTTTATCTTCTTCGCTGATTTCTTCGCTAAACAACTCTTCAGCTTTGCCCAGGCCGTAAGACTCAGGGGAGTCGCTGCCATAACGCAGGCCAATGAAGCCAACAACCAGCGCGATGATGGATGGGAAGATAAACATGCCAATGACGTGACCGTCGAACAGGACGTTCGCGCCAATTAGCGCCACGCCTGCTGCACCCGCACCGCCAAGGTTATGGGAGATATTCCACAGCCCCAGATAGGTTCCACGCTTGCGGCGCGGTGTCCATTTGGTGATGGTGGAGTAGCTGCACGAACCGCCCGCGCTCTGGAAAAAACCGCTCAGGGCGTAGAAGGCAATCATCATAAACAGGCTGACCGAGCCGGTCCCCATACTGGCGCTAAAGCCGAGCATACAGATAGCCGAGAGGATCAGCATAAACGGCAGGAACTGCTTGGTGTTTTTGCCATCTGCGTAGTAGGAAACCAGGGTTTTACCCACGCCGTAGGTGATGGAGAAGCCCAGGCCTATCATCCCCAGTTGCGTCATGCTCAACCCGTAAGTAGAGATCATGTCGTTCTGCGCAATGTTGAAGTTCTTACGGATCAGATACATGGTCAGGTAGCCAATAAAGACTACCAGGTAAGACTGCATGAACGGTTTGAACCACATCTTGCGCCGCACATCGAGCGGCAAATCCAGGGTCGGCTTGCGCACCTGATTTAATAAGGCCAGCATGGGTTACTCCTGATTTAAAAACCTGCGTGATAGCAGGCATTGTAAAAATCAGCAGCGGCTTTGGCCTGAGATGGCTTCCAGGAACAACCTGGAAAATTTCTTAGTTTTGCGCCATTCGAGGTAAAAAGGTGAGATGTATCACGCTTCGCTACGGACGCGTGGGGACTGGGCATTCAGGAACGGCAGCAACAGCAGCGCAGAAATGCCTGCCGCGATGGCAATAACCGCGAAGTAACCGTTCCAATGCCAGATATCGATCACACGCGCCAGCGGCCAGCCAGACAAAGATGCGCCAAGATAAGCGAATAGGCCAACAAAGCCGGTCGCGGCTCCCGCTGCCTCTTTGTGGGAACACTCCGCTGCCGCCATGCCGATAAGCATCTGCGGGCCAAACACAAAGAATCCTGTGGTGAAGAAACAGGCCGCCTGCATCACGTAGCTGGCAAACGGCATCAGCCATAGCGAGCCTACCGAGAGCAAAATCCCGGCGGCAAATATCAGGTTCATTGGCCCACGGTTGCCATTGAAGAGTTTGTCCGATCCCCAGCCTGCCACCAGTGCGCCGATAAACCCGCCCAGCTCAAACATCGTTACCGCCGAGTTCGCAGTGACCAAATCCACGCCCAGAGTCTCCGACATGTAGAGATTACCCCAGTCGTTGATCGCCGCCCGCACCACGTAAACCAGGACATAGCACAGTGACAGCAGCCAGATATAGGGATTCCCCAGTACGTATTTGTAGAGGATTTCCCGGCGAGTCAGCCCTGCGCCTTCCTGCTGTTGGGCGATTTCCAGTTCATCGTGCCGCCAGTCACCTATCGGCGGCAAGCCTACGGTTTGCGGGCGATCGCGCAGACGCCAGCAGAGAAATAACCCGGCCAGAATAGCCAGTGAACCGGCGATCATCATCCCGGCACGCCAGCCGTAATGCAGTGCCGCCGCGCCAACCACCATCGGGATTAGCGCCCCACCGACGTTATGCGCGGTGTTCCATACCGCCCACCAGCCACCGCGCTCGGTGCGGGAGTACCATGCCGTGAGCAAACGGGCGCATACCGGCGAACCCCAGCCCTGAAAAAAAGCATTCAGTACCCACAGCAACGCGAATGCCCAAAGGGAGGTGGAGAAACCAAAAAGAATGTTCACAACACCGGTAGCGATAAGCCCCAACCCCATAAAATAACGGGCGTTTGAGCGGTCACTGACGATGCCGGAGAAAAATTTCGACAGCCCATAAGTTATGTAAAACAGCGTAGCCAACAGGCCGATGTCGGTACGTGTCATCACGCCGCTGGCGAGGATTTCCGGCGCGGCGGCATTAAAGCTTTTACGGGTGAAGTAAAACAGCGCATAGCCCAGCCAGATGGTGATCAGAATGTGCCGACGCCAGTAGCTATAGCGCGCATCAATTTCAGCTTTATCGCTGACTGGCGTCGCCGCCGGTGGGGCTTTCAGGAAAGTGAACATCGTCAGTCCTTACGCGTATCGCAATGGCAAACTGACGCTGACGCGCGTGCCGTGAGTACAGGAAATAGTGAGGGTTCCGCCGAGCGCTGTAACCCGTTCACGCATACCTGCCAGGCCAAAACCTTGCTGCCCGGAGTCGGACGGCAGGCCGCTGCCGTCATCTTCAATCACCAACATCAGGCGCATGTCCTGCTGCCAGCCCTGGATCGTTACTGCGCTGGCACTGGCGTGTTTCACAATGTTGTTCAGCCCTTCCTGGCAGACGCGGAACAGCGTAACGCGCTGGCTTTCGCTCAGTAGCGGCTCGTCGATTTTCCAGTCGAGGTGGCTGACGATGCCACGGCTTTCCAGCTCCATTTCACGCATCAACGAACGAATCGCCTGTTCCAGAGATAAATCATCCAGCTGGCGTGGGCGCAGCCGTCCCAGCAGGCGGCGTACCGAATCATAAATCCCAAGGGACAACTGTTCGATATGCGCCCCACCCAATTTGACCCCTTCGTTACCCGGTGCCAGGCGCTGCACAATCCCCGCCTGGGTACGAATCGCGGTAATGGTCTGGCCGATATCGTCATGGAGTTCACGCGCCACTTCGCGCCGCACGCTCTCCTCGGTTTCCATCAGGCGTTCAGCAAGACGGCGATTGCGCGCAAGCTCAGTTTGCAGGGACTGGTTAAGTTCACGCAGGCGTTGGATCCCCGCGCCCAGCAACAGCCCGGTCAGGCTTTGTGCCAGCAACGAAAGCAGCAGATCCACCGGGTGATCGTGCCAGGTTTGGCTGGCGATCAGCGCAATGGCGTTCATCAACGTCGCGATCAGCGCACCCTGCCAGCCGTAATGCCAGGCCAGGGCGATAATCGGCAACGCCAGGCAAAATGGGGTAAAGCGGGAAAGTTCGGCTGGTAGTCCAAGTTGTAGCCACAAGCTGACCACAAACAGCAGCAGATACCAGATAAGGTGACGAGCACGCCAGTTCACCGGCTGTGAAACCAGTCCCGGCCCCAGCGGCTGCCAGACGGTACTGGTGAGGTAATGCCAGATAACCAGGCAGGTTGGGGCCAGGGTTAACCCGCCGGTCAGCGTGAGCAACAGCGCGTTCAGGGTCTCCTGCCCTTGCCCGAGCCACGGCAACGACTGTAATAGTGCGGCAGCAATCAGCGCCCCACCCTGAAGCAGCAAGGTGCGCCAGTCGCGCTGATGGCGGTAGCGGGAAATCAGCGCCACGGGCAGGAGAGTGAGCACTCCGCCGACCATTAACAACGGAAGATGCGCCAGTGCGACTTCCTGCGCCAGCCAGACGAGCATCAACCACTCCGCACCGAGCAATACGGGCCAGTAGCCACGCGGGCATTGCAGCATCAGCCCTAAACGCAGGCCAAAAGGAAACAGCAGCACGGCAAGATCAGGCCGTTCCACCAGGTGCAAGCTAATGCTCCACAGGCAAAACCAACTGGCCGTAAAGATAAAAAAGCTGGCGACGATGGAGATAAGCCGTGAGAAAAAAGGTTGCATCACCATCCGTCAAACAGGCGGTGAGCCAGCCCGACATCGTTACTGACGTCGAGTTTTTCCATCAGATTGGCGCGATGCACGTGAACCGTCTTAGGCGACAACCCAAGCTCGGTGGCAATCTCTTTCACCGCCATGCCCTGGGCCAGTTTTTCCGCCACCTGGCGCTCACGTTTGGTTAGCGGATCCTGCCGTCCGGCCGCCAGTTTAACGGCGATGTCTGGCGTCAGGTAGCAGCCACCCGTCGCCACCGTATGCACGGCGGCAATCAGCTCATCCGGGCTACAGCGCTTTGACAGAAAGCCGCGCGCGCCCGCGTTTAAAGCCTGCTCCACCAGTGCCGGGCTGTCGTGCACCGACAACATAATCGTCGCCATCCCTTTGGGTAGCTGGCTGAGCAGTTCCAGCCCGGAAATATCCGGCATCGAGATGTCGCAAATACACACATGCACGCCGCGCCCCGGCAGCCCGACCAGCGCTTCGCGCCCGGAGCCGAACTCAACCACAATCTGAAAATCCGGCTCCAGCCCCAACAGCTGTGCAAAGCCGGAGCGGACGATAAGGTGGTCGTCAATAAGGGCGATGGTTATCATGATACTTTCCAGGAAGGTAAAAACGCGCTTACCTTAGCGATAAGCGCGAAGCTGTTCAAGCCTTAAGCAATTCAAGGGAAGCCATAGGCAGGGGCAATTCACGAGCTTGCTGTTTAAAAGAAAGGTACGCCGCTGTGGAAACGAAACTCTTCGTCCGGGCTGCTAATTAATGCAGCTTCGACTTCGCCAAAGAAACGTACACGGTCACTGATATCCCCACCCGCAATCTGTTCTGCCAGCGCTAAATAATCCTGATAATGCCGCGCTTCCGAACGCAGCAGCGACAAATAGAATTTCTGTAGTTCATCATCCAGATGCGGTGCCAGAGCGGCGAAACGCTCACAGGATCGCGCCTCGATATATGCCCCACAAATCAGTTTATTCACCAGCATAACCGGCTCATGCGTTCGCGTTTGGCTCAGCAGCGCTTTGGCGTAACGGCTGGCGGTCATTTTCACGTAGGGAATATTGCGGGCGATCATGATCTCGCGCACCTGCCAAAAGTGGTGCAGCTCTTCTTTAATCAACAATACCATGCTGTCGATAAGTTGCTGGCCCCAGGCACTCTGCGTTTGCGGCATGACGTTCTTGCTCAGGGTTTTATGCAGCGCGACAAAATCAGGTTCGGCTCCCTCACGGAAAGCGAAATCTTCATAGGGTTTTAGCCAATCAAGTAAAAACTGCGCACTGCTTTTATCGGCAACATATTTGCGAATCAAAAACATCGCCGTTTGCGCAGCCTTGAGTTCGCACACCAGATGGTCAGTCAGCAGCAATGGCAAATGCTCCGGCTGGCGGGCTTTTTCAATCCATGCATCAGGCGTTGGGCAGTGCAGAAAATTCAGTACCGGGGAGAGGAGTTGAGGGTAGTTCATAATGGGGAGTTATCTTTCCTTGATGTGCAGCGGCAATCGCCGCTGCACAGAAGAGATTAGTGGCGTACGCCGTCGTCGTCTTCGTCGGCTAAATCTTCGTCGTCATCACCTTCTTCACCGTCTTCGCCATTCGGATCTTCGTAGTAAGTGCCCCAACCGTCATACTCCACACCGAATTTCTCAGCGAGGTTCAGCAGTTGTTCTACTTGCTCATCCAACAGCTCAGCTTTTAACGCACTTTCACTCAGCACATCACAGCAGATAACGGTATCACCCTCTTCCACTTCGAGCTCTTCCGGGTCAGTAACTTCGTAACCCATTTTGAAAGCTTCAACAGCTGCTTTTTCAAGAGTTTCGAAATCGTCTGCGGAAAGGTGATGCTCGATAGTATACAGCGCGTCAGGATCGCTGCCGTCTTCCAGTAATTCTTCAATAATCAAACGCGTTTCTTCGCGTTGCTCTTCGAGTAGTTCTGGATTTGCCATGGCCCTTTCCTCAATTTGTAGGCAGATACTTCTATTTTCACACACGGCTGAGTTTGCCTCCACCTTTCCCGATAAAGATTTATCCATCGGGGGTTGCAAATGAATATTCATACATATAAATTGAATATTAATTCAATAAATGGCTTATGCCATGCGAGGAAAATATGAGTCATTTCTATCAAAAGCATTTTCTTAAATTACTGGATTTCACTCCTGCACAGCTTCATGAATTACTTGCGCTTTCTGCCAAACTAAAAAACGAAAAGAAAAAAGGCACTGAAATTCAGCATCTTACTGGAAAAAACATCGCGCTCATCTTCGAAAAAGACTCGACTCGTACGAGGTGCTCTTTCGAAGTTGCCGCATTTGACCAGGGTGCTCGCGTCACTTATCTCGGCCCAAGCGGAAGCCAGATTGGGCATAAAGAATCAATTAAAGATACGGCGCGTGTACTAGGCCGTATGTATGACGGTATTCAGTATCGCGGGTTTGGTCAGGAAATCGTTGAAACACTGGCGCAGTTTGCCGGTGTACCGGTATGGAATGGGCTGACGAACGAGTTTCATCCTACGCAATTATTGGCCGACCTACTGACAATGCAGGAACAACTGCCTGGCAAAACCTTCCAGCAGATGACGCTGGTCTATGCGGGTGATGCGCGTAACAACATGGGCAATTCCATGCTCGAAGCCGCCGCACTTACCGGGCTGAATTTGCGCCTTGTGGCCCCAAAAGCATGCTGGCCTGATGAAAATCTGGTGGCAGAGTGCCAGGCTATGGCCGCTCACAACGGTGGGAA
Organism: Buttiauxella massiliensis; assembly: GCF_902500225.1. Classification (GTDB taxonomy): domain Bacteria; phylum Pseudomonadota; class Gammaproteobacteria; order Enterobacterales; family Enterobacteriaceae; genus Buttiauxella; species Buttiauxella massiliensis. The sequence continues at coordinate 122,558 of NZ_LR722649.1, read as the reverse complement.
AATAACGCTGACTGAAGATGTTGCCGCAGGCGTTAAAGGAGCTGACTTCATTTATACCGATGTGTGGGTATCTATGGGTGAGGCCAAAGAGAAATGGGCCGAGCGTATTAACTTGCTGCGGGCTTATCAGGTTAATAGCGCGATGCTGGCGCTGACCGGCAATCCGCAGGTGAAATTCCTGCACTGCCTACCTGCTTTCCATGATGACCAAACCACGCTTGGCAAACAGATGGCGGAGCAATATGGCCTGCACGGCGGTATGGAAGTTACGGACGAGGTGTTTGAGTCGGCAAATAGCGTCGTGTTTGATCAGGCTGAAAACCGGATGCACACCATTAAAGCGGTGATGGTCGCGACACTTACGAAGTAACTACAGCCTTCCCTCTCCCATGGGAGAGGGTTACGGCAAAATTCCGTTATCCAACCAGCATCTTCACAACGACTTTACGCACGGTCGCAGGTTTCCCCACCGCGCACAAAGGTTTATGCACCTCACCTGGATAGAACACCACGAAATCCCCTTCATTTAACACGATGGTTTTTTCCTGCTCGCCTTCTGGCAGGAACGCGATGTCCTTATCCGCCAGCCAGTCAGTTTCCGGCGTACCAGCTGGCAGGCAGCTAAACGTCATACCTTCCAGACCGCGCATCACAATCTGGATATCCAGATAGCGCTGGTGGAACTCTGCCGGGCGCTCTGCAATGGGTTGCGTAGAGTCTTCAGAAACCAGCATAAACAGACGGTTGCCGTCGATATCATGCTTGCCTAATGGTGTTTCAGGCGTGATGTGCTGTTTAACGTGCTCAATCGCCTGACGCAGTTCTTCAGGAAGCCAGGATTGCAAAGAATGAATGTTGCCAATAATCATGATTTATACCTTTTTGAAACGATGTTTTATTACGGTATTTATACGAGCATTCACCTTTTGCCGCCATGAATTTTTTAAGAAAACCTGTGCTGGCGCATGTTTAGCTCAAAACATGTTACAGCTTTGTATCAGCCATGAGGTTTTTATGCATAAAAAAAGCATAACCTCAAAATAGATCCCGCTGAGATAGTTCGTAACCTTCTGTTTAAAAAACAAAATTATTTAAAACTAACCACCAGTCACATTTTAAACCTGGTAAATAAGCGCAAGTTTAGTCATAACTATTTTTTTTATTTTCCCATGCTGTGGATGAAAAATACGGCTTTATGCATAGTTATATTTAAATTTTAAAATAGAGATATATTTCAATAAGTTAAAAAACATCATTTTGGTTACCCAATAACATTGGGTTAACACTAATAAAATAGAATATGCATAATTTCGCGTAGTTATTCAGACTGATTTATGACTTTATTTATAATTCCATGACAGCTATCAATTAATTAACAGAGAATTAAAAAGTCCCTTGAGTGCGTGATTAAGCTCACATTAAATATCCCCCATGAAATTAATATACGCCTCGAATACATTTCGAAAGCCTATTTAAATTGCGGTAATAGTTAACTATTACCACTGATATTTTCATCTCAGGATTAATGCAAAGGAATAGTCATGGACAAGCACTATGTTGGTTCCGAAATTGGACAACTTCGCAGTGTAATGCTGCATCGCCCTAATCTGAGCCTGAAAAGACTCACCCCATCTAATTGCCAGGAATTATTATTCGACGACGTTTTATCTGTAGAACGCGCTGGCGAAGAACACGATATATTTGCTAATACATTACGCGGTGAGGGGGTTGAGGTTTTATTACTGACAGACCTTCTGACTCAAACGCTGGATGTCAGCGATGCCAAGGCCTGGCTGCTGGCAACACAGATTTCTGACTACCGCCTTGGCCCGGCATTTGCCTCCGATATTCGCAGCTGGCTTGCCGATATGCCACACCGCGAACTGGCACGCAGGCTGAGCGGCGGCCTGACTTATGGCGAAATTCCAACTTATATTCAAAATATGGTTGTCGATACCCATGAAGTCACCGACTTTATTATGAAACCGCTCCCTAACCATTTATTCACCCGCGATACTTCCTGCTGGATTTATAATGGCGTATCTATTAACCCAATGGCGAAAGCCGCACGCCAACGTGAAACAAATAACCTGCGAGCGATTTACCGTTGGCATCCAACATTTACCGACGGAAACTTTATTAAATATTATGGCGATGACAATATTAATTACGACCACGCAACATTAGAAGGTGGTGATGTATTAGTCATTGGTCGTGGTGCGGTATTAATTGGTTTGTCTGAACGCACCACTCCGCAAGGTGTCGAGTTCCTCGCTGAATCATTATTCAAACATCAACAAGCCACTCGCGTTATTGCCGTTGAACTGCCTAAACACCGCTCCTGTATGCACCTCGATACCGTGATGACACACATCGATATCGACACCTTCTCCGTTTACCCGGAAGTGGTCCGCAAAGACGCGCAGTGCTGGACATTAACCCCGGATGGCCGTGGCGGCATCAAACGCCACCAGGAGCCAAACCTGCTGCACGCCATCGAACAGGCGCTGGGTATTGATCAGGTCCGTTTAATCACCACTGGCGGTGATGCGTTTGAAGCGGAGCGTGAGCAATGGAATGACGCCAACAACGTGTTAACCGTGCGCCCGGGTGTGGTCATTGGCTATGAACGCAATATCTGGACCAACGAGAAGTACGACAAAGCGGGCATCAAAGTCTTGCCGATTCCTGGTGACGAGCTGGGTCGTGGTCGCGGTGGCGCACGCTGCATGAGTTGCCCGTTAGAACGCGACGGCATTTAATCCAGGGAGAGATGACATGGAACACAAACCGACACTGGTTGTAGCACTCGGCGGCAACGCGCTATTGAAACGCGGCGAGCCTCTGGAAGCGGAAATACAGCGTAAGAACATTGATTTAGCGGCTAAAACCATCGCGCAACTCACCTCCTCCTGGCGTGTCGTGCTGGTTCATGGAAATGGTCCGCAGGTCGGGTTACTGGCACTACAAAACAGTGCATATGAAAAAGTGACGCCATATCCGCTCGACATTCTTGGGGCCGAAAGCCAGGGAATGATTGGCTACATGCTACAGCAATCGCTGAAAAATCAGCTGCCAAACCGGGAAGTCAGCGTATTGCTGACTCAGGTAGAAGTGGACGCCAACGACCCCGCGTTCGAAAACCCAACGAAGTACATCGGCCCGGTGTATGACAAGGCGCAAGCCGACATGCTGGTTGCGGAAAAGGGCTGGACAGTTAAAGCCGACGGCCAGTATTTCCGCCGCGTAGTGCCATCCCCACAACCAAAACAGATTGTGGAAAGCGATGCGATCACAGCCCTTATTCAGCGCGATCACCTGGTGATTTGCAACGGTGGTGGCGGTGTTCCGGTAGTCGAAAAAGCCGACGGCTACCACGGTATCGAAGCGGTGATTGATAAAGATCTTTCCGCCGCATTGCTGGCGCGCCAGATCGAAGCCGATGCGCTGTTGATCCTCACCGATGCCGACGCCGTCTATCTCGATTGGGGCACACCAACTCAACGACCAATTTCTCATATTACGCCGCAGGAACTGGATGCCATGAAATTCGATGCAGGTTCGATGGGGCCGAAGGTCGCCGCCTGCAGCAAGTTCGTCGCCCAGTGCCACGGCATTGCCGGAATTGGTGCGCTCGAGGATGGCCCGGCAATTCTGGCGGGTGAGAAAGGTACGCTGATCCGTATTGCTTAATAATTTCAAAAGGATAAAAAAATGACTATCAATCTGAAAAACCGCAACTTTTTGAAACTGCTGGACTTCAAACCTGTAGAAATCCAGTACCTGATCGACTTGTCTCGCGAACTGAAAGCCGCCAAAAAAGCAGGTACTGAGAAGAAAACCCTGGTGGGCAAAAACATCGCGCTGATTTTCGAAAAAACCTCCACCCGCACGCGCTGCGCATTCGAAGTCGGCGCGTTCGATCAGGGTGCGCTGGTGACGTACCTCGGCCCAAGCGGCTCGCAAATCGGCCATAAAGAATCCATGAAAGATACTGCCCGCGTTTTAGGCCGCATGTACGACGGCATTGAATACCGCGGCTACGGCCAGGATATCGTCGAAGAACTGGGCGAGTACGCAGGTGTTCCGGTGTGGAACGGTCTGACCAATGAATATCACCCGACTCAAATTCTCGCGGATTTGATGACCATGCTTGAGCACGCGCCGGACAAAAAACTTCAGGATATCGCCTTCGCTTATCTGGGTGATGCTCGCAATAACATGGGCAACTCCCTGATGGTGGGTGCTGCGAAAATGGGTATGGATATTCGCCTGGTCGCGCCAAAAGCCTTCTGGCCTGAACCTGCCCTGGTTGAGCAATGCCGCGCGATTGCTAAAGAAACCGGTGGTCGCATCATGTTGACCGATAGCGTCGAAGAAGGTGTGGCAGGCGTTGATTTCCTCTACACCGATGTGTGGGTTTCTATGGGCGAGCCTAAAGAAGCCTGGGCTGAGCGCGTCAGTATCATGACCCCCTATCAGGTTAACCAAAATGTCATCAACGCCACTGGCAACCCGAATGTGAAATTCATGCACTGCCTGCCAGCCTTCCATAACGAACACACCAAAGTCGGTAAAGAAATCGAGCAGGAATACGGCCTGAAAGGGCTGGAAGTGACTGAAGAAGTCTTTGAATCAGCGCATTCAATTGTCTTTGATGAAGCCGAAAACCGTATGCATACGATTAAAGCCGTCATGGTTGCCACGCTCGGAGAGTAATTCGCACTGGCGGCGGGGATGCCCTCGCCGCCCCCGTGCATTCATGCTGCATCCCACAGCAAGAGGAAAGGAAAATGGCCGATGCTACCCACGGAGATGTCGCCGAGACATCCACAACAAAAGAAACAAAATTAGGGCTTAGCGCGCTGGTTGCGCTGGTAATTGGTTCAATGATTGGCGGTGGGGTATTCAGCCTGCCGCAAAACTTTGGCTCCGTCGCCTCACCGGGCGCGTTACTCATTGGTTGGGTAATTACCGGAGTCGGGATGTTATGTCTCGCCTTTATCTATCAAAACCTCAGCTCCCGTTGTCCGGAACTTGAAGGGGGCGTCTATAGCTACGCTCGCGCTGGATTTGGCGATTTCATCGGCTTCCAGTCCGCATGGGGATACTGGTTCTCCGCCTGGCTGGGCAACGTTTCCTACGCGGTATTACTGTTTAGCGCGATGAGCTTTTTCATCCCGGTATTCGGCGATGGTAATAACCTGCCGTCGATAATCGGCGCATCTATAGTGCTGTGGCTGGTACACGCACTGGTCCTGCGCGGCGTACGTGAAGCGGCTTACATCAACACGATCCTCACCGTCGTCAAAGTGGTTATCCTGCTGGTGTTTATCGTTGCGGTGTTGATAGCCTTTAAGATCGGTGTCTTCACAGCCGACTTCTGGGGCCGCATGATGCTCGTCAACGGCACCGCGCCTGAGCTGTTTGATCAGGTGAAAAATACTATGCTGGTGACCACATGGGTGTTTATCGGTATTGAAGGGGCGACCGTCGTTTCTGCTCGTGCCGCAAATCGTAGCGATATCGGTAAGGCTACAGTGATTGGTTTGCTGGGCGCACTGGCAATCTATGTGCTGGTCAGCGTGCTGTCGATGGGGATTTTGGATCAGGCGTCACTTGCCGGGCTGAGAAACCCTTCTATGGCCGGTGTGCTGGAGAGTGTGGTTGGGCCATGGGGTGCTAAATTTGTTGCCGGTGGCGTTATTCTTTCAGTTGCAGGTGCCCTGCTCGCCTGGACGCTTTTTGCCGCAGAACTGCCTCGCGTTGCCGCCAAAGACGGGATCTTCCCGAAAATCTTCGCCAGGGAGAACGCCAGACATTCACCTTCGTTCTCATTGTGGATAACCAACGGCCTGATCCAGTTATTCCTGATTCTCACTCTGTTCTACCAGGCGGGTTATCAGGCGCTGTTCTCTATCGCAACCGCCGCCATTCTGCCGCCGTACCTGTTTAGCGCCGCCTATGGGCTGAAGTTGGCCTGGACGGGCGAACGCTATGCGAAAGGAGAATCACGCACCAGCGGTTTGATACTCGGCGTTATCGCCACCGTTTACGGTTTCTGGCTTTGCTACGCCGCTGGCGACTCAATGCTACTGAGTTCGTTGCTATTCACCCCAGGGCTTGTGGTCTTCCTGTGGCAGAAGAAACAGCAAGGGCAACAAATGCTGAAGGGTTATGAATGGGCAATCGCTGCAGCAATTCTACTGTTAGCGGCCTGGACGTTAAAACTGGTTGTTTCCGGCTCAATACAGATTACTTGATATGTTTAACGCCCCTTATGGGGCGTTAAATTCTTTAAAAATAACAATTTGCAACATTTATTATTGATAAACCTTGAAAAATCCGATCAACCGAACAGTTTAAATTTATAAGCGGCGTAAATTAGTCGCCTGATAAATCAAGGAATGGTGAATGCAATGAGCGTATCCCACGCCCCCTCGGAGAAGGATCATAATCAGCTAACACTCTGCCAAAGACTCATTGTCCATAAAAGCTATCAATCGCAAGAAGAACTGCGCCGCGATATGCAGCTCCACGGATTTGAAAACATTAGTCAGTCTACGGTGTCCCGTCTGCTGAAATTGCTTGGCGTTATCAAAATACGTAACGCCAAAGGTCAGAAAATTTATGCATTAAATCCGCAATCTCAACCCGCACCGGATGCAGCACGTTCAATAGCGGAGATGGTAATTAGCGTCGAGCATAATGCTGAGTTTGTCATGATTCATGCCGTTCATGGATACGGGCGGGCCATAGCAAGAATTCTCGATTATCGTGCCGTGCCAGAAATTTTAGGCGTAGTAGCGGGCAGCAGCATTGTATGGATTGCACCACGCGAGGTACAAAAAACCGCACAGGTCCATCGGCGAGTTATGCAAACCCTTGGATTACATTAGAGTCGGATAAATATTCACAGCAACCGATTGCTAATGACCAAAATATGTGAATTTATCCCTTGAAGTGTCCTCCCACATGCGTATAATGCGCCACAATTTGCCGGAGGAAGCATGGTCCAGTGTGTTCAAAAAATTGCCACACCACGTCGTCTAAAAGACGGCGCTAACCTGTTTTTTTCTCCGTTGCAGCAATCAATTCCAAAGGCCCCTCATTGAGGGGCTTTTTTTTTGCCCGACGCCCGAGAACAGGAGATAAACATGGCTAACCCCCTATATCAAAAACATATCATTTCCATAAACGATCTCAGTCGTGAAGAACTTGAACTGGTGTTGTCTACGGCGGCAAAACTGAAAGCTAATCCGCAACCTGAACTGTTGAAACATATCGTTGTGGCCAGCTGTTTCTTTGAGGCTTCAACGCGTACTCGTCTCTCTTTTGAGACCGCGATTCACCGCCTGGGTGCATCGGTTGTCGGCTTCTCCGACAGCAGCAATACCTCGCTGGGTAAGAAAGGCGAGACACTGGCCGATACTATTTCAGTTATCAGCACCTATGTTGATGCAATCGTAATGCGCCATCCGCAAGAAGGTGCTGCACGCCTGGCAACGGAGTTCTCAGGCAATGTACCGGTGTTGAACGCAGGTGATGGTGCCAACCAACACCCAACACAAACGCTGCTGGATCTGTTCACCATCCAGGAAACGCAGGGTCGTCTGGAAAACCTGAATATCGCCATGGTCGGTGACCTGAAATATGGCCGCACCGTGCACTCTCTGGCACAAGCTCTGGCGAAATTTGAAGGTAACCGCTTCTACTTTATCGCGCCAAACGCGCTGGCAATGCCGAAATACATTCTCGATATGCTGGATGAAAAAGGCATCGTCTGGAGCTGCCATGAAGCTATTGACGACGTTGTAGGCGAGCTGGATATTCTGTACATGACTCGCGTACAGAAAGAGCGCCTGGACCCGTCTGAATACGCCAACGTGAAGGCGCAGTTTGTCCTGCGTGCAGCAGACCTTGCCGATGCCCGCGAGAACATGAAAGTGCTACACCCGCTGCCACGCGTTGATGAAATCACTACAGATGTCGATAAAACTCCGCACGCCTGGTATTTCCAGCAGGCAGGCAACGGTATTTATGCCCGCCAGGCTCTGCTGGCGTTAGTTTTGCAACCTGAACTGGTTTGAGTGAGAGGAAGATTAAGATGACACACGACAACAAATTACAAGTTGAAGCGATTAAACGCGGTACCGTTATCGATCATATTCCTGCACAGGTGGGCTTTAAGTTACTGACTCTTTTCCAGTTAACTGAAACCGACCAGCGCATCACCATCGGCCTGAACTTGCCTTCAAAAGAGCAGGGTCGCAAAGACCTGATTAAAATCGAAAACACTTTCCTGACGGATGAGCAAGTTAACCAACTGGCGCTGTATGCACCACATGCAACGGTTAACCGTATCGATGAATATGAAGTGGTCGGTAAGAGCAAACCGAGCCTGCCTTCACGCATTGATAGAGTGTTGGTTTGCCCTAATACCAACTGCATCAGCCGCAGCGAACCGGTTCACTCTTCGTTCGCAGTGAAAAAACGCGACGAGAACATCAGTCTCAAATGCAAATATTGTGAGAAGGAGTTCTCACATTACGTTGTGCTGGCAGATTAATCATTGCCGCTAAAGCTCTCGTCCCTATAATGGACGGGAGCTTTATCACTTCTCATAAGGAATGAAAATGTCTTCTCGTACCATCAGCACCGAAAACGCCCCAGCAGCAATCGGCCCATATGTTCAGGGTGTCGATCTTGGCAGCATGATTATCACTTCTGGCCAGATCCCGGTTGACCCAAAAACAGGCACCGTACCGGAAGACGTGGCAGCACAAGCGCGCCAGTCTCTGGAAAACGTGCAGGCGATTGTTGAAGCCGCGGGCCTGAAAGTGGGCGATATCGTTAAAACGACTGTTTTCGTAAAAAATTTGAATGACTTTGCGACCGTAAACGCAACCTACGAAGCTTTCTTTAATGAGCACAAAGCGACTTTCCCAGCGCGTTCTTGCGTGGAAGTAGCTCGTCTGCCTAAAGATGTGAAGATTGAGATCGAAGCGATTGCCATTCGCCGCTAACGATTGAATTTAAGGCCGCTTTCGCGGCCTTTTGTTTTGTCGGATGGCTCTTCTGTACAGCCTACTTCACACTCGCCCGCAACAATTTCTGCAATGGATACACCGCCGCAATCACCACTTCATCCTGCGTTTGCGCCGCTTCATCGAGCTGTTTTTGAATCCCCTGAACTTCATCAGCGCTCAACGTTCCCTGTTTAGCGACCAAATCCGTTAAACGCAGCCCTATTCCCGCCAGCTTATCGACATTTTCAGCCACCGGTTTTAACGCCTTAAGCTGATAATTACCGTTGATTAACTCCAGCACATCTGGCGTATTACTTTGCCAACGTGCAAAGGTATGGCGCAGCGACTCAGCACTGTTACTGTCTTCCGGGTCGGCCACCAGTTTATCAGCCCACATATCGAGCGCACGCACCTGGTTGCTTTCTGCGCCTAGTGCATCAGCAAAGCGGTTTAGCGGCTCGAAATGATGGTAATTACCCGCCTGGAATTTCAGATGCTGGCGCGTGTAGTACTGCGCCGGTTCAACCGCCTGAGCGAGAATCTGCAACGGCATAATTTCTGCCGTGCCCGCAAGGCGCGTCATTTGTAGAGCTGCAGCAGCGTGCTGCTGTAGGCCAACTGAAACGGTTGACCACGCATCTATCGCCTGCAAACGCTGATACATATTATCGATATCTTTCACATCTTCGGCGGACCACAAACGTTCAGCGACCGCAAAGGCACGCGGCCACAGCTTGATATCCAGTAATGGAGATGCCACGTTTTCAGCCCACAGAGCCGCCTCGCCACCGAGGATATTACTCATCTGCTCAGGGGTTGGCACCACCGGCTGTATGCCATCAGGCACGTCATCTAATTTCTGGCCAGTTGCAGGGTAACGCACATTGCCCACCAGCATATATCCGCTCAATTTGTCTTTATCGAGCGTTAATACCGGGCGTGTTTCTCCCATCCAGGTATCGACGGTGAACGTCACCTGGGTTGGGCTCAACCATTTAATATCGCGTACCGCGCGGCGGGATTTACCTTTAAAGTCGATAAAGCCACGCCATGCCGTTTGGCTGCTCACCAGAGTGAAACTGCCTTCCACTGCACTGCCTTTCAGGCGCGGCATATTGAAGAACCAACTTTGGGCGCTGTCAGCTTCGGTAATTTTGTCGATGCCGTTCAGGCCCTGCGGCAGGATCTCGTTGCGATAGTGGTAAGCGGTGGACTGCGGCTGATCCAGATAGAAGCCGGTGGAGAGAATGCCTTTGTACCCGTTCGCAGCGACGCTCCCCAGCGCATCCTGTCCCTGCCATGATTGGATCAAAATACTTTTCGGCAGATCCGGGTGATAGATCTCATCCCAGCCCATCATGTGACGGTGATGTTTTTCGAGGATCTTCTCCAGGCGCTGGTTGAAGTACGTCTGCAATGCGTGGGTATCCGCCAAATTGTTCTGCTTCATAAACGCCTGGATTTCTTGCAAATTTTGCCAGTGTTCATCATCAACTTCATCGCCGCCGATGTGCAAATAGCCGTCCGGGAAAATCGCCGTCAGCTCGCCAATCATGGTATCGACAAATTTATACGCCGCGTCTTTGGTTGGGTTGAGCAGCGGTTTTAGCACGCCCCAATGGCGCTCCATTTGATATGGCCCCGGCGCGCTCATCAGTTCAGGATAAGCCACCGCAATCGCCGATGCGTGTCCTGGCAAGTCCATTTCTGGCACCACTCGAATGCCAAGCGAAGTCGCGTAGCGCACCACTTCTTTCATCTGCGCCTGGGTGTAAAAATCACCGTCGCTCGCCAACTGCTGCAATTTTGGATACGCAGTGGAAGCAAAGCGCCAGCCCTGATCGTCGGTTAAATGCCAGTGCAGCACGTTCATTTTGGCGGCGGCCATGCCATCTAACTGACGCAGAATATCTTTGATTGGCATGAAGTGGCGGGCGGAGTCGATTAACAATCCACGCCACGGGAAGCGAGGCTGGTCTTTGATGGCGACAAACGCAATAGCCGTGTTTTCCGGGCCGTTTTGAATCAGCTGGAGCAACGTTTCCATGCCGCGCATCGCGCCAAATCGCGTGTTGGCCGTGAGCTTCACGCCGTCTGCAGTGACGCTTAATTCGTAGCTTTCATCGCTGTTAAGTTGAGGTAAAGGATCAACAGCTTTTTTGATTTGGATATCAATAGTCGGTTTAGCGGGATTTGCCTGAGCGGGCTGGAGCTGCCAGCCCGTTTGCTGGGAAATTCTCTGACGCCAGCGATCGGTTGCACCGGGGAGTTTGTCGCCGCTGATTTTAATGGAAACGGCGTTATCAATTTGCAGCATGCCTTCCGCTGCCGGACGGTTAACTTCCTGCGGCCAGGGCATCAGTGGCAAATCACCAGCTGGTGCGGCCCAGGCCGGGCAAGTTGCAGCGATGCAACCTGCCAGCAGGCTCAAACGTATTGATTTAAACATGAATATTCCTTTAACAATGACGGGCCAGAAAAAAGCAAAAACAATCTGGTAACACGTGCGGAAATATTCATCAAGGTTATGGAGGGAACTGACGGGATGTAGATCACATCCCGCCAATATTAAGATTATTGCCAGCCGTACCGGCGACTATAGAAACCTTTTACGCACTGAGTCAGCGTCATGTATCCGGCGAGGATCGCAATCAGCCATGGGAAGTAGCTCAGCGGCAGCGCCTGAAGTTGCAGGTAGCTTGCCAGCGGAGTGAACGGCAGGCTGATGCCAACTACCATCACCACCAGCGTCATGATCATCAACGGCCAGGCGGCACGGCTCTGAATGAACGGGATGCGACGAGTACGAATCATATGCACAATCAATGTTTGTGATAGCAGACCCACTACAAACCAGCCAGTCTGGAACAAGGTTTGCGCTTCTGGCACGTTTGCCTTGAACACCCACCACATCACGCAGAACGTCAGAATATCGAAAATGGAGCTGATTGGCCCGAAGAACACCATAAAGCGCCCTAAATCTGCCGGGTTCCAGCGCTGCGGTTTCTTGATTTGCTCGTCATCAACGTTATCGAATGGAATCGCAACTTGTGAGACATCGTACAGCAGGTTCTGAATCAGTAAGTGCAACGGCAACATCGGCAAGAACGGCAGGAAGGCGCTCGCCACCAGTACGCTGAACACGTTACCGAAGTTAGAACTGGCAGTCATTTTGATGTATTTCAGCATGTTGGCGAAAGTTCTGCGCCCTTCAATTACGCCCTGTTCCAGCACCATCAGGCTCTTTTCCAGCAAGATGATATCTGCGGCTTCACGCGCAATATCGACCGCTCCATCCACCGAGATACCAATGTCTGCCGCACGCAGAGCTGGCGCATCGTTAATGCCATCGCCCATAAATCCAACTACATGGCCTTCGCCGCGCAGCAGGCGCACGATGCGTTCTTTATGCATGGGCGTCAGGCGGGCAAACAGCGTGGTACGCAACGCCAGCGCCGCCAGCTCTTCGTCGGCCATGTTTTCGATATCGCTACCGATAACCAGGTCTCCAACATCCAGCCCCACTTCACGGCACACTTTCGCCGCTACCAGCTCGCTATCCCCGGTCAGGATCTTAACGGCAATGCCACTGGCTTTGAGTGCTTTCAATGCAGGTGCGGTTGTTTCTTTCGGTGGATCGAGGAACGCGATGTAGCCTTCGAGGATCAGGTCGGATTCATCCACGCGGCCATAATCTTCACAGCGCGCCGGCAGGAATTTGGTCGCCACCGCCACCACACGCAAACCCTGGCGATTCAGATCGTCGGTCACGCGGCGAATACGCGCCAACATGGATTCGCTTAGCGGCACGATTTCATCGCCATAACGCACTTGCGTGCAGACGTTGAGGATCTCCTGCAGCGCGCCTTTGCAGATCAACTGGTGCACATCCGGCTGCTCAGAAACCACCACCGACATACGGCGGCGTTCAAAGTCGAACGGGATCTCGTCCACTTTTTGCCAGCGTGTGGCTGCGTTACGCGCATGATCCTCATCAACCCCTTCCAGCACCGCGACATCAAGCAGGTTTTTCAGCCCGGTCTGATAATGGCTGTTGAGCCAGGCGGTGTGCAGAACGTGGTTACTCACCGCGCCAAGAATGTCGGTGTGAGTTTCCAGAACGATACGATCTTGCGTCAGCGTGCCGGTTTTATCGGTGCACAGAATGTCCATCGCGCCGAAGTTCTGAATCGCGTCGAGGTGTTTGACGATCACTTTCTGTTTCGAGAGTTTTACCGCCCCGCGAGCCAGCGTTGAAGTAACAATCATCGGCAGCATTTCAGGCGTCAAACCGACGGCAACGGAGAGTGAGAACAGCGCCGCTTCCCACCAGTCGCCTTTGGTAAAGCCGTTAATCAGCAGCACGATTGGCGTCATGACCAGCATGAAGCGGATCAGCACCCAGCTCACACGGCTGATGCCTTTCTGGAACGCGTTCGGCTCGCTTTCTTGCTGGGTGACGCGCCCGGCCAGTTGCCCAAACCAGGTGTTGCCGCCGGTGGAAATGATCATTGCGAGCGCCGTGCCGCTCACTACGTTGGTGCCCATAAAACACAGAGTGTCGCATTCCAGCGGGTTGTTGTGCGACATATCGCGGCTGACTGCCACCTTTTCAACCGGCAACGATTCACCAGTTAGCGATGCCTGGCCGACGAAGAGATCGCGAGCCTGAATGACGCGCAAATCCGCTGGGATCATGTCGCCCGCCGCCAGTTTGACGATATCCCCCGGCACCAGTTGGTCGAGCGGGATTTCGACAAACTCGTTTTCACCGTTTTCATTCACCACGCGCAGCACGGTGGCTGTGTTGCTGACCATCGCTTTGAGCGTGTCCGCCGCCTTAGTAGAGCGCGCTTCCTGCACAAAATTAAGCAAGGTGGCGATCACCACCATCAGCGCAATGACGCCTGCGGCAAACAGGTCTTCGGTGGAATAGGAAACAATGCCGAGGATTGTCAGCAAGATGTTGAACGGGTTGCGATAGCACAGCCACAAATGAACCCACCACGGCGACGGTTTTTGCGCCGGGATTTGGTTCGGGCCGAGGCGTTCGAGCGCGTTTTCAACTTCACGCGCGTTCAGCCCTTCCGGGTTGCTCTGGAAATCACGATACAGTTGATCTTCGGATGCTTGTGCATATTTCAGGCAGGATTCGCTCAATGAAGCCGGAACTTCTTGTGCGTGAGCAACAGTATTGTCATCGGGCATCAGGTCGCGCTGGATCAAGCGACGAGGCAGGTGACGGCCCAGTTGTGCGAACAACTGCCGGGTGAGATTTTTTAACAGCATAAAAGAGTCCCTCGGCCCCACATAATATGGAGCCTGGTGACATGCAGGCGCGGCTCAGCCGACCTTACAGATCAAATTTTTTCATCAGCAGGGACAAATCGAAAAGGACGATTGAAGCCGCTGCCTTACGCTATCCGGTAAGGCTGCCACTTCTTATTGAGAAGGGTTTTTTACCGGATTATTCCTGTCATTACAGGGTCTGGACTGGGATCAGGTTCCATGTCGCCTCCGGTTAAAAGAAAAGTCATCACATTAGTCGCGGGCATTCTACGCTACGAAACATCAATCTAACGTAAACCAGAATTTTTTCCCTTGTGATATTGTTTCGCCGCCGTACTCTAATGAGCAATTGATTGCCGGGAATAAGGATTGTTATGCAAAGCCGCCTCACGATAAAAGATATCGCCCGTTTAAGCGGTGTCGGTAAATCCACCGTTTCGCGTGTTCTGAATAATGAAAGCGGTGTCAGTGCCCGTACGCGAGAACGCGTGGAAGCGGTGATGCAGCAGGAAGGGTTTTCTCCTTCCCGTTCGGCGCGTGCCATGCGGGGCCAGAGCGATAAAGTCGTCGCCATTATTGTGACGCGTCTGGATTCGTTATCGGAAAATCTTGCTGTACAAACCATGCTGCCTGCGCTTTACGAGCAGGGTTACGACCCGATCATGATGGAAAGCCAGTTCGACCCGGACCTGGTGGAAGAACACCTCGGCATGCTCAAGCGGCGCAATATCGACGGCGTGATCCTGTTCGGTTTTACCGGTATCAATGAAAAGATGCTCGCCCCGTGGCAATCGACGCTGGTGCTGATGGCGCGCGATGCCAAAGGATTTGCCTCGGTTTGTTATGACGACGAAGGGGCAATCAATACCTTAATGTCGCGTCTTTATGAGCAAGGCCATCGCCAGATCAGTTTCCTCGGCGTACCGCATAGCGATGTGACCACCGGTTTACGCCGCCATGAAGCCTATCTCGCCTTCTGCAAACAACATCAGTTGGCGCCAAATGTAGCCCTGCCGGGGCTGGCGATGAAACAGGGTTACGAACACGTCGCCGAAGTTTTGCTGCCGGAGACCACCGCCCTGTTATGCGCCACCGATACCCTCGCTCTGGGTGCCAGCAAATATTTGCAGGAACACCAGAGCAACACGCTGCAACTGGCGAGCGTCGGTAATACGCCTCTAATGAAGTTCCTGCATCCGGAGATTATTACCGTCGATCCCGGCTATGCGGAAGCAGGCCGCCAGGCGGTATTGCAGTTGATCGGGCAAGTCACACAAGCACGCGATCTGCGCCAGATCGTTATCCCCAGCACTCTCCAGTAAATCACCACGATGACGGTTTATTGTGATCGTCGCTGGATTTCGGGAACGTTCCCATTTTCGTTGGGAAGATTAAAAGATAACCTTGCGGCAGATAAAAACTCTCTCCTTACTCTGGAACCTCATCATGGCCAAAGTGAAACAACAGGATATCGATAAGCTGATAGAACTGGTCGGCGGGCGTGAAAACATTGCTACCGTCAGTCACTGCATCACCCGCTTACGCTTTGTATTGAACAACACCGCAATTGCGAAACCGAAAGAGATTGAAGAGCTGCCGATGGTTAAAGGCTGCTTTACCAACGCCGGGCAGTTCCAGGTGGTGATTGGTCCGGAAGTGGGCGATTACTACCAGGCATTGATCGCCGCCACAGGGCACAGCACCGCAGATAAAGAACAAGCGAAACTTGCTGCGCGTCAGAACATGAAATGGCACGAACAGCTTATTTCCCACTTTGCAGAGATCTTCTTCCCTTTATTACCGGCGTTGATCAGCGGTGGTTTGATCCTCGGGTTCCGTAATGTGATTGGCGATTTGCCAATGAGCAACGGGCTTACGCTCGCGCAAATGCACCCTTCCCTGCAATCGATCTACGACTTCTTATGGTTGATTGGCGAGGCAATTTTCTTCTATCTGCCAGTCGGTATTTGCTGGTCAGCTGTGCGGAAAATGGGTGGAACGCCTATCCTTGGGATTGTGCTCGGCGTCACGCTGGTATCACCACAGCTGATGAATGCCTATGAATTAGGTAGCAAAATTCCAGAAGTGTGGAACTTTGGCTGGTTCACTATCGAGAAAGTCGGCTACCAGGCACAGGTGATTCCAGCGTTGTTAGCCGGCCTGGCTTTGGGCTTTATTGAGACGCGTCTGAAACGCATTGTTCCAGATTACCTCTATCTTGTAATAGTGCCTGTGTGTTCGCTGATTCTGGCGGTATTCCTGGCTCACGCGTTTATCGGCCCGTTTGGCCGCTGGATTGGTGATGGCGTGGCCTTTGCGGTTCGCCATTTGATGACGGGAAGTTTTGCGCCAGTTGGTGCCGCGCTGTTTGGCTTCCTGTACGCACCGCTGGTGATTACCGGTGTCCACCAGACGACGCTCGCCATCGATATGCAGATGATTCAGAGCATGGGCGGAACGCCAGTGTGGCCGCTGATTGCGCTGTCTAACATTGCTCAGGCATCTGCTGTTGTCGGCATCATTATTTGCAGCCGTAAGCATAACGAACGTGAGATTTCCGTTCCGGCAGCGATTTCCGCCTTCCTCGGCGTGACCGAACCGGCAATGTATGGCATTAACCTGAAATACCGCTTCCCGATGCTGTGCGCGATGATTGGATCAGGTATCGCAGGCTTGTTGTGTGGCTTGAGCGGGGTGATGGCGAACGGGATTGGCGTCGGCGGCTTGCCGGGTATTTTGTCCATCCAGCCGCGTTATTGGGAAGTATATTCCCTGGCGATTCTGATTGCGGTGGTGGTTCCAATCATACTGACCAGCGTGATGTATAAGCGCAAACATCGTCAGGGCACGTTGTTAGTGGTTTAGTTTTTTATAATTTGGTTTTCAAAATATGCCCTAAATAATTCGAGTTGCAGCAAGGCGGCAAAGGAGTGAATCCCCAGGAGCTTACTAGAGTAAGTGACTGGGGTGAACGAGAGCAGCCAACACAGCTGCGGCTCGAAGTATGACGGGCGTTTAGGAATGATTTATGAATACAACTCCCTGGTGGCAACATGGCGTCATCTACCAAATCTACCCGAAGAGTTTTCAGGACACGACCGGCAGCGGCACTGGCGATCTGATTGGTGTCATCAAACGCCTCGATTACCTCAAACTGCTGGGCGTTGACGCCATTTGGCTGACCCCTTTTTATATCTCTCCGCAGATTGATAATGGCTATGACGTTGCCAACTACTGCGCGATTGATCCGACTTACGGCACCCTGGATGATTTCGACAAGCTTGTCGCTGAAGCGCATGACCGCGGCATCCGCATCATTCTGGATATGGTGTTTAACCATACGTCCACTCAGCACGCCTGGTTCCACGAAGCGCTCAATAAAGAGAGCCCATACCGCGAATTTTATATCTGGCGCGACGGCACGCCGGATGTGTTGCCAAACAACTGGCGCTCTAAATTCGGCGGCAACGCCTGGCGCTGGCATGCGGAAAGCGGCCAGTATTATCTGCATCTGTTTGCGCCAGAGCAGGCGGATCTGAACTGGGAAAACCCACAGGTTCGTTCTGAACTGAAGAAGATTTGTGAGTTCTGGGCCGATCGCGGCGTAGACGGTTTGCGTCTTGATGTGATCAATCTGGTGTCGAAAGATCAGGATTTCCCGGACGATATTGAAGGCGGTGACGGGCGTCGTTTCTACACCGACGGGCCGCGCATTCACGAATATCTGCAAGAGTTGAGCCGCGATGTGTTTGTGCCACGCGAGCTGATGACGGTTGGCGAAATGTCGTCAACCACGCTTGATAATTGCCAGCAATACGCGGCGCTTAACAGCGATGAACTGTCGATGACTTTCAACTTCCATCACCTGAAAGTGGATTATCCCAACGGGCAAAAATGGGCGCTGGCGGCTCCAGATTATGTGGCACTGAAAGCTATTTTCAGCCACTGGCAGCAAGGTATGCACAACGTGGCGTGGAATGCCCTGTTCTGGTGTAACCACGACCAGCCGCGCATTGTGTCGCGCTTTGGTGATGAAGGCGAACTGCGCGTTCCGGCAGCAAAAATGCTGGGCATGGTGCTGCACGGTATGCAAGGCACGCCATATATTTACCAGGGCGAAGAGCTGGGGATGACCAATCCACACTTTAAACGCATCGTTGATTATCGCGATGTGGAAAGCCACAACATGTACGCCGAACTGCGTGCGCAAGGCCGGGATAGCGATAATCTGCTGGCTATTCTTGCCAGCAAATCACGCGATAACAGCCGCACACCGATGCAGTGGGACGATGGCGAAAACGCAGGTTTCACCCAGGGAACACCGTGGATTAACCTTTGCGATAACTATCAAACCATCAATGCTAAAACAGCAGTGGATGACCCGGATTCGGTGTTTTACGCCTACCAGCAACTGATTAAATTGCGCAAAGCAAACCCTGTTTTCACCTGGGGTAGTTATCAGGATTTGCTGCCGGAGCACCCGTATTTATGGTGTTATCGCCGCGAGTGGCAAGGGCAAACATTGATTGTCGCAGCCAATCTCAGCCGTGAAAACCAGTGGTGGATGCCGGAAGCCTTCGAAGGTGACTGGGATGTACTGATGAGCAACTATTCTGATGCTGTAGGTAAACCTGGCGAGATAAGTTTACGGCCATTCGAGGCTGTCTATTGGTTGCAAGGTTAATCCTTACCCGATTTCTCCCTCATATTTGAGGGAGATCTCCTCCTTCAAATTTAAAGATTTTCCCTCACCGCCCATCCTTCCTGCTACGCCTGATTTACTTTGTTCTGCATCAATAAAACCGCAAACATCTTTGATGCAAATCACTACATATAGACCTTAAAATGCACCCCGCCCCAACATGTTGTAGTTATCGACTATTATAACAACATGTTCCACAGATGATTCTGGGGATTATCTGTGGATAAACGTAGGCCAGAAAACAGAAAGCCTATGACAGCCCGAGCAATTACAGCCCGTAGGCAATTCTAATCCTTTGTGGATAACATTTTTAAATATGGAGAAACCATGACACCGCATGTGATGAAAAGAGACGGGTGCAAAGTACCTTTCACTTCAGAGCGCATAAAAGAAGCTATTCTTCGTGCAGCTAAAGCAGCGGGAGTCGATGACGCAGACTATTGCGCCACCGTAGCAGATATTGTCCGTGCGCAGATGGAAGGTCGTAACCAGGTTGATATTGGTGAAATCCAGACCGCCGTCGAAAACCAATTAATGGCCGGTGACTACAAGCAACTTGCACGCGCTTACATCGAATATCGCCACGACCGCGATATTGAACGTGAGAAGCGTGGCCGCCTGAACCAGGAAATTCGGGGTCTGGTAGAACAAACCAACTCCGCTTTGCTCAATGAAAATGCCAATAAAGACAGCAAAGTTATCCCGACTCAGCGCGACTTGTTAGCCGGTATTGTGGCTAAACACTACGCCTCACAGCACCTGTTACCGCGTGATGTGGTTCTGGCGCATGAACGTGGTGATATTCACTACCACGATCTGGATTACTCGCCGTTCTTCCCGATGTTTAACTGCATGCTTATCGATCTTAAAGGCATGCTGACGCACGGCTTTAAAATGGGTAATGCGGAAATTGAGCCGCCAAAATCTATCTCAACAGCAACAGCGGTTACCGCACAAATCATTGCCCAGGTTGCCAGCCACATTTATGGCGGCACCACTATTAACCGTATTGATGAAGTGCTGGCGCCATTTGTTACAGAAAGCTTTGAGAAACACCGCAAAACCGCCGAAGAATGGCAGATCCCGGACGCTAAAGGTTATGCGCTTTCACGCACTGAAAAAGAGTGCTACGACGCTTTCCAGTCGCTGGAATATGAAGTGAACACGCTCCATACCGCTAATGGCCAAACGCCATTCGTGACCTTCGGTTTCGGTCTGGGAACTAGCTGGGAATCACGCCTGATTCAGACCTCTATTCTG
The DNA here is from genome assembly GCF_902500225.1 of Buttiauxella massiliensis. Classification (GTDB taxonomy): domain Bacteria; phylum Pseudomonadota; class Gammaproteobacteria; order Enterobacterales; family Enterobacteriaceae; genus Buttiauxella; species Buttiauxella massiliensis. The sequence continues at coordinate 102,278 of NZ_LR722649.1, read as the reverse complement.
CGTAATCGCATCGCGGGTCTGGGTAAAAACCGTAAAACTGCGGTGTTCCCGAAACTGGTTTTCGCCATTAAAGATGGCCTGAACCACAAGGCTGACGATGCGAACTACGACATCAAACAGCTCGCTCTGGAATGTGCCAGCAAACGCATGTATCCGGACATTCTGAATTACGACCAGGTCGTTAAAGTCACTGGCTCGTTCAAAACGCCAATGGGTTGTCGCAGTTTCCTGGGTGTGTACGAAGAAAACGGTGAGCAGATTCATGATGGTCGTAACAACATCGGCGTTATCAGCCTGAACCTGCCACGTATTGCGCTGGAAGCAAAAGGTGATGAAGCTACCTTCTGGACGCTGCTCGATGAGCGCCTGGAACTTGCTTATAAAGCTCTGATGACGCGTATCGCTCGTCTGGAAGGTGTGAAAGCGCGTGTTGCACCGATCCTATATATGGAAGGGGCTTGCGGTGTGCGTCTGAAAGCAGACGACGACGTTTCTGAGATCTTCAAAAATGGCCGCGCGTCGATTTCTCTGGGTTACATCGGCATCCACGAAACGGTGAATGCCCTGTTTGGTAACCAGCACGTTTACGACAGCGAAGAATTACGCGCGAAAGCTGTAGCGATTGTGGAACGCCTGCGCCAGGCAACCGACAGTTGGAAAGAAGAGACTGGCTACGGTTTCAGCCTGTACAGCACACCAAGTGAAAACCTGTGTGACCGCTTCTGCCGTCTTGATACCGCTGAGTTTGGCGTGGTTCCAGGCGTGACCGACAAAGGTTACTACACCAACAGCTTCCACCTGGATGTTGAGAAGAAAGTTAACCCGTACGACAAAATCGACTTTGAAGCGCCGTACCCGCCGGTGGCAAACGGTGGTTTCATCTGTTACGGCGAATACCCGAACATCCAGCATAACCTGCAAGCACTGGAAGATGTGTGGGATTACAGCTACAAGCACGTTCCGTATTACGGCACCAATACACCAATTGATGAGTGCTATGAGTGTGGCTTTACCGGTGAGTTTGAATGCACCAGCAAAGGCTTTACCTGCCCGAAATGTGGCAACCACGATGCCGCTCGTGTATCGGTAACACGCCGTGTTTGTGGTTATCTCGGTAGCCCGGATGCACGTCCGTTTAACGCTGGCAAGCAGGAAGAAGTGAAGCGCCGCGTGAAGCATTTGGGTAACGGGCAGTTAGATTCTTCGCAAAGCAATTAACGTCAGAGCAAAGCGAAAATGAATGTGCATCAATACTATCCGGTAGACATTGTTAACGGGCCGGGAACACGCTGCACGCTGTTCGTTTCCGGCTGCGTACATGAATGCCCAGGCTGCTATAACAAAAGCACCTGGCGGTTAAATTCAGGTATGCCGTTCACCCAGGAAATGGAAGACCGGATTATTGCCGATCTGAATGACACTCGTATTCGCCGCCAGGGTCTGTCGCTTTCGGGCGGCGATCCGCTTCATCCGCAAAACATCGCGGATGTGCTGAAGCTGGTGCAGCGAGTGCGGGCGGAATGCCCTGGCAAAGATATCTGGATTTGGACGGGTTACACGCTTGATGAATTAACCGAAGCTCAGCGCGAAGTGGTTGATTTAATTAACGTGCTAATAGATGGCAAGTTCGTTCAGGATTTGAAAGACCCAGCGCTGGTCTGGCGCGGCAGCAGCAACCAGGTCGTACATCATTTGCGATAGAGCCCCTTATGGGGCTTTTGCTATTTCACGTAACTGACTTGAGTCCAGAATATTCACACCCTCGCCTGCAGGTTTAAGCGCCTCATGCAGCATTGCTTTCGCCACATCCCTTGCTTCAATGGACTTCCACTTCCCAGGCATGATTTTGAACAAAGGTGCAAACAGCGACTCATTTAAGCGTTGTGATTCCCGATGGCCAAGCAGCATGGATGGACGAGCAATCGTCAGACGCGGCCACTGTTGCGCTATCAATGCCTCTTCCATCTCACCTTTTACCCGGTTATAAAAGAATGGCGATTTGCTATTTGCGCCAATGGCGCTAACCACCAGCATCTGTTTAGCACCCAGACGCAGCCCGGTGATTGCGGTGTCCACCACCAGCGTGTAATCCGCCAGCACAAAAGCTTCTTTGCTGCCCGCTTCTTTCATGGTGGTACCAAGGCAACAAAAGACTGTATCAATCGGCTCGCTTAATTGTGTGAGTGCATCACTCAACTGAGGATCGTAGGGATTGGTGACTTTACTCATTGCAGGCAAGGGGCGCCGTGTTGCAGCAACGATATGACTGATTTGTGGCTCATTGATTAGCATGCGCAGTAAGTGCCCACCAACAAGGCCTGTGGCCCCCGTAATCAAAACCCGGTTCATAAGATCTCCTGTAGCTTATTAACCAAGTTTAGTGTCATCTCGCAGCCAGTGGAGCTTTTTACCAAAACCGAGCGTGTTGTCGGTCATTTTTATTTCATCAAGGCGAATTTCCCACACCGGCGCCTTCATCACTCGCGCTACTGGGAAGCGCTTGCAGTAACGAGCACGTAGGCTGTCGGCTTCTTGCTCTGCAACCAGCGTGATTTCACCGCGAAACTGTACGCCACGAATTAACGCCACGGTTTTGGGCTGCCCATTAACCGTTCCGGCCACGTTGGCTTGTTGACCAATCAACTCACCATGGCGGGTATGCGTTTCGCTTAACAGGTAGAAAGCGACGCGTTGTTCATCAAATAAGTAGAACGCATTTGCGCACCATAAATCACCATTACTGCCTGCGCAGTAAGTCAGTACATGCTGTTTGTTCAGCCAACGACTAATGGCATTGAGAGTTTCCATGTGCAACCTGAAGAGTGATATTCTGCGGAAAACATCAATTATGCGCCCGACCTATGTCCCCCTGGTATCTCTATTTAGTCCGCACCCTCGATAACCGTTTATATACGGGCATTACTACCGATGTTGAGCGCCGTTTCTCTCAGCATCAAGCAGGTAAAGGTGCGAAAGCATTGCGGGGGAAAGGTGAGTTAACATTGGCCTTTAGCCATCTGGTGGGCGATCGCTCAAGCGCGTTGCGCCTGGAGTATCGCATCAAGCAGCTAACTAAAGCGCAGAAAGAGATGTTAGTGGCCGGGATTTTGCCTTTTGAAGACCTGTTGGCAGGCATCTTAACTCAATCCCCAATAGATTTCGTATCGCAGCAAGGCGGCAAGTGAGTAAATCCCCAGGAGCTTACTCAAGTAAGTGACTGGGGTGCATGAACGCAGCCAACACCGCTGTGATACGAAAGATGAAGGGGATTAAAACTCTCGATTGAAATGTTCGTGATATTCCACCAGTCCCGAAACGCCATTGAGCGCATCATCGGCCAGTGGATGAATCAGAAAATAGGCTTCGGTATCAGGCCAGGCACAACGTAAACCGTGTTGCGCTGCCGGAACAAAACCAAAGCGGCTATATAGCGCAGGTTCGCCCAATGTCACAACGGCGGCATAACCAAATTCATTGAGTGAATCGAGTCCTTCGTAAACCAGTTTTTTCGCCAGCCCCTGGCCGCGATAAGCTTCGTCTACAGCCAGTGGTGCCAGACCAACCCACTGAAGTTCTTCACCTTCTACCGCAACCGGACTGAATGCGGCATAACCAACGACCTGACCTTCGTCATCTGTGGCAACCACACCCAGAGTTAACAGGCCGTCTTCTCGTAAATCCTTCACTAAATCAGCTTCGCCATTGCCGTTAAAAGAACGACGAAGTAATGCATCGATGCCAGGAGCATCAATAGGTATTTCTACACGAATTAGCATGGCTCACCTACCGAGTTACTTTCTGGAGCAGGTTTGTGTTTCATTCCCGCTTCGACAAAATCAGCCAGTTGCAGTAGCAGCATGCGTAGTGGTTTTGGCATCGCATCCAGCTCAATGGCATCCATTAAATTTTTGACATACAGACCCAGTTCAGTGTCACCTTCAATCATCAGGCGGCGTTGGAAAAACAGGGTATCGGGATCTTGTTTACGCGCAGCGATCATCAACAAATCGTTGGCTGTCGCACTGAAACTCACATCAGCCGGAGCATCTTCACGCACAACCAGTTTATTATCTTGTACCGAAGTAAACCATTTTAGACCGAGATCACGCACTTCAATACTTAACCAGCGTCCCTCAAGAAATTCGAGTTCACCTTCTTCCATTGCCTGACGGAACTGCCAGCCAAGAACCTGTTCAAGCACCTGGCGCTTTAGAGCAAAGGGCGTCAGTTTAACCGGTGTTCTTAACAGTGACGGGCCAAGATGGACCAGGCGTGAACGCAATTTATCCAACACAAGCTTTACTCCTTGAGAAATTTAACCACCATTTTGCCACACCAGCCATTCTCCGTAGCGGTGTAAATCAACAAGTTTGCGGGTTATCAATACCATCATATTGATTTCATCAATACGCCATTAGCTGCCTTAAATCAAAATTTGTCGCGGTCGGGTTAACTAAAATCCCAGTTCGTTAACAATTTTGCTGTCCGATACTGGGCCGCATGGGTTTCCTCTCAGGTTACCCAATGATTCAGGATAAATTATGGAGTTGCTTTGCCCAGCTGGAAACTTACCGGCGTTGAAAGCGGCCATCGATAATGGTGCCGATGCGGTTTACATTGGTCTTAAAGATGATACCAACGCCCGCCATTTTGCTGGACTGAATTTCACGGAGAAGAAACTGCAAGAAGCGGTAAGTTACGTGCATCAGCATCGCCGTAAACTGCATATCGCTATCAATACGTTTGCGCATCCGGACGGCTACGTGCGCTGGCAACGTGCAGTAGATATGGCAGCGCAACTCGGAGCCGACGCTTTAATTCTGGCCGACCTCGCCATGCTTGAATACGCGGCTGAGCGTTATCCGCATATTGAGCGCCACGTATCGGTACAAGCCTCCGCCACCAATGAAGAAGCAGTCCGCTTTTATCATCGCAACTTCGACGTTGCGCGCGTTGTTTTACCACGCGTGTTATCCATTCATCAGGTAAAACAGCTGGCTCGCGTGACCCCTGTACCGCTAGAGGTTTTTGCTTTTGGTAGCCTGTGCATTATGGCCGAAGGGCGTTGCTATCTTTCCTCCTACCTGACCGGTGAGTCGCCTAACACAGTGGGGGCCTGTTCCCCTGCGCGCTTTGTGCGTTGGCAGCAAACTCCGCAAGGCCTTGAATCACGCCTCAATGATGTACTTATCGACAGGTATCAGGATGGTGAAAACGCAGGTTATCCAACGCTGTGTAAAGGTCGCTATCTGGTTGACGATCAGAAATATCACGCGCTTGAAGAGCCAACCAGCCTGAACACACTTGAACTGCTGCCTGAATTATTAGCCGCGAATATTGCGTCGGTGAAAATCGAAGGCCGCCAGCGTAGCCCGGCCTATGTCAGCCAGGTCGCGAAAGTCTGGCGTCAGGCAATCGATCTGTGTATGGCTGATCCGGAAAACTACCGTGCGAAACCTGCGTGGATGGAAGATCTGGGAGCGATGGCCGAAGGCACGCAAACCACTCTCGGTGCCTATCACCGTAAATGGCAGTAGGGATGACCATGAAATATTCATTAGGGCCAGTGCTTTACTACTGGCCAAAAGAGACGTTGGAAAAATTTTACCAGGCTGCGGCAAGCAGTAGTGCCGAAACGATTTATCTTGGTGAATCGGTATGTAGCAAACGTCGCGCGACCAAAACCGGCGACTGGCTGGATATGGCGAAGAGCCTTGCAGGCCAGGGCAAGCAAGTTGTGCTTTCGACTTTGGCGCTGGTTCAGGCACCGTCTGAATTAAACGAGCTCAAACGCTACGTCGAGAATGGTGATTTCCTGATTGAAGCCAATGACCTCGGTGCTGTGAATATGGCGGCAGAACGCAAACTGCCGTTTGTCGCAGGCCACGCGCTCAACTGCTATAACGCGGTCACGTTACGCTTGCTGCACAAACAAGGCATGGTTCGTTGGTGTATGCCGGTTGAGCTTTCGCGTGACTGGTTGGCAAACATGCTCACTCAGTGTGATGAGTTGGGTATTCGCAATAAGTTTGAAGTCGAAGTGCTCAGCTATGGTCATTTGCCTTTGGCTTATTCCGCACGCTGCTTCACCGCGCGTTCCGAAGACAAGCCAAAAGATGAATGCGAAACCTGCTGCATTAAATACCCTGTCGGCCGCAACATGTTGTCTCAGGAGAATCAGCAAGTGTTTGTGCTTAATGGCATTCAGACCATGAGCGGCTATGTGTACAACCTCGGAAATGAACTGGCGTCGATGAAAGGCTTAGTCGATATGGTGCGTTTATCACCGATGGGTATGGAAACACTCCGCGTTCTGGAAGCCTTCCGCAAAAATGAGAATGGCAATGCGCCGTTATCTCTGGCACAGCAAAACGATTGTAATGGCTACTGGCGACGCGTTGCTGGCTTAGAGTTGGTTACTCAGAGCTGAGAAAAGGCTCACTTTGTTACTTAATTGTTGATGGTTTTCGGCAATACTGAAAGACAATCATCAATAAACAGAGTGAGCCGTTATGTCTCAAACTCCTTTTTCACTACTCGATCTCGCCCCAATCCCTCAAGGCTCTCAGCCTCGCGATGCTTTCCATCGATCTTTAGATTTAGCGCGACTGGCGGAAAAGCGGGGCTATCACCGCTACTGGCTGGCAGAGCACCACAATATGACCGGTATCGCCAGTGCCGCGACATCCGTGTTGATTGGCTATCTGGCGGCGAATACCGAAACGTTGCGTCTCGGTTCCGGTGGCGTAATGTTGCCGAACCATTCACCGTTAGTGATTGCCGAACAGTTTGGTACGCTGGAAACGCTTTATCCTGGGCGTATTGATTTAGGGTTAGGCCGCGCGCCGGGAAGCGACCAGCGCACCATGATGGCATTGCGCCGCCATATGAGTGGCGATATCGACAACTTCCCCCGCGATGTCGGTGAACTGGTGTCATGGTTTGATGCTACCGACCCAAACCCGGCAGTGCGCCCGGTTCCTGGCTACAACACTAAAATTCCTGTCTGGCTTCTGGGTTCAAGCCTGTATAGCGCCCAACTGGCAGCGCAACTCGGGTTGCCGTTTGCCTTTGCTTCGCACTTTGCACCCGATATGTTGTTCCAGGCGCTGCAACTTTATCGTGCCCAGTTCAAACCGTCTGCCCGCCTGGAAAAACCGTATGCGATGGTGTGCATCAATATTATTGCCGCCGACAGCAACCGCGATGCCGAATTCCTGTTTACTTCGATGCAGCAAGCTTTCGCTAAATTACGTCGTGGTGAAACGGGCCAGTTGCCACCGCCGATTGAAAACATGGATAGCTTCTGGAGCCCGGCAGAGAAATATGGCGTGCAGCAGGCATTGAGCATGTCTCTGGTGGGAGATATTGCGAAAGTACGCCACGGTCTGATCTCATTGCTGCGTGAAACGCAGGCTGATGAAATTATGGTTAATGGCCAGATTTTTGATACCCAAGCTCGCCTGCATTCTTTTGATCTGGCGATGGATGTGTACGAGAGCCTGTAAGGTTTCCGCCCCTCGCTTGAGGGGCGAAATTTTAGTGATAAACCGGCAGTAAATCGAAACTTGAAAGGATATGGATGGCGGCGTTAGTCACACCGAAGATAAGAATCAGCACAATCATTTTATTCCCACCCCATACCCGGTAAATCGGGCTGCCGAATTTCTTGCGAGAAGCTTTTGCCAGAAGAGCTGGAACAATTGCCGCCCAGATAGTCGCTGCAAGTCCCGCAAATCCAATCGCGTAGATAAACCCATCAGGCCAGATAACACCCCCTAACATTGGCGGGATGAAAGTCACTAACGCGGTTTTCAAGCGACCTACAGGTGAGTCGTCAAATTTAAACAGATCGGCCAGATAATCGAATAAGCCCAGGGTCACGCCCAGGAAGGAGCTGGCAACGGCGAAGTTGGAGAAAACGATCAGCAGCAAATCCAACGCGCGACTTTTCAGTACGCCACTCAATGCACCGACCAGCACATCAATATTTCCGCCTTTGTCGGCAATGGCAATAAAATCACTGCGCGGAATATTTCCCATACTGCCCACCAACCAAATGATGTACAGCACCAACGCCATCAGCGTTCCCCAGACAAGGCAACGCTTAATAGTCTGTGGATCTTTGCCGTAATACTTCATCAGGCTCGGCACATTGCCGTGATAGCCAAATGAGGCGAGGCAAAATGGCAACGTCATAAAGAGATAGGGCAAATAGCTTGGGTTAACTGCTTTGCTATCCAGCAGCGTTGCGGGTTCGACATGCCACATCAGGCCGCCAAACGTCATAAAGAAAGTCAGAATTTTTGCGCCAAGCACGATGGTCGTCATGCGACTGACTGCACGGGTGCTGAGCCAAACAATAAAAGCGACAACAAAGGCAAATATCAACCCGGCGAACCTTGCGGGAAAATCGACAGACATTTTGCCAAGCGTGTGGTGAATCACCGAGCCGCTTGCCGAAATGTAGGCGTAGGTCAGGATGTAGAGTACAAATGCAATGGAAAGGCCATTGATCAGGTTCCAACCCTTGCCCAGCAAATCTTTGGTTACGGTGTCAAAACTTGAGCCTACGCGGTAGTTGAGGTTCGCTTCCAGAATCATCAATCCGGAATGCAGCATACAAAACCAGGTCACTAATAACGCTGCAATAGACCAGAAGAACCACGCCCCAGACATCACCACCGGCAGAGAGAACATTCCTGCACCAATAATAGTGCCGCCAATAATCATTACCCCACCGAAAATAGACGGCGAGGCGTGGGTGGTTGCTAAAGTTGCCATACGAATTCCTGAGACAATGAACGACTGTCGAAGCGACAGGCTTACTGCGCTACATTGTACCAGTACATGAGTACAATTTGGATAAAAAAAATCCCGGTTGCATTAACCAGGATTTTTATCACTGCCTGCTGGTAAACAGCAGGCATAAACTTCTGTGATTATGCTTCTGTGGTACGACGACGAGCAGGAGCTGCACCGTCTTCACGACGTGGGCCACGACCGCCTTCACGACGTTCGCCGCTGAAGCTACGTGGTGCACCAGCACCTGCAGGGCCATCGCGACGTGGACCGCGACCGCCTTCACGACGCTCACCACCGCCACCGAAGCTACGGCCAGCACCTGCACCAGCACCGCCGCCACGACGTTCGCCGCCACGGTCAGTACGAGGTTGTGCATCGCCCATCAACTGCATATTCATTGGTTTATTCAGAATACGAGTACGGGTAAAGTGCTGCAGGATTTCGCCCGGCATGCCTTTTGGCAGTTCGATAGTAGAGTGAGTACCGAACAGCTTAATGTTACCGATGTAACGGCTGCTGATATCACCTTCGTTAGCGATAGCGCCAACGATATGACGAACTTCAACACCATCATCACGACCAACTTCAATACGGTACAGTTCCATATCGCCAACATCACGACGTTCGCGACGTGGTGCATCGCCATCACGCTGTGGACGATCTGAACGCTCTGGACGGTCACCGCGTGGTGCACGATCTGGACGATCGCCACGTGGAGCACGGTCTGAACGTTCGAAACGCTCATCGCGTTCACGGAATTCACGACGTGGACGCATTGGTGCATCTGGTGGCAGGATCAGAGGACGTTCGCCCTGTGCCATTTTCAGCAGTGCTGCAGCCAGTGTTTCCATATCCAGCGCTTCTTCTGATTCAGCAGAAGGTTGGATTTTCGCCAGCAGGCCACGGTACAGATCCAGATCGCTGCTTTCCAGTTGCTGCTGAACTTTAGCTGCAAACTTAGCCAGACGACGCTCACTCAGCAGATCACGGTTTGGCAGTTCAACTTCAGGAATAGTCAGCTTCATGGTGCGTTCGATGTTACGCAGCAGACGACGCTCACGGTTCTCAACGAACAGCAGAGCACGACCAGCACGACCTGCACGACCTGTACGGCCGATACGGTGAACGTAAGACTCAGAATCCATTGGGATGTCGTAGTTAACAACCAGGCTGATACGCTCAACGTCCAGGCCACGAGCTGCAACGTCGGTTGCAATCAGGATATCCAGACGACCGTCTTTCAGACGTTCCAGAGTTTGCTCACGCAGCGCCTGGTTCATGTCACCGTTCAGTGCAGCACTGTTGTAGCCGCTTTGCTCCAGTGCTTCTGCTACTTCCAGAGTTGCGTTTTTGGTACGAACGAAGATGATCGCCGCATCAAAATCTTCAGACTCAAGGAAACGTACCAGCGCTTCGTTCTTACGCATGCCGTGCACAGTCCAGTAGCTCTGGCTGATGTCCGGGCGAGTAGTAACGCTAGACTGGATGCGAACTTCCTGCGGATCTTTCATGAAGCGACGGGTAATACGACGAATTGCTTCTGGCATAGTTGCAGAGAACAGAGCGGTCTGATGACCTTCTGGAATCTGAGCCATGATGGTTTCAACGTCTTCGATGAAGCCCATACGCAACATTTCGTCAGCTTCGTCCAGTACCAGACCTTTCAGGCTGGACAGGTTCAGCGTACCGCGTTTTAAGTGGTCAAGCAGACGACCTGGGGTACCAACAACAATTTGTGGTCCCTGACGCAGGGCGCGCAGTTGCACGTCATAACGCTGGCCACCGTAAAGGGCTACAACGTTTACGCCGTGCATATGTTTAGAGAAATCCGTCATGGCTTCAGCAACCTGAACCGCCAGTTCGCGGGTCGGTGCCAGCACCAGAATTTGTGGTGCTTTCAGCTCTGGATCAAGGTTGTGCAGCAGCGGTAAAGAGAACGCTGCAGTTTTGCCGCTACCCGTCTGGGCCATACCCAGTACATCGCGGCCAGCAAGCAGCTGTGGGATACACTCTGCCTGGATTGGAGATGGTTTTTCGTAACCCAGATCGTTCAGGGCTTTAAGGATGGAGTCGTTAAGACCCAGATCAGAAAAAGTAGTTTCGATAGTAGTAGTCTCGATGATGTCAGTCATGTAGTACACGTGCCTCGTAGATGGCGGCCAGTCTACATAACTCATCGTGAAATTGACCTGCAATTTTCATTGAAAAGTGTGAACCGGCTCAAATTTGGTTGATTAACGAACAAAAACGCCCTCACCCGTTAAGGTGATGACTTTAATTAAAAAGTTTATGGGCTGATCGATGTTCGTCAGCTATTGCTGGTCCGATTCTGCCAGGTCATCTTGCTCCTGGCCCAAGAGCGCTAATTCCAACAATGCATAACGATGCTCAACGTAGTTGTGTACGTTGTTAGCGACCGCTAACTTGAACAGTGCCGTGGCGCTGTCCTTTTCCCCCAGACTTAGGTAGTACTTACCTAAATAGAAGTTGGTTTCACTGAGATGCTCAGCGAGCGAGGTGTTATCCGTTGCGTCCGCCTCGAGGCGTTCCATTAACGTTTTTTCGTTAATGTTCCCCAGGTAGAACTCGACAATGTTCCATCCCCATTGTTCTTTGTCCGATTTATCGAGGCGCTGTTGTAACGCCACTTTAGCCTGCTTTGCATCTAAATTGCTTTCAGCAATGTAGAGCCACAGACTACGGAAAGGATCATTGGGATCGTCTTGATAAAACGCTAGCAGATCATCTTGCGCTAAACGATAACGACCACCGTAGTAGAGGGCGATACCGCGATTTAAATGCGCATAGTTGTAAGTTGGATCAAGCTCAAGTACAGAATCAAACGCTTCATAGGCAGCATCAAAATTGCCTGCCTGCGTTAAATATATACCTAAGTAATTGAATACTTCAGGCATATCGGGGCGGATTGCCAACGCTTGTGAAAAATCATTTCGCGCTAGAGCCCGCAAGCCAAGGCTATCATACAACACTCCGCGCTCATATAAAAGCTGCGCGCGCTCATCATCGGTTAAAGCCCGGCTGGCAAGTATCTGTTCCATGCGTGCAAGAATGACTTCTTGCTGCAAAGTCGGCTGCAATGGCACCGCCAGGACTTCACGTTCACGCCAGGAGGAGTTGCTGCATCCTGCCAGCGCGAGAGCTGTCGCAACGAAACACCAGCGCAAAAAAGGCTTCATTTCCCACTCCCGAAGACAACATATGGATGACGTCCTGTCCGCCGGCTCTAAAACGAGACTCCCTGCCCCGTAATAAATAGCTCTCCATGTCGCCATGGAGAGCTTAATCGGTATAGCTTACTCAGCTTCTGGTGCAGCTGGTGCTGCGCTTTCCGCTGGGGACTGCTCAGTTGCTTCTTTGATGCTAAGACGAACACGGCCCTGGCGGTCAACTTCCAGTACTTTAACTGGAACTTCTTGACCCATCTGCAGGTAGTCAGTCACTTTCTCTACGCGCTTGTCAGCGATTTGAGAAATGTGCACCAGACCTTCTTTGCCGCCGCCGATAGCAACGAATGCACCGAAATCTACGATACGAGTAACTTTACCCTGGTAGATACGGCCGACTTCGATTTCAGCAGTGATCTCTTCGATACGACGAATAGCAAACTTCGCTTTCTCGCCATCGGTCGCCGCGATTTTCACGGTGCCGTCATCTTCGATTTCGATAGTTGTACCGGTTTCTTCAGTCAGCGCACGAATCACAGAACCACCCTTACCGATCACGTCTTTGATCTTGTCTGGGTTGATTTTGATTGTGTGAATACGTGGAGCGAACTGAGAGATATCGCCACGCGGAGCGTTGATAGCCTGTTCCATCACGCCAAGGATATGCAGACGCGCACCTTTAGCCTGGTTCAGAGCCACCTGCATGATTTCGCGGGTAATACCTTCGATTTTGATATCCATCTGCAGTGCAGAGATACCTTCACGGCTACCAGCAACTTTAAAGTCCATGTCACCCAGGTGATCTTCGTCACCAAGGATGTCAGACAGAACAACAAAGTTCTCGCCTTCTTTAACCAGACCCATCGCAATACCGGCTACAGCGGCTTTGATTGGCACGCCTGCATCCATCAGTGCCAGAGAAGCACCACATACGGAAGCCATGGAAGAAGAACCGTTAGATTCAGTGATTTCAGACACTACACGTACGGTGTACGGGAAGCGGTCAGCTTCTGGCATAACAGCCAGTACGCCACGCTTAGCCAGACGACCATGACCAATCTCACGACGCTTAGGAGAACCGACCATGCCGGTTTCGCCTACGGAGTACGGAGGGAAGTTGTAGTGGAACAGGAAGTTGTCGGTACGTTCGCCCATCAACTCATCCAGGTTCTGTGCGTCACGTGCGGTACCCAGAGTTGCTGTAACCAGCGCCTGAGTTTCACCACGGGTGAACAGTGCAGAACCGTGAGTACGTGGCAGAACGCCAGTACGCACATCCAGACCACGGATCATGTCTTTTTCGCGACCATCGATACGCAGTTCACCAGCCAAAATACGGCTACGAACAACATTTTTCTCGATAGCATGCAGGATGTCGCTTACTTCGCCAGCATCAATTGAATCGTCTTCAGCTGAGAGTGCAGCGATAACGTCAGATTTGATGATGTCGACTTGTGCGTAACGCTCTTGCTTATCAGTAATACGGTAAGCATCGCTCAGACGGGATTCAGCAAGTGCAGCAACGCGCGCATTCAGCGCTTCGTTAGCGGCTTCTGGCTGCCAGTCCCAACGTGGTTTGCCAGCTTCAGCAACCAGAGAGTTGATGTTCTGAATAACAACTTGCTGTTGTTCGTGGCCAAATACTACCGCGCCCAGCATCTGGTCTTCGCTCAGCAGTTCAGCTTCGGATTCAACCATCAGCACAGCACCTTCGGTACCGGCAACAACCAGATCCAGCTTGCTGGTTTTCAGTTCGTCAGCAGTTGGGTTCAGAACATACTGGTCATTGATATAACCAACACGTGCAGAGCCAATTGGGCCGTTGAATGGAATACCAGACAGGCTCAGAGCGGCAGATGCGCCGATCATTGCAACGATGTCTGGGTGAACTTGTGGGTTCACGGAAACAACGGTCGCGATAACCTGAACTTCGTTCACGAAACCTTCCGGGAACAGCGGACGCACTGGGCGGTCAATCAGACGCGCGATCAGTGTTTCGCCTTCGCTTGGACGGCCTTCACGACGGAAGAAGCTACCTGGGATGCGACCAGCAGCGTAAGTACGCTCCTGATAGTTAACAGTCAGTGGGAAGAAGTCCTGGCCTGCTTTCGCTTTTTTCTGACCGACTACGGTCACGAATACAGCGGTGTCGTCCATGCTTACCATTACTGCTGCGGTAGCCTGGCGAGCCATCATACCGGTCTCTATTGTGACCGTATGCTGACCGTATTGAAATTTACGGACAATCGGAGTTAGCAAAATAATATCCTTAATAATCTTTGGTAGCAGGTGATTGCACTTGCTCCATTTAACCCGATCTTTATCGCATCCTCGCGACTAATGACAACCCTAACCCACCCTTGCGGATAAAGCCTCTCATTAGCCGCGCGAACCTCTGCAACAAAGATCATACACTGCAACAATACATTAGTTTCCATAGAATTGCTGCCATCTGGTTGAAAAAAGGGGCCTTAAAAGGCCCCTTTTTCTGAAACTCGCAAGACTTAGCGACGCAGACCCAGACGCTCGATCAGGCTGGTGTAACGTGCTACATCTTTACGCTTCAGGTAGTCGAGCAGTTTACGACGCTGAGAAACCATACGCAGCAGACCACGACGGCTGTGGTGATCTTTTTTGTGCTCAGAGAAGTGACCCTGCAGGTGGTTGATCTGAGCAGTCAGCAGTGCAACCTGAACTTCGGTAGAACCGCTGTCGTTAGAACCACGACCAAACTCGGAAACGATTTTTGCTTTAGCTTCAACGCTTAGAGACATTTTAAACTCCAAAATTATAGATAAAAAGATAGAGTGCCGATCTCTAATTCAGCAACCCCAGTGCACTTTCACAACAATGTTAAACAAAGGTATGAAAGTTAAGCCGCGCCATTTTACCTGTAGCCACCTCTTATCGCAAGGCAACTCCAGGTGTCAGAGCGGATACTCAACAACCAGACGACGAGGCGCTACGCGTCCATCATCATCAATTTCAGCCATGCCGATAAATTTGCCTTCATCACCTTCGGTGACGCGGACTAGCCCTTCTGCCGGGCTACCCGCCACTTGCACTGGCTGCCCATTCTTGAAGTAACCCGCAACAGCAGGTAATAAATTCACGATTGGGAAGTCTGAAGCCGGACTATCCATTGGCATCAATAATGGATCTAACAGCACCGATGGCTCAATTTCTTGCGCTTGTGCTTGCTCAAGCAATGCATGCAATTGCTCAAGTGTCACCATGCGTTCAACAGGATACTTGCTCACCGCAAGACGGCGCAGGAAAGTCACATGAGCACCACAACCGAGTTTTTCACCTAAATCATCAGTGATAGTTCGGATGTATGTTCCCTTAGAACAGTGAATTTCCAACTCAAGTTCATTGCCTTCATGGCGAATAAACAGTAGTTCGTAAACCGTGATAGACCGTGCTTCACGCGGCACTTCGATACCCTGGCGCGCATACTCATAAAGCGGCTTGCCTTGATATTTCAGTGCGGAGTACATCGATGGAACTTGCTGTGTTTCACCACGAAAGCTATCTAGTGCTTGCGCCAACTCTTGCTCGGTAAAGGTTACTGGACGCTCCTGAACGATTGTGCCATCAGCATCAGAAGTATCAGTGCGCTGCCCAAGGCGGGCAATAACACGGTAACGCTTATCGGAGTCGAGCAGATAACGCGAGAACTTTGTCGCTTCACCGAGGCAAATCGGCAGCATGCCAGTTGCAAGTGGGTCAAGCGCTCCGGTATGGCCGGCACGGTTAGCGTTATAAATACGCTTCACTTTCTGCAATGCATCGTTCGAAGATAAACCCTGAGGTTTATCTAACAACAGTACTCCGTGGATATCACGACCACGACGACGAGGACGACTCATTAATCCTCCTTGCTGTCATCCGTATCGTTTACACGGCGCTCATCATCGTTTCTGATGACGTTAGATACCAGATTCGACATGCGCATACCTTCAACCAACGAGTTATCGTAGAAGAAAGTCAGTTCAGGCACGATACGCAGGCGCATTGCTTTGCCCAGCAAAGAACGAATGTAGCCAGAAGCATCCTGTAAAACCTTAATGCCTTCTTTCACTGCTTGTTCGTCTTTATCGTTCAGGAAGGTTACAAACACTTTGGCATAAGCCAGATCGCGTGACACTTCGACACCAGAAACGGTGGTCATCATGCCCAGACGCGGGTCTTTAATTTCGCGCTGCAGGATGATTGCGATCTCTTTCTGCAATTCCTGGGAAACACGCTGTGGGCGACCAAATTCTTTCGCCATAATAAATTCTCCATAAAATCAGGGGGCGCTCGGCCCCCTAAAGATATTAGCTATGTACCCGGCTGATATCAGGCGATGGTACGTTGGATTTCGATGATTTCGAATACTTCGATCACATCACCAACACGCACATCGTTGTAGTTCTTCACGCCGATACCACATTCCATACCATTACGAACTTCGTTAGCGTCATCTTTGAAGCGGCGCAGGGATTCCAGCTCGCCTTCATAGATAACAACGTTGTCGCGCAGAACACGGATTGGGTTGTGACGTTTGACCACACCTTCGGTAACCATACAACCTGCGATTGCGCCAAATTTCGGTGATTTGAACACGTCGCGAACTTCGGCCAGGCCGAGGATCTGTTGTTTCAGTTCCGGAGACAGCATGCCGCTCATTGCTGCTTTAACTTCGTCAATCAAATGGTAGATGACGGAGTAGTAACGCAGATCCAGGCTTTCTGACTCGATAACGCGGCGTGCAGAGGCATCAGCACGAACGTTGAAGCCAACCAGAATAGCGTTAGAAGCTGCAGCAAGCGTTGCGTCAGTCTCAGTGATACCACCAACACCGGAACCGATGATTTTAACTTTAACTTCATCGGTAGACAGTTTCAGCAGGGAATCGCTGATCGCTTCAACAGAACCCTGAACGTCCGCTTTCAGCACAACGTTCACTTCGGACACTTCGCCTTCGGTCATGTTGGCGAACATGTTTTCCAGTTTAGATTTCTGCTGGCGAGCCAGTTTAACTTCGCGGAATTTACCCTGACGATACAGAGCAACTTCACGAGCTTTTTTCTCGTCACGAACAACTGTTACTTCATCACCCGCTGCCGGAACACCAGACAGGCCAAGGATTTCAACAGGAATAGACGGACCAGCTTCAGTAACTTCACGACCCATTTCGTCACGCATTGCACGAACACGGCCATATTCGAAGCCACAAAGAACGATGTCGCCTTTGTTCAGGGAACCTTCACGAACCAGAACAGTTGCTACCGGGCCACGACCTTTATCCAGGAAGGATTCGATAACTACACCGCTCGCCATACCATCACGCATTGCTTTCAGTTCGAGAACTTCAGCTTGCAGCAGGATTGCGTCCAGCAGTTCGTCAATACCGGTACCTGCTTTAGCAGATACGTGGATGAACTGGCTTTCACCGCCCCACTCTTCTGGCATGATGCCGTACTGAGACAGTTCCTGCTTAACGCGGTCTGGATCAGCTTCTGGCTTATCGATTTTGTTCACCGCAACGACTACCGGTACCTGCGCCGCTTTCGCGTGCTGGATAGCTTCGATAGTTTGTGGCATTACGCCATCGTCTGCAGCAACAACCAGAACAACGATATCCGTCGCCTGAGCACCACGAGCACGCATAGAAGTAAACGCTGCGTGTCCCGGGGTATCCAGGAAGGTAACCATACCGTTGTCAGTTTCTACGTGGTATGCACCGATGTGCTGGGTAATACCACCCGCTTCGCCAGACGCTACTTTAGTAGAACGAATGTAGTCGAGCAGGGAAGTTTTACCGTGGTCAACGTGACCCATGATGGTAACAACTGGAGCACGTGACTCAGCAACTGCGTCAGTGTCACGGTCGCTCATCAGCGCTTCTTCCAGCTCGTTTTCACGACGCAGGATAACTTTGTGGCCCATCTCTTCGGCAACCAGCTGTGCGGTTTCCTGGTCGATGACCTGGTTAATGGTCGCCATAGCACCCAGTTTCATCATCGCTTTAATGACCTGAGAGCCTTTAACAGCCATTTTGTTAGCCAGTTCTGCAACAGTCACTGTTTCGCCGATAACGACGTCACGGTTAACTGCCTGCGCAGGCTTGTTGAAGCCTTGCTGCAGAGAACTTGGTTTACGCTTGCCTTTACCACCACGAACTGCAGCACGCGCTTCTTCACGGTCAGCTTTAGACTCGCCGTGTTTGCCGCCTTTCTTCTGGCGTGGTGCTTTAGTTGTCGCAGTACGAGCACGAGTACGGCCAGCTTCAACTTCGCGGTCGTTTTCGTCTTCAGCCTGGCGAGCGTGTTGAGAAGTGGTTACATGGTAATCAGATTTGTCGTCTTCCACTTTCTCTTCTTCCGTCCAAACACCTGCGTTAGCTTCAGCCATTTTACGGGCCTCTTCAGCTACACGGCGGGCGTCTTCTTCTAATTTGCGACGGGCTTCTTCTTCAGCTTTGCGCTTAAGCTCTGCAGCTTCAGCTTCGCGACGGGCTTTATCTGCCTGGGCGCTTTTCGTCATATCGTCTTGTTGATTGCTCACTTTGTCTTTTTCCGCAGCTTCACGTTTCGCTTTATCAGCGGCTTCACGCTTAGCTTTATCTTCAGCTTCACGTTTAGCTTTTTCTTGCGCCTGACGATTGGCAGCTTCCTGCGCCTCACGTTGGGCTTGCTCTTCCGCTTCACGCTGCGCCTGTTCTTCCGCGGCAAGACGTTCTGTCTCTTGCGGATCACGTTTCACAAAGGTGCGCTTCTTGCGGACTTCGATTTGTACCGATTTACTTTTCCCACCGGTACCTGGAATGTTTAAAGTACTGCGCGTTTTGCGCTGTAATGTCAACTTATCTGGCGCAGAACCGTGTTCACGATTCAGGTGCGCCAGTAATGTCTGTTTTTCCTGGGCCGAGACGGAATCATCAGCAGCCTTAGGGATCCCTGCATCAGCAAATTGCTGTACCAGGCGGTCCACGGAGGTCTGAATCTCTGCGGCCAGCGCTTTTACGGTTACATCTGTCATGCTGTTCCTTCCTGCTACAGTTTATTACGCTTCGCCGCCAAACCAGCAGATATTGCGAGCAGCCATAATCAATTCCCCGGCTTTCTCGTTGGTTAAACCTTCAATATCTGACAGATCGTCGACACCTTGCTCAGCCAAATCTTCCAGCGAGCTCACACCGCGTGAAGCGAGTTTAAAGGCCAGGTTGCGATCCATACCTTCGAGGTTCAGCAGATCCTCTTGAGGTTTGTTATCGCCCAGGCTTTCTTCCTGCGCCAATGCCAGTGTGGTGAGGGCGTTTTTGGCGCGATCACGTAATGCTTCCACTGTATCTTCATCAAGGCCGTCAATTTCCAGCAACTCTTTCATCGGCACGTATGCCAACTCTTCGAGGGTGGAGAAGCCTTCTTCTACCAATACAGTGGCAAAATCCTCGTCGATCTCGAGGTATTTGGTAAAGGTATCAATGGCAGCATGTGCTTCAGCCTGATGCTTGGCTTGCAGGTCATCAACAGTCATAACGTTGAGTTCCCAGCCGCTCAGCTGTGCAGCCAGACGAACGTTTTGTCCGTTACGACCGATTGCTTGTGCCAGATTGCCTGCCTCTACCGCGATATCCATTGTATGTTTGTCTTCGTCAACAACAATGGAAGCCACGTCAGCCGGAGCCATAGCATTGATAACGAATTGTGCCGGGTTATCGTCCCACAGCACGATATCAATACGCTCACCGCCCAGTTCAGTAGAAACTGCCTGAACACGCGCACCGCGCATGCCGACACAAGCACCTACTGGGTCGATACGCTTGTCGTTGGTTTTCACGGCGATTTTCGCACGAGAACCAGGATCACGAGCAGCGGCTTTGATTTCAATAACTTCTTCGCCAATTTCCGGCACTTCAATGCGGAACAATTCGATCAGCATTTCTGGCTTGGAACGGCTAACAAACAGTTGAGCACCACGAGCTTCCGGACGCACAGCATAAAGCACACCGCGAATACGGTCACCTGGGCGGAAGTTTTCACGTGGCAGCATATCTTCGCGAAGAATTACAGCTTCAGCGTTGCTACCGAGATCAAGAGAGATGTTGTCACGGTTAACTTTCTTCACCACACCGGTGATGATTTCACCTTCGTGCTCGCGGAACTGATCAACCACCATTGCACGTTCAGCTTCACGTACTTTTTGTACGATAACCTGTTTTGCAGTTTGAGTAGTGATACGGTCAAAGGTTACAGATTCAATCTGATCTTCAACATATCCGCCAACATTCAGCTCTGGATCTTCGAATTGAGCTGCATCAAGAGTGATTTCACGCGTAGGTTGAGTAACTTCTTCTACAATGACCCAACGGCGGAAAGTATCAAAGTCACCACTTTTACGATCGATGCTAACGCGCACATCAATCTCTTGTTCGTATTTTTTCTTGGTCGCTGTTGCCAGTGCACTTTCCAGCGCTTCGAAAATCTTCTCACGCGGCAGTGATTTTTCGTTGGAAACTGCTTCTACAACAGCCAAAATTTCTTTGTTCATCCTGGGTTTTCACCTCAATCCAAACTATTAAAAGTGGGGTACCAGGTTCGCTTTCTGGATGTTGCTCAGCGCGAACACTTCATCTTTGCCTTCCACCGTAACCGTGATCATCTCACCTTCTACGGCTTTAATAATACCCTGCCATTTACGACGGTTTTGCACGGCCATTCGCAATACAATGCTTACTTCTTCACCGGTAAAACGGACGTAATGCTCGGCGGTAAACATTGGGCGATCAAGGCCTGGTGAGGAAACTTCCAGGTTGTAAGCCACAGTGATTGGGTCTTCGACATCCATAACTGCACTTACCTGGTGACTGACATCAGCACAATCATCAACATTGATGCCATCTTCACTATCAATATAGATGCGCAGCGTAGATTGGCGACCTCGAACAAATTCGATTCCTACCAATTCATAGCCCAGCGCCTCGACCGGTGCTGAAATCATCTCTGTTAATTTTTGCTCTAATGTGGACAAGCCCACCCCCAAGAAATAAAAAAAGGGCATATAGCCCAGTTATTCTAAAGTCAGATAACAAAAAACCCCGATAAATCGAGGCTTTATATAACTGAACCCTGTACACCGCGAATGCGGCTCGGACAATATCCAGGAGAATTTTTTTCTAAATTCTTCGCGAGGCACCAACTGGTGTTCACAGTATATTTGAAAAAGAACTCTCAGGGAAAGTGGTTGCGGGGGCCAGATTTGAACTGACGACCTTCGGGTTATGAGCCCGACGAGCTACCAGGCTGCTCCACCCCGCGTCCGAAAACGTGGCAAATATTACGCCGATATTGCATAAAATGCAAGAAATGCAGATATTTTGGTACCGAGGACGGGACTTGAACCCGTAAGCCCAATCGGGCACTACCACCTCAAGGTAGCGTGTCTACCAATTCCACCACCTCGGCACTTTGAACACGGTAATCACTTCTTACCGTATTGAAGCTTACTACTTACTGCGGGATATCGCTGCTCGGCTTGGTAGGTGCCGCTGGCTGTGACTCAGTTTTTGTTGGCTGAGTTAAATTATCCCACACACTTCCTTTATCGGTTTTGTTGGTATTGAGGTTACCCAGTACCAGGCTGATGATAAAGAACAGCGTTGCTAACACAGCGGTCATGCGGGTCATGAAATTACCAGAACCACTTGAACCGAACAGCGTAGCGGAAGCGCCTGCTCCGAAGGAGGCTCCCATATCAGCGCCTTTACCTTGTTGCAGCATGATAAGACCTACAAGGCCCAAGGCTACAATAAGGAAAACAACTAAAAGAGCTTCGTACATATTATCAACCTGTTCCTTGCGGTATTACCGCATACCAAAGCTTCAAACCAGTCAAGCGGATACGTTTAAGTTTACCCACTGAAGCGGGTGAGAATACTAACCAAAGCCGGGGTCACGCGCAAGGGCAATTTATTCACATTTCACTGACTGGAGAAAAAAACAGCAATACATTTGGATTTGTATATAAAACAGGCGGCAAATGCCGCCTTTTCACACAAACACAGCGGTAATAAATTAAACCGCTTTTACGGCATCGGCGATGCGGTTGGCATACTCGATAACCAGCGCTTCATCTTCACCTTCTACCATCACGCGGATTAAAGGTTCAGTTCCGGATTTACGCAGCAGGACACGGCCGCGGTTACCCAGTGCTTCTTCAACTTCAGCGGTCACTTTTTTCACGGTGTCGTGCTCAAGTGGATCGCCGCTGCCCGCAGTAAAGCGCACGTTAACCAAAACTTGTGGGAATAATTTCATTCCGCTACACAAGTCATGAAGGCTCATATGGTTACGCACCATAGCGGTAAGTACTTGCAAACCTGCAACGATACCGTCACCAGTGGTGGTCTTATCTAGCAGAATCACATGACCTGAGTTTTCAGCACCAATTCTCCAGCCTTTCTCCTGAAGTTTTTCCAGAACATAACGGTCGCCCACTTTTGCACGTGCAAACGGGATACCGAGCTGTTTCAATGCCAGCTCCAGCCCCATGTTGCTCATCAGTGTACCTACGGCACCACCGCGCAACTGGCCCTGACGGAGCCCTTCACGAGCAATGATGTAGAGGATCTGGTCGCCATCGACTTTATGGCCCAGATTGTCCACCATGATGACACGGTCACCATCACCATCAAGCGCAATACCAATGTCAGCTTTTTCAGCCAGTACGCGCTCCTGAAGCATACGTACGTCAGTGGCACCACATTTTTCGTTGATGTTGACGCCGTTCGGTTCACAACCCACGGTAATGACCGTAGCACCCAGCTCACGGAGCACATTTGGCGCAATGTGATAAGTCGCTCCATTGGCGCAATCGACAACAATTTTGAGGCTACTGAGGCTTAATTCATTAGGGAATGTGCCTTTGCAGAATTCTATATAGCGACCAGCCGCATCAACAATACGGCTGGCTTTGCCCAGTTCCGCGGAATCAACACAGGTGATCTCTTTTTCCATTTCCGCTTCAATGGCTTCTTCAACTTCGTCTGGCAGTTTTGTGCCGTCGATTGAGAAGAATTTGATCCCGTTATCATAGAACGGGTTATGCGATGCAGAGATAACGATCCCTGCTTCAGCACGGAATGCACGGGTCAGATAAGCAACGGCAGGTGTTGGCATCGGACCGGTGAATGAAGCAGACAAACCCGCAGCAGCGAGGCCCGCTTCGAGAGCTGATTCCAGCATGTAACCAGAGATACGAGTATCTTTGCCGATAATAATCTTACGCGAGCCGTGGCGTGCTAATACTTTACCCGCAGCCCAGCCGAGCTTAAGCACAAAGTCAGGGGTAATCGGGGAATCGCCTACACGACCGCGGATGCCATCTGTGCCAAAATATTTACGGTTACTCATAGCGTTTTTTTTCCTTCGCTGAAAGTGTGGCTTCCACCACGCGCATCGCTTCGACTGACTCTTTTACATCGTGAACTCGAATAATATTAGCCCCTTGCATCGCAGAAATAACTGCACACGCAATACTGCCACTCAGGCGTTGATCCGGCCCGACATTAAGCAGTTGGCCAACCATTGATTTACGCGACATACCCACCAATAGCGGTAAGCCAAAGTGATGGAATTCGGAAAGTCGGGCCAAAAGTTGGTAATTGTGGGTCAGATTTTTACCGAAACCGAAGCCCGGGTCGAGCAACAATTTTTCTTTTGCGATGCCTGCCGCTTCACAGCGGGCTATTTGGTCGATAAAAAAGCGATTCACATCTGCAAAAACATCATCGTAACGCGGAGCCTGCTGCATATTCTTAGGTTCGCCCTGCATGTGCATCAGGCAAACGGGCAAACCAGTTTCAGCGGCTGCTTCAAGCGCCCCTGGTTCCTGCAATGAGCGAATATCGTTGATGATATGAGCCCCAACCCGTGCCGATTCACGAATGACTTCAGGTTTGGACGTATCAACAGAAATCCACACTTCGAAGCGTTGGGCGATAGCTTCGACCACAGGGATCACGCGGGACAACTCTTCCTCAACACTCACTTCCGCCGCCCCCGGACGTGTCGACTCACCACCAATATCAATAATCGTCGCGCCCGCATTGATCATCGCGTTAGCGTGTTTTAAGGCTTCCACTAACGAATTGTGCTTTCCACCATCGGAAAAAGAGTCTGGTGTGACGTTCAATATCCCCATGATATGAGGATGAGAAAGATCGAGCGTAGTGCCCTGAGCGGTGAGTTTCATCAAAATTCCCTGCATAGACTTCGGTTAAGACAAAAACAAAAACCCCGGGACAAGCCCAGGGTTTTATAGATTACTGCAGTAATATCCGGCAGAGACGAATTATTTATCGCCCAACTGCTCTGACATAGTATTACCAGGATTTGGCGTACGCGGTTCGTCGACCGGACGCGGTGCTTGTGGTGTACCATTGTTATCAGAATTGTTGTTGCCGTTATTTGATTCTTCCCAGCCCGCTGGCGGACGCACATCACGACGATTCATCAGATCATCAATCTGTGGCGCATCGATGGTTTCATACTTCATCAGTGCGTCTTTCATGGTGTGAAGAATATCCATATTTTCATTCAGTAGCTGACGAGCACGAGCGTAATTACGTTCAATCAACAGCTTCACTTCCTGATCGATGATACGTGCAGTTTCATCGGACATATGTTTCGCTTTCGCCACGGAGCGGCCCAGGAACACTTCACCGTCCTCTTCCGCATATAGCAACGGACCGAGTTTCTCAGAGAAGCCCCATTGGGTGACCATGTTACGAGCGATAGATGTTGCTACTTTGATGTCGTTAGACGCACCGGTAGAAACATGCTCAGCACCGTAAATAATTTCTTCAGCAAGACGACCACCGTACAGCGTAGAAATCTGGCTTTCCAGTTTCTGACGGCTGGCACTGATTGCATCACCTTCTGGCAGGAAGAACGTCACACCCAGCGCACGACCGCGCGGAATGATAGTTACTTTATGCACAGGATCATGCTCTGGAACCAGGCGACCAATAATTGCGTGACCCGCTTCGTGGTATGCGGTGGATTCTTTTTGCGCTTCAGTCATCACCATGGAGCGACGTTCCGCACCCATCATAATTTTGTCTTTCGCTTTTTCGAATTCAACCATGGAAACCACACGCTTGTTGCCACGGGCAGCAAACAGAGCAGCTTCGTTCACCAGGTTTGCAAGATCTGCACCGGAGAAGCCTGGAGTACCACGTGCAATGATTGCTGGATCGACATCTGGAGCCAGTGGCACACGGCGGCTATGCACCTTCAGGATTTGCTCACGGCCACGCACGTCTGGCAGGCCAACAACAACCTGACGGTCAAAACGGCCTGGACGCAGCAACGCTGGGTCAAGTACGTCTGGACGGTTAGTCGCAGCGATAACGATGATACCTTCGTTACCTTCGAATCCATCCATTTCAACCAGCATCTGGTTCAGTGTCTGTTCACGCTCATCGTGACCACCACCAAGACCCGCGCCACGCTGACGGCCTACGGCGTCGATTTCATCGATGAAGATGATGCATGGTGCCGCTTTCTTAGCTTGTTCAAACATATCACGAACACGAGATGCACCCACGCCCACGAACATTTCAACAAAGTCAGAACCGGAAATGGTAAAGAACGGTACTTTCGCTTCGCCTGCAATGGCTTTCGCCAGCAAGGTTTTACCGGTACCCGGAGGGCCAACCATCAGCACACCTTTCGGGATTTTACCGCCCAGTTTCTGGAAGCGGCTTGGCTCACGAAGGTACTCAACCAATTCAGCAACCTCTTCTTTTGCTTCGTCACAACCCGCAACGTCAGCAAAAGTGGTCTTAATTTGGTCTTCGGTGAGCATACGCGCCTTGCTCTTACCGAACGACATGGCACCTTTGCCACCGCCGCCCTGCATTTGGCGCATAAAGAATATCCAGACCCCTATCAGCAATAGCATTGGGAACCAGGAGATGAAAATAGAAGCCAGCAAGCTTGGCTCTTCAGGCGGTTCGCCTACTACTTTCACATTTTTGGTCAGCAGGTTATCAAGCAGCTTAGGATCGTTAACGGGGATGTAAGTCGTGTATCGGTTACTATCTTTCTTGGTAACTTTGATTTCACGTCCATTGATACTCGCTTCGCGAACCTGGTCTTGATTTACTTCAGACAGGAAAGTGGAGTAATCCACCCTACGGCCGTTTGACTCGCTGGGCCCAAAGCTCTGGAACACAGACATCAGCACAACCGCGATGACCAGCCAGAGTATTAGGTTTTTCGCCATGTCACTCAAGGGATTAACCTCATATTACAACTGTGTTAACAAACAGCGTCAGGGGACTATACTTTTCGCCCAGTCGCTACAATGTACACTTCACGTGAGCGGGCACGAGAAGAGTCCGGTTTACGAACTTTAACTGTCGTAAACAGGGAGCGAATTTCCCGCAAATACTCATCGAAACCTTCGCCCTGAAACACTTTCACTAAAAAACTACCACCCGGTGCAAGAACATCACGACACATTTCCAGTGCCAGCTCTACTAAATACATAGACCGAGGAATATCAACTGCCGGTGTCCCGCTCATATTTGGAGCCATATCTGACATGACAACCTGAACTTTACTGTCACCAACACGATCCAACAGAGCTTTCACGACTAATTCATCACGAAAGTCACCCTGAAGGAAATCAACACCAACGATAGGATCCATTGGTAAAAGATCGCAAGCAATGATTCGCCCCTGATTCCCGATTTGAGTCACCACATACTGTGACCAGCCTCCGGGAGCAGCACCAAGATCAACAATAGTCATTCCTGGCTTAAAAAGTTTGTCACTTTGCTGTATTTCATCAAGTTTAAACCAGGCTCGGGAACGTAACCCTTTTTTCTGCGCCTGAATTACATATTTATCGCTAAAGTGTTCCTGCAGCCAGCGACTAGAGCTGGCAGAACGCTTTTTACCTGTCATCTCAAATTCCAACTTTGTTCATCGTGAATAGCAGGCTGTAAGAGTTATCAGCACAGCCGATTGGCGATACGGGAGATATGGCGGTAGAATGAACCGTTTTCAATCCCAACGTAAGCAAAAAATACGATGAATCTGAGTACTAAACAAAAACAGCACCTGAAAGGTCTTGCTCATCCGCTCAAGCCAGTAGTTATGCTTGGCAATAACGGTTTGACCGAAGGGGTACTGGCCGAGATTGAACAAGCGCTTGAACATCATGAGTTAATCAAGGTGAAAATCGCAACGGAAGATCGCGAAACTAAAACCTTGATCGTGGATGCCATCGTGCGTGAAACCGGCGCCTGTAACGTACAGGTTATCGGTAAAACGCTGGTGCTCTATCGCGCGTCTAAAGAGCGCAAAATCTCTCTGCCAAAATAAGCAGAGAGTGTGCAAAATGCCACGCTCTGTTAGTTGATAAAAGGCCGCGGTGCGGCCTTTTTCCTTTCTTTACAATACGCCACGCTATAAAAAAGCGTAGCAGATATTATAAATATTCCACTTTTAGTATTTCGAACTCAACATCACCGCCCGGCGTGCGGATAACAACAACATCCTCCTGCTCTTTGCCCACAAGGCCACGAGCAATCGGTGAGTTCACTGAAATAAGATTCTGTTTAAAATCAGCTTCATCATCACCAACAATGCGATAAGTCTGCTCTTCGTCGTTATCCAGATTCAAAACCGTAACGCTCGCGCCAAAAATGACACGGCCATTGTTTGGCATTTTGGTGATATCGATAATCTGAGCGTTAGACAGCTTCGCTTCGATATCCTGGATACGGCCTTCACAAAAACCCTGTTGCTCACGTGCGGCATGGTACTCAGCGTTTTCTTTCAGATCGCCATGTTCGCGAGCATCAGCAATTGCGGCAATAATTTGTGGGCGACGCACAGACTTCAGGAAATCCAGCTCTTCACGTAATCTTTCTGCGCCACGTAGGGTCATCGGAATAGGTTGCATTGTTATACCTCTTCAAAACTTTCCTGTTCAGAATTACCAAACGGCATTCCTGAATCCAGAGCCTGGTTTGCTTTAAATAAGCCAAACCCCTGGCACTAAGCAAAATAAAACTGACCCGGAGCAAAGCACCAGGTCAGGAACGGTTTCCAAATTGACCTGTATTTTACCCTGGAGTTCACTAAGGGTCATCGTTTACTTTGCACTGCGATGCACCGTAGTATGACGATACGTTTCCAGGTTGTTACCGCGAGATTATGCGATTTTTTAGATTTGTCATTGGATTGACCAGCGCTGTGGTGTTTACCGTCCAGGCCGCCAACGTTGAAGACTTTACTTCCCAGCTCCCCGCTGGCGCGAACCTGGCTTTGATGGTGCAAAAAATTGGTGCGCCGGCCCCATTGATTGATTATCACAGTCAACAGATGGCGCTGCCCGCAAGTACCCAAAAAGTCATCACGGCTCTGGCAGCATTATTACAATTGGGCCCAGATTTCAGGTTTAACACCACGCTTGAAAGTAATGCACAAGTCAGTAACGGTGTATTACAAGGTGACCTTATTGCCCGATTTGGTGGCGATCCTACGCTAAAACGTCAGGATATTCGCAATATGGTCGCTGTCCTGAAAAAATCAGGCGTACAGCAAATTCAGGGTAATGTACTGATCGACACATCCATATTCGCCAGTCATGACAAAGCGCCTGGCTGGCCGTGGAATGATATGACTCAGTGTTTTAGCGCCCCGCCTGCTGCTGCAATTGTCGACCGAAACTGTTTTTCTGTTTCGCTCTATAGTGCCCCAAAAGCTGAAGATTTAGCCTTCATCCGCATCGCTTCCTACTATCCTGTGGTTATGTTCAGCCAGGTTAGAACTCTCGCCAAAGGCTCACCAGATGCACAATATTGTGAACTGGATGTGGTGCCAGGCGACCTGAATCGCTTTACGCTTACCGGCTGCATGACACAACGTGCAGACCCCCTCCCGCTAGCCTTCGCAATACAGGATGGAGCCAGTTACGCAGGCGCGATTTTGAAAGCCGAACTGAAAGAGGCCGGGATAAGCTACAGCGGGACCTTATTGCGTCAGACGCAATCCAATACCCCAGGAACGGTAATTGCCAGCAAGCAATCTGCACCACTGCACGATTTGCTAAAGGTAATGCTGAAGAAATCAGACAACATGATCGCCGATACTGTTTTTCGAACCATCGGCCATAACCGTTTTGGCGTCCCAGGGACCTGGCGTTCAGGTGCTGACGCAGTACGACAAATCCTGCGACAAAAAGCGGGTGTCGATTTAGGTAATAGTATCGTGGTAGATGGTTCGGGGTTGTCTCGACATAATCTGATTTCACCCGCCACCATGATGCAGGTGTTGCAATACATCGCCCAGAATGACACTGAGCTTAACTTTATCTCAATGTTACCGTTGGCCGGTTATGACGGCTCGCTGCAGTATCGTGCTGGCCTACATCAGGCGGGTGTTGACGGCAAAGTTTCGGCTAAGACAGGCTCACTGCAAGGTGTATATAACCTTGCAGGATTTATCACCACTGCCAGCGGCCAGCGCATGGCCTTTGTGCAATATTTGTCAGGCTATGCTGTTGAGCCTGCCGATCAACGTAACCGTCGTATCCCATTAGTGCGCTTTGAAAGTCGTCTCTATAAGGATATCTACCAGAATAATTGAGTTATGAAACTGCTGATTGTTGAAGACGATTTACTGTTACGGGAAGGCTTAGTGCTGGCATTAAACAACGAGGGTTATGCTCTCGATTGTGCAACGACAGCCGCCGAAGCGGATGCACTGATAGAAAGTGGTGAATATGGCATGATCATCCTCGATCTTGGCCTACCAGACAAAGATGGTGCCACTCTTTTGAGGCAATGGCGACGCCGTAGTATCAGTACACCAGTGTTGATATTAACAGCACGTGACGCTCTTGAAGATCGCGTTAACGGTCTGGACTCTGGTGCCGATGATTATCTGGTCAAACCCTTTGCTCTAGCTGAATTACAAGCCCGTACGCGGGCATTGATTCGCCGCTATCAGGGACATAGCGATAACCTTCTTCAGCATGATGATCTGACACTCAACCTGCAAACTCAGCAAGTGCTGCTACAAGATCTGCCTGTTGAAATCACGCCAAAAGAGTTCGCGTTACTCACACGCTTGATGATGCGAATCGGGCAAACGGTGCACCGTGAAACATTACAACAAGATATCTACAGTTGGCAGGATGACCCTGGCTCAAATACGTTAGAAGTGCATATCCACAATCTTCGACGCAAGCTAGGCAAAGACAGAATAAAAACCGTGCGTGGTGTTGGCTATCGACTGGAGAGCCGAACATGAACAGCATGCGCCAGCGTTTGATGATTCTTCTCGCTCTTATTCTTTTGTTTTTCCAGCTAATTAGTGTCATTTGGTTATGGCATGAAAGTCGTGAGCAAATCAGTTTCCTGGTCAGTGAAACGCTGTCTGCCAAGGCACGAAATCAGCATGTAGAGAAAGAGATCCGCGAAGCTATTGCTTCATTGCTGGTTCCTTCCCTGGTGATGATTGGTTTCACATTGTTCTTCTCTTTCTGGGCGATCACCTGGATTACCCGTCCATTGAATCGCCTGCGCACCAGCCTTGCTAATCGTTCCGCTGATAATCTTACCCCTCTGCCAATGTATTCAGACATGGAAGAGATGGTTGCCGTCACCAATTCACTGAATCAATTGCTGGCAAGGCTTGCTCATACTATTCAGCAAGAACGCTTATTTACTGCAGATGCCGCCCATGAGCTTCGTACGCCGCTTGCCGGCATCCGACTACACCTAGAGTTGATGGCAAACTCAGGCGTTCAGCAAGCCCCTATGTTGTTGGAGCGAATAGATCAGCTGATGCATACCATAGAGCAGTTGCTGATGCTCTCGCGTGCAGGGCAGGCTCTGGCGAGTGGGCATTACGATACGTTGAACTGGCAACGCGACATTATTTCGCCGCTCAAAATGGAAATGGACGAAATGGTCACCTTGCGCGAGCAAACCATCATCTGGGCAAAAGAAAGTGAAAATATGGTGCAAGGGGATGCGGTGTTGCTGCGCCTGATGCTACGTAACCTGCTGGAAAATGCATCCCGTTACAGCCCGATGAAAAGCATTATAACGGTTTCGTTAGACGCTCAGGGTGCTGGCGCGTCATTGATGGTTGCTGATCAGGGACCTGGAATTAATGAACAGCACCGCAAGACGATTACCGACCCGTTCCGTCGTATGGATGAACGTTATGGTGGCAGTGGTCTTGGGTTGAATATTGTCCAGCGTATTGTGCAGTTACACCATGGTAGATTAGATTTGGAAAACGGCCCTGACGGGGTTGGTCTGCTAGCAAGTTGTTGGATACCTTCGCAGAGCCAATAAAAAAAGGCCGGAAAAATTCCGGCCTTTTTTTAGATAACGTCTTATTTCTGGTAGATGATTTCGACACCTTCGTCGTCATCTTCATCCCAGTCGTCATCCCAGTCTTCGTCTTCTTCCGCTTCCACTGCATCGAGTTGCTGCTGATGATAGTCATCCCACATGAACTCAACTTTTTCCGGTGCAATCGGCTGGAGCTCAGCGATTTTCGGGTTAGCAATGATGAAGTCCATTACATCCCAGCACAGCGCATTAACGCCTTCGCGGTTAACTGCAGAGATCAGGTAGTATTTCTCTTCCCAGCCCATTGCGGTCGCAATTTCTTTTGCACGCGCTTCGGCGTCTTCTTTGCTCATCAAATCGCATTTGTTGAATACCAACCAGCGTGGCTTCTCAGCAAGTTTCTCGCTGTATTTCTCCAACTCACCAATGATGACTCGGCCATTTTCAACCGGATCGGATTCATCAATTGGTGCGATATCGATGAGGTGCAACAGCACGCGGCAACGCTCAAGGTGTTTCAGGAAGCGGATGCCGAGGCCTGCGCCATCAGCTGCACCTTCGATAAGCCCTGGAATATCGGCAACCACAAAGCTCTTCTCGTTATCCATACGAACAACGCCAAGGCTTGGGATCAGAGTAGTAAACGGATAATCCGCTACTTTTGGTTTTGCCGCAGAGACAGAACGAATAAAGGTAGATTTACCCGCATTTGGCAAACCAAGCATACCCACGTCTGCCAACAGCAGCAGCTCAAGTTGGATATCACGCTTCTCACCTGGGGTACCCATGGTTTTCTGGCGTGGTGTACGGTTTACAGATGACTTGAAACGGGTGTTACCCAAACCGTGCCAGCCGCCTTTAGCAACCATCAGCTTCTGACCATGCTGGGTCATGTCACCCATAGTCTCGCCAGTGCCTTGATCGATAACACGCGTCCCTACAGGTACTTTAACGGTAATGTCTTTACCACGTTTACCGGTACAGTCACGGCTCTGGCCATTTTGACCACGTTCAGCGCGGAAAGATTTCTCAAAGCGATAGTCGATAAGGGTGTTGAGGTTTTCGTCAGCCTCAAGCCACACATCACCGCCATCACCGCCATCACCACCGTCCGGGCCACCTCTGGGAATATATTTTTCACGACGGAAGCTAACGCAGCCGTTACCGCCATCACCTGCTACGACCAGGATCGTTGCTTCATCAACAAACTTCATTTCACTTCTCCGTAAATCATTCGCCCGAACGTTGTACTGGAAGAACAGCTTCGGTTTTGCGCCAGCGTCCCCAAAGACGGTGACCAATGGCTGAATACATCGCACCTGCAACCACGATAAACGCGCCGCAATAACCCACAAGGTTAAGTAACGGCATGGCGAAGAAATCGGGCCAGGCTAACGCTAATAAATCTGAAAATAGCAAAGTAAACAGCGGAGTTAGCGTAATAATGGCGCTAACCTGTGCCGCCTGCCACCGTGCCATGGCTTCTGCCAGTGCCCCATACCCAACCAGTGTATTCAGGCCACAGAAAACTAAACACGCCAGTTGCCAATTACTGAGTTGGAAGATTTTATCCAACTGAGCCAATGGAAAAAGCGCAAGAGTACATAAAGTGTACAGCAAAAAGAGGATCTGTTGCGAGGCCAGGCGGCGTAATAATACCTTCTGCGCCACACCATAGGTGACCCACACTGTCGCCGCCAGAACACCGAAAATCACCCCAAGGGTGTAATCTGTCAGGCGGGTAAAAATTTCTATCAGGCTGGTATTAAAAAACATCACCAACCCGCAAAGTAACATTATGGCTCCGATGACCTGCGTGCCGCGCATTTTCTCTTTTAGCACCACCACACTTGCCACCATCATTCCCACTGGGGAAAGCTGGCCAATAACCTGTGATGCCGTCGGGCTTAAATACTGTAGTGATGAACTAAACAGCAAAAAGTTGCCGAACAAGCCACCCGTTGCAATCGCGAGTAGGCCCAACCAACGTGGCTTTCTGAACAACGCCAACGGAGGCAATTTTCCGCGTATAGCGAGAATGCTACCCAAACCCAGACTTGCCATCAGGAAGCGATAAAAAACAACTGTTGGCGGTTCCATTACCGTCAGCACCTGTTTCATCGCTATTGGCAATGCACCCCAGCAAATTGCTGTTGTAAGCGCCAGGAGAATGCCAATCCCTGCCTGCTGTTTCATGATCTAATCCTGCAACCCGAAATCTGAAGAAAATACTTCATTGATTTACCGGTCGCAGAATGTAAAAAGCCCCGCAACGTGTTGCGGGGCTTCTATCCGTTACCGGGACGCGAAAAACTTATTCAGCAACGATGCTGATGAACTTACGGTTTTTCGGACCTTTAACTTCGAACTTAACTTTACCGTCAGTCAAAGCGAACAGAGTATGATCTTTGCCGCAACCTACGTTGGTGCCAGCGTGGAATTTAGTACCACGTTGACGAACGATAATGCTGCCTGCCAGAACTGCTTCTCCGCCGAAACGTTTTACGCCCAGACGTTTAGCTTCGGAATCGCGACCGTTACGAGTAGAGCCGCCAGCCTTTTTATGTGCCATTTAATATGCTCCCCTGTATTAAGCGCTGATGCCGGTGATTTTCACATCAGTGAACCACTGACGATGACCCTGCTGCTTACGGTAGTGTTTACGACGACGAAACTTAACAATCTTAATTTTCTCGCCACGACCATGAGCAACAATTTCAGCTTTAACTACGCCGCCATCGACGAAAGGAACGCCGATTTTGATTTCTTCACCATTAGCGATCATCAGAACTTCTGCGAACTCAACTGCTTCGCCAGTTGCGATGTCCAGCTTTTCCAGGCGAATGGTTTGACCTTCGCTTACTCGGTGTTGTTTACCACCACTTTGGAAAACCGCGTACATATAAAACTCCGCTTTCCGCACGCACCCTACGTATGTTTCAGGTGGCGCTATAAA
Organism: Buttiauxella massiliensis; assembly: GCF_902500225.1. Classification (GTDB taxonomy): domain Bacteria; phylum Pseudomonadota; class Gammaproteobacteria; order Enterobacterales; family Enterobacteriaceae; genus Buttiauxella; species Buttiauxella massiliensis. The sequence continues at coordinate 67,954 of NZ_LR722649.1, read as the reverse complement.
TATTCACAATAGGGCGCGAATATTACGCAAAACGAGAGCCTTTGACAAGCCCTGTCATGAAACAGAGTAGAAAAAAAACGCAACATCACACCAGCCGTTTATCTGCCTCGTTTTTTCAGTACAATCTGTACTACATTATTACTCCTCTACCCTCACGTGATTCCATAAAGACATGTGGTAAACAGGACTTTAAGCCAGACTTTTGCGATGAATTTAGAAAAAATTAACGAGTTAACCGCGCAAGATATGGCGGGAGTCAATGCGGTCATCCTTGAACAGTTGAATTCAGATGTCCAATTGATCAATCAGTTAGGGTATTACATCGTCAGTGGCGGTGGTAAACGTATCCGCCCAATGATTGCTGTTCTTGCTGCTCGCACGCTTGGTTATCAGGGTAGCGCGCATATCAATATTGCGGCTCTCATTGAATTTATCCACACCGCGACACTGCTTCATGATGATGTCGTTGATGAGTCAGATATGCGTCGCGGGAAGGCAACGGCTAACGCGGCATTTGGCAATGCCGCGAGTGTACTAGTTGGTGATTTTATTTATACCCGCGCATTCCAGATGATGACTCAACTAGGCTCGCTCAAGGTTCTGGAAGTGATGTCCGAAGCGGTGAATGTCATTGCCGAGGGTGAAGTTCTGCAATTGATGAATTGTAATGACCCTGATATTACTGAAGAAAGCTATATGCGGGTGATTTACAGCAAAACAGCGCGTTTGTTCGAAGCTGCAGCTCAATGCTCAGGTATTTTAGCTGATGCAACTGCGGAACAAGAACTCGCACTTCAGGATTATGGCCGCTATCTCGGGACTGCTTTCCAGCTTATCGACGATCTTCTGGACTATAGTGCCGATGGCCAAACGCTTGGTAAAAATGTGGGTGATGACCTGAACGAAGGCAAGCCGACTCTACCTTTACTGCACGCAATGCGTAACGGTAACGCTGAGCAAGCCAAAATGATTCGTGAGGCTATTGAGCAAGGCAACGGGCGTCATTTACTGCAGCCAGTGTTAGATGCTATGGCGGCCTGTGGCTCGCTGGAATGGACTCAACTTCGAGCAGAACAAGAAGCTGACAAAGCTATTTCAGCTCTGAATGTTCTGCCTGAAAGCGAGTACAAAGAAGCTTTAATTGCTCTGGCCCGCATGGCTGTTCAACGCGATCGTTAATCTTTATTTAGTGCGCCGTTCAAAGGCGCACTAAGTTTCCAATAAATTTATTCCAGCCCTCAAAACCACTCTCCCTATAATCCTGTATTCATTGGTTTCATTCACTTTGTGTGTGTTAACACAAATTTGAATTTTTACGCTATTTATTGGAGTCTTTTGGATCCATGCTGTGCTATAACCGCAATTGAGTAAACCGGTAAATAGAAGCGGTTACAGGGAGAAACATGGAAAGTAACAATACTGACTGGCACCCGGCAGATATCATTGCAGGGCTACGCAAACGCGGAACATCACTTGCGGCTGAATCACGGAAAGCAGGTCTAAGCTCCTCAACTTTGGCTAATACGTTGACACGACCCTGGCCAAAAGGTGAATTAATCATCGCACAGGCACTGGAAACTTCACCTTGGGTGATTTGGCCTTCACGCTACTACGATCCGCAAACTCATCAGTTCATTGACCGAATGAGTCTGATGCGGAAAAGATAAAAAAAACCGGGCAAGCCCGGTTTTTCTTTTTAACAACGAATTTTATTCGCCGCTATTTCCTTTCACACGTTCAATCTTCGCACCTAACGCCTGAAGTTTATCTTCAATGCGCTCGTAGCCACGATCGATGTGGTAAATACGATCAACCACGGTGGTCCCTTCTGCGATACAACCCGCCAGAACGAGGCTTGCTGACGCGCGCAGGTCGGTTGCCATTACTTGTGCACCAGATAGCTTCTCAACGCCGTGGCAAATCACTGTATTGCTCTCAATCTCTGCATGTGCGCCCATACGGATAAGTTCTGGGACGTGCATGAAGCGATTTTCAAAAATAGTTTCAGTGATAACACCAGTACCTTCCGCCACGAGGTTCAACAAAGTGAACTGAGCCTGCATGTCTGTAGGGAAGCCTGGGTGCGGCGCAGTACGGATTGTCACACCTTTCGGACGCTTACCGTGCATATCCAGGCTAACCCAATCTTCGCCAACTTCAACATCGGCACCCGCTTCGCGCAGTTTCGCCAGTACCGCATCAAGCGTGTCTGGTTGAGCATTACGGCAAACAATTTTTCCACCAGAAATCGCAGCTGCTACCAGGAAAGTACCGGTTTCGATACGATCTGGCACCACACGATAAACACCGCCACCCAGACGTTCAACACCCTGGATAGTAATGCGATCGGTGCCTGCACCAGTTATTTTCGCACCCAGCGTGTTGAGGAAGTTCGCTGTATCGACGATCTCCGGCTCACGGGCTGCGTTTTCAATGATAGTTGTACCTTCAGCAAGAGTTGCAGCACTCATGATGGTGACAGTGGCGCCTACGCTCACTTTATCCATCACAATATGCGCGCCCTTCAGACGGCCCTGAACAGAAGCTTTAACGTAGCCTTCTTCCAGTTTGATTTCCGCACCGAGCTGTTCAAGACCTGTAATGTGCAAATCAACCGGACGTGCGCCAATGGCACAGCCGCCAGGTAAAGAAACCTGGCCCTGGCCAAAACGTGCGACCAAAGGCCCAAGCGCCCAGATAGAAGCACGCATGGTTTTAACCAGATCATAAGGCGCACAGAAGATATTTACTTCACTGGCGTCAATCCACACTGAACCGTTACGTTCAACTTTGGTACCCAACTGGCTTAACAGCTTCATTGTGGTATCAATGTCTTTCAGTTTTGGAACGTTTTGAATCTCAACTGGCTCTTCGGCCAACAGTGCTGCGAAGAGGATCGGCAGCGCGGCGTTCTTCGCCCCGGAGATCGTCACTTCACCACTTAGTCGGGTTGGCCCCTGAACTCGAAATTTATCCATTGCAACTGCTCTCTATTAAATTCAAATCGTTACAACCCGCCGTGGCGAATTGCTCAAAGACCATTAAGTTTACGATCGCGATCCCACTCTTGCGGAGTATAGGTCTTGATGGAAACCGCATGGATACGGTTATCAGCAATCAGCTCCATCAATGGCGCATAAACTGTTTGTTGCTTCTTCACGCGACTTAACTCGGCGAATAACTCACCCACCGCAATCACCTGAAAATGGCTGCCATCGCCTGAGACGTGGACTTCCTGGAGGGGCAGTGCGTTCATCAGCACTGTCTGAATTTCATGATTTTCCATGGGATATAATTCGTCGGTTAAGGAAACAAGCCACACATCTTAGAGGAAAGTGGCGCAGGCTTAAATAAGCAAAAAGCCCCTGATCCAATTAGATCAGGGGCAATGATAGTAACGCTATGAAAACACTAGCCTGCAAATGCAGGAAGGATGTCTTCTGGCAGGTTATAAAGTTTAGTCAGCGTCTGTAAGTTCTCGCTGGCGCCCTGGAGTTCTATCTCAACATTTTGACGCCTGGCGAAATCCACAAGATGAATCAAAAGCGCTAAACCTGAAGTATCAACACGCGATAAACCAGAGAGGTTCAACACTTTGATACCTGCCATGATTTGCTCACGCTGGCGCCATACTGGCCCCACCGTATCGCTATCTAACTCACCCGCCAGGTGCAACGTTGCGGCTTCACGCTGCCAGTTAAGTTCGTCAGCCATTACTTTTTATTTTCCAGGGTAATTGGCAGTTTAGAGATTGATTGCAGCTGAGAAGTCAAACCATCAATCCCTTTGGTACGCAGGATATCGCTCCACTCGTTTTGCTTAGTGGTAATCATGCTGACACCTTCAGCAATCATGTCGTAAGCCTGCCAGTTACCAGTTTGTGTGTTTTTGCGCCACTGGAAATCAAGACGCACAGGTGGACGGCCGTTTGGATCAACGATCGTTACGCGAATCGCCACAATGGTGGCATCACCCAGAGGCTGCTCAGGTGCGATTTGGTAGGATTGCCCGTTATACATCGCAAGCGCCTGGCCATAGGCCTGTTTCAGATACGCTTCGAACGCTTTGAAGTAGGCATCACGCTGTGCAGGGGTTGCATCTTTGTAGTAACGCCCCAGTACCAGTGCACCCGCGTATTTCACCTGCACATATGGCAGAAGTTCTTGCCCAACAACTTCACGCAAATAATCGGGATTTTGACGAATTTTAGGCTGCTCATTTTTCAATCTGTCAAATGTTTTTTGCGCCGCTTCACCCATCAATTTGTACGGGTTACTTTGATCCGCAGCATTCGCCAGCGGTGCAATAATCAACATGGCAATCATAATAAGTCTTTTAAACATTAAACTTTTCCTCTTAGATTAGTGCGTCGTGCCAGGCTGTGGCGCTGCACTATTATTCTCTGAATCCTGCGATGAGGAATCCTCTGATTTCTGATTATCGCCATTACCGCTCTTATACAAGAATTGGCCAATCAGATCTTCCAGCACCAGGGCTGATTTAGTGTCCTGAATCGTGCCGCCCTCTTTAAGGATAGATGAACCGAGTTCAGGGTCATCAAAACCAAGGTTCAGTGCGAGGTATTGCTCACCGAGTAAACCTGAAGTGCGGATAGCCAACGAACTGGTGTCAGGAATATGGTTATAGCGTTCTTCGATATCCAGAGTGACTCGCGGTAAGTAAGTTTTTGGATCAAGCGTAATGTCATCAACGCGTCCAATCACCACGCCGCCAAGGCGTAATGGAGAACCGGTTTTCAGGCTACCTATGTTATCAAACGTCGCGTAAACCCGATACGTTGGCTCACTGCGCAGCGAAGTGACATTAGCCACTTTCAGACACAAGAAGACGATGGCTGCCAATGCAATAATTAAAAATGCCCCAACCCCAGTTTCAAATTTCTTAGTTTGCATGAACTTAATTCCCAAACATCAGTGCAGTGAGCACAAAATCCAGCCCTAAAACGGCCAATGAAGCGTGCACAACGGTTCGTGTTGTTGCCCGGCTAATCCCTGCGGACGTAGGAATAGCATCGTAGCCATTGAATAACGCAATCCAGGTCACGGTTATCGCAAACACTACGCTCTTGATAACACAGTAAATCAGATCGGTACGCCAGTTGACGGCATCTTGCATGGCAGACCAGAAGAACCCAGAGTCGATTCCCTTCCAGTTCACACCAACCAGTGCCCCTCCCCATACCCCTACTGCGACAAAGATAAGCGTCAGTAATGGCAAGGAAATTACACCAGCCCAGAAACGAGGAGAAACGACACGGCGCAAAGGATCAACCGCCATCATCTCCATACTGGAAAGCTGTTCTGTTGCTTTCATCAGGCCAATTTCTGCGGTCAAAGCCGAACCTGCGCGTCCGGCAAACAACAGCGCTGCCACGACAGGCCCAAGCTCACGCATTAGAGACAAGGCAACCAGCATCCCCAGGCTTGATTCCGCACTATAAGTAGTCAGAACTAAGTAGCCCTGCAAGCCAAGAACCATGCCGATAAACAGACCAGAAACAATGATAATCAGCAGCGACAATACGCCGACGTTATACAACTGGCGAATCAGCAATGGCGCATGTTTGCGGAATTCCGGTTTCCCTACCAGCGCATTAAAAAGCATTATCCCAGCCCGGCCGAATGACGCGCAGGTTTTCAGTCCCCGCTGCCCGAACGATGCCAGTGCATTAAAGAGCATGAGTAACTTAACTCCCTGTTTTTGATAATAAGTCATTCCGATAATCCGTTGCTGGATAGCGGAACGGTACTGGCCCATCGGCAATACCATCAAGGAACTGACGAACCCGAGGGTCACAATTTTCGCGCAAGGCGGTTGGAGTCCCTTCAGCGACGATATGCTGATCAGCTGCAATATAGGCGTAATCCGCAATGCTCAGCACTTCAGGTACATCATGCGAAACCACAATACAGGTCACACCCAGTGCGCTGTTTAATTCTGAAATCAGTTTAACCAGCACACCCATTGTAATAGGGTCCTGACCAACGAATGGCTCATCAAACATAATAAGGTCAGGTTCGAGTGCTATGGCACGCGCAAGTGCGGCTCGTCGAGCCATACCGCCAGAGAGTTCGTTTGGCATCAGTTTAGCGGCCCCACGTAATCCCACCGCCTCAAGCTTCATCATAACGGTGCTATGCAGCAACTCCTCCGGTAAGCGGCGATGTTCGCGAAGCGGGTACGCCACATTTTCGAAGACATTGAGATCGGTAAATAACGCGCCGGATTGAAACAGCATGCTCATACGTTTACGCACGTTATATAGTCGTGAGCGCGACATTGCCGGCACGTTTTCACCGTCGAACAGGATTTCGCCATTGTCAGGCTGAATTTGACCACCAATCAGCCGCAGCAATGTCGTTTTACCAATGCCCGATGGCCCCATGATGGCGGTAATTTTGCCACGGGGCACGTTCAGGGAAATATTGTCAAAGATGCGCCGACTGCCGCGAGTAAAACTAACATCGCGAATTTCGACCAGATTCGTCTGCGTCTGGCTCATCATCTTTCCTTTTATCAAGTTCACGGACGAAGCATTGGATAGCAACTCAGTTCCAACCCAACATTTTCACAGAATGTTATCAGCCCTGATTAGCGAAAACTGGCATTTGTTTTACTTTTCTGCCACATAAAGTCAGAATTAAGAATTCATCATGGCCTACAGATCTGTATGCTCTGCCGGTACTTTCACAGCAAGAGACCGGCGATTATACCTGAATAAAGGATTTTGCATGCTGTTAGCTACAGCTCTGTTAATTATCGGTTTGCTTTTGGTCGTCTATGGCGCGGATCGTCTGGTGTTCGCCGCCTCGATACTTTGCCGTAGTTTCGGCGTTCCGCCACTCCTTATCGGTTTAACCGTTGTTAGCATCGGGACATCATTACCTGAACTGCTCGTTGCAAGCTCTGCTGCTCTAAATGGCCAATTGAATTTAGCGGTGGGGACAGCATTAGGTTCGAATATCACCAATATCTTACTGATTCTCGGCTTAGCGGCACTTTTGCATCCATTTACCGTGAATTCCGATATTCTACGGCGTGAATTACCCCTAATGTTAGTCGTCAGTGGCGTGATCGGCTGGCTTCTTTTTGATAACCAGCTTAGCCGTCTTGATGGCGTAATACTGATTGCTGTCGCAGTAGCTTATCTGCTGTTTACGATTAAAATAGCTCGCCTTGCCGGAAATGAAGGTGCTGACAACCTGACCCGCGAACAGCTGGCAGAGCTTCCTCGTGAAGGGAGCCGTCCCGTCGCATTTTTATGGCTCGCCGTGGCTTTAATTATTATGCCGATGGCCACTCGCATGGTTATCGATAACGCCAGCGTACTGGCACATTACTTTGGCATAAGCGAGTTAGTGATTGGCCTGACGATTATTGCTGTGGGCACGAGCCTGCCTGAACTTGCAACGACCATCGCAGGTGCACGTAAAGGTGAAGACGATATTGCGATTGGCAATATCATCGGCTCGAACATATTCAATATTGTTTTGGTATTGGGTATTCCTGCCTTGATTGCACCGGGTGAAATTGACCCACATGCCTTTGCTCGTGACTATTGGGTCATGTTGGTAGTCAGTGCCATTTTTGCAGTACTTTGCTGGCGTAAATCACGCTCTATCGGCAAGGCAGCAGGTGCTCTGTTAACATGTAGTTTCTTCGTATGGATTGTGATGCTGTGGTTTATTGCATCACCTGTCGTAGGGTAAAGCGGAACGGAAATTATGTCACAGATAGAATTACAACCGGGTTTTGACTTTCAGCAAGCAGGTAAAGAAGTACTGAAGATCGAACGTGAAGGCCTGGATCAGCTTGGGCAATACATCAACACAGACTTCTCTGCGGCCTGTGAAAAAATGTTTTATTGCCAGGGCAAAGTCGTTGTCATGGGTATGGGCAAATCCGGTCACATTGGTAAAAAGATGGCGGCAACTTTTGCAAGTACCGGTACACCTTCGTTTTTCGTCCACCCAGGTGAAGCAAGCCATGGCGACCTCGGCATGGTTAGCACGCAAGATATTGTTATCGCTATTTCTAACTCTGGCGAATCTAACGAAATTCTGGCGCTGATTCCGGTTCTCAAACGATTGCAGGTACCACTGATTTGCATCACAAGTCGCCCGGAAAGCTCAATGGGCAAAGCGGCCGACGTCCATCTTTGTGTCAAGGTTCCCCAGGAAGCTTGCCCGTTAGGACTGGCTCCAACGTCCAGCACCACGGCAACGCTTGTGATGGGTGACGCACTTGCTGTTGCTCTGCTGAAAGCTCGTGGCTTTACTGCAGAAGATTTTGCTCTTTCTCACCCAGGCGGTGCATTGGGACGTAAACTGTTATTACGTGTCAGCGATATTATGCACACTGGCGATGAGATCCCGCATGTCAGTAAAGATGCTTCATTGCGCGATGCATTACTGGAAATAACGCGCAAAAATATGGGTATGACCGTAATCTGTGACTCCCTGATGAAAATTGAAGGGATCTTTACTGATGGTGATTTACGTCGAGTCTTTGATATGGGCGTTGATCTCCACTCCCTGAATATTGCAGATGTCATGACTGTCGGCGGAATTCGTGTTCGCCCAACGCTATTGGCGGTTGATGCACTGAACTTGATGCAGTCCCGCCATATAACCTCAGTACTGGTTGCAGATGGCGAGCAACTACTGGGTGTGGTACATATGCATGACATGCTACGCGCAGGCGTGGTTTAACAAAGGATTAGCCTTAATGAGTAACCATGAAGCGTCTCTTGCCACTTGTTATGGGCCTGTAAGCACGCGCGTGATGGAGCAGGCAGCAAACGTGCGCCTGCTTATTTTAGACGTTGACGGTGTAATGTCTGACGGCCTGATTTATATGGGTAATAGCGGCGAAGAGCTGAAAGCATTCAACGTCCGTGATGGCTATGGAATTCGCTGTGCACTAACCTCTGATATCGAAGTGGCGATTATTACTGGCCGGAAAGCAAAACTTCTTGAGGACAGGTGCGAAACGCTTGGCATCACCCATCTTTATCAAGGGCAATCTGACAAGCTGCTGGCTTTTCAGGATCTATTAGATAAGCTCGCCATTCCAGCTGAGCAAGTGGCTTATGTCGGGGATGATTTAATCGACTGGCCTGTAATGGCTAAAGTGGGTTTGAGTGTCGCGGTTGCGGATGCTCATCCTTTACTTATTCCTCGTGCCGACTACGTTACACGTATTGCTGGCGGACGAGGAGCAGTACGCGAAGTCTGCGATCTCCTTTTACTGGCTCAAGGAAAGCTTGATGAGGCCAAAGGGCTATCTATATGAGTAAGACCAGACGTTGGGTTATCATCCTGCTTTCATTGCTGGCACTGGTATTGATTGGTGTAAATCTGGTCGAAAAAGACACTGTTGCACCACAAACAGTGAATAGTAACGAGCCAACCTATAAAAGTGAACATTCTACGACCCTCGCCTACAGTCCTGAAGGTGCTTTAAATTATCGGCTGGTCGCAGAACACGTTGAATACTTTTCCGATACCGCTGTTTCGTGGTTCACCAATCCGGTGATGACACAGTATGACGAAAACAAAGTGGCAACCTGGTCATTACGGGCAGATCGCGCCAAACTAACTAACGATCGGATGCTGTATTTGTACGGAAATGTGGTGCTGACAGCCCTGACACCAGATTCACAGCTACGCAAAATTACCACGGACAATGCGCAGGTTAATTTAGTCACTCAGGATGTTGCCTCTGATGACCAGGTAACCTTGTACGGAACCAGCTTTAACTCTACCGGCCTCAAAATGCGTGGAAACTTACGCAGCAAAAATGCCGAGCTGATTGAAAAGGTTAGAACATCCTATGAAATCCAGAATAAACAAACTCAGCCGTAATTTAGTACTGACCAGTACGCTTTTAGCCGCCAGTTTTTCGGCATTTGCGCTGACCGGTGATACCGATCAGCCGATTCACATTGAATCTGACCAACAGTCGCTGGATATGCAAGGCAACGTCGTCACCTTCACCGGCAATGTGATAGTGACGCAAGGCAGTATCAAAATTAACGCCGATAAAGTCGTTGTGACTCGCCCGGGCGGTGAGCAAGGTAAAGAAGTGATTGATGGTTATGGTAATCCTGCCACTTTCTATCAGATGCAGGATAGCGGTAAGCCTGTAAGCGGCCACTCAGCGACCATGCACTATGAGTTGCAAAACGACTTTGTGGTTCTGACCGGTAATGCATATCTGGAACAGGTAGATAGCAATATCAAGGGCGACAAAATTACCTATCTGGTTAAAGAACAGAAGATGCAGGCCTTTAGCGAAAAAGGTAAACGTGTCACCACCGTTCTGGTTCCTTCTCAGTTGCAGAAGAAAGACGGCAAAGCTGCTCCAGCACCTGCCCCGAAAAAGAGTAACTAATTCGTTATGGCTACTTTAATTGCAAAACATCTCGCCAAAGCCTACAAAGGCCGCCGCGTTGTTGAAGATGTCAGCCTGACCGTTAAATCAGGTGAAATTGTCGGTTTACTTGGCCCTAACGGTGCAGGCAAAACCACGACTTTTTACATGGTTGTTGGCATTGTTCCACGTGATGCTGGCAACATCATTATTGATGACGAAGACATTAGTCTTCTGCCGCTCCATGCTCGCGCCCGTCGTGGGATTGGATATTTACCGCAAGAAGCGTCAATTTTCCGTCGCTTGAGCGTGTTCGATAACTTGATGGCAGTCCTGCAAATTCGTGATGACCTTAGCGCTGAACAGCGCGAAGACCGCGCGAATGAGTTGATGGAAGAGTTTCACATTGAGCATCTGCGCGATAACCTCGGGCAGTCTCTGTCTGGTGGTGAGCGCCGTCGTGTTGAAATTGCCCGCGCTTTGGCTGCAAACCCGAAATTTATTCTTTTGGACGAACCTTTTGCAGGTGTTGACCCAATCTCCGTCATCGACATCAAGCGGATTATCGAGCACTTGCGCGATAGCGGGCTTGGTGTGCTGATTACTGACCATAACGTACGCGAAACGTTGGCCGTGTGTGAACGAGCTTACATCGTAAGCCAGGGCCAGTTAATTGCCCATGGCACGCCTGCGGAAATCCTGGAAGATGAGCATGTTAAGCGCGTCTATCTGGGCGAAGAGTTCAGACTCTGATAGGGTAGGAAGTATAATTATTAATACTCTGGGTAATTCGAGTTGCCCACGTTCCTGCAACTTGAAGTATGCCGGGTATACACCTGAGGAAGCTCGCTCTGAATATGAAGCAAGGTTTGCAATTACGGCTTAGCCAACAACTTGCTATGACTCCACAGTTACAGCAGGCAATTCGCCTGTTGCAGCTGTCAACGTTAGAGCTGCAGCAAGAACTCCAACAAGCCCTGGAAAGTAACCCACTGCTTGAGCAAACCGATCTGCATGAAGAAATTGAAACTCAGGAAGTTCGCGAAAATGAAGCTTTAGACACTCGTGAGGCGCTTGAACAAAAAGAGATGCCTGACGAATTGCCGTTAGATACCAGCTGGGACGAAATCTATACCGCCGGTTCCCCATCGGGCGCCGGTTCAGATTATAGTGACGATGAGTTGCCGATTTATCAGGGGGAAACGACTCAGTCACTCCAGGATTACCTGATGTGGCAGGTCGATTTAACCCCGTTCTCTGATACCGACACCGCCATTGCGACATCTATTGTTGATGCCGTTGACGAAATGGGCTATCTCACGGTTTCGCTGGAAGAAATTCTGGAAAGCATGGGCGATGAAGAAATCACCATCGACGAAGTGGAGGCGGTACTTAAACGCGTCCAGCGTTTTGATCCTGTTGGAGTTGCCGCACGCGATCTACGCGATTGCTTACTCATCCAGCTTTCTCAATTTGCCCGTGAAACACCGTGGCTGACCGAGGCACGACTGATTGTCAGCGATCATCTGGATCTGCTCGCCAATCATGATTTCCGTAGCCTGATGCGCGTCACTCGCCTGAAAGAAGAAGTTCTGAAAGAGGCAATGTGCCTGATTCAGTCTCTGGATCCACGCCCAGGCCAATCGATTCAAACCAGTGAACCCGAATATGTCATTCCCGATATTCTGGTCAAAAAGCTTCAGGGGCGCTGGACGGTAGAATTAAACGCCGACAGCATTCCACGCCTTAAAATTAATCAGCAGTACGCTGCGATGGGCACCAATGCCCGCAATGACAGCGACTCGCAATTTATTCGCAGTAACCTGCAAGAAGCGAAGTGGTTGATTAAAAGTCTTGAAAGTCGCAACGATACGCTGCTGCGTGTCAGTCGCTGTATCGTTGAGCAGCAACAAGGTTTTTTTGAGCACGGCGAAGAGCACATGAAACCGATGGTTCTTGCTGATATCGCCCAGGTAGTCGAAATGCATGAATCGACTATTTCCCGTGTGACCACGCAAAAATATTTGCACAGTCCACGCGGCATTTTTGAATTGAAGTATTTCTTCTCCAGCCATGTGAATACCGAAGGCGGAGGCGAGGCCTCCTCTACGGCGATTCGGGCACTGGTGAAGAAATTAATTGCTGCGGAAAACCCTGCGAAACCTCTCAGTGATAGCAAGTTAACGACTATGCTATCCGATCAGGGGATCATGGTGGCACGCCGCACTGTTGCGAAGTACCGAGAGTCTTTATCCATACCACCGTCAAATCAGCGTAAACAGCTGGTATGACTTAACCGATAAGGAAGACACTATGCAGCTCAACATTACAGGACATAACGTCGAAATCACTGACGCACTGCGCGATTTTGTGAGTACGAAGTTTGCCAAACTGGAGCAGTACTTCGATAGAATTAACCAGGTCTACATTGTGTTAAAGGTGGAAAAGGTCACGCATATTGCCGATGCGACGCTTCATGTGAATGGTGGTGAAATCCATGCAAGCTCTGATGGCCAGGATATGTATGCGGCAATTGATGGCTTAATTGATAAACTGGCGCGCCAGTTAACCAAACATAAAGATAAACTAAAACAACACTGATAATCCGGGCAACTGTTCCAGCATAGACGGCTCGTTACTTAACGGGCCGTTAGCATAACAGGGTGCTTAGGTGAACTTATGATGAACAACGATTCTGCTCTACAACTTAGTAATGTCCTGAACAAGGAATGTACTCGTACCAACGTACATTGCCAGAGTAAAAAACGTGCACTGGAAATCATCAGTGAGCTGGCAGCAAAGCAACTCGGTCTGCCACCACAAGTGGTTTTTGAAGCCGTGCTGACGCGCGAACGTATGGGGAGTACCGGTATCGGTAACGGTATCGCTATACCTCACGGGAAGCTGGAAGAAGATACCACCCGCGCCGTTGGGGTGTTTATTAAACTGGAGACCCCTATCGCATTTGATGCGATTGATAACCAGCCGGTAGACCTCATGTTTGCGCTGCTTGTACCGGCGGATCAAACAAAAACGCATTTGCACACTTTATCTCTGGTGGCAAAGCGTCTGGCAGACAAAACAATTTGTCGACGCCTGCGTTCTGCGCAAAGCGATGAAGAGCTTTATCAGATCATTACCGAAACAGAAAATGGTAGTGAAAGTGAATAATCTGGCTGTGGTTGTGTTGACATCACAGCAAGAGAAGTTGGGGGAGTGAAAAAATGGTGCTGATGATCGTCAGCGGCCGCTCTGGTTCAGGGAAGTCTGTAGCCTTGCGTGCACTAGAAGATATGGGATTCTACTGCGTAGATAATCTACCAGTGGTGCTGTTACCTGATCTTGCCAAAACTCTCGCAGAGCGAAAAATTTCTGCGGCAGTGAGCATCGACGTGCGTAACATGCCGGAAAACCCGGAAATTTTTGAACAGGCGATGAGTAATCTGCCTGACTCATTCTCGCCACAATTGTTATTCCTCGACGCCGATCGCAATACGCTGATCCGTCGTTATAGCGACACGCGTCGATTGCATCCACTTTCCAGCAAAAATCTTTCGTTAGAAAGTGCTATTGATGAAGAAAGTGACCTGCTGGAGCCACTGAAATCCAGAGCTGATCTGATTATCGATACCTCTGAAATGTCAGTGCACGAACTTGCGGAAATGTTGCGTACGCGTCTGCTCGGCAAGCGTGAACGCGAATTGACTATGGTGTTCGAGTCCTTCGGCTTCAAACACGGTATTCCAATCGATGCTGACTACGTGTTCGACGTGCGCTTCCTGCCAAACCCGCACTGGGATCCTAAACTTCGTCCGATGACCGGTCTCGACAGACCCGTCGCTGCGTTCCTTGACCGTCACACCGAAGTGCACAATTTTATCTACCAGACACGCAGCTATCTTGAGCAGTGGTTACCAATGCTGGAGACCAACAACCGCAGCTATTTGACTGTGGCAATTGGTTGTACAGGCGGTAAACACCGTTCAGTTTATATTGCTGAGCAACTGGCAGACTATTTCCGTTCGCGCGGCAAAAATGTGCAATCCCGTCACCGTACGCTGGAAAAACGCAAAACATGACCGTAAAACAGACCGTTGAGATCACCAACAAACTGGGCATGCACGCGCGCCCAGCGATGAAGCTGTTCGAATTAGTGCAAAGCTTTGATGCCGAGGTGATGCTGCGTAACGAGGCAGGCACGGAGGCGGAAGCCAACAGCGTGATTGCATTGCTGATGCTGGATTCCGCTAAAGGTGGACACATCGAAATTGAAGTTACCGGCCCTGAAGAAGAGCAAGCCTTGAATGCGGTTATCGCCCTGTTTAATTCAGGTTTTGACGAAGACTAATTTACTTCAGCTCATTCTGCGCCATGAATGACTCGCCACCCAACTGGCGCATCTGGCGCAATATCCATTGCTGCCGCTGGCGTACATAGCCAGAAGGTGCATTCGCTTTAAAGCGAATCGGATTGGGCAAGACAGCAGCCAGCAATGCCGCTTCTGATGCCGTCAGACGGCTTGCCGGTTTGTGGAAATAGCGTTGTGAAGCGGCTTCCACACCAAAAATCCCCTCGCCAAATTCCGCGATATTTAGATAAACCGTGAGAATGCGGCGTTTAGTCCAGACGGCCTCCATACCCAGCGTTAACCCAGCCTCAAGACCTTTACGGACATAGCTACGTCCATCCCACAAGAACAAGTTCTTGGCAGTTTGCTGAGAAAGTGTCGATGCGCCGCGAACGCGATTTTCATTACGTTCATTATGGGCAATGGCCTTTTCGATAGCATTAACATCAAATCCCCAGTGGTCGGGAAATTTCTGGTCTTCTGCCGCAATAACGGCAAGCCCCATCAGCGGTGAGATCTCATCCATACTCACCCAATCCGAATGAGCTACGTAACCGAAATCACCGCTAAACCAAGCGCTGAGCTGCCTCTCTACCATTACGGCTGAAAACGGCACAGGCAAAAAGCTAAACAGAATAATCCCCGCCAGCCAGACTCCGGCGAAAGCCAGTACACCGCGAAATAGCCAGCGCCTCAGGGTACTCAAGAGCGCAATTCGCCCTTTCTTCATGCAGTCATATCCACAACGCGAGCGACCAGTTTCTCGATGCCCAATGCGGCTTCATCAATGCGTGTTGCCAACATATAAGCTGGTGTAGTCACTACTTTTTGCTCTTCATCAACCACGATATCATCGACCGGGCAAGGGACATGTTCTGCCCCCATCTCTTCAACTATTTCTGCGGTGTCGATATCCGTGCCAATAGTCAAACGCACTGGTACATCAAGAATCTTTGGCAACATCACAGGAGCAATACAGATAAAACCAAGAGGCTTACCCTGCGCGTGACAATCCCTGGCAAGGCGACGTAAATCGCTATCTATCTGACACTCACTGCCTTTACTGGCAAAATCACACAGATTTTTTGCCGCACCAAAGCCACCTGGAACAATCAACGCATCCAGTTCGTTGGCATCGGCCTGCTCCAGGGGAGTAATAGCTCCACGGGTAATTCGAGCAGCTTCAACCAGTACATTACGATGCTCAATAGACTTATTATTAGTCAGGTGATTAATAACATCTGCTTGAGGTTTATCAGGTGCAAAACAAACAGCTTCAGCGCCAGAGCGAGCGATTGCCAATAGAGTAATAACAGCTTCTTGAATCTCGCTACCGTCGTAAACCCCACTGCCACTAAGCACCACACCAATCTTCTTCATTCGGCCATTCCTATTGATCATGCGATAGTTATCATCAGTTATTATGATTTGATCGCTATGCTTCACACATTTTACTGATTCACGTAACAAATCATTTAAGATTTGCTATCTTAATGCCTGAGCAGCATACGAGATTATCGGCTGCGCCGACTGGATAAAAACTTATAACTTACGGCGCAACCGGACTTTTCCCTGGTGTTGGCGCAGAATTCGCGCACCCCGGTTTATCCGGGGTCATTTTTTGGGGGCGTTCGCAACCCAGGCTTTCAGAACATCAACATCGTGTTGCCATTCGTGCTTCAATTCTTCAATCCACTCACCCACATTTTCTGACCAGGCTGGTAAGTCCGGCGACTGAATTTGCTGAGCAACTTGCTGCAAATGGCGTAGCCCAATAGAACCCGCTGCACCTTTAATTTTATGGCCTTCTTCCACCACACCTTTCTGGTCGCGAGCGGTCATATTGGAATCCAACACACTCAGGTAACCCGGCATCATTTTTTCAAACATCGCCAGTCCATCAGTAATCAGTTTTGGTCCTACTAAGTCCATGTACTGCTCAAGCATCGGAATATCGAGCAAGGCTTGTTGCTTTTCACTATTAACTTGAGACATTGGAGACTCCTTTTCAGACTCTGACTTTTGGTTATCCCAGAATTTTTGGATCATCGCCATCAACGCCGGAACTGCGAGTGGTTTGCTCAGCACGTCATCCATGCCAGCATCCAGATACTCTTTTTTATCTTTCAATACGTTAGCAGTCAAGGCCACCAGCGGCGGTAAATCTTCGCGGGCGTAACGTGTTGTCAGCTGACGGGAAATATCCAGCCCCGTCATATCAGGCAACTGAATATCCAACAGCACCAGGTCATATTCTCCTGGGGTGAATTTTTCTAACGCCTCTTTGCCCGTCATTGCGACATCTACGCTATTACCGAGCTTCTCAAGCACCGAGCGTGCAACAATCACATTGAGTTCAATGTCTTCCACCAGCAACACGTGTAATGCTGGCAGCGGCATTTCGTCTTCTTCGAGGGTATCTTCAACTTCATCCGCCACACGCGGTGCCTGAATGGTCAGGGTAAACAGAGAGCCTTCACCCGGCTTACTGCTAACGGTAATATCGCCACCCATGCTCTTAGCCAGACGGCGCGATACCGCAAGACCAATCCCCGTACCGGTTGCTGGTTTACCACCGTGGCTATCTTTCACCTGATAATACATGGCGAAGATCTTGTCCTGCTCATCCTGCGGAATACCAATGCCGGAATCCTGCACTGCGAAGCGCAGTGTATTCTCTTCTTCATACTGCACACGCACAGCGACTAACCCGCCTTTCGGGGTGAACTTCACGGCGTTGCTGATGAGGTTCCACAGGATCTGGCGCAAACGCGTACCGTCCGTCACCACTTTATGCGGCAACGGCAAGGTTGGGTTCATTTCAAGCGTCAGCCCTTTTTGCTGCGCCTGCAAGCCGGAGAGGTTTTCGAGATCAGCAAGGAAACTGGTGAAATCAATTGGTTGGTTATCAAGCTGAACCTTACGGCGCTCAAGCTTATCCATATCAATGATATCGTTGAAAATATTACCGAGCGTGATCGCCGAAACGTGAATGGTCTTGAGATAATTTGTTTGTTCAGGATTCAGTTCAGTATCAAGCAAGATACGGCTTAAACCGACTATACCGTTCAGCGGTGTACGTAGTTCGTGGCTGATCGTAGAAATAAAGGTAGTTTTGTCACGGCTGGCGCGCTCAAGCGCATCCTGATAACGCTTACGCTCAGTAATATCGCGACCAAAGCCCATCAAGCCATGGCGTTTGCCGACACGGTCGTAATAAGGCACTTTACGAATTTCAAAGCAGGCTTTGCGCCCGTCGGGGTAATCCAGCCATTGTTCGTAGGTGAGGGAAACATTATGACGGAAAACTTTTTCGTCCGTTTCGATAACCTTCTGCGCCGCTTCTGGCGAATAGACATCTTCCGGTTTCAGGCTTATCAGCTGTTTTTCGCTTTTGCCCGTCAGCAGTTCCATCGCACGGTTACAGCCGGAAAACTCTTTGTCCTCATTACGATAGAAAACCAGGTCCGGGGAAGCATCAAGGAATGAGCGTAAGAATGACGACTGCTGCTCAAGCTGGAGTTGCGTTTCTTCACGCTCCTGCATCTCGACCTTAAGCTGTTCCAGCATTGTCTGGCGTTCATTTTCCGCTTTAACGCGATCGGCGATTTCCTGGTTCAACTGCGCAATGTTGTCTTTGAGCTGCACATTGAGTTTTAGATCGCGTTCGCGCATCTCCTCGAGTTTTTGCACCAGCTTTGAAAGCCGCTGACGCGACTCTTCGAGTTGCTCAACCACCACAGAAAGGAAATAGACAGCCCAGGGGGTAATTAGCAAGCCAAAAAAGATAGAACGGACGACATCAATACTTTCAACCTGGCCGCGTAATAACATCGTCACGGCCATTTGTACCACGATAGCCAACACCACAAGGGCTGAGGCCAGTAACAAAGAGAAGCGCACTAATCCGAGCTTCACCATCAAATCAACGTAATATTGTGCCAGTAACCGGATTTGCTTCATGGAACGTTTCCCTCGCTTACAATCTGCTAAATATACCGCAAAAAGATCACACGCTCAGGAATTACAACAGAATTGTCGGGTTCCACGGCGTACCGAGTGCCGAACCTTGCGTACCGTGCTCATTCAGATAGCGGTCAATCGCCCCCATTCCGCTCCAGCGGTTCTCACACCACAGCGGTGCCAGCAACGTGGGCCGTCGGGCATTCGCCGAAATGCGATGGAACACAACATCAAGCGGGGTATGGCGAATCATCTCCCCGGCGATGGACGCATACTCTTCTAATTCAATAGCCTGTAAGCGCCCTGCCTGCCAGCTTTTGGCCATCGTGCTGCCGTCAACAATGTGTAATGGATGAAGTTTGATGCCATCAACACCGGTCTCAACGACTTTTTCCAGCGTCTCCATGCACTGCGCCTGTCCTTCACCCGGCAAGCCGACAATCAGATGGCTACAGACTTTCAGGCCACGGGCGCGGGCGCGATGAGTCGTTTCCTGGTAACAGGCAAAATCATGCCCACGATTAATACGATGCAATGTTTTGTCATGAGCCGTCTGTAAACCTAACTCCAGCCAAACTTCGTAGCCTTTATCGTGATATTCACTGAGCAAATCCAACACGCTGTCCGGTACACAATCCGGGCGTGTGCCAACGCATAGCCCAACAATAGATGCCTTACTGACGGCTTGTTGGTACATCGAACGCAGCACCTGTACTTCCGCCCACGTACTGGTGTACGCCTGAAAATAAGCAAGGTAGTGCTGCGCGCGATTCACCAACTGCGACTGGCGCTCCAGTTGATCGGCGATAGAGTGGTTTTGTTGGGTTTCGTCGGCAAAAGAGGCCACATTGCAAAAAGTACACCCCCCACGCCCGATGGTGCCGTCGCGGTTTGGGCAACTGAAACCGCCATGCAGCACGAGTTTATGGACCTTATGGCCATAACGACGCTGAAGATCGCCACCAAACATATTGACTAATTTTTGTAACTGCATAATCTGATGGGCCGCCCTGTAAAAGGGACGTAGCCTGCCATTATCTGTCCAATTTCGCGATGACCTGGATCAATCGCTTTGGCGCAGCTTTATCCATTGCATAATAATGCAAAATTAGTGCAATTTTACGCACGCAAAAGATGATTACTTTTCCTTATATTGACCCTCTATTTTTAAAGAATATGTGCCCTTGTGAAAAACAGTGGCATACAACACGCCAGACCTCATTGATAGCATAAGATCCTGCCAACTTAAGCATTGCCAGCACGGTCTGGAATTTTGCAGCCCGCCAGATAGTGAGAGAGATCACAATACCCAGGCGATCCTCCTGCCGCTTAAATACGATAAAAATGATAATAAAATGTTTATATTCATGATGTTAAATAGCATTTAGCACATAATCGTATAAATAAGAATGCCATTTGACCTGTGTGCGCTTTCCCGATAACTTGGAAATCCGCTGGAAGCTTTCTGGGTGGGTTCTGTGCCCACCATATTTATGCAGTAATTAAGATTCCCTCTAAAGCAAGTCCTCAATACTTGTGCAACCGGATGCGTTAGACATAAAGAGGGCGACACGCGAGGTGAGCGTAGATGCGCAAACCCCGTCGCCATGCCCTTGCTGCGTCTGGACGCAATCGGTATCGGGAATCACGTAGAGCCTGGGGAGGTTCACTGATATGTTGTACGATAAATCCCTTGAGAAGGATAACTGTGGTTTCGGCCTGATCGCCCACATAGAAGGCGAACCTAGCCACAAGGTAGTGCGTACAGCTATTCACGCACTGGCCCGAATGCAGCACCGTGGAGCAATCCTCGCCGATGGTAAAACCGGTGATGGTTGTGGCCTGCTGTTGCAAAAACCTGACCGTTTCTTCCGAATCGTTGCGGAAGAACGTGGTTGGCGTTTGGCAAAAAATTATGCGGTAGGCATGATTTTCTTAAATAAAGACGACGCGCTGGCAAGTGCAAGCCGCCGCATCGTTGAAGAAGAGTTGCAAAACGAGACCTTGTCGATTGTCGGCTGGCGCGAAGTGCCAACCAATGAAGACGTACTCGGTGAAATCGCCCTCTCCTCAAAACCTCGCATCGAACAAATTTTTGTTAATGCTCCGGCTGGCTGGCGTCCACGTGATATGGAACGTCGCCTGTTTATCGCCCGTCGCCGCATTGAGAAACGCATCCAGGATAAAGAATTCTACGTTTGTAGTCTCTCCAACCTGGTTAACATCTATAAAGGTCTGTGTATGCCGGCAGATTTGCCGCGCTTTTACCTGGACCTTGCGGACTTACGTCTGGAATCAGCTATTTGCCTGTTCCACCAACGTTTCTCCACCAACACCGTGCCACGCTGGCCGCTAGCTCAGCCGTTCCGCTACCTGGCGCACAACGGTGAAATCAACACCATAACTGGTAACCGCCAATGGGCACGCGCCCGTACCTACAAGTTCCAGACTCCATTGATTCCGGACTTGCATGACGCAGCGCCATTCGTGAACGAAACCGGTTCCGACTCAAGCTCCATGGATAACATGCTCGAGCTGCTGTTAGCAGGCGGTATGGATATCGTTCGCGCCATGCGTTTACTGGTTCCACCAGCCTGGCAGAACAACCCGAACATGGACCCGGAGCTGCGCGCCTTCTTCGACTTTAACTCCATGCATATGGAGCCATGGGATGGTCCAGCAGGAATCGTGATGTCCGACGGGCGTTACGCTGCCTGTAACCTGGACCGTAACGGTCTGCGCCCGGCGCGCTACGTCATCACTAAAGATAAGCTGATCACTTGTGCTTCTGAAGTTGGGATCTGGGATTACCAGCCTGACGAAGTCATCGAGAAAGGCCGTGTCGGTCCTGGCGAGTTGATGGTTATCGATACACGTATTGGCCGAATTCTGCATTCAGCTGAAACCGATGCCGATTTGAAGAGCCGCCACCCGTATAAAGAGTGGATGGAAAACAACGTCCGCCGCCTGGTGCCGTTTGAAGATTTACCAGACGAAGAAGTTGGCTCCCGTGAAATGGACGACGATACCCTCGCAAGCTTCCAGAAACAGTTTAACTACAGCGTAGAAGAACTGGATTCTGTGATTCGTGTGCTGGGTGAAAATGGCCAGGAAGCTGTGGGTTCAATGGGTGACGATACCCCGTTTGCCGTACTTTCTAGCCAGCCACGCATTATTTATGACTACTTCCGCCAGCAGTTTGCGCAGGTAACTAACCCGCCAATCGACCCGCTGCGTGAAGCGCACGTCATGTCACTGGCAACCAGCATTGGCCGTGAAATGAACGTCTTCTGTGAAGCAGAAGGCCAGGCACACCGCCTGAGTTTCAAATCGCCAATTCTGTTGTGGTCTGATTTCCAGCAGCTGACAACGCTTGAAGAAGAGCATTACCGCGCTGACACGCTGGACATCACTTACGATGCTTCCACCCAGTCACTACACGAAACCGTAAATGCGCTGTGCGATGAAGCTGAACGCATGGTTCGCAATGGCACCGTTTTGCTGGTGCTGTCTGACCGTAACATCGCGAAAGATCGCCTGCCAGTTCCGGCTCCGATGGCGGTTGGCGCGATACAGACTCGCCTGGTCGAGAAAAATCTGCGCTGCGATGCAAACATTATTGTCGAAACCGCAAGCGCGCGTGACCCGCACCACTTCGCTGTTCTGCTCGGTTTTGGTGCCACGGCGATCTATCCATACCTCGCCTACGAAACACTGGCGAAGTTAGTCGACAGCACTGCTATCGAAAAGCCGTACCGTGAAGTGATGCAGAATTACCGCAACGGCATCAATAAAGGCCTGTACAAGATCATGTCCAAAATGGGCATCTCGACTATCGCCTCTTATCGTTGCTCGAAGCTGTTTGAAGCGGTTGGCCTGCATAAAGAAGTTTCTGAGCTGTGCTTCCAGGGCGTTGTCAGCCGTATTGGTGGTGCAGGTTTCAACGACTTCCAGCAAGATTTGCTGAATCTGTCCAAGCGCGCATGGCTCGCTCGCAAGCCGCTGGACCAGGGCGGGCAGTTGAAATACGTCCACGGTGGCGAATATCACGCCTACAACCCAGACGTGGTTCAAACGCTGCAAAAAGCCGTAAACAGCGGTGATTACAAAGATTATCAAGAGTACGCGAAGCTTGTGAACGAGCGCCCGGTGGCAACACTGCGCGATATGCTTGCTCTGAACCCGCAAGATGAAACAGTCAAGATTGAAGATGTTGAGCCTGCCACTGAGCTTTATAAACGTTTCGATACTGCTGCGATGTCTATCGGTGCATTGAGCCCGGAAGCACACGAATCGCTGGCAGAAGCGATGAACAGCATCGGCGGCAACTCCAACTCCGGTGAAGGTGGAGAAGACCCTGCGCGTTACGGCACCAATAAAGTGTCCCGTATCAAACAGGTCGCTTCTGGCCGCTTCGGTGTGACCCCGGCTTACCTGGTGAACGCCGATGTTATCCAGATTAAAGTCGCTCAGGGTGCTAAGCCTGGCGAAGGTGGTCAGTTGCCGGGTGATAAAGTTACGCCGTATATCGCAAAACTGCGTTATTCAGTACCTGGCGTTACGCTGATTTCACCTCCGCCGCACCACGATATCTACTCTATCGAAGACTTGGCGCAGCTGATTTTCGACCTGAAACAGGTCAACCCTAAAGCGATGATCTCCGTCAAACTGGTTTCCGAACCAGGCGTTGGCACTATCGCAACGGGTGTGGCAAAAGCTTATGCCGACCTGATTACTATCGCCGGTTACGACGGTGGTACCGGCGCAAGCCCGTTGTCATCAGTGAAATATGCGGGTTGCCCGTGGGAACTGGGTCTGGTGGAAACACAACAGGCACTGGTTGCGAACGGCCTGCGTCATAAGATTCGCCTGCAAGTTGATGGCGGCCTGAAAACTGGCTTAGACATTATCAAAGCCGCGATTCTTGGCGCAGAAAGCTTTGGTTTCGGTACCGGTCCAATGGTTGCATTGGGTTGTAAATACCTGCGTATTTGCCACCTGAACAACTGCGCAACCGGTGTTGCAACTCAGGATGAAAAACTGCGTAAAAACCACTATCACGGCCTGCCATTTAAAGTGACAAACTACTTTGAATTTATTGCCCGTGAAACGCGTGAGTTGATGGCGCAGTTAGGCGTGAAGCGCCTGGTTGACTTGATTGGCCGTACTGACTTGCTCAAAGAGCTGGACGGTTTCACTGCCAAACAACAAAACCTGGATCTGTCGAGTCTGCTGAAAACAGCTGAGCCAATGCCGGGCAAAGCGGTTTACTGGACCGAAACGAACCCGCCATTCGATAAAGGCGACCTGAACGCTCAACTGCTCGCTCAGGCGAAGCAGTATGTGGATGATAAGCAGAGCAAAACGTTCTGGTTTGATATCCGCAACACTGACCGTTCAGTGGGTGCGACATTGTCTGGTTATATTGCACAGCACAACGGCGACCAGGGGCTTGCTGCCGATCCGATTAAAGCGCATTTCAGCGGTACTGCCGGGCAAAGCTTTGGTGTATGGAACGCCGGTGGTGTTGAGTTACACCTGACTGGCGATGCCAACGACTATGTCGGTAAAGGTATGGCTGGCGGTTTGATCTCGCTGCGTCCTCCGGTAGGTTCATTCTTCCGCAGCCACGAGGCAACCATCATAGGCAACACCTGCTTGTACGGTGCAACAGGCGGCAAACTTTATGCTGCAGGCCGTGCGGGTGAGCGTTTCGCTGTGCGTAACTCCGGTGCGATTACCGTTGTAGAAGGCATTGGCGATAACGGTTGTGAATACATGACTGGCGGTATTGTCTGTGTCATCGGCAAGACGGGCGTGAACTTTGGTGCAGGTATGACCGGTGGTTTCGCTTACGTGCTTGATGAAGATGGTGATTTCCGTAAACGCGTTAACCCTGAGTTGGTTGAACTGCTCAACGTTGATGAACTGGCTATTCACGAAGAACACCTGCGCGGGATGATTACCGAGCATGTGCAACTGACGGGTTCCCAGCGCGGCGAAGAAATACTGGCTAACTGGCCGGAATTTGCCTCGAAATTCACGTTGGTTAAACCGAAGTCCAGTGATGTTAAAGCATTGTTGGGTCACCGCAGTCGTTCCGCAGCTGAGCTGCGGGTGCAGGCGCAGTAAGAGGTCACGATGAGTCAAAACGTTTATCAATTTATCGACTTACAGCGCGTTGATCCGCCAAAGAAACCGCTCAAGATCCGTAAAATTGAATTTGTGGAAATTTACGAGCCGTTCTCAGAAGGCCAGGCCAAAGCACAGGCAGACCGCTGCCTGTCCTGCGGCAACCCATACTGTGAATGGAAATGTCCGGTTCATAACTACATTCCAAACTGGCTGAAACTTGCCAACGAAGGGCGCATTATTGAAGCGGCTGAACTGTCTCACCAGACAAACAGCCTGCCGGAAGTGTGTGGACGTGTTTGCCCACAAGACCGTCTTTGCGAAGGTTCTTGTACGCTGAACGACGAGTTTGGTGCCGTCACCATTGGTAATATCGAGCGCTATATCAACGATAAAGCGATTGAGATGGGCTGGAAACCAGACCTGACCGGCGTTAAGCAAACCGGCAAGCGTGTTGCCATCATCGGTGCTGGCCCTGCTGGGCTTGCATGTGCTGATGTGCTGGCACGTAACGGTGTGAAAGCTGTGGTTTATGACCGTCACCCAGAAATTGGTGGCCTTCTCACCTTCGGAATTCCAGCGTTCAAGCTGGAAAAAGAAGTGATGACCAAACGCCGCGAAATCTTCGGTGGCATGGGCATCGAATTCAAGCTGAACACCGAAGTGGGCCGTGACGTTCAGATCGACGACTTGCTGAAAGAGTATGATTCCGTGTTCCTGGGTGTTGGCACTTATCAGTCAATGCGCGGTGGTTTAGAGAATGAAGATGCGACAGGTGTATTCGACGCGCTGCCGTTCCTCATCGCTAATACCAAAAAGATCATGGGCTTCGGCGACTCACCAGAAGAGCCGTATGTGAATATGGAAGGCAAACGCGTTGTGGTACTTGGCGGTGGTGATACCGCGATGGACTGCGTGCGTAGTTCTATTCGCCAGGGTGCAACGCACGTCATCTGTGCTTACCGCCGTGATGAAGAGAACATGCCAGGCTCTAAACGCGAAGTGAAAAACGCGCGTGAAGAAGGAGTCGAGTTCCAGTTCAACGTGCAGCCACTGGGTGTTGAAGTGAATGGCAACGGTCGCGTATCGGGTGTGAAAGTGGCTCGTACTGAGCTGGGTGCACCAGATGCCAATGGCCGTCGTCGTCCAGAAATTGTGGCTGGTTCAGAACACGTTGTGCCTGCTGATGCGGTGATTATGGCGTTTGGTTTCCGTCCGCATGCCATGCAGTGGCTGGAAAAACACAGTGTTGAGCTCGATAGCCAGGGCCGTATTCTGGCACCGGAAGGTAGTGATAATCCATTCCAGACCAGCAACCCGAAAATCTTTGCTGGCGGTGACGCCGTTCGTGGTTCCGATCTGGTGGTAACTGCAATTGCTGAAGGCCGTAAAGCAGCTGACGGGATCCTGAACTTCCTCGAAGTGTAATTTGTCTGTCAGGTAGCTATTCGCTTACCTGACTTATCAATACGAAAAGCCCGGTGATATGAAAATCACCGGGCTTTTTATGTTTTATCAGACTGCTTTATTTCACTGCTTTGTGCATCATCGGCCCCTTAACCGCCCCTTCTTTAACAACACCAGCCCCACTAAACGGCTTCCCATCTATGGCATCGTGAGTCCGTACTGCTTCAGGGTGAATCCAGCGCTGAATCCGTGATGGCATATCCAGGCCAATCAACAGAATGACTACAAATGTCAGGCTGAATGAGAGCGACGCCAGTGCAGTGCCTAAATCGAGATGCTGAGCAATAGTGGCGCCAATTATCGGAGCCAGTGCACCACCCAGCGCACCAACGTTATAGGTAAAGCCCAGACCCGCGGCACGCTGTTCGGTATCGAAATAACCACCAATCAGTTTTGGTAAAATCCCCGCGATCCCTTGCCCCAACATCTGCTGTAAGAACAACAGCAGACCCAGCACCCAAATGTTACCGCCACCGATGGCAAATACCGGAATAATCAATAATTGCGACGCCAGGAGGCTGCAGACATAAGCTTTGCGTGTTCCTAACCAATCACCGAGGAAACCACCTACACAGCAACCAACTGCAGCACCAAAACCGCTAAAGAACAGAATATGTGCAACGGTTTTTGGGTCGTAGGCGAGCTCAGTTTTCAGATATGTTGGTAACAATGCCTGAATAGGCCATGAATAAAGGAAGGCAAAGAACACCACGACCATCAGTGTGACACCCGTCGGCCAGCGTTTGCCACTGCTCTGAACCATGAAACTGATGAACACCGCAGCACATATCAAACCCAGTACAGCAATAAGTACCGCGTTGCCAAGGTTACCAGCAAAGCAGAAGTAAAGCGCCGTTGCGACGACAACTGTCAAGCCAATATTAATAAACCGATGCTCCCCGCGGTACAAAATATCCACCATGGTTTTGGTTGGTTTTGTATCAGCAAACTTCTCTTTCCAGTCTTCTGCTTCCGGAATATTTTTACGCAGCCAGAGCGCAAAGATAATAGGCAAAATGCCGATGAAGAACAGCGCACGCCAGCCCCATGCCGGTACCACAACGCTATATACTTGAGCTGCAATCACTGCTCCTACAGAGAAGCCTGAGATAAGAAAGCCACTCGCCTTATTACGCATATGTTTCGGCCAGCTTTCGATGACATAGGTGGCACTAGACCCATATTCGCCAGCCATCCCCATGCCAATCAGCAGACGAGCAAGAAACATCGTCGTAAAACCCGGAGCAAAGCCACACGCCAGCGTACCGAACGAAAACAATACGATGCTGGTTATCATCGCAAGCTTGCGGCCATAACGATCGCCCATTGCACCTAGAACAAGGCCACCAAACCAGCGCGAGATAAAGGCCGCAGAGATCAAGCTCGCCGCCTGAACAGTGGTAAGGCCAAATTCACTTTGAATTTCAGTTAGTACTAATGCTATCAAGACAAAATCAAAACCATCCAATAAGTAGCCAATCCAGGCAGCTGAAAATGCTTTCCATTGCGGCTTAGTCAAATGGCGATACCACGGGATCCGTTGGGCAGTGTTGTTCATAAAGCACTCCCGGTACGAGTTCGTTAAAACCCGTCCTTTTGTTGGGTCTGATTAGGTATGGTTTACAGCACCATGGTTTATTTATGTCATTCAGAACGCTGCACGTTCTTCCTGAAGCTGGACTGCGAGTGCTTTAAGCTCTGGCAGATAATGCTCTTCCACTGGCGAGAATGGTTTGCGACACAGCGGTACAGCAACAACATCCATGTAATGCAGTAAAGTTTTCAGTCCACGGAAAACACCCACTTTAATCAGTACATCAATAACTTTATTACATTCACTTTGAAGCTGGCTGGCACGTTTTATATCACCGCTCTGAACCGCTTGCTTAATTGCCTGGTAGCGCCATCCCATTACGTTGTAAGTACTACCAATCCCACCATCGGCTCCTGCAACCAGGCCAGATGCGAAGATCTCGTCATAGCCGTTGTAGAGCACAAGATCCGGATGAGCGCGACGGATCTGTTCCATTTGGTAGAGATCGCCAGATGTCTGTTTTAATGCTCCCACACCCGGTAAATTGATTAAGGTATCAATTTGCTCAAGAGTGAGTTTCACGCCACTTAATGCTGGGATGTTGTAGACCACCATTGGCAAACCGTCAGATGCATCAATTACTGCGCGGTAATGATCGCAATGTTCATTGAAACTAAACGGATAATAGAATGGTGTTACGGCAGAGACGGCATCAAAACCGTAGCGGTGTGCGGCACTCGCCAGTGCCTGGCTCTCATGAGTACTGATACTGCCTACGTGCGCAATCAGAGTTACTTTCCCTCTGGCTTCTTCAGCAACGATTTCCAGCACTTGCTCACGTTCCTGTGCACTTTGTAGAAAGGCCTCTCCGGTCGAACCACCTACGTAGATACCATCAATACCCTGCTCAATATTGAAACGAACCAGACGGCGCAAGCTGCCGGTATCTACCTGTTGTTGCTGATTGAATGGAGTAAGCAGTGCGGGCATCACACCGCGAAGATTCTGTGTCATATACGCCTCTATTGTTGTCTGGTTTCTTAACATAACGATATACCTTTATACCTGTTATACCAGATCAAAAAGTAAACACCACATCACTAAGCGCTCAGGATGAGATCTTGGTCATATGAAATTATGATGGCTAATGAGACGTACTAAAAATTCGTGCGAGGGATCTCAGATTAAAGTTGGCTACTTTTTGGAAGTGCGTTTGCGCGGCGTGGGATAGTAGGAGGCGAA
This sequence comes from Buttiauxella massiliensis, assembly GCF_902500225.1. Lineage (GTDB taxonomy): Bacteria > Pseudomonadota > Gammaproteobacteria > Enterobacterales > Enterobacteriaceae > Buttiauxella > Buttiauxella massiliensis. The sequence goes on along the minus strand of NZ_LR722649.1, from coordinate 38,873 downwards.
TACGCTTTTCAAATGAGCTTTTAATGCCGCGTCAGCAGCATCAGGATCACGAGCCTGAATCGCGTTATAAATCTCAATGTGCTGTTGATAGCTAATATTGTTGTGAGCATGAAGAACGTCCTGAGAAACCGTTGGGCGTGCCGCAATCAACCAGTCTAGCAATGCGACATGTACTGCCATAAAGATCGGATTATCAGGGATCTCCGCTAATTCCCGGTGGAATTCGATATCGGATCGAATAAACAGATCGTTATCATCCAGAGCCTGGTTGTTCATCTCCAGCGCTTTTCCAAGCCGAGCAATTTGCTCGTCTGTGGCAAACTCAGCGGCATAGCGAACCAGGCTAGATTCAAAGAACATACGCAGTTGTTCAAAGTGCGCAATCCCGCCTGGGCGCGAAAGGAAATCTTTTGCTACACCAGACAGCTCACCAATGATGGTATCTGCAGAAGGACGAGAAACGCGAGCGCGCTCTCCGTTACTAATTTGCACCAGACCTTTTCTTTTAAGTGCCGCCAGTGCTTCACGAACTGAAGGACGACCAACATTGAAAAAGGCCATAAGTTCGCGTTCGGAAGGCAGTTGTTCACCTTCAGCAAACTCTCGTCTGCGAATCATTTGCTCAAGCTCTTCTTCCACCATTTCAGAGAGTTTTTTACGTGCAAGCGGGCGACGTCGCATCGTATGTCCGATGGTTTCAGTCGTCTCAGGTGGTTGCTCGTCAAATGTACTCATAGCGTCAGAATCGGCCGTTTATGGAAGAAGCATCGCAAATAATATAGCCGAATCATAACACAGCAAATCATGTCTTACGTAAAGATGCAGTCTGTCGGCTTGTTTAAGACAATAAAAAGCCAGTCATAAGACTGGCTTCGATTTGCTCTTTGACGGGCATGATTTCGCGAGTTACTTCACTACGCGTAATGCCGGACGGCCACCACGTGGAGGGGGTTCGTCATCCGGACCATCGTCATCTTCATCATGATCGGGGCGTGAGCCATCGATCACCTGCATCACCATTTCTGAATCCGATGGTTGCTGCTCATTATCGTTATGACTTTCGCCATCTTCGTCATAGCTGGCTTCCGGCTCGAACATGGTGCCAGCACCATTTTCACGCGCGTAAATAGCCAGAACCGCAGCCATAGGAACAAACACCTGACGTGGCACACCACCGAAACGCGCATTAAAACGCACATCACTGTTGGCTAACTCCAGGTTTCCTACCGCACGCGGCGCGATATTGAGGACAATTTGCCCGTCACGTGCATATTCCATAGGCACATGCACGCCTGGCAATGTCACATCCACAACCAAGTGCGGTGTGAGCTGGTTATCCAGTAGCCACTCGTAAAAAGCACGAAGCAGATAAGGACGACGTGGTGACAATTGCGACATTTCCATCAATTAGCCCCGGGTCTGAAGACGCATTTCGCGCTCAGGTTCGGTCAAAGAAGCGAGGAATGAATCACGCTCAAACACGCGAGTCATATAACCTTTCATCTCTTTAGAACCCGCGCCTGTCAACTCAATACCCATCTGCGGCAAACGCCACAGCAACGGTGCCAGGTAGCAATCTACCAGGCTGAATTCATCACTCAGGAAGAACGGTTTCTGAGTAAATACAGGTGCGATGGCCAGCAGTTCTTCACGTAATTGCTTGCGTGCAGCATCAGCTTCTTGAGCAGAACCATTCATCACGATGTGCATCAGTGAATACCAGTCTTTCTGGATACGATGCATGTACAGGCGACTTTCACCACGAGCAACCGGATAAACCGGCATTAATGGTGGGTGCGGGAAACGCTCATCAAGATATTCCATGATGATGCGGGATTCCCACAGGGTAAGTTCGCGGTCAACCAGGGTCGGTACGCTGTGATTTGGGTTGAGGTCAATCAGATCCTGAGGCAGGTTATCCGTTTCCACATGCTCAATTTCAACGCTAACACCTTTTTCAGCCAGTACGATACGCACCTGGTGGCTATAGATGTCAGTAGGACCGGAAAACAGCGTCATCACCGAACGTTTGTTGGCAGCGACAGCCATGAAAACCTCCAAGTTTATCAGAAAATTACTGCTAATAGCCGCAAGCGGCAACTAACCTGACCGTTTGATACCCAACGACGCCGGAACACCACCAGTTGCCAGAAAACGAGGCGAAAACAAACTGATGCCGACATGAGGGCAGAAAATTGGTTGATAGTTTACCAGATTTTACGGGTTTTGTGGGGGACGGATCTGGATTTTGAATGAAAAGCTAGTGTTATCAAAAAGTTAGCAACACTAAATATAATTTTCAGGCATAAAAAAACCCGGTACAAGACCGGGTTTTTTCGCAAATTGTATTCTGCAAAAGCAGAGGACAATTAACGTTTGGAGAACTGAGGACGACGACGTGCTTTACGCAGACCGACTTTCTTACGTTCAACTTCACGAGCATCACGAGTAACGAAACCAGCTTTACGCAGTTCGCCACGCAGGGACTCGTCGTACTCCATCAGAGCGCGGGTGATACCGTGACGGATCGCACCAGCCTGACCAGAAGTACCACCACCTTTAACAGTGATGTACAGATCGAATTTCTCAACCATATCAACCAATTCCAGCGGCTGACGAACTACCATGCGGGCAGTTTCACGACCGAAGTACTGTTCCAGAGAACGTTGGTTGATGATGATTTTACCGCTGCCCGGTTTGATAAAAACGCGAGCTGCAGAACTTTTGCGGCGACCAGTGCCGTAGTATTGATTTTCAGCCATTGCCATAATCCCGATTAAATGTCCAGAACTTGCGGTTGCTGTGCCGCGTGGTTGTGCTCGGTGCCCGCGTAAACTTTCAGTTTACGGAACATAGCACGGCCCAGCGGGCCCTTTGGCAGCATGCCTTTAACCGCGATTTCAATCACACGCTCAGGATGGCGAGCAATCATCTCTTCAAAGGTCGCTTGTTTGATACCACCGACGTAGCCGGTGTGGCGGTAATACACTTTGTCAGTACGCTTGTTGCCGGTTACAGCAACTTTTTCTGCGTTCAGAACGATGATGTAATCACCAGTATCAACGTGCGGAGTGTATTCCGCTTTGTGCTTACCGCGCAGACGGCTAGCCAATTCAGTAGCCAGACGACCTAAGGTCTTACCGTCAGCGTCAACAACGAACCAGTCGCGCTGTACGGTTTCTGGTTTAGCTGTAAAAGTTTTCATTAAAAGCTTACCCAATATATAGTTACACGTAGGTGTTCACCCAAACGTTTAAAATCAGTTCAAGGTTCACACGACAAAGTCCGGCAAACCTACCCCTTCGAATAGCCAATGCCAGCACGACCAAGTTTTGGGAAAAAAACTTTGGTTGTAACGTGGGGTCGCAAGATTATAGGGAAGTCGCCCCTAAAGGTCGAACCTTTTTGTCGTTTTTGTCTCACTTTGTAGTTAGCCCCGGCCTCAATTGCGGTTTAAGGCATATGCGACAAACGCAAATACTCCTCACTTTGCATTTCCTGCAAGCGCGACAGGCAGCGCTGGAACTCAAAGCGCAATCTTTCTCCCTGATAAATCTCGAATAGAGAAACTTGCGCTGATACCACCAGCTTGACGTGACGTTCGTAAAACTCATCTACCAGTGCGATGAAGCGACGCGCTTCATTTTCATTACGCGTATTCATTATCGGTACATTAAACAACATTACGGTATGGAATAGACGCGAAAGTGCGATGTAGTCATGCTGACTGCGAGCATCGACACACAACGTATTGAAATCAACTGCAAGCATCTGATTGGCAAGACCTAAAGTGGCTAATGGACGATGATTAATTTCCAGCACTGGCTCCCCTTCCCGCACCGCACCGGCCAGAGCTGAGTAGAGTTTTTCCATTTGCCCTGCGGTTTCGTCGTTAAGTGGAGAAAGCCATAAATGGGCCTGGGTCAGTGTTCTCAAGCGGTAATCGATACCCGCATCAACGTTCATGATTTCACAGTGGCGCTTTATCGCGTCAATCGCAGGGATAAATCGCGGCCTCTGTAGACCGTTACGATACAGATCATCCGGCGGAATATTGGATGTAGCCACAAGCGTAATACCGCGAGCAAACAGCGCTTGCATTAGCGTGCCGAGCAACATCGCATCGGTGATATCCGACACGAAAAACTCATCAAAGCAAAGAATGTCCGTCTGGGATTTGAAGCGGTCTGCAATGACTTCCAGTGGATCTATTTGCCCCTGTAACTCAGCCAGTTCTTCATGTACGCGCAGCATGAATCGATGAAAGTGCAACCGCAGCTTGCGTTCGCCAGGTAAACTCTGAAAAAACATGTCCATTAACCAGGTTTTCCCTCGCCCCACGCCCCCCCACATATAGAGTCCACGGACAGGCTCCTGATTTGCCGAAACGCTACGTTTACTAAAGAGCTTGCCAAAGAAACTACCGCTTGCTGCCACAGCTGGCGTTTGACTGGTTAATGCCTTCCAAATGGCGTCCAGTCTGGCGACAGCCTCACGTTGCACATCATCCGGTTGATAGCTGCCCTGGGTCAGGGCTTGTTGGTAGCGCGATGCAGGGGAGAGATTTTGCATGGTATTATGGTATTCCCTTAAAAATCGGATTGCCGTTTACTTAATGCTCAAAAAAGGACGGTTGTCGAAAAAAAGGCCGTTCTACCCTAAGCGATGCTGCGTCAGGATTCCACTTCTCTTAGGTTAACGGTTATAGTGGCTACATTACCCTACGGAAACACAATACAACGGGAGAAGTTCATGACCTGGGAATATGCGCTAATTGGGTTAGTTGTTGGCATCATCGTTGGTGCAGTTGCTATGCGTTTCGGCAACCGCAAGCTGCGTCAGCAGCAAGCTATGCAGTACGAGATTGAGAAAAACAAAGCAGAACTTGAAGAGTATCGTGAAGAGTTAGTTAGCCATTTTGCACGTAGTGCCGAATTGCTCGATAACATGGCTGATGATTACCGCCAGCTTTATCAACACATGGCAAAAAGCTCCAGCAGCTTGTTGCCAGAAATGTCAGCAGAAGCGAATCCATTCCGTAACCGCCTCGCTGAGTCTGAAGCCAGCAACGATCAGGCACCGGTGCAAATGCCGCGTGACTATTCTGATGGCGCATCCGGTTTGCTGCGTACCGAACGCGCAAAACGCGACTAATCACAATTCTGTATTTTTTTCCTGGGGTACGGTTTTCGTACCCCAATCTCTCTCACGCACAGCTATCATTTACTAGTATCTCATCACTCTATAACAACATTGTTACCCGGTTGATATTTCAATAACATCAGAGTGTCACCCCCTGTAGCTTGTTAGATGACAGGTCGGTCGGGTTTTCCTTTTTCCAGGTTACGAGAGCAAGCCACCAATGAAGAAACAAACACTGTTGTTGAGTGCATTAGCGATAAGTGTCGGACTAACGTTCGGTATTGCATCGCAGGTAAATGCGGCGTTGCCAGCACAAGTTCCGGGCCAGGCAGCAATACCAAGCCTTGCACCAATGCTGGAAAAAGTATTACCCGCTGTAGTTAGCGTGCAGGTAGAAGGCACAGCTGCAGCACCGAGCCAGAAGGTCCCAGAAGAGTTTAAAAAGTTCTTTGGTGATGACATGCCACCATCGGAAGCTCAGCCATTTGAAGGTCTGGGCTCTGGCGTCATTATTAATGCAGAGAAAGGCTATGTGTTAACCAATAATCACGTCATCAACCACGCCGAGAAAATCAGCGTGCAGTTAAATGATGGGCGTGAGTTTGATGCCAAATTAATTGGCGGTGATGACCAAAGTGATATCGCACTGATTCAAATCCAGAATGCGAGTGGCCTGACGCAAATCGCCGTGGCTGATTCAGATAAGTTGCGCGTTGGTGATTTCGCGGTAGCCGTGGGTAACCCATTCGGCCTTGGGCAAACAGCCACATCAGGTATCGTTTCAGCACTGGGTCGTAGTGGCCTTAATCTTGAAGGATTGGAAAACTTTATCCAGACAGATGCTTCCATTAACCGTGGTAACTCCGGTGGCGCGTTGCTGAATTTGAACGGTGAGCTTATTGGCATTAATACCGCGATTCTCGCGCCAAGCGGCGGCAGTGTCGGTATCGGTTTTGCTATTCCAAGTAATATGGCGCAAACCCTGGCTAAACAACTGATGGAATTTGGTGAAATCAAACGCGGCTTGCTCGGTATTAAAGGTACTGAGATGAGTGCGGATATCGCTAAAGCCTTCAACCTCACAACTCAGCGTGGCGCGTTTATCAGCGAAGTCTTACCGCAATCAGGTTCAGCAAAAGCAGGCGTGAAAGCCGGTGATGTGATTACCAGTTTGAATGGTAAAGCCATCAGCAGTTTTGCTGAATTGCGAGCTAAAATCGCCACAACTGAACCTGGAACTGTAGTGAAACTGGGCTTGCTGCGCGATGGGAAACCATTGGAGGTGAGCGTGACTCTGGATAAAAGCACGGCATCATCAGCTAACGCAGAACTGATTATACCAGCCTTACAAGGCGCAACCCTGAGTGATGGCCAGCTAAAAAATGGTACCAAGGGCATTAAACTCGACAGCGTTGAAAAAGGTACGCCTGCGGCACAAGCCGGCTTACACAAAGATGATTTCATTATTGGCGTGAATCGCGAGCGGGTCTCAAGTATCGCGGAAATGCGTAAAGTTCTGGAAAGCAAACCAGACGTCATTGCATTACATGTGGCGCGTGGTGAAGAGAGCATATATCTGTTAGTTCGTTAATCTGCTCAGTAATCGGACATCTGTGTACGATGTCCGATTAACTCATGCTATTCTGCTTCCGGCTTATTATTAACTAATTCAAATCCATGTTTCTAAAGATATTACGCTCGGTGGTAATTGGCCTGATTGTGGCTGGATTGTTGTTGGTTGCATTACCAACACTGCGCCAGAAAATCGTCCCTTTAGCCCCCTCAAAGTTTGACAGTGCTGATGAAACACCGGTGAGCTACAACTCTGCGGTGCGACGCGCTGCGCCTGCTGTGGTGAACGTATACAACCGCAGCATCGGTAACAATTCGCAAAATCAGCTAGAAATTAAAACTCTCGGTTCAGGCGTCATCATGGACGAGCGTGGTTACATCATTACCAATAAACACGTCATTAATGATGCCGAGCAAATCATCGTTGCACTGCAAGATGGCCGTGTGTTTGAAGCGCTACTGGTTGGCTCCGACAGCCTTACCGATCTGGCTGTATTGAAGATCAATGCCACCAGCCTCCCCGTTATTCCTATCAACAATAAGCGGGTGCCGCATATTGGTGATGTCGTCATGGCGATTGGCAACCCGTATAACCTTGGGCAAACCATTACGCAGGGGATAATCAGCGCGACAGGTCGTATTGGCCTTAGCCCTTCAGGACGCCAATCATTCCTGCAAACTGACGCCTCAATTAACCACGGCAACTCCGGCGGCGCGCTAGTTAACTCGCTAGGTGAGTTAATGGGTATTAACACGTTGTCGTTTGATAAAAGTAATGATGGCGAAACACCGGAAGGTATCGGCTTTGCAATCCCGACTCAACTTTCCACCAAAATCATGGATAAGCTTATTCGCGATGGCCGCGTGATTCGTGGCTACATAGGTATTGGCGGGCGTGAGATAACACCATTGCATGGCCCGGCTACCGGCATTGATCAGATTCAGGGGATTATCGTTAACGAAGTTTCACCTGGCGGTCCTGCAGCGAAAGCAGGTCTTCTGGTTAACGACGTGATTATTTCAGTGAACAATAAACCAGCCATTTCAGCATTAGGCACTATGGACCAAGTGGCAGAAATTCGCCCAGGCTCAGTCATTCCGGTTGAAGTGATGCGCGATGATAAGAAGCTGACATTACAAGTGACGATTCAGGAATATCCAGCCACTAACTGATAAATGGTGAATCGCAGGCAATAAAAAACCGGAACTTAGTTCCGGTTTTTTTATCTCTGAAGCCTGGTGTTTACTTGTTAACGAACTCTTCACCAAGAGTAATATCTTTCTTCAGGGTATCCAGCATACCTTCCAGCGCCTGGTGCTCAAACGCACTCAGTTTGCCGTAAGATTTGATCTCTGCAATACCATTTTTACCCAGCAGCAGCGGCTGAGAGAAGAAACGAGCATGCTCGCCATTCCCTTCAACATACGCGCATTCCACCACATTGCTTTCGCCTTGCAGCGCGCGAACCAGAGACAGACCAAAACGTGCAGCAGCTTGACCCATTGACAGGGTTGCAGACCCGCCACCAGCCTTCGCTTCTACGACTTCAGTACCCGCATTCTGAATACGCTTAGTTAAATCAGCAACTTCCTGCTCAGTGAAGCTTACGCCTGGGATCTGAGACAGCAGTGGCAGAATAGTCACGCCAGAGTGTCCGCCAATAACCGGGACTTCGATCTCGGTCGGCAGTTTGCCTTTCAGCTCCGCAACAAAGGTGTTGGAGCGGATGATGTCCAGCGTAGTGACGCCAAATAATTTGTTTTTATCGTACACACCTGCTTTTTTCAGCACTTCCGCTGCAATAGCAACGGTGGTATTCACAGGGTTTGTGATAATACCGATACAGGCTTTAGGGCAAGTTTTAGCAATCTGTTGAACCAGATTCTTCACGATTCCCGCATTGACGTTAAACAGATCAGAACGGTCCATACCTGGTTTACGTGCTACACCGGCAGAGATAAGCACCACATCCGCACCAACCAGTGCAGGAGTTGCATCTTCACCACAGAAACCTTTGATTTTTACATCGGTCGGGATATGACTCAGATCGACTGCAACACCTGGGGTTACAGGTGCAATATCATACAGAGAGAGTTCTGAACCTGAAGGCAGTTGGGTCTTGAGTAGAAGGGCAAGCGCTTGGCCGATTCCGCCTGCTGCGCCGAGGACTGCAACTTTCATCCTAAACTCCTTATTATGGTTAGCAAATAGGTGCCGTAACTCCATGCGGTGGCGACCATAATCCAGAGAAGGGGTAATTACAATATTCCCGCTCAAGGTTTGCGAAGTTACGCAATCCTGAAACGTTACTGCTGCATTTACTCGCCGGGTGGAAATGACGCCTTAGCGCCCGGTCACAACCTGATGTTGTCACATCAACAGGCGGTTACATTACCCCTCCCTACGCAGCAAAACAACATCATTTTGATAACATTTAATTTACCTAACATCTTATTTTCGAGTCGTGACGAAGGCATGTTTCTCGATAACAAAATTTGATAAAATCAGCCCCTTTCATAACATTATTTCAAGCTTACACCCAGCCATTGATTTGCATAAAAATTCATTTAAATGCATAATAATGTTATCTTTGCTGACCTGAATATGGGTGACCTATGCGTATTTCCTCAAAACAAGAAGAATTAGTCAAAGCATTCAAAGCATTATTGAAAGAAGAGAAATTTAGTTCTCAAGGCGAGATCGTCCATGCCTTGCAAAATGAAGGTTTCGAAAACATTAACCAGTCCAAAGTATCCCGCATGCTGACCAAGTTTGGCGCGGTGCGTACTCGCAATGCAAAAATGGAAATGGTGTATTGTTTGCCTGCTGAATTGGGCGTGCCGACCACATCCAGTCCGTTAAAAAATCTGGTACTGGATATTGATTACAACGATGCCGTTGTCGTTATCCACACCAGCCCGGGTGCTGCACAGTTGATTGCACGCCTACTGGATTCTTTAGGTAAAGCTGAAGGGATCCTGGGCACGATTGCCGGAGACGACACTATCTTTACTACGCCTGCCAAAGACTTCACGGTTAAAGAGCTTTATGAAGCGATTCTGGTGCTCTTCGAACAAGAACTTTAAGTCTTAAAACGGCTGTTCCCGCTGTTATTGAATGGCGGGAACAACGTGCTAGTAACATTCTTCTACTTCCTTATGCCTGCCTGCAAATCTCATTTTTCACATCTCCTCCTGCTTTAAAAACCGAATCCATCAGCAAGTTATGTGATGAACCGCACAAAAAGTCAAAGTCTGATATCTCATTGTTTTTACTTATATTTAACATAAACAAAGCAATAAAAGATCATTTTTAATAACTTTACGTAATAAAGAAAACCTCTATTATTGTAAAGTTTCATAGAGAATAATTAGCGTGGTATTAATTTTCCACGTTATTAGTGTATACTTGATTTTGTGATGAGGGTCACGGAATGAGGACCCAAATAAAAGAATACGACGAGGTAAAAATTATGAACATGAAATCAACAGTAGTAGCCGCTAGCCTGCTTTCAATGCTGTCATTTGGTGCTTTCGCAGCCACATCTGTTAACGCAGAACAGGCACAGAATCTTCAGCCGATGGGCACAGTTTCTGTAAGCCAGATAGGTAGTGCACCAATGGATATGCACCAAATGCTGAATGAAAAAGCTGAAGCGAAAGGTGCATCATCTTATCGCATCGTTGAAGCACGTTCTGGTGATGCATGGCACGCCACCGCTGAGCTGTATAAATAAGCCTAACGGGTATAAGTAACACCGATTAATCAAAACGACGGCCCCAAGAACAATAAAAGCAGTTAAGCCCTTCCGGTCGTTGAGAACATAATTCAGGAGTAGACATCATGAAAACCAAATTAACCATCGCAGCACTGAGCCTTTTCTCTGTTATCTCTTTCGGCGCTAACGCAGCCGCGCATCAGGTAAACAGCGAACAAGCACAAAACATGCAGTCTATGGGTAGCATTTCTGTCAGTCAGACTGGCAGTGCGCCAATGGATATGCGTCAAGAATTATCACAGAAAGCGACTAAAGAAGGTGCATCGGCTTATCGCATAACCGAAGCACGTACTGGCGATACCTGGCACGCCACCGCTGAACTGTATAAATAAACCCTCGTCGTCAAATTCTGACGACTTTGCCCCCGCTCGCGGGGGCTTTTTTATATCTAAAATAGCGTTAGCCGCGCACGTTAAAGCGCAACTGCCCTTCCAGCTCTTCCTCTGCTTCGTCAAAAAGCAAAATCAAAGCCCCGTAACGCCGCCTTTGCATTTCTGGTAAATGAACAAACTCGATTTCCGCCGGGAGCGGTAAAGTGCCCCCGACGACCACATCCCATAAACTATCGAGATCGTGAATCTGTTTTTTCTCGAGTTGAAATGCCTGGATAAAGTGACGATAGAATCCAGGCTGGTCATCTATCTGACTAAAATCAAAGGTGTATTTTTTCATTGCTTGCCACCTTAACCAGAACGAATCGTTCTACAACCCACCAATATGCAAGGTTTTGACTTCCAGAAACTCATCCAGACCCAATACCGAACCCTCACGGCCAAGACCTGACTCTTTCACGCCGCCAAATGGTCCCAGCTCAGTCGAAACTGCGCATTCGTTAATACCTATCATCCCGCTTTCAAGCGCCTGAGAGACACGGAATACGCGCGACAGATTCTGAGTATAGAAGTAGGCTGCCAAACCAAATGGCGTATTGTTCGCCCGCTCAATGACTTCCTCTTCCGTTTTGAATCGGAAACAGGCGGCCACCGGGCCAAAAGTTTCTTCCTGTGCCAGTTTCATGTCTTCATTAGCGTCGACAATCACCGTGGGTTGCCAGAAGTTGCCACCCAGCTCATGATTTTTGCCACCCACCAGTACTTTGCCACCCTTCGCTTGCGCATCTTCCACGTGTTCACGGACCTTATCGACTGCGGATTTCTCAATTAATGGCCCGACGACGACGCCCTCTTCCAGGCCATTCCCAACTTTCAGGGCTTTAACCGCCTCCGCCAGCTTGGCGACGAACTGGTCGTAAACCTTTTCCTGAATGAAGAAACGGTTAACGCTGACACACACCTGACCTGCGTTGCGGAATTTGTTGGCAATCGCACCTTTCACGGCTTCATCGATATCAGCATCATCAAAGACGATATACGGCGCGTTACCGCCTAATTCCATGGAGACTTTTTTCATGGTTTCAGCGGCATTGCGCACCAGAGTTTTGCCAACGGCGGTGGAACCGGTGAATGAAATTTTCCGGACTTCGTGGCTCGCCATAATCGCGTCGCTGATTTCTTGCGTATTACCGGCAACAGCATTTAGCACGCCATCAGGCACGCCTGCTTTTTTCGCCAGAGCCAGTAAAGCAAATGCCGATAGCGGCGTGTTATTAGCAGGCTTGATAACACCGGTACAGCCCGCAGCAAGCGCCGGGCCAAGTTTGCGGGTCAGCATTGCCATCGGGAAATTCCACGGCGTAATGGCGGCTACAACGCCAATCGGCTCACGGGTTGCCAGGATGCGTGAACCTGGTTTGATAGCAGGAATAATTTCACCATTTGCCCGTTTAGCCTGCTCCGCAAACCACTGAATAAAACTCGCGGCGTACTCGACTTCCCCTTCAGCCTCTTTCAACGGTTTGCCTTGTTCGGTAGTCATCAAGCGACCGAGCCAGCTTTTGTTCTCAATAATCAACTGGAACCAGCGGTAGAGAATGGTGGAGCGTTCTTTGGCAGTTTTTGCACGCCATGCGGGAAAGGCTTTAGCGGCAGCGGCGATAGCTTCTTCAGCCTCTTTTTTACCAGCCTTTGCGACTTTGGCGACAACCTCGCCCGTTGCGGGGTTAAGAACATCGAAAGTTTCACTCAGCTTGCGCCATTCACCATTTACGAGATAGCCAGTGTTGAATAATTCACTGTCCTGGAGTGCCTGATTTGTCATAGTTTTCTCCTGTTATGAATTGGGCATCTGATATACCCAAAATAATTCGAGTTGCAGGCAGGCGGCAAGCGAGTGAATCCCGATGAGCTTACTCTGGTAAGTGATTCGGGTGAGCAAACGCAGCCAACGCATCTGCAAGTTGAAGTATGACGGGTATAAGTATAGATACAAAAAAGCCGACGCATTGCGTCGGCTCGGGTCAGGCGGCGATGAATGCGTGCTGGTATTTATGCAGCACATGCGCCAGGCGTTTCACCGGTTCGGTAACCTGTATCGGTGCCTCCCAGACCCGCAATTTCTCCTGGTAGATATCTAATTCTTCCAGCAGTTGTTGGAAGTAACGCCGCCTTTTGTCGTCGCTGGATGCTGAAATCACGCGATCTGCCGTTTTGCGTAGTTGGCGATGGAAAGCAGAAAGATCGTCATTCACCGGAATCGGCGCATCGCGCAATCTCTGGTGAGCAATAATCAAGATCAGCGCTAAACGGTAGCGGTCGATATCCCCCGGAAAGGTATTAAGCAGCAAGAAAAGTTGCTGATACAGTGCAGGAAGATGGTTCTCTTTACGGCGATTTTTATTGGTAGTGAGTGCTGAAACCGCAGCCGAGACAAACTGGTTCAACAATGTACGACCGGTGCGTTCTTTCGAGTTATCGCGAATCAGCAATATCACCATCAATGCCAGGAAACAGCCCACGATTTGCCCCAACGCGCCGTCCAGGAAAGTGTTGAGGTGGAACGTCATCGGGTTATCAAGAACAATGATGTTGATTGTCCCAGCCAATGCGCCCATCGAGCCCAGACGTCGTTTCTGTACTTCAATCCCGATAAAGAAACCAAGCAAACCGAGGCTAATACACAGCAGTAGAATACTTTGTTGCGTAGAAGGAATAACAACCAGGAAGTAGAAAGCGCCTAGCGGTAATGCCGCCAGCATCCCATATAAGAAGTCGAGAGCCACCATACGCGGATTGGGTAAGCGCATCGCCAGTGATGTCACGACGGCAATCATAACCATAGCGCCGCTTCCTGATGTCCAGCCTGTCCACAGCCAGAACAAGCTACCAAGCAGGCAAGAAACGGTTGTGCGCCAAAAGTTGATCATTGCGTGATGGCCTTCGGCAGACTGCACTTTGACCACCACTTCCTGGTTCAATACTTCCTCTTCCACTACGCTTATACGCGTGTTGCTGGCCACACCGCGTTTGAGCAAAAGGTAGCGGGTGATTGCGCCAGTCCAACTGCTGATAGTAACGGGAGTATTTTTCTCACCGGCGTAGGAAATGAATTTGCGGATAACCTTCATCTGCTTATGGACATCAGCAGCGGTTTCCACGGGCGCCTCAAACAGCGTACGGAACTCTGGTGTGACGAATTCCGGCCGCGTGTTTTGAATCAGATAGGTTTCGCAAGCCTGCGTGATGAGCGTGAGCGAAATTGTATTGATTGCCTTCAGACGGCGGTTCGCCCGGCCCCAACGAGAAGATTCAATATTGAGATTGGTACGCATCCCTTCGAGAGCTGTGGTGCGGCGAACAAGCCCTGCCCACGCTTTATCAACCACCTCTTTATCCCCGTGAGCAATACACAGCTGCATCAGCCGATATTGGTCCACCAGCAAATTATCTAACTCGCGATCAATCTCTTGTTTGATGGAGCGTGGGGAAAAGAGCAAGTCAGCAAGAATCGCGCAAACAATACCAATCACGATTTCACTACACCGCTCGACCGCAAACTGCGGGGTCAAAAGCGGATGAGCCTGAATGGTGACGATAATAATCAGCGCTGTGTAACCAGAAAGCCCCCATGCGTAGGAGTTTTCAATTTTAACCAGTGAAGAAATCCAGGTACAAAAACCAGCCCAGATACAACATACCAGCAGCATCACTACCGGTGCACGAATCAGTAAGGTGATAATAAACAGAGCAGCAAAACAACCGATAAAGGTGCCGACAATACGTAGCATCCCGCGGTAGCGAATTGCGCCGGAATAGGGTTCACCGCCTGCGGCAAACGCCGGGCCTGCCGCAACGATAGCTGCTGTCAGCACCGCCCAGCGCGGGGTTTCAAGCTGGAAATGGAACCCGACAAACATTGCCAATACGATGGCAAAGGCCAGCTTGATGGCAAAGCGCAGATGTAACCGCGAGATAAAATACATATCAACCTATGCTTAGCCGAACTCACGCAGACGATGCATGAATTTGATGAATACCGAGTCGTGGTCGGTATCGCGGTCTTTATCTCCAGTCACTACGACCGTTGCCGTTGTCCCAGCGGGATAAAGGTTAGCTTCTTGCTCATCAAGATGGATTCGCACCGGCACACGTTGCGCCAGACGCACCCATTCCAGGTTGGAATCAACTGTCGCCATCCCTTTAGTGTCTCGCGTACTGCTGGCGTTGGTTACCCCGGCAGAAATGCTGTCTACGGTTCCGCGCAATACGCGATTACTACCAAGTGGCGTGATTTGCACACGGTAACCCGGGCGAATGCCATCCAGTTTGGTTTCTTCCATATAGGCCAGAATGTAGAAAGTACCGCGTTTAACAAGTGCAACTGCCGTGGAACCACGGGTAATAAATTCACCGGTATAAACATTAAGGTTTGTTACCCAACCTTCGGCTGGCGCACGAATAATAGTGCGTTGCATATCCAACTGAGCCAAATCACGGGTCGCTTCAGCTTTCGCTAACTGATGCAAAACGGTCTGGAGCACGTTGTTCGATTGTTCAATCTCCTCACGCGACATCGCCTGAGTCCCTAATGAATTACGACGCCCTGCTTCACGGCGTTTTTCCCCGGCCAGAGCCTGGTAGTAAGCAACATCGGCCTGTGCTTGCTCGAGCGCTTTCTGATAACGCGGCTGGTCGATGGTGAAGAGAATCTGATCCTTCTTCACCAGCTGATTGTCACGAACCTTCACATCGGTGATTAAACCCGATACATCTGGCGCAATGGCGACAACATCTGCGGTAAAACGAGCGTCACGCGTCCACGGGGATTCGGTATAGAACACCCATGCACGGAAGATAGCGATGAAAGCCAGCAGTACCAGAATCAGTGTGATGGCAGTACGGGTTATTTTTCTTGTTAGTGCTTTCACATCAACCTCAAACAAACAGGCGCGAGATCAGATAAAACAGACAGCAATAAAGCGCTGTATTAAATAATGCCGGGTGCCAGACAAAATCATAAATTCCCGTCGGAGTCAGCAGACGGCGAACCAACCAGAACAACGCCAGCGATAGAATTAGCTCGAAGAATATCGGCGGAAAAGAAAGACCGAATATCACGATAACGGGAAATAGACTCATGTTAACCTTGCAGAAAATACAGAAGACACAAACCCTGGTTCAGCCAGAAACGCTGAGCTAACGAGTGGTACAGGTTGTGCTGAGAATAATATATTACCGTAATTGTTAGCCGGTTATCTATAATATGTGATCTAAATCACTTTTAAGCCAGAGTGAACAATGGAAAGACTTAAACGCATGTCAGTTTTTGCAAAAGTTGTCGAACTCGGTTCTTTTACCGCCGCCGCCAGACAGCTGGAAATGAGCGTATCGTCTATAAGCCAAACCGTTTCCAAATTAGAAGACGAGTTACAGGTCAAGCTGCTAAACCGCAGTACTCGCAGCATTGGGCTCACTGAAGCCGGTAAAATTTACTATCTGGGCTGCCGCAAAATGCTGCACGAAGCGAAAGAGGTGCATGAGCAACTTTACGCTTTTAACAACACGCCTATTGGCACACTGCGAATAGGTAGTTCTTCAACTATGGCACAAAATGTCCTCGCGTCCATGACGGCTGACATGCTCAAAGAATACCCGGAGTTGACGGTAAATCTGGTGACAGGCATCCCGGCCCCGGACTTAATTGCCGATGGTCTGGACGTGGTGATTCGTGTTGGCGCTTTGCAGGATTCAAGCCTCTTCTCAACACGCCTCGGCTCGATGCCGATGGTGATTTGCGCCGCGAAAAGTTACCTGCAACAAAACGGCACGCCAGAAAAACCCGCCGATCTTGCCAGCCATTCCTGGCTTGAATACAGCATTCGCCCGCACAATGAATTTGAGTTGATCGCCCCGGAAGGCCTCACCACGCGCATGATCCCGCAAGGTCGTTTCGTCACAAATGATCCTATGACCTTAAGCCGCTGGCTAAAAGTCGGCGCCGGGATCGCCTATGTTCCACTGATGTGGGTGATCGATGAGATCAATGACGGAACGCTTGAGATCTTATTGCCGAGCTATCAATCCGATCCGCGTCCGGTGTACGCACTGTATACCGAAAAGGACAAATTGCCTTTGAAAGTGCAGGTTTGTATAAACTACCTGACCGAATATTTCGTGAAGGTTTCGCATCTTTTTCAAGGAGTTCGCGAGAACAAAAGACGTGTAAAAGATATCAAATAAATGGCGAGAAATTGAAACAAAACAGCCGGGATTTACCCGGCTGTTGGACTGTAGGAATGAGCTGTTAAGCTGTGCCGCCAACGGTCAGATTGTCGACTTTAAGCGTTGGCTGGCCAACTCCGACTGGCAGACTCTGCCCTTCTTTTCCACAAACGCCGACGCCGTTATCCAGCGCCAGGTCATTACCGACCATGGAAACTTGCTGCATGGCTTCGATACCGGAACCAATTAACGTTGCGCCTTTTACCGGCTTAGTCACTTTTCCATTTTCGATGAGATAGGCTTCGGAAGTTGAGAACACAAACTTACCAGAAGTGATATCTACCTGACCGCCACCAAAGTTAGGAGCATAGATACCATACTCAACGGATTCGATGATCTCTTGCGGAGTAGACTTACCGGCCAGCATATAAGTATTGGTCATGCGCGGCATTGGCAGGTGCGCATAAGATTCGCGACGGCCATTACCTGTTGGCGCAACACCCATCAAGCGAGCATTAAGCTTATCCTGCATGTAGCCTTTCAGGATGCCGTTTTCGATAAGCACATTGTACTGACCCGGCACACCTTCATCGTCAATGGCCACCGAGCCACGGCGGTTTGCCATGGTGCCATCATCGACAATTGTACAAAGTTCGGAAGCAACTAACTGGCCCATTTGACCGCTAAATACCGAAGTACCACGACGGTTAAAATCACCTTCCAGACCGTGACCGACTGCTTCATGCAGCAGCACGCCCGGCCAACCTGCACCCAGCACCACCGGGAACGTACCGGCAGGAGCAGCAACGGCAGAAAGAGTCACCAGCGCCATACGCACGGCTTCTTTAGCCCAGGCATCTGCACGAACTTCGCTATCAATTGTTTCGAGGAAATAGTCATAACCGAAACGACCGCCACCACCGCTTGAACCGCGCTCGCGTTTGCCGTTGTCTTCAACCTGAACGCTGACAGAAAGACGAACCAATGGGCGAACATCTGCCGCCAGAGTGCCGTCAGTTGCCGCCACGAGAATCAATTCATAAACGCCAGTCAGGCTGGCAGTCACTTCCTGAACACGCTTGTCTGCCGCACGAGCAACGCTATCTACACGCTTCAGGATGTCGAGTTTCTCTTCACGGGTCATGCTTTGTAGCGGGTCAGCACTGGTATAAAGCGCGCTATGTTGCACAGCACCTAACGTCTGTACACGGCCATTTCCTTTATCCTGCACGATGCTTCGTGCCGCATGAGCACTTTGTTCTAGTGCCAGTAAGCTGACCTGGTCGGCATAAGCAAAACCGGTTTTCTCACCGCTGACCGCACGCACGCCAACACCCTGATCGATGTTGTAAGAACCATCTTTAATGATGCGGTCTTCCAGCACCCAGGATTCGTGATAACTGGACTGGAAATAAAGATCACCATAGTCGAGTCGGCGCTCAGACAATTGCCCCAAAATGGAAAACAGATCTTGATGGGTTAAGCCATTCGCAGACAGCAACTGCTCACTTACCAGGTTCAGACTCATCGTTTCGCTACTCTTAATTGTCTATCGATTGGAGATATCTATTGAGCTTGAGGTAATTCAAGACTCCCGTCAAATCACTTAGCGTCGTTAACTCTCGGCTGACGAAGCACTTCGTTGATTTGTGGTTGGTCGACCGGACCAGTGATGTGGTAGCGCAACACGGAGATTTTGCTCCACAAAGGCCCTAACACTTTGCTGGCCGCAAACACAGCGGCACCAATAATTGGGTTAACCACAAAGGCTGTTGCCACCCCGACAGTCGCGGAAATTTCAGGTGCTATAACTGCTTCAACATCGACGCGGCGTCTAACCAAATCGACAGAACCTTTCAAGCCGATGTCGGCTTCCAGGCCATCCACCAGCGTATCGTCGCTATGCAGCACGCCATCTTTGATCCAGGCCGTACTGCGAATGGAGTCAAAATAGAAACCATCACCGAAGGTATCGCTGAAATCGAAACGCAGCTTACGCATTAGCGCGTCAACACTCACCAACCGCAGCAATTGCCCGGCGTGTCCTGTGCCCAGATCCGCAATCTGACCTTTACCCAATTTGGTATGCAGGATTCCGTTAAGTGAAGCAAAGTCTGGCTGCCAGGGTTTATCACGCCAGTGCAAATCATAATCCGCATCAAATGATGAACCCTGAATTGGCGTTTTAACCCCAAAGAAATTGGTTGCGGCATCAAGCTTACTACCATGAAGTTTACCTTTTATGGAGGTACGCTCTTCTGCTGGGCTGTTAACCCATTGACCACTGCCGGTTAGTCTTGCAAACCCTGAATCGACTAAGCCATTTTCTAATTCCAGTGTGTTCCCTTTAACAGCGAGATCACCTTCAATACGGCCATATTTTTGCCCCCACAGCCAACATTCGGCACAACGCAGTTGCAGATCAGGCCAGTTGCGGAAATCAATTGAAGTATTGTCTCCCAGTGGAGAAGCGCTGGTCGTTTTGGCAGTGCTATTACCCCAATCAGGGTTGAAATAGAGGTATTTGATTGCTGCACGCCACGGCGCATTATCTTGCATCGTCAACGAGCCATTCACTTCACGACCCTGTGCTTCAACACGCGTACCGCCAGGTATCGCGTGGGAAACGAGACTCAGGTTATTCCACTGCTGCCCAGCGAAAGTCAGCGAAGGCGTGCGTAACGTAATATCTGATGGGAATGATGCAGAGTTACCAACACTTTCCGCCGCCCCTTGGCTAAAGAGCGCTAACCATTGCGCACCGTCCATCGCAGGGAGATCAAGCTCAACACCCGGATTGTCAGGTAACGGTGGAATTGTGTGGCTGTTCGTTGCCCAAATAGCGCGATCCAGCGTCAGTTTCTTATTCAGTAGCCAGCGGCTGGAGAAGTGATTTGTCGGTCCGGCATTACCTGTCAAATTAAAGCTATTCAGGTCGCCTTTCACTGCGATTTTCAATGGCAGTGAAAGGCCCGCTGATTTATTCACTGGGGCAGGTAAGTGGCTACTCACATTTTTCAGATCTGCATCCACATTGACCTGATAATTTGCCTCTCCGCGATAAGGAAGCGTAATCGCCACATCACCTTTCCATGGGACGTTACCGCTCAACTCTTTATTAACAGGCTCAGGCAAAACACCCATTTTTGTTGGCTGCCAGTCGCCCAGTAAATTGACGCCAATCTTGTAATCTTTCTCACCAGTTTTGGTATTAAAATCAATACCGACGGGTTGGTTAAACCAGGTGGCTTTTAATGGTTCGCTTTTCAAATCGCCGTTCACAAAACTGAATTTACCCGTCAGGTTGTTCAGAGTGCTGGAGAGCGGTTTTATCAGCAGCGTATTGTTGTGAAGCTGGACGTCACCTGAAGCGGTGGTCATATCGCCATTGAATGGGATATCCAGATGTAAGCGAGCATTCACATCCCCACCTATCTGGAGTTCATCAAGAGCAGCAGACAGCGAATCTTTTAGAGGTGTTTCTTTGAAATACGGACCAACTGCACTTCCAGGGCCGCTGATATCAGAATCAATCAACAGTTTTTCTTTCGAGTAATCCGGGATAATCGCCGTGAGGTTGCGCCCAGTAACCCCCCCGAGTTTCACCTCATCAGACTTCATCCATAAACCGTCATTGATGAAATCAAGCGTGATATTCAGGTTCTCTAATGCCGGCCAGCCAGGCTGGAAAGCAAATTTAGCATTGCGTAGCGGAACGTAGACCTCAAACTGCCCTTCGTTATGCAGATACGGGAAGAGATGAGGATTACCGCCGTAGACCAGCGTCGCGTTTTCAGCTTCACCGCCCTGAATAGCGCCACTGAGGTAATCAACCAGTTCTTTGCCCATCAGATTTTCAGGGAAATAACGCCAGGCATCAGCACCGTTGTTAGTACTGATTCCGGCTAAAATGCCTAACCATGGGTCACCACCCTCAGGCTGGTAATAACGGAAATCGCCTGCCGCCCATACCGAGCGAGCTTTTACATCAAGATTTTTGCCATCAAGCTGGAAACCAGAAGCATTTTTCCGCCACTCAAGCGTTGCGGCGCCATGTTCAATCTCCAGCGGCGCGCGGAATACACCTTCATAAGGCATTTTAGCATCGAGGATCTGTGCATTAAGCTGCCCGTGGGCAACGCTACCGGTAATTGAACCTGCGAAGTGTTCGACACCGGGAAGCATTTTCCATTGATTCCAACTCACATCTTTCCAGCGCCCTTGCATACGGGTGTTTTCCGTTTGCTGGAGCGGGATATCCAGTGCCAGCACATCAATGTGCCCGCGAGGTTGCAAGGAGGTCCAAATATCGCCTATATCAGGTGAGATTTTCTCGGCAATCGGCAGTAAACCAGTGAAGCTTTCCAGTTCCATATTTGTGGCGCGTACCCGCAATTCGTCACCACGAGTATTCCCTTTCCCCCCCACATCCTGCGGAGCAATCCACGCTAACGATAGCGAACCTTTTGGCCAGGTTTTACCATCAAGGGTGATATTGGTTGAGGGAATAGCAAGATTCCAGCCTGCTTCTGAACGTTCGACATGGGCCATCAAATTATCTACTGATAACTGGTGTGCAGCGCTTTTCCCCGCCCAGCTTGCACCGCCTTGCTTCAGCCAGATATTACCACCAGCAATATCGCCCTCTTTGACATCCATCCATGCTTCGAGGGTGAATTTGGCAGTCTGTAAATTAACATTGTCCTTCATCCAGCTGCCGAGCCACGGTTTTACGTCAACGTTATCAGCCTGTAGCCAGACTTTGCCGATATTCAGTAGGCCATTTTCATCCCGTAAATCCATCCGTACTTTTGCCAGACCGTGCTGTCCGGTAAAGCTCGACAGACTGACCAGTCCTTCAGCACGGTGACGGTTTTTGGTGTTAAGCCAGGTAAGTTGTGGGATCGTGAGTTCGGCACGTTGGCCAGATAGAGTCAGGAAACTAAGGGAGCTGTCGCGCAGATCAAAGTGATCGAACTGGCGTAAAAAGAGATCGCTGATTTTACCCGGCTCAAACTTACCGTCCCCCTGATTCTGGCTCAGTGGGGTATTGGTGCGCATCTGTAACTGGTAAAAAGTGAGGTCGCGGAATTGCCAGCGCGCATGCAAAATACTTTGCCAAAGGTCGAGCGCCAGCGTCACGCGCTTAACGCTCAACTCACCGCCGTCTTTCAGACCAGCTTTAACATCGCGCACATCCAGAGTAGGGCCAAAGTTTTCCCAACTTGCCTTTATCTGGCTGGCATCGACAGGCGTGCCAGTCATCGCTTCAATTTTATCTAACAAAGCCGGGCGCCAGGCATCGAGATGCGGCAAAACCAGCCGCAAACCACTCACCAGCAGTGCGACGATAACGATAAGCGTTGCGCCAGTGAGTAGCAGAATGCCGGGCAGTCGCCTCACGTATATCTCCTTGTTAGCCGCCGGAGCGGAACTCGAACCTGCGCCAACCGCACAGAGAGCTACATCATAACGACGTCAAACTGCTCCTGATTATAGAGCGGCTCGATCTGTACTTTGACTTGCTTGCCGACGAAAATTTCAACTTCGGCCAGTGAATGGGACTCTTCACTTTTCAGTGCTTCCCCCACAGCAGGTGAGGCATAAACCAGGAAGCGGTCAGAATCGTAAGCATGATGCACGCGGACAATTTCACGCATAATTTCATAACAGACCGTTTCAACCGTTTTCACGGTACCGCGGCCGTGGCAAGTTGGACAATCGTTGCACAGCACATGTTCAACGCTTTCGCGCGTGCGTTTACGTGTCATTTCAACCAGGCCAAGCTGCGAGAAACCATTGATACTGGTTTTTACCCGGTCTTTGCTTAACGCTTGTTCAAGAGAATGCAACACACGACGACGATGATCTTCATTACTCATATCAATGAAATCAATAATGATAATGCCGCCCAGGTTACGCAAACGTAACTGACGGGCAATCGCCTGAGTCGCTTCAATATTAGTATTGAAAATAGTATCGTCGAGATTGCGATGACCAACAAATGCACCCGTGTTGATATCCACGGTAGTCATCGCTTCAGTCTGATCGATGACCAAATAGCCACCCGACTTCAGTTCAACTTTTCGTTCCAGCGCCCGCTGAATTTCATTTTCAACATCGAAAAGGTCAAAAATTGGCTGGCGACCGCTGTAGTGTTCGATCTTGTTGTGTATTTCCGGCATGTATTCTGCGGTGAACTCCAGCAGCATGTCGAAAGTCAGGCGTGAGTCGACACGAATTCGATCGAGTGCCTCATCAGCAAAATCACGCAATACACGTTGTGCCAGCGCCAGTTCACCGTAAAGCTGACAACGAGTTTTGTTACGCTTTTTGCGTTCGCTGACTTTTGTCCAGACACGCTTTAGGTAAGCTGCATCTGCGGCCAAATCATCTTCACATACACCTTCTGCCGCAGTACGGATGATGAATCCGCCTTGCTCGTCGCAATATGCGTTAACCACGCGTTTAAGGCGTTCACGCTCAGCTTCACTTTCAATGCGTTGCGAAACACCCACATGCGAGGCTCCTGGCATAAAGACCAGGTAACGAGACGGCAGTGTGATATCAGTAGTCAGGCGCGCACCTTTAGTACCCAGCGGATCTTTCACCACTTGAACCATCAGGTCTTGCCCCTGGCGCACCAGTTCGGAGATATCGCGTACTGTGAAGTTTTTTCGCTCTTCACCAGCCACACATTCGGTATGTGGCATGATGTCAGAAGCGTGAAGAAACGCTGCCTTATCAAGGCCAATATCTACAAATGCCGCCTGCATTCCCGGAAGTACCCGGCTTACACGACCTTTGTAGATATTCCCTACGATCCCGCGACGTGCTTCGCGTTCAATATGGATCTCTTGCAGTATTCCACCATCAATGTAAGCCACCCGAGTTTCCGATGGGGTCACGTTGACTAATAATTCAGCCGTCATGTTTTCCTCGTCCATCACGCAAAGCGTGAAAATTACTCAGCAATTCATAGGTTTCAACTAGCGGTAAACCGACTACAGCATGGTAGCTGCCATTAATCTTCCTGACAAAACAACCACCAAGCCCTTGAATACCGTATGCACCTGCTTTATCCATGGGTTCACCGCAGGCCACGTAGCCGGCGATATCCTGTTCTGATAATGCGCGAAATGTCACTTCAGTCGTCACTAGGCAATCCAGTAACGATTCGCGATCGGCTAACGCAACTGCCGTCATCACTTGATGCTGATTCCCGGACAACATGCGCAGCATCTGCGCAGCATGTTGTTCATCTTTAGGTTTTTCCAACACGTTGCCATTGTAGATAACAATAGTATCTGCACCTAAAACCGGTAAGTCATGTTGCGCTAATGCAACACCTGCTCGCGCTTTATCTCGCGCCAGGCGCACAACATATTGTTGCGCACTCTCGCCGCTAAAACGCTGTTCTTCTACATCGGTAATAATGCGCTCAAATGACACACCCAACTGAGTCAGAAGCTCCTGACGACGTGGAGAACCCGATGCCAGATACAAAGATGTCATGTTAAATCCTATTGCACAGCAAATTGTTGGCGAATTTTACGCATCAGCAAAAATATCCATGGCCACAGCACGCCGTTAACCACGCTACTCCAGAAAATTTCCGGACGGAAAGATACGTTGATGACTAAAAATTCAGACCAGAAAACAATGACATCTGTCATCAATGACAACAGCATAACCACTAAAGCCTGTTGCCAAAGCGCGAGATTGCGGAATAGCTGGTATTTCAACGCCACCAGGTAAGCAACGATACTCAGAGATAACGCTCGCACGCCCAGGGTGGAACCGCTGATCAGATCCAGTATGGCACCCACCACAAAACCTGTGCCAACATTTACGCGGTGGGGCAACGCCAGAATCCAGTACAGCAGAATAAGTAAAACCCAGTCCGGACGATAGATTTTTAAATCGTCAGGCCAAGGCATTACCTGTAACAACAAGGCGACAAGGAAAGAGAGCCAGATTACCCAACGACCCTGACTACGGTAACTCCCCACTACTGCCCTCCCTGGGTAGCAGATGCAGGAGAAGCGGAGTTCCCTGCAGGAGCCTGAGTCATTCCCGTTGCCGGAGGTGGAATCGGAGCTGGGGCTGGCGGGCCAACAGAATCAGCCGGAGGCAATACCTGCGGCATCATTTGCATCAAACGCTCATTAGCTACACGATGAACCTCTTCCGGTGGCATTGGGGTTTTGCCTTCACGATCCGCTCCCCACAGCAGCAGCAAATAACGCAGACGTTGTAAACCAGCCGTTGGGCGAGCCTGAATAACTGTGTACGCACGTTGAGTATCAAGTTTCACAGAGGAAACGACACCCACCGGATAACCTTCAGGGAAGCGACCACCTAAACCAGACGTCACCAATACATCGCCTACACGAATATCGGTATTTGCGGGTAAATGTTCCAGTTGCAGATCGTCAGTACAGCCGTTGCCCGCCGCGATAACGCGGATGTCATTGCGCAGTACCTGAATCGGTAGCGCATGAGTCGCATCACAGATCAGCAAAACACGGCTGGTGAGTTTAGCCACCGCAATGACCTGACCTACGACACCTTTATCACTAATGACTGGCTGACCTTCATAGACCCCATTCACGCTCCCTTTATCAATGACAACCTGGTCACTGTAAGGATCGTTAACGGTAGAGATAACCTGAGTCACCATTTTTTGCTCGTCCTGACGCAACGGTGAGCCAAGCAATTCGCGCAGACGTGCGTTTTCCTGACGATATTGACCCATCATCAGTAATTCGCTGTTTTTCAGGATCAGTTCCTGACGCAGTGCACGATTTTCGAGTTCTAGCTGATCGCGTGATGCCAGTGTTTGCGAGACGCTGTCGAGCAATTCACGGGGACCATTTGAGACAAAATAGAAAGGGCTGACGGCAGTATCCATATACGTTCGGATCTGACTAAACGTACCCAGACGGCTATCGGCAATAATGACACCAATCGCCACCAGCACCGCCAGAATGAGGCGAAACTGCAACGAAGGGCCACGGCTAAAAATTGGCTTCATAGGCTATGCGTATTCCAGGGCCAGCAAGGAAAAGGCAGTGATAGTCACTGCCTTTTACGTGTGGCTGATTACTCTTCGCTGAACAAGTCGCCGCCGTGCATGTCGATCATTTCCAGTGCCTTGCCACCACCACGGGCTACGCAAGTCAATGGATCTTCTGCAACTACTACCGGAATGCCTGTTTCTTCCATCAGCAAACGGTCGAGGTTACGCAGCAATGCGCCACCACCAGTCAGAACCATACCGCGCTCAGAAATGTCAGAAGCCAATTCTGGTGGGCACTGCTCCAGTGCAACCATTACCGCACTCACGATACCGGTCAAAGGCTCTTGCAGGGCTTCGAGGATTTCATTGGAATTCAGAGTAAAGCCGCGTGGAACACCTTCAGCCAGGTTACGACCACGAACTTCGATTTCACGCACTTCATCGCCTGGGTAAGCAGAACCGATTTCGTGTTTGATACGTTCAGCGGTTGCTTCACCAATCAGTGAACCGTAGTTACGGCGCACATAATTAATGATGGCTTCATCAAAGCGGTCACCACCAATACGAACGGAAGAGGAGTAAACCACGCCGTTCAGAGAGATAACGGCAACTTCAGTAGTACCACCACCGATATCCACAACCATAGAACCGGTTGCTTCAGAAACTGGCAAGCCAGCACCAATAGCCGCAGCCATTGGCTCTTCAATCAGGAATACTTCACGTGCACCTGCACCTTGCGCAGATTCACGGATAGCACGGCGTTCAACCTGAGTTGCACCAACTGGCACACAAACCAGAACACGCGGGCTTGGGCGCATAAAGCTGTTGCTATGCACTTGTTTGATGAAGTGTTGCAGCATTTTTTCGGTCACGAAGAAATCGGCAATAACGCCATCTTTCATCGGACGGATAGCTGCGATATTGCCAGGGGTACGACCCAGCATCTGTTTAGCATCATGACCTACGGCCGCAACACTTTTAGGTGAACCGGCACGATCCTGGCGGATGGCCACGACAGATGGCTCATTCAGTACGATGCCTTGTCCTTTTACATAAATCAGGGTATTCGCGGTACCCAGGTCAATGGACAGGTCATTGGAAAACATGCCACGAAATTTTTTCAACATACTAAGGGATAATCCTGAAAGCTGGGGCGGAAACAAAATCCGCTTACTTTACCAACCACTCATTGCAGCGACAAGGCGCATAAATGTTCTGCAATGGTGAAAAATTGTGCAGTTTACTACGACCGTTACACTTTCGGCACGTCTATCCTCGAACCGCAGAGGAATTAAACAAACGCTGTAGGTTAAACGAACAGTGCAAGGAAGCAAACTGGGTTCATTCGTGCTTTAACAATCTGGTCAGCAGGCGTATCCGCCCCCTTGAGATGCAGCGCGCGTTATTCTACGTGAAATATTTATAAACGGCAGGTTAAACCGAGTATCTTTGCGAATATTTTTTCACGTTGCTATCGAGCGGTTCAGAGGCCGCAAAAAAATCCCCCTGAGCACCCGCCACGCCTTTCTCTACCAGTGTCTGCCATTCACTTCGCGTTCTTACACCGACCGCAAAAACTTGTGTCTGAGTCCCGTTACAAGCCTCAACCAGACTCTGTACAAACAGCTGATTTTCGGTTCGTTTCTCAATGTTACGCACAAGCCCTGGATGCAGTTTTATCAACTCTACATCCAACTCTTTAATATAAGACGCACTCACTACGGTTAAACCTGCCTGGGAAACTGCAATACGTACGCCCAATGCTTTGATCAAACGAATCACAGGTTGCAAACGGCTGATGTGTTGACAAACATCTGCCTCTGCAAGTTCAAAAAGAATACGTCGTCGAAGTGATTTTTCAGATTGCATTAACGCATCACGCAACCAACGCTGGAAAGGTGCCCGAATCAATGATTCAACCGACACTTGAATGGCTAGCGTTTCTTCAGGCCAGAATCCTGCTAACGGCAATAGCCGAGCGATGATTTGTCGGTCATATTGCTCCGATAAACCAAACTGCTTAACCATCGGCAAATACTCTGCCGCCAATACTTCTTGTTGACCGTCGAAAATCCGACACATAATTTCCCGATGATGCACATAGCCATCGCGCTTCACAGACGGTTTTTGGTAGAAGCGTGGACCGCCGCGTTGCAACACCTGCTCAATGAGCGTACGCCATTTAACGTTACCACGCCCTTTTTCCGGCAAACTATCGTCATATACCGACCAGCCGTTGGTTCCTTGCAGGGAAGCATTACGCGTCGCCACCTCTGCATTCTCCATAACTTGCTCTTTGCTTTGCCCGCTACGCCATGCACAAATACCGATATGCATCATGTCATTACGATCAAGCATCCGCGTTGGAGGCAGCGAATCGACAGCCTTCAGTAATTGATTAGCAATGCTATCGGCTTCTTTCAATGTGCGGTGCGGCAACAAAACGGCAAAGTCACTACGGAAATAGCGTGCCAGCAAAGCCCCCGGATAGCGCATCACAAATGTCGATAACATATTAATAATCGTAAACAAATACTCTTCTACCGCGTTGCGCCCCCACGTTTCGTGCAGCGTTTCAAAATCCGGTAAACGAATAATCATCACCACACCATGCGCGCCAACTTGCTCCTGCTCATCGAGTAAAGTTGCCAATTGGTTATCAAAGAACAGGCGATTATTCAGACCCGTTTTCGCATCTTGCGCGGCGAAAGCACGAATTAGAGTATCCATTCGACTACGTTGTTCGCTGGCGTTTTGCAGATCTGAAAGCATTACATCAAGCGCACCGCTTGCCTGTGGCGGCCATTCCAGCACCGAGCCACGCACCTCAACACCTCTTTCACCATTCAGAATTCGTCGCGCACGGCTTTCCAATAACTCTTGCCCGGAGAGCTGTTTTTTCATCCAGCGGATAGCAAAAAACAGCACGATAAGCATGAATCCAATCGTGATAGAAAGAGGTACCGTCGCGAAAAGAGAGTTGTAGTAATCCGCTACCGGATCGCGATAGGTAAGATTGAGAAACATGCCAGGATGCTTCATTAACTCAACAGTCACGGTGCGGAAACTGTGGCTATTTCCAAGCAAGTGATAGGTTTGAGTCAAGTGGTGCTGATAAACGGTGTTATCGCCAATTTTGAAATCGACCTCGGTGATATCAATCGGAACCATCACTTCATTGAGGCGCTTGATCAAAGCTTCTGGTGAGCTGGAAACTAAATCGTTATCAATAATGGTGGCAACAGCAACCACACGCTGATGCACTTTATAATGCATCGCATTGAAGAAGCTTAATGAACAACCAACGAGCGTCACAAAAATAGCGAGCCCCGTCAGCAATGTCATAAAAGCAGAAAGTTTCGTCGTTAATCGCATCCTTGTGTTAACTCCGTTTGGTGAAGATATACCAAGCCTGACCTGATGCGGCATTACATAGCAAAAGAGGTGCCCTGGCAAACACAGTGAACATATTCTCACCCTTTGTTGCAAAGCGAGTGTTTTGCACACTGAAACTCTAGTATAGCTGCTGACAACCCTCCCCCTATTAACAAATATTCAACAAACCTAGAACTATGTTTAAGTTTCAATTTTTTGTGACAAATTCGCAGGGTTTAGCGTTCTCCGTCATGCTTAGGGAATAAAGCCACGCTGGAGTATAAGATGAAGAAGGTCGCCCGCTTCACAGAAGCTGATGTCACAGCTGAATCCGTTTTTATGATGAAACGCCGCCAGGTACTGAAAGCACTAGGTATCAGTGCGGCTGCCCTCTCGCTTCCTCAGACTGCAAATGCGGATATTCTTTCCTGGTTTAAAGGTAATGACCGGCCACCAGCACCTTCAGGGAAACCTTTGCAATTTAGTAAACCCGAACAATGGCAGGCTAAGCTCGCCATGACCCCGGAAGATAAAGTCACTGGCTACAATAACTTCTACGAGTTTGGTCTGGATAAAGCCGACCCTGCGGCAAACGCCGGGGGCCTGAAAACCGATCCGTGGAAAATCACCATTAGTGGTGAAGTGGCAAAGCCACTGACACTGGATTACGACGATCTCTACAAAAAATTCCCGCTTGAAGAGCGGATTTATCGCATGCGTTGTGTTGAAGCCTGGTCAATGGTCGTGCCGTGGATTGGTTTCCCGCTCAGCAAGTTACTGGCTTTGGTTGAACCCACCAGCAATGCAAAATATGTCGCCTTCGAAACAATTTACGACCCGGAGCAAATGCCCGGACAGAAAGATCGATTTATTGGCGGCGGTTTGAAATATCCCTACGTTGAAGGACTGA
Organism: Buttiauxella massiliensis; assembly: GCF_902500225.1. Lineage (GTDB taxonomy): Bacteria > Pseudomonadota > Gammaproteobacteria > Enterobacterales > Enterobacteriaceae > Buttiauxella > Buttiauxella massiliensis. The sequence goes on along the minus strand of NZ_LR722649.1, from coordinate 8,516 downwards.
GACTTGATGAAGCGATGCATCCGCTAACTTTGCTGACTGTAGGTGTTTATGGCAAAGCGCTACCGCCGCAAAACGGCGCGCCAATCCGCCTGACCGTACCGTGGAAATATGGGTTTAAAGGGATAAAGTCGATTGTCAGTATCAAACTCGTTAGTGAACTACCTCCCACCACCTGGAATATGGCTGCACCGAATGAATATGGGTTTTATGCCAACGTGAACCCGAATGTTGATCACCCACGCTGGTCGCAGGCGAGTGAACGATTCATTGGTTCAGGTGGCGTGCTTGACGTAAAACGCCAGCCTACATTGCTGTTTAATGGGTATGCCGATCAGGTTGCTTCGCTGTACCGCGGTTTAAATCTTAAGGAGAATTTCTAAGTGAGATTAACTGCGAAGCAAATCATGTGGCTTAAAGTGGGGTTACATCTCGCGGCGTTCTTACCTTTTGTCTGGCTATTTTATGCCGCAAACCAGGGCTTTTTGAGCGCCGATCCGGCGAAGGATATCCAGCATTTTACCGGCAGGATGGCGCTCAAGTTACTGCTAGCGACTCTCCTGGTCACACCTTTAGCGCGATACGGTAAACAGCCACTGCTGATTCGTACCCGTCGTCTGCTGGGGTTGTGGTGTTTTGCCTGGGCCACTCTTCATTTAACTAGCTATGCCATGTTGGAACTGGGAATCAGCAATCTGGCACTGCTTGGCAAGGAGTTGGTCACGCGCCCCTATTTGACTTTAGGAATAATCAGCTGGCTGGTGCTGCTATCATTGGCGGCAACCTCGACCCAATCTTTACAACGAAAATTAGGTTCACGCTGGCAAAAACTGCATAACTTCGTCTATCTGGTCGCAATTATTGCCCCCATACATTATTTATGGTCGGTAAAGGTTATTTCCCCGCAACCGTTGCTGTATGCTCTGGGCGCATTCATCCTTTTGGTCTTGCGCTATAAGAAATTCCGGATGTGGCTGCGTTAACACCAGATATGTGTTCTTCTCCGCATAAAAGTGATCAACCGTGCCCCTAAAAAGGATATGAGTTGATCATCTTCCCTGATAAGACCAGTATTTAGCTGCCAAATGCTACGAAATCGTTATAATGTGCGACTTTGGTTTTTCTGACAGGCCATTTTCTGGCTCTGAAGGTGACAACCGAGCAACTTAGGTATATTTTGTAAAATACCTACAAATTGCAGGAGATGGCAGCACGATGTCGGCTAATTTTCACATTTTGCTTTTGAACGGTCCGAATCTTAACATGCTGGGAACACGCGAGCCTGAGAAGTACGGCACGCTGACTTTAGCGCAAATTGTTAACTCGCTCGAAGAAGAAGCAAAAACGCTAAATGTCTCGTTCAGCCACCTGCAATCTAATGCTGAATATGAGTTGATCGACCGAATTCATCAGGCTAAAGACACTGTTGATTTTATTCTGATTAATCCGGCCGCGTTTACGCATACCAGCGTTGCGCTGCGTGATGCCTTGTTAGCGGTGGATATTCCGTTTATCGAGATCCATCTGAGCAATGTGCATGCGCGCGAACCGTTCCGCCATCATTCATATCTTTCTGATAAAGCGGTTGGTGTCATCTGCGGATTAGGCGCTGACGGCTATTCATATGCACTACAGACGGCGGTAAAACGCTTGTCAAAATCCATCTAAACAAGAGTACGGAACCCACTCATGGATATTCGTAAGATTAAAAAACTGATCGAGCTGGTTGAAGAATCAGGCATTTCTGAACTGGAAATTTCTGAGGGCGAAGAATCTGTACGCATCAGTCGTGCACCGGCAAACACCGGCTACCCGATGATGCAACAGGCTTATGCTGCGCCAATGTACCAGCCACAGCCGCAGGCTGGCCTGTCTAACGTTGTTGCACCTGCCGCTCCGGCAGAAGCACCGGCGGCTGCTGAAATCAGTGGTCACATCGTGCGTTCCCCAATGGTAGGTACTTTCTACCGCACCCCAAGCCCGGATGCTAAGTCATTTGTTGAAGTTGGCCAGAAGGTTAACGTTGGCGACACTCTGTGTATCGTTGAAGCAATGAAAATGATGAACCAGATCGAAGCTGACAAAGCCGGTGTGGTGAAAGCCATTCTGGTTGAAAATGGTCAACCGGTTGAATTTGACGAGCCGCTGGTCGTCATCGAGTAACGAGGCGAACATGCTGGATAAAATTGTCATCGCTAACCGTGGTGAGATTGCATTGCGTATTCTTCGTGCCTGTAAAGAACTTGGCATCAAGACTGTTGCTGTGCACTCAACTGCCGACCGCGATCTAAAACACGTATTGCTGGCGGATGAGACTGTTTGTATCGGTCCTGCTCCGTCTGTAAAAAGCTATCTGAATATCCCGGCAATCATCTCTGCGGCAGAAATTACTGGCGCCGTTGCGATTCACCCGGGTTATGGCTTCCTGTCTGAAAATGCCAACTTTGCTGAGCAGGTTGAGCGTTCAGGCTTTATCTTCATTGGCCCACGTGCTGAAACTATCCGTCTGATGGGCGATAAAGTTTCTGCAATCAACGCAATGAAGAAAGCTGGCGTACCTTGCGTACCAGGTTCTGACGGCCCTCTTGACGGCGATATGGATAAAAACCGTGCCCATGCTAAACGCATCGGTTACCCGGTAATTATCAAAGCGTCTGGCGGCGGCGGCGGTCGTGGTATGCGTGTCGTACGTAACGATGCCGATCTGGAACAATCCATTAACATGACCCGTGCGGAAGCAAAAGCTGCTTTCAACAACGACATGGTCTATATGGAGAAGTACCTGGAAAACCCACGCCACATCGAGATTCAAGTTCTTGCTGATGGCCAGGGTAAAGCGATCTATCTGGCTGAACGTGACTGCTCTATGCAGCGTCGTCACCAGAAAGTTGTGGAAGAAGCGCCAGCGCCAGGCATCACGCCTGAGCTGCGTAAATTCATCGGTGAGCGCTGTTCTAAAGCGTGTATCGATATCAACTATCGCGGTGCAGGTACGTTCGAGTTCCTGTTCGAAAACGGTGAATTCTACTTTATCGAGATGAACACCCGTATTCAGGTTGAACACCCGGTAACAGAAATGATCACCGGTGTTGATCTGATTAAAGAGCAGCTTCGCATTGCTGCAGGACAGCCACTGTCTATCAAGCAAGAAGATGTTCAGGTTAAAGGCCATGCGGTTGAATGCCGTATTAACGCCGAAGACCCGAATACCTTCCTGCCAAGCCCTGGCAAAATTACTCGCTGCCATGTGCCGGGTGGTTTTGGTGTACGTTGGGAATCGCATATTTATTCCGGCTACACTGTTCCTCCATACTACGATTCAATGATCGCAAAACTTATCTGTTACGGTGAAACCCGTGAAGTAGCGATTGCACGTATGAAGAACGCCCTGGCTGAGCTGATCATCGATGGCATCAAAACCAATGTTGATTTGCAGACTCGCATCATGAACGATGAAAACTTCCAGCACGGTGGGACTAATATCCACTATCTGGAGAAAAAACTGGGTCTTCAGGACTAAGTTTTCTTACGAAGTTACATCGTTAAAAGGCCGGATATCCGGCCTTTTTCTTTTTTGATCCTCAATTTGTCGCTATGCGTTACAATCGCCGCTTTCCGCCAACTCAAGGGATAATAATGGACGCGCGTTTTGTTCAGGCCCATAAAGAAGCCCGCTGGGCGCTTTGGCTAACCCTTCTCTACCTCGCAGCATGGTTAGTGGCTGCTTACTTACCTGGTAACGATATCGGCCCAACAGGTCTCCCACACTGGTTTGAAATGGCGTGCCTGCTGGTACCTTTGCTGTTCATTTTGCTGTGCTGGGCGATGGTGAAGTTCATCTTCCGCGATATCCCATTGGAGGATGATCATGCAGCTTGAAGTCATACTGCCGCTGGTAGCCTATCTGTTAGTCGTTTTTGGCATTTCAATGTATGCCATGAGGCGTCGTACGACAGGAAATTTCCTTAACGAGTATTTCCTCGGTAGCCGTTCCATGGGTGGCTTCGTATTAGCGATGACGCTCACCGCCACCTATATCAGCGCCAGCTCATTTATTGGCGGGCCTGGAGCTGCTTATAAATATGGCTTGGGCTGGGTTTTGCTAGCAATGATTCAGCTTCCCGCGGTGTGGTTATCACTGGGGATTTTGGGTAAAAAGTTTGCCATTCTGGCGCGTCGCTATAACGCCGTTACCCTGAACGACATGCTGTATGCGCGCTACCAAAGCCGCCTTCTGGTGTGGCTGGCAAGTATTAGCCTGTTGGTAGCATTTATCGGTGCCATGACCGTGCAGTTCATTGGCGGAGCCCGCTTGCTGGAAACCGCTGCGGGTATTCCTTACGAAACTGGCTTGCTGATTTTTGGTATCAGTATCGCGCTTTACACTGCATTCGGTGGCTTCCGTGCCAGCGTTCTCAACGATGCTATGCAGGGAATGGTGATGCTGGTTGGAACGATTCTGCTGTTGGTGGGTATCGTTCACGCTGCGGGTGGCTTACACAACGCGGTCGATACGCTACAGCATATCGACCCTAAACTTGTTTCACCGCAGGGTGCCGATGACATCCTTTCGCCAACATTCATGACCTCGTTCTGGGTGCTGGTCTGTTTCGGCGTGATTGGTTTGCCTCACACGGCGGTCCGTTGCATCTCTTATAAAGACAGCAAAGCCGTGCACCGTGGGATTATCCTCGGCACGATTGTAGTGGCGATTTTGATGTTTGGTATGCATTTGGCGGGGGCGTTAGGCCGCGCAGTGATACCGGATTTGAAAGTACCGGATTTAGTTATCCCAACATTAATGGTCACAGTTCTGCCACCGTTCGCGGCGGGGATTTTCCTCGCGGCACCAATGGCAGCAATCATGTCGACAATTAATGCCCAACTGCTTCAATCATCAGCTACGATCGTCAAAGATCTTTATCTGAATATGAGACCGGATCAGATCACTAACGAAAAGCGTCTGAAAAGAATGTCATCGGTGATCACGCTGATTTTAGGTGCGTTACTGCTACTTGCAGCATGGCGTCCACCTGAGATGATCATCTGGCTGAATTTGCTGGCGTTTGGTGGTTTAGAAGCTGTATTCCTGTGGCCTTTAGTGCTCGGTCTTTATTGGGAACGAGCTAATGCCGCGGGCGCGTTAAGCGCAATGATTGTCGGTGGCGGGTTGTATGCAGTGCTGGCGAGCTTCAAAATCCAGTTCCTGGGCTTCCACCCAATTGTGCCATCCTTATTATTAAGTTTGCTGGCGTTCCTGGTAGGCAACCGTTTTGGTCAGCCTCTACCTGTTCCAGCACTCGTTTCAACTACTGATAAATAAAGAGTTTCGCTATGCCATGGATTCAACTGAAAATTAATACCTCAGGCTCAAATGCTGAAGAGCTCGGCGATGCGCTGATCGAAAGCGGTGCGGTTTCCGTAACCTTTCAGGATACCCATGACACACCGGTATTCGAGCCATTGCCTGGTGAAACCCGTCTATGGGGCGATACCGATGTCATTGGTCTGTACGATGCAGAAACTGACATGGAAGAAGTGGTCGCAATTCTTGAAAACTGCCCTCTTCTGAGCATCGGTTTCCCACATAAAATCGAACAGCTTGAAGACAAAGACTGGGAACGTGAATGGATGGATAACTTCCACCCGATGCGCTTTGGTCAACGCCTGTGGATTTGCCCAAGCTGGCGCGATGTGCCAGACGCTAGCGCGGTGAACGTGATGCTGGATCCGGGTCTTGCGTTTGGTACCGGCACTCACCCAACCACCTCTTTATGTCTTGAGTGGCTTGATAGCTTAGATTTAGCAGGCAAAACCGTTATCGATTTCGGCTGTGGCTCCGGCATTCTTGCTATTGCCGCACTGAAATTGGGTGCAGTGAAAGCAATTGGTATTGATATCGACCCGCAGGCGATTCAGGCCAGCCGCGATAACGCAGAACGCAATGGTGTTTCTGATCGCCTGGAACTGTATCTGCCAAAAGACCAGCCAGAAGTCATGAGCGCCGATGTGGTCGTTGCTAACATCCTGGCAGGCCCTTTGCGTGAGCTAGCCCCGCTAATCAGCGTGCTGCCTGTCCAGGGCGGTTTCCTTGGACTTTCTGGCGTTCTGGCAAGCCAAGCCGAGGGTGTTTGCGAAGCATATCAGGATAAATTCACGCTCGACCCAGTCGCAGAAAAAGAAGAATGGTGCCGAATTACCGGTATCAAACTCTAAAATACTCCTCTCAGTAACGTGGTATCAGGCCACGTTACTGACTTCTAAATTCCCCAAGCAACACTCCGTTTACAACAATTCATCCCAGTGATAACTCGCAGCAAAATGAGATGCCGATCGCAGAAAAACACTAAGTTTGGTGATTTAAGCAGCACTTTATCTGGTGTCTTATACGTAAAAAATAATGAATTACCCCTGAATGTGGTGAAAAAACAAAAGCGCACAAATCAACCAATAATTCATAACAATCTGAAAAATATAGTTAATTTATTTTTGTCACTGCACGAGATAAGGATTCATTGATCTACGACAGCTGATTGTTCAAAGTTTGGCCTTTCATCTCAGGCTAAAAATGCGTAATATACGCCGCCTTGCAGGCAAGTATGGTCATTTCTTAACTCATGCGCATTGGACAACACCAGCTCAGAAATCGACTGATAGCAGCACCTATGGCTGGCATCACTGACAGGCCATTCAGGACGCTGTGTTACGAGATGGGAGCCGGGCTGACTGTTTCCGAGATGATGTCCTCCAACCCTGAAGTTTGGGCGAGTGATAAATCACGTTTACGAATGGTGCACGTGAATGAACCAGGTATCCGCACCGTGCAAATTGCCGGTAGTGACCCTGATGAGATGGCAGAGGCCGCACGCATTAACGTGGCTAATGGCGCCCAGATTATTGATATCAATATGGGATGCCCTGCTAAGAAAGTGAATCGTAAACTCGCAGGCTCTGCATTGCTGCAATACCCAACTCTGGTGAAGTCTATCCTGACGACGGTAATTAACGCAGTTGAAGTACCTGTAACGTTGAAGATTCGCACTGGCTGGGATACGGCGCACCGTAACTGTGAAGAGATTGCCCAACTGGCTGAAGACTGTGGCATTCAGGCTCTGACAATTCATGGACGCACACGCGCCTGTTTATTTCAGGGAGATGCTGAATACGACAGCATTCGGGCAGTTAAGCAGAAAGTTTCCATTCCGGTAATCGCGAATGGTGACATTACTGACCCGCTTAAAGCCAGAGCTGTGCTCGACTACACAGGGGCTGATGCTCTTATGATAGGACGCGCGGCTCAGGGAAGACCCTGGATCTTTCGGGAAATCCAGTATTATCTGGACACTGGAGAGCTGCTTCCTCCACTGCCTCTGGCAGAGGTGAAGCGCTTACTTTGTGGGCATATTGGAGAACTTCATGACTTTTATGGTCATGCTAAGGGATACCGAATTGCTCGCAAACACGTCTCCTGGTACTTACAGGAACACGCTCCAAATGACCAGTTTCGGCGCACATTCAACGCCATTGAGGATGCAAGCGAACAGCTTGAGGCGTTGGAGGCATACTTCGAAAATCTTGCGTAATTAGAAATAAAGAGCTGACAGAACTATGTTCGAACAACGCGTAAATTCTGACGTACTAACCGTTTCTACCGTTAACTCACAGGATCAGGTTACCCAAAAACCTCTTCGTGACTCCGTGAAACAAGCACTGAAGAACTATTTTGCTCAACTGAATGGTCAAGATGTTAACGATCTGTATGAGCTGGTATTGGCTGAAGTAGAGCAGCCATTGTTGGACATGGTGATGCAATACACCCGTGGCAACCAAACCCGCGCTGCCCTGATGATGGGCATCAACCGTGGCACGCTGCGTAAAAAATTGAAAAAATACGGCATGAACTGATATTAATCAGTTAACTTGTTGTTTAAAAAGGCGCTACTCGGCATGGGGAAGCGCCTTTTTTAACGAATTGACTGCACCACTGACTGCACATAACTGTGAACATCGACGAACAAAGGCACACTTAAATAACAGATCGCTATTTAGTTTTTTGTCGCACAGGCTCCGGCTTCTTCCACTGGTACGGTCTAGCACTCATCCGCTGGCGGTGCCGTTCTTTAGCCGTCAGTGATGCAGACACACCCGTACGAATCAGCAATTTTTCCTGCCCGTTAAGCTCATGGCCACTCAGCCTGGCGGCTTCTATGACTGTAGCCTCGATAGTTTTGTGCTTTAACATTGGCGAACCTCAGATTATTGGGGACTGAGAAGGTTATTTGTAATCGTCGGTATAAATCCCGGCTGAGATAATGGCCCCGCCGCGCTCACGTAACCCGTAAGCCACACCAACCGGATTACCCATTGCCACCGTATTCACCGGGCCACCGAACGCATATGACGGCATGTTGTCCGGATCCTGACGAGAAGCGAGGCCCTTGGCCTGCGGTGAGAGCATTTGAACCACGCCGCCAATCATCATTGCCGCACCAAATTTCATCATGGCAGGCCCCCAAACC
>NZ_LR722692.1 GCF_902500225.1 Buttiauxella massiliensis | reverse complement strand
TTTGTTGAATAAATAGAATTTAGACAGCAGATCCTACTGTCAGTCATTTTCTCAGACAATCCGTACACTTTCTGGCATTCCTGCACGCGTCATTATGTTCAGTGCACGGACCATGGCCATAGCCTCACCAACCTGCGCATTATAGTCACACAGCGTAAGGTGCCCGCTGCCCGGTACATCGCTGTTTCGGCAACCGAACGTCGGTTGTAAGCCGTGTTCCATTTCCAGTAGGCGTTGCTTCCCGTTAGCCGCTGCCTCGCTACCGCCCGATTTCGGTCTGCGCACTCCGTTGGCCAGTAACCTGCGCGGGTTCGCGGCGGGATCAGTGCCTTGATTTTCCGATGGGACTGTCGGATAAGACCCGGGAATGCCTCCGCATCGGTCACGTTGTTCAGGGACAGGTCAGCACAGATAACCTCGTGGGTATCGGCGTCCACGGGAAGGTGCAGTTTTCGCCAGACGCGGCGCTTTTCCTTACCGTGTTTTTTCACCTTCCACTCGCCTTCACCGAAAACTTTTAATCCGGTGGAGTCGATAACGAGATGGGCAATCTCGCCGCGCGTGGGTTTTTTAAACGGGATGCAGACGGACTTAGCCCGTCTGCTGACGCAGGAATAATCCGGGCAACGAAGCGGGAGCTTCATTAACGTAAAAATGGAATCGATGAATCCCTGAGCGGCACGTAGCGTGAGGCGAAAGACGCGTTTGAGCTTCAGTACGGTGGAAATCGCTAACGTAGAATAACGTTGTGGACGCCCCCGTGAAGGTGTTTTTGGCTCGTCGTACCAGGCCTGGATGGCCGACTCATCAAGCCATAATGTCAGCGACCCACGCTTGACGAGAGCCTTGTTGTAGGC
>NZ_LR722670.1 GCF_902500225.1 Buttiauxella massiliensis | reverse complement strand
TTTTTTGATACCCGAAGGTATCTGAGATATCAATCCTGCGAGTGCCCACACAGATTGTCTGATAAATTGTTAAAGAGCAGTGAGTTGCGCGCTTTCGCTTGCTAACTCGAGGTGGCGTATATTACGCTTTCCTCTTTCAGAGTCAACCCTTAATTTCAGGATATTTGACTCTCATCGCCGCGTTACTCTGTGATGTTGTTCACATGTTCCGTGTCGATGGAGGCGCATTATAGGGAGTTATCCGGAGGCTGCAACCCTAAATATGCGTTAATTTGACTGACTGCTGCAATCCCCAGCAAAACCCCGCCTTATACGCAGTTACACACAAAGTTATCCACATTCGTGATGAAGTCCTAAATTTTGCGAGCGTGACGCAAACGTTTTCGCTACAATGCACCCGCAATAAATGGACGCCCCGTTTTGGGGCGTTAGCTGAGTTTTAGGGAAAATAACTAAAATTCAGCTAACGCTCTTCTATATGCGAACCAAAGCTAAGGGATCAAACCATGCAACAACGTCGTCCTGTACGCCGCGCTCTGCTCAGTGTTTCTGACAAAGCCGGTATCGTCGAATTCGCCCAGGCGCTCTCCCAACGTGGCGTGGAGCTGCTGTCCACTGGCGGAACCGCTCATCTACTGGCTAAAGCTGGCCTGCCGGTAACCGAAGTCTCTGACTACACCGGTTTTCCGGAGATGATGGATGGACGCGTCAAAACCCTGCATCCAAAAGTTCACGGCGGCATTCTGGGTCGTCGCGGCCAGGATGATGCGATCATGGAACAACACGCTATCTCCCCAATCGATATGGTTGTCGTCAACCTCTATCCGTTTGCCCAGACTGTTGCCCGCGAAGGCTGCTCTTTAGAAGATGCGGTAGAGAATATCGATATCGGCGGCCCAACCATGGTGCGCTCCGCGGCGAAGAACCATAAAGACGTGGCAATCGTAGTAAAGAGCGGCGACTACGAAGCGATTATTAGCGAGCTGGATGCTAATGAAGGATCTCTGACGCTCGAGACACGTTTCGATTTGGCTATTAAGGCTTTCGAACACACCGCCGCTTACGACAGCATGATCGCCAACTACTTCGGTAGCATGGTTCCTGCCTACCATGGCGAAAGCAAAGATCCTTCCGGCCGCTTCCCTCGCACGCTAAACCTGAACTTCATTAAGAAACAGGATATGCGTTACGGTGAAAACAGCCACCAGCAAGCAGCCTTCTATATAGAAGAAGAAATTAAAGAAGCCTCCGTTGCCACCGCAACTCAGGTTCAGGGCAAAGCGCTCTCTTATAACAACATTGCTGATACCGATGCCGCGCTGGAATGTGTGAAAGAGTTTAGCGAACCTGCCTGCGTTATCGTGAAGCATGCCAACCCATGCGGTGTGGCTGTCAGCGATTCCTTATTAGATGCCTACGACCGCGCCTATAAAACTGACCCAACTTCTGCATTCGGCGGCATCATCGCGTTCAACCGTGAACTGGATGCCGAAACCGCGCAGGCGATTATCTCCCGCCAGTTCGTCGAAGTGATTATCGCGCCATCAGCCAGCGACGAAGCGCTGAAGATCACAGCGGCTAAGCAAAACGTTCGCGTTCTGACTTGCGGCCAGTGGCAGCAGCGTATTCCGGGTCTGGATTTCAAACGCGTTAACGGCGGAGTGTTAGTACAGGATCGCGATCTGGGTATGGTGACAGCCGCAGACCTGCGTGTAGTCAGCAAGCGCCAACCAACAGAGCAAGAACTGCGTGATGCATTGTTCTGCTGGAAGGTAGCGAAGTTTGTTAAGTCGAACGCGATTGTGTATGCCCGCGAGAATATGACTATTGGTATAGGTGCCGGTCAGATGAGCCGTGTTTACTCCGCCAAAATTGCCGGTATCAAAGCTGCCGATGAAGGCCTGGAAGTAAAAGGCTCCGCAATGGCATCCGATGCCTTCTTCCCGTTCCGTGACGGTATTGATGCCGCAGCGGCAGTTGGCGTGAGCTGTGTTATCCAGCCTGGTGGTTCCATCCGCGACGAAGAAGTGATCGCTGCCGCTGACGAACATGGGATCGCAATGATCTTTACCGACATGCGCCACTTCCGCCATTAATCCCGGAGCGTCTATAAATGAAAGTATTAGTAATAGGTAATGGCGGGCGTGAACACGCGCTGGCCTGGAAAGCATCACAATCACCATTAGTTCGTACGGTATTTGTTGCTCCAGGCAATGCGGGCACGGCTCTGGAACCTGCTTTGCAGAACGTGGCGATTAGCCCGACGGATACTGCTGCCCTGCTGAGCTTTGCGCAGAATGAAAAAATCGACCTGACGATTGTTGGCCCGGAAGCGCCGCTGGTGATTGGCGTGGTTGATGCCTTCCGTGCGGCTGGCCTGAAAATCTTTGGCCCAACTCAGGGGGCTGCACAGTTAGAAGGTTCCAAAGCCTTTACCAAGGATTTCCTGGCTCGCCATAAAATCCCGACGGCTGAATATCAGAACTTCACCGAAGTGGAGCCTGCACTGGCTTACGTCCGTGAAAAAGGCGCACCGATTGTGATTAAAGCCGACGGTCTGGCAGCGGGCAAAGGCGTAATCGTAGCGATGACGCTCGCTGAAGCCGAAGCCGCCGTTAACGATATGCTGGCGGGTAACGCATTTGGCGACGCCGGGCACCGTATCGTGGTGGAAGAATTCCTTGATGGTGAAGAAGCCAGTTTCATTGTGATGGTTGACGGTAAGAATGTGCTGCCGATGGCCACCAGCCAGGATCATAAACGGGTTGGCGATGGTGATACCGGCCCGAATACTGGCGGCATGGGTGCGTACTCCCCGGCTCCGGTCGTGACTGATGAAGTCCACCAGCGTGCTATGGACCTGGTTATCTGGCCAACCGTGCGCGGTATGGCGGCTGAAGGGAATACCTACACCGGTTTCCTTTATGCAGGGCTGATGATCGACAAACAAGGTAACCCGAAGGTTATCGAGTTTAACTGCCGCTTTGGCGACCCTGAAACCCAGCCAATCATGCTGCGCCTGCAATCAGATCTGGTTGAGCTGTGCCTCGCTGCGTGTGATGGCAAGCTGGACGTGACGACATCTAAGTGGGATGAGCGCCCATCTCTGGGTGTGGTGATGGCGGCTGGCGGCTACCCTGCTGATTACCGTAACGGTGATGTAATTCATGGTTTGCCACTTGAAGAAGTCGCAGACGGCAAGGTGTTCCACGCCGGAACGAAATTGCGTGAAGACGATATGGTTGTGACTAACGGTGGGCGCGTTCTGTGTGTGACCGCCTTAGGCGACACTGTCGCACAAGCGCAGCAGCGTGCTTATGAGCTTATGAAGGATATCCATTGGGATGGCAGTTTCAGCCGTTCAGATATTGGCTATCGTGCTATTGAGCGTGAAAACGCGAAGTAAGACTCGAAACTCGATGTGATATTACAGACCGCCCTCGTGGCGGTTTTTCTATTTAGAACGTAGCAGGCTTAGGCTGCCAGCTACAGAAATCCTGATTCGCTACTAATAACAGCTGAGAACCTTCCGGCGCTTCAAGCCAGGCAATACTGACGTCCATTGATGAATGACGCTGCCGATTCGCAATATGATTAAGCGATACGCCGTCGAGTTTAGGCTCGATGGTTTCGCCTTCGCAGGTTGTCACGGTGCCATTGCTGTGCCAGCGGCCCTGTCGCAACACAACACGCCCAATGCGCAATGCTTCGCTGGTCGCTTTAGTCTGACTCGCCTGATACTGATACAAGGCGATTTGGTCGTTAGAAAGCTGCTGCTTTTGACCATTCACTTCACGCTGCATGAAACTCAGCTCACCGTGATCGTCAAAACGTACTTTTACATGCTCTGGAGGTTGGCTCTGAATCGTCATCTCAATTGAGACAAGTTGCTCGCCCTGCCAACGATAATCATTGCTAGACGTCACGCCCTTCTGCAACGGGCTAAACACCGCAAGCATATGGATACTGCCATCGTCGCTATTGTCTTTACGCCAGATGCGCACCACACCTTGATCGGCAATATAACCGCTCGCGGTAAATGGTGGGATAGGAGGTTGGCTGCTGCATGCCATTAGCAGCACTGTGCCTGCCAGCACGCCCAAAGGACGGCAGACAAACAAAAGGGGCGTAAACGCCCCTCTGCTAAAACTGTTCACTGACACTATTAGCTCTTAACAGCGTCTTTCAGTGCTTTGCCTGAAACAAATGCCGGCACGTTAGCTGCGGCGATTTTGATTTCATTACCAGTCTGTGGGTTGCGGCCAGTGCGCTCAGCACGGTGGTTTACCTTGAAGGTACCGAAACCAACCAGTTGGACAGCATCACCTTCTTTCAGAGACTCAGTAATTGCAGCCAGGGTGGATTCCAGAGCAGCTTTAGCCTGTACTTTAGACAGATCAGCCTTGTCAGCAATTACATCAATCAGTTGAGTCTTGTTCATAAGTTATCCTTACAATGTGTTTATCGCTTGCTAAGCATCGAGTGCGACGGAAATGCCAAAAAAGCACTCTCCTGCATACACGCACCGATAGCCACTTTTTTTCGCCCCACAAATGTAGACCAGACGGGGGGCTAATTGGAAGCCTTCAGGGGTGACAATTCGGACTGTAAGTCACGTTTTGCTGTCTTACTGCTGCAAATTTATACCAATATTGCTGCTACCCGCTTCACGCAAGTCCGCGCGGAGCCCTTTGATCAGCTCAACGTCGCGCTCTTCGCAGTCAGCCAACAGTCGGAAAATCTCCCATTGGATGTCCCATTCTTCTTCTACAGCCGGGTTTGCTCTGAGCTCTTCGTCGGTCATTTCACGACCAGCCTGAGTCATTTCGAGCATCGCAACCGTCGTAATGGATGCCTTGCTGACTTCAATCGCATGCTCCAGAGTTTCCCCGGAAAGACGTGAATGAATAAGTTCGCTTAACGCGACGCAAGCATCAATCGCCGGGTAGACACCGTAAATATCATAGTCGTCGGCAGACGGAATGCCTTCTTCGAGTTTCTCGAGTTGGCTGTCAAAGTTTACTTTCGCATCTTTGACCGTCAAGGTTTCCCAAATCAAGTCGAGAATACGGCGATACAACTGAGGATCACCAAATTCAGTCTGCTGGCAGAACATGGCGTAATTCGGATACATACGTTCGCATAAAGAAGCCATGAAAGTGACATGTTGCCAACTTTCCAGTTTCTCCAGGCGCAGATGGATTGGGTTTTGTAACATAGCGATGTCTCAAAGACGGAATATTAGCGGCAGTTTACCTTAATCACCCCTGAATTGCTTGCCAGCGCGTGAAAGCCGGGCGACCCGATGCCACAGCATCTGCCCAGCGAGTGGGTTCAGGTAAGCGGTAACCCAACAGACAGCGATTCACCCATAGCAAGGCCGTATCAAGGCTTACACGGTGACCAGTGGAGACAAACAACGGATTGCAGCGCTTTTTACTGCGTAACACCCACGCAAGTGCTTCACCTTTGTCGCTCAGCAACTTGCATGAACCAGGTTCTTCAGATAACGGTTCAAACTTCCCACACAGACGTTTCTTGGCAACGCCAATCGTCGGTACATCCACCAGCAGGCCAAAATGGGCGGCTACGCCCAAACGCCGTGGGTGCGAAATACCATGACCATCAACTAAAAGCAGATCTGGTTTTTGCGACAGCATTTCCCACGCCGCAAGCAGTGCAGGATATTCGCGAAACGAGAGGAAACCGGGGATATAAGGCATTGAGGTGGCGACACGCGCCACCTGATATTCAACCAGTTCAAGGGAAGGATATTGCAATAACACAATGGCGGCTCGTGTAACCTCACCGCCCTGCTCAAAGCCAACGTCAGCCCCGGCGATTAACCGGGGAGGATCCTGCTCAAGACGATCCTCACGGATCACCTGTGAAGCAAGTTCGATCTGCTGTGCGCGCAAGATTGCAAGATCCATCACTGATCCTTACTCGTGATACGGCTTCGACAAACGGTGCACCGCTTCAACAAATGCACCCGCATGTTCTGGCGGCACATCCTGATGAATGCCGTGGCCAAGGTTAAAGACGTGGCCTTCGCCTTTGCCAAAACCGGCCAAAATGCTGGCAACTTCTTCTTCGATACGCGCAGGTTGCGCATAAAGCATGGACGGGTCCATATTGCCCTGCAACGCCACTTTATGGCCGACGCGACGGCGCGCGTCAGCAATGTCGGTTGTCCAGTCTAAGCCCAGCGCGTCACAGCCCGTTTCAGCCATCGCTTCCAGCCACTGACCGCCGCCTTTGGTGAACATCGTCACTGGCACACGGCGACCTTCGTTTTCACGCAGCAGGCCATCAATGATTTTGTGCATGTAATAGAGCGAGAACTGCTGATAATCACGCCCGGTCAGCACGCCGCCCCAGGTATCGAAAATCATCACCGATTGCGCGCCCGCTTTGATTTGCGCATTCAGATACAGCGTGACGCTTTGCGCCAGCTTATCGAGCAGAAGATGCAGCGCTTGCGGGTCGGCATACATCATCTTTTTGATCACGGTAAAGGCTTTGCTGCTGCCGCCTTCAACCATATAAGTCGCCAGCGTCCACGGGCTGCCGGTGAAACCAATCAGCGGCACTTCGCCTTTTAACTCACGGCGAATAGTACGCACCGCGTTCATCACATAACCCAGTTCGTCTTCTGGATCAGGAATCGGCAGCTTTTCGACATCAGCACGGCTGGTAATCGGCGAGCGAAAACGCGGGCCTTCGCCTGCTTCAAAATAGAGGCCAAGCCCCATCGCATCGGGTACGGTGAGAATATCGGAGAAGAGGATCGCCGCATCCAGCGGGTAGCGACGCAGCGGCTGCAAAGTCACTTCGCAAGCCAATTCAGCATTTTTGCACAGCGACATAAAATCGCCAGCCTGCGCACGTGTCGCTTTGTATTCTGGCAAGTAACGACCTGCCTGCCTCATCATCCATACTGGCGTGGTATCTACAGGCTGGCGTTGCAGCGCCCGCAGGTAACGATCGTTCTTCAGTTCAGTCATTTTTAATTTCCTTTGGCTGTATCACGCCAGTTTATCATTCATAGTCGGCGCGACACAGGGCGACGGTATCTTCGATCAAACGTCGTGCGACGGTGCCTGGCGGTGGCAATAGCGGCAGTTGATCATAGCGATACCAGCCCGCATCAATTAACTCTTTCGGGTCGATTTTAATCTCACCGCTGTGATATTCCGCCATAAATGCGGTCATCAGCGATTGCGGGAACGGCCAGGGTTGCGAGGTGACGTAACGTAAATTTTTCACGCGGATGCTGCTTTCTTCCATCACTTCACGGGCCACGGCTTGTTCGAGGGTTTCCCCGACTTCGACGAACCCCGCCAGCACGGTATAAATCCCGCCGCGATGGCGCGTGTGTTGGGCGAGCAGAATATGATCGTCGCGGCGAATCGCCACAATGATGCACGGTGAAATTTGTGGGTAGTAGCGTTCCCGGCAATGGGAGCACAGCATCGCCCATTCCGTCTTACTGACATGCATCTCGTGGCCGCAATAACCGCAGAATTTGTGCGAACGGTAAAACTCAGCCAGTTGTACGCCACGGCCCGCCAGTTGGAACAAACCTACATCCTGATCCATCACCTGGCGTACCGAGCCCATATCCGTACGTCGATTTTGTCGCACCAGCCAGACCGGCTCATTTTCCCACTCGCCGATGTGCATCCCACTCGCGCCATCTAACTGAAATTCTTGCGCCGCTCCGTGAGGTAGCTCACCTTCCGGCAGCCACAATTTTTGTTCATGACTGACGATAAACCAGCCCTGATCTAACTTTTGAATTACACGTTCCATAACCTGGTGCACATCCCCGAGTTCGCTGGTATAAACAATTAGTCGTAACACTTTTGGGTACGTTTGCGTCACATTCATTCACGGAGTCAATCATGCTTAACCAGTTAGAAAACCTGACTGAGCGCGTTGGTGGTAGTAATGAGTTAATCGACCAATGGCTTCATGCCCGCAAACATCTGTTGGTAGCTTATTACAATATGGTTGGGATTAAGCCTAACAAGGAATCCCATACTGCGCTCGATGAAAAGGCTCTGGATAATTTTTGCCATAGCCTGGTGGATTATCTTTCTTCCGGCCACTTCAATATTTATGAACGTATTATCAGCGAAATGGAAGGTAGCAGCCCGCTTTTAGCGGCAACTCATCTGTATCCGCAGCTTGAGGCCAACACCCAGCACATTATGGATTTCTACGACTCGCATCTCGAAAGTGCCATCGATGATGATAACTATGCTGAGTTCCAGAACGCCTTGTCCGGCATCGGCGAAGCGCTGGAATCGCGTTTTTCGCTGGAAGATAAACTTATTCAGCTCGCATACGACCACGATTTAAATGACAGCGTGAACGATACCGGCAGCCTTGCTCGTCCGGCTTGAGTTCTTCACTGTTAACGCGTAATTTACCTATCGACTCGTAGCAATACGGGTTTCTTCTTGTCGGAGTGCCGAGTGTCTTATTAAGTTAAGCACCGGCTGAGACCGTTAATTCGGGATCCGCGGAACCTGATCAGGCTAATACCTGCGAAGGGAACAAGAGTAATTCTGCTTTTGGGTTCACCCGTACGCGGGCGCCCCACATTCATTACTCCTCCGTTGTTCTGACAAGCCACTTCCTGATAATCACTGGAATGAGCTATGTCTACTACTGAAAAAAAACCAAACCGTCGCGAACAGCGTGCTGCCGCTCAGCATTTTATTAATACGCTGAAAGGCACGGCTTTCCCCAACTCGCAGCGTATTTATCTCGCGGGTTCCCGTGAAGATATCCGCGTCCCGATGCGCGAAATCCAACTTAGCCCAACCGCCATTGGCGGCAACAAAGAAACGCCGAACGATGCGATCCCGGTTTATGACACGTCCGGGCCGTATGGCGACCCGGAAATCAGCATCGACGTGTTGCGTGGCCTTGCGCCGTTACGCGCAAACTGGATTACCGAACGCAATGACTGCGAAACGCTGGGCGACCGCAGTTCTGCTTACACCAAAGAACGCCTGGCCGATGATGGACTAGACGAATTACGCTTCGAAACACAACTTACGCCGAAACGCGCCCAGGTCGGGAAAACCGTCACGCAACTGCACTACGCGCGCAAAGGGATTGTGACACCAGAAATGGAGTTTATCGCCATCCGCGAAAACATGGGCCGCGAGCGCATCCGCGATGAAGTGTTGCGCCACCAGCATCCGGGCCAGGGTTTCGGCGCTCGTCTGCCGGAAAATATCACGCCGGAATTTGTGCGCGATGAAGTGGCTGCCGGGCGAGCCATCATCCCCGCCAACATCAATCACCCCGAATCCGAGCCGATGATTATCGGGCGTAATTTCCTGGTCAAAGTGAACGCCAATATCGGCAACTCGGCGGTCACCTCCTCCATTGAAGAAGAAGTGGAAAAACTGGTCTGGTCAACGCGCTGGGGCGCAGACACCGTGATGGATCTTTCTACCGGCCGCTATATCCACGAAACCCGCGAATGGATTTTGCGTAATAGCCCTGTGCCAATCGGCACCGTGCCAATCTACCAGGCACTAGAAAAAGTAAACGGCATCGCCGAAGACCTGACCTGGGAAATGTTCCGCGACACGCTGCTGGAGCAGGCCGAACAGGGCGTGGATTACTTCACCATTCATGCCGGTGTGCTACTGCGTTATGTGCCGATGACCGCCAAACGCCTGACGGGAATCGTCTCGCGCGGCGGTTCGATTATGGCGAAATGGTGCCTGTCGCATCATCAGGAAAACTTCCTGTATCAACACTTCCGCGAAATCTGCGAAATCTGTGCGGCTTACGACGTTTCGCTCTCTTTAGGCGACGGCTTACGCCCGGGTTCCATTCAGGATGCCAACGACGAAGCGCAATTCTCCGAGTTACACACGCTGGGCGAGCTGACGAAAATCGCCTGGGAATATGACGTGCAGGTGATGATTGAAGGTCCAGGTCATGTGCCGATGCAGATGATCCGCCGCAATATGACTGAAGAATTAGAGCATTGCCACGAAGCGCCATTTTATACCCTCGGCCCGCTCACCACAGACATTGCACCGGGTTACGACCATTTCACCTCGGGAATTGGCGCGGCGATGATCGGCTGGTTTGGCTGCGCCATGCTCTGTTACGTCACGCCAAAAGAGCACCTCGGCCTGCCGAATAAAGAAGATGTGAAACAGGGGCTGATTACCTACAAGATTGCGGCACATGCCGCAGATTTGGCAAAAGGCCATCCGGGTGCGCAAATCCGCGATAACGCGATGTCGAAAGCACGCTTTGAATTCCGCTGGGAAGACCAGTTTAACCTGGCTCTCGACCCCTTCACCGCTCGCGCTTATCACGATGAAACGCTGCCGCAGGAATCCGGCAAAGTCGCGCATTTCTGCTCCATGTGCGGGCCAAAATTCTGCTCGATGAAAATCTCCCAGGAAGTGCGTGATTTCGCCGCCAAACAAGCGATCGAAGTCGGTCTGGAAGATATGTCGCAAACCTTCCGGGCGAAAGGCGGCGAAATTTATCTACGTCAGGAGGAAGTGTAATGAACACACCTGCATTTCCTGCCGTGCCACAGCGGCTGGGGTTGTACCCGGTGGTCGATAATGTTGAATGGATTGAACGCCTGCTGGGAGCAGGCGTGCGCACCATTCAATTACGCATTAAAGACAAACACGACGAGGACGTTGAAGCGGATATTGTTGCGGCCATCAAACTGAGCCAGCGCCACGAAGCGCGTTTGTTTATTAACGACTACTGGCGGCTGGCGATAAAGCACCGCGCTTACGGCGTGCATCTCGGCCAGGAAGATATGGATGTGGCGAATCTGGACGCTATTCGCGATGCCGGTTTGCGACTGGGACTTTCGACGCACGACAATATGGAAATGGATCGCGCCCTGGTTGCACGCCCTTCTTATATTGCCCTGGGGCATGTTTTCCCGACCAATACCAAGCAGATGCCTTCGGCCCCGCAAGGGCTTACACAGCTTGCAGCGCATATAAAAACGCTGGGCGATTACCCAACAGTAGCCATTGGTGGAATCAGCATTGACCGAGTTCCTGCGGTGCTGGCAACCGGCGTGGGCAGTGTTGCTGTGGTGAGCGCAATCACTCAGGCCACCGACTGGCGGGCGGCTACCACGCAGCTCCTTGAACTAGTGGGAGCTGGCGATGAATGACACCGATTTCATGCGCTACAGCCGCCAGATGTTGCTCGAAGACATCGCGCTCGAAGGGCAACAAAAGCTCCTCGCCAGCAAAGTGCTCATCGTCGGACTTGGCGGTCTGGGCTCCCCGGCAGCGCTGTATCTGGCGGCGGCGGGCGTCGGCACGCTGGTTCTGGCGGATGAAGACAACGTGCATATCAGCAATCTACAGCGCCAGATTTTGTTTACCTCTGACGACCTCAAACAGCCGAAATCGCAAGTCGCACAACGCCATCTTCAACGGCTTAATCCTGAGATTGCGTTGCAGGTTATCGGCCAGCGGCTGGCTGGGGAATCATTAAATCAGGCGGTCAAAGATGCCGATCTGGTACTGGATTGCAGCGATAACATGGCGACACGCCAGGCCATAAACGCCGCTTGTGTTTTACATAGCAAACCGCTGATTTCTGCCAGCGCTGTGGGGTTTGGTGGGCAGTTGATGGTGTTGACACCGCCGTGGGAAAACGGCTGTTACCGCTGCGTGTGGCCTGATGAACACGAGCCGGAACGCAACTGCCGTACTGCGGGCGTTATTGGCCCGGTGGTCGGCGTGATGGGAACGTTGCAGGCGCTGGAAGCAATAAAACTCCTCAGCGGTATGGTTCCGGCGGCTGGTTCTTTGCGCCTGTTCGATGCCCGCCAACATAGCTGGCGCACGCTTGCTATGCAGAAAGCGGCAGGATGCCCGGTTTGTGGAGGGCAAAATGCACATCCACTTTAACGATGAATCGATGCAGTGCGCGGAAAACCTGACGCTGGAAACCCTGCTGGAACAGATGCGTTTACTCAAGCCAGGTGTTGCGCTTGCCATCAACCAGACGATTGTTCCGCGCGAACAATGGGAAACTCATTTGCTGCACGATGGCGACCAAATCCTGCTTTTTCAGGCCATTGCCGGGGGTTAACATGCTACAGATTGCTGATAAAACTTTCTCATCACGCTTATTCACCGGCACCGGGAAATTTTCTTCCCCGCAGGTGATGGTTGAGGCGATTCGCGCTTCAGGCTCACAACTGGTGACGATGGCGATGAAACGTGTCGATTTACGTAACCCGAACGATGCCATTCTTGCGCCGTTGCTCGACGCGGGCGTTCAACTATTGCCGAATACCTCCGGGGCCAAAACGGCGGAAGAAGCGATATTTGCCGCACAGCTGGCGCGTGAGGCGCTCGGCACAAACTGGGTCAAACTCGAAATCCACCCTGACGCTCGCTATTTATTGCCTGATCCTATCGAAACGCTAAAAGCGGCGGAGCAACTGGTGAAACTGGGTTTTGTGGTACTGCCTTATTGCGGCGCAGATCCAGTTTTGTGTAAACGGCTCGAAGAAGCAGGATGCGCGGCAGTGATGCCGTTGGGCGCGCCGATTGGTTCAAACCAGGGCTTACAAACCCGCGCATTTCTGGAAATTATTATCGAGCAATCCCGCATTCCGATCGTAGTGGATGCGGGAATTGGCGCACCCAGTCACGCAGCCGAAGCGTTGGAAATGGGCGCTTCGGCGGTGCTGGTGAATACCGCCATTGCCGTTGCGCGCAACCCCGTGCAGATGGCTCATGCGTTTCGCCTCGCCGTTGAAGCAGGCGCGTTAGCCGCTCAGTCTGGTTTGGGGCCACGCCACCAGCAAGCGCAAGCGTCCAGCCCGTTAACCCAGTTTCTGCAATTCAGCCAGGAGGGGGCGTGATGTCGCAAACCTTCACCGACCGCTGGCGAGAACTGGACTGGGACGACATCACGCTTCGCATCAATAGCAAAACGGCTGCCGACGTAGAGCGTGCGTTAAGCGCCCGCAAAATCACGCGCGATGATCTCATGGCTTTGCTCTCTCCTGCCGCCAACGGATTTCTGGAACCCCTCGCGCAAAAAGCACAGCTTTTAACTCGCCAGCGTTTTGGCAACACGGTGAGTTTTTATGTGCCGCTTTATCTCTCAAATCTCTGCGCTAACGATTGTACTTATTGCGGTTTTTCGATGAGCAACAAGCTCAAACGTAAAACACTTGATGAGCAAGAAATCGAGCGGGAATGCGAGGCGATTCGCAAACTGGGCTTTGAGCATTTGCTGTTAGTGACGGGAGAACACCAGACCAAAGTCGGCATGGACTATTTTCGCCAGCATCTTCCGGTGATTCGTCGCCAGTTCAGCTCGCTGCAAATGGAAGTGCAACCGCTCGATGAACACGAATATGCCGAGCTGAAAACGCTCGGGCTGGATGGCGTGATGGTTTATCAGGAGACTTATCACCAGGCGGTTTACGCACAGCACCATTTGCGCGGCAATAAGCAGGATTTCTTCTGGCGCCTGGAAACGCCGGACAGGCTTGGCCGGGCGGGAATCGACAAAATTGGCCTGGGTGCACTAATTGGGTTATCGGATAGCTGGCGCACCGACTGCTTTATGGTGGCTGAACATCTTTTATGGCTGCAGCAAAAATACTGGCAAAGCCGTTATTCGATTTCATTTCCACGATTACGCCCCTGTGCAGGCGGCGTAGAACCGGCATCGGTAATGACAGAAAGCCAACTGGTGCAGGTGATATGCGCGTTTCGCCTGCTTTCTCCCAATGTCGAGCTTTCCCTTTCTACGCGGGAATCGCCGTGGTTCCGGGACCATATGATCCCGCTCGCCATCAACAATGTCAGTGCGTTCTCTAAAACTCAGCCCGGAGGGTACGCCGATAATCACCCTGAGCTTGAGCAGTTTGCACCGCACGACGGGCGCACTCCGGTGGAAGTGGCTGAGGCATTAACACGCTCAGGCTTACAACCTGTGTGGAAAGATTGGGATAATTTTCTGGGGAGAGTTCATTTTAGCTAATCAGGCTGACTTGGCTGGAAACGCAAAATGTAACCGGTTTCAGTCTATCTAAGTTTCTTTTGTGACACCTCACACACAATCACTGCAAAGCGGTTGTTGTACCGGGGCGTCACGGATAATTATCTGTGTATCCAACGGACACTGAGAGCAGATCTATGAAGAATATCGTTTTGTGTTGTGCAGCGGGTATGTCGACTAGCATTTTGGTCCAACGTATGAAGGACGCCGCTCAGAAGAAAGGTATTGAAGTCTCAATCAAGGCAGTGCCGGTTGCAGAATTTAAAGACAATATCGACACTGCCGATATCGTGCTGCTGGGTCCACAGGTTAAATACGAACACGCCAAGCTTCAGGCTATTGCAGAGCCGATGGGTAAAACGGTTGCTGTTATCGACATGATGGATTACGGCATGATGAAAGGCGATGTTGTGCTCGAGAAAGCTTTGAAAATGATGGAGTCATAAGACGTGGAAGATTTAGAAACGATTATCATGGAATTGTTGGTTAATGCCGGTAGCGCGCGCAGCCAGGCACTGACAGCTCTGCAAATGGCCCGTAAAGGGGATTTCGTAGCAGCTCAACAAGCGATGGAAGAGTCTCGTGAGTTTGTGAAACATGCGCATAAAATTCAGACCCAACTTATCGGGCTAGATGAAGGCTCTGGCAAACTGCCGGTTAACTTGATTACCGTACACTCCCAGGACCACCTGATGAACGCGATGGTGATTCAGGATTTGGCCGAAGACATGATTGAACTGTATCGCCGCTTGCCGCTAGCTAACTGATTTTTCGTTCCTTTCAGTTTTAACGCTTCAGATTTCAGGCATAAAAAAACCGCTCTTTCGAGCGGTTTTTGTTTTTGGCGTCTCTAACGATTAATCGTTATCGTTGCCGCCCAGATTACCTGCGTTCAGCAATTCTGCCAGGCTGGCAGTTGCATCTGCTGCAGTGACCTGAGGTACAACTGGCGCTTCGCCCGCTGCACGACGGCGCATACGATCCTGGTGGTACGCATAACCGGTACCAGCTGGGATCAAACGACCGACGATAACGTTCTCTTTCAGGCCGCGCAGTTCGTCACGTTTACCCGCAACAGCTGCTTCGGTAAGCACACGAGTTGTCTCCTGGAACGATGCCGCGGAGATGAAGGACTCGGTTGCCAGAGAGGCTTTGGTGATACCCAGCAGATCGCGTGAGAAGGACACGTTGATCTTGCCGTTCGCTTCCAGTTCGCGGTTAGCGATCTTGACGCGAGAGTATTCAGCCTGCTCACCTTCCAGGAAGTCAGAACTACCAGCGTTAACGATGGTTGCTTTACGCAACATCTGACGCACGATGACTTCGATGTGTTTATCGTTAATCTTAACGCCTTGCAGACGGTAAACGTCCTGCACTTCGTTGGTGATGTAACGAGTCACAGCATACACGCCACGCAGACGCAGAATGTCGTGCGGAGATTCTGGACCATCGGAAACAACGTCACCGCGTTCTACAACTTCGCCTTCGAACACGTTCAGCTGACGCCACTTAGGAATCATCTCTTCGTAAGCATCGCTGCCGTCGAGTGGAGAGATAACCAGACGGCGTTTGCCTTTGGTTTCTTTACCGAACGAGATGATCCCGCTGATTTCAGCAAGGATAGCTGGCTCTTTCGGACGACGTGCTTCGAACAGGTCAGCAACGCGTGGCAGACCACCGGTGATGTCCTTGGTACCACTGGATTCCTGCGGAATACGCGCCAGCGCGTCACCAGAGTGAATCTGAGTACCATCTTCCAGCTGAACAATCGCTTTACCTGGCAGGAAGTACTGAGCTGGCATATCTGTACCAGGGATCAGAACGTCGTTGCCTTGAGCATCAACAATTTTCAGTGCTGGACGCAGATCTTTACCACCCGCGGTACGTTCTGCAGAATCCAGAACAACCAGAGATGACAAGCCTGTCAGTTCGTCAGTTTGACGAGTAATGGTCTGGCCGTCGACCATGTCAGTAAAGCGGATGAAACCACTTACTTCAGAGACGACTGGCATTGTGTGCGGATCCCAGTTTGCTACGGTCTCGCCCGCTGCAATCTGCTCGCCATCACCTTTACCCATTACCGCACCGTAAGGAACTTTATAGCTCTCTTTAGTACGACCGAATTCGTCAATCAGTTTCAGTTCAGTGTTACGAGAAGTCACTACCAGTTTACCGGCAGAGTTCACAACCGACTTCGCGTTGCTGAGCTTGATGCTACCTTTGTTCTTAACCTGAATGCTGGATTCAGCAGCAGAACGAGATGCCGCACCACCGATGTGGAACGTACGCATCGTCAGCTGAGTACCTGGTTCACCGATGGACTGTGCCGCGATAACCCCGATAGCTTCACCTTTGTTGATGATGTGACCACGTGCCAGGTCGCGACCATAGCAGTGTGCACACACGCCGAAGTCGGTTTCACAACCAACAACAGAACGTACTTTCACGCTATCAACAGAGTTAAGTTCTAACACGTCACACCACTGCTCATCGATCAGGGTGTTACGGGTTACGAGGATGTCTGCAGTACCCGGCTTGATCACATCTTCAGCCGTTACACGGCCCAGAACGCGGTCGCGCAGTGGTTCTTTAACATCACCGCCTTCGATAACCGGAGTCATCGTGATACCTTCGAGGGTGCCACAATCGTCTTCGGTAACTACCAGATCCTGTGCAACGTCAACCAGACGACGCGTCAGATAACCGGAGTTCGCAGTTTTCAGTGCGGTATCCGCCAAGCCTTTACGAGCACCGTGCGTGGAGATGAAGTACTGGAGTACGTTCAGACCTTCACGGAAGTTCGCGGTGATTGGCGTTTCGATGATGGAGCCATCTGGCTTAGCCATCAGACCACGCATACCAGCCAACTGACGAATCTGTGCTGCAGAACCACGAGCACCGGAGTCGGCCATCATGTAAATGCTGTTGAAGGAAACTTGCTGCTCTTCGACGCCGTCACGGTTAATAACGGATTCGGTTTGCAGGTTGTCCATCATCGCTTTAGATACACGATCGTTCGCCGCAGCCCAGATATCGATTACTTTGTTATAGCGTTCGCCTGCTGTTACCAGACCAGACTGGAACTGTTCCTGAATTTCAGCAACTTCAGCTTCCGCTTCAGAGATGATTTCAGTTTTCTTCGCAGGGATGACCATGTCATCGATACCAACGGATACACCTGAACGCGCTGCATAAGCAAAGCCGGTATACATCGTTTGGTCAGCAAAGATTACCGTAGGCTTCAGGCCCAGAATACGATAACAAGTGTTCAGCATTTTGGAGATTGCCTTCTTGCCCAGCGCCTGGTTGACGATGGAGTAAGGCAGACCTTTCGGTACGATCATCCACAAAATCGCACGACCTACGGTAGTGTCGATAATGCTGGTTTTGGCAACGAACTCTTCGTTCTCGCCTTTTTCATATTCAGTGATACGCACTTTTACACGCGCATGCAGAGAAGCCAGACCTGCGCGATAAATACGCTCAGCTTCTTTAGGGCCAGTCAGCACCATGCCTTCGCCTTTGGCGTTAACACAGTCACGGGTCATGTAGTACAGACCCAATACAACGTCCTGAGAAGGAACGATGATTGGCTCGCCGTTCGCTGGTGACAGGATGTTGTTGGTAGACATCATCAGCGCACGCGCTTCCAACTGAGCTTCAAGCGTCAGTGGAACGTGTACTGCCATTTGGTCACCATCGAAGTCGGCGTTATATGCCGCACAGACCAGCGGGTGCAGCTGGATAGCTTTACCTTCGATCAGTACTGGCTCAAATGCCTGGATACCCAAACGGTGCAGAGTTGGTGCACGGTTCAGCAGTACCGGGTGTTCGCGGATAACTTCGTCCAGGATATCCCAAACGACAGCTTCTTCGCGCTCAACCATTTTCTTCGCAGCTTTAATGGTGGTAGCAAGACCACGCAATTCCAGCTTGCCGTAGATGAACGGTTTGAACAGCTCCAGTGCCATTTTCTTAGGCAGACCGCACTGATGCAGACGCAGGTATGGACCTACGGTGATTACAGAACGACCGGAGTAGTCAACACGTTTACCCAACAAGTTCTGACGGAAACGACCCTGCTTACCCTTGATCATATCGGCCAAAGATTTCAGAGGACGCTTGTTAGAACCGGTGATGGCACGACCGCGACGGCCGTTATCCAGCAGGGCATCTACCGCTTCCTGCAGCATACGTTTTTCGTTACGTACGATGATGTCAGGAGCAGCCAGATCCAGCAGACGTTTCAGACGGTTGTTACGGTTGATAACGCGACGATACAGATCGTTCAGATCTGAAGTTGCGAAACGACCACCATCCAGCGGAACTAATGGACGCAGATCTGGCGGCAGAACCGGCAGAACTGTCAGGATCATCCATTCTGGTTTGTTACCAGATTGAACGAACGCTTCCAGCAGTTTGATACGCTTGGTCAGCTTTTTACGTTTGGTTTCGGAGTTGGTTTCGTTCAGCTCTTCACGCAGAGTTTCACACTCTTGCTCCAGATCCATGTTTTTCAACAAGGCCTGAATAGCTTCCGCACCCATCTTCGCATCGAATTCGTCACCGAACTCTTCCAGCGCATCCAGATACTGCTCTTCAGTCAGGATCTGACGACGCTCGAGGTTGGTCATACCGCCTTCGATAACCACATATGATTCGAAGTAAAGTACACGTTCGATATCACGCAGTGGCATATCCAGCAGCAAGCCGATACGAGACGGCAGTGACTTCAGGAACCAAATATGTGCAGTTGGGGAAGCCAGCTCGATGTGACCCATACGCTCACGGCGCACTTTAGTTTGGGTAACTTCAACGCCACACTTCTCACAAATAACACCACGGTGTTTCAGGCGCTTGTACTTACCGCACAGGCACTCATAGTCTTTTACTGGCCCAAAAATACGAGCACAGAACAGACCGTCACGTTCTGGTTTGAACGTACGATAGTTAATGGTTTCCGGCTTTTTAACTTCGCCGAATGACCAAGAACGGATCATGTCTGGCGA
The DNA here is from genome assembly GCF_902500225.1 of Buttiauxella massiliensis. GTDB lineage: Bacteria > Pseudomonadota > Gammaproteobacteria > Enterobacterales > Enterobacteriaceae > Buttiauxella > Buttiauxella massiliensis. The sequence continues at coordinate 8,318 of NZ_LR722670.1, read as the reverse complement.
TGCCAGAGCAATTTTGATCGCATCAAACTCTTCGGTCTTAGTTTGCGCTTTCAGAAACTTAAGTAAGTCTTTCACGGATTAGCTCCCGTCGGAGTGAGACTTCTCAGAGACGTCCGGTGTGACCCGGACATCCTGTAACCAGTACAGCAGATACGAGTGATTACTCGCCTTCCAGCTCGATGTTAATACCCAGCGAACGGATTTCTTTCAACAGTACGTTGAAGGATTCCGGCATGCCTGGTTCCATCTGATGGTTACCATCCACGATGTTTTTATACATCTTGGTACGGCCATTAACGTCATCAGACTTAACAGTCAGCATTTCTTGCAAGGTATAAGCAGCACCGTATGCTTCCAGTGCCCACACTTCCATCTCACCGAAGCGTTGACCACCGAACTGAGCTTTACCACCCAACGGCTGCTGAGTAACAAGGCTGTAAGAACCGGTAGAACGCGCATGCATTTTGTCATCAACCAAGTGGTTCAGTTTCAGCATGTACATGTAACCTACGGTTACTGGACGCTCAAACTGCTCACCGCTACGGCCATCAAACAGAGTGATCTGACCGGAAGTCGGCAGGCCACCCAGTTGCAACAGCTCTTTGATTTCCGACTCTTTTGCACCGTCGAATACCGGAGTAGCAATCGGCATACCTTTTTTCAGGTTCTCAGCCAGACGCAGAACTTCATCGTCGGTGAAGGTGTTCAAGTCAACTTTCTGACGAACATCTGAACCCAGGTCGTATGCTTTCTGGATAAATTCGCGCAGCTTGGAAACTTCTTCGTGCTTCTTCAGCATAGCGTTGATTTTCTCGCCGATACCTTTAGCAGCCATACCCAAGTGGGTTTCCAGAATCTGACCGATGTTCATACGAGATGGTACGCCCAGCGGGTTCAGTACGATGTCTACCGGCGTGCCGTTTTCATCGTAAGGCATATCTTCGATCGGGTTGATCTTGGAGATAACACCTTTGTTCCCGTGACGACCTGCCATCTTGTCACCAGGTTGGATCTGACGTTTAACGGCCAGATACACTTTAACGATTTTCAGCACGCCAGGTGCCAGGTCATCGCCCTGAGTGATTTTGCGGCGCTTAGCTTCAAGTTTCTTCTCAAACTCGTGCTTCAGCTCGTCGTACTGCTCTGCCAGCTGTTCGAGCTGGTTTTGCTTCTCTTCGTCAGTCAGACCCAGTTCCAACCAGCGATCGCGTGGCAATTTGTCGAGCTTCTCAGCTTCAACACCGCCAGCAACCAGCACAGCATGGATACGAGCAAACAAACCAGCTTCAAAGATTTGCAGTTCTTCAGTCAGGTCTTTCTTCGCCTGCTTCAGTTGCATTTCTTCGATTTCCAGCGCGCGCTTGTCTTTTTCCACGCCATCGCGGGTAAAGACTTGCACATCGATGATGGTGCCGGAAACGCCGTTTGGTACGCGCAAAGAAGAGTCTTTAACGTCAGACGCTTTCTCACCGAAGATTGCACGCAGCAGTTTCTCTTCTGGAGTCAGCTGGGTTTCACCTTTAGGCGTTACCTTACCAACCAGAATGTCCCCACCGGTCACTTCAGCACCGATATAAACGATACCGGATTCATCCAGTTTGGAGAGAGCTGCTTCACCCACGTTAGGGATGTCTGCAGTGATCTCTTCAGGCCCAAGCTTAGTGTCACGAGACACACATGCCAGTTCCTGGATGTGAATAGTTGTGAAACGATCTTCCTGAACAACACGCTCGGATACGAGGATGGAGTCTTCGAAGTTGTAACCGTTCCACGGCATGAACGCTACACGCATGTTCTGGCCAAGAGCCAGTTCACCGAGGTCAGTAGACGGACCGTCTGCCAACACATCGCCACGTTCAACAGGTTCGCCCAGAGAAACACATGGCATCTGGTTGATGCAGGTGTTCTGGTTCGAACGGGTGTATTTGGTCAGGTTGTAGATGTCGATACCAGCTTCACCAGCCAGCATTTCGTCTTCGTTAACTTTGATAACGATACGAGACGCATCAACGTACTGAACAGTACCGCCACGTTTAGCAACCGCAGTAACACCGGAGTCAACGGCAACAGCACGTTCCATGCCAGTACCAACCAACGGCTTATCAGCACGCAGAGTTGGAACGGCCTGACGTTGCATGTTCGCACCCATCAATGCACGGTTGGCGTCATCGTGTTCCAGGAACGGGATCAGGGACGCACCGACGGAAACTACCTGTTGGGTAGAAACGTCCATGTAGTCAACCTGGTCGTTGCTGAACAAGCTGGATTCGCCTTTGCTACGGCAAGTCACCAGGTCGTCTACGAAACGGCCTTCTTCGTCCAGATTGGTGTTAGCCTGAGCGATAACGTAGTTACCTTCTTCAATTGCAGAAAGGTAATGGATTTCGTCAGTTACAACACCTTCAACAACGCGACGATACGGAGTTTCTAAGAAACCGTATTCGTTAGTCTGTGCGTAAACAGACAGGGAGTTGATCAGACCGATGTTCGGGCCTTCAGGAGTTTCGATTGGACATACACGACCGTAGTGGGTTGGGTGTACGTCACGTACTTCGAAGCCTGCACGCTCACGGGTCAAACCACCCGGGCCGAGTGCGGAGATACGACGCTTGTGCGTAATCTCAGACAACGGGTTGTTCTGGTCCATGAACTGAGACAGCTGGCTGGAACCGAAGAACTCTTTGACCGCAGCAGAGATAGGCTTGGCGTTGATCATATCCTGAGGCATCAGGGTATCGAGGTCGCCCAAAGACAGACGCTCTTTAACCGCACGCTCTACACGTACCAAGCCAACGCGGAATTGGTTTTCCGCCATTTCGCCTACGGAACGGATACGACGGTTGCCGAGGTGGTCGATATCATCCACTTCGCCCTGGCCGTTACGGATACCGATCAGCTTACGCATAACCTGGATGATATCGTCTTTGCTCAGGATGCCTGAACCTTCGATTTCATCGCGCAGCAGAGAACGGTTGAACTTCATACGACCAACCGCAGACAAGTCATAGCGGTCTTCAGAGAAGAACAGGTTCTCGAACAGGTTTTCAGCTGCTTCGCGAGTTGGTGGCTCGCCAGGACGCATCATGCGATAGATTTCAACCAGCGCGCTCAGGCGATCGCTGGTTGGGTCGACACGGATGGTCTCAGAAATGTATGCGCCGTGATCCAGGTCGTTGGTAAACAGCGTTTCGATACGCTTATGACCACACTGGCTCAGCTTAGCTAACAGATCCAAAGACAGTTCCATGTTCGCCGGGCAAATCAGTTCGCCAGTCGATGCATCAACGTAATCTTTAGCCGCGACTTTACCAGCAATGTATTCAACCGGAACTTCGATAAGCTTGATATCGTCTTTTTCCAGCTGACGAATATGGCGCGCAGTAATACGGCGGCCTTTTTCGACATAGATCTTGCCGTCAGCTTCGATGTCAAAGGATGCAGTCTCACCACGAAGGCGTTCTGGCACCAATTCCATCTGCAGCTTGTTGTCACGGATTTCGAAATTAACTTTCTCAAAGAACAGATCAAGAATCTGCTCAGTGGTGAACTGTAACGCACGCAGAATAATGGTCGCTGGTAATTTACGGCGACGGTCAATACGTACGAACAAGTTGTCTTTCGGGTCGAATTCGAAATCCAGCCAGGAACCACGGTAAGGGATGATACGTGCGTTATACAGCACCTTCCCAGAAGAGTGGGTTTTACCTTTGTCACTATCAAAGAACACACCTGGGCTACGGTGTAACTGAGAAACGATAACGCGCTCAGTACCGTTAATAACGAAGGTGCCGTTATCTGTCATGAGTGGAATTTCACCCATGTAAACTTCTTGTTCTTTAATATCTTTAACGGTGCCTTCCGGCGCTTCACGCTCGTAGATCACCAGACGCAGTTTAACGCGCAGGGGAGCGGAATACGTAACGCCGCGGATCTGACATTCTTTAACGTCAAATACCGGCTCACCCAGACGATAGCTCACATATTGCAGCTCAGAGTTACCGCTGTAGCTTGCAATAGGGAACACGGAACGGAAAGCTGCTTCCAGACCGTACTGGCCTTCAGGATCTTGCTCGATAAACTTCTGGAACGAGTCAAGCTGGATAGAAAGGAGATAAGGAATGTCCAAAACTTGTGGACGTTTTCCAAAATCCTTACGAATACGTTTTTTCTCGGTATAGGAGTAAACCATTAGGGTTCCTCAGCTCGCTGACAAGTCGACCCATCTGCCCGACAAGGGGACAGTTTGTGCAACACTATTTTGTGGACCGGAAAGTGGAACACTCTCCGCAATACCTGTTTCTATCACTCTTAAACCATTTCGCCACGCTTTACCCCGGAACTCCCGGTGTAGAAAGTCGTAGTATATTAAGGCGTAGATAGAGACAAACATTGAAAGGAAACCAGCAGTCAAACAGTGTGAAACGCTACTGGTACCCTACAGCGCAAAAAGGCTGGTGACTAAAAAGTCACCAGCCATCAGCCTAATTTCTCAGGCTGCAACCGGAAAGGTTGGCTTATTTAACTTCAACTTCAGCGCCAGCTTCTTCCAGAGTTTTCTTCAGAGATTCTGCGTCATCTTTGCTCACGCCTTCTTTCAGCGCAGCTGGAGCGGATTCAACCAGGTCTTTAGCTTCTTTCAAGCCCAGGCCAGTTGCGCTACGTACTGCTTTGATAACGGCAACTTTGTTAGCGCCAGCAGCTTTCAGAATAACGTCGAACTCAGTTTTCTCTTCTACAGCTTCAGCAGCAGCAGCAGGGCCTGCAACAGCAGCAGCAGCGGAAACACCGAATTTTTCTTCCATTGCAGAAATCAGTTCAACAATGTCCATTACAGACATAGCGGATACTGCTTCAATGATTTGATCTTTAGTGATAGACATAACAATTGTTCCTGAAAATCAGAATAAGTTTATACGTAAGCAGATGCGTTAGAAAGGAAAGCGCTATTAAGCAGCTTCTTTCTGATCGCGTACAGCAGCCAGAGTGCGAACCAATTTGCCTGCAGAGGCTTCTTTCATGGTTGCCATCAGGCGTGCGATTGCTTCTTCGTAAGTTGGCAGAGTTGCCAGGCGATCGATCTGGGCCGCCGGGATCAGCTCACCTTCAAAGGCTGCAGCTTTAACCTCGAATTTTGCATTCGCTTTAGCGAATTCTTTGAACAGACGAGCAGCTGCGCCCGGGTGTTCCATAGAATATGCAATCAAGGTTGGACCAACAAACGTGTCTTTCAGGCACTCAAACTGAGTACCTTCAACAACGCGGCGCAGCAAGGTGTTACGAACAACACGCATGTAAACGCCAGCTTCACGACCTGCTTTACGCAGTTCAGTCATTTTACCTACGGTCACGCCACGGGAATCCGCAACAACCGCAGACAGCGCACCTTTGGCTACTTCGCTGACTTCAGCAACAATCGCTTGTTTGTCTTGAAGATTTAAAGCCATTAGCTTTGCTCCTGGATATTAGCCGGGGTTTCCCCCGGAACTCACTTCATTCATTACCAAAACGATAATGAACGTCGACATACGGTGAGCAGAAACAAGCCAAAGACTATCAAAAATATTCTTCAGGTTCTGTCACCGTCTACGCAGGCAATTAAGTCTCTTGCGAAACACCTGCGGTCTTGGACGGAGGCCTGGATAAGGCCAGGCTCCAACCGAAAATTCTTTGTGCCCTGCATTGCAAGGCAACGGGCGTAAGATTTTAGACTAATCTTTCGCCCGCGTAAAGCAGTGAATCTTAGTTCACTACTGCGCTCAGACCAGATTGGTCGACCGCAACACCTGCACCCATAGTGGTAGACAGGCTAACTTTCTTAATGAAAACGCCTTTAGCTTGAGATGGTTTAGCTTTTTTCAGCGCAACCAGCAGAGCTTCCAGGTTTTCTTTCAGTTTGTCAGTGTCAAAATCCACTTTACCGATGGTGGTGTGAATGATGCCGTTTTTGTCGTTACGGTAACGAACCTGACCAGCTTTAGCGTTCTTAACCGCTTCAGCAACGTTAGGAGTTACAGTACCAACTTTCGGGTTAGGCATCAGGCCACGTGGACCCAGAACCTGACCCAGTTGGCCAACAACGCGCATTGCATCTGGAGATGCGATAACAACGTCAAAGTTCATTTCGCCTTTTTTGATCTGGTCAGCCAGATCTTCCATACCTACCAGCTCAGCGCCAGCAGCTTTAGCTGCTTCAGCGTTAGGGCCTTGGGCAAATACGGCTACGCGAACTGAACGGCCAGTACCGTGCGGCAGTACAGTTGCACCACGTACGTTCTGGTCAGATTTACGAGCGTCGATGCCGAGGTTTACAGCAACGTCAACGCTTTCTACGAATTTCGCAGTGGCCAGCTCTTTGAGCAGAGCAACGGCTTCGTTGATGTCATACTGTTTAGTTGCATCAACTTTGTCACGGATCACGCGCATGCGCTTGGTCAGTTTAGCCATTTCTTAATCCTCCACTACCAGGCCCATGGAACGAGCAGTACCTTCGATGGAGCGAGTCATCGCTTCAACGTCAGAACCAGTCATGTCCGCAGCTTTGGTTTCTGCGATTTCACGCACCTGAGCACGGGTCACTTTACCCACTTTGTCTTTGTTCGGCTTACCGGAACCAGACTTGATACCTGCAGCTTTCTTCAACAGAACAGCAGCCGGTGGAGTTTTAGTAACGAAAGTGAAAGAACGGTCAGCATAAACGGTAATAACAACCGGAATTGGCAGACCTTTCTCCATGGATTCAGTTTTGGCGTTAAACGCTTTACAGAATTCCATGATGTTAACACCTTGCTGACCCAGAGCTGGACCAACTGGTGGACTTGGGTTCGCCATACCAGCTGCAACTTGCAACTTGACGTAGGCTTGTACTTTCTTAGCCATCTTAATTTCCTCTAGTGGGTTATAGCGCCTTAAACAATGAAGGCTCCCCGTGAATAATTCGTTCTACGCGCACAAGACGCATAAAAACAAAAGGCGCGAAATTGTATTCCAATCTCGCGCCCTGCGCAACGATTAATCGCTGCTTTTACAACCTAATTACTAGGCTTTCTCTACTTGAGCAAAATCAAGCTCAACCGGTGTAGCACGACCGAAGATAGATACAGAAACCTTCAAGCGGCTCTTTTCGTAATCTACTTCTTCAACTACACCGTTAAAGTCAGCAAATGGACCATCGCTGACACGTACCATCTCGCCTGGTTCAAACAGCGTTTTCGGACGCGGCTTATCACCAACCTGCTGCAGGCGGTTCATAATCGCATCAACTTCTTTGTCACTGATTGGCGCAGGACGGTCAGAAGTACCGCCAATGAAACCCATCACGCGCGGAACGCTACGCACTAAGTGCCAGCTCGCGTCATTCATAACCATCTGGACCAGAACATAGCCCGGGAAGAATTTACGTTCGCTTTTGCGACGTTGGCCACCACGGATTTCGACCACTTCTTCGGTCGGGACCATGACTTCACCAAACAACTCTTCCATGTTGTGCAATTTGATATGCTCACGCAGCGATGTTGCTACGCGGCCTTCAAAACCGGAAAACGCCTGAACGACGTACCAGCGCATTTTAGGGGCTTCAGACATCTCAGAACCTCAGGCCAGTAATAAAAGAAACCAGGCGGACGAGAATACCATCCAGCCCCCACAGAATCAGTGACATTACAGCTGTAACTGCTGCCACGATTAAGGTGGTGTGTAAAGTCTCCTGGCGAGTTGGCCAAATCACTTTACGAACTTCGGTTCTCGCTTCGCGGGCGAAAGCAACTGTTGCTTTGCCTTTCGTCGTTAACAGCGCGACACCACCCGCTGCAGCAATCAGAACAACCACTGCCAGGGCACGCAGAGGCAGAGATACATCACGATAAATGTAGTTGCCCACGATCGCCGCAATCAGCAGAGCAGCAACTGCCAGCCACTTCATCGCTTCCAGGCCGCGCCCGCTTCCTTGAGCTTCGGTATTCGCACTCATAAACCAACCCGTCACAATAATTCAGACAAACATTTTTGCCCCGCATACGCGAGGCAAAACCAGACCGAATGGCTCTTTTCAGGCACTATTCGGTATAACGCTATCTTCAGAGCCTGTCTCAGCAATGATTATGAGTAAAAAATCACTGATGAGCCAGGTTCTGGACAGAGAGCGTGCAAAAAGGGCATCAAATGATGCCCTTTTCATGCGTGTTGCGTCAAATGTTATCAGCGATTAAGCGATAACTTTAGCAACAACGCCCGCGCCTACAGTACGGCCGCCTTCACGGATTGCGAAACGCAGACCGTCGTCCATCGCGATTGGGTGGATCAGGGTAACAACCATTTTGATG
>NZ_LR722648.1:79675-502936 GCF_902500225.1 Buttiauxella massiliensis | reverse complement strand
TCAGCGGCTTCCATCCCGCCATATTTCGCCTTCCAGTTGTAGTAGCTGGCTTCGGAAATAGCGGCCTCGCGGCACACATCTTTGACGGTTCTGCCCGCTTCGACGGATTTCAGTACGGCGATGATTTGGTGCTCGGTGAACCGGATTTTACGCATGGCGATCTCCTCGGGGACATAATCAGTATGTCGGAAGATCTCTAAAAGTGAATGGGCCATTTTGGTGGGATACTTACAGCATGACTTGAAAGCTCGAATTAATACTCAGGGTTGGACAGCTGGTGTTCTACGTGAGTTTCGTAGAGTGGTGACACCACGGTTAGATATGAAATCGCCATATGGCTTGGGAGAAGTCAGACCGCCAAGCGGATCTTGGGAAGAGATTCAATTCAGCGAATTAGGTCATTTCGAAGTTGTGTTCGCTGAAAGACATGACGACGACTTGGACGTGCCTGATAATGTGTTACGACATGTATTCAATATCCTGGAAGAGCAATTACTTATTGCTTCAGGATTGCTGGAGGATATTGAGACTTTTTACTTCCCAACGCCAAGCTGTTATCCGGGGCGAGCTGTGGAAGGGGAAGAACATTTCGCGAAAGGTGCTGATGTATTGACATGGTTTGTCTCGCTTTTTGAACGTTTAGCGGTGAAGTGGCCAGAATTAGCTAAAGCACATGTCACAACTTGGCCAGTAACAGAGCCGTTTTTCTTCCGAAAACTTAGACTGTATGCATTTAGTAAAACAGCCGTCTTTAGGGCTGATCGTGTTGCCGAAGAAGTTTTGTCTTTAGAGCCAAATGGATTTTGGGATAAAAATGTTACCCGAGAACTTCTTTTTCTGCTGACAGACCGATGGAAAGAGTTCTCAGAAGAGGAGCAGAGCCTAATTATCGAGCTCATTCTGACAGATCCTTATCAATTGCCTTACCTGTCTGAGGAAGAACTCCTAAAAGAAAGGGAGGTGTTAGCTCCTAGATACGCTCGTTATCTCGAACTACAAGGCTGCGAACTAAAAGCAATTTATAGTGAGCGCCTCACTGCGATGATCCAAAGAATTCCTGATTGGCATGACGGCTGGGCTACCTCTGTGGTCGTCAGTTGGGGTACCCGCTCGGGGTGGGTCGGTACGGACGAAAAAACTGATTTAGTTTTAGACCTTCCTCTAAATAAGATAATCCCAAAAGCAAAAGAGGAGCTACAGCGGGAGGATTACCAATTTACGAGGAGACGTCCCTTTGTTGGTTTGATCAAAGAAAATCCACGTAAAGCATTGGCTGCACTTACGATTGCGGCGAAAAATGGCGATTACCCTAAGGAATTCTGGTCTCCAATGATAATTGAATTACCTGCAGGGATTAAACCAAGGCTGAGACGAGTATTCCTTAACTGCATAATGCGGTTACCAGCGACAACTTTAATCGAACTACGACATGTATTAAGTAGTTGGCTTGCACAAAACTTAGTTATGACGATTGAGTTTGATGATGGTCTCGCTTGGGCTGTCTATGATCATGTTGTCGAAGGCATACTGGGTGGTGGGTTTAATGCAACGGAAAGTGGTTTCGGAGAAATTTTCCGGAATGGAGAGGTTATTATACAGTCGAGGCGCACGTACGAACATGCAATCAATGGTCCTGTAGGTAAGTTTGCCCAAGCCCTTTTTCAAGCAATACCCGGAGAAGAAGCGAAAGCTGGTTCGCTTATTCCGGGCTCCATTAAGTCTCGCATTGAGAGTCTCTTTACAGCGCCCGGAGAAGGTGCGGATCACGCTATAGCTATAACGGCTCGCAATCTAAATTGGCTAATGTTTATTGATCCTGATTGGACAAAAGAAAGGCTTATACCAATTTTGGATTTTAAGCATCCAGCTGCAGAACCAGCATGGAATGGTTATCTTCACAGTGATGACATACCTCGTATTGCAGTAGCGGAGCTTATCAAGCCTGGTTTTCTTAACCTTATACCGTGGATCAAAAATCTTTCTTGGGGGAAAGATTTTTCAGTTCGAGCCTCGCAATGGCTTGGTTTAATGAGAATGTTCCATCCAGAAGAGCTATGTAGCCCTTCTGGAAATGAAATGCGTTCCATTTTGCGATCAACAACTGACGAGGTGAGAAATCGTTTTATTTCCTGGTTGGGTTTGGTTGGGCAGAAAAACGAGAGCGGTTGGGCTAACTACGTGATTCCATTAATTAGAGAGGACTGGCCCAAAGAACGCCAGTATAGGACAACGGGCTCGGTGAAGGCGTGGATTGGTCTACTTGACGATACTGGCGACAATTTTCCGGTGGTCTACGATGCAGTAAAAACACTCTTGGTGCCAATCGAGACATTTGATCACCAGTTGTACCGTTTCACTCGAGAGTTCGGTGGTGAAAAGCCAATTGCAATGCTTTTTCCTGCAGCGACTCTTGATCTAATGGATAGGATAACACCACAGAGGTTCACACGACCGCCATACGAGTTACAGAAGATACTCGGCCTAATTGAAGAGAAAGAACCAAGCCTAATCAAGGATTCGCGGTACTTACGGCTTATTGCGCTTGTTGAGAAAAGCTAGTGATTGTCCTTGAAAGAGACATAGATATGGCCCGATCTTACGGCAGAATTAAGTACAATATGACTAACGATGGACAATGCCAAACTACTACAAATGGTAATTATCACATCAAGAACTACATGGTGTTCACTACCAATTATGAAAAACAGGCTTATGTGACCTTTGACTCAAAGCCGATCTAGTGATGAGAAATTGCCTTGTATGAAATCAATAAATGAGCCTACATTATCCATTGTTATAAAAGACTTTTATTAACATGATACTGCTTACAATAAGGTCAAATGTGCATCCAGCACTCCAAAAGAAATGTGAAGGTGGAATTTGTCTGATACGAATCTGAATGGCCCAGCAAACGGTGGTGGTGCGGCAACCAGCAGCGGTATTTTATTCGAGCAAAAGCTAGGCGCTTATTTTGCGGCACAAATTCTCAATGGAGACAGACTGGATGCACATCTTGGTTTAGGGAATGCCGTTCCTATCTGGTTACGTTTTGAAACTGAAGCGCCTGTAGACGATATACTGGTTGCAACTTCCGCTGAGGGTTTTGTGGCTATTCAAGCCAAAACCACAGTTTCTCTTTCAGATGATGAAAACAGCCCATTTTACCGAACGGTGGAGCAATTTGTTCGATACTGGCTGACATCCGAGAGTGGTAATGGTTCTTTGGAATGGAATAGGCCTCTAGACCCAGATAAAGATCGCCTCGTTTTAGCTGTTAGCGCTAAAGCCCCCGTAACTGTCCGCACAACTCTTGCAACTACCCTGCAACTTTTTTCTCATCATGGTAGCGGTGCCATGAATAAGAGTCAGCAACAGGCATTCGATATTTTTGAACGCTGCGTTTTTAATGCATGGAAACGCTCAACATCGGCCCCTCAACCACCACATTTACTAACCCAACTTTCTCGACTCATTGTTGTGTTGGTTGTCGATTTTGAAAGCATGGACTCAGTGATCACCTCCAAGCTTACGCAGAGCCTTGATCAGGATACAGATCCAACGACAGCTCTAAGTGTGCTTGCAGAAATCTGTGGCAAAATGATGTCTCGCCGTGGTGGCGGAGATAGCACACTCTTGCGTAATGAACTTATGGGGAAAGGTATAAAACTGGCAGCATCCCCACTATATCGCAATGATATTGCCCGGCTTCGTCAGCACTCCTTGGAAATTGGTAACTCACTTAAGCGATATGAGATCATCGAAAGCGAGTCTGGACATCCAGTAAGCCTAACCAGAGAGTGTCAAAATGCCGTTGAAGAGGCAGTGCAAACTGGTTCTCTGCTGATTATCGGTGAACCTGGAGCGGGTAAAAGTGGTGTGCTCAATACTTTAGCCCGCAATCTTCGTCAAAGAGGCGATGATGTGTTGGAGCTGGCAGTTGATCGCTACTCAGTGGAATCATTAGAGGGACTTAGCCGCGAACTCAGACTTGAACATAGTCTCACTGATGTTATCGAAGCATGGGATGGCCCATTAAATGGTTGGCTGATTATTGATGCACTAGATGCAACCAGAGGAGGAAAAGGTGAAGCAGTTTTTCGCCCTCTGATTGAAAAGATAATGGAACGTGCTGGTCGATGGCGTGTGATTGCATCAATCCGAAGTTTTGATCTAAGGATGGGTGTAAAACTCCGTGAGCTGTTTAAAGGGCATCCCCCCATTGCTGAACTATCTGACTCTATGTTTTCAGCTGTTCGTCATATAGTCATCCCTCGTTGGTCAGATAACGAATTCAAGCAGCTATTAAAACAGTCTCCGGCGTTAGATATATCACTGAACGGAGCCTCTGAAAGGCTGTTCGATCTAGCTAAAGTGCCTTTCAATACGAGGCTTCTTGCAGAGTTAATCTCTCAGAACTCACACATTAGTCTGCTTAACGTTTCATCCCAGACTGAATTGTTAAAGATATATTGGCAATACCGTGTTGAAGCACATGGCCTTAACGCAATTCAGTGTCTTAAAGCGCTTGTAGGTGCAATGATCACTTCTAGATCTCTCAAGGCACCGTCACTTCTTCCCCAAGCTAATGCAGAAATGATCGACATACTCTGTCGAGAAGGGGTATTAACACGAGAAGGGAATGATCGTTGGGTTCAGTTTCGGCATCATCTTTTATTTGACTACGCCGCAGCACAAACTGCATTTGATCCAGCCTCCCTAATTAGGGGAACGCAACAGTTTCCTAAACAACAAGCCCAAGGGTTAATCTTGTCTCCTGCCTTGGGCTTTATTCTTAAGGAAATCTGGGAGTACAGTGATGATCACCATCACTTTTGGAGTGCTATAGGCCATCTTCTGAATAATAAAGAATGTGATCCAATCATGCGTAGCTACGCTGGTCGTATCGCGGCAGAATATCCAACCGAAAAAAATGACCTACTTTGGCTCGCAAAACGAGTGGCAATTGGTGACAAGATTGCCATAGATAGCCTAGCCCATATTTGTGGTGCATTAGCAATACGTTTTGAAGATGAGAGAGAAATTCCTCTTCTGCCATGGGTAAATTTGGTAGCAGCCCTAACGCCTGAAGTAAAGTGTATAACCGAGACTTTACGTTTTTTATTGTACCAGCTGATTAAGCGAGTTACCGATAACAATTCCCTACGTGAAATGCTCGGTGTATCGAGCCGTGTATTGCTTTCATACAGCATCACACTGAATGAACCAGGGTACTTGGTCAGAAGCTCAATTCCCTTCGTTGCAGATACTATCGATACTGACATTCCTAATTCTTCTCGTTTACTCGAAAGTATCCTCGACACTGAAAGGCTACAGCATTTTGGCTCAGAGGAGATTCCTGCTCTTTGTTACAACATCGAGAAAATCGGGAAGAAAGCTCCAGATTTTGTTGTTAAGGTTTTTGATTTTGTCTATGCCCATGATGTCATAGAGGAAAGAGAGACTAATCTGGGGAGTAGCAGAATTCTACCGCTCAGGTCGAATGCACGACAGGATTATGAATCAGCTCGTTATTCACTCGGTGAGTATTTTCCCAATTTTCTCAAACTACATCCAGCGCAAGGAATTGAAGCTGTAGTTAGGGCAATACATGGCTTCGTGGCAAGAAAGCATCCTTTAGATACAATTGAAGAACATTTATCAGTTCCTGATTATGATATTAAGCTTCAAACTGATCGTAGCCATATATGGGCACACGATCCGGACAGTGACTACGGCCATGATGGTGAAGTACTGATTAAAAAACTACTTCAGTGTCTGAGAGAGGCCCCTGAATCAGATGCTATTATTCTTGCTAAACTTATCTGTGAGAAAGCATCGCTGGCTATATTCTGGGCAAGACTATTCCTTGCAGCAAATGAAAGAGATGATAGTCTTATTGATATTCTTTGGCCTATTGCTTCTCAAGAAATTTTCATCCGCAATAGTGATACTCGTAAAGATGCTATCGATCTAATAGGCAAAGGAATTGAACGTCGTTCGAAATCTGAACGATATAATTTGGAAAATACAGCTTTTAGGTATGACTTTTCCGAACATCCTTATCAAGAAGATGCAAAGAATAGGCTACTATGTCGCCTATTCAATACAATTGGTTCAGAAAAATTATATACTGATGCAGCTAGGGTTTTACTAAAAAACACCATTACCGATGAAAAATATTTACAAAATGACAGGATTTTTAGATTACATACGACTATTAGTAATGATACGCCGTATCATTATATTGATGGCTTGAACATAGATGAGCCAGATAATGAAGACCTTATCAAAACTATCGAAACAGCTAAATCAGCGCTCAGCTTAGACTCTAACAGGGAACTTTCGTCTAAATTATCAATAGATGAAATCTTTAGTATTCTCGAAACCGTGCGGGGAAAACTTTGCTTAGAAAATATTCATCCATATGTCAGAACATTAGCAGAAGATGTGATTGTCAAAGGGTGTTCCGCGGTTATTTCCAAAAAAATGCTGCCCCTTGAACATAGTGATAGGGCTGAGGAACGAACTTGGCATTTTTTAGAATTATTACAGATCATCTATAATTCTACAGACCCTACAGTGGATGAGGATACTGAGGAAACTTTTGCTCAAAGTATTGGTTGGGGCTCTCCAGCACCAAGAATTGATGCAGCACAAATCCTTATCGATGTAATACCTCTGCGCCCTGATCTTTATACGCGACTTAAGCCTGATATTCAAAAGTTGCTAAATGATCCTCACCCCGCAGTGCGTTTTCAGATATCAGCTCGCCTATTACATTTTTGGGGGATTGATCAGGAAATAGCTTGGGAGTACCTGAGCAAACGCCTAGAGCAAGAAAGTAACACAGGTATTATTGAACACATGGTTAGAGACGGTATCGGAAGATTACTGCATACCAACCCTCAACGTGTTTTCGAGATCATCTGTAATTTACTGAATCGTTTTGATGATAATTCTGAACATCAGAAACGTGTTCGAAATATAGTCAGCAGTGATCTAGCCATACTCTGGTATGTACATAATATCAATGAAGCATATGAAATATTGCAACAATGGATTATCAACCCAACAGTATATAAAAATGAGCTAAATAGCATATTGCTAGCTTCAAGAGAAGGATTTGTTCTTGGGCTCACTGACCAAGCCACATCCAAGGACTCGGCTATTAGACAACGTATATTTGATATGGCTTTTGACATTATTGATTCAGCCGGAATCAATCTAGAAAAATATTATTCTCTTAGTCAAATGTCAGATACGGATCAAGAAAATACGAAATTATGCGCTAAAATTGTTGACACGGCCTGCTCTCAGCTTCGTTTTGCATGCGAAGGTAAACTCAATGCGAGTAAATCGCCCTTAGATCAGAGCGGATTAAAAATATTCCTAGATGAAACAGAAAGACACCTGAGACGTATAGGTGATTGCGGAACACCACACACCATCTACTATCTTTTAGAATTACTTGAAACACTTGTTCCAGTAAATCCTGAAAAATGTTTTGACCTTATGGCTCATGCATTGCGTCATGGAACGAAGATCGGTTTCCAAAACGAATCAATGGGAATGGATCAACTGGTCAAAATGATGGGTATTTTCCTTGCTGATTATAAAACAATTTTTGAAGATGAATGCAGACGTGAACGCTTAATTGACAGTCTGGATATATTTATGGCCGCAGGTTGGCCCGCAGCTAGGCGCTTGCTCTATCGTTTACCGGAGTTTATTCAGTGAACGAAAACCAGCTACGGAATAAATTTAAAGAGGACCTTTCTGAGCTATTAACAGATATCAAATATGTTATTACTCAGGGACATCCTAATCCTTATGCACAAGTATGCGCAGATGTACTGCATGAACACAATACACGTGTGTTCTTTCTCGATCGGCTATTAACAATCTTAGGTTGGTGTCTTGGCCCTAAAGGGAATGTTACAGAAGAAGCCAGAATAAAAGCTGAAACCACACGCTTCATGGATTATGTTGGTCTAAATGAAGATACTAATGCACCGTTAATGATTTTTGAAGCAAAGGCTTGGGGTAAACCCTTTGTGACCGCACGGAAACCAGACGACAGAAGAATAAATGAGGAACTAATCGCTGCAGCAATCTGCCATGTGCTCGACGGAAATACGGGGAATAGCTCTCCTGTTATAAATCTGTGGCACGACTATATAAAGCAAATTATTGGCTACGTCCGTACTATGAAGGATAATAACACGCATGATACCCCATGCGCAGTTCTATCCAATGGCGAATGGACAGTAGTGTTTACAAACCCAACCCTAACATTTATCACGGGTAAAGTAAGCTCTAGAGATATTCACACTTTCAATCTAAACACATATCAAAGTGATGCTGATTCATTATTTAATTTACTACATCGCTCTCTGCTTACAAAAGAAATCCCATATCCTTTACGTGCAACTCAAATAAATGAATATATTAGAGCTGATTCAATTGACTCAGTTTATTATGGCGTTCATGTTTATTATGAAGAGACGGGGAGTCGATTCCATGGGCCAAAACCAAAAATTCTAATTTATCCAGTTTTAATTTTTCAACGGAGTGATGGTGTATTTGCGATAGTAAGCAACTCGGGCGAAAACTTCCCAATGGACTATGTAAAAAATAGCAACAAAAATACAAGCGATCTCAGTGAACATTTAGAATCTGTATCTTCTTGTTTGGATGAACTTTATGAAAAGTGTGGGGGTGAATTAAATCTTACCTTGGAAATATCTCCTCTAAATAAATTCCCAGGTTTTCCAACGAAATCATCTGGCCCTCTAAGTTCCACAGCGATTATTAAGCAAATAAAAAACTCTTATAATGAATGGTTTGTTGTTACAGGGAAAGAAAAGCATTATCTTTCCGATAAACCATTAATTGAATTATGCCGTTTTCACGCATGGGCAGAGTGTCGAACGGAAAATCAGGCTAATGGAGTATCTGCTATTAATACTCGCTCAACTAGCCCTCGAATAATATTTATAGACTCTGAGAATCATCATTGTGCTCATCAAGCTATATTTGATAGAAAAAAACAAAATGCTATTTATTAGAAATTGACGAACGAATTTGCTGCCAAGCTTGCAATTTTTTACATACTTGTTGGTCTCAAGACGATTTGGAAAAATTACCTTGTGGCAAATGAGTTTGATTAACGGTGCATTGTACACACCGTCATCATTACACTTGTAGACGTTAATTTTAAGCTCGTAATTAACTTATCTTTAAACCATTACTTTGTACGAAACCCAACCACGCCCCTGTTCCCTGGCCATCCTATTCACCAACATAATCCCCATACCACTGTAACATCTCCCTACGTTGCTCAAGATACTGAGCATGGTTGTACGTGCCGCGAATGGTGTTCTTATCCACATGAGCCAACTGTAACTCGATCCACGCCGTGTTATAGCCTTGCTCGTGCAGGATGGTACTCATTGTGTGTCTGAAGCCATGTCCTGTCGCCTTCCCGTGATAACCAATCCTTTTTAGTACCTGATTGATACTCGCTTCGCTCATTGGCTTGGTGATGTCATTACGCCCAGGAAATACCAAGTTAAAACGTCCAGTAACAGCTTGTATCTCTCGCAGCGCCGCCATAACTTGATCAGATAGTGGCACAATGTGAGGGCGGCGCATCTTCATTCTTTCAACCGGCACTTCCCAAACTCGCTTATCAAAATCAAACTCTTTCCATTCAGCCATACGCAACTCTACGGTACGAACGCCAGTTAGCATCAGAATCTTTGTTGCTAACCTAGTTATAGGACTTCCTGAATATGAAGCGAGTGCTTGCAAGAAAGCAGGAAGTTCATCCGCTAGTAGGTGAGGGTAGTTTGTTGATTTAGGGGCTTTAAGCGCACTTGCAAGTTCAGAAAATGGGTTGGTTTTAGCTCTGCCTGTAACAATGGCGTAGTTGCATACTTGTTTGCAGGCCTGACGAATTTTTCGCAATTTATCGAGCACACCACGTTTTTCTAACTTACGCAGCGTTGTTAACCCTTCCAATGGTTCAATTTCAGCGATTGGGCGCTTACCGATATCCGGGAAGATATCGTTTTCAAATGCTTCCATCAGATCTTCGGCGTAGCCTTTTGACCAGTTCGGTCGTTTGTACTCATGCCATTCAAGCGCGATAGCTTTGAAG
Organism: Buttiauxella massiliensis; assembly: GCF_902500225.1. Taxonomy (GTDB): domain Bacteria; phylum Pseudomonadota; class Gammaproteobacteria; order Enterobacterales; family Enterobacteriaceae; genus Buttiauxella; species Buttiauxella massiliensis. The sequence continues at coordinate 492,774 of NZ_LR722648.1, read as the reverse complement.
GTATTTTCTACATTTGCCTTCTGAGCCAATTTTTCAGCTTTTTTCTCCTCGCTCGGATCGCCACCTAAAGCAACCATCTTGCGAGCTTCTTCGCGCTTGAGCCGGGCATCGGCCAGAGAGATATCAGGGTAAACACCAATGGAAAGTTTTTTCTCTTTCCCCAAAACACGATACTTAAAGCGCCAGTACTTTGCACCATTAGGCTTTACTAACAGATACAAGCCACCGCCATCGGTGAGCTTGTATTCTTTTTCTTTGGGTTTTGCAGTTTCTATCTGTCGCGCATTTAGTGGCATAGGGGCCTCTAATTTCCATTGAACGAGATGAGCCCCCTCAAAGGCCCCCAGATACCACTTGATTTGGGTATAACTGAGTTGACCACAGTAGAGCTCGGGACAGAAAAATCCAGTGATTTCAGGGAGTATAAAGGAGGAAAAGCGAATTCAGTAGAGGTATGTTGACTTGAAAATGGTACGCCCTACAGGGCTCGAACCTGTGACCTACGGCTTAGAAGGCCGTTGCTCTATCCAACTGAGCTAAGGGCGCACTGTATTCCTTTCGGAAGCATTGCGGGTTCGGATTATACGGTCAGTACCTTACTAGTCAATGGCTTTTGAACTGCCTGCGCGACAATTGAGCATAAAGGCTTAACAATGCCTGACAGCGAGCCGCGCTTCTGACAAAATAGAAACAATCCCCTCCCTTTTCGATTACAGACGGAATCATCTGACTGATGGCAGCAAAGATTATTGACGGTAAAACGATTGCGCAGCAGGTACGGCTTGAAGTTGCTGAAAAAGTGAAAGCCCGAATTGCCGCTGGAAAACGTGCTCCAGGACTTGCGGTTGTTCTGGTTGGCGAGAATCCTGCTTCGCAAATTTATGTTGGAAGTAAACGTAAGGCATGTGAAGAAGTGGGCTTTATTTCCCGCTCGTACGATTTGCCTGACACAACTTCTGAAGCAGAGCTGCTGGAGCTGATTGATACGCTCAACGCAGATAAAGAAATTGACGGTATCCTGGTGCAGTTACCCCTGCCCGCAGGTATCGATAACGTGAAAGTTCTGGAGCGTATCGACCCGGATAAAGATGTTGATGGTTTCCATCCCTACAACATAGGTCGCCTGTGCCAACGTTCGCCGCGTCTGCGTCCTTGTACGCCACGTGGCATCGTGACGCTGCTTGAGCGTTACGGTATTGATACCTACGGCCTGAACGCCGTGGTGATTGGCGCATCCAACATTGTTGGCCGCCCGATGAGCATGGAACTGCTGTTGGCGGGTTGCACCACTACCGTGACTCACCGCTTTACCAAAAACCTTCGTCATCACGTTGAAAATGCTGATTTGGTGATCGTTGCTGTTGGTAAACCTGGCTTTATTCCAGGTGAGTGGATCAAAGAAGGGGCGATTGTGGTGGACGTGGGTATTAACCGTCTGGAGAGCGGTAAAGTGGTCGGCGACGTAAATTATGATGAAGCCGCTGCCAAAGCCTCGTATATTACGCCGGTTCCGGGTGGCGTTGGCCCAATGACCGTCGCCACTCTTATCCAGAATACCTTGCAGGCTTGCGAGGAATATCATGATGTCCATGGAGAATAAAATGGCGACCTTCTCATTAGGTAAACACCCACACGTTGAATTATGCGATCTGCTGAAGCTGGAAGGCTGGTGTGAAAGCGGCGCACAGGCGAAAGCGGTGATTGCAGAAGGGCTGGTGAAAGTAGACGGCGAAGTAGAAACCCGCAAACGCTGCAAAATCGTTGCGGGTCAGACAGTGGTTTTTGAAACACTGAGCATTACGGTCGAAGCTTAAACTTCCCGTTTAACCCTCGCTTTCCGGCGAGGGTTTCCCTTCTGAATTAATTTTCTGCAATTCTATGTATATTTCCGGGCCTGCTCAAAGAATGAGGCCTGTCGTCAGACTGGCCTCATTACGGGTGACGATATGACTAATCAGGCATTGCTCACCGGTTTTTGTTCTGTCTTCACCTGAGCATTTTCCAGCATTTTGCGTACCGGAATAATCAGCACGAACAGTACAGCCGCACAGATCAGTAACGCAATGGAACAACGCGCGAACAGGTTAGGCAGCATATCCAACTGATCGGCTTTCACGTGACCGCCAATCAGGCCTGCCGCAAGGTTACCCAGCGCGCTGGCGCAGAACCAAAGCCCCATCATCTGGCCACGCATTCTTTCTGGAGCCAGCAGTGTCATGGTCGCAAGTCCAATTGGACTCAGGCACAGCTCGCCGAGTGTCAGCATCAGGATGCTTCCCACCAGCCACAGTGGCGACACACCAGCACCGCCGCTGTTCAGAACATTTTGTGCTGCCAGCATCATCAAACCAAAGCCCGCAGCGGCGCATAAAATACCGATGATAAACTTGGTGATACTACTTGGGCGGATGTTATTACGTGCAAGGCGCGGCCATGCCCAGCTAAACACCGGTGCCAGTAAAATGATAAACAGCGCATTGATTGACTGGAACCACACAGCAGGGATTTCAAAATCGCCGATCATGCGGTCGGTGTAGTCATTCGCAAATAGGTTGAACGAAGTGGGTTTCTGCTCAAACGCAGACCAGAAGAAGGCCGCAGAAACTAGCAGAATAAAGCAAACCAGCAGCCTGGCGCGCTCTTTGCGGTTAAGACCCGCGAACATGAACAGATAGATAAAATAGAGCGCTACCGACGCCGCAATCACGTATACCAGCACACTGGCAACCGCAACGGGGTTAATGACAATTACACCTTTTGCAATCAGCGTCACGATAACAGCCACGCCGACCGCCAGTGCCAGCAACCAGCCACCGACACCGTTTTTCTTAGCTACCGGACTGTTCCAGGTTGAATCCAGGCCCACTTCACTGTCGTAGCGTTGCATGGCCGGAACGGCGAACACACGGAAGATAACCAGCGCAACCAGCATTCCGATACCACCGATACCGAAGCCCCAGTGCCAGCCGTGGGTTTTTATCAGCCACCCGGAGATCAGGGGGGCAATAAACGAACCCATGTTGATGCCCATATAGAACAACGAGAAACCGCCGTCACGACGCGCATCGCCTTTTTTATACAGCGTCCCGACCATGACTGAGATGCACGTTTTGAACAGGCCAGAGCCAAGAACGATAAACATCAGGCCGATGAAGAACAGGTTGTCGCCCATGAACGCGGAAAGCGCAATCGACAGGTGGCCGAGGGCAATGAGAATCGAGCCATACCAGACAGCTCTCTGCTGCCCTAACCAGTTATCAGCAAGCCATCCGCCAGGCAGCGCTGCCAGATACATACAGCCAGCAAAGATACCGACGATTGCCGATGCGTTTTCACGCGCAAGCCCCATACCGCCGTCGTAAACCGTTGCTGCCATAAACAAAATGAGTAACGGACGGATCCCGTAAAATGAGAATCGCTCCCACATCTCAGTAAAGAACAGTGAGCCTAACGGGTAAGGATGACCGAAGAAGGTTCGGCTCTCGTTGTTGTTAACCGAGGATTGCATAAATTCTCCAAGAGGGTGTGTGGTTGTGTTGATCAGTGGCGAAATGCCTGGCGGCTAGCTGAGTTGCCGCTCTTTAACATTCAGCCATTATTATTAGTTAGCGGGATTTGTCTAATGCCAACCGCAGAACTTTTAGATGAAAAGTCGACTAATGTCTACGTTTACAGATTTTATAGCGGCAGTTATGAGATGTAGATGGGCAGATTTTGGTGTGAAAACCTTGTTCGTCAGGCCATAAATTATCACGGTGAAACGTTCCTCTTAGCCCAGGCTGTTAGAGAGGAAGTAGTGACCAGTTTCGGATGTTAAGCCTGGTTTCTTTTTGTTTATCCTGAGCTATTCTGCTTTTTCCACTCATCAGACAATGCCTTCTATGCCAACTATCATCACTCACGCTGCGGTACCCATTTGTTTAGGATTAGGGCTTGGCAAAAAAATTATTCCTCCACGTCTGCTATTGGGCGGGATCATTCTGGCGATGTTGCCGGATGCCGATGTACTGGCGTTTAAATTTGGCGTGGCGTATGGCAATGCTTTTGGTCACCGTGGGTTCACGCACTCTTTGCTGTTTGCATTTGTGGTGCCGCTACTGTGTCTATTTGGCTATCGTTGGTTCCGCGCAGGTTTTGTTCGCGTCTGGTTATTCCTGACGGTGTCACTGCTTTCGCATAGCCTGTTGGACTCGGTTACGACCGGCGGCAAGGGTGTTGGCTGGCTATGGCCGTGGTCAGATGAACGATTTTTTGCGCCATGGCAGGTGATTCGTGTCGCACCTTTTCAGCTCTCTCGCTACCTCGAACCCCGTGGTCAGGCGGTAATTTGGTCTGAGCTACAATGGGTTTGGTTGCCAGGTTTGCTGATGGCGTTCTTACTGTTTGTTATACGTAAGAATTTGCGCTAACGGCGTCATGTTTTTTGGCGGATGACGCGAGCTTATCCGCCTTATAACATCTATTTCACTTCCAATAAGCCCTCATAAATTGCAGGTCAAAACCTGCTCAACTTCAAATATTCGATAACAGTATGGCTACAACGCATATTTTAGTTGCCGGGCAAAAAACGTTTCGTCAGTATAGGTAGAACGTTCTAGTAGAACGTTCTACCAAGCATAAAAACGCGTAAAACCAAAAACGCGTAGGCGGCGTCAACACCGGGGGATTGTTTATGAGTTTGCTATCCAGTATTACAAAATCGTTATCTAAATTGTCGATGATAGGCCGCGCATTAATGCTGCCTATCTCTTTGTTGCCGGCGGCAGGCTTGTTACTGGCCTTCGGCGATAAATTCCATTTGCCGTTAATGATGAATGCGGGTGGGGTGATTTTCGACAACCTGCCGATGCTGTTTGCGATTGGCTCGGCTGTGGGTTTGGCTGCTGAATCGGGGATTGCTGCACTGTCGGCGGCGGTATCAGTCTTTATTATTAACGTCACAATTGGCACGGTGATGCATATCACGCCAGAAATGGCGGCAGCAGGCGGGAAATATGCCATGGTTGTTGGCATCCCAACGTTGCAGATGGGTGTGTTTGGTGGCCTGATTTCCGGCATTCTGGCCGCATGGTGCTATAACAAATTCCACACCATGCAGCTCCCTGAGTTCCTCGGTTTCTTCTCGGGTAAACGCTTTGTTGCCATTGCTACCGCGTTTTTATCGTTCCTGCTCGGGATGGCATTGCCATGGATTTGGTCATATATCCAGTCGGGAATTGATTCGCTGTCGGTTATTGTGAATGGTGATAATCAGGCGCTTTCAACGTTTATCTTCGGCCTGGTTGAACGTGCGTTAATTCCGTTGGGGCTGCACCACATCTGGTATCCGTCATTCTGGTATTCATTTGGTGAGTACACGACCACAGCAGGCCAGGTTATCCACGGTGACCAGACAATCTGGTTCAAGATGCTCGAAGAAGGTGTGAAATCCTTTAGCAGCGACAGCTACCATAACGCAGGCAAATTCATGCAGGGTGAATTCCCACTGATGCTGTTTGCACTGCCTGCAGCATGTCTGGCGATGTACCACGAAGCGAACACCAAAAATAAGAAAATTGCCTCCGGTATTCTGTTCTCTGCGGCATTGACCTGTTTCCTGACAGGCATTACTGAACCGGTTGAATTTACCTTTATCTTTGTTGCGCCAATCCTGTATGTATTCAACGCAATTATGGCTGGCCTGTCTTACATGTGTATGTACCTGCTGCATGCGCATATCGCCAAGTCGTTCTCGGCAGGCATGATTGACTACATCTCCTTCGGGATCCTGCCGTCGTTCAACGGTTATCAGACTAACTTCTTGTCGGCTGTGATTGTCGGTATACCGATGGCGCTGATTTATTACTTCACTTTCCGTTTTGTTATTCGCCGTTTCGATGTGAAAACACCGGGCCGCGCTGATATTACTGCCAACGCTAACGATAAAACCGATACTGAACTTGCTGGCGATATTATCGGCTTGTTGGGTGGGGCAGAGAACATTAACTCTGTTGGTTCATGTATTACGCGTCTGCGTCTGGAAGTGGAAAAAAGCGACCGTGTAGACAAAGACGGTCTCAATAGTCTCGGCGCGCGCGGCGTAGTGTTTGTTGGCGACTCGGGCATTCAGGTGATATTTGGCGCACGAGCTCAATTTATCGCACAGACGATGTCCACAATGATTGGTAAATAACTTCCCCCGTCATCCTTCAAGCTGCAGATGCGTTGGCTGCATTCACTTACCCCAGTCACTTACTCAAGTAAGTTCCTGGGGCTAAGTTCTTTTGCCGTCTTCCTGCAACTTGAATGCTATAGGGGAAAGAGATGGAAAATAGTTAGCCCCCGGTATGTTTACTGGGGGCTTTATGGTATTGATAACAAGGATATTTAGTGCATAGGAACGGGATGAAAAAGGTCAATATTATTGATGTAGCCCAACTGGCGGGAGTTTCTGTCTCCACCGTGTCATTGGTGCTACGCCAAAAAGGTAAGATCTCTGAGGCAACTATTGAAAAGGTTAACGCTGCGATCAAACAGCTTGGCTACGTCCATAACGTTGCGGCGGCGAACCTACGTTCCAGTACCTCAAATCTTATCGGCCTGGTTATCCGTGATTTCAATGACTCCTTTTGTGTAAACGTTATGGCAAGCGTCGTCCATTATCTGGAAAAACAAGGCTATATGGTTTTTCTGGGCCACCCGCAGGACGATGACCAACAGCTTCAACAGTGTTTAACATCTTTTTCGCAGCAAGGCGTGGCGGGTGTTATTTATCTCGATGCTAACCACCGCTTAGCCTCTATTCCGGCGCTGATTGCACAATGCCCGTTGCCAACAGTCATCATTGCTGAATCGACTGTAAGCAGCCATCGGGATGTCATTGGTCGAGATAATCGCCAGGCCGGAAACCAGGCAACGCGTTATTTGATTGACCGTGGTCACCGAAATATCGCCTATTTGGGTGGAACTGCATCGAACTTGATGCGCGAAGAGCGTTTGCTGGGTTATCGCAATGCACTGGCGCAATACAATTTGCCGTTTCGCGAAGAGTGGGCTCCAGTTTGTGAAAACGACACCGAGAATGCTGCACGTTTAACACGTCAATTGCTTGAGAAAAACAGCAAAATCACCGCAATGCTCTGCCATTCACCATCAGCAATTATTGGCTGCCTCAATGGTATCCAGCAAGTTGGGCGAACGGTCGGTAAAGACGTGTTTTTGACTCAACAGGTTTCGTTGATTGGCTTCGAAGACATGATGCACATTAATCTCACCTCGCCACGCTTCACTTACGTTTCTTCATCCAGCGAAGAAGCAGGCCGACAGGCGGCAACATTGATTGTGAATAAGATTAAAGAGCCGGCGCTGCCTGCTCAGAAGATAATTATTTCAGGGGAGTTGGTGCTAAGGGAATCGGCCTGACAATTATTGTCCCCCTTCAAGAAAGGGGGACACATCATTTAACGGTGGTACTCGCCAGCGGCTTCCGGCTGGTATTGCAACTCCAGCACTTCCAGATGCGTCTGGTTACCGTTCGGTAACGTCCAATTAATTGTCGCACCAACACGCAAACCCAGCAGTGCTGCGCCAACCGGCGCCATGACTGAGAGTTGATTGTCGCTGTCTGTTAGGTTTACTGGGTAAACCAGCGTGCGAACATGCTCTTCTTTTGAGGATAGATCGCGGAATTTTACGCGGCTGTTCATCGTAACGACGTCGGCCGGAATATCTTCAGGCTTACACATTTCTGCTCTGTCCAGTTCTGCGTTCAGCACTGTAGCTACCGGCTGGTTAGCAAATTGTGGTTGCTCCAGCAAACGGTCAATACGCTCGGCATCGAGTTCATTAATGATAATGGCTGGTCTGGACATATTTCTCTCCGTGTAAAAAAACAGGCACTCATGTGCCTGATGGGGACCTTACAAAAGAAAACCCTCACCGGTAAGAGTGAGGGTTTGGTCTACAGTGATAATACTGAGCTTAACGTATAGTTTAAAGTGACCTGAGTCACAAACTGCAGTTACAGAATAATGCTACCGACTAATGCGAACAGGAAAGCGATAGTACCAATCAGCGTTTCCATCACGGTCCAGGTTTTCAGTGTGGTTTTCTCGTCCATTTCCAGGAAACGGCCAACCAGCCAGAAACCGGAGTCGTTAACGTGAGACAGAACAGTCGCACCACCTGCAATTGCCACCACGATGAAGCACAGATCGAACTGGCTCAGGCCTGGCGTTGCCGCAACCATTGGCGAGATAAGTGCCGCAGTGGTAGTCAGAGCAACGGTCGCAGAACCTTGTGCCACACGCAGAGCGGTAGAGATAACAAACGCGGCAACAATCACCGGCATACCTGTATCAGACAGCACACCAGCAAGCGCATCACCAATGCCGCTGGCACGCAGAACACCACCGAACATACCACCCGCACCGGTCACCAAAATGATGCCGCAGATTGGGCCAAGCGCGCCATCGCACACTTTTTCCAGATGCTGGCGGCTATGACGACCACTAAACACAGCAAGAGCAAAGAATACAGTTATCAGCAATGCAATCGGGGTTTTACCCAACATGCGCAGGAACTGAACTACGATATTGTCAGCCGTTACCCAACCGAGCACAGTTGCTGTGTTCAGGCCAGTATCAAGGAAAATAAGCACCAGTGGCAGCAGCAGAATTGACAATACAGTGCCAAAAGATGGTGGCTGGTGGTTTGGATCAGCTTCTACATTGCCGAGGAAAGAAGAAGGCAATGGTACTTCGAATTTCTTGCCAGCATACAGGCCAAACAGATACGCACCGAGATACCAGGTTGGAATCGCGATAACCAGGCCAACAATGACCAGAAGCCCAATGTTCGCGCCCAGCAATTCACTTGCAGCAACCGGACCCGGATGCGGTGGCAAAAGTGCGTGCATTACAGCGAACGCACCCGCAGCAGGCAGTGCATATTTCAGCGTAGAACCACCGAATTGTTTTGCTACGCTGAAAATAATTGGCAGCATCACCACCAGGCCCGCATCGAAGAAGATTGGGAAGCCAAACAGCAAAGATGCAACGCCAAGCGCTAGTGGCGCGCGGTGTGAACCAAATTTCCCGACCAGTGTGTCAGCCAATACTTTGGCACCGCCAGAGATTTCAAGTAAACGACCAATCATGGCACCCAGGCCAACCAGCAGGGCAACACCCGCCAGGGTACTACCAAAACCGCCCAAAATTGTTGGGACAATTTTATCGAACGGCACACCGGTGACCAGCGCAACAACAACACTCACAAGAGTTAATGCTAAGAATGCATGCACTTTGAAGCGCATGATGAGAATAAGTAGGAGTACGACTGCACAAGCTGCGATCCCAAGTAGGGTCCCTGCGCCGTAATGTGCTGTTATTTCGGTCATATATTTGTCCTCTGCGCCGAATTAATAGGTGAATACGCCCGTCATACTTCAAGCTGCAAGTGCGTTGGCTTCCTCGTTCACCTCAGTCACTTACCTGTGTAAGCTCCTGGGGATTCACTGCGTCGCCGCCTTCATGCAACTCGAATTATTTAGGGCTTCGAATACTAAACATAATTCACCATCTCTCTGATACCGGTAACATGATATCGGTAACATGACGCCTTCGGGAATGGAGTGCTCCATGTTTATTAACATTTTGAGAGCAACTTCAAACTATCGAAAGAAACCGTCCATAAGCCGCATTGATTAATTGCTGACCGTAAATAAACCTGCCATGGGCAAAACTTGCATTACTCTTTATAGGCACGTTTCACTCAGGCCTTGTGCGGTCATCACCTGAACCGGAGATATCATGAGCCATTACGACAAACTCACGTTAAAGGACGGCAGTTCTCTTTACTTTAAGGATTGGGGAGAAGGGCAACCGGTAGTATTCAGCCACGGCTGGCCATTAACGGCGGATGCGTTTGAAGACCAGATGTTTTTCCTAGGGCAGAAGGGATTTCGGGTTATTGCTCATGACAGGCGAGGGCATGGGCGCTCATCGCAAAGCTGGGAAGGAAATAACATGGATCAGTACGCCGATGATCTTTCCGAACTGACCGCGCATTTGAATCTCAAAGATGCCGTTCACGTTGGGCATTCAACCGGCGGCGGGGAAGTGGCGCGTTATATTGGCCGCCATGGCATCAGCCGTGTGGCAAAAGCGGTGCTGATAAGTGCCGTTCCGCCCATCATGGTCAAAACGGACTTCAACCCAAATGGTGTACCCATTGATGTGTTCGATGGTATCCGCGAAGGCGTGCGTGCGAACCGTGCGGACTTCTTCAAAGAGCTGACGCTACCGTTCTACGGCTATAACCGCTCAGGGGCTGAAATCTCAGAAGGTGTCAGAGAGAGTTTTGTTGAGCAAGGCATGCAAGGTGGCATCAAAGCGTTGTATGACTGTATCAAAGCGTTCTCGGAAACCGATTTGCGCGAAGACCTGAAGAAAATGACCATTCCGACGCTGGTTATTCATGGCGACGACGATCAGATTGTGCCCTTTGAAACCTGCGGTAAGGTGACAGCGGCAACACTGCCAGATGCGACGTTCATAGTTTATGAAGGTGGCTCACACGGCATTTGCACCACGGAGAAAGACCGGGTTAATGCTGATTTGTTGGCATTTTTGAAAGGTTAGCTGTTGTAGGCGGGTAAGTGGCTATTACCCGCCATTCAGCCACTCATTTAACCGCGATCGGCAACATAATCTCTTTTAAAATTTCATAGCGCTGTTGGGGTGAAAGCCAAATCAAACCCAACAGCTTATGCGCTTTTTCTTCACGTTCGAATTGGGCTTTTAACTGCATTAAAAAACGTTTCGTTGTGTTCATTATTACCTCCGCATTTGATAAACAAAGCATATGTCTACAAACCCGGAACTAATAGTGAACTGATTGTTTTTTGTCTTCCGCATTTAATTCAACAGCTGTTATCTGCTAATCAAACTCACATCTATCTTCGCCACAATTTTCCTCAGCGCAGCCGGTTCATTTAGCGTTGCCATAGGGCGATGAAGCTCGCCGGGGAAAAGAATCGTCAGGTCCCCCGGTCGTAGTTTTATCAATGTTTCACAGCCCATGTTTTTATAGAACCCGATATCATTTTGCTCATCGAACCCACCGTCTTGTTGCTGCTGCTGATCCACCGGTGCGGCACCGATTATCTCTTCGCCTTCAAGCACGATATGCACGTCGATATAACGGGCATGCATTTCAGGACGTTGCTCTTTCAGGAGTATGGTTTTGCCATCAAACACCGAGAAATAGATAAGTTCGCCTTCAATCGGGTATTTGCCGTTGGCTAATTGCTGTGGACAGTTTGCGATAATGGCTTGTAACGCATGGCGAATCACAGTTGGGTACACCGGGTTTTGAGCGGCATTCTCAAGTTTATCAATAATCATATTTCCCCCTTACACCGCAACCAGCATGCCGCCATCAACAAACAGCAGGTGGCCATTCACGAAGTTGGATGCTTTTGATGACAGGAACACCGCAGCACCAATCAATTCCTCAGGATCGCCCCAGCGAGCCGCTGGTGTGCGTTTGCATAGCCACTGGGTGAAAGCTTCATCGTCGACCAGCGTTTTGGTCATATCTGTTTTGAAGTAACCCGGCGCAATACCGTTAACCTGGATGTTGTAGCGCGCCAGCTCCACGCACATACCGCGGGTCAACATTTTCACCGCGCCTTTTGCTGCGGCATATGGCGTAATTGTGTCGCGGCCCAACTCGCTTTGCATTGAGCAAATATTGATTATTTTGCCGGCCTGGCGTTTAACCATGCGTCGTGAAACAGATTGTGAAACTAAAAATACGGCAGTTTGATTTACTGCAATAATATCGTTCCATTCATTAACAGGAAATTCAGTAAATGGGTGGCGACGCTGGATGCCAGCATTATTAATTAATACATCAATCGGCCCGATCTCTTGCTCGATATTTTCAATCGCAGTTTCCACCGCTTCCGGGTCGGTAACATTAAATGCAGCAGTCCAGGCGGTATAACCACTGTCACGTAATTTCATTGCCGCATGTTCGGCGCGTTCAGCAGTAATATCATTGATGATAATTTCAGCACCATGCTCAGCCAGGCCTTGTGCTAATAAAAAGCCTATTCCTTGTGCAGAGCCGGTAATTAATACGCGTTTGTTGTCGAGCGTAAACAAATTCGTCATGGTGAATTCCTGTTATTTTTGCATCGTATTTAATATCCCTTATCAAAGCGGTTCAGAGCGGGTAAAACTGTGAAGTAGATCACTGCGAATGGTGTTACGCCCGCATGATACCTGGAGTGTGAAGTGTGGTAGCTTTTCTTTTGTTAAGGATGCGAGGCATAATCCTTTTTCCGCGGGTTATCAGGAAAACCAGATGAAGTACCAGCGCATTACATTGCAGGACATTGCCGCCCTTGCGGGGGTGACAAAAATGACCGTCAGCCGTTATTTGCGCACACCGGATAAAGTCGCCCCGGAAACTGCCGCCCGAATTGCTGAAGTTATGGCGGAAGTGAATTATATGCCTGACCCTGAAAACAGGGCTTTGGCGAGCAATATGCAGCCGCGAATCGGCGTCATTATTCCCTCCTTTAATAACCAGATTTTTGCCGATTTACTGGCAGGTATCGAATCCGTAACAAAGCCAATGGGATACCAGACTCTGGTGGTTAATTACGCTTACGACCGCGAGCGCGAAGAAGAGCAAATTGCCACTGTGCTGGGTTTTAACGTCGCGGGACTTATCCTGACGGAAACCGTGCATACACTGCGGACCGAGAAGTATTTAAGTGCTGCCGGAATCCCTGTGGCTGAAGTGATGGACCTGGTATCTGGTAGCGGGCGCATTAACGTCGGCTTTGATAACTTCCGTGCCGGATTTGATATGACCAATATGCTGATTGCCAGTGGCAAGAAGCGGATTATCTATTTAGGTTCGATGGCCGATGTGCGTGATATCAAACGGTATGAAGGGTATTGCAAAGCCATGGCTGACGCGGGTTTGACTGACGGACGGCTAATGCCAAATAAAGTTTCCTCTGTAAGCGTAGGAACAGGAATGATGGCTATGGCGCGCCAGATGTACCCGGATATGGACGGTATTTTGTGTACTAATGACGATCTCGCCGCAGGCGTGTTACAAGAATGCCTGGCTGCCAACATTCGTGTGCCGGAACAGATGGGAATTGCTGGTTTTCACGGCCTTGAAATCGGCCAGGTTACGGTTCCAAAACTTGCTAGTGTTGTCACGCCACGCTTTGAAATCGGGAAAGTCGCTACGGAGATTTTATTGAAGAAAATCAATAAACAACCAACAATTGAACAAGTCGATTTGCACTATCGCTTATCTCTTGGCGGCACGCTTTAGTCGCTTAAATGCTGAAGCGATCACGCTAACGGTAACACGGTTTTCTAACATGGATTGGCGTGACCTACGTCGCAAAACCCTGCGCTTAAAAAGGCTTTGATGTTAAGCAGAAATATTGACTTAGCTGACTTAACCGGGGGAACCATGTCGCAACCTACCCAACACGTATTACTTATTGCTCCAGTGATGGATGCACTTCAGCAGCAACTGGAGACTCATTACACCGTTCATCGTCTTTACCAGCAGTCTGACGCTGCGGCCTGGCTTGCTGATAACGGCGCACAAATTGGTGCTGTTGTGACGCGGGGAGATATCGGCGTGACTACCGCCGTGCTGGAAAATCTGCCACAGGTCGGTGTGATTGCTGTTTTTGGTGTCGGCACTGATGCGGTGGATCTGGAATATGCTCGCCGTCGCGATATTGCGGTGACCATTACTGCCGGGGCACTCACCGACGATGTCGCTGACCTGGCTTTCGGTTTGCTGTTGAGTAGTGCTCGCCAGCTCTGCCAGGGTGACCGCTTCGTACGAGAAGGGCGCTGGCTTCAGGAAAGCCCTGCATTGGCAACCCAGGTGAGCCGTAAACGTATCGGCATCTTTGGGATGGGGAATATTGGCCGAGCCATTGCCCGTCGTGCCATCGGCTTTGATATGGAAATTTATTACACCGATCGCGAAATGGATAGCTCACTGCCGTATCACTGGTGTGAGGATGTATTAAGTCTTGCTCGCAATAGTGACTTTTTTATTGTTGCGGTATCGGGTGGCAAGGCAAGTCACGGCATTGTGAATCGGCAAGTATTCGAGGCATTACCTAAACATGCGTTGGTCATTAATATCGCTAGGGGTAGTATTATTAATGAGCAGGATTTAATTACCGCCTTACAAAATGGTGATATTTCCGGTGCTGGTCTGGACGTTTTTGTGAATGAACCTAATGTACCTGGTGAATTAATCTGTATGGAGAATGTGGTATTGCAACCCCATGTTGCCAGCGCCACACATGAAACACGTCAGCGCATGAGTAATATCGTATTTGAAAACGTTGAGGCTTATTTCAACCATAAAGCTCTGCCGCACCGTATTAATTAATTCCCCGGAGCCCTTTATTAAAAAGGGCAATGACTTTTATTGTCACGGATAAATACCATGGAAAAGAAAATCCCCGGCACTCGCTGGTGGCGCGTGGTCGCGCCTATTTTAATCGCCTGTATTATTTCTTTTATGGATCGGGTGAATATTAGTTTCGCACTTCCCGGTGGCATGGAGGCTGATTTAGGTATAACCAGCCAAATGGCAGGTCTCACCAGCGGGATATTTTTTATAGGTTACCTTTTCTTGCAGATCCCCGGTGGGCGTGCGGCGGTGAATGGTAGTGGTAAACGCTTTATCGCCTGGTCGCTGGTGGCGTGGGCTATCGTTTCTGTCGCCACAGGTTTTGTCACCAACCACTATCAGGTCTTAGTTCTGCGGTTTGTGCTTGGTGTCGCCGAGGGCGGAATGCTGCCTGTCGTGTTAACGATGATCAGCAACTGGTTCCCGGACCGCGAAATTGGGCGAGCGAATGCTTTCGTCATGATGTTCGCTCCTATCGGCGGTATGGTAACCGCGCCAATCTCGGGTGCGATTATTCAGAGTCTGGACTGGCGCTGGCTGTTTATCATCGAAGGTTTGCTGTCGATTGTGGTGTTGGCGGTGTGGTGGTGGCTGATTAGCGACCGTCCGCAAGACGCTCGCTGGTTACCTGCTGCAGAACGTGAATACCTGCTGGCGGAATTTGAACGCGATCGTCAGGCGCGAAGCCTGAAACAGCCTGTAAGTAATGCCCCGTTGCGCGATGTATTTCGTAACAGCAGTCTTATGAAGCTGGTGGCACTTAACTTTTTCTACCAAACCGGTGATTACGGCTACACGCTGTGGTTGCCGACAATCCTCAAAAACCTTACCGGCGCGAATATGGCGGGTGTCGGGCTGCTGGCAATAGTGCCTTTTGTCGCGACTATTATCGGTATCTATGTCATTTCAATGCTCAGCGATAAAACCGGTAAACGTCGACTGTGGGTGATGATTTCACTATTGTGTTTTGCCGCGGCATTGCTGGCATCGGTAGTTTTACGTCATAACATTATCGCGGCCTATATTGCTTTAGTGGTGTGCGGGTTCTTCCTGAAGGCTGCAACCAGTCCGTTCTGGTCGATTCCGGGGCGAATTGCATCTCCAGAAGTTGCCGGCGGGGCACGTGGTGTGATTAACGGATTAGGCAATCTGGGGGGCTTCTGCGGCCCGTGGTTGGTGGGGATGATGATTTATCTCTACGGGCAGAACATGGCCGTCTGCGCCCTGGCTGGTTCGTTGGTGATTGCAGCATTGATAACTCTGACGCTGCCAAAGAACTGCGATCTGACTCCCGATAATGGAAAGCCAGTCGCAGACGAGTCGGCTAAACAACCACACGTTGCTTAACGATCAATAACCTACAGCATCCAGGCGGAACTGCTTCGCGCAGTTGCCTGGATTTCTTTGTGTGACAAACGAGCTTTCATTAAGTGGGCCATTAATTTTTGCAGCATCCAGGGAGATTTGCATTTCCGTCAGGTATGCCGGGTTACCGTTACAGGTCAGTTTTACCGCCTTCACCGCATCATTTCCCCAGCTCTTTTCCAACGCTTTATTGAACGCTTTTCGCGTGACGACTTTGCCGTAGTTTGTTGCCAAAAATTCACCGAAAGCGCTTTGTTTGAATTCATTGTTCAGGCGAACCATGGTGCCGAAATAGGCGTTGGGGTTAAAACCAAAACACGCGCCATGTTTTGCGAACTCATAGCGTTCAAGGCACGACTGACCTCCAGCACCTGGCATGACGCCCGCAAGTTTGCTGGCGATATCTGTTGATAACACAGGTGCTGGCGCCTGGCATTTTTGTGAACCGCGAGCTTCGGCCATGTTCGGCACCGGGCGGGTTGAACAGCCGTAACGCATCCACCGTTTTTCGTCCACGCCTCGCGCCGCAACCGATTTTGGCAAACCTGGCCACAGGCCGTGCACGGTTAAGAAAGTGCGCTTGTCATTTTGCTCTTGCTGAGTTTTACATTCGGCAGGTTCGTTGCGGTTACGCTCATGTATGCTCTGGCAAAAACCGGTTTGCCAGGACAGAGCCAACACGTAACGGTCGAAATCGGCATACTGTTTGGCGGTGAGCTCTTCCGCGTGTAACAGATGGCTGGTGGCTAGTAGGGAAGTCAGGATTAGCGTGTTTCGCCACATTAATTTCATCGTTTTCTCGCTCAGGCTTCCAGAAGTCGCTTTATTTAAACATAAAAAAAGCGCCTCAATGAGGCGCTTATTACAAAGCAGAAGATTAAGGCAGAATAGCAGCAGACGGCACCAGAATTTCGGTGGCGATAATCACGACAATCAGACCAACAGCAACGGGTACTGACGTGCGTTTTACCACTTCGAATGGAGAAATTTTTGCCATACCCGCAACCGCAACAACCACACCGGAAACCGGAGAAATGGTGCGTCCAAGGTTGGAGGCTTGCAGCATCGGAATCGCCAGGTACGCAGGGTTGATACCAGATGAGTGGGCCAGTTTCGGGATCATCTCAACAAAGGCATAGAACGGTGCGTTACCGGAGCCGGTAGTCATTGCTGCCAGCATGGTGAGTACGACCAACACCAGCATCAGAATGATACTTGCTGAACCAAACGAGGTGGCAATTGAGATTAGGCTCTGGATAAAGCCGATGGTGCTAAGGCCTTGTGCAAACACACCAGCAGCAACCAACAGCATAACTACGTTTGCGAAGGCATCAGCCATACCGCGATAGCAGACTTCAAGACCAGAGAAGACGGTTTGCGCTTTGAAGCTGCGGAAGAATTCAATCACCGCGGCAATCAGAATACAGATCACCAAAATTGAGATGATATGCAGTTGTGGACCCCATTTGCCGTCGAAAATCAGCACGCCGATAATTGGCGTAAATGGCAGGATGGCATAGAAAGAAGGCGCAGTAGTCTGGATTTCGCTGACATCGAGCATTTCGTGGCTGACGTTTTCTTTTTTATCCAGGTAGCGTTGCCAGAAGAAGTGGGCAATCGCCATGGCAATAATGGCAGCGATAGATATTGGCACGGTGGTTTTAAAGGCAAAATCAACCAATGACATTTCGGCAGCTTTTGCCGCCAGCACTACGTCGCCAGAAGTTGGAGACAGGATGATTGCAGCAGGAGAGGCACAAATTGCTGCCGCCGCGCCACGACTAATCCCCACGTTCACCATGACCGGGAACAATGTTGCCATCAGCAACACACCCAAGCCGGTTGCAGATGAAACCGCCAGCGACATCAAACAAGCCACGAAATAAGCGGCGATCATCAGAATATAGGGTGAGTTGATTAATTTCAGCGGCTTAGACGCCAGCTTAACCACCATGTCATTGGCGCCGATATGTGTCATGTAAGCTGCAAAACCACACAGCATCATGATCATCATACCGAGATCGCCACCGCGGCTCATCAGCAGGATTTTGACGTATTCAACGATATCGGTTGCGGTATACCCGGTGCTTTCGGCATTGCCAGGTAAAACCTTATGGCCCATCAGGGCACTTATAATCAGTAACGTTAAACCACCGACGAATAATACGCCGGTCGCGGAGTAGCCCTTGATGATGTAGCGAGCTACACCGACAATAACCACAACCCCAATAAGTAATTCAAGAGTAGTTAGCATTTGAGTCCCCTGTCGCGTTCGGCATCTTTACCCATTGAAGGGGTGAGCAGTACCTGAGCGCAACGCCATGCCAGAAAATAAAAAAATAAGACGCTTTGCAGTCGTCGGCGAAAACGGTGCCAATCTGCCTGAATCATTGGCGCAGAATTCTGATGAGCATCAAATTTAGCAAGCTTCGTTCTGCTGCCATGACACTTTTGTCGGCAGCTTTGCAATTATGACATTTACTTATTGATTAGCGGTATATATTTATATCGCTTATTGCTCTGTTAATAATCATATGAGGATTATTTAATTAAAATTATATTACATAATTGTTAATTATTTATCTGAATGTAAAGCAACCAAAAATCGCTTTAAAATAAAAAGGTCTAATGCCTATACTGCCGCCTCGTATATTTTGGGGTAATCAAGTTGCAATCCACTTTCTGGTCGACAAGCCGTTTACGCTTCCTCAGAAAGCATCTTTTGATGCTGCTGTTGGCGTTTGGCTGGCTGTTTGTCAACAGCCAGGTCGCAGTGGCATCGCATGACTGCCCGGTAGAAATTAGCGCACCATCCCTTTCCGTTCAGCATAGCGAGCATATGCTGATGAAAAACCATTGGGATATGGTGAAAGCGAAGGGAACGCTGTGTGATAAACACTGCATTCCGGACGTGATGCAAAAAGATAACGGCTACAGTTCTTTGGCTGCATTACCGGTCACTGACACTCTGGCCTTAGTGATCCCCGAATGTACTGAAATGGTTACCTCGGTTGCCTTATTAACCCCGCCTGCAACTGGCCCTCCGGCCACAATACGGTTTTGTCGTTTTAGAGAATAACTCCAGCACTGTCTTGGTTCATCCCTTACGGATTTCATCCTTTGACTTTAGTTCTGGAGATTTTTATGTCTGCTATTTCTGCACGTTTCTTCACAGCCGTTGCGCTGTCAGTGTCAGCTTTCTTTACCGTGGCTCACGCCGCTTCTCACGATATGACTCATGAAATGTCGATGGCTCAGCCAATGGCGGCTGAGGTTTACCACGGCCATGGTGTGGTAAAGAAAGTCACCAACGATTCCATTTCAATCGCCCATAAACCTATCGCGGCCCTTAACTGGCCAGCAATGACCATGACATTCAGCTTGCCTGAAGCGGGAGCATTGCCAGTAGTTAAAGCGGGTGAAACGGTTGACTTCGCCTTCAGCCAGCAGTCCGAAGGCTACAAAATCACTTCGGTTACCCCGACTAAGTAACTGAGGTCATCATGAAACAACATTCCCTGAGCTTGTGGCTCGGCGGGGTGCTGTTTGCTGTGTCTGTCTCTGTCGCAAATGCGGCAGAGTTCAGCCTGCAACAGACCCTGGCCGCGGCCGTTCATTATTCCGCAGAACTTTCTGCCAACCGTAATCAGAGCAACGCGCTGAATGCGATGGCTGATTCTGCCCGCGAATTACCCGATCCGAAATTGAAATTCGGCATTGAAAACGTGCCGGTACAGGGCAGCAACAGCCACCGTTTTACTCGCGAAGGCATGACCATGCAGCGCATTGGCATCATGCAGGATTACGTCAGCGAGGAAAAACGCGACCGTAAAGCAGAAACGATTCTGGCGCAATCGGCCAGCAGCGCTGCGAAAGCGGAAGTGATTCGAGCGACGTTACAAAGAGTTACGGCGCAGGCCTGGCTCGATTTAGCGTTATCGCAAAAGGTGCTGGTGGGCGCTCAAAAGCTGGTGGCAGAAACCGAACGCCAAATCAGCGTGCAAAAAACCACCGTCGCCAGTGGTAGTTCCCCGGCATCCAGCGTAGTGGATATCCGCATGACGCTATTGGGGATGCAAGACAAAGTCACGCTCGCCCAGCGCGATGTGACGCTGGCGCAAACTCGTTTACTGCAATTAACCGGTGAGAACATTGAGGACACACGCGGCACATTACCGCGCTATCAGCGCTTGCCTGCGGACCCGGAAATACTGGAACAAAATGTCGGGCAGCACCCGGAAGTGATAGAAGCGGCGCGTGAGGCGGATGTTGCCAAAGCTCGTTCGGCGCAGTCTGCAGTCGCCGCGAAGCCGAACGTGGGGGTTGAGGTTTATTACGCCCATCGCGCCGATGATTACGACGATATGGCAGGCGTGATGTTTACCGTCGATTTACCGATGTTTAAATCTCAGCGGCAGGACAAAGATCTCGCGGCGGATATGTCGCGTTCAATGGAAGCCAACGACCAATTGGCATTGGCGAACCGCGACCGTATAGCATTGGTGCGCACGCTTGTCGCGCAGTATCAGGCAGCTCAAACACTCTGGCTGCGCCAGCAAGAAGAGATTTTGCCGTTGCAACGCCAGCGTCTTTCACTGATTGAAGCCCAATACCGTGCCGGGCAATCCACGCTTTCCGATTTGCTCACTGCGCGCCGCACCTTACTCGATACCGAACTGACCGCGAATAGCGCTGAAAAAAGCGTGGCTGAAACCTGGGCCGCCATCCGCTACCTGACGCCACAGGATGACAACCAATAATGAAAACCATAACGAAACTCTCATTGTTAGCGCTCACTATCGCGGCGGCACTTGGCGCTGGGTATTACGCGGGTAAACAAAGCCACTCCACCACTACTACACAATCTGTTCATACAGAACGAAAAGTTCTTTATTGGTACGACCCGATGACGCCCGGACAGCGTTTCGATAAGCCGGGTAAATCACCGTTTATGGATATGGACCTGGTGCCGCGTTACGCCGATGAAACCACTGAAGATGGTGGAGTGACGGTAAGCGCTCGCCAACAACAAAATCTGGGAATAAGAACAGCGTTGGTTGAGAAGAAAGTGCTGGATTATCAGTTTGATGCTTTTGCCACTGTTTCTACCGATGAGCGCAGCGTGCAGATTATTCCGGCCAGTGCTAATGGCGTCGTTGAGAAGTTGTTTGTTAATGCGCCGCAGCAATTCGTCAAAGCAGGTGAACCACTTGCGCAGCTGTGGATACCTGAATGGACGGCCGCACAGCAAGAGTATCTCGCGGTGCGTCTTTTGGGAGATGGCGTATTAAGTGCCGCCGCTCGAGAACGTCTGCAACTCCAGTTTATGCCTGCGGATATTATTCGCCAGGTAGAGAAAACCGGGAAACCGCAAACGCGTGTGACGATACGCGCTAAACAAGCAGGTTACATCAACAAGCTGGAAACGCGCGAAGGGGCGCAGGTTACACCAACCGCACCGCTGTTTGAGGTTGCCAGCCTCGAAGCTGTGTGGATTGTGATTGATTACCCGCAAATTCAGGCGCAGGTGCTGCAAGTGGGAAGTGAGATTCAGGCATCGAGCAATAGTTGGCCTGGCGAGACTTTCCATGGTCGCGTGAGTGAATTACTGCCCAATATGGATACGTCCACCCGAACGCTGAAAGCGCGCATCGTGCTGGACAATCCACTAATGAAGCTCAAGCCTGGGATGTATCTCAATGTGAAACTAGCCAGGCAGCTTAATCTCCCGCCAGTGCTGGCTATTCCGGAAGAGGCGATGATTGAAACGGGCAGTAATAGCCGGGTGTTAGTCGCTCAGGACGATGGTCATTTCAACCCGGTGAACGTAGTAGTTGGGGCGGCGCAAAATGGCTGGGTTGAGATTAAACAAGGATTGAACGAAGGCGATAAAGTGGTGACCTCCGGGCAGTTCCTGATTGATTCCGAAGCAAGCCTTCGAAGTGCATTGCCACAGGAGAAAGCTACAACTACTGCCATCCAGGAATACCAAGGCGAGGCGGTGGTGAAAGAGATTACTGATGATGCTGTCACCCTTTCGCACAAGCCTATTACGGCGTTGAAGTGGGGGGCGATGACCATGGACTTTGCTCTGAAATCAGCCGCTGACGCGCAGGGTGTGAAGGTTGGGGACCGCGTGATGTTCAGTTTCACAATGGATGATGAACATGGCGCAGTAATCACTCATCTGATGCCGATGGCGGGGGCAATGAAATGATTGCCGCCGTTATTCGCTGGTCACTTAAAAATCGACTGCTGGTGTTGCTTGCGGCGATCATGATGGCGGTCTGGGGAATTTGGTCTCTACAACGCGCACCGCTGGATGCGCTGCCAGATCTCTCCGACGTACAGGTGATCATTCGTATCAATTACCCAGGTAAAGCGCCACAGGTCGTTGAGGATCAGGTTACTTATCCGCTTACCACTACCATGCTTTCGGTACCCGGTGCGAAAACTGTGCGCGGGTTTTCGATGTTTGGTGACTCGTATGTCTACATTCTATTTGAAGATGGCACCGATCCGTACTGGGCACGCTCGCGGGTTCTGGAATATTTAAGCCAGGTTCAGTCGCAGTTACCGCCTGAAGCTAAAGCTTCGTTAGGGCCGGATGCGACGGGAGTAGGTTGGGTTTATGAATATGCGCTGGTGGACAGAACCGGCAAACACAGCCTGGCAGATTTACGCGCCCTTCAAGATTGGACGCTTAAATTTGAGCTCAAAACTGTGCCGAATGTTTCGGAAGTTGCCAGCGTAGGCGGCATGGTTCGACAGTACCAAATCGTTCTCGATCCGCAGCGCATGCGGGCGCTGAACATCACACATGAACAAGTTATTAGTGCGGTGCAAAGCGCTAACCAGGAAGGTGGCGGTTCGGTCATCGAAATGGGCGAAGCCGAATATATGGTGCGCACAGCAGGTTACCTGAAAAACCTGAATGATTTTAAACAGGTAGTGATCACCACGCGCGAAGGTGTGCCGGTATTATTGAGCGATGTAGCAACGCTGCGCATGGGGCCTGAAATTCGCCGGGGCGTGGCGGAATTTAATGGTGAAGGTGAGGTTGCGGGCGGCATCATTGTAATGCGCTATGGCAAGAATGCGCTGGATACCATTAATGCAGTGAAGGCAAAACTCCAGCAAATCCAGAAAAGTTTGCCAGCGGGAGTCGAAATCGTTCCGGTTTACGATCGCTCGCATCTGATTGAAAACGCGATTGAAACACTCTCACACAAGTTGCTGGAAGAGTTTATCGTCGTCGCCATTATTTGCGCGCTGTTCCTGTTCCATTTCCGCTCGGCAATGGTGGCGATGATCACCCTGCCGCTGGGGATTTTGGGTGCATTTATCGTCATGCACTACCAGGGGGTGAACGCCAATATTATGTCGCTGGGTGGGATCGCCATTGCGATAGGGGCGATGGTTGATGCGGCGATCGTGATGATCGAAAACATGCATAAAGTCCTGGAGCAGTGGCGGCATGACAACCCTGGCAAACAGCCAGCAGGAGCTGATTACTGGCGGATATCAGAACAAGCTGCCGTGGAAGTGGGGCCTGCGCTGTTCTGTAGTTTGCTGATTATCACGCTGTCGTTTATCCCGGTGTTTTCCCTCGAAGCGCAGGAAGGGCGCATGTTTTCGCCGTTGGCATTCACCAAAACCTACGCCATGGCGGTGGCGGCAGGGTTGGGAATCACGCTGGTGCCAGTGCTGATGGGCTATTTTATTCGCGGGAAAATCCCTGATGAAAAGGCAAATCCCATCAACCGTTGGTTAATTGCTGCCTATGAACCACTGCTGGATAAAGTGTTGGCGCGCCCGAAAACTACGCTGCTGGTTGCAGGGTTAGTATTATTGGCGACGTTATGGCCGCTGAGCCGACTTGGAAGTGAGTTTATGCCACCGCTTGATGAAGGCGACTTGCTGTACATGCCATCAACGCTGCCGGGTATTTCCGCACGTGAAGCCGGACGTTTACTGCAACAGACAGACCGCTTAATCAAAACCGTGCCTGAAGTGGCGACGGTATTTGGTAAAGCTGGACGCGCAGATACTGCAACCGATCCAGCACCGCTGACCATGATCGAAACCACTATTCGTTTTAAGCCGCGCGATCAATGGCGGCCAGGAATGACGATGGATAAGCTGGTTAGTGAACTCGATAGCGTGGTGAAAGTACCGGGAATTGCTAACGTTTGGGTACCACCTATCCGTAACCGCTTGGACATGTTGGCGACGGGTATCAAAAGCCCGGTAGGCATTAAAGTAAATGGCAATAATATTGCCACCATTGAGCAGGTGGCTGAGCAAATCGAGCGAGTGGTGAAGCAAGTTCCTGGTGTCACATCCGCTCTTGCGGAACGACTCGGTGGTGGGCGCTATGTTGATATCAATATCGACAGGCTTAAAGCGGCGCGCTATGGCGTCTCAGTCAAAGAGTTACAGTCATTAGTCGCAACTGTGATTGGCGGCCAAAATATCGGTGAAACGATTGAGGGACGTGAACGCTATCCGATCAATATTCGCTACCCGCGCGAAATACGTGACAACGTCCAAAAATTGCAAAACTTGCCGGTAATTACTGCAAATGGTAGCCAGATTGCGCTTTCTGAATTGGCAGACATCACTATCACTGATGGTCCACCAATGTTGAAAAGTGAAAATGCCCGTTTATCTAATTGGGTTTATGTGGATTTACGTGGGCGCGATTTAAAATCAGCAGTGGAAGATATGCAGCGTGCTGTTTCCCAGCAGGTGAAATTACCTGATGGCGTCTCATTATCCTGGTCTGGTCAATTTGAATATTTAGAGCGAGCAAGTGCTAAATTAAGAATAGTCTTACCATTCACACTGGTCATTATTTTCGTCTTGCTTTATGTAACATTCTCACGTGTAAGTGATGCGTTGTTAATAATGGGGACTTTACCGTTCTCACTTATTGGTGGTGTTTGGTTGCTATATTTGCTGGGGTATAATTTATCCGTTGCGGGTGCGGTAGGATTTATTGCATTGGCTGGGGTAGCAGCTGAATTTGGCGTAATAATGGTACTTTATTTAAATCAAGCTATTGCGAGGCATAAAGCGTTAGATCCACAGGGAGGAAAACCCATGCTAATGCGCGCCCTACATGAGGGAGCAGTGCTACGCGTCAGGCCTAAAGTGATGACTGTTGCGACGATAATGGCGGGTTTATTGCCGATTATGTGGGGCGACGGTACGGGATCAGAAGTGATGCGCCGTATTGCGGCCCCGATGATTGGCGGCATGATTACAGCCCCATTACTATCGATGCTAGTCATCCCCGCAATGTATGTGTTACTAAAAAAGCATAAATAATAGTCGGTTACCCTTGTTGTTTTTAGCTTAAAAAAACAACAAGGGGTGATTTTTTGATGTTTCAATAAACCTGGAAGACTAATTTTAGGAATTGGCCACGGACTTATTTAGTCTTTGTTAATATATAATTTGTTAGGCTGTATATTGAATTTTGATGTGGAAATCAATGTGACTCTAACAAATAAAATCATCTTTTCTTTTATTATTTTTGTATCACCATTAATGGTACTGCCTGCTGCGATGGCGAACCAAAATAGTGTATTAGGTGATACCTGGAATACTTTATCTGATAACGTTTCACAAACGTGGAACGAGCCGCAACATTATGATTTGTATGTGCCTGCAATAACCTGGCATGCTCGCTTTGCCTACGATAAAGAAAAAACAGACCGCTATAACGAACGCCCTTGGGGTATTGGGTTCGGGCAAACGCGTTGGGATGACAGCGGTAACTGGCATGGTTTATATCTGATGGCGTTCAAAGATTCCTATAACAAATGGGAACCTATCGGTGGCTATGGTTGGGAGAAGATCTGGCGTCCTTTGACTGATGATAACTTCCGTCTTGGTCTGGGCTATACGCTAGGGGCAACAGCACGTGATAACTGGAAATACATTCCGATTCCCGTGATTCTACCTTTGGCATCGGTAGGGTATGGCCCTGCAACGTTCCAGATGACTTATATACCCGGCACGTACAACAACGGTAACGTTTACTTTGCCTGGTTACGCTTCCAGTTCTGATGGGTATTGGTAGTCTGGAATCATACAAATCGCGTATTTTCGCTGTCTGGTATTCAAAAATACGGACTGCTGCACAGTTTTTAAAAGAGGTAGTAATTTTTATCACTTTTTAGCAATTCTGGGCTGGACAAAATCCATCACAATTGGTGTACTGATGCCCGACACAGCATTTGTGTCGTTTTTCATGTAAAGGTAATTTAGATGTCTAAGATTAAAGGTAACGTTAAGTGGTTTAACGAGTCAAAAGGCTTTGGCTTCATTACTCCGGAAGATGGTAGCAAAGACGTGTTCGTACACTTCTCTGCAATCCAGAGCAATGGTTTCAAAACCCTGGCTGAAGGTCAGCGCGTTGAGTTTGAAATCACTAACGGTGCCAAAGGCCCATCTGCTGCAAACGTAATGCCTATCTAAGGCTTTACCAGTAGAATATAAAAACCCGCTAAGGCGGGTTTTTTTTGCTTTAAATTCAGGGGAAAAGATAAACTTTCACAAAGCACATCACAATCAGCGTGCTCATCAGCACCGCTGTCCATCCCGCAACACGTTCTTTCATAAGTTTGCCTCACACTCATTTTGATCCAGAGTGGCAGACAAAAATTAAGCTAACCTTAACGTGGCTTGAATCAATGACCGTAGGCTAAAGAAACTAACCAAAATGCGATGGCGGTCATGGTGAGTGAACCTGCGAGATTAAACAGCATATTCAATCCAGCCCAAGCCAGACGCCCGTCTTGTAGTAAAAAAACAACTTCTGCCGAGAAAGTTGAAAATGTCGTCAGGCCTCCACAAAAACCTGTGGTGATTAGCAGTTTCCAGACAGGGTCAAGGTGAGTCATTCTGGTAAACAGCGCCAGCCCCAGCCCAATAATAAGCGCGCCGACCAGGTTTGCAGTCAACGTCCCGACGGGAATCGCAGCATGTACTGGGTTGAGTTTCATACTTAATAACCAACGCACAACACTTCCTGTCCCACCGCCAATAAACACGGCTAAAAGCATCTGCAACACGATAGTTTCCTGTTCGTTCTTATTTTAAAGTGCTTGAGTGTAACTTCAGCACGGGAAGTTTCACACCCGGTATACTGAAATTATTCGCAGCCTGTTGAGAGATGACAATGAAAGTGGCAGTAGGGCAATTTGCGGTGAGTAAGGTTTGGCAAGAAAACGTACAAACCTGCCAGGGGTTGATGGCGCAAGCGCGAGCTGCAGGGGCACAATTGCTGGTATTACCCGAGGCTGTTCTGGCTCGTGATGATAGCGACCCCGATTTATCAGTAAAATCAGCGCAAACCATGGACGATGAATTTATCGATAAGCTGTGCGAGCAGAGCCGTAATGATAATCTGACAACCATACTGACGTTGCATATCAAAACCACGGTAGGTCGTGCGGCAAATACTTTGCTGGTAATTCGTGGTGGTGAGGTGATAGCTCGGTATCAGAAACTTCATCTCTATGATGCGTTTAATGTACAAGAATCGCGCCTGGTTGATGCAGGTGAGGTATTGCCGCCATTAATTGAAGTCGAAGGTTTTAAAGTGGGTTTAATGACCTGCTACGATCTGCGTTTTCCAGAGATGGCTTTGAGTCTGGCTTTAGCGGGCGCTGATGTTTTAGTCTTGCCTGCGGCATGGTTACGTGGCCCAAATAAAGAGATGCATTGGTCAACGTTATTGGCGGCTCGTGCGCTTGATACCACATGTTATGTTGTGGCATCAGGTGAATGCGGTAATAAAAATATTGGTCACAGTCGAGTTGTGGATCCGCTCGGCGTTGTCATTGCATCGGCAAATCAGCGAGCGGCTTTGATCTATGCTGAGTTGGATGGCGAATATTTAACTGAAGTAAGAGCTATGCTACCTGTCTTGAAAAACCGACGGTTTGGTTTACCCAAATTGCTATGATGGTTTTTAACTCGATCTTGATTCAACTTGTTACAGGTTGCTATTGTATCGCACGAGAAAATGACCGTTAATTGTCTCAGTGTATTATTCGCCGTATCCACGGCACGCATGATTAAAGAAGGTTGTTATGGGTGAGATTAGTATTACAAAGTTGTTGGTGGTCGGTGCGCTGATTGTTTTGTTATTTGGCACCAAGAAGTTGCGCACCCTGGGTGGTGATCTCGGCTCGGCAATCAAGGGCTTCAAGAAAGCCATGAATGAAGACGAGACTACCGCTAAGTCTGCCAACGATACGGATGCAACAACTGACCGTATTACGCATAAAGACTGATCACGACGCAGCTTTCGACCAGATATAAAAAAACCGGCATCATTTATGCCGGTTTTTTTGTGCTTGGCGCAAATTAAAGGTAACGATTTGTTACATCGTTATTTAACTTCCATACCTTTAGCTTGTAGATCTGCGTGGTATGAAGAGCGAACAAACGGGCCGCAAGCTGCATGGGTAAAGCCCATAGCCAGAGCTTCTGCTTTCATCTCTTCGAACTCGTCAGGGCTAACATAACGCTGCACTGGCAAGTGATGACGGCTTGGCTGTAAATATTGGCCCAGAGTCAACATAGTGACGCCGTGGCGACGTAGGTCGCGCATCACTTCCACAATTTCTGCGTTCGTTTCGCCTAAACCTACCATCAAACCTGACTTGGTTGGGATATCCGGATGCGCTTCTTTAAAACGCTCCAGCAATTTCAACGACCAGTTGTAATCAGCGCCAGGGCGTACTTTGCGATAAATACGCGGTACGTTTTCCAAGTTGTGGTTAAACACATCAGGCGGCGTGGCAGTAAGAATTTCTAGCGCTTTGTCCATTCGGCCACGGAAATCTGGCACTAATGTTTCAATTTTGATGGTCGTATTTTTTTCGCGAATTGCGCTTATGCAATCGGCAAAATGTTGAGCTCCACCGTCGCGCAGGTCATCACGGTCAACAGAGGTGATAACGACATAGCGTAATGCCATGTCAGCGATAGTTTGAGCCAATTTGGCTGGTTCATTGGCATCTGGTGCAACAGGGCGACCATGAGCCACATCGCAGAATGGGCAGCGACGAGTGCAGATTGCACCAAGAATCATAAAGGTTGCTGTTCCGTGGTTGAAACATTCCGCCAGATTAGGGCAGGAAGCTTCTTCACACACAGAGTGCAGACCATTTTTACGCATTGCCGCTTTGATACCCTGAATTCGGGTCGAATCAGATGGAAGTTTGATCTTCATCCATTCTGGTTTTCTTAACAGCTCCTGGCGCTCAGTCACCACGTTTTTCACCGGGATCAGAGCCATTTTATCGGCATCGCGATACTTGACGCCGCGTTCCATTACAATAGGTTTACTCATATCGTACGTGTTCCAGTTGCTGAAAAAAATCAGGCTAATCGAATGTTTTATTTATCAACTATTTTTTAATAGCGCCCGAAGTATATCATCACTGAAGGGAATAAATCAGCCTGACAGAGCAGTAAATGGGGAAAGAATTGTAAATGAGTTGTTGGATTGTGCGCTTTTCGAGGTTAACAATTAGCAAATCGACCCCATAGCAACCGCCGGGAGGTCGATGTGACTACGCAGCCTGTAATTCGCGGAGGATGCAGTTGTCAGAATAATAAATCTTAAGCAGGTAAGTATTTAACCGGCGGATTATTCAATAACTCGATGAATTTATTGATGAGCAATGGTTGTACATCTTCAAGTGACGTTCCAGCGCGTAGTGAACTGACCTGTGTCATCTCAAGACCTGCATATCCACAAGGGTTGATTCGCAGAAAAGGGCTCAGATCCATATCAATATTCAATGCCAGCCCGTGGAATGAACAGCCCTTACGAATACGTAAACCCAGAGAGCAAATCTTACGTCCAACAACATAGACACCAGGAGCATCCGCGCGTGGATAAGCTTCTATCTGTATTTCTGCAAGGGTATTGACCACGGTTTGCTCAAGAATGGTGACCAGTTCCCGAACGCCGAGCTTACGACGCTTAAGATTAAGCAACACATACATCACTTGCTGACCTGGTCCATGGTAAGTGACCTGGCCGCCCCGGTCGCTTTGAATCACGGGTATATCACCAGGAACGAGCACGTGCTCCGCTTTACCTGCCTGGCCTTGTGTAAAGACACGCTCGTGTTCTACCAGCCAAATTTCATCGGCGGTCGTTTCATCACGGGTATCGGTAAAATCATGCATCGCCTGAGAAATGGGTTCGTAGGGTTGCAGGCCAAGTTGGCGGATTTGAATAGTATCTTGAGACAAAACATCGTCTCCGGCAGGTTAGAAAGATGAGGGAGTATATATCACCGGGGCAAAAAGCAGTACCCGGCCTATTGGCCGGGTATGAATTACAACACCATACGAACGATTTCGATCTTACCGAGTTCTTCGTACAGGGTCTCAACTTGCTCAATGTGAGTCGCTTTAATGGTAACCGATACAGAATGGTAATTACCTTTGCTGCTCGGTTTAACCTGCGGGGTGTAGTCACCAGGTGCGTGGCGCTGCACCACCTCAATGACCAAATCAACCAGCTCGGGTTTCGCCAAACCCATCACTTTGTAAGTAAAGGGAGTCGGGAATTCGAGCAATTCTTTCAGATTGGTTTTCATGGTAGCTCCAGCGTTACGGCATTAAAAATGATAACTCCCGCCTGGAAGGGCGGGAGTTGCTTTGATTCATAGTATATGGGGACGACTTCTATTCTTTCAAGTGTTCAATTATTAACCAAACCAATGATGGAATGTCAGTTTGATGTAATCAATGATACGGCTGAAGAAATTACCTTCTGGCATTTCCTGAAGGACAACCAGTGGGCGTTGCTCGATGGTTTTTCCATCGAGTTGGAAATTGATGGTACCAACAACCTGGTTTTTCTGCAGTGGTGCATGCAGTTCAGTGGTGTTTAGTACATAGCTCGCTTTCAGATCTTTCATGCGGCCACGAGGGATTGTCAGATAAACGTCTTTATCAACCCCGAGCGATGCACGGTCGTTATCACCAAACCAGGCTGGCTCAGAAGCAAACTCTTTACCGGCTTTCAGTGGCGAGACAGTTTCAAAGAAACGGAAACCCCAGGTCAGCAGTTTTTTGCTTTCTGTTTCACGACCTTTGTACGTACGTCCACCAAGTACTGCAGAAATCAGGCGCATCTGGCCTTCAGTTGCAGAGGCTACCAGGTTGTAACCTGCAGCATCGGTATGACCTGTTTTGATGCCATCAACTTGCAGGCTGGTATCCCACAGCAAGCCGTTACGGTTTGTCTGGCGGATATTGTTGAAGGTGAACTCTTTTTCTTTGTAGATAGCGTATTCGTTCGGCACATCGCGAATCAGCGCCTGGCCAATCAACGCCATATCACGCGCTGAGCTGAATTGGCCTTCGGCATCGAGACCGTGTACGGTCCCGAAATGGGTGTTCTTCAGACCCAATGCGGAAACATAGCTATTCATCAGGCCAACAAATGCATCCTGGCTACCGGCCACGAAATCGGCCATTGCAACACATGCATCGTTACCTGATTGCAGGTTAATACCGCGAATCAGCTGTGATACTGGCACTTGCATGCCAGGTTTCAGGAACATCAATGATGAACCTTTAAATACCGGGTTGCCGGTCGCCCATGCATCCTGTCCAACAGTCACAATCGAGCTTTCGTTAAATTTACCGGCTTTCATCGCTTGACCGATGACGTAGCTGGTCATCATTTTGGTCAGACTTGCAGGATCACGACGAGTATCAGCATTAGACTCGGCCAGTACTTTACCGGAGTTGTAATCGATCAGGATGTACGCTTCCGCATCAATCTGCGGGACGCCTGGGATCATGGTTTTAATGTTCAGGTCGTCAGCGTGTGCGACAGCCATCCCCGAAAGAGTGAGGGCCGTAGTGAGCGCCAGGCGTTTAACAAAACGAAAAGAAGGGGCTGTTTTCATGATTAGAACAACGACATCCATGATGGGAATAAAAAAAGTGCCTTACTATAGCAAAAGCGATTTTTGCTGGCATCCGTCTTTGCGCATCATTTGTTAATGGAATTTACATTAATTGACGCACGACGGATGCCAGACACAACCACTTACATAGCGGGTGCGTTAGTGATGAAAGATTGCTGCTGGGCTTCGCTCATTAAACGTTGTTGCAGAGCGGCTGCTTCGTTCCGACTGCCAAATGGCCCAAGCTGTACACGGAACATAGCACCATTAGTGGAAACCTTGCCCGGCACGCCAAATTGCTGGCTAAGTTTTTGCTGCCACTGAGTTGCACGAGTCTGATCGCTGACTGCACCGACCTGAACGACGTAACGCCCGGAAGCTGTGGCAACTGGAGCTGCTGTCTGTACGTTACCCTGAACTGAGCCTGGCGCAGTAACCGGTGCATTTTGTTGTACAGGTGCTGCCGTTTGAACTGGTGTTGCTGCTACTGCAGGAGCCGGGGCAACTACAGGCTGGTCATTTTCAATCACACCGGGGGCCAGTGGAGTTGCAGCACCTAAGAAACCACTGCTATTTACTGGGGCTCCGGTTGTGTCTTCACTTTTCAGTGAGGAGTTACTAATAGCGCGCACTTCACCTTGCGGAGCTTCTGTTGGCATTCCTGAAGAAGCACTGCCCATTCCACCACTTAAATCAGGGCGAGCGGGGAGGATGTAGGTCTGTTTGGCAACAGTTGTACACACAGTCCCAGGTCCGGACATGGAACCATCCTGGGCAACAATAATTGGGTCGATGCGTACTTTTGTGTTGTTTGAGTTGTTCAAACGGTCTGCTGCGGCGCGTGATAATGAAATGACACGATCATTGCCATAAGGACCACGATCGTTAATACGCACGACAATCATGCGCCCATTTGCGAGGTTTGTGATACGCGCATAGCTTGGAATAGGAAGTGTTGGATGGGCAGCCGTCAGTGCAGTCGCATCAAATGGCTCACCCGATGCTGTCAGGTTACTACCTGGTTCCGCATCATAAATAGCGGCAAAACCTGCCTGGCTAAAGTTTGCCGGATTCTGCACGATTTTGTAGCGTTTACCGTTATTTTCGTAATCCTGATTAGCTGAAGGACTCAACGGTTCAAAGCGCGGTTCCGCGCCGCTTATCTCAACCGTCGGGCCATTACACACCGCTGGTTGCGGTTGCTGGTTTACCTGTTGTTGATCACCATCATCAGACGAGCAGCCAGCCAGTATTGCAGCAACGACACAGATCCCAAGCCAACGCTTAACCATTACGCACCTCATCCACTTACACGCTTTTTGATAACATTTTTCTGTGGGTATGTATCGACATCACGATACCAAACCCGGCCATCAGAACGATCAGGGCCGAGCCCCCGTAGCTCACCAGCGGCAAAGGTACGCCGACCACCGGTAAGATACCACTAACCATACCAATGTTAACAAACACATATACGAATAAAATCAACATTAGACCACCAGCCATTACTCGACCAAATGTGGTCTGGGCGCGAGCGGCAATGATAAGGCCGCGCATAATAAGCAATAGATAGAGCGCCAGTAATACCAGAACACCCACCAAGCCTAGCTCTTCGGCAAGCACTGCAAAGATAAAGTCAGTGTGGCGTTCGGGTAAGAATTCAAGTTGCGACTGTGTTCCGTGTAACCAACCTTTGCCACGTAATCCGCCAGAACCAATAGCAATTTTAGACTGAATAATATGATAGCCCGCACCGAGAGGGTCACTTTCCGGATCAAGCAGCATCATTACGCGTGCACGTTGATAATCGTGCATCAGGAAGAACCACAGAATCGGAATGAAGGCGGCGACCAGCAAGACGGCAACGCCAATCAGTTTCCAGCTCATTCCTGACAGGAACAGGACAAACAGGCCCGATGCGGCGATAAGAATTGAGGTACCTAGATCGGGTTGAGCGGCAACCAGCAGTGTCGGCATGAAAATTAATATTAGCGCGATACCGGTGTTTTTCAGCGTTGGTGGGCAGACATCACGGTTGATAAAGCGTGCAACCATCAATGGCACGGCAATTTTTGCAATTTCAGACGGCTGGAAACGCACAACTCCTAGGTCAAGCCAGCGCTGTGCCCCTTTAGAAATCGCGCCGAAAGCATCCACCGCAACCAGCAATATGATACAGACGATATACAGATAGG
Organism: Buttiauxella massiliensis; assembly: GCF_902500225.1. Classification (GTDB taxonomy): domain Bacteria; phylum Pseudomonadota; class Gammaproteobacteria; order Enterobacterales; family Enterobacteriaceae; genus Buttiauxella; species Buttiauxella massiliensis. Next base: position 458,792 of record NZ_LR722648.1, on the reverse strand, counting down.
GCGCCCAACCTTCATACACGCGAGGAGGGATCTGCGCCATTACGATCATCACAACCAGACCCATGAGGATCTGGCCAATCTTACGCTCCATCATGTCCATGTCCTGGCCACTGGCGCTCCAGATTACCAGCGCACTAAAGATAAGCAGCGCCAGAATGGTCACCAGGAAGAGCGGGTCGATGTGGATTTTATCCCAGAACGACTTTTTATTTGGATTATCAGTCATGGTTATTGATCCTCTGCACCTGCTGCTGCTGGTGCTTCAGTAGGCAGAACCGTATTGTCATCCCCGAGCATAATATGGTCGAGGATCTGGCGCATGATGGTGCCTACAGCGGGGCCTGCGCCGCCGTTTTCCAGAATCATGGTGACGGAAACCTGTGGATTATCGTAAGGGGCGAACGCGGTCATCAGTTTGTGGTCGCGCAAACGTTCAGCAATTTTATGGGCGTTATAGGTTTCATTGGCTTTCAGACCAAAGACCTGTGCGGTCCCTGATTTCGCCGCCACTTTATACGGTGCATTGGCGAAATATTTATGTGCTGTACCGTTCGGACGGTTAGCAACGCCATACATTCCGTCTTTGGCTATTTCCCAGTAACCGGAATGAATATCGCCAACTGGCGGTTGAACCGGCTGCTGCCATGGCACTTTTTTGCCGTTCTCGACTGTGCTCATTAAGAAATGAGGAACGCGAACGATGCCATCGTTAATCAGGATCATCATCGCTTTGCTCATCTGAATCGGGGTTGCGGTCCAGTAGCCCTGGCCGATACCAACAGGAATGGTGTCACCCTGATACCACGGTTTTTTAAAGCGTTTCTGCTTCCATTCGCGCGTTGGCATGTTACCGGACCTCTCTTCAGAGAGATCGATACCGGTATAGTGCCCGTAGCCAAACTTACGCATCCACTCGCCCATACGGTCGATACCCATGTCGTAAGCGACCTGATAGAAATAGGTATCAGCGGACTCTTCAAGCGCTTTGGTGACGTTCAGGCGGCCGTGGCCCCACTTTTTCCAGTCACGATAGCGCTTTTCAGAACCAGGCAACTGCCACCAGCCTGGGTCAAAGAGGGATGTATTGCGGGTGATCACCCCGGCACTTAACGCGGACACCGCCATATAAGGTTTCACCGTAGAAGCGGGAGGGTAAACCCCTTGCGTTGCACGGTTGATAAGTGGCGTGTTCGGGTCATTGAGCAAACCGGAATAGTCTTTGCTTGAGATGCCATCAACGAACAAGTTCGGGTTGTAACTTGGCATCGAAACAAGCGCCAGAATGCCGCCGGTGCGTGGGTCTGTGACCACCACGGCTGCACGGCTTCCTGCTAATAAGGTTTCAATGTAATTCTGTAGCTTAAGGTCGATAGTCAGATAGATATCGTGCCCGGCTTGTGGCGGCACTTCCTTGAGCTGGCGAATGACACGGCCACGGTTGTTTACTTCAACTTCTTCATAACCGGTCTGACCATGTAAGACATCTTCGTAATAACGTTCAATACCGAGCTTACCGATATCATGTGTTGAGGCGTAGTTTGCCAGCTTGCCGTCTTTATCAAGGCGTTCAACGTCTTTATCGTTAATTTTGGAAACGTAGCCAATGACATGTGTCAGTGCTGAGCCATACGGGTAGAAACGGCGTTTATAGCCCTTAACCTCAACACCCGGGAAACGGTACTGATTCACGGCAAAACGGGCAACCTGCACTTCGGTGAGGTTGGTTTTGACAGGAATAGAGGTGAAGCGATGAGAACGTGCTCGCTCTTTCTTAAAGTTGGCAATATCGTCGTCAGTTAAATCCACCACTGAGCGTAATGCTTCAAGCGTCGCCTGCACGTCGTCCACTTTCTCCGGCATCATTTCCACCTGGTAAATGGTGCGGTTGAGGGCGAGTGGTGTGCCATTGCGATCGTAGATAATGCCGCGGCTAGGCGGAATGGGGACCAGTTTTATGCGGTTTTCGTTGGAGCGAGTTTGGTAGTCAGTGAAACGGACGATTTGCAAATTATAAAGGTTGGCGACAAGCACACCGCTTAGCACCAAAATACCGAGAAACGCGACCAGCGCCCGGCGCACAAAAAGCGCAGACTCAGCTGTATAGTCACGAAAAGAATTCTGTAATTTCATCCGCAGCTTTGTTCTACCTGACGATATCTACTCACGGTGATAAGGATGGTTGGTCGTAATGCTCCACGCTCGGTAGAGGCTTTCCGCTACCAGCACCCGAACTAAAGGATGTGGCATTGTCAGAGTGGACAGTGACCAGCTTTGCTCTGCAGCAGCTTTGCATGCTGGAGCGAGTCCTTCTGGGCCGCCAATCAGCAAGCTTACATCTCTACCATCCTGTTTCCAGCGTTCAAGCTGCACGGCAAGGTGCGGCGTATCCCAAGGTTGCCCCGGGATATCCAGCGTGACAATTCGGTTGCCCTTGCCGGCTGCTGCCAACATCATTTCGCCTTCTTTTTCGAGAATGCGTTTGATATCGGCATTTTTGCTGCGTTTTCCCGCAGGAATTTCTACCAGTTCGAATGGCATATCCTTGGGAAAACGACGCAGGTACTCGGTAAAGCCGGTTTGCACCCAGTCAGGCATTTTGGTGCCAACTGCTACTAATTGCAGCTTCACTCATTAACCCCAGAGCTTTTCCAATTCGTATAGCTGGCGGCTTTCTTCTTGCATCACATGGACGATAATTTCGCCAAGGTCAACAACCACCCAGTCAGTCGCATTCACGCCTTTCACGCCCAAAGCTTCAAAACCGGCTTTGCGAGATGATTCTACGACGTGTTCAGCGATGGACATAACGTGACGGTTAGAGGTGCCGGTACAGATAATCATGCAATCAGTGATGCTTGATTTACCCTTAACATCCAGAGCAATGATGTCCTGGCCTTTGAGATCGTCGATTTTATCAACGATGAAATCTTGAAATTCTTTACCCTGCAAGTGTTCCCCCTGGGAAAAGTAGAGTGTGTTCGATTTAGCCCGCATGATACCCATAATGGGGCAGCTTTACTGACAATTCGGCAATGCGGCGCTCAAAGCGGGGTATCATCCCACCGAGTGGCCTGGTTTGCATCGCCATTTTTGTAAAACTATTTTGGAAAGTCATGCTTGCGGGCAGGAAATTATGGCAGCGGAGCATAACAGTCTGAGGTGTAGTGTCAATGGTTGACGACACCAGAGACGCTGGCAACTTATTGCACCGGTGGACAAATAGCGCGGTTATTGAGAGTTCTGAGCGTGGTAAACCCCTCTCGAATCTCAATTGAGCTCCATGCTCCTTGTTCAATTACAAAGTGCCACAATGACGCGGGTGGCATGTTGAGCAGGGTGGCGATAAGCAGACTCAGTACTCCCTGATGGCTCACAATCAAAACATTTTCATCTTTTGGCAGCGCGGATAACGATGCGCAGAACTCGCTGACACGGCGGGAAAAAAGCTGGAAGCCTTCACCATTGCGGGGAATAACGTTCTGCCAGTCATTGCACCATGCGGCGTAGTTTTCGCTATCCAAACGTTGTAAATCACGGTGATGGCGCATCTCCCAGTCACCAAAATTCATCTCATTTAGGCGTGGCTCGGTAACTACAGGGATTTTACGTTGCTGGAGAATCAATTGAGTGGTGTGTTGTGCCCGGCCCAACTCACTGCAAAGCACCTTCTCAAAAGCAACATGGCTTAGCATATCGCCTACCGCTTTGGCCTGGTTGATGCCTTCCGCAGTCAGTGGAGTTTCAGAAATGCCACTGTAAAGACCGTCTAAATTTGCCTGGGTTTGTCCATGGCGCACTAACCATAATTTCATCTCATCCTCGCGCAAACATTGGCTGGCATTGGCATAAGTGTATCATTGCACCTCAAGTTCGAAGTCTGTTTTATTGGGGGATGTATGGCGTTCAGTAGTCAGCACGGCGGCAATATCATTGAGGCTGCAACTGTTATGGGTGTAGATGCGAATTCACTTGTCGATTTTAGTGCCAATATTAACCCATTGGGTATGCCCGATTCATTGAAGCGCGCCATTACCGAAAACCTGGCTCTTGCCCAACGTTACCCTGACGTTGAATATCGCGCGCTTCACCAGGCTTTGGCCGAACATCATCAAGTCCCCCAAGATTGGGTATTGGCAGGTAATGGCGAAACGGAGCTGATATTTAATCTGGTGCAGCAACTCTTGCCACGTAAGGCGCTGTTATTGACGCCGGGTTTTGCTGAATATCGTCGTGCGCTAGCGCGAATTAATTGTGAAATAATTGATTTCCATCTTAGTGAAGAACAAAACTGGCAACCTGATGAATCATTATTGCAGGCATTAACGCCCGATTTGGATTGCTTGTTTTTATGCACACCGAATAACCCGACCGGTTTGATGCCTGATAAATCTTTGCTGATGGCTATTACGCAGCGTTGCCAGGAAAACCATATCGATTTAATTATTGATGAGGCCTTCCTCGATTTTTTACCCGATGAACCAGGCCTGATTCCGTACTTAGCAAAGTTCTCCCGACTTTATGTTCTGCGCTCGCTCACCAAATTCTTTGCTATTGCTGGTCTACGACTTGGCTATATGGTGAGTGCCAATACGGAAGTGGTTGGACGTATTCGATCACAAAGAGAACCCTGGACCATTAATGCGTTTGCGGCATTGGCAGGAGAGGTGATTCTCAATGACAGGGATTATATTGAGGCGAGTTATCGTTGGCTAAGCACCGAACAACCTCGCTTGTTTAAAGGTCTTGGTGAGCTATCGGGAATTAAAGTATGGCCTCCACGGGCGAACTATATTTTTCTACGCTGCGAAATTGAAGGTTTAGATCTGCAACGGCGGTTGCTGGAAGAGAATATTTTAATTCGTCACTGTGCGAATTATCCGGGACTAGATTCGCGCTATTACCGTGTGGCGATTAAAAGCCCTGTCGATAACGACAAACTACTGGCTGCCATGCAGCGCATTCTTAGCAATACAAATGGTGTTGGCGAATAAACTCAGCGACTGCTGGGGGGAGTAGATCATCACAGGTTTGATGCTGCTCTAATCGTTGGCGGATAGCCGTTGCCGAAATGTCATACATTGGCGTTTGCGCGAGGTAAATCTTACCGGCAGGCTGGTTATGGAGCTCTTCAACCGAACCGGTTTGATGCGCTTCAAGCCATTGCTGTTCCTCTGGTGTGTTCATCGACAGAGAATATCCGGGACGTTGGCAAACCAGCAGGTGGCATAACGTTAGCAGTGTTTCCCAACGATGCCAGCGTTGCAGGCTAAGCAAGGAGTCCTGTCCCACGATAAACGCCAACGGTTGTTCAGCTCCAATCTCCGAGCGTAACTGTTCGAGAGTTTCAACAGTGTACGACGGTGTTTCGCGCTGTAATTCGCGGTCATCCAGCTTAAACAGCGGGTTCCCGGCAATCGCAAGTTCGACCATGGTTTTGCGCTGCTCGCTGTTCGCCAGCGGCTGCGCACGATGTGGAGGGACGTTATTCGGCATGATAGTGACTTGTTGCAGCGCCACCTGTTTTGCCAGTGCTTCGACCGGTTTTAAATGCCCATGATGGATGGGATCGAATGTCCCGCCATACAGAGCAGTTAACCTCAGCGCACTCTTAGTCATCGATGAAAATTTCCGGCAGTGCTTTATGGCACAGCAACAGAGAAAGCCCTTCCAGCTCGGCCCAGACCGACTGGCCGTAATCTTTTTTCAGCGTCATTTCGATTTGACTAAGCAAACGCACCGCCTGATAAAGCTGTTCGGCGGATAAGCGATTGAGTGCTTCAGTCACCAGCGCGCGACGATTTTGCCATACGCGTTGTTGATCAAATAACGTGCGCAGTGGGGTGTTAGCTGACTGACGTTTGAGATTAACCAGTTGTAGCAGTTCGCGTTGGATTGTACGCAGCAAAATCACTGGTTCGCTGGCTTCCAACCGGAGCTGTTGCAGAATATGCAATGCGCGCTTACTTTTCCCTGCCAGAATCGCATCCACCCAATGGAATGGAGTGAAGTGAGCTGCATCGTTTACCGCTTGCTCAACCCGAGGCAAGGTCAACGTACCATCAGGCCAAATCAGTGAAAGACGTTCTAGGGCTTGTGACAGTGCCAGCAGATTTCCTTCATAGCAATAACACAGCAGTTGGTTGGCCGCATCATCGAGTGTGAGATTCATCTGTTTAGCGCGTTGGGCTACCCAGCGAGGCAATTGAGCCTGTTCCGGGGTTTGACAGGTCACAATAACGCAGCGTTCGGCCAGTTGACTCAGCCACGCGGCATTTTCTTGAGCTTTGGTGAATTTGTTCCCGCGCACCAGTAGAAGAATGTCGTCATGCAGCAGGGACACAAGAGTTTCTAATTGGGCATTGATCGCAGCGTTTGGACCATTTTCTGGTAACAGCAACAGAAGTGTCTGGCGACTGGCGAACAGGCTTAAAGCCTGGCAAATCGAGAACAGATCTTGCCAGTCGGTACTGACATCAATCTGAACGGTATGGTGTTCTTCGAAACCCTGGGTGCCAGCCGTCTGGCGAATGGCATCCTGGCTTTCCTGGAGTAATAGCGGATCGTTACCGAGTAGCAGATACGCCGCGCGCAGCCCTTCATTGAGCTGCGCACGAAGTTGTTCAGGGTACAACCTTATCATTGGCTACCAGATGTGGCCGAAAGCGTGGTCGACGTGCGGCCTGCTGGCGTTGCTGGCGTAGAAGTTGAGGTAGCGCCTGTAACAGGCGTCTCAGCTGCTTCGGTTTCAGCGACATCAGCAACATGCACGGTCATCAGCTTACGAATAAGCTGTTGAGCTGCCGTGGTGTACATCTCTTTGATCAATAAATCTTGCTCGGCATCTTTTTGCAGTGCAGCGAGTGGGTTATCAAAGAATGACTTATACACTCTGGCGTTAATCGGATAAATGTCATGGCCCGGAATCAGCACCTGCGCTGAAACTGTCATAACCATTTGATACTCGGCTGTGCGACCATCCTGGAAGACAGATGCAGTATCTTTTCCGAGCGAGCTGCCTAGTAAGCGCAGCGACGGAATATCCTTGCGAACACCCGTTCCGGTATCGCTGACTATCGTAACGCCATTAAGGCGCAACTGAGAGCGTACTTCACGCGCTAGTGGGCCGTTCGGATCGCCAGAGTTGAAGATCAAGGTTTTCATTTGATCTGGAACCTGCGTGCTGCCACGCAGGTGAAAACCGCACCCGGCAGTGACAAGCACCGCCAAAGTAACTAACAAGCTGATAAAGGGATGTCGCACGGTTCCTCCTGCGCTTAGCCCACAACCAAATTGAGCAGTTTGCCCGGAACGTAAATCACTTTACGTACGGTCACACCCTCAAGATATTTCGCAACCAGATGTTCCTGACCTGCGCGTTCCTGCACTTGTTCTTGCGTTGCATCCGCTGGAACAGTGATTTTGCCGCGAACTTTACCGTTCACCTGCACAACCACCAGCAGCGAGTCTTCGACCATCGCTTTTTCATCAGCCTGCGGCCATGGTGCGTTGTCGATATCGCCTTCACCACCCAGAGATTGCCACATATCGAAGCAGACGTGCGGGGTGAATGGATAAAGCATACGAACCACAGCAATCAGCGCTTCATTCAGCAGCGCGCGGTCTTGATCGCCGTCCTGTGGAGCTTTCGCCAGTTTGTTCATCAATTCCATGATGGCAGCGATTGCGGTGTTAAAGGTCTGACGACGACCAATATCATCGGTCACTTTCGCGATAGTTTTATGAACATCACGGCGCAATGCTTTTTGATCTTCACTCAATGCAGCAACGTCTAATGCTGGTGCTGCGCCACGGCTGGTGTGCTCGTAAGCCAGTCTCCAGACACGTTTCAGGAAGCGGTTAGCCCCTTCAACGCCAGATTCCTGCCATTCCAGCGTCATATCCGCAGGAGATGCAAACATCATAAACAGGCGAACAGTATCTGCGCCGTAGCGTTCAACCATTACTTGTGGGTCGATGCCGTTGTTTTTCGACTTCGACATTTTACTCATGCCAGCATAGACCAGTTCATTGCCCTGTGCGTCAGAGGCTTTGATAATACGGCCTTTCTCGTCACGCTCTACAATCGCATCAACCGGGGAAACCCAGTTACGCTCACCGTTAACGCCGGTGTAATAGAACGCATCAGCCAGAACCATACCCTGACACAGCAGTTGTTTGGCGGGCTCGTTAGAGGTCACCATGCCTGCATCACGCATCAGTTTGTGGAAGAAGCGGAAGTAGAGCAGGTGCATGATGGCGTGTTCAATGCCACCAATGTAGATATCAACCGGCAGCCAGTAGTTAGCTGCTTTGGAATCCAGCATACCTTTGTCGTACTGCGGGCAGGTGTAACGCGCGTAGTACCAGGAAGATTCCATAAAGGTATCGAAGGTATCGGTTTCACGCAGCGCAGGTTTGCCATCAATAGTGGTTTTTGCCCACTCAGGATCGGCTTTAATTGGGCTGGTGATACCGTCCATTACGACATCTTCAGGCAGGATAACAGGCAGCTGATCTGCAGGCGTTGGCATAACGGTGCCGTCTTCCAGAGTCACCATTGGAATTGGCGCGCCCCAGTAACGCTGACGGGAAACACCCCAGTCGCGCAGACGATAGTTAACTTTACGCTCGCCAACACCTTTAGCTGCCAGTTTGTCGGCAATAGCGTTAAAGCCGTTCTGGAAGTCCAGACCGTCGAACTCACCTGAATTGAACAGAACGCCTTTTTCGGTCATTGCTGAAGCCGTCAGGTCTGGTTCGCTGCCGTCAGCATTCAGAATAACCGGTTTGATTTGCAGACCGTATTTAGTCGCAAATTCCCAGTCGCGCTGGTCGTGGCCAGGAACAGCCATCACCGCACCGGTGCCATATTCCATCAGGACGAAGTTTGCTACCCAAACTGGAACAGATTCGCCAGTCAGTGGGTGAATAGCGTTAACTCCAGTCGCAACACCTTTCTTCTCCATGGTTGCCATTTCTGCTTCAGCAACTTTGGTATTACGGCACTCTTCAACGAACTCAGCCAGCGCTGGGTTGTTCAGTGCGGCTTGCTGTGCGATTGGGTGACCTGCGGCAACGGCCAGATAGGTCACACCCATAAAGGTGTCCGGGCGCGTGGTGTAAACAGTCAGTTTCTCAGCGCTGTTTTCCACATCGAAAGTGATTTCAACACCCTCAGAGCGGCCAATCCAGTTACGCTGCATGGTTTTGACCTGCTCAGGCCAATGGTCCAGCGTATCCAGGTCGTTTAACAACTCGTCAGCGTAAGCGGTGATTTTGATAAACCACTGTGGGATCTCTTTACGCTCAACTTTGGAGTCACAACGCCAGCAGCAACCGTCGATAACCTGTTCGTTCGCAAGAACGGTCTGGTCATTCGGGCACCAGTTAACCGCGGAGGTTTTTTTATAAACCAACCCTTTGTTATACAGCTGTGTAAAGAACTGCTGTTCCCAACGGTAATATTCCGGGGTACAGGTCGCCAGCTCGCGGCTCCAGTCATAACCAAAGCCCAGCGTTTTGAGCTGGTTCTTCATATAGTTGATGTTGTCGTAAGTCCACGGTGCTGGAGCGGTGTTATTTTTTACCGCTGCCCCTTCTGCTGGCAGGCCGAACGCATCCCAGCCGATTGGCTGTAGAACGTTTTTGCCAAGCATGCGCTGGTAACGTGCGATAACGTCACCGATGGTGTAGTTACGAACGTGGCCCATGTGTAGTCGGCCAGAAGGATAGGGTAGCATCGAGAGGCAGTAATACTTCTCTTTGCCTTCGTCTTCGGTTACTTCAAAAGTACGCTTCTCTTGCCAGTGAAGCTGTACGTTGGATTCTATCTCTTCCGGGCGATATTGCTCTTGCATGGCAGCCAATGGTCCTGTGATGAAAAACAGCTACAGGTTAGGTTTCATTCCTAACGTGTGATTTGATCCGCATAGCATAGCCGATAAGAGTGCGGCAAAACAGCCTTTCAAGGGCCGTGATCACCATTTCTCATTTGCAGATATTTACCTTGCTTGTGGTCAATCTAACAAAGAGATGCCCGATTAAGGTCTACTATTATAGTCAGTTACATGACACTGAACGCATGAAACTCTTCAAGGAGGCAGGTAGACAATGAACAAGGTTGCTCAATTTTACCGTGAACTGGTGGCCTCACTCACCGAACGGTTACGCAATGGAGAGCGCGATATTGACGAACTGGTCGACAGCGCGCGTAAACGCATGAACGAAACCGGGGAGCTGACTCGTACCGAAGTAGATGAAGTGACGCGTGCAGTCCGCCGTGACTTAGAAGAGTTTGCTCGCAGTTATAACGAAAGCCAGGATGAATTTACTGACAGCGTCTTCATGCGCGTGATTAAAGAGAGTCTTTGGCAGGAACTGGCTGATATCACCGACAAAACGCAGCTCGAGTGGCGCGAAGTTTTCCAGGATCTCAACCATCACGGTGTTTATCATAGCGGTGAAGTGGTAGGCCTTGGCAATTTGGTTTGCGAGAACTGCCATTTCCACCTGGCGATTTATACCCCTGATGTGCTGCCCGTTTGCCCGAAATGTGGGCATAACCAGTTTAGCCGTCGCCCATTTGAACCTTAATTTTCACAACGCGAAGGAACCGCAATGCAACGAAAACCCCTGGCCAGAAAAATTCTGGCCGTCTTCCTCACCATGATGCTGATGCCCACCACGGTATCGGCAGTTCAAATCCTGAAATATTCCGACCATGAACCACTGGGCGGAATGCGCACCAGCTTTATCAAGAACGTTTTCTTTGCCGAAATTGAGAAGGAATCGCACGGCCGCCTGAAGGTTGACGATCACTGGAACAGTGAAGTGGCTCGTAGCTATGATGCTCTGGGTGTCGTTAAAGAAGGGAAGGTTGCTGATATGGCAATCGTGGTGCCTGAATACACGGCGAAGGAATTTCCCCTGCAGCAGATCTTCAAAAGTTTCCCTGTCGGGCCAACGGGTGATAAACAGGTTGAGTTTTTCCGCAAGGCTTACGCCACTATCCCTGAATTCCAGGCTGAGTTAGCAAAGCAAAATGTGGTTAACATCTTCCTCGCGACCGGCTATCCCGTGGCTTTTTTCAGTACCAAACCCCTGAGCGCATTAGGCGATATCAAAGGAACCAAGTGGCGTTCAGCCAGTTTCTGGCATCAGGACTTCCTGAAAAACAGCGGTGCAATTCCCGTTTCTATGCCGTGGGGCGAGGGAATTTATGACGCGCTGAAAGCAGGAAGTCTGGACGGATTAATGGTTAACGTCGACAGCGGTTTTGAGCTCAACGTGCATAAAACGGCTCCTAATGTTTTGATCTCCAAAGATCTGTGGTTGGGCCATGTTTATCCGTTGGTGATGAATAAAGACACCTGGAACAAACTTGCCGATCAAGACAAGCAAGCTATTCAACGCGCCGCTCAAAAAGCGTATCAAACTTTAGGCTCGGTGATGGACAGCAGTTTCGATGGCATGGTGAGTGAGTTGCGTGATAACGGCGTGGCTATTCGCGAGCTGAAACCTGATGAAGTAAAGCATTGGGAAACGGCGACCCATTACCAGGATGTGCAAAGCAAATGGGTGAAGGAGCAAGAGAGTAAAGGCGTGAAGGACGCAGGTCCTGTGATGAATAAAGTCACAGTGTTAATGAACGAGACTATGAAGTAATTTTGCCGCGCAACCACCGCTCGAGAGGGTGATTGCGCGACTTAATACCGAATCAGTGCAGGATTTTCGCCAGGAAGTCTTTCGCACGTTCGGACTGCGGGTTGTTGAAGAAATCCTCTTTATTCGAGTCTTCGACAATCTTCCCTTCATCCATAAAGATCACGCGATTTGCCACTTTACGGGCAAAGCCCATCTCGTGGGTCACCACCATCATAGTCATCCCTTCGTGTGCCAGCTCAACCATAACGTCCAGCACTTCGTTGATCATCTCAGGGTCAAGGGCTGAAGTCGGTTCATCAAACAGCATTGCCACAGGGTCCATACATAGCGCACGGGCAATCGCTACACGTTGCTGCTGGCCGCCAGAAAGCTGTGCCGGGAATTTATCCGCATGTGCGGTCAACCCAACGCGCTCGAGCAGTTTCAGCCCCTTTTTACGCGACTCTTCTTTGTTGCGTTTCAGCACTTTTACTTGAGCAAGGGTCAGGTTTTCGATAATCGACAGATGTGGGAAAAGCTCAAAGTGTTGGAACACCATTCCTACATGCGAGCGCAATTCGGCAAGGTTAGTTTTTTTGTTGTTGACTTGCGTGCCGTTAACAACAATTTTGCCTTTTTGCACCGGCTCAAGTCCATTTACCGTTTTGATAAGCGTTGATTTACCGGAACCCGATGGCCCACAAACGACCACCACTTCACCTTTTTTGACTTCTGTCGAGCAGTCGGTTAGCACCTGAAAGTGACCATACCATTTAGAAACATTTTTCAGGGAAATCATTACACTGTCCTTTTCTTCAAGTAGCTGACCAACAGCGAAGCACTCAGGCTGATTGCGAAATACACCACACCGGCAAACAGGATCATTTCGACCTGGGTTCCGTCGCGCTCACCAATGGTGGAAGCGGTACGGAAGAAGTCAGCCAGACTTAATACATATACCAGTGACGTATCCTGGAACAAGACGATGCCTTGCGTTAACAGCAATGGCACCATGGCGCGGAACGCCTGTGGCAGGATAATCAGTTTCATTGACTGCCAGTGCGTCATCCCCAGCGCAAGAGCGGCATTGGACTGCCCACGGGAGATACTCTGGATACCGGCACGGATAATCTCGGAATAGTAGGCAGCTTCAAACATCGAGAACGCCACCATTGCGGAAATTAAACGAATGTCGGTTTGAGGGGAAAGCCCTAGCACTTTTTGCAGAATACCTGGCACAACCAGGTAGAACCACAGCAGCACCATCACCAGCGGGATAGAGCGGAAAACGTTGACGTAGGCGCTGGCAAACCAGGCTATGGGCTTAATCGGCGACAGGCGCATCACAGCCAGCAGCGTACCCCAAACGATACCGAAGATAATCGCCGTAACGGTGATTTTCAGGGTGATGATCAACCCCTGCATCAGGTAAGGCATAGCGGGGAGAATAGAACTCCAGTCAAACTCGTACATTATTTGCCTCCCATATTGCCAGGCAGGCGAATTTTACGTTCAACGACATACATCACCAGCATAATCACAGCGTTAATCAGCACATACGCGAGGGTGATTGCGGTAAAGGATTCGTAAGCGTGCGCGGAGTAATCCAGCAATTTACCCGCCTGAGCCGCCATATCGACCAGGCCGATGGTTGATGCAATAGCTGAGTTTTTCACCAGGTTCATCATTTCAGATGTCATTGGCGGCACGATCACGCGATAGGCGTTTGGTAGCAGCACATAGCGGTAAGCTTGTGGGAGCGTTAAACCCATCGCCAGCGCGGCATTTTTTTGCCCGCGAGGCAGAGACTGAATGGCGGCACGAACTTGCTCACATACACGAGCTGCGGTAAACAGGCCAAGGCAAATCATCGATGACAAGAAGAATTGTACATTCGGGTCAAGCTCAGATTTAAACCACATGCCAAGATTTTCGGGCAGTAATTCCGGCACCACTAAGTACCAGGTAAAGAACTGCACGATAAGCGGTACGTTACGGAATAACTCGACATACAGCGTGCCAAGGCTCGACAGCCATTTATTTGGAACGGTGCGTAAAATGCCGAACAGAGAGCCGACGAGAAAAGCGATTATCCATGCACAGATGGATAGGGCGACGGTGACCTGGAAGCCATTCCAAATCCAGCCCAAATAGGTGGTGTTGCCGAACGGGGCGGGCTGTAGAAATATTCCCCAGTTCCAGTCTATAGACATAACATACTCCGAGAAAAAATTGAGGGTAGCGAGCTGCGCTACCCTCGAAGATTGATGAGAAGCTTGTACCCCGATTTCAGATCTATGCCTGAGATTTTGGGGGTACTTTCACGCCGGCTGGGGAACGGCCATCCGACGCATAGTCTGTCCGAGCTTCAGTTCGTCAATCGAGAGGGCTGGGTCATCCCGGCCCCTGGTTCTGATTAGTTCAGTGCTTTATCGTTTGGTTCTTTGAACAGGGCTTTCATGTCGTCAGACAGAGCGAAGTTCATATTGATATTTTTCGGTGGAATTGGATTCATAAACCACTTATCAAACCATTTCGCCGCTTCACCAGATGTCTGTGCCTGAGCGATGGTGTCATCCATCAGCTTCTTAAACTCTGGGTCGTCTTTACGCAGCATACAGCCGTAGGCTTCGCGGGATTGCGGAGTGCCAAGAATTTCCCAGTTATCCTGTTTCTTCGCTTTAGCACGTTCACCCGCCAGCAGGGCGTCATCCATCATAAAGGCAACGGCACGACCGCTTTCCAGGGTACGGAACGAGTCACCGTGGTCTTTGGCGCTGATAATACGCATGTCCATTTTCTTCTCTTCGTTCAGCTTGTTGAGCAGAACTTCAGAAGTGGTACCAGAAGTCACAACAACTGCTTTGCCTTTCAGGTCAGCGAAGTCCTTAATCGGGCCACCTTTCTTAACCAGCAGACGGGTACCGACGACGAAGATAGTGTCGGAGAACGATGCTTGTTTCTGGCGTTCCAGGTTGTTGGTGGTAGAACCGCACTCAAAATCGAAAGTGCCGTTTTGCAGCAATGGAATACGGTTTTGTGAAGTAATCGGGATCAACTTAACGTGCAGGTCAGGCTTGTTGAGCTTTTTCTTCACGGCTTCAACGATAGCGTTGGAGTAATCCTGTGAATAGCCGACGACTTTTTGTTGGTTATCGTAGTAAGAGAAGGGAACAGAAGACTCACGGTGACCGACCACAATGACGCCGTTTGCGGCGATCTTATCAAGAGTACTTTGTTGAGCAGCAGGTTTAGCATCTTCGGCGTGTGCGATTCCTGCGCCTAAACCCATTACCAGCAAAGCTGAGGCTAGTTTACGTAATTGCATTACCAACTCCTTTATCTTAATGCCATGAGGCATTGATACCCGTTGTGAGTGTTTTACCTGTCATCCTTCGAGCCGCAAGGGCTGAATGCTGCCAAGTATATTTTTGTTGTTGTGTGTTATTGAATAAGCTTAATTCTTTGTCTTTTTGTTAACACTTAACCTAGCTTAATGTAAAGATTTTGCTATCCAGATGTTTATTTTTGCGAAGCGTGCCGCACCGTTTAGAGGCAAAAATCTTCCGTTGCACTACTTTGGTGCTGGGTTTGTCATCGTTTGGTGCAACTCAATGCTTCATGCTGCTCACAGGGTAGTGATTCAGCATTTTGTGTCTTTCTAGTGAGTAATATTTTGCAAAGGTTGTGCCAGAAATGAAAATGGCCAGCATGAGCTGGCCATTTTTTGGTAATGCAGAATCAGGATTTGCGGCGTGTGCGCAGTGCCAACAGAACAGAGGCGAAGCCAAAGATGAGTGTTGCGCCCCACAGTGGCCAGTCGCCAAAGCGTGCATATGGTGTAATACCCCGCGTTGGCGTGACCTTCGCTTCCAGAACTTCGCGAGTAAACTGCGGGATCATTGCATCGATATCACCGTTAGCATTAATCACGGCGGTAATACCATTGTTCGTGCTGCGTAGAAGCGGACGACCCAACTCCAGTGAACGCATACGCGCCATCTGGAAATGCTGCCATGGGCCAATCGATTTGCCGAACCATGCATCATTCGAAATAGTCAGCAGGAAATCTGTATCAGGGCGGAAGTTATCGCGCACCTGCTCTCCCAGGATAATTTCGTAACAAATCGCAGGTGTCAGCTTAATACCATTGGACTCCAACTGCGGCTGTAAATACGGTCCGCGACTGAATGATGACATTGGCAAATCAAAGAACGGAGCCAGTGGGCGCAAAATCGACTCCAGCGGCACAAACTCACCGAACGGCACCAGATGGTTTTTGTTGTAACGATCGGGGCTGTTATAGCTGTACTGGTTACCTTCACCCAATGTGATGATGGTGTTGTATGTGTCGTAGCGGTTCTGCTTATTCAAACGCGCATCAACAATACCGGTAATGAGCGAGCTGTGCTTTGAGCGCAGCAGGTCGTCCATCATGGTCAGGAATTGCTGCTGGTTAATCTCCAGATCGGGGATTGCCGATTCAGGCCAGATAATCAGCTGGGATTTGCCCATCTGCGGCTGAGTTTTATCGAGATAGATTTTTAGCGTATTGAGCAGCTGGTTTTCATCCCATTTCAGGGATTGCGGGATATCCCCCTGAACCATCGCCACATCAATGGTGCGCTCAGGTTGCGGTTGATACCACTGAATCGAACGCAACGGCCAAGGCAGAACTAACAGTGCTGCGGCAATCACGGCCGGGCGCCAGTTACGCTCGTGCAGCGCAAACACCAGCAAGCCACTGATAATCATCAGCAGGAACGTTACACTTTCCACGCCGAGAATCGGCGCGATACCTTTCAGCGGGCCATCAATCTGGCTGTAACCAAATTGTAGCCACGGGAAGCCGGTTAATACCCAGCCGCGCAGGAACTCGGTGAGTTGCCATAGCATCGGAGCAGCAATCGCTACGCGCCACCACGTCGTTTTCGGACAAAGTTTGCTGAGGAATCCACCAAATAAGCCGGTATATAACGATAAATAAGCCGCCAGCAGCACCACCAGGAAGACGTTAACCGGGCCGGGCATCCCGCCAAATTGCGCGATGCTGACATACACCCAGTTAATGCCTGAGCCAAATAGCCCCAGCCCCCAGAAGAAACCAATCCACGCACTTTGAATAGCGCGTCGATTAAGTGTCAGCCCCTGAAGCCCAGCCAGAGAAACAATCGCGGCAGGCCAAAAATCGTAAGGGGAGAAAGCCAGCGTTCCGCAGGCACCAAAAAGCAGCGCCAGAAGCAGACGCACGCGCTGGCGTTGAAGGAGTAGGGCTATAGCCATCTTTGAATTAATCTTCCAGTTTCGGTTGCGGCGAGTCGTCCGGAATTCTGACATGAACCTGAATAACACGGCGGCTATCTGCCATCGCGACTTTGAACTGATAACCATCGATTTCGATGGTTTCGCCACGGGCAGGTAAGTGGCCAAAGGCCTGCATCACCAATCCACCAATGGTATCAACTTCGTCATCGTTGAAATGGGTGGCAAAGGTGTCGTTAAAATCTTCGATTGAGGCCAGAGCGCGAACCGTCCAGGTGTGACGGCTTAACTGGCGGAAATCACCGTCTTCTTCATCGTCATACTCATCTTCAATTTCCCCAACAATCAGTTCGAGAATATCTTCGATGGTGACAAGTCCGGAGACGCCGCCAAACTCATCAATCACTATCGCCATGTGGTAGCGCTGCTGACGAAACTCTTTGAGCATGCGGTCAACACGCTTACTTTCCGGCACAACAACTGCCTGACGTAACACTTTTTCCATGCTAAATGGCTCAGTATCGCTGCGCATAAACGGCAGCAAATCTTTAGCCATCAGAATCCCTTCGATATGATCTTTGTCTTCACTGATCACCGGGAAGCGGGAGTGTGCGGATTCGATGATCACATCGAGGCATTCGTCCAGCGTCTGGTTGTGTTTGAGCGTTACCATTTGCGAGCGAGGGATCATGATGTCGCGGACGCGTTGGTCGGCGATATCCATCACGCCTTCAAGCATGTCGCGGGTATCTTGATCGATCAGATCATTTTGCTCAGAATCACGGATGAGTGTCAGCAGATCGTCACGGTTTTTAGGCTCACCGTGGAATAGCTGGTTGAGAATCAGGGAAAAGAATCCCTTCTTACTGGCAGGTGTGTCACTGTTTTGGGAATTGTCGTCGCTCATGGCGTTAGGTTTGTGGCCCCTCGGTTAATTAATAGATAGCAGGCAGTTAATGGCTCGCTGCCTGCACCTGATGCGTTACGGTAATCATTTACCGTAGCGACTATTCTTTCTCGGCAATGTACGGATCAGCATACCCAAGAGCAAGCATTATCTCTGTTTCCAGGGATTCCATCTCTTCGGCTTCTTCATCTTCAATATGATCATAACCAAGCAGATGCAAACTGCCGTGGATGACCATATGTGCCCAATGCGCATCCAGCGGTTTTTGCTGCTCTTTTGCTTCTTGCTCCACAACCTGACGGCAAATAATCAGGTCGCCCAATAGAGGCAGTTCAATGCCCGGAGGCGCTTCAAACGGGAACGAGAGCACATTGGTGGATTTATCTTTCCCACGATAAGTGAGGTTCAGATCGTGGCTTTCTGCGTCATCCACCAGGCGAATGGTGACTTCTGACTCTTCCTGAAATTGTGGAATGACCGCATCAAGCCATGCCTGAAATTGTTCTTCCGTAGGCAGGCCGTTTGCGTCTTCACACGCGACCTGTAAATCCAGTATAACCTGACTCATTTACTCTCCTGAGCGGCAGCATTAATTGCCATCGCTTCTCGCTTGCGCTCTGCTGCGAGTTCATCTTTACGAACCTGTTCCGCGTTTTCCCACGCTTCATAGGCATTCACAATACGTGCCACAACCGGGTGGCGGACAACGTCTTCACTATTAAGGAAGTTAAAGCTGATTTCATCGACTTCGGCCAGTACGTCGATTGCATGACGTAAGCCCGATTTCAGATTTTTTGGTAAATCTATTTGGGTGACGTCGCCTGTAATCACTGCTTTGGAGTTAAAACCAATGCGCGTCAGGAACATTTTCATCTGTTCGATAGTGGTGTTCTGGCTTTCATCCAGAATGATGAATGCATCGTTTAACGTGCGGCCACGCATATAGGCGAGTGGTGCCACTTCGATGACGTTACGCTCGATCAGTTTCTCAACACGCTCAAAGCCGAGCATTTCAAACAGGGCGTCGTACAACGGGCGCAGATAAGGGTCAACTTTCTGGCTTAAATCGCCAGGCAAGAAGCCGAGCTTTTCGCCCGCTTCAACGGCCGGACGGGTCAGCAGAATGCGACGGATATCCTGGCGTTCCAGTGCATCAACGGCTGCCGCAACCGCGAGGTAAGTTTTACCTGTACCCGCAGGGCCGACGCCAAAGGTGATGTCGTGGTCGAGAATATTGGCGATGTACTGCGCTTGGTTCGGTGTACGCGGTTTGATGACGCCGCGTTTAGTCTTGATGTTCACTGCTTTGCCGTACTCTGGAACGCTTTCAGCAGACTGTTCCAGCACGCGAATTTCTTTAATGGCGAGGTGGATATGCTCAGGAGTTATATCCTGAATTTCGCCACGCATCGGAGCGGTATCGACATACAGGTTACGCAAAATATCTGCGGCAGCATTGACCAGAATCGGGCGGCCCGTCAGCTTGAAGTGATAGTCACGACGGTTGATTTCGATCCCCAGCCGACGTTCAAGCTGCTTGATGTTGTCATCAAATGGGCCACACAGGCTTAGCAGACGCGCATTGTCTGCGGGTTCTAGCGTAATTTCACGTGTTTCGATATTCAAACTTATCCTCGGGGTCGCACAGGGCCAGTAGAATGTATTGCTGCATAATTGCAGGCCATAAAAAGATTATTTACGGCGTGGGCAGATGGCGCAAGCCTGGTTTTTGATATTTGGGTAGATGCTTCCGAATGCAAGTGCAACAAATGAAAATGCCCATCGCCCTTCATAATGCAGGGTTGTTGGCTGCTCTCATTCACCCGAATCATTTACTTGAGTAAGCTCATCGGGATTAATGAGAGACATCCTGTCTCTCACCGGAGGCCAGCCTCTGGCTGGTCAAATTCGTTCCCGACGAATTTGTCGTTCGATTGCCGCCTACCTGCATATTGAAGTAGCTCGGGCATTGAAGGGGGGGTTAAGGCTGATAGAACCCTACACCGATCTCATTCTCTTTACGTGTGCGAGCAATTACTGACTCCGGAGACTCGGCAATACGCAGTCCCATCTCATTTTCGGTGCGAACCACTTTTCCGCGCAGAGAGTTGTTGGTCGCGACTTCGGTGATTTCAACATCGACAAATTTACCGACCATATCCGGGGTGCCCGCAAAGTTGACGCCACGGTTGTGTTCGGAACGTCCGGTCAACTCCATAATGTTTCTGCGTGAGGTGCCTTCGACAAGGACACGCTGCGTGGTGCCAACCATCTTACGGCTAAATTCCATGGCCTGTTGGTTGATACGCTCTTGCAGAATATAGAGGCGCTGCAATTTCTCTTTTTCTGGTACGTCATCAACCATATCGGCGGCTGGCGTGCCCGGGCGTGAAGAAAAGACGAAGCTGTAGCTCACGTCAAAATTAACATCGCCAATGACTTTCATGGTTTGCTCGAAGTCCTGCTGGGTTTCGCCAGGGAAACCAACAATGAAATCAGAACTAATTTGAATGTCAGGACGCACGGCGCGCAGTTTGCGAATAATCGATTTGTATTCCAGCGCGGTATGCGTACGACCCATTAAATTCAGGACGCGGTCAGAACCGCATTGAATCGGCAGATGCAGGAAACTCACCAGTTCTGGAGTATCGCGGTAAACTTCGATGATATCGTCAGTGAATTCAATCGGATGGCTGGTGGTGAAGCGAATGCGGTCAATGCCGTCAATGGCAGCCACCAGGCGTAGCAGTTCAGCGAATGAACAGATGCCACCATCGAAAGTCGGCCCACGGTAAGCATTCACGTTCTGGCCGAGCAGATTCACTTCACGCACGCCTTGCGCTGCGAGCTGTGCGATTTCAAACAGCACATCATCACACGGACGGTTCACTTCCTCACCACGCGTATAAGGCACCACGCAGTAAGTACAATACTTGTTACAGCCTTCCATAATAGAAACGAATGCAGTCGGGCCATCGGCTTTTGGCTCTGGCAGACGGTCGAATTTTTCGATTTCAGGGAAGCTGACATCAACGATTGGGCTACGGTTGCCACTCACTTTGTTGATCATTTCCGGGAGGCGGTGCAGTGTCTGCGGCCCGAAAACAATATCAACATAGTGTGCGCGGCTACGAATCAGCTTACCTTCCTGGGAAGCAACGCAGCCGCCAACGCCAATAATGATATTGGGATTTTTACGCTTTAAGAGTTTCCAGCGGCCAAGCAGATGGAACACTTTTTCCTGGGCTTTTTCACGGATAGAGCAGGTATTGAGTAGCAATACGTCCGCTTCTTTTGGGTTGTCCGTAAGCGTATAGCCATGCGTGCTATTCAGCAGATCGGCCATCTTCGATGAATCGTATTCGTTCATCTGACAGCCCCAGGTTTTGATATGGAGTTTTTTTGTCATCGACTTGCCATTGCTCAGTTAAAGCCAGGAATTCAGGCGGCGTATTGTAATGCTTTGGCCTTGATGTGACCAGCCTACGAAACCTGCGTAAAAATCCGGTAGAATCAGCATATATCCATCGCCCTTTAAGATGCAGGGTTGTTGGCTGCTCTCATTCACCCGAATCACTTACTGGAGTAAGCTCATCGGGATTCATTCAATTGCCGCCTGCCTGCATCTTAAAGTAGCTTGAATATAGACAATTTAAGGACAAACTCATCATGTTGAATCAGTCAATTGATGTCGCGGTAGTTGGCGGGGGGATGGTCGGTGCGGCTGCAGCCCTTGGCCTTGCGCAAAATGGTTTTCAGGTCGCGGTGATTGAGCATCAGGCTCCGGCAGCTTTTGATGCCGCAAGCCCACCTGATGTACGCATCTCGGCCATCAGCAGCGCCTCAGTCGCGTTACTGAAATCCCTTGGTGTGTGGGATACCGTTCGGGCAATGCGTAGCCATGCGTATCGCCAGCTCGAAACCTGGGAGTGGGAAAGTGCGCACGTTAGCTTTAAGGCGCAAGAACTGGGGCTGCCGGAACTGGGTTACATGGTGGAAAACCAGGTTTTACAGCTCGCGTTGTGGCAGGCGCTGGAGGCCCATCCGAACGTCACGTTGGTTTGCCCTGCACACATTGACCGTATGCACGGGCAGGCAGGGAAGTGGACGTTACACTTTGCGGATGAGCGGACCCTAACGGTTCCGATGGTTATTGGAGCTGATGGCGCAAATTCACAGGTGCGTCGTTGGGCGGGAATTGGTATTCATGCCTGGCAGTATCGTCAGTCGTGTATGCTCATTACGGTAAAATGCGAACAAGAACCCGGCGATAGCACCTGGCAGCATTTTACGCCGAACGGCCCGCACGCGTTTTTGCCCCTCTTTGATAACTGGGCTTCGCTTGTTTGGTACGATTCGCCGGCACGTATTCGCCAGTTGCAAAATATGACGATACCGCAACTGCATAAAGCGATTGAGGCGAGTTTCCCGGAGCGCTTAGGTAAAGTAACACCGATTGCCAGTGGTGCATTTCCGCTGACTCGTCGCCATGCATTGCAATACACCCAGCAAGGGCTTGCATTAATTGGCGATGCCGCGCATACCATTCACCCATTAGCGGGGCAGGGTGTGAATCTAGGTTATCGTGATGTGGACGCTTTACTTGATGTGATGATTAAAGCGCGTAGCTACGGTGAAAACTGGGCAGATGCGCGTATTTTGAAGCGCTACCAGATGCGCAGACAGGCGGATAATTTCCTGATGCAAAGCGGTATGGATCTGTTCTACGCAGGTTTTAGCAATACTTTAGGGCCGTTGCGTGTGATTCGAAACTTAGGGTTGATGGCGGCTGAACGTGGTGGGGTGCTTAAACGCCAGGCGCTGAAGTATGCGTTAGGGTTATGAGTCGATAGTCTTTCGTAGGTCGGATTAGCGTTAGCGACATCCGACTTTAATTCTGACGAGAATATCCAAATGCAGAAAAGCAAAAAGCTCGCCGAAGCGAGCTTTTCATTTTTGGCTGGGGTACGAGGATTCGAACCTCGGAATGCTGGTATCAGAAACCAGAGCCTTACCGCTTGGCGATACCCCAAAAATATGGTGGCTACTACGGGAATCGAACCTGTGACCCCATCATTATGAGTGATGTGCTCTAACCAGCTGAGCTAAGTAGCCTAATTTTAAAACTTTATTCTTCGACTGGCTGGGGTACCTGGATTCGAACCAGGGAATGCCGGTATCAAAAACCGGTGCCTTACCGCTTGGCGATACCCCAACTATGGGCGCACAAAACTAACGTGCTATGTCGAAAAATTGGCTGGGGTACCTGGATTCGAACCAGGGAATGCCGGTATCAAAAACCGGTGCCTTACCGCTTGGCGATACCCCAACTGTGCAACGCTTTAAAATGGTGCGGGAGGCGAGACTTGAACTCGCACACCTTGCGGCGCCAGAACCTAAATCTGGTGCGTCTACCAATTTCGCCACTCCCGCGCTAAAAAAAGAATAATGGTGGCTACTACGGGAATCGAACCTGTGACCCCATCATTATGAGTGATGTGCTCTAACCAGCTGAGCTAAGTAGCCTTCTTTTTTCTGCGTCACCTTATCGGCGTTGCGGGGCGCATTATGCGTAGTTGGCCTTCTAGCGTCAACAATTTTTTCCCGAAAATTGGCGTAAATTGTCTGTTTGATTAGCTTACGAACAGCTTGATGCAATATTCGTCAAAAATCGGTTATTTCGTGGTTTTATGTTAGGGAAAAGCCCAGATAAGAGGTGAGGAATATTGCAGAAACAAAAACGGGCCCGTAGGCCCGTGTGATTCATTTTGCTCAATTATTTGTAAGCGGACTGGTGAACGCCTACTGCACGGCCTGATGGATCATTCATTGTTTTGAATGCTTCATCCCATTCGATGGCCTTAGCTGAAGAACAGGCAACGGATGGGCCGCCTGGAACGCAATGCGCAGCGCTTGGCAGTGGGAATAACTCTTCAAAGATTTCACGATACAAATAAGCTTCTTTAGAGCCTGGTGTGTTGTACGGGAAACGATAGCTTGCGGTTTCCAACTGTTGGTCGGTGACCTGGCCTGCAGCAACTTCTTTCAGCGTATCAATCCAGCTGTAACCTACACCATCAGAGAATTGCTCTTTCTGACGCCATGCAACGCTTGCTGGCAGATAAGATTCAAAACATTCACGCAGGATATGTTTTTCCATCTTGCCGTTGCCGCACATTTTGTCTTTCGGGTTGATGCGCATAGCCACATCGAGGAATTTCTTGTCCAGGAACGGTACGCGAGCTTCAACGCCCCAGGCAGACATCGCTTTGTTAGCACGCGCACAGTCAAACATATGGAGCGCTTGCAGCTTACGAACGGTCTCTTCGTGCAGCTCTTTATCGTTTGGCGCTTTATGGAAGTACAGGTAGCCGCCAAAGACTTCGTCAGAACCTTCACCAGACAGCACCATCTTGATGCCCATTGCTTTGATTTTGCGTGACATCAAATACATTGGGGTAGAGGCGCGGATGGTGGTCACATCGTAAGTTTCAATGTGATAGATAACATCGCGAATCGCATCCAGGCCTTCTTGCACGGTGAAATGAATTTCGTGGTGCACAGTGCCTAAGTGGTTTGCCACTTCTTGCGCTGCTATCAGGTCAGGAGAGCCGACCAGGCCAACTGCAAAAGAGTGCAACTGTGGCCACCAGGCTTCTGAACGTTCTTCATCTTCTACACGGCGCGCAGCAAATTTCTTGGTAATTGCTGAAATAACAGATGAATCCAGACCACCGGACAGCAGCACGCCGTATGGCACGTCAGACATCAGGTGGCTTTTTACGGAATCTTCCAGCGCCTGGCGCAATTCGTTTTTATCAGTAATGTTATCTTTTACTGCATCATATTCGAACCAGTCACGCTGGTAGTAGCTGCGGATCTCACCGTCTTTGCTCCACAGATAGCTGCCTGCCGGGAACTCTTTAATAGTGCGGCAAACCGGAACCAGCGCTTTCATTTCAGAAGCAACGTACATGTTGCCGTGTTCATCATGACCCATATACAGCGGGATGATGCCGATATGGTCACGACCAATCAGGTAAGCATCTTGAGTTTCGTCATACAGAATAAAGGCGAACATACCTTGCAGATCGTCAAGGAACTCCGGGCCTTTTTCCTGATAGAGCGCTAGGATAACTTCACAGTCAGAACCGGTTTGGAATTCGTAACGGTCGCCGTATTCTGCACGCAGAGCCTGATGGTTGTAGATTTCACCGTTCACAGCCAGAGCGTGAGTTTTTTCTTTGTTGTATAGCGGCTGGGCGCCAGCGTTAACGTCAACAATGGAGAGACGTTCATGGGAAAGAATGGCTTTATCGTTAGCGTAAACACCAGACCAGTCTGGGCCACGGTGGCGCATCAGGCGAGATAATTCGAGCGCTTTCTTACGCAATTCGACCGCATCGGTCTTGATATCCAGAACACCAAAAATTGAACACATAGAACTCTCTCCGTAATGCTTCTGTGAGCCATTAAATTGTTTTTACCCTTCATACTTCAAGTTGCAGATGCGTTGTCTGCATTCAGTCACCCGAATCACTTACTCCAGTAAGCTCATCGGGATTCCTTCACTTGCCGCGTTACTCGGCAAAGCCTCGCCTCTGTCGAGGTCAGCGCAAGCGCTGCTCAAAAGGCTAAAGCCTTTTGTCCTGCAACTCGAATTATTTTGGGTAATAGTTGCATTGCATGACTATGAAAATGCGCAATCATTGACGGGAATGCAAGCCCTTTAGTCTTTCAGGGGTAAATAGTTCAATAGCGATTGTCGATTATTGAAAAATGATGAGGGAATAGACGGAATAATTAGCGGATCGGCAATTTCAGGAGGGAGTCGTTAAATGATGGATGCGAATTTATAGGGTGGATTAGCGAATGCATCATCCACCACTTAAACGGTTAGATAATATCGACTTCAGCCACAGATGGATAAATCCACGAAGGGCGGAACGGCATGGCATCGATATCGTTGAGTGTCGAAACACCTGACAGCACCAGAATGGTTTCTAAACCGGCCTGGAATCCGGCAAGAATATCGGTACGAAGGTTATCGCCGACAATTACCGTTTGCTCAGAATGTGCCTGCATTTTATTAAGCGCGGCACGGATAATCCACGGGCTTGGTTTTCCAACACAGAATGGTTTGCGGCCAGAAATTTTCTCTATACCCGCGCAAAGCGCACCACAGGCTGGATAGTAACCACGGCCATGTGTATCAGGGTTAGTCGCAATAAAGCGCGCACCGTTTGCTACGAAGTAGGCGGCCTTGTGCATCATTTCCCAGTTATAAGAGCGGGTTTCACCGACGATGACAAAGTCAGGATTGATATCGGTGATGGTAAAGCCAGCTTTATACAGTTCATGAATCAACGCACCTTCACCGACAACGTACGCTTTTTTTCCTTCCTGACGGCGCAGGAAATCCGCGGTTGCCATTGCGGAGGTATAAAAGACGCTGTCCGGTACTTCAATACCCGCGGACGCAAAACGGTTCGCCAGATCCTGACCTGTCTGCGACGGGTAGTTAGTCAGCAGAACCAGCGGCATACCCTTTTCCATGATGCGGGCTAAGAATTCATTAGCACCCGGTACGGCGACGTTATCGTGCATCAGCACACCGTCAATATCACAAATTACATTCTGAATGGTCATTGATTACCTTGGCTCACATTTCAGGAAGGCGTAACTATATCGTAAAAAGGCTCACGGCTGAGTTAACTTTCCAGCAAACGTTGAAGCAGAACGCCATTCAGCATCGAGCGTTTTACCAAAGCAAAGGCACCAATTGCTGAACGGTCATCGAGTTTTGAGCGCACGACGGGTAGGTTCTTACGGAATGCTTTCAATACTTGAGTATTGATGCAGGCTTCGATAGCGGGAAGAAGCACTTTTTCGGCTTCGATGATTTCCCCGGCAATGACCACTTTTTGCGGATTAAACAGGTTAATCGCGATGGAAATGGCTTTGCCTAAGTGGCGACCAACGTGTTCAATCACTTCGCAGGCCAAGGCATCGCCTTTGTTCGCAGCTTTACAAATCGCAGTAATATCGCAATCTTCAAGTGTCAGGCGGCTGTTATAGCCTTGCTCGAGCAAATGGCGCACACGGTGTTCAATAGCAGCATTGGCGGCAATAGTTTCCAGGCAGCCAAAGTTTCCGCAGTGGCAGCGCTCGCCTAATGGGTCAACCTGAATATGGCCAATCTCACCAACGTTGCCGTTACGGCCAATAAAAATACGCCCGTTAGACAAAATCCCCGCACCTGTACCCCGGTGGACACGCACCAAAATGGAGTCATCGCAATCGTGTGTTGCACCAAAATAGTGCTCAGCAAGCGCCAGGCTACGGATATCGTGACCCACATAGCAAGTCACTTTGAACTGTTTTTCCAGGCTATCGACTAACGACCAGTTATTGACCAGGATATGAGGCATATAACGAATCACACCGCTTTCAGGATCGACCAGGCCTGGCAGGATTACGGAAATCGCAATCAGCTCGCGCATTTTACGTGTGTTTTGTTCGATAAATTGGGCAATAGCGTTTAGCAGTGCATGCTCGAGCGTTTCCTGAGTTCGTTCAGGAAGAGAATAATGCTCTTCGGCAACCGGTTTAGCGCTGAGGTCAAATAACGTGATGGTTGCATCGTGGCGGCCAAGACGTACGCCAATAGCATGGAAATTGCGGGTTTCAGTGATAATTGAGATAGCGCGGCGGCCCCCGGTGGAAGCCTGTTGATCAACTTCTTTGATCAGCCCGCGCTCAATTAACTGGCGAGTAATTTTCGTGACACTGGCAGGTGCTAGCTGGCTCTGTTCGGCAATCTGAATGCGAGAAATTGGCCCATGTTGGTCAATCAGGCGATATACCGCCGCGCTATTCAGTTGTTTTACCAGATCGACATTACCAATTTGAGCCTGTCCGCCAGTCGTCATGCCTTAATTACTCAGTTACGACCTCGTTACCATTAACAAAGGTCTTGGTGATTTTAAAATCGCGGGTAAAGGTCGTCAGGTTGGCGACTTTCCCTGCTTCAATAGTACCTAATTGCTGCTCTACACCCATTGCACGAGCAGGGTAGAGGGTGGCCATACGTAAGACTTCGTCTAATGCGATGCCTGCATGCTCGACCAGGTTACACACCCCTTCAATCATCGTCAGGGCTGAACCGCTCAGCGTACCGTTCTCATCTACGCATAAACCATCACGGTAGTATATTGTTTTTCCTGCGAAAATGAACTCATCGATATTTGCGCCTGCCGGAGCAGTTGCATCAGTCACCAGGCACAGCTTATCGCCTTTGACCTTTTTCGCAGTACGAATATTGGCATAGTCCACATGTAAACCATCGGCAATGATACCGCAGTAAACATCTGGCTCATCAAAAATTGCCCCAGCAAGACCCGGTTCGCGGCCAGTAATGTATGGCATTGCGTTGAATAGGTGGGTTGCAAAGGTGATACCGGCGCGGAAACCAACCTTGGCTTCTTTCACAGTAGCGTTGGAATGCCCGGCTGAAACGATAATGCCGGAAGCAACCAGTTTACTAATCACTTCAGGCCCAACCATTTCTGGTGCCAAAGTGACTTTAGTGATCACATCTGCGTTTTGGCACAGGAAATCAACCAGTTCTGCATCAGGTTTACGCACGAAGCTTGGATTGTGCGTTCCTTTTTTCACCATGTTTAACCACGGGCCTTCAAGATGCAGACCGAGAGCCTGGTGCTGATATTTCGCCAGGTATTCGCGCATCACTTTCACGCCTTGCTTCATCAGCTCATCGCTGCTGGTGATCAGTGTCGGTAAGTAGCTGGTACAGCCAGAACGCTCGTTGGCTTTCTGCATGATTTCCAGCGTTTCAACGGTAACCGCATCTGCGGAATCGTTGAACTGAACGCCACCACAACCATTAAGCTGCACATCAATAAAACCGGGGGCAATGATTGCACCACCCACATCGCGAGTCTCAATACCCGCAGGGAGATCTGAGCGCGGGCAAACGCGTTCAATTAGGCCGTTCGCGATAACAATCGCGTGATCATCAAGAATTTCATGGCCGGTATAAATCCGACCGTGAGTTAATGCAAACATAATTACCCCCGGTTATACCCGCCATACTTCAAGTTGCAGAGGTGTTGGCTGCAACTCGAATTATTTTGGGTATAAGTTAGTATTTAAAGATCTTTGATGTTTTCCGCTTCGAGCTCATTGAAGTACTTCAGCGTCTTCACTTTGAGTTCCATGGTGGACGGCTCATCACAAACAACCACTGCTTTCGGGTGCAGTTGCAGACAGCTAATGGTCCACATGTGATTCACGTTGCCTTCCACTGCTGCTTGCAGAGCTTGCGCTTTCAGATGACCAATTACCAAAATCATCACTTCTTCTGCATCAAGCAGAGTGCCCACGCCCACAGTCAGTGCAAATTTTGGAACCTGAGTAACATCGCCATCAAAGAAACGGGAGTTTGCAACACGGGTGTCATGAGTCAGGGTTTTGATACGAGTACGGGAAGCCAGAGAAGAAGCTGGTTCGTTGAACGCGATGTGACCATCGTTGCCCACGCCACCCATAAACAGGTGAATTTTACCGTATGAACGAATTTTTTCTTCATAACGACGGCACTCTGCGTCAACATCGTCAGCATTGCCATTCAGCAGGTTGATATTTTCCGCTGGGATATCAACATGATCAAAGAAATTGCGGTGCATGAACGTATGATAGCTTTCTGGATGCTCTTTTGGCAGACCAACGTACTCATCCATATTAAAGGTGACGACGTTTTTAAAGCTAACCTGGCCCGCTTTGTGCATCTCTACCAGCGCTTTATACGCTTCAAGTGGAGTACCACCGGTTGGCAGGCCCAGCACGAAAGGACGATCTGCTGTCGGATTAAACGCATTGATACGCTTAACGATATGGCGTGCTGCCCATTTGCCAACTTGAGCTGGGGTAGCCAGGGGAATCAGTCTCATCATTCACCTCATAAGTTAATAGAAAGTAGCTTTAGCCAGATTGTTATCCGAACCCTCTAAGGGTAAACCAGTTTCGAACCAGTTATTACGGGATCAATCCGTCTTGATTTTTCGGATGATAAAATAAGTTTTAGTCGATAGCTAGCCAAAGGGGAGTGGAATAACAATATTTGGTGATTTTAATCACAAAAAAAGGGTGTTTAATTTGCGATACGAATTAATTTTTCACACACTCTGAAAGTTGGCGAATCTTCGTCATGCTTTCAAGGTTTGTTACACAATAATAAAACTGCTTTGAACGAGCCTTAACGGGGTCTCATAGGGGGAATTAACGTGAGTATTCTAGGTTATATGCAAAAGGTTGGCCGTGCGCTGATGGTGCCGGTAGCCACGCTACCAGCCGCAGCCATTTTAATGGGTGTTGGTTACTGGATTGACCCGGTTAGCTGGGGTGGTGATAGCGCATTAGCTGCGTTGTTCATCAAATCTGGTGCTGCAATCATTGACCACATGGGAGTGCTGTTTGCCATTGGTGTGGCTTACGGGATGTCCAAAGATAAAGATGGTGCTGCTGCACTAACCGGTTTTGTCGGTTTCCTGGTTTTGACGACTCTATGTTCGCCAGCCGCTGTTTCCATGATCAAACACATTCCATTGGATCAGGTTCCATTGGCGTTCACTAAAATTGAAAACCAATTTGTGGGCATCATGGTGGGGATTATCTCCGCAGAGTTGTACAACCGTTTCAGCAGCGTCGAGTTGCCGAAAGCGTTGTCCTTCTTCAGCGGTCGTCGCCTGGTTCCAATTCTTACCTCCTTTGTGATGATTGCTGTTGCCTTCATCATGATGTTCATCTGGCCAATCGTTTTCAGCGGCCTGGTGAACTTTGGTGAGCACATCCAGAAAATGGGTTCAATTGGCGCTGGTGTTTATGCGTTCTTCAACCGTCTTCTGATTCCAGTTGGCCTGCATCACGCTCTGAACTCCGTGTTCTGGTTTGATGTTGCAGGTATTAACGATATTCCTAAATTCCTTGGCGGTGCTAAATCTATCGCTGAAGGTACTGGTATCGTTGGTATTACTGGTCGCTATCAGGCTGGCTTCTTCCCAATCATGATGTTTGGCCTTCCAGGTGCTGCATTGGCAATTTACCACTGCGCGCGTCCTGAAAATAAAGCCAAAGTATTGGGTATCATGATGGCGGGTGCGTTTGCTGCCTTCTTTACTGGTATCACCGAACCGTTAGAATTCTCCTTCATGTTCGTTGCTCCAGTTCTGTATCTGATTCACGCAGTGCTTACCGGTATCTCTGTATTTATCGCAGCAAGCATGCATTGGATTGCTGGTTTCGGCTTCAGTGCGGGTCTGGTGGACTTGGTGCTTTCTACCCGTAACCCACTGGCGACTCACTGGTACATGCTGATCCCACAAGGCATCGTGTTCTTCGTGATTTACTACGTGGTCTTCCGTTTCACTATCAACAAATTCAATCTGTTGACTCCAGGTCGTGAACTGGCTGTTGCAGGTGATGAAGCTGATGGTCAGGACGTGAATGTTAGCGCCAACGCCTCTCAAGATGTAACTGAGTTGGCTCGTCAGTACATCGCAGCGGTAGGTGGTTCAGCTAACCTGACAGGTATTGATGCATGTATCACTCGTCTGCGTCTGAACGTGAAAGACTCTTCATTGGTTAATGAAGCTTTGGCGAAACGTCTGGGTGCAACCGGTGTTATCCGTCTGAACAAAACCAGCGTGCAAATCATCGTCGGCTTCGTGGCTGAGAAGATTGCCAACTCCATGAAGACTGTAGGTGAAGTTGCGGCTGCTCCTGTTAGTGCTGCTACCGCGGCGCCAGTGGCTGCTGCTAAACCACAAGCAGTTCCAAATGCTGTAACCATTGCTGCTCTGGTTTCACCAGTGACAGGTGATGTGGTTGCGCTGGACCAGGTTCCTGATGAAGCCTTCGCCAGCAAAGCAGTTGGTGATGGTGTTGCTGTAAAGCCAACTGGAAAAACAGTTGTCGCTCCAGCTGCCGGTACTATCGTAAAAATCTTTAATACCAACCATGCGTTCTGCCTGGAAACCGAGAAAGGTGCTGAGATCGTTGTCCATATGGGCATTGATACCGTTGCACTGAACGGCCAGGGCTTTACTCGTCTGGTAGAAGAGGGTGCTGAAGTGGTTGCAGGCCAGCCGATTCTGGAAATGGATCTTGATTTCCTGAATGCGAATGCCCGCTCCATGATTAGCCCAGTAGTTTGTAGCAACATCGACGACTACAGTGGTCTGGTACTCCAGGCACAAGGTTCTGTTGTTGCGGGGCAAACACCTCTGTACGAAATTAAAGGCAAATAATCGCTCCTGAGTCATAGATTGTGCCTTTAGCGGCTGGAGATTTTCTCCAGCCGCTTTTTTGTTCCTCTAGCACGCCACCCGCCTATACCCTTATTTATGCAACTAAAGGTTGTTTCCGACGCTTGCTTATAAGATCATGTGCCGATAACTAAAGTTTTTGCACAGAGGAACCCGCGATGAGTGAGGCTGAAGCCCGCCCAACTAACTTTATTCGCCAGATTATCGATGAAGATTTGGCTAATGGTAAGCACAACAGCATTTGCACCCGTTTCCCGCCAGAGCCAAATGGTTATCTGCATATCGGCCATGCAAAATCCATCTGCCTGAACTTTGGTATCGCCCAAGATTATCAAGGCCAGTGCAACCTGCGTTTCGATGACACCAACCCGGCAAAAGAAGACATCGAATTCGTAGATTCCATCAAGCACGACGTCGAATGGTTAGGTTTCCATTGGTCTGGTGACGTGCGCTACTCCTCCAATTATTTCGATCAACTGTTCAACTATGCTGTTGAGCTGATCAATAAAGGGCTGGCGTACGTGGATGAACTATCGCCTGAGCAGATCCGTGAATATCGCGGCTCATTGACATCTCCGGGTAAAAACAGCCCTTACCGTGACCGCAGCGTGGAAGAAAACCTCGCGCTGTTTGAGAAGATGCGTAACGGTGAATTTGCTGAAGGGACTGCGTGCCTGCGTGCGAAAATCGACATGGCATCGCAGTTCATCGTGATGCGTGACCCGGTAATTTATCGTATTAAATTTGCCGAACACCACCAGACCGGCAACAAGTGGTGCATCTACCCGATGTACGACTTCACCCACTGCATTTCCGATGCGCTGGAAGGCATTACGCACTCCCTGTGTACGCTGGAATTCCAGGACAACCGTCGTCTGTATGACTGGGTGTTGGATAACATCACAATTCCTGCGCATCCGCGTCAGTACGAGTTCTCTCGCCTGAATCTCGAGTACGCCATCATGTCTAAGCGTAAGCTGAACCAGCTGGTGACTGAGAAGGTTGTAGAGGGCTGGGATGACCCACGTATGCCAACCATCTCGGGTCTGCGTCGTCGTGGTTATACTGCCGCTTCTATTCGTGAGTTCTGTAAGCGCATTGGTGTGACTAAGCAAGACAACACGGTTGAAATGGCATCTCTGGAATCTTGTATCCGTGATGACCTGAACGAGAACGCACCGCGCGCTATGGCTGTTCTCGACCCGGTTAAAGTTATCATCGAAAACTTCCCACAGGGTGAAGTTGAAATGGTAACGATGCCTAACCATCCTAACAAACCAGAGATGGGTAGCCGTCAGGTACCGTTTAGCCGCGAGATCTATATCGATCGAGCTGACTTCCGTGAAGAAGCTAACAAGCAATATAAGCGTCTGGTGTTGGGCAAAGAAGTACGCCTGCGTAATGCATATGTGATTAAAGCCGATCGCGTTGAGAAAGATGAAGCTGGGAATATCACCATGCTGCATTGCTCCTACGATCCGGACACATTAAGCAAAGACCCAGCTGATGGCCGTAAAGTTAAAGGTGTGATTCATTGGGTGAGTGCGGAACATGCATTGCCTGTTGAGATTCGCCTTTATGACCGCCTCTTCAGCGTTGCAAACCCAGGGGCTGCAGAAGATTTCCTTGCAACGATTAACCCGGAATCACTGGTTATCAAACAAGGCTTCGTCGAACCAAGTCTGCAAAATGCCGAAAAAGGCAAAGCGTATCAGTTCGAGCGCGAAGGTTATTTCTGCCTGGATAGCCGTTATGCAACTGCCGAAAAACTGGTATTTAACCGTACCGTTGGCTTGCGTGATACCTGGGCGAAAATGGGCGAATAGCCCCTTTTTACTAAGTCAATAGCTGACAAAAACGCCGCAAATCGCGGCGTTTTTTTTTGCTTTATAATCATTTGCTTAAATATATCTTCACATTCGCGTTGCGAATTAATGTTATTTACACTTCTTCCTATCTACTTTTAATGGTCAACCTCGGAACATTAAAAATTCTTATTTTAATTATGTGAGCGCTCTCATGTGGAGTTTTATATTTTATAATTTGTAATTATCAAGATAAAACTCTCAAGGCATGATTTGTTACAAATACTCATAAATTATGTGCTCTCTGTCATAATATCGGAATGAACTCTTACAAAGTCGTTGATAATTCGCGTCGCGAAAAATAGTCTTAAGCACAGCAGTAATGCGGGCAAATATTCATAACCGCTTTAGCCGTTAGGCATTTTTACTTTTTTTCGCCATAAGGCGTCTTTTAACGTCCGGCGATTATTGATACGTCAAAGAGGAATAATATATGCGTACGTTTAGTGGCAAACGTAGTGCACTGGCGCTTGCAATTGCAGGTGTCACGGCTCTTTCAGGACTGGTAGTCATCCCTCAGGCAAGCGCAGCAGGCTTTGTGGATGACTCGACTCTGACCGGTGGTGTTTATTACTGGCAGCGTGAGCGTGACCGTAAAGATGTTACGACTGATAAATATGAAACTAACCTTGCGCATTCCACCTGGAACGCCAATCTGGACTTCCAGTCTGGTTTCGCCGCTGACATGTTCGGTCTGGATATTGCGGCCTTTACTGCTATCGAAATGGCAGAAAACGGTGACAGCGGTCACCCGAACGAAATCGCATTCTCCTCTGTAAACAAAGCTTACGATGAAGATTTCTCCGGTGATAAAAGTGGCATTAGCCTTTATAAAGCCGCAGCTAAATTCAAATACGGCCCGGTTTGGGCGCGTGGCGGTTACATTCAGCCAACCGGGCAAACCTTGCTCGCACCACACTGGAGCTTCATGCCTGGTACTTACCAGGGCGCTGAAGCCGGTGCAAACTTTGATTACGGCGATTCTGGTGCGCTGAGCTTCTCCTACATGTGGACCAACGAGTATAAAGCTCCATGGCACCTGGAAATGGACAAGTTCTATCAGAATGACAAAAACACCAAAGTTGAATATTTACACTCTCTTGGTGCGAAATATGACTTCAAAAATGATTTCATTCTCGAAGCGGCATTTGGGCAGGCTGAAGGCTACGTTGATCAGTACTTCACCAAAGCAAGCTACAAATTTGATATCGCGGGTAGCCCGTTAACAACCAGCTACCAGTTCTACGGTACGCGTGACAAAGTTTCTGATGGCAGCGTTAACGATCTGTACGATGGCACTGCATGGTTGCAGGCATTGACTCTTGGATACAGAGTAGGCCAGGTTGATTTGCGTCTTGAAGGAACTATTGTGAAGGCCGATGGCCAGCAAGGTTACTTCCTGCAGCGTATGACCCCAACTTATGCATCTTCAAACGGTCGTCTTGATGTGTGGTGGGATAACCGCTCTGACTTCAACGCCAACGGTGAAAAAGCAGTATTTGCAGGCGCTATGTATGACCTGAGCAACTGGAACCTGGCCGGTTGGGCAGTGGGTGCTTCTTATGTGTATGCATGGGATGCTAAACCAAGCTCTAAACCAACCACTGACGGTTACTACGATGCGGATAATCGCCTGAAAGAATCTGCATACAGCCTTGATGCGTTGTACACCGTTCAGGATGGGCGTGCGAAGGGCACGCTGTTCAAACTGCACTTCACTCAGTACGACAACCATTCAGACATCCCAAGCTGGGGCGGTGGTTACGGCAACATCTTCCAGGATGAGCGTGACGTGAAATTCATCGTCATCGCACCGTTTACCATCTTCTGATTCGAATCCGGGCGTGAAAACGCCCGGTTTTCTTAAGGATATCAAGCATGAAAAAAATCGTACTGACTATGGTGATGGCGTTAGGTTTGAGTGCGTGTGCGCAGCAGCAACCTAAAACGGCTCCGGAAGATACAAAACTAAAGCAAGCGTATAGTGCCTGTATTAACACCGCAGAAGGCAATCCGGATAAAATTCAGGCCTGCCAAAGTGTATTGAATGTGTTGGCTCAGGAGAAGGAACACCAGGAGTTTGCGAAGAAAGAAACGGTTCGCACCCTGGATTACCAGAACTGCATTCAGGCAACACGTACTGGTAATGACCAGGCTGTGAAAGCAAAATGCGATAAAATCTGGCAAGAGATTCGCGCTAACAATAAGTAATCGCTGAATTCAGGCAATAAAAAAACCGGTGAGTTTGTTCACCGGTTTTTTTATACCCGTCATACTTCAAGCTGCATGTGCGTTGGCTTTCCTCGCTCACCCCAGTCACTTACTTGAGTAAGCTCCTGAGGATTCACTGCGTTGCCGCCTTCCTGCAACTTGAATTATTTAGGGTATATGTGTTCAGAATATGCAGATTACTTTTCGCTGATTTCGTGTGCGTTTTCGTCGGTACGGCAATCACCTTCAGCGCAGTGACCATAAAGGTACAGGCTGTGGTTAGTCAGACGAATACCATGACGAGATGCGATTTCACGCTGGCGGGCTTCAATTGAATCATCGCTGAATTCAATAACTTTGCCACAATCCAGGCAAATCAGGTGGTCATGGTGATGCTGTTGTGTAAGTTCGAACACGGATTTGCCGCCTTCGAAGTTATGGCGAGTCACAATGCCTGCATCATCAAACTGGTTTAATACACGATAAACTGTGGCGAGACCAATCTCTTCGCCCATATCAATCAGACGTTTATATAAGTCTTCCGCACTGACGTGATGGTTCACCGGCCCTTGCAACACTTCAAGGATTTTTAATCGCGGAAGCGTGACTTTCAGGCCGGCCTTCTTTAATGCGGTATTGTTGTCAGTCATGCGGAAATTGTCCTGTTGCTTAACGATTCGCTCGGACTCAGGGTGAGCGTTAAGATGAATGCGTCTCATTATAGAACTGCCACTTCTAAATGGGAACCGCAAGTATTATGCATAATCAAGCTAAGAAATGGCGGTTGAGTCGCGATTTGATTGCCTTGTTAGCTATTTTGTCAGGAGTTCATTGTACAGGGACAAACTGAAAAGTTAAAAATTTGTAGCAATTATTTTAATCGGAAATAACTATCAATGTGGCGCAACCTAATAGTTGCGCCACATCTGGAATCAGGCGTTGATGATATCAGCCAGGTTCAGTTCTTCAGAAACTTGTTTGACCCACTTCTGAACACGTTCAGCAGTCAGTTCTGGTTGACGGTCTTCGTCAATCGCCAGACCAACAAAGTGGTCATCGTCTGCAAGACCTTTAGATGCTTCGAAATGGTAACCAGCAGTTGGCCAGTGACCGACGATTGCTGCACCACGCGGTTCAATGATGTCGCGGATAGTGCCTAATGCGTCACAGAAGTATTCTGCGTAGTCTTCCTGGTCACCGCAACCGAACAGCGCGACCAGTTTGCCATTGAAATCAACTTCTTCCAGAGTTGGGAAGAAATCGTCCCAATCACACTGGGCTTCGCCGTAATACCATGTTGGAATGCCGAGAAGCAGAATGTCGAAGCCTTCCAGGTCTTCTTTGCTGCTCTTAGCAATGTCATGCACCTCAGCAACATCTTTACCGAGCTGTTTTTGAATCATCTTCGCGATATTTTCGGTGTTACCAGTGTCGCTGCCGAAAAAAATGCCTACGATTGCCATGAGTAAAATAACCTCTTGATACTTAATGGTATGGTGGCTGCTATTTGGCCACAGATAGGGCAATCATAGCAGAACACTTCGTGGTGCGGAAACTGCTATCGCCCCGGTGTGCACAGACTGCAAAATTGCATACCAGGGCATAGCACTAAAACTAACTGAGATGTTGCTTCAGTTGTTCGAGAAGTATCTCTTCAATCAATTCACTACGACTGATATTGCGCGCTTCAGCCAACTGATTGAGAGCATCTACCGCATCGTTATTGAGCTTTAGCTCCACTCGCTTCAGGCCGCGTACTTTATCGCGCTTGAGCTGGTTGCGTTTGTTGATACGCAATTGCTCATCACGCGTTAGCGGATTGGTTTTTGGTCGCCCCGGGCGACGCTCGTCCGCGAACAGATCTAATGTAGTACGGTCCGTTTGTTCTTTTGCCATGATTAGACTACTGACAGGGAATTCAGGTGGCACGGAGCGGGGTGCTCTGGCGCAATTTAGCGCGCAATCATACATCAGCATGGCTTGCGCGCCAACGCGTTAGCCGCAACTTGCGGCCAGTCGGTTTGTTTTTAATCAGTTTGCTGCGGATTCGTCGATAAAACGATGGATTGCGCGCAAAACAGCATCAGGTTTTTCAGCATGAACCCAGTGACCAGCCCCGGCCACGACGTGCGCACGTGCCTGCGGGAACTGCGAAAGCAACTGGCTACGATGTGATTCATCAACATAAGGAGACGCCCCGCCGCGAATAAATAGCGCGGGTTCATTCCATGCAGGAATGTTTTGCCAGCCTACAATATTCTCATACTGCTCCCACAGTACCGGCACATTGAATTTCCACTCACCATCAGCAAAAGACTTCAGCAAGAACTGAATAACGCCTTCTTCATTAAGATGCTCGCGCATCACGGTCGCGGCCTGCTGGCGAGTTTTAACATCTGCCTCGGTAACTGCATTAATCGCTGCGAAAATTTCATCGTGGCGCCGAACTTGATAATCCACTGGGGCAATGTCAATCAGCACTAGTTTATCAATACGTTCCGGGGCAATGGCAGTCAGTGCCATTGCCACTTTGCCACCCATTGAATGGCCAATAATAATGGCTTTCTCAATGCCATACTCGTCGAGCGTTTCGACGACGTCTTGCGCCATCGCGGCGTAGTTCATCTCTTCGCTTCGTGGCGATAACCCGTGGTTGCGTAGATCGATTTGCAGTAAATCATGATCCTGCCCAAGGTCACGGGCCAGCACGCCCAGGTTATCAAGGCTACCAAAAAGACCGTGAATAA
This sequence comes from Buttiauxella massiliensis, assembly GCF_902500225.1. GTDB lineage: Bacteria > Pseudomonadota > Gammaproteobacteria > Enterobacterales > Enterobacteriaceae > Buttiauxella > Buttiauxella massiliensis. The sequence continues at coordinate 419,812 of NZ_LR722648.1, read as the reverse complement.
GGACGATGGGGGAATTACTAGTCGATTGTTGCGCAGTTTGCAGGCGAGCATTCAATTTCATGGCAAAGTTCTTTTTTTTTACTTCGTGTGGTTAGGGTATCATAACGGCATCCTGCCGCACTGCCGCAAATTTCCAGTTTAGTCTGACTTTGTGGTGCGACAAAAGCTTGGCGCTACCCGAGGTTGGGATTTGTCCTTATAATCCCAATTACTTGCATTCAGAAAAGATATCGCACTGGATTAAGATGAAAACAATTGAAGTTGATGACGAGCTCTATCGCTATATTGCCAGCCACACGCAGCACATTGGTGAAAGCGCGTCCGATATTTTACGGCGCATGTTGAAATTTACCGCCGGCCAAACTCCAGCTACACCAGCAACTACCGGTCAGACGGCCGCAACTGCTCCGGAAGCCAAACCCGTAAATAAAGCACGCGATCGCGTTCGTGCGGTTCGTGAATTACTGCTGTCCGATGAATATGCGGAGCAAAAGAAAGCGGTTAACCGTTTCATGATGGTGCTTTCAACTCTGTATACACTTGATGCTCAAGCTTTTGGTGAAGCGACTGAATCGCTGCATGGTCGTACACGTGTCTATTTTGCAGGTAATGAACAGACGTTGCTGCAAAACGGAAACCAGACCAAACCTAAGCATGTTCCAGGAACGCCATACTGGGTTATTACTAACACCAATACTGGTCGTAAATGCAGCATGATAGAACACATCATGCAATCAATGCAGTTCCCGGCGGAATTGATTGAAAAGGTTTGCGGCACAATTTAACACCTCGCGTCAGAAGGAAAGGCCAATGGCTAACCACCCTCGTGCAGGACAACCGGCACAACAGAGCGATTTGATTAACGTAGCCCAACTGACGGCCCAGTATTATGTACTGAAGCCTGAAGTGGGGAATAGCGAACATGCGGTGAAGTTCGGGACATCCGGTCACCGTGGTAGTGCGGCACGTCAAAACTTCAACGAGCCTCACATTCTGGCGATTGCTCAGGCGATTGCAGAAGATCGTGCAAAAAATGGCATTACCGGGCCGTGCTACGTGGGTAAAGATACCCACGCGCTGTCTGAACCTGCGTTTATCTCCGTACTGGAAGTGCTGGCTGCGAACGGTGTGGATGTCATTGTGCAGCAGGCGAATGGCTACACGCCAACGCCGGCTATCTCTCACGCCATTCTGACGCATAACAAAAATGGCGGTGCACTGGCAGACGGTATCGTTATTACCCCTTCACACAACCCGCCTGATGATGGTGGTATCAAATACAATCCACCAAATGGTGGCCCGGCTGATACTAATGTCACCAAAGTTGTTGAAGATCGTGCCAATGCATTGCTGGCCGCAGGTCTGAAAGACGTGAAACGTATCTCTCTTGATCAGGCGTGGAAAAGTGGTCACGTACAAGAGCAAGATCTGGTGCAACCGTTTATTGAAGGGTTGGTGGATATCGTTGATATGGCCGCCATCCAGAAAGCGGGCCTGAAGCTGGGTGTTGATCCACTCGGTGGTTCCGGTATCGAATACTGGCAGCGCATCGCCAAACACTACAATCTGGATCTGACGATTGTTAATGATCATGTTGATCAAACCTTCCGCTTTATGCATCTAGACAAAGATGGCGCGATCCGCATGGATTGTTCATCCGAGTGCGCAATGGAAGGTCTGCTGGCGCTGCGTGACAAGTTCGACCTGGCTTTCGCCAATGACCCGGATTACGACCGCCACGGTATCGTCACTCCTGCAGGTTTGATGAATCCAAATCACTATCTTGCTGTTGCGATTAACTATCTGTTCCAGCACCGCCCGCAGTGGGGCAAAGATGTTGCCGTCGGTAAAACTCTGGTGTCTTCCGCGATGATTGACCGCGTGGTTAACGATTTGGGCCGCAAACTGGTAGAAGTTCCGGTTGGCTTCAAATGGTTTGTTGACGGCCTGTTCGATGGCAGCTTCGGTTTTGGTGGCGAAGAGAGCGCAGGGGCATCGTTCCTGCGTTTCGACGGCACGCCATGGTCTACCGATAAAGACGGCATCATCATGTGCCTGCTGGCGGCAGAAATTACTGCTGTAACCGGCAAAAACCCGCAGCAGCATTACGACGAACTGGCTGAACGCTTCGGCGCGCCAAGCTACAACCGCCTGCAGGCTTCCGCCACTTCCGCTCAGAAAGCGGCGCTGTCTAAACTCTCCCCAGAAATGGTGAGCGCAAGCACCCTGGCGGGTGACCCGATCACGGCACGCTTAACGGCGGCTCCGGGCAACGGCGCATCCATCGGCGGCCTGAAAGTGATGACTGAAAACGGCTGGTTTGCTGCACGTCCTTCCGGTACGGAAGATGCGTACAAAATCTATTGTGAAAGTTTCTTAGGCGCGGAACATCGCCTGCAAATTGAGAAAGAAGCGGTAGAGATTGTCAGCGAAGTGCTGAAAAACGCGAAGTAATTCGCAAAAGTGAAAAAGGCGCCGAAAGGCGCTTTTTTTGTATGTTTCGGATGACGCTTCGCTAAAGCATAAACCGATAACCAATCCCCGTTTCCGTCAACAAATGCGCCGGGCGCGCAGGATCGTTTTCCAATTTCTGCCGCAAATGCCCCATATAAATCCGCAAATAATGGCTGTGTTCCACCGCGTTTGGCCCCCATACCTGGTTGAGCAACTGGCGCTGCGTCAGAACTTTTCCATGGTTATTGATAAGCGTGGCGAGCAGGCGAAATTCAATCGGCGTGAGGTGGATTTCTGCACCATCGCGGGTAATGCGGCGGTTCGCGAGATCAACGCTGATATTTGAAAACTGATAAACCGGGGCGGGCTGCGCAAGACTTGCATGGCGACGTAAGACTACGCGCAGTCGCGCTTGCAGCTCACCAATACCAAAGGGTTTGCTGAGATAGTCATCGGCGCCGGCATCCAGGGCATCAATCTTCACTTGTTCGTCGCTTCGAGCTGAAAGCACCACAATCGGCGTCTGGCTCCACTGGCGAAAATCGCGGATAAAATCAATGCCGTCACCATCTGGCAAACCAAGATCGAGAATGACTAAATCGGGCTTGCGCGTTGCGGCTTCCAGCAAACCACGTTGCAATGTTTCTGCTTCATGTACGCGCAGCGATTCGGCTTCCAGCGCAGTGCGCAGAAAACGACGGATCTCTTTTTCGTCTTCAACAATCAGAACTGATATCACATAACCTCGTTCATTTCAGCCAGCTCCGGCTGTGGGGGAAGGGGTAAAATAACATGGAAACTGGCACCGCCCTCCGCTCGATTCGCCGCAATAATTTCACCGTCGTGGACTTCAACAATCGCCTGGCAAATTGCCAGCCCTAAACCTACGCCAGGAATAGCCGACTCTTTATTACCACGGGAAAATTTATCAAAAATCTTTTGTTCCTGGCCCGCAGGAATACCGGGGCCACTGTCCCAGACTTCCAGATCCAGTTTATCAGCCGATGCCTGCGCACGAATGCCAATTTCCGCTTTATACCCGGCGTATTTCACGGCGTTTTCCAGCAGATTTATTAACACGCGCTCAAACAGCGGGCCATCAACATGAATCAATAACAGCGGGTCAGGCAACGCCAAATCAATATGCCGCCCGCCGAGTCCTGGCTCCAGCATTTTTAACGCGCTGCCGACCACTTCTTCCAGCGTCAGCCACTCTTTGCGCAGATTAAATCCACCGGACTGAATCCGCGCCATATCCAGTAAGTTGTTCACCAGGCGCGTGGTGTTGAGGACGTGTTGGCGAATATCGTTGGCTTGCGGAGCGTGTTTCGATCCTTCAGAGGCCAGATCTAACGTCAGAATTTCTGCCTGACCAAAAAGCACCGTCAGTGGAGTGCGCAAGTCGTGTGAAAGTGCTGCAAGCAACGAGTTGCGCACTTGTTCTCGCTCACTGGAAAGCCGGGCTTGTTCTTCGCTGGCGGTCAGTAACAATCGCTCCAGTGCAGTCGCCGCCAGTAACGTGAAGGTCTCCAGTAACCGTTGCTGCTCGGGGATCATTAACTGGCGCAAATTATTCGGTTCGACAATTAACAGGCCGAGAGTTTTTTCCGGTGTTTTTAGCGGCAGAATTTGATACGGCACACCGGGCAGTGTATCCGTGCCGGCACCGGCTGGTTGGCCTTTATCAAAGCTCCAACGCGCTATAGCTTCGTCCCAGTTTTGAGGTTCGCCCCAGGCATTTACCCGCTCTAATTGGCCATTTTCGTTGGGCAGCAACAACTGTGTACGGGCATTGAAACTGTTATTGATAAATAGCTCGCTGGTGGCCGCAATATCTTGCGGAGTGCGTTCTGCGGCGAGGGCTTTCGACATCTCATAAAGATGACGTGTGCGCTGTTCGCGATAACGGGCAATTCGTGCCTGATAACGCACGCCCGCGGTGAGATTACCGATAACGAGGCCGACCGTTAGCATCACGGCGAACGTTAGCAGGTACTGAATATCAGAAACCGCCAGCGTGCCATGGGGGGCAATAAAAAAGAGATCAAAACTAAGAACGCTTATCACAGTTGCCAGCACCGAAGGCCAGCGCCCGTAGAATAGCGCGACAATAACGACACCCAGCAAATAGAGCATCACCAGGTTGGCGGCATCGAAGTCCATTAGCCACTGATTGGCAATAAACGTTGTGATGGCACATAAAGCAATCGCCACCCCGCAGCCGCGTAACTGCACACGCCATTTTTCCGCAAAGCTGCGCGAGTCCTGGGCTGATGGTGATGCTGATGCGGGTTTATCATCGAGGGCGACGATCACTAAATCGAGGTCTGGGGCACGGCGGGCTAAACGATCGGCAAAGGATTCCCGGCTCCAGAAGCGACGAGTGGTGCGCCTGCCGATAATAATCTTGCCGAGATTGTGCTCGCGTGCGTAACGCAAAATCGCTTTATCTTCTGCCGGGTCGGCTAGTGTGGTGGTCTCTGCCCCCAACTCTTGAGCGAGGCGAAGCGAAGCTAAAATAGCGCGACGTTGATGTTCAGGTAAACGGTGAAGCTGTGGCGTTTCGACATACACGGCGTGCCAGATGCTACCTAGTTTTGCTGCCAGGCGTGCGGCGGTACGAACCAGTTTCTCATTGCCAGAACTGTGGCCGATACACAACAAAATGGCATCGCGCGTGTGCCAGACTTTCTCTTCACCCTGATTATCACGCCATGCCCGCATTTGGTCGTCAACGCGATCGGCGGTGCGGCGCAGTGCCAGTTCACGCAGGGCAATCAAATTCCCTTTCCGGAAGAAGTGCTCAATGGCGCGTTCGGCCTGGCCTGCGATATACACTTTGCCTTCGTGCAGGCGCTGGCGTAAATCATCGGGCGGCAAGTCGACCAGTACAATCTCATCGGCTGCATCAAAAATAGGGTCGGGTACCGTTTCGCGTACCTGAATCCCGGTCACGCCGCCGACAATATCGTTGAGGCTTTCAAGATGCTGCACGTTGACGGTGGTGAACACATCAATACCGGCGTCGAGCAACTCTTCCACATCCTGCCAACGCTTAGGGTGACGAGAACCTGGCGCATTGCTGTGCGCCAGTTCGTCCATCAGAATCAGGGCCGGGTTACGCGCCAGTGCAGCGTCGAGGTCGAACTCATGAACCCAGCGTCCACGATGGTGCGTGCGCCTGGCGGGCAGCAGATCCAGCCCGTCAAGCAATGCAGCCGTCTCTTTACGCCCGTGAGTTTCCACCACGCCAATCAGAATACCTAGCCCTTGTGCGCGCAGGCGCTGCGCTTCCTGGAGCATGGCGTAGGTTTTCCCCACGCCCGCACAGGCACCGAAAAATACTTTCAGCTTCCCGCGTGTTGGGCGGCTAACCTGCTCTAGCAGCTTATCCGGATCGGGGCGCTGCGGTTCCTGTGTCATAACAACTCCTTTGAACCTGACTTGGGTGGATGTCGCTTACGGTGCCTGCAAAGCATCCAACGCCACGTTAACCAACAACACATTCACCACCGGTTTACCGAGGAAACCGACCAAAGGCTGAGTAGAATTTTCGTCTATCAACCGTTGGATCTGTTCAACCGGAAGATTGCGTGCTTTGGCGATACGCGGGATTTGCCAGGCTGCTGTTTGCGGGGAGATCTGCCCGTCCAGACCGCTGGCTGATGCGGTCACCAGTTCAACGGGAACCGCTGGATTAGCCTGCGGATTTGCCGCGCGTAACGCCGCAATACGTGTCGCGACCACCTTATCCAGCTCAGGGTTACTTCCCGCCAGGTTGCTGCCGCCTGAAGCCATGGGATTATAGGGCGTTTCAGCCGTAGCAGAAGGGCGGCCTTGTAAATACTTCGCCTCGGTGAAGTTTTGCCCAATCAACTTCGAGCCACGTACCACCGTGGTATCAATAATCAATGAACCATTGGCTTGCGCCGGGAACCACCACTGGGCTAGCAGCGTTGTCATTAGTGGGTACAGACCCCCTGTAATCAGGGTGAGCAAAATCAGTAACAGTATAGCGGGACGGATGGTAGACATTTGTTTTTCCTCTTAAACCAGGCTACAAACGGTTAGCAGCAAGTCGATAGCTTTGATGCCAATAAACGGCACAACTAAACCCCCCAGACCGTAAATCCACAGGTTGCGGCGAAGCATCGCTGCGGCACTGAGCGGTTTGTAGCTCACGCCCCGTAACGCCAGTGGAATCAAAAAGATGATGATTAGCGCGTTAAAAATCACCGCGCTTAAAATCGCCGAGGCAGGGGAGTGCAGGTGCATCACGTTTAGCGCATTAAGCTGCGGATAAGTTGCAGCAAACGCGGCGGGAATAATCGCGAAATACTTTGCCACGTCGTTGGCAATACTGAAGGTGGTCAGCGAGCCACGGGTCATCAGCATCTGTTTACCGATGTGCACCACTTCAATCAACTTGGTGGGGTTAGAATCCAAATCGACCATGTTGCCCGCTTCTTTTGCCGCTTGCGTACCGGAGTTCATGGCCACTGCCACATCCGCCTGCGCCAGCGCCGGGGCATCGTTGGTACCATCACCGGTCATCGCCACTAAACGGCCTTCCGCCTGATACTGGCGAATCAACGCCAACTTGGCTTCCGGAGTTGCTTCTGCGAGAAAATCATCAACACCCGCTTCGGCAGCAATCGCTGCCGCCGTCAGGCGGTTATCCCCGGTGATCATCACCGTTTTAATCCCCATCTGGCGCAGTTGCGCAAAGCGCTCCTTAATACCGCCTTTCACGATATCCTTCAGGGCGATAACACCGAGCACATTGGCACCCTCTGCCACTACCAGCGGTGTTCCGCCTGTGCGGGCAACACCTTCTACCAGAGTGTCGACCTGCGGCGGGAAGTGTCCGCCGTTCGCCTCAACGTGGCGACGAATAGCATCCACCGAACCTTTGCGAATCATGCGGTCCTGAATATTGATGCCGCTCATACGGGTTTGCGCGGTAAACGGCACAAAGGTGGCATGCAGGTTTTGCACGTCGCGTTCGCGCAGGTTAAAGCGCTGTTTTGCCAGCACCACAATGCTGCGGCCTTCTGGCGTTTCATCAGCAAGAGATGAAAGCTGCGCCGCATCGGCCAGAGTTTTTTCATCAATACCGGGTGCAGGCAGGAAATCAGAAGCCTGGCGGTTACCAAGCGTAATGGTGCCGGTTTTATCCAGCAGCAATACGTCGACATCGCCCGCGGCTTCAACGGCACGCCCGCTGGTGGCAATCACGTTTGCACCCAACATGCGGCTCATCCCGGCAACACCAATCGCTGAAAGCAGCCCGCCGATGGTGGTGGGAATTAAACAAACCAGCAGGGCAATCAGCACCGTGACGCTAACTGCCACACCACCGTATTGCGAGAAGGGCCACAGCGTGGCGGTTGCCAGTAAAAAGACGATAGTCAGCGCCACCAGCAAAATCGTCAGCGCGATTTCATTCGGCGTTTTGCGGCGTTGCGCACTTTCCACCATCGCAATCATGCGGTCGAGGAAGGTTTCGCCAGGGTTCACGCTGCACTGAATCACCAGCCAGTCGGAAAGAATGCGCGTGCCGCCAGTGACGGAGGCAAAGTCACCACCTGATTCACGAATCACTGGTGCGGATTCGCCGGTAATCGCGCTTTCATCGACTGATGCGCCGCCTTCCAGCACTTCGCCATCACAAGGGATAATGTCGCCCGCTTCAACCAGCACAATGTCGCCTTTACGCAGATCGGCGGCGGGAACATGGTCCATTTGCGCGTCATGGTGAGGGGCGCGTAATTTGCGCGCCCAACTGGTTTTCTTCACCCCTTTCAGGCTATTGGCTTGCGCCTTGCTACGGCCTTCAGCCAGCGCTTCGGCAAAGTTTGCGAACAGTACGGTAAACCACAGCCAGATGCTGATGGCTAAGGTAAACGATGCGTCGCCCTGAAGTTTTCCACTGAACATGGCAATCGCCAGGACCGTAGTCATCACGCTACCCACCCAGACGATAAACATCACCGGGTTACGCCACTGCACCTGCGGGTTAAGTTTTTTAAAGGAATCTATTAGCGCCTGACGAATCAGCGATGGTTCAAATAGCGCCTGTTGCTTGCGACTCATGGAAGCCTCTTAATCACAAATTCACGAAGGAAAGGTGTTCCGCAACCGGGCCTAATGCGAGGGCGGGGATAAAGGTCAGTGCACCGACTAACAATACGGTGCCAATCAGCAGGCCAATAAACAGAGGGCCGTGAGTCGGCAGCGTACCGACGCCTGCGGTTTGCGACTTTTTAGTGACTAGCGTTCCGGCAATCGCCAGCACCGGGACAATCACCGCAAAGCGGCCGAGCCACATGCATACTGCCAGAAGCACGTTCCAGAAAGGCGTGTTGGCGCTAAGCCCTGCAAATGCGCTGCCGTTGTTATTAGCGGCAGATGAGACGGCGTAAAGCACTTCGCTAAAGCCGTGGATACCAGAGTTGAATATCCCGGCGCGACCAGCCTCAGTCATCATCGCAAGGGCGGTACCGAGCAGTACCAATGTCGGGGTGACGAGGATTGCCATCGCAGTCATTTTCATCTCTGCTACGTCGATTTTTTTACCCAGATATTCCGGTGTGCGGCCAATCATCAACCCAGCGATAAACACGGTGAGCAAGACGAACAGCAACATGCCGTACAGCCCGGAGCCGACGCCGCCAAACACCACTTCACCGATCTGCATCAGCCACATGGGAATCATGCCGCCTAATGCTGTGAAGGAGTCATGCATTGCATTAACAGCGCCACAAGATGCTGCGGTGGTAATCACGGAAAATAGGCTACTGACCAGAATGCCAAAGCGACTCTCTTTGCCTTCCATATTGATATTGCTATCAGCACCAAGCTGCATGAAATGCGGGTTACCTTGTGTTTCAGCCCACATCACCACCACAACGCAGATAACAAAAATGATGCCCATCGCCCACAAAATGGCGCGCCCCTGGCGTTTGTCGCCCACTGCTTCACCAAACGCAAAACACAGAGCGGTTGGGATCAGGAAGATCGCCAGCATCTGCACAAAGTTGGTCAGAGCCGTTGGGTTCTCGAAAGGGTGAGAGGAGTTAGCATTAAAGAAACCACCGCCGTTGGTGCCGAGCATTTTGATCGCTTCTTGCGAAGCCACCGGCCCCATCGGCAAGACATGCTGCACACCTTCAAGCGAGGTGAACGGCTGATATGCGGCGATATTCTGCAAGGTTCCCTGGCTAACAAAGAATAATGCAATCAACAGTGAAATCGGCAGCAGGATGTAAAGCGTGATGCGTGTTAAATCGACCCACGCGTTACCAAGCGTAGTGGCGCTATGACGGGAAAATGCGCGAATCAGCGCAAACACCACGGCGATACCCGTTGCAGCGGAAAGGAAGTTTTGTACTGTCAAGCCAACCATCTGGCTGAAATAACTCAGCGTGGTTTCGCCGCTATAGGATTGCCAGTTGGTATTGGAGACAAAACTAACAGCAGTGTTTAACGCCAGATGCCAGGAAAGGCCAGGCAATTGCTGTGGATTAAGCGGCAAACTCCCTTGCGTCATTAAGATGATGAAAAGCAGTAGCAAACCTAAAACGTTGAAGACCAGGATCGCGGCAAGATAACGTTTCCAGCTCATTTCAGCCGTTTCGCTTCCCAGCACTTTCCACATCACCGACTCAACACGGCCCACGCTTGGCAGCGGTTCTCCTTCAATTAACCGTGCAAGCATGCTACCCAGCTGTTTTGCCAGTGCAAAAAGCACCAGCAGGAAGCTGGCAATTAATAAGAATGCAGAAGCGGCCATTAGAACGCCTCCGCATTAATCAGGGCATAAATTAAATATCCCAACAGCATAAAGACCAGCACCACACCGGCTATCAGACCTGCACTCACAATCCACCTCCGCATGCCCGTCATACTTCGATTTGCAGCCTTCCTGCAACTCGAATTATTTAGGGCTGATAAGTAATTGGAATGAGTGTGAAAGTTTCGGTGCAAAGATGTCGTAAAAGTCTGGGGGCGGGGTGTAAAAAAAGTATAAAAATGCCATATACCCGTCGCCCTGCATCCCAAAGTGACTTTGGGGTAAAGCCATTAATTAACTAATGGTTAGTATTTATTTAACTATTCTGTAACTTAATTACGCGAGGAAATGTAAATTAGTGGCAAAAAGTGTCCTTTAGTGGTCGGATGAGTAGTAAACTTTCAGACAATGCGATACTATTTTGGGCAGATAACAAGTTCCAACTTCCCGGTTTTTGCTACCGGTCACAATTTAAGGGAGAAGCCTATGACTCTATATAAAGACTACCCATTGCATCAGGTCATCCTGCGTCGCACTTTTGTTGTTGTAGCAGGTGTTCTGGCTTTGCCAGTGATGCTGTTCTGGAAAGATCGCGCCCGTTTTTACAGCTACCTGCACCGCGTCTGGTCTAAAACCAGCGAAAAACCAGTTTGGATGGCTCAGGCTGAAGCCGCATCCGCTGATTTTTACTGAGTTTGCTGAGAAGTCATTACTACGGATACAAAACATCAAAGCCCCATCAGTTCACAACTGATGGGGCTTTTTTACGGCTCATGGTAGCGGGTTAATGCGCCAGCTCTTTCCAGTTATAAATCTGATTGGTGGTATCCATTACGGGTGCTTTTCCTGCCAGCCTGTTTGCGATGTGTTGCACTGTTTCTTCAGGCCTGTCTCCAGGTAGCGAAATTCCCATCCAGCGGCGCAATATTTTGTCGTTATTCACCGTTGAATAAATATCCTCTACCGTTCCGGTATCTGGGTTATTAACCTGCGGGCTGTACCAGATAAACATTGGCACTTCAAAAGCGTGCTGGCTTGGTTTTACCCCTCCGTGGTGATAAACCACGTTTTGTGTCGGTTCGCGTTCCAGCGCGTGATCGGAAAAATAAGCGACAGAAGCTCGCCTGTCTTTCAGCAGAGAGAAAATATTGCCGAGTAGTTTGTCAGTGAAGTGGATTGAGTTGTCATAACAGGCATCTATACCATCACTTTGCCTGCTGAAGGGGGCGTCAGTGGTCGGAAAACGTGTGCATTCCGGTTCATGGCTACCATAGATATGCAGCACAATGAGCTGTTTACCTTGATGATTTAAAGCCTTACGCAAATCGGGTAACAACGCATCATCAAACCCATTGTTAACCCAGTGTTTATGGGCGGCATTCATCGCGATACCGGTAATCGCATTATTGTAATCACCAAGCATCCCCTGCTTACTAAACCATGATGTATCAAAACCGGCCTGATTCGCCAGGTTAATAATGTTATCCGAGTAATGGTGGATATTATGGTTTTGCACGGTATCTGCTGTGATCGCCAGCGGTACGGCGGTAATAGTGATCGGTGCGCCGCTAATGGCATGATTCCAGAGTAGAAGGTGGCTGCGCTCGGCCTCCAGTTGTGGCGTGGTGGGCTGCGGGTAGCCATAAATACTCATGTTTTCGCTACGCGCTGACTCCCCGATAACCAACACATAAGTATCAATACCGGTTTCCTGTGTTTGCAACTGGTAATCAGGGATCTGACTTGCTATTTGCCTTATTAATCGCTGGTCACTCCATGCCTGAAGAAAATATTTAACATTGCTTATAGGTAAATAGTTAATTACACGTGCAGTAATACTTCCCTGGCTGTTTTTCTTAATGTTATGGACCGTCGCTTGCACAATATTACTGAATAGTAATATTGCTAATAAATAACACGGTGATTTTGCGAGCCATTTATCACCAGGCGTAGGAATAGTCGCAACGCTGCGTAATAACAAAATGACCAGGGCGAAAAAACCGAAGCAATATTTTTTGTAGAGCCACAACATTGCGCTGATTTCGTGACTATCGCTCTCCAGTACACTCATTGCAAAACCATAACTAAACTCTGTGCCAAAGGTGCCGTGGGCATAGAAAGTTAGCGTAACATCCCATGCCACCAACAATAGCGGCAGCAGTGCCACGACTAAGCGGAGAGGTTTGTTTTTAATTAACCCAAACGATAACATTAATAATACAAATATTATCAATCGTTGAGACATAACATGCACTGGTGAGAACAAAATATTCGCCACTGCAACAATTAATATACAAACAACCAAAGGAGTAAATTGGCGCACTTTACCTAACATATAAATAACGTCCACGAAGAGTGACCGTTTAAACGGTCTTATAAAATGTGCTATCAACGGGGAATTAATATACCGGAAGGCATAATTAAGAATAGATATATTCATTGGATGAATTGATTCTTTGACATAAATCAGTATGTCGAAGGATGAACATCAACTACTGAACCTTTTAGTTATTGCTCTAAATGTGGGAGGATAAACCCCTCATCACAACTACTGGAGCACAGCATGTTGATTTGGCAAGATTTACACCATTCAGAATTGAGCGTAACCGATCTCTACACACTTTTGGCGCTACGCAATGAAGTGTTTGTGGTCGAGCAAAATTGTCCCTACCAGGATATTGATGGTGATGATCTGGTGGGTGAGAACCGCCATATTCTTGGTTGGAAGGGTGGCAAACTTGTGGCCTATGCCCGCATCCTGAAAAGCGACAGCGAGTTTGAACCGGTGGTGATTGGCCGTGTCATTGTTGATAAAAGCGTGCGTGGCGAAAAACTGGGTTACCAGTTGATGGAACAGGCGATGGCGTCGTGCCAGCAGTATTGGCCAGAAAAAACAGTCTATTTAGGTGCTCAGGCTCATCTGCAATCGTTCTATGCCCACTTCGGATTTGCCCCAGTTACTGACGTGTATGACGAAGACGGTATTCCCCATATCGGTATGGCAAATCGTTAATGACAGATTAATCGCCAGGTAAAAAGCACTAGTGTTGTCTATAGTTAGCGGACGAGTATTTTTTAAACACGGAGAACAGTGATGCAACCGTATGAATCTCGTCTTGATGATGATTTAACTCTGCTTAGTGAAACGTTAGAAGAAGTGCTGCGTTCCTCAGGCGATCCTGCTGACCAAAAATACATTGAGCTGAAAGCACGTGCAGAAGCTGCGCTCAGCGAAGTCAAAGCCCGGGTCAGTAGTGCGTCGGACAATTATTACTATCGTGCAAAAAAAGCCGTTTATCGCGCAGATGATTATGTGCGTGAAAAACCATGGCAAGGAGTTGGCGTTGGGGCTGCCGCTGGTCTGGTACTAGGGCTTTTATTAGCCAGGCGCTAGATACCCTTCGCCCTTCAAGTTGCAGGGGCGTTGGCTGCTCTCGTGCACCCGAATCACTTGACTTCAGTAAGCTCATCGGGATTTACTCGATTGCCGCCTACCTGCATCTCGAAGTAACTTGGGTATAATAATTGCGTCGAGTGCCAGCAGAAAAATCTTACCCATTGGGTGGGATTTTTTTTTGCCGCCATGACCACGTATAATCAGGGGTTTTCAGGGAAGGTGAGGTAAACGTGAATTCAGTTGTCGTCGCGCTGCAACAGTTACAGCTTGCATTGAACGCAGAATTTGCGGATGCACCGGGCTCACAGCAGTTATCTTGTGCTGTTACCCTCAGTGATGCCTCAGATGCACTCGCATGGTTGACTAGCCAACGTCTTTATCCTCAGTTTTACTGGCAACAGCGCAATGGCGATGACGAAATTGCCGCCCTCGGTGCTGTTTGCCAGTTCGATACCTTAGATGCCGCCAGGGCATTTATTGATGCCTATGCGGACCAGCCAGCTGTTCGTATTACTGGCGTAAATGCATTTTCACCCACCAGCAGTTTTTTATTTCTCCCACGCCTCGAATGGCGGCGCATCGGTGGCGATGCTTTTCTCTACCTTAATATTTATAGCGAAACTTCCCTGCAAGATGATGCGCGGGCAGCACTTCAATTCCTTGAGCAAATGCTGCCTGCAAAGCAATTGCCATTACAGCGTTTAAATTGCGTCGGTGAGCAACATATTCCAACACAACCAGAATGGAATCAGTTAGTTGACTGTGCAATATCTGCAATTGAGCAGCACGAGCTCGATAAAGTCGTCCTGGCGAGAGCCACCGATCTGCAATTTACTACCGCAGTTTCCGCAGCCGGGTTTATGGCGGCCAGTCGCCGGGTGAACCTGAATTGCTATCATTTCTTGATGGTGTTTGATGGTAGCCATGCGTTCCTTGGCTCGAGCCCGGAACGCTTGTGGCGGCGCATTGATAGCGCTTTACGCACCGAAGCCCTTGCCGGAACGGTTGCTAACCATCCCGACGACCATCGAGCCTGGTCTTTGGGGCAGTGGTTGCTCAAAGACGATAAAAACCAACGTGAAAACATGTTGGTCGTTGAAGATATTTGCCAGCGTTTGCAAAAAAAGGTGGGGGCTATTGATGTATTGCCGCCGCAGGTGGTACGTCTGAGAAAGGTACAACACTTGCGCCGTTGCATCTGGACCGATTTGGCTCAGCCTGACGATGCTGTATGCCTTGCAATGTTGCAACCTACTGCCGCTGTTGCCGGGTTGCCACGTGATGTGGCGCGCGGATTTATCGCCCATAATGAACCGTTTGAGCGTGAATGGTATGCGGGGTCGGCAGGTTATATCTCGCAGCGTCAAAGTGAGTTCTGCGTTGCTTTACGCTCTGCAAAAGTAATCAATAATATGGTGCGTTTATATGCCGGAGCTGGAATTGTCGCAGGTTCTGATGCGGCGGAAGAATGGCAGGAAATAGAAAATAAAGCCGCCGGGTTGCGAACGTTGTTAACAAAATCAACGTTCTAAATTATAGGTATGTCTGAGACAATTCGAACTTCATTGTGCTTGTTGCCAACAAAAATGCAGTTTGAAGGGTATTACCGACCCATATCAAAATAACCGTTCCAGCAATAATTATAATGAGTCAGCAAAATTGACTCAGGACTGAATCATGTCGATAAGCTCGTTTAACCGCCGTTGGGCTACGGTAATCCTTGAAGCGCTGACTCGCCACGGCGTGCGCCACGTCTGCATTGCTCCTGGCTCGCGTTCTACACCTCTGACCCTTGGGGTGGCTGAAAATCGGGCTTTTATTTGTCATACACATTTTGACGAGCGTGGTTTAGGTCACCTGGCATTAGGTCTGGCAAAAGCAAGCCAGGCTCCGGTCGCTATTATCGTGACTTCCGGTACGGCGGTGGCAAACCTCTATCCGGCGATTATCGAAGCGGGTTTGACCGGTGAAAAACTGGTGGTGCTTACCGCCGATCGTCCACCGGAACTTATTGATTGCGGTGCCAATCAGGCGATTCGCCAGCCTGGGATTTTTAGCTCCCATCCTACTCAATCGATTAATTTACCTCGTCCAACACAGGATATTCCTGCGCGCTGGTTGGTTTCGACTATCGATAACGCACTAGGCCAGCAGATGGCTGGTGCGATTCACATCAATTGTCCATTCGCCGAGCCGCTGTATGGCGAGCCTGATGAAACAGGCATGAGCTGGCAACAGGCATTGGGCGACTGGTGGCAAGGTGATAAACCGTGGTTACGTACCGGCCTGACTCAGGAAGTGCTTAAACAGCGTGACTGGTTCTTCTGGCGTCAAAAACGCGGCGTGGTGGTTGCCGGGCGTTTGAATCCTGAAGAAGGAAAACAGGTCGCTGCATGGGCAAAAATGCTCGGTTGGCCGTTAATTGGCGATGTGCTATCGCAAACTGGGCAGCCGTTGCCGTGTGCAGATTTATGGCTGAGCAACAGCCAGGCGGTGACCGAACTTGCCGAAGCACAAATTATTATTCAGTTTGGCAGTAGCCTGACCGGAAAACGCGTTCTGCAATGGCAGGCAACCTGCGAGCCTGAAGAGTACTGGCTGGTGGATAATCTGCCAGGCCGGCTTGATCCTGCGAATCATCGTGGCCGTCGCTTGTGTTGCGATATTACACAATGGCTGGAACTTCACCCCGCTGAAAAGCGCGTGGCGTGGGATGAGAAATTAACTACGCTTGCAAAAATCGCCCAGCAGGCGGTTAAAAAGGGCACTCTCGAATTTGGCGAAGCCCAGGTTGCGGCGCGCCTGGCTGAATTGTTACCGGAAGCCGGGCAGCTGTTTGTCGGCAATAGCCTGATAGTTCGTTTGGTTGATGCTTTCGCGCAATTGCCTGCTGGTTATCCGGTATTTAGCAATCGTGGTGCGAGCGGTATCGACGGCTTACTTTCAACAGCCGCCGGCGTGCAACGAGCCACCGCGCGCTCGACGCTGGCGATTGTTGGCGATCTCTCGGCACTTTACGACATCAACTCACTGGCATTATTACGCCAGGTTTCCGCTCCCTTCGTTTTGCTGATCGTGAATAATAATGGCGGGCAAATATTCTCGCTGTTGCCAACGCCCGCAGACGAACGTGAACGCTTCTATACCATGCCGCAAAACGTCAATTTTGCCCACGCAGCAGCGATGTTCAGCCTCTCCTATAACAATCCGGCAAGCTGGGATGAGTTGCAGGAAGCAGTGACCCATGCCTGGCATTCTCCTCATGCAACCGTCATTGAGCTCACCGTTGGTGAAACTGACGGTGCGCAAACCTTGCAGCATTTGCTCGCACAGGTCAGTCAGGCATGATTCTGCACGCTGTTTTTCATGAAGGCCGCGATGCCAACTTGCCGTGCCTGGTTTGGCTACACGGCTTTTTAGGCAACCGGAAGGAGTGGGAAACCTTCAGCGAACATTTCACCGATTGGCCGCAACTCTTTATCGACTTGCCCGGTCACGGTAAATCAGCCGATATTACGACTGAAGACTTTGCTCAAGTCGATAAATTACTGCGAAATACGCTCCTTAGTTACAACATTCTAAAGTACTGGCTAATTGGCTACTCTCTTGGTGGGCGCGTGGCGATGTATCATGCTTGTCAGCTTGAGAATTCCGCTTTGTGCGGCTTGATTGTTGAGGGGAGCCATCCTGGACTTACGGATGAGAATGCCCGCCGAGAAAGAAAAAGCAGCGACCAGCAATGGGCGCAGCGGTTACGCACACAACCGCTAAAAGAGGTGCTGAACGACTGGTATCATCAAGCTGTTTTCCAGTCGCTCAATGATCAACAACGCGCTGCGCTTATCGCACAACGCAGCCAGAATAATGCCCAGAACCTTGCCGCAATGCTTGAGGCGACTTCTCTTGGCAACCAACCAGATTTAAAGGCTACGCTCAAGCAATTGCCGTTGCCTTTTTACTATCTTTGCGGTGAGCGGGATGAAAAATTCCGCGCCGTGGCAACCAACCTGGAATTGTCACCGCACCTTATTACTGCCGCAGGCCATAACGCACATCGGGAAAACCCGATTGCTTTCACGGCCTGCCTGCTCAATTTATTGCGAAAACCTATCGAGGAAACACCATGATTTATCCAGATGAAGAAATGCTTTACGCGCCAGTTGAATGGCAGGATTGCTCGGAAGGTTACACCGATATTCGCTATCACAAATCCGCTGACGGTATTGCTAAAATCACGATTAACCGCCCTGAAGTGCGTAACGCGTTCCGTCCGTTGACCGTAAAAGAGATGATTAATGCGCTGGCTGATGCCCGTTACGACGACAACATTGGCACCATCATCCTGACCGGCGAAGGCGAAAAAGCCTTCTGCGCAGGCGGCGATCAAAAAGTACGTGGCGATTACGGCGGTTACCAGGACGCAAGCGGCACCCATCACCTGAATGTGCTGGATTTCCAGCGCCAGATTCGCACCTGCCCAAAACCAGTTGTGGCAATGGTTGCGGGTTATTCCATCGGCGGTGGTCATGTACTGCATATGATGTGCGACCTGACAATTGCTGCTGAAAACGCGGTATTCGGCCAGACTGGCCCGAAAGTGGGTTCATTTGACGGTGGCTGGGGTGCTTCTTATATGGCGCGTATCGTCGGCCAGAAAAAAGCGCGTGAAATCTGGTTCCTGTGCCGCCAGTACGACGCAAAAGAAGCGTTGGATATGGGCCTGGTGAACACCGTTGTGCCAAATGCAGATCTCGAAAAAGAGACTGTGCGCTGGTGCCGTGAAATGCTGCAAAACAGCCCAATGGCGCTGCGTTGCCTGAAGGCTGCGCTGAATGCTGACTGTGATGGTCAGGCCGGTTTACAAGAACTGGCTGGCAACGCCACCATGCTGTTCTACATGACTGAAGAGGGTCAGGAAGGTCGCAACGCGTTCAACCAAAAACGCCAGCCGGACTTCAGCAAATTTAAACGGAACCCGTAATGCGTAGCGTCGAACTATGGCGCTTTCAGGTGCCGATGGATGCGGGTGTAGTGCTGCGTGAGCGGCGCCTGAAAACACGCGACGGACTCTTAGTGCGCCTGACCGACGGCGAAAAACAGGGCTTCGGTGAGATCTCGCCGTTGCCGGGTTTTAGCATTGAAACGGTCGAAGAAGCGCAAAGCGAAGCGTTGATCTGGCTGCAAGCCTGGCAAACGGGTAACGACACTGGCTTACCCGAAATGCCATCGGTGGCTTTTGGTCTGAGTTGTGCGCTGGCGGAGATCAGCGGCGAGCTTCCTCAGGCGGCGGATTACCGCGCGGCGCCCTTGTGCACCGGTGACCCGGACGAACTGTTTGCCATGCTGGCTGCTATTCCCGGTGAGAAAATCGCCAAGGTGAAAGTGGGTTTGTATGAAGCCGTGCGCGACGGCATGGTGGTCAATCTTTTGCTGGAAGCGATGCCTGATTTGCGTCTGCGTCTTGATGCCAACCGTGGCTGGACACCGCTCAAAGCGCAGCAGTTCGCTAAATACGTCAATCCTGATTTCCGACCGCGCATTGCGTTTATCGAAGAGCCGTGCAAAACCCGTGAGCAATCCCGTGAGTTTGCCCGTGAAACGGGGATTGCGATCGCCTGGGATGAAAGCCTGCGTGAGCCTGATTTTGAGTTTGCCGCCGAACCGGGTTTGAGTGCGGTGGTTATCAAGCCGACCTTAACCGGGAGTCTTGAGAAAGTCCGTCAACAGGTGGAGCAGGCCCATGCCCTGGGATTGATGGCGGTTATCAGTTCTTCGATTGAGTCGAGCCTCGGCTTAACACAATTGGCGCGAATTGCCGCGTGGCTGACGCCGCAAACATTCCCAGGTCTCGATACGCTGTCGTTGATGCAGGCACAATTGGTGCGCGAATGGCCAGGCAGCCCACTTCCGTGCTGGTCACTGGAATCTCTTGAGCGAGTGTTATGAGTTTTCAGGATTTCCCCTGGCAGCATTGGGCACAAATTCGTGGTGACCAACCGGCACTTACTTTAGGCCATGAAAGCCTGAACTGGCGCGAGCTATGCCAGCGCGTTGATGCGCTGGCAGGCGGCTTCCGGCAGCAGGGTGTGCTTGAAGGGCAAGGCGTTGTGTTGCGTGCGAAAAACAGCCCGGAAATGGTTTTCGCTCTGCTCGCGTTATTGCAATGTGGGGCGCGTGTATTGCCGCTTAATCCACAGTTGCCTGAATCTTTGCTCCAACAGTTATTCCCCACGCTGACTATCAACCATGCATTGATCTTTGATGCGCCGCTTACCGTTGCCGATATCAACCCGTTAACTCTGCTGGATGGCGAACATTTCAAGGTTGAGTGGCAGCCTGCAAGGTTTGCATCGATGACGCTGACCTCCGGCTCAACGGGCTTACCCAAAGCGGCGGTTCATACCAGTGATGCTCATCTTGCCAGTGCTGCAGGTGTGCTGGCGGTGATGAATTACGGAGCGAATGACAGTTGGTTGTTATCACTGCCTCTGTTTCATGTCTCCGGCCAGGGCATTTTGTGGCGCTGGCTGCTGGCGGGTGGTTGCATGGTAGTGCGCGATTTACATCCTTTGAGCGATGCATTGCAAGGTTGTACGCATGCGTCACTGGTACCGACTCAGCTCTGGCGACTGCTTGAGCAATCCCATCCGGAAACCTTGCGTGAAGTGTTATTGGGTGGCGCGGCAATTCCCGTTGAGCTCACGCAAGCGGCGCAGGAAAAAGGCATCAATTGCTGGTGTGGTTATGGATTAACGGAACTGGCCTCAACGGTGTGCGCCAAACGTGCTGATGGGTTGCCGGATGTGGGCAAAGCTCTGCCAGGACGGGAAGTGAAAATCGTTGATCAGGAAGTGTGGGTTCGTGCCGATAGCCTGGCATCAGGCTACTGGAAAGCGGGCGTTGTCGTGCCGCTGGTTAATTCACAGGGCTGGTTTGCAACACGCGATCGAGGGGTTCTGAATGGGCCGCGTCTAACGCTTATTGGCCGCCTCGATAATCTGTTTTTCAGTGGTGGGGAAGGGATCCAGCCGGAAGAAGTTGAACGCGTGATTGCAGTTCATCCCGCGGTGAAACAGGTTTTTGTCGTGCCAATAGATGATGCCGAATTTGGCCAACGCCCGGTTGCGGTGGTGGAAGCCGACGAGGATTTTGACCTGTCGCTATTGTCAGAGTGGTTGCCGGGAAAAGTAGCCCGTTTTCAGCAGCCGGTGCGTTGGTTGCGCCTGCCTGATGAATTCAAGCAGGGTGGGATTAAGATTTCGCGATTACAGTTAAAGTTATGGGTAAAGCGGGTGGCTAAAATTTAATGCCACCCGCTCGATTTAGTGTCGGATGTCGCTAACGCTAATCCGACCTACATACCCGATTCTAAGTCTGATTTATGCCGCTCTGTTCGAGCGGCTTTTTTATTGGCAATCCATATAAACCAGATAAAAATATTGCAAACCGCTTCGCTAGCAAGTTAATGAACCTAAAACTATACTTGGGTTGCAGTAAAATTCTGCAATCACTGAGGAATGAGTTATGAAAACACTAAACATGAACGTTTCCAAAGAGCAGCCTAAAAATCCAGATAAAGCCCCTAAGAACGATGAGAAAAAGCCAAAGCAGAATCAAAAATAAGCTTTGTTCCATTTGTAGGTTTTAACTGCTCTTGCGTTGGAGGTTCTTATGTCTAACCATCCAAACCTGGTCGACCCGGTACCTGTCGATGAACCGCTGCCCGGAGATACAATACCAGGTGTTCCAGACCCCATTGAGCCGCTTGATCCTGACTTACCCTTGGACCCGGTAAGATGAAGAGTGAAACGAAACCGCCTACGGGCGGTTTTTTGTTGCCTTAACTTCCATAAATGCTGTTTCGCCTACACCTAAACTCTCGTGTTTTCCCGCTGCTGCAATTTGTGGGGGATTGGTGAGAGTGAAGCTGGCGGCTGTTTAACAGGGTGTTTTTTCATTTTCTTACAAACGAATGAAGAAAAGCATTTCTAATGCATTGATTACCTCACCCCTGGCTGTAAAATCGGCGTTTTTTCAGGGACATCCCTTTTTACTGCTCAGGATTGAAAGCATGAACAAATTACTTTTGGCTGGCGTTGCCGGTTTAGCACTCGTATCTGCATCTGCAAGCGCTATCAGCGTTAGCGGCCAGGCGGGCGAAAATTATACAAACATCGCAGTAGGCTTCGGCCAGGACTCTGCCGGTCTGACCATGAACGGTAACTACGCCCATAACGATGACGACGGTGATACCGCAGGTCTGGGGCTCGGTCTGAATGTGCCATTGGGTCCATTTATGGGTACAGTTGGCGGCCGTGCGGTTTATCTGAATCCGAAAGATGGTGATGAAGGTTATGCGTTGGCAGTGGGTGGTGGTTTGAGCTGGCAGGTATTTGATAGCTTCTCCGTATTCGGTGATTACTACTACTCTCCAGACTCTCTTTCCAGCGGCGTGAAAGATTACCAGGAAGCCAGTGCGGGTGCTCGTTGGACTGTTATTCGCCCAATCACTGTTGAAGCCGGTTATCGCTATATCGGTGTTAACGGTAAAGATGGCAACCGTGATAACGCTATTGCAGACGGTCCATACGTCGGCGTTTCCGCAGGTTTCTAAATCCTCTTCGTCTTTCGCGTTGCAGGGGCGTTGGCTGCTGCCGCGCGCCCTGGTCGCATAGTTATCTATGCTTCCAGAGACTTACGGCTTTGCCGCCTTCCTGCAACACGAAATCCTTTGAGGATTATCTTTTTGGTAATCCTCAAATTAATTTGCGATATTGTGAACCGTTTTCTTCCCGCGGAGCACAACAATGATAAAAGTGGAAATGCTGTCTACCGGCGACGAAGTGCTGCATGGTCAAATTATTGATACCAACGCAGCCTGGCTTGCTGATTATTTCTTTAACCAGGGTTTACCAATGTCGCGCCGTAATACGGTGGGCGACAGTCTTGAAGATTTAATCGCGGTGCTTAAAGAGCGCAGCGAACATGCCGATGTTCTAATTGTGAATGGTGGCCTTGGGCCAACCAGTGATGACCTCAGTGCGCTGGCTGCCGCTACTGCCGCAGGCGTGGAGCTGGTGATGCATCAGGAATGGCTTGCGCATATGGAACGTTTCTTTGCCGAACGCGGTCGTGAAATGGCACCGAGCAATCGCAAGCAGGCATTAATCCCTGCCACCAGTGAAATGGTTGATAACCCGGTCGGTACTGCATGTGGCTTTGCTCTAAAGCTCAACCGCTGTCTGATGTTTTTCACTCCCGGTGTTCCTTCCGAATTTAAGGTTATGGTCGAGCAACAAATCATGCCGCGTTTGCGTGAGCGCTTTGTGCTGCCTGAGCCGCCAGTTTGCCTGCGTCTTACCACTTTCGGGCGTTCCGAAAGCGAGTTAGCCCAAAGTCTTGAGCCGATTCCTTTACCGGACGGCGCGGTGATGGGGTATCGCTCATCAATGCCGATTATCGAGTTAAAATTGACTGGCCCAGCAAGCCAGCGTCAGGCGATGGAAGCCGTATGGCCGCAAGTGCAGCGTGTCGCCGGTGAAAGTGCCATTTTTGAAGGGACCGACGGTTTGCCAGCGCAACTGGCGGAACGCCTGCGAGCGCAATCGCTCAATATTGCCGTCAGCGAACAATTCACCGCCGGGCTGCTGTGCCTGCAACTTGCCAGTGCGCAAGCGCCATTAGGTAATAGCGAAGTGCTTTCCGCACGCCCTGAAACACTGGTGCAGATAACGGAGCGTGCAAAAAATTTCTCGCTGCAAGCGGGAAGTGCTCTGGCGCTGGTGGTTGGGAGCCTTGATGACGAGCATCTTCATTTTGCACTGCACACGCCAAAAGGGACTTATGGCCTGCAAGTAAAATTCAGTGTGACCCGCTACGCCCTGCGCACACGCCAGGAAGTCTGCGCGATGATGGCACTTAACATGCTGCGCCGCTGGCTCAACGGCTGGGATGTCGCCGCTGAGCATGGCTGGGTGAATGTTGTCGACTCACTAGAAATCTAAAAACTATGCGAGTGCCCGAGCCAAAAGCGTAATCGGGTGCTCGCATTTCTTACTGGTGGACATCTCAATCTGCCATTTGCAGGTTTCGCAATCTGTGACCACCAAATCGACGCCGCTCTCCTCAATCTGCTGGAATAACGGTGCGCCAATGCTTTGTGAAAATTGATAGTTTTCCTTTTTAAACCCGTACGTCCCCGCAATTCCGCAGCACTGGGATTCCAGCATAACCAGCTCCACGCCAGGCAAACGCTGCAAAAGATCCAGCGTGTAAAGCGACCAGCCCATTTTTTCCATATGACATGGCGTGTGGTAGGCAATACGCAGCGGTAACGCTTTGAGGTTCAACTCCCGGCCTTCTTCCAGTTGCTTCCAGATAAAACGAGTCACCAGTTCAATATGGTCACGCATCGGGCGAGTGTCGATATCCAGCACCTGCGGGTATTCATCGCGCAGGGTAAAGGTGCAGGTGGAAGAAGTGGCAATCACTGGCAACCCTTGTTCGAGCACTGCTTTCTCTAATGATGCTGCGTTAATCGCCGCCTGCTTTTTGGCTTTATCGATAAAACCGTTAGCAATCAAGGGTACGCCACAGCACTTTTCACGTTCCAACAGTTGCACGCCAAATCCCATCGCATTCAGCACGCTGACCAGATCTTTGCCCAATTGTGGATGGTTGTAATTCACATAGCAACCGTGGAAAAACGCCACTTGCTCAGCAAAGGTTTTTTGCGTCGTTGCCTGTTTGCGATACCACTGCCGAAATGTTCCTGACGAGTATTTCGGTAATGCGCGGTGGCTGTCGATGCCGAGAGTTTTATCGAGCAAATTTCTCACCGGTATCAATGACGTTGCTGCATTCACCAGCGGTGCGAACGGTGTCGACAGTGTGCCCATTAAATCGGTATGGCTGAGAATGGCATCTCTTAATTTAAACGGTGTTTTGCCATAGCGGGCTTTGGCACGCTGGATGATATCGCCAATTTTCACATCAGACGGGCAGGCGACTTCACAGCGTTTACAGTTGGTGCAAAATTTAAGGGCGTCATCATAGAGTGCGGCATCTTTCAGGCGCAGGCGCTCTCCGTCAGGCCCGGACTGCTTAGGGCCAGGGTAGTCCGGGTTAACCCGGCTGACCGGGCAGACAGTGGTGCAGACGGTGCATTTAATGCAGTTTTCAAAACTGGTTTCATCAAGCAGATTCATGCACTGCCCCCTGCGATTCAAGAATGCGTTGTGCGACGTGCAGTGCGCCAGTCATTGACACACCCGCGCCACAACCTTGTTGCAGCGGGTCGAACCCGGCCAGTACCGAACCGATGGCGTAAAGGTTTTTGATGCGTTGCCCGGCGCGGGTGGGGTGGAAATGTTTATCAATGGCAACGCCTGCCTGCAAATATGGCTGCGGGCTGAAAAAGTCCTCTTTGCACCACGCTTCACGCTCGGCTGGGGCACGGATATCGAGGCCGAAAACGGGCTCTCGTATGCCGCTGAATTTTGCCTCCAGCCCGTTACTGAAAAAGCTGCCGCTGGCGAGGACATAATGGTTTGCCCGCAGCGGGACTTCTGCGTGGTTGCGGGTGAAAATGGCGCTGACATTTTCCTGCTGTGTTTCCGTCCTCACCACGGCATCACCGGGCATCATTATCCCGTTGAGTTGCTGAAAACGGCGGCGCAACTGGTGATACAACCGCATACCGAGCACCGAAGGGGGAAGTGTAGGTAACAGGCGAAGCGGGCAGGGTAATTCACGGCTTATCGCCTGCCAGGCTTTATCATCTTCACTCCCGAGGCATGCCGGAAGGAACAGGGCATCAGTGTCATGCGCCAGCGTTTTAAGCTCATCAATAAGCAGGCGTTGTTGTTCTGGCATATCCAGTACGCGGGCGATATTGGCAGCGCGGAACTCGCTGGGGTTATTGCGTAACGTGTCCAGTGCGGGAAGCGTCAGTTCCGCGGTTTTCACATTGATGTGGTTTTCTGCCAGTGAACCGGCGACCAGTTCTGGCTGAAAATCGAGAAAACCGGCAATACCGACTACCGTGATGTGTTTCCACGGAAGGGGTGCTACGGGGATTTCCATTGGGCTAAGCCACGTTGCACGTTCAATACCCAGTGGCGTAATGCGCTGGTGGTTTTGCTTGTAACTGCCCGTGAGCGTGATATGGCAACGGGCCAGCAACGCTTCACTCTCCATCGCGAAACGCTGTACGTTTTGCGCCCCCATCAGACTATAAGGGTGTTCTGGTGCCTGCAATTTTAATGCTGCCAGTGCATCCAGAGGGGAGTTTACCGGGCTGCCATCGGGCAGTTCGGCCAGTAAATCCAGCGACCCGGACGAAAAATGCAGTGCGCTTTGCCCGCGACTGACGATAGCGCAACGCAGTCCCGCTTCCGCCAGACGGATACCGCACACCAGTCCAGCGAGTCCACCGCCAATAATCAGGCTGTCGAATTTCATTGTGGTGTTCCTTTTTTTAGCCCGCACAACCCCTGGTACACCCAGGCGGTAAATTCGCTTTCCCTGAGCGCATCGTCCCAGGCGATGGGGCGAATGCCTTTCCAGCGTTCATTGAGAAAAAGCGATAACTGGTCGAGCGATTGCGCAGGCGATGACGTGCCAAAACGTTGTAATAAACCGGCGGCGCGACAGGCGCATAACTCACCCTGGCAGGTGCCCATTCCTACGCGGGTTCGACGGCGCAAATCGCCAAGATTGGTGACAGCCAGTTTATTGACCGCGTAGCGAACTTCACCGGCCGTTACCGCTTCACATTCGCAAACCAGGCTATTGCTCAGGCGGTCGCCAGCCAGAAGTTGTTCAGCACGATCGCCGTGGCGCCAGACAGCAGAGCGGCGGATGGTTGGCGGTAGGGAAATGACTTTACTGAGTGTCTCTTCTTGCGAGCTTCCTGAACCAGGAAGCGGGACGGTTGCGGTGGTGCAGGGGCTGGAATGACCGAGTTTTTCGCACACCGCATTGGTGGCCCATTCAGCCATCAGGCGGTAGGTCATGAGTTTGCCGCCGGTGATGGTGATGAAGCCGTCCATTCCGTCACGCTTTGCGTGATCCATCAATACGATCCCCCGACTGGCGTTGCGCCCGGTTGGATCGTTATCGCTGGCAACCAGCGGGCGAACGCCAGCATAGGCACGCAAAATGCGGGTGGCTGCGAGTTTAGGCGCAAGTTTAGACCCTTCACGAATCAGAATATCGACCTCTTGCGGCGTGACGCGCATATTGTCGATTTGGTCGTACTCAACAGGTGTTGACGTGGTACCAATCAGCGAAATGGTATCGCCGGGCACCAGAATATCGGCATCAGCAGGTTTGCGGCAGCGGTTGATCACCATGTTGTTGATGCGGTGACCCAGGATTAGCAGCGAACCTTTTGCTGGCAACATGCGCACGCTCAAATCAGCATATTCTGCAATGTGCTGCCCCCAGATTCCGGCAGCATTAACAACAACATGCGCATACAAATCGTGATGCTGGTGTGTCTGGTGGTTGTATACGCGAACCCCGCAAACCCGGTCTGCCTGGCGAATCAGACCGGTGACTTCCTGGCCGGTGAGGATTTCAGCGCCGTGTTCGCGGGCATCGAGCATATTGGCGGCGGTCAGGCGGAAAGGGTCAACGGTGCCATCAGGCACGCGCACCGCGCCGATCAATTCAGGGTTTGCCGCAGGTTCCAGACGCAAAGCTTCTTTGGGGTCGATGCGTTGAGCGTCAATTCCTGCGTCCTGGCAAGAGGCGATAAATATATTCTGTTGCGATAAATCGTCTTCGGGAAGGGTGATAAACAAGCCGTCGGTGCGTTCGATGCAATGGCGAGCGATACGTTTAAGGATGCGGTTCTCTTCAATGCATTCTCTGGCCGATTCGCTGTCCGTCATGGCGTAGCGCGCGCCGCTGTGGAGTAAGCCGTGGTTTCTCCCCGTCGCCCCGGTGGCGATATCGTGCCTTTCGAGCAGCAGCGTTTGCAACCCACGACGGGCGCAGTCGCGGGCAATTCCCGCCCCGGTTGCGCCACCGCCGATAATAATGACATCCCGCTCTTTGCATCCCGTCGCCATGCTCTGCTCCTGAAAAGTTCTCTTGAACACAATTGAGCCACAAATCAATTTTCAAATGTTTGATATCGAGCAAATTCGAGCATAAATCGAAAGTAAAGTGTGACGTCATGCACTATTTCGATAGTTTGTAATAAAAATGTAATATGTTGTGGGGTGTTTCACACTAACCAACCCCGATAATCCTTAACATGCGCTCGCAAATGAACATGGCTTATAAACCCTGCCACGGAGGCATTTATGCTGAGCATTTTCAAACCTACCGCCCATCAGCCACGGCTGAAAAGCGAGAATATCGATCCGACTTATCGGCGCCTGCGCTGGCAAATCTTCATGGGGATCTTCTTCGGTTACGCGGCCTACTATCTGGTGCGTAAAAACTTCACCCTGGCGATGCCGTACTTGATTGAGTAAGGTTTCTCGCGAGGGGATTTAGGATTCGCGCTTTCCGGTATTTCTATCGCCTACGGCTTTTCAAAATTCATCATGGGGTCAGTCTCTGACCGCTCGTATCCACGCGTTTTCTTACCTGCCGGTTTGATTCTGGCGGCAGCCGTGATGCTATTTATGGGGTTTGTGCCCTGGGCGACATCGAGCATCGCAGTGATGTTTGTGCTGCTGTTCTTATGTGGCTGGTTCCAGGGCATGGGCTGGCCGCCGTGTGGGCGCACGATGGTGCACTGGTGGTCCAAGAAAGAGCGTGGCGGAATTGTTTCTGTCTGGAATTGCGCGCATAACGTAGGCGGTGGCTTGCCGCCACTGCTGTTCTTACTCGGGATGGCGTGGTTTAACGACTGGCATGCGGCACTTTATATGCCAGCCTTTGCGGCGATTCTGGTGGCGCTGATTGCTTTTGCATTAATGCGCGATACTCCGCAATCCTGCGGGCTGCCACCAATCGAAGAGTACAAAAATGATTACCCGGACGACTACAACGACAAAACGGAAGAGGAACTGACGGCTAAGCAGATTTTTATGCAGTACGTGTTCCCGAACCGCCTGCTGTGGTACATCGCCATCGCCAACGTTTTTGTTTACCTGCTGCGCTATGGCATTCTCGACTGGTCACCAACGTATCTGAAAGAAGTGAAGCACTTCGCGTTAGATAAATCCTCGTGGGCCTACTTCCTTTATGAGTATGCGGGGATACCTGGCACGCTGCTGTGTGGCTGGATGTCGGACAAAGTGTTCAGAGGCAACCGTGGCGCAACCGGTGTGTTCTTTATGATTCTGGTGACGATTGCGACCATTGTTTACTGGCTGAACCCGCCGGGAAATCCGGGTGTGGATATGGCGTGCATGATTGTCATTGGCTTCCTGATCTACGGGCCGGTCATGTTAATTGGGTTACATGCGCTTGAGCTAGCACCGAAAAAGGCAGCGGGAACCGCAGCAGGCTTCACCGGCTTGTTCGGCTACCTCGGTGGGTCGGTCGCCGCGAGCGCCATTGTCGGATATACCGTTGATTTCTTCGGCTGGGACGGCGGTTTTATGGTGATGATAGGCGGCAGTATTATGGCCGTGATTCTGCTGCTGGTGGTGATGGTAGGTGAAAACAAACATCATCAGGAAATGAAAGCGCGGGAAGGTCAGTAATCCCCAAAAAATAAAAAACCTCCGCGGGAGGTTTTTTTACATCTCTATCTCAATATCGCCCTGCGCCTGGCAGCAGCAGGGCAGTATTTCACCGGGCTGGATAAACGCCAGCGGTTCGGTAAGCCACTTCACTTCGCCTGCCGTCAGCCGGATGCGGCAGGAGCCGCAATAACCTTCCCGGCACTGATATTCCACGGCGACCTGGTGGGATTCCAGTGTCGCCAGCAAAGAAGGGTGATTCTCTTCAGAAATGAGCTGTGCTCCGCTGATTCGTAGCGTAATGCGGCTCATAAATTACAGCTGGAAATCGCTTAAATCGTCGGTGTTAACGTTCGAATCAATCTGACCTACCAGATAAGAACTCACTTCTACTTCTTGCGGTGCGACCTGCACGTTGTCAGAAACTAACCATGCATTAATCCATGGGATTGGGTTTGAACGTGTCTTGAATGGCAAATCCAGGCCGACTGCCTGCATACGGATGTTGGTAATGTAATCAACATACTGGCAGAGAATATCTTTGTTCAGACCGATCATCGAGCCGTCGCGGAACAGGTAGCTTGCCCACTCTTTCTCTTGCTCGGCAGCCAGTACGAACAGGTCATAGCATTCCTGGCGGCATTCCTGAGCGATTTCCGCCATTTCAGGGTCGTCTTCACCAGAGCGCATCAGGTTCAGCATGTGTTGAGTGCCGGTCAGGTGCAGGGCTTCGTCACGGGCAATCAGCTTGATGATTTTCGCGTTGCCTTCCATCAGTTCACGTTCGGCGAATGCGAAGGAACAAGCGAAGCTGACGTAGAAGCGAATCGCTTCCAGCGCGTTCACGCTCATCAGGCACAAATAGAGTTGGCGCTTGAGCGCACGCAGGTTCACGGTCACGGTTTTGCCGTTAACGTTGTGCGTACCTTCACCCAGCAGATGCCAGTAGCTGGTCATCTCAATCAGACGGTCGTAGTAACCGGAGATATCTTTTGCGCGCTTTAAAATTTCCTGGTTAGTCACGATATCGTCAAACACAATCGCCGGATCGTTAACGATATTACGGATGATATGGGTGTAAGAGCGTGAGTGGATGGTTTCGGAAAACGCCCACGTTTCAACCCAGGTTTCCAACTCAGGGATGGAAATCAGCGGCAGCAGAGCAACGTTTGGGCTGCGGCCCTGAATAGAGTCCAGCAGCGTCTGGTATTTCAGGTTGCTGATGAAGATGTGTTTTTCGTGATCGGGCAGCGCCTGATAGTCGATACGGTCACGGGAAACGTCCACTTCTTCCGGACGCCAGAAGAAGGAGAGTTGCTTTTCAATCAGCTTTTCGAAGATGTCATATTTTTGCTGATCGTAGCGAGCCACGTTAACCGACTGGCCAAAGAACATCGGTTCTGCGAGCTGATCGTTTTTCGTCTGTGAAAAAGTGGTGTAAGCCATGAGGTTAAATCCTGTAATGCGTCGAAAAAATCCCCTCAGCAAGGTGAGGGGATTTTAAGTTAGATTTTACATGCGCCGCTTTCGCAGCCATCGTCCTGGATTGAAGGCGCCAGGTCGTCTTGCGCATCTTCCGCGCCGTCGCGGGTGTTCTGATAATAAAGCGTTTTAACACCGAATTTATAGGCGGTGAGCAAATCTTTGAGCAACTGCTGCATCGGCACTTTACCAGACGCAAAGCGCGTTGGGTCGTAGTTGGTGTTTGCAGAGATCGACTGATCGATAAACTTCTGCATCAGACCGACTAATTGCAGGTAACCATCATTATTCGGCAGGTCCCACAGCAGCTCATATTTGTCTTTCAGCGTTTCGTAATCTGGCACAACCTGGCGCAGGATACCGTCTTTTGACGCTTTAATGCTGATATGGCCGCGCGGTGGTTCGATACCATTGGTGGCGTTAGAAATCTGCGAAGAGGTTTCAGACGGCATCAAAGCAGAAAGCGTGGAGTTACGCAGGCCGTGAGTTTTAATCGACTCACGAAGCGCTTCCCAGTCCAGATGCAGCGGCTCATTGCTGATCACATCCAAATCTTTCTTGTAGGTGTCGATTGGCAAAATGCCTTTTGCGTAAGTGGTTTCGTTGAACCACAGGCAAGGGCCTTGCTCTTTCGCCAATTCGTTCGATGCTTTCAACAAATAGTACTGAATCGCTTCGAAGGTTTTGTGCGTCAGGTTGTTGGCGCTGCCGTCGGAGTAACGAACGCCATTCTTCGCCAGATAGTAAGCGAAGTTAATTACACCAACACCCAGAGTACGACGGCCCATCGCACCGCGTTTCGCGGCAATGATTGGGTAGTCCTGGTAATCCAGGAGCGCATCCAGCGCACGCACAGCCAGGATCGCTAATTCTTCCAGCTCATCCAGGCTTTCGATAGCACCCAGGTTGAATGCAGACAGCGTACACAGTGCAATTTCACCGTCTTCGTCGTTGATGTCATTCAGTGGTTTGGTCGGCAGCGCGATTTCCAGGCACAGGTTAGACTGGCGAACTGGCGCGATAGCCGGGTCAAACGGGCTATGGGTGTTGCAATGGTCAACGTTCTGAATATAGATACGGCCAGTTGAAGCACGTTCTTGCATCATCAGTGAGAACAGCTCAACCGCTTTCACACGTTGCTTGCGGATGCTGTCGTCTTTTTCGTATTTGGTATACAGCTGCTCGAATTTTTCCTGGTCGGCAAAGAATGCGTCATAAAGACCTGGAACGTCAGACGGGCTGAACAGCGTAATGTCTTCGCCTTTCAACAACCGGGTGTACATCAGTTTGTTGATTTGCACGCCGTAATCCATGTGGCGTACGCGGTTGCCTTCAACGCCACGGTTGTTTTTCAGTACCAGCAAGCTTTCAACTTCCAGGTGCCACATTGGGTAGAACAGTGTCGCAGCACCGCCACGCACGCCGCCCTGAGAGCAGGATTTCACTGCGGTCTGGAAGTGTTTGTAGAACGGGATACAGCCAGTGTGGAACGCTTCACCGCCGCGAATTGGGCTACCCAGCGCACGGATACGACCGGCGTTGATGCCGATGCCTGCACGTTGGGAAACATACTTCACAATTGCGCTGGAAGTGGCGTTGATGGAATCCAGGCTGTCGCCACACTCGATCAGTACACAAGAGCTGAACTGGCGAGTCGGGGTACGCACGCCGGACATAATCGGCGTAGGCAGAGAAATTTTGAAGGTAGAAACCGCATCGTAAAAACGCTTCACATAGCTCAGACGGGTTTCACGCGGGTAGCCGGAGAACAGGCACGCGGCAACCAGAATATAAAGGAACTGTGCGCTTTCGTAGATTTCGCCGGTGACACGGTTCTGAACCAGATACTTACCTTCGAGCTGTTTTACAGCCGCGTAGGAGAAGCTCATGTCGCGCTCGTGGTCGATGTAATCGTCCATCTGCTTGAACTCTTCTTCCGTGTAGTCTTCCAGCAGATGTTGATCGTATTTGCCCATCTCAACCATTTTCACAACATGGTTATAGAGTTTAGGCGGCTCGAACTCACCGTAAGCTTTTTTGCGCAGATGGAACACAGCCAGACGCGCAGCCAGATACTGGTAATCAGGCGCTTCGCGAGAGATTAAATCGGCTGCTGCTTTGATGATGGTTTCATGAATGTCAGAGGTTTTGATGCCGTCATAAAACTGGATGTGCGAGCGCAGTTCAACCTGTGATACGGATACGTTATTTAAGCCTTCGGCGGCCCAATCCAGAACTCGATGGATTTTATCCAGATCGATACGCTCAGTGCGACCGTCACGTTTTGTAACCAGCAGACTCTGATTCATGTGCGTTTGTACCTGTCCGTGAAATGAAAAATGCCCCGTTTATCCACAGTTGGCCTCTAGTGGCTAACCTTGTGGATAAATACTATATGTAGGGGGTTATGGATTGCTTGATCACTATATGGTGAGTATTCTAGTAACTAATCGGCTGAGAACAAGTATTGATTTCGAGACGGATTTAAGGTTGTGACAAGCGGAATTTCGCTAAGTCCACGTCACATAAGGCCTGTGACAATTGTCAATGGGATGCAAAAAAAATGATATTTTTGATCGAGTGCTGATTTCTTAAACTTCATTGATAAGTGCGCGGTTTGATACCGCGCAATTTTCATCAAACTAGCTTATGGATAACAATCAATTTTCAGCTTTTGTGTGCAGCATGTAATTAACATCAACACCTGGTGCAAGTTTGAACGTATTGGTCAGTGGGTTGAAATGTAACCCGGTGATGTGGCGTTCGCGCAGTGGGGTATCGTCAACCCAGGACAGTAACTCCGCAGGCTTGATGAATTTCTTAATGTCGTGCGTGCCTTTTGGCACCATGCGCAGGATGTATTCCGCACCCACCACCGCCATCAACCAGGATTTGCCATTACGGTTAAGAGTGGAGAAAAAGACGTGGCCACCCGGTTTTACCAGTTTTGCGCAGGCAGTAACGACTGATTTCGGATCCGGCACATGCTCGAGCATTTCCATACAGGTCACCACGTCATACTTTCCGGCGAACTTATCCGCGTGCTGCTCAACGGTTTCCTGAACGTAGTCCACCTTAATACCGCTTTCCAGCGCATGGAGCTTAGCAACCTGTAATGGTTCGAAACCCATATCCAGCCCGGTCACATGAGCGCCTTCACGCGCCATGCTCTCTGCCAGAATCCCACCGCCACAGCCGACATCAAGCACCGTTTTACCAAACAACCCATCTGCGCGTTGGCTGATATAACCCAAACGCAGCGGGTTGATGCGGTGCAGAGGCTTAAATTCACCTTCAAGATCCCACCAGCGTGAGGCTACGGCTTCGAATTTGGCGATTTCATCATGGTCGACGTTCTGGATAACCGGCTGGTTTTCGGCATTCATGGGGCTACTCACTCCTTGTTCGTTTCGTGGCGGGAGTATATCAGTCAATGTCTGTGAATAAACCATTCGGCAACCATGTTGTGGTTTCCCCAAAGTAGGGCGATTGTGTTATAATTTGCGACCTTTGAATCCGGGACACAGTAGAGGGATAGCGGATACATGAGCGACCTTGCCAGAGAAATTACACCGGTCAACATTGAGGAAGAGCTAAAGAGCTCATATCTGGATTACGCGATGTCGGTTATTGTCGGCCGCGCACTGCCAGATGTCCGCGATGGACTCAAGCCGGTACACCGTCGCGTACTTTACGCCATGAACGTATTGGGCAATGACTGGAATAAAGCGTACAAAAAATCCGCCCGTGTTGTTGGTGACGTAATCGGTAAATATCACCCGCATGGTGATACCGCTGTCTATGACACTATCGTGCGTATGGCGCAGCCATTCTCATTGCGTTACATGTTGGTAGATGGCCAGGGTAACTTCGGTTCTGTAGACGGTGACTCCGCCGCTGCGATGCGTTATACGGAAATCCGTATGTCGAAAATCGCTCACGAACTGATGGCCGATCTCGAAAAAGATACGGTAGATTTCGTCGATAACTACGACGGAACCGAGCGCATTCCTGATGTTATGCCGACCAAAATTCCTAACTTGCTGGTTAACGGTTCATCCGGTATCGCAGTAGGCATGGCAACTAACATCCCGCCTCATAACATCACTGAAGTTATCAACGGCTGTCTGGCGTTTATTGAAGACGAAGACATCACCGTTGAAGGGTTAATGGAACACATCCCAGGCCCAGACTTCCCAACTGCCGCTATCATCAATGGCCGTCGTGGCATCGAAGAAGCGTATCGCACTGGTCGTGGCAAGATTTACATTCGCGCCCGTGCAGAAGTTGAAGCAGATGCGAAAACAGGTCGTGAGACCATCATCGTTCATGAAATTCCATACCAGGTGAACAAAGCTCGCCTGATTGAGAAAATCGCTGAACTGGTGAAAGACAAACGCGTTGAGGGCATTAGCGCTCTGCGTGACGAGTCTGATAAAGACGGCATGCGCATTGTTATCGAAATCAAACGCGATGCAGTGGGCGAAGTGGTTCTGAATAATCTTTATTCTCAGACTCAGTTGCAAACTTCCTTCGGTATCAACATGGTTGCGCTGCACCAGGGCCAACCTAAGATCATGAACCTGAAAGACATTCTTTCTGCGTTTGTGCGTCACCGTCGTGAAGTTGTGACTCGTCGTACTATTTTTGAACTGCGTAAAGCACGCGACCGTGCACACATTCTCGAAGGTCTGGCGATTGCGCTTGCGAACATCGACCCGATTATCGAGCTGATTCGTCATTCTCCAAATGCCGCAGAAGCGAAAGCTGGCCTGATTGCCCGTTCATGGGCTCTGGGCAACGTTTCTGCCATGCTGGAACGTGCGGGTGATGATGCTGCGCGTCCGGAGTGGCTGGAACCAGAGTTCGGTATTCGTGATGGTCAATATTTCCTGACCGAGCAACAAGCACAGGCAATTCTGGATCTGCGTTTGCAGAAACTGACCGGCCTTGAGCACGAAAAACTGCTCGACGAATACAAAGAGCTGCTGGAGCAGATTGCTGAGTTGCTGCACATTCTGGGCAGCGCTGAACGTCTGATGGAAGTGATCACTGAAGAGCTGGTTGCGATGCGCGATCAGTTTGGCGACAAACGTCGTACTGAGATCACTGCAAATACCTCTGATATCAACATTGAAGATTTGATCAACCGCGAAGATGTGGTTGTGACTCTGTCCCACCAGGGCTATGTGAAATATCAACCGCTGACCGACTACGAAGCACAACGTCGTGGTGGTAAAGGTAAGTCCGCAGCACGCATTAAAGAAGAAGATTTCATCGACCGTCTGTTGGTTGCCAATACTCACGATACCATTCTGCTGTTCTCCAGCCGTGGTCGTCTGTATTGGATGAAGGTTTATCAGTTGCCGGAAGCGAGCCGTGGTGCGCGTGGCCGTCCAATTGTGAACTTGCTGCCACTGGAAGCGAACGAACGTATTACCGCTATTCTGCCGGTACGTGAGTATGCCGAAGGCGTTAACGTATTCATGGCGACCGCAAGCGGTACTGTGAAGAAAACTGCGTTGACCGACTTCAGCCGCCCACGTTCTGCGGGTATCATCGCCGTTAACCTGAACGAAGGTGACGAACTGATTGGCGTTGATTTGACCGACGGTAGCAACGAAGCCATGTTGTTCTCGGCTGCAGGTAAAGTGGTGCGCTTCAAAGAAGATGCCGTTCGTACCATGGGCCGTACTGCAACAGGTGTTCGTGGTATTAAGCTTGCAGGTGAAGACAAAGTCGTTTCCCTGATCATTCCACGCGGCGAAGGTTCGATCCTGACCGTGACGCAGAATGGTTATGGTAAACGTACCGCGGCTGATGAGTATCCGACTAAGTCACGTGCAACTCAGGGCGTTATCTCCATCAAAGTGACCGAGCGTAACGGCAGCGTCGTTGGCGCGGTTCAAGTTGAAGATACCGACCAGATTATGATGATTACCGATGCTGGTACTCTGGTTCGTACTCGCGTTTCTGAAGTGAGTGTCGTTGGCCGTAACACCCAGGGCGTTATTCTTATCCGTACTGCGGATGATGAAAACGTGGTGGGCCTGCAACGTGTTGCAGAACCGGTTGATGAAGAAGAACTGGATGCTATCGACGGTACCGTTGCGGAAGGTGATGACGAAATCGCACCTGAAGCAGACGTAGATGACAACGCTTCTGATGAAGCAGACGACGAAGCAGACGAATAATCTGAATTTTGTTGTTTGATATGACTCATAACGCCCGATGCATTTATTGCATCGGGCGTTTTTTATTTTAATATCAAGTTAGGCTTGGTTTAACTCATAAGGTAACTCAATGGCTATTCCTGAGAAGTATGAAGATGTAGAGCGCTGGGCGTTTGGTGACACAGAAAAACAGGCGGACGAACTGGTTAAATTAGTGCTCGATGGTGTGAAAACAGCCACCTGCGCTAACCTGGATGGCGAGGGCATTGCCCAGCCAGGCGATATCTTTGTGGTGGTAGATGGCAAGAATAAGCCGGTTTGCGCGATTGAACTGACCACCACGGAAATGACGACTTTTGAACAGGTGGGCGAAGCCCACGCTCTGGCTGAAGGTGAAGGTGACCGCACGCTGGCGTACTGGCGTAACGAGCATAAACGCTTTTTTGAAGAGTACGATCTGTTCTCTCCGGATATGACACTGGTGTTAATGCACTTCAAGGTTATCGAAAAGTTCTGAAAATTGGTCTGAGCCCGGTTAAGTACCGAACCCAGACACTTTTGGTGGCCTGATTTTCACTGTCCAAATTTAATGAAGACAGTTTAATTTTGGCCATTTTTACATTGTTGGTTTAGTTCATCCTTTCAACAATCATCGCGGTACCTTGCCCACCCCCAATGCACAATGTTGCAAGCCCCAGCGTTTTATCGCGGGCCGCCAGTGCATGGAGAAGCGTGACCAAAATACGTGCACCGCTGGCGCCAATAGGGTGTCCAAGTGCGATAGCGCCACCATTCACGTTGATTTTCCCCGGATCAAACCCTAGCTCCTGACCAACAGCGAGATACTGGGCTGCAAAGGCTTCATTGGCTTCGATTAGGTCAATATCACTCAGTGAAAGCCCGGCTCGCTTAAGCACATTTCTGGTCGCGGGTACGGGGCCCATACCCATAATTGAAGGGTCGACGCCCCCATTTGCATAAGCGCGAATACGTGCGAGTGGCACAAGGTTTAGCTCATGAGCTCGTTGTTCACTCATGACCAGCAACGCGGCAGCACCGTCATTTATACCGGAGGAGTTCCCCGCGGTGACGCTTCCTGATGGATCAAATGCCGGGCGTAGACGGGCTAAACCTTCCGCAGTGCAGTCGATTTTAGGAAACTCATCCTGAGAAACCACTGTTTCGCCTTTGCGTTGCTTTACCGTTACAGGAACCATTTCTTTGCTAAAGACGTTCTGCTCTATCGCGTTGACAGCTTTACGCTGTGATTCCAGCGCCAGAGCATCCTGCATTTCGCGGCTAATTCCGTATTGGCGGGCGACATTTTCAGCGGTGATCCCCATATGGTAGCCATAGGTTGCACATAGTAAACCATCGCGCAAAATGGTATCGGTTAGCGTACCGTCGCCCAGTCGATAGCCCCAGCGCGCTTTGGTATCAAGCAAGTAAGGTGCCTGGCTCATGTTTTCCATGCCACCGGCCACTATGGCCGTTGCGTTACCTGCCTGAATTGCTTGTGCAGCAAGGGCCACGCTTTTCAATCCGGAGCCACAGACTTTATTAATGGTAAACCCGCAAACGGTTTGGTCGAGGCCAGCTTTTAGTAATGCCTGGCGGGCAGGGTTTTGCCCGAGCCCGGCTTGCAACACATTACCCATGATGACTTCATCTATCTCGTTTGCTGTATAGCGGGCACGTTCCAGCACTTCTTTGATGACAATTGCACCCAGATCGGTGGCATGAATACTGGATAATGCCCCATTGAAGTTTCCGATAGCGGTTCGGGCAGCACTGACAATAACAACGTTATTCATAGTCACATTCCTTCCTTAGTCGATGGATATCAAAATAGCGTCAGGCCAATAACGAATATCACGCATGAGAACAGTAGAGCGGTAACGCAATAACCCATGATGTCGCGTACGCCCAACCCTGCTATAGCCAGTGCAGGCAGTGCCCAGAAGGGTTGCGCCATATTCATCCACTGTTCGCCATACGCAATTGCCATCACTGATTTACCCAAATCGGCGCCCAGAGCTTGTGCGGCAGGAATAACGAACGGCCCCTGAATTACCCAATGTCCACCTCCTGATGGCACTGCGAAGTTGATCAGTGCGGAGCTGAAGAATGTCATAAGGGGAAAGGTTTCTTTATTGGCAACATTGATGAAAAACTCGGTAATCATGCCCCCGAGGCCTGAGTGTTCCATCATTAATTGAATGCCTGCGTAAAAGGGAAATTGCACCAAAATCCCTGCGGTACTGCGGGCAGCAGCGCTAATCGCACGCATGTATGCCATCGGTGTCTTGTGAAGCAGAAGCCCGGCAACCATAAACATCATGTTCACGGTATTGATGGTGATGTTGAAACCTTTTTCATAAAACTGGAAACCCAGGTAGGCAATGCCCAACGCACTGACCAGCAGCGCCAACATGCGGCTTTCTTCCAGGCGTTCAGAAGGTGGAGCATCCTTTGCCAGGGTTTTCTGAAAATCGGCTTCTTCTTGCAATAAAACAGGGTCAATCGTAATCACATCACCTGGTTTTGGCATCATCATGCGTGTGACGAAAGGCATCATCACGATAAGCCCAAGGGTGATGAAAAGATTGAAGCCACGGAACAAGGTATCAGATACCGGAATAAGCCCCGCAATATGTTCAACCGGGTTGCCTGGCGTTGCTGCAAGCAGCGGCATTGAGCCAGAAAAACCACCACCCCATGTCAGAAAACCGATGTAAGCACAGGCGATCAGCAGCGGATAATCGGAACCCTTCACCCGGCGAGCCACTTCACGGGCAAACATGGCGCCTACCACCAGCCCAAAACCCCAGTTAATCACGCAGGCAACTGAACCAAAGAAGGTCACCAGCATGACGCCCTGAGTCGGCGTTTTTGCCGCAGAAGCGGTAAATTGCAGGATACGTTTAACGGGAGTGGAGCTGGCAAGTGCATGCCCGGTAACAATGATGAGTGCCATCTGCATGCCGAACGCGAGCAGATTCCAGAAGCCGTCACCCCACATTTTCACGATGCTAACTGGCGAATGAGGTGTTAACCCCAACGCAATGATAAATGTTAGCAGCGTCAGCAACATGGCAAAGATGAGTGGGTCTGGGAGGTAACGACTCACAAAACGCGTCATCAGGCGGGAGATTTTACCGATCATACTAAACCTCTCTCAGCGCCCATTGGCATAAGGTGCAACTCCGGATCCACGGTAAATTCGGCTGCAGTTTTTTGCGCTATCTCCTCAATGCTGACTCCTTCGGCATGTTCGGTTAGCCACATTTTTCCCTCTTTGAAACGGAACACGGCTAACTCGGTCACCAGCATATGAACGGCGTTAAGTGCGGTCAGAGGGAGCGTGCAGTCAGGCAGGATTTTGGACGAGCCATCTTTTGCACAATGCTCCATAGCAATGATGACATGACGAGCTCCAGTCACCAGATCCATTGCGCCACCCATGCCTGGGACCATCTTCCCAGGGATCACCCAGTTAGCCAGATTAGCGTGCTGATCAACTTGCAGCCCACCCAGTACGCAGGCATCGACATGGCCGCCACGGATCAATGCGAACGACATGGCGCTATCAAACATTGCAGCCCCCGGCAAGATTCCGCAAAGTTGCCCTCCGGCGTTAACCAGATCCGGGTGGGGTTCATTGATGGGACCAAGACCGAGAAAACCATTTTCTGA
Organism: Buttiauxella massiliensis; assembly: GCF_902500225.1. Taxonomy (GTDB): domain Bacteria; phylum Pseudomonadota; class Gammaproteobacteria; order Enterobacterales; family Enterobacteriaceae; genus Buttiauxella; species Buttiauxella massiliensis. Next base: position 379,165 of record NZ_LR722648.1, on the reverse strand, counting down.
CTGAAGAGTGATGTGAATACCTTCAGGCAGGTAATCGGCTACTTTGGTCGGCAAACCAATCCCCAGGTTGACTATTGCGCCGTCGCGTAATTCCAAAGCCACGCGTCTGGCAATTTTTTCTTTAGCATTCATGGCATTACTCCTGAGGATTCACAATGAAATCAATAACGGCGGCGGGGGTGATGACGTTGTCTGGTGCGATATCACCGACGGGCAGGAGTTCATCTGGCTCGGCAAAGGTAATGTCAGCGGCTAGCGCAATCAGTGGGTTGAAATTGCGGGCACTAAGTTGGTAGGTCAAATTTCCAGAGGTATCCGCCTGATGTGCGCGAATTAATGCGATATCGGCGCGCAGAGGGCGTTCGAGTAGCCAGGTTTTTCCTTCAAGGACAATCTTCTGTTTACCTTCTTCCACTACGGTGCCAACGCCTGTAGCGGTTAATACGCCGCCAAGCCCAGCACCGCCACAGCGGATCTGTTCAATTAGTGTTCCTTGTGGAACCAGTTCTACTTCAAGTTCGCCATCAATCATTTGCCGCCCAGTTTCTGGGTTGGTGCCAATGTGCGAAGCAATGACTTTCTTAACTCGTCGGTTGCCAATTAACGGGCCGATACCGGTATCAACGAAGGCGGTATCGTTGGCAATTATCGTCAGGTTTTTAACACCCGAAGCCAGTAACGCTTCAATCAGGCGGGGTGGGGTTCCTACGCCCATAAAGCCACCGACCATAATGGTCATGCCATCTCGGAAGTGCTCAGCGGCGTTACCAATAGTGATTATTTTGTTTTTCATGCTATTTCCCTTAGTCACTCTCCTTATGGAGATGTCCATGACATAGCAAGGGGAATGCCAGTTCGCGGTAAATCGAAGAAATGAGATTAATTAATTGAATTTAATGGGGTATTTTCATTTTTGAATGAGATGTGTAGAAGGGTGTGGATGGAGTGAACCTGACAAAAATTGCACAGTTGCGCAATTCTTGTCAGGGAAAGATTAGCCTTCGGCGATTTGCTCGATATTGTATTCTTGTAATTTATACATTAATGCCCGACGGCTGATCCCTAACAGCATTGCTGCCCGAGTTCGATTGCCATAGCTATCGTTAAGCGCAGAGACGATCAGCGCTTTTTCATAGCGCTTAACGTTTTCTTTCAGAGAGCCCGTCGTATCTGGCTCTTTTTCGCTTATGGGTTTAGATGCTTGTAAGAGGGGAGGTAAATCTTCCGGGAAAATCACCATACCAGTGCTCATGATGACGGCTCGCTCGATGATATTGGAAAGCTCTCGAATGTTGCCCGGCCAGGTGTGAGACTCCAATAACGCCATCGTGGTGGTGTCGATTTCAATAATTTCTCTTTGATTTTCCAGGTTAAATTTTTGCAAAAAGTGGTTTGCCAGTAGTGAAATATCCTCCAGACGCTCTCGTAGCGGTGGAAGTGTTAAATGGATTACGTTCAGGCGATACCAAAGGTCATTACGGAATGTTCCAGCTTCAACCATGGCGGGAATATTCCGGTTAGTTGCAGCGATAATTCGAATATCGACACGTACAGTCTGGCTACCGCCAATGCGTTCGAATTCTCTTTCCTGGAGAACGCGCAAAAGTTTTACTTGCAGGTTCAGCGGCATTTCACCGACTTCATCCAGCAGCAATGTGCCTCCGTGAGCGCGTTCAAACAAACCATGTCGTTGCAGTTGTGCGCCAGTGAAAGCACCTTTCTCGTGACCGAAAAGCTCACTTTCCAGCAGTGATTCTGGTAATGCCGCACAATTTATTTTGATAAACGGCCCTTGGCTACGACCACTATTGTAATGAATAGCTCTCGCGATAAGCTCCTTACCCGTGCCACTTTCTCCTGATATCAATACGCTGGCGTGGCTAAGCGCAATTTTGGCGGTATCGCGACATATTTCCATCATGGCTGGGCTTTGGGTGAGGATATGGCCCCATTGATAGCTTTTCGACAATTGCTGATGCAGTTGGTTAATTTGTTGCTTCATGTCCTGCATTTGCATAGCACGCAGGATGACGAGCTTAACCTCACTTAAATCGAAAGGTTTAATAACGTAATCAAAGGCACCAAAACGGAGCGCTTCTACAGCGGTTTCTACGGCGGCATAAGCTGTCATCAGAATGACTGGCGTTGCCGGGCGAACAGCACGCATTTTTTCCAGTGCTTCAATACCATTAAGCACAGGCATGCGTATATCCATTAACACCACATCGGGTTGATGTGAATGGAACAGCTCGAGTGCTTCATAGCCGTTTGCTGCACAAAGTGGACGATGTCCATCTAGCGTGAAAGCGGTGGTGAGCATCCGACGGACGTTTGCTTCATCATCAACAATCAGTATTTGCCAGCTTTGTTTCATGGTCGCTCTCTTGAGTTTGATTCACAGGTAATAACAAGGTGAAAGTAGTTCCCTTATTGGGATGGCTGGTGAAGCGGATGTCACCCTGGTGAGCATTGATAATGCGCTGACTGATTGCCAGACCAAGCCCTGTACCTGAGGATTTTGTGGTGTAAAAAGGATCGAATATTTTGCTTTTTATCTGTTCGCTAATACCGCAACCAGTGTCCTTAATACGCAGTATTTGAAGGGTATCGCCCAGTCGTCGGGTGCGGATGAAGATTTTTCCTCTGGCGGGAATCGCTTGTACGGCATTGATCAGAATATTAAGAATGACCTGTTTTAGCATTTCTCCATCGGCCTCAATATCGGTGAGCGATTGATCGACTCGGGTAAGAAAATCAATTCGCGCCTCAACACCTTTGGTTTTAATTAACACCAGGCAATCATTGAGGATTTGATTGAGATTCACGGCCTGCCATTTCCCCGTTTGAGGACGGGCAAAATCAAGTAACTGTTGAATGACAGCATTAATAGACTGGATCTCTTTAAGGATAATGCGCAGGTATTCCTGGCGTTGCGGATGGGTTTCCAGCTCTCTGAGAATTTGGGCATAACCTTTAATCGCGGTGAGAGGGTTTCGCACTTCATGTGCAACTCCAGCCATGAGTTCGCCAAGGGCGGCTAATCGTTCTGCCTGAGCCATTCTGCGTTGTATTTCTTTGCGGGCGGTGAGATCAGACAGAATCACCAGTGCACCAATCAGTTCGTTGTTAGCATTGAAAATCTGGCTGGTGGTGACACTCAGTTCAATAGTGCGATGTCGGGCTGGGAAGGTGATTTCCCTGGCAACAAAACTGATGCCTTTTTCCAGAGTTTCCAGAATGGGGCTATGGAAGAGCGAGGTAGAAAACATTGTAGAGTAGGGTTTACCGAGGAGTTCGTCCTGGCGGTATCCCGTCGTCGTTTCGGCAGTAGGGTTCATCAGGGTAACAAGCCCTTGAGTATCGACAGCAATCACACCATCTGCTGCGTTTTCAATAATCAGGTCATTAAGTGTTCTGGTTTCACGCAATGCTCGCGCCAGAGCATTGACACTGGAAGTTATGTCACCCATTTCGCCTGTTAACGTTGGCAGTTGGGTGTCCAGGTTTTGCGGCAATGCCGCAAGCCCATGTTTAATGACTTCAATATCTGAACTCAGACGGCGTGAGAACACAATGATCAGGCAAATGCTGATAAGCAAACCGACAGCGAGTACGATAATGACTCGCAAATCCATCGCCAGCGCTTGCTGGCTAATATCTTCAGAAAGTTCATTAGCCCAGATATAGCCAATTATTTCCCCGTTGCGTCTGATTGGCAGCATCACATTCATAATGTTGCCACGTACTTGCTTACCCCATACGACTTGGTTTTGTCGGCTGGTCATGACATGTCGACCAGGGTGATCTACGGAAATGCTCAGACCCACATTACTTTGATAAGCATTTTTGGGAGCGTAGGTAATAATGGCATCAAGTTGGCGGTGATAGTAACCCGCACCCACGCCTGGGAAGGAGGTTGCTATCTGCTCGGTTCGTGATGAAAGGTGCTGATTCAAGGCCTGAATTCTTGCTGCCCGGGGCAGGTTTGCATACAGGGCAAAGTCATCGCCAAGTTGCTTATCCAACAGGTGCGTTACTGCAAATAACTTATTTTGTTTTTCCTGAAGTAATGCCGCTCTGCCTTCGCTTTCCACAAAGTAGCCAATCGTCAGGATAGGGATTGTTACCATCAATGCCGCGATGACAATGAGCTTACTGCGCAGTCGTCTTGGGATGCATTGTTGGTAAAGGGACCGTAACATTAACATTGGCCTTCCTATGGCTGATTGTTGACGGATTATGAAGCGATGTTCGGAGTATGTCCGGATCGGCGGTCAAACTATCAGACAGTGATCGTTCCCTTTGCCGTTGCGGGCTGCCATTTTTGCGGCTACCTTAACGGCATCTAAAGTTTTGTTATTTCCACGACCAGGCTCAATTTGAAATATCTTGTCTCCTTTCGCACCACACTAAAAGTCTCCCGCTACCTGTTTCGGGCACTGGCTTTATTGCTTTGGCTGCTGATTGCGCTCTTTTCGGTGTTCTACATCATGAATGCCCTACACGAAAAAGAGTCAGAAATTCGCCAGGAATTTAATATCAGCTTTGACCAGGCGCAGCGTTACATCCAGCGTACGTCTGATGTGGTGAAAGAGCTCAAGTACATTGCAGAAAATCGTCTGACCGCCGCGAATGGCGTGTTGCCGTCCGTGGAAAATGATGACAACAGAGTCGACCCTCCGAGTTTCATGCCTTTATTTCCGGACTCGGACTGTTCAGCTGTCAGCTCAACCTGGCGTTCTTCTTTGCAATCCCTGGCATGGTTCTTACGCTACTGGCGGGACAATTTCTCGGCGGCCTACGATCTCAACCGCGTTTTTTTGATTGGCGGTGACAATCTGTGCATGGCGGATTTTGGCCTACGTGAAATGCCCCTTGAGCGTGAAAAAGCATTGAAAACGTTGCATGAGCGCATCATGAAATATCGCAATGCACCACAGGATGAGCGCAGCAATAGTATTTACTGGATTGGTCAGGGTTCACGCCCGGGAGTCGGGTATTTCTATACCCTCACGCCGGTGTATCTGGCTAACCGCTTGCAGGCTCTGTTGGGTGTTGAGCAAACCATTCGTATGGAGAACTTCCTTTCACCGGGTTCAATGCCAATTGGCGTGACAATTCTCGATGAAAATAGCCATCCACTGATTTCACTTACCGGCCCGGAAGCAAATATTCAGCCTGATGAAAAGTGGCTTCAGGAACGTTCCTGGTTTGGCTATACCGCCGGATATAAGCAATTTATTCTCAAGAAAAACCTGCCGCCGTCATCGATGAGCGTGGTGTACTCCGTACCTGTGGATATGGTGCTGGAACGCATTCGCATGTTGATTCTCAATGCGGTACTGCTGAATATACTGGTTGGGGTCGTACTGTTTACTCTGGCGCGTATGTATGAAAAACGGATCTTTATTCCGGCAGAAAATGATGCCCTGCGCCTCGAAGAACACGAGCAGTTCAACCGTAAAATTGTCGCCTCAGCGCCGGTCGGTATCTGTATTCTGCGCACCCAGGACGGGACAAACATTCTGAGTAATGAACTGGCGCACAATTATCTCAACATGCTGACTCATGAAGACCGACAGCGGTTAACGCAAATTATCTGTGGTCAGCAGGTTAACTTTGTCGATGTGCTGACCAGTAGCCATACCAACTTGCAGATTAGCTTTGTCCATTCGCGTTATCGAAATGAAAACGTCGCAATTTGTGTGCTGGTGGATGTCAGTGCGCGCGTCAAGATGGAAGAGTCGCTTCAAGAAATGGCACAAGCCTCTGAGCAGGCGAGCCAGTCAAAATCCATGTTCTTAGCCACCGTGAGCCACGAACTGCGCACGCCGCTATATGGCATCATCGGTAACCTGGATTTATTGCAGACTAAAGACCTGCCGAAAGGGGTAGATCGCCTCGTGACGGCGATGAATAACTCATCGAGCCTGTTGCTGAAAATCATCAGCGATATTCTCGACTTTTCAAAAATTGAATCCGAGCAGTTAAAAATAGAGCCGCATGAGTTCTCGCCACGCGAAGTGATGAGCCATATCACCGCAAACTACCTGCCGCTGGTGGTGCGTAAACAACTCGGACTGTACTGTTTTATCGAACCGGATGTGCCGCTGACGCTGCAAGGTGACCCGATGCGTTTGCAGCAGGTCATTTCCAACTTGCTCAGTAACGCCATCAAATTTACCGATATTGGCTGCATTGTTTTGCACGTTAGTGTGGAAGGGGATTACCTCTCCTGGCGTGTGCGTGATACTGGCGTTGGCATTCCGGCAAAAGAAGTTACGCGCTTATTTGACCCATTCTTCCAGGTGGGCACAGGCGTGCAGCACAACTTCCAGGGTACAGGGCTTGGGCTGGCCATTTGCGAGAAGCTAATTAGCATGATGGATGGCGATATTGCCGTAGATACCGAAGTGGGGATGGGCAGCCAGTTTACGATCCGTATTCCTTTATACGCTGCAAAATACGCCGAGCAGTCACAGGTCGAAGGGTTGGTTAATAAACGTTGCTGGCTGGCGGTGCGTAATGCTTCGCTGAGTAAATATCTCGAGTCCGTGCTTGCTCGTAACCAAATCGATGTTCGGCAGTATCAGGGCCAGAGGCCGGATAACGACGATATTTTGATAACCGATGATGAACTGGAAAAAGCATGGGAAGGGCGCGCCGCCATTATCTTCTGCCGTCGCCATATCGGGATCCCAATTGAAGCCTCACCGGGTTGCTGGTTACATAGCCTTGCGGCACCTCATGATCTCATGCTGCTGCTGGGCCGTATTTACAGCGTTACGGTGAATGTGCCGGGGGCTGATTCTACCCAACCGGTAGCCGCTGACAGCAATGAAAAAAATGACGATATGATGATTCTTGTTGTCGATGATCACCCTATCAACCGACGCTTGCTGGCAGATCAACTGGGATCGTTGGGCTATCAATGTAAAACGGCAAACGACGGTGTCGATGCACTGAATGTGTTGAGTAAAAATCACATTGATATTGTGCTCAGCGATGTGAACATGCCAAACATGGATGGTTATCGCCTGACACAACGGATTCGTCAGCTCGGTTTGACTTTACCTGTGGTGGGGGTGACGGCAAATGCGCTGGCAGAAGAGAAACAACGGTGTATTGAGTCGGGAATGGATAGCTGCCTGTCGAAACCGGTCACGCTGGATATTCTGAAAACGACGGTCGATCTGTATGCCGCAAGGGTGCGTAGCGGCAGATAAAAAAATGGTGGATGTCGCTTACGCTAATCCACCCTACGATTGCTTTCTTGTCGGTCGGATAAGCGCAGCGTCATCCGACATTGATCTAGTCTTTGTCAGCCGGGGACAGGCTCACTGACGAAAGATAGTTCAGCAGAGCAATATCGTTTTCCACGCCCAGTTTCATCATTGCTGATTTCTTCTGGCTGCTGATGGTCTTGATACTACGGTTCAGTTTGCGGGCGATTTCAGTCACCAGGAAACCTTCTGCGAACAGGCGCAAGACTTCGCTCTCTTTCGGAGATAAGCGTTTGTCGCCGTAACCGCCAGCACTGATTTTTTCCAGCAGGCGAGAAACGCTCTCTGGCGTGAATTTTTTGCCTTTCTGCAATGCGGCCAGCGCTTTTGGTAAATCAGTTGGCGCGCCTTGCTTCAATACAATCCCTTCGATATCCAGTTCTAATACCGCGCTCAGAATCGCCGGGTTGTTGTTCATCGTCAGAACGATGATTGAGATATTCGGGAAATGGCGCTTAATGTATTTAATAAGCGTAATGCCATCGCCGTATTTGTCTCCAGGCATGGAGAGATCGGTAATCAGTACGTGTGCGTCTAATTTAGGTAAGTTATTGATAAGCGCTGTGGAATCTTCAAACTCACCGACAACATTCACCCACTCGATCTGCTCGAGTGATTTACGAATGCCGAACAGGACAATCGGATGGTCGTCGGCAATAATTACGTTCATAGTGTTCATGTAATAGGCTACCTTGCTACAGCAAACTCTTGACGTAAGCGTCAATATCGCTGGTATATTTTTGTATGTTGGTAGCATCACTTTCACGAATGTGATGCTCTAACGTTTCACATAACTGCTTGCCGGGTACCAGATTGAGCATTGCAAACACTCCCTTCAAACGGTGAGCTGTTTGCGCTAATGCTGCGAAATCGTGCGCCGCTGATTCAGTATACAATCTCCTAACATCTTCCGGTACTGTGTCGACAAACAGCGCGTAATAGCCGCTGGCATGAAGTTGTGCATTTTCATCGCCACCCAATGGTGATTCCGAAATACCTTCTTGCGCCAGTTGCTCTTCTATCAGCTGCAGCACCGCATCCTGCATGGCATTACTGATATTAAAGTTAACTCGGAACTGGCCTGGGCCTAGCTTCCGCATTCCGTTCTCATCATCGCTTAAAAGCAAACCCGAAGATGTAAGATTAGACGGATTATCTGTCAGGAAGATATCAAACTCTTGACTTGCCAGTCTTTCATCCGGAGTGATGCACTGCGCGCCCCAGTTTTCCAGCAGGCGGGTGACAATATTTCGGACTTCATTGGAGGTGATATCAATCATCGCCACCACATCATCGAGCAGTTTCTCTTCTTGCTCTTCCTGCTGCGGTTCGGCTGTCATTTTGATGTGCAGATTGTAGCGCGTACCAATTTCCTCACGGGTCTTGATATTCAGATGCCCGCCGAGTTTGCGTGAAAGCTGATCGCATAAATAGAATGTTAATCCATTAGCACGCCCGTAACGATCTTCACTGGTTTCGTTGAGGAAAGGGAAGTGGAGATTATCGACTTCACCACTACTGATGCCTTCACCGGTATCCAAAATACGGAACAACAAGCGATCAGCCCCGGACTCTTCTTCAGTAATATCCAGGGTGATTTTGCCAATTTGGGTAGTCGTTACTGAATAATGCAGCAATAACTGGAGCACTTTGCGAAGCGCTTCCCGGTCGCCATGACGCTCTTCATCTGCCGCCAAATGGTTGTTGATTAGCAGTTGCAAGCCTTTACGTTTGATGATCGGCAACATCTCAAGTGCAACTTCATCAATCAATGGCTGGATTGCGAACAACGTTGCATTCGTTTTCCATGTATCGGTTTCCAGCATGTTCAGCAACTGAATCTCATCCACCAGGCGTACAATGTTTTGGGCTTCATTGGCAACTGCATGCGCCTCTGGAGTATCTAGTGCGCTGGCGTGTTCGGCGATATTTTTCACCGGTTGCTGTAGCGCTTCCCCAATGTGCTGCATGAACGTAATTCGTCCCTGCTGGTTTTTTTCGTATAGACGCTGAGCTTGCTTGAGCTTTTTGTTAACCAGAATTTCGCGGTCCTGGTCGCGAATCACAAATATCTGCGTGCGTGGTGCAATCTGGCTGCGGAACTGCCGGATTTCATACAGTTCATTATTGATCGTGGCTTGTATTACGCCCTGGTGCTGATCGGCCATCGCAATAATATTTTGTAGATTCAGGTGCGGCAGGAGGTGATCGGCGATTTTATTGCTGATCACCGTGCGATTTGAATCCAGGTCATGTACCAACAGGCCCAGCGGCAATTGCGAGACAATCTCTTCGTTAAGTGCACGTAAAATTTGCAATTCGCCGTTGCCGTTTTGTACCTCTATAGGACGTGCTGCATGTTGGCGGAAAGTGGTGAAGCCGAAGAGCGCCAGTGCCAGCAGGCCAATATTGAGTAGCAGAGGTAAGATAATATTCTGCAAGGTGTCCATCAGCAGAGTGCCGAGCGGAACCTGCCAGACCAGCCGCATATGAGTTGTAGCAAGCGGGGACGCTATTTCAATTTTCGCGCCATTAAAATTAATGGAGATGCTATCCGGATCTTCTTTTTCTATGCCGTTAGCCGCCATTGGAGCGTCGTTATTTTCCAGACGGAAGCTGTCAAGTGACATCCCCGGTGGGATCAAATCGTTGATGGGTAAATCAAACGCTACGACCGTTGCCAGGTGGCCTGGCTGGTTAAAGGTTGTTCGCAGGGTAAAGTAATAACCGTTTTGCCATGCCAGATGGCGTAGTTGAGAGAAGCTTTCACGCTCATCAAGTGCGTTTGCTTGCTGAAGCATTTCAGCTCGGCGTGAATCGACTATTGAACTGACGCCGCTTTCTTTAAGACCGGAAGAAAGATCTTTAAGTGGAAGGGTGGAAACCAGGATCATGCTGTTATCCTGGCCATTTAAATAGTACATCGACCATGGGTTGTTTTCAGCGCCCCACAACGTATCAAGATAAGTAGAGATACGTTGTGTCATATCCAGTGTTGAGCTGTCGTGTGAGCCAAAAATCAGGGCTTCGGTTTTACGACGTGGCTTTTCTAAATAATACACATCCTGGCGTAGACGCGTTTCTTGCAGACCGTCGCTTGCTGGCGCCGTGGAGACGGCGATGTTGTCATATATCTGCCAGGTTGCGTAACGATAGGTCTCAACCCTTTTGTGAAGTGCATGGGTGATGTCGACAATCTGATAGCTTTTATCCTTGAGCCAAGTGTTGACGGCACTTTGCACCATGACACCCATGGCAACCAGTAGCACGACTATCAATAGCAGGAAGAAGCGCGTGATATTACCGGGAATAAGCGAAAATTTATTAGGGATCATACGGTCTGACTGACTCATTGTTAGCGCGCAACCCGGCGAGCATTCGCCACTTAAAAAAATCCACTGCTCTGCAAGGCAAGCCAGCAGGCGTTATAGCTGTTAGTAAGTAAACCAACATATCCAGATCAAGAATACCTGCAACAGGCGTTGGCGTCATCGTCTGTGTCTTAAAACTCAACGAGTATAATTCGAAATCGTGACATTTCCAGGCTGTTGATAATTAGCCGTAATAACGCCATTGAACGGAGTGTATTTTAATCAACTTTCCGCGGTATTTTTGTACAAAATAGTTTCACTTGTACAATTATTTAATATGAAATGATTGTCTATTTAGGTTTTCTTTTTTTAGAAAGTTCCCGCATGAGAGGTGAGATTTATCTGTAAGCGAAGCGGTAATTTGTTAATAGACGTTATTTTTTGAAGGGGGTAGCACAAAATGATTAAAGTTACGTAAAGAAACGTAAAAAAAACCGGATGCAAGCATCCGGTCCAAATTGGGGTAAACAGACATTCAAAGCTGAATGACGGTAATAAATAAAGTTAATGATGATAGCGGGAGTTATTTTATATATAAATAATGAGCGTGTTTTATCATTCAGTGCTACTGAATTGCATTTATTGTAACGTGATGATTTTAAATGATGTTTTAATTTTTTTGACGATTAGTGCTTATATAATTATCTTTTTGTGCTGAAAAAAGTTCAGTCATATTTACATTTTGAAACACGTATATGGACAAATGAAACATCTCTATGGTTTTAGTATCATATTCGGATTGGATTAATCTGTATTTGTTTTGGACAATGGGTTAGCCGACTGATTAGAGAATTAATCAGTAAGCAGTGGCATATAAAAAGGCATATAACAGAGGGTTAATAACATGAAAGTTAAAGTACTGTCCCTCCTGGTTCCAGCATTGCTGGTAGCAGGCACCGCTCATGCGGCCGAAATTTATAACAAAGACGGCAATAAATTAGATCTGTACGGTAAAGTAGATGGTTTACATTACTTTTCTGACGACAAAGGCGTTGACGGTGACCAGACTTACTTCCGTCTTGGCATCAAAGGCGAAACTCAGATTAACGACCAACTGACCGGTTATGGCCAGTGGGAATACAACGTTCAAGCTAACAACGTTGAAGGCAGCAGCGATCAGGCGTGGACTCGTCTGGCATTCGCAGGTTTGCGTTTTGCTGACTACGGTTCATTCGACTACGGTCGTAACTACGGCGTTGTCTACGACGTAACTTCATGGACCGACGTTCTGCCAGAATTTGGCGGCGACACTTACGGTTCTGATAACTTCCTGCAATCACGTGCAAACGGTGTTGCAACTTACCGTAACACCGACTTCTTCGGTCTGGTTGAAGGCCTGAACTTTGCTCTGCAATACCAGGGCAAAAACGGCAGCGTTTCTGGTGAAGGTTCTACTCAGAACGGTCGTGGCGCTCTGAAACAGAATGGTGACGGCTTCGGCGGCTCCCTGACTTACGATCTGGGCGAAGGTTTCAGCCTGGGTTCAGCAATCTCTAGCTCTAAGCGTACTACTGAGCAGAACAGCGCTGCATATTTGGGTGAAGGCGATCGCGCTGAAACTTATACCGGCGGTCTGAAATATGACGCTAACAACGTTTACCTGGCAACTCAGTACACCCAAACTTACAACGCAACTCGCGCTGGTGATCTGGGCTTTGCTAACAAAGCACAGAACTTCGAAGTTGTTGCTCAGTACCAGTTCGATTTCGGTCTGCGTCCTTCCGTTGCTTACCTGCAATCCAAAGGTAAAGACATCGAAGGTTACGGCGACCAGGATCTGGTTAAATATGTTGATGTTGGCGCGACTTACTACTTCAACAAAAACATGTCTACCTACGTTGATTACAAAATCAACCTGCTGGACGAAAACGAATTCACTCGTAACGCTGGCGTCGGTACCGATGACATCGTAGGTGTTGGTCTGGTTTACCAGTTCTAATTCCTGCTTTCGCAGTATTCGTTGTAAAAGGCGCCTTAGGGCGCCTTTTTTACGTCTGGACTCTCAACAATCCTTCACTTTTAATCCAATTCTTTGCCAGTTGGTGTACCCTTTTGCGCTCAAACAGGAGAGAGAAACAATGGACTTACGATTATTACGCTATGGCCTGTTTGCCATAGTTTTGGGTGCTTTGGCAGGCTGTGATAACCCAGCAGCAAAAGGTAATACTGGCATGGTGCTGGAAGGTAAAACCATGGGGACATACTGGCGTGCAAGTCTCGCGGGTGTGGACAATGCAAGACAGACTGAACTGCGGGAAAAAATTCAGGCGCAGCTAGATGGTGACGACCGCCTGTTGTCGACCTATAAAAAAGATTCTGCCTTATCGCGCTTTAATCAGTCCTCTACGACGGAACCTTATCCCGTCGCTGAAGCAATGAGCGATATTGTGACTATGGCTTTGCGCATTGGCGCGAAGACCGATGGCGCGATGGATATTACTGTCGGGCCGCTGGTGAATCTGTGGGGATTTGGCCCAGATAAACAACCGATAAAAACGCCCGATCAGGCACAAATTGATGCTGCGAAAGCGCTGACCGGGTTGCATCATCTCACGGTGATAAACCAGGCCGGGAAACAGTGGTTACAGAAAGATCTTGTGGGTTTGTATGTTGATCTCTCCACTATGGGTGAGGGTTATGCTGCCGATCATCTGGCGCGTTTAATGGAACAAAATGGCATCAGCCGCTATTTAGTTTCAGTGGGTGGAGCAGTGGTAACGCGAGGGACTAATCCTGATGGTAAAGCCTGGCGAGTGGCGATTCAGAAACCTACCGATCGTGAAAATGCTGTACAGGCGGTGGTTGATCTCAATGGGCACGGGATAAGCACCTCCGGCAGCTATCGCAATTATTACGAACTGGATGGCAAGCGTTTGTCCCATGTGATTGACCCACAAACAGGCCAACCGATTCAGCATAAATTAGTTTCCGCGACAGTGATTTCACCAACGGCAATGGAAGCCGATGGCTGGGATACCGGTTTGATGGTGCTTGGAACTGAAAAAGCCAAACAGGTGGCAGAAAACGAGGGGCTGGCGGTTTATTTAATCACTAAAGAGGGCGATAGTTTTACCACCTGGATGTCGCCTCAGTTTAAAACCTTCTTACTTAGCGAGTAAAATTAGAAAGCAAGATTGCGGGTTTCCCAGCGTCCTAAAACTGTCAAAGTCATATCATGACAGCAAAATACAGGAGCCAGTCATGAATCATTTTTTTGATAAAGCCAACGATGAAAGCCGCTGGCAGGCTGTGGAAACCCGTGATAGTCGCGCTGATGGGCAGTTTGTCTTTGCGGTGAAAACTACCGGGATCTGCTGCCGTCCTTCTTGCAGCGCGCGCCATCCGTTACGCAAAAATGTGCTGTTCTTTGAAAACGTTGACGCCGCCGTTGATGCTGGTTTTCGCCCGTGCAAACGTTGCCAGCCAGACAAACAAGCGCCTGAGCAACAACGTATTGACCGCATCACGCTGGCCTGCCGGATTCTTGAAGCCAGCAACGAATCAATTATTCTTGCCGACCTGGCTTCGCAAGTGGCAATGAGCCCGTTCCATTTTCATCGTCTGTTTAAACAAGTCACCGGGCTAACGCCTCACGCCTGGCAAAAGGCGTTGCGGGCAAAACGGTTACGTGCGCAGTTGGCTCAGGGTGAGCCTGTCACACGGGCTGTTTTCGACGCCGGTTTTCAGTCAGGAAGCAACTACTACCAGCAGGCGGATAAAGTCTTAGGGATGACGGCGAAGCAATACCGGCAGGGAGGGGAACGCACCGTGATTCAATTTGTTGTGGGGTCCTGCCGTTTGGGGATGTTTCTGGTCGCGCAGAGTGAGCGAGGTATTTGCGCCATACTGTTAGGTAACGATGCCAAAACGCTGATTACCGAATTGGAAACGCTGTTCCCGCACTCTGCATTAATGGCCGGTGACGAACTCTTTGCGCAAAATGTCGCGCAGGTGGTGAGTTTACTGGAGAGACCGGGCCAGCAGTTTGATTTGCCGTTGGATATTCAGGGCACCGCATTTCAGCAGCAAGTCTGGCAGGCATTGCGTGAGATTCCTACCGGGCAGACTGCAAGCTATCGTGACATTGCTGAACGCATCGGCAAGCCGCAGGCAGTACGTGCAGTGGCCGGAGCATGCGCCGCAAATAAACTGGCGGTCATTATTCCATGCCACCGTGTTGTGCGTAATGACGGGGCGCTTTCTGGCTACCGTTGGGGTGTTGAGCGTAAGCGCCTACTTCTTAAGATTGAAGCCCAACAGCAGGGGGAGTGATGCTCGATTTATTTGCCGATGAAGCACCGTGGCTAGAGCCGTTGGCTGATGGCGCAGTTATTTTGCGTCGCTTTGCCTGTGCTGATGCACGGCTGCTTATCGCGCAAATTGAGGAAGTTGCCGCACTTTCCCCATTTCGCCAGATGGTCACGCCAGGCGGTTACACGATGTCGGTGGCGATGACCAACTGCGGCGAAGTCGGCTGGACCACTAACGCTCACGGCTACCTCTATTCCCCGATTGACCCGCTGACCTCACAACACTGGCCCGCGATACCGAACGTTTTTCGCCGGTTATCCGATGCCGCCTCAAAGGCTGCGGGATATCCTGATTTTAATCCTGATGCCTGTCTGATTAACCGCTACGCGCCGGGCGCTAAGCTTTCACTCCATCAGGACAAAGATGAGCTAAATCTACAACAGCCAATTGTTTCGGTGTCACTTGGGTTACCCGCCGTGTTTCAGTTTGGTGGGCTTAAGCGCAATGACCCGCTGAAAAGAGTGATGCTTGAACATGGTGATGTCGTGGTTTGGGGCGGGCCGTCAAGGCTGTTTTATCATGGTATTTTACCGCTTAAATCTGGCCATCATCCTGCTACTGACGAGTTTCGCTACAATCTCACTTTCCGCCACACCCGTTAACACGAATATAAATAAGAATTATTCTTGCTGTACGGTAATAGCCGTTTAAACTGCTCGCTGTTTTCGATTTTGGGTAGTGAGTGATGGAACTTTTGCGTGTGGTTTACCGGCAGTATCGCTGGCCTTTCTTGACAGTAATGGCATTAAGCCTGCTCAGCGCGGCGTTAGGTATCGGCTTAATTGCCTTTATTAATTTGCGGTTGATTGAAACGCCCGATCTCTCCTTATCGGTGCTACCCGAATTTCTTGGCCTGTTGCTGCTATTAATGGCAGTGACATTAGGTTCACAGCTGGCGTTGACCACACTCGGCCACCATTTTGTATTCCGTCTGCGCAGTGAATTTATTAAACGCCTGATGGATACGCACGTTGAACGGGTTGAACAACTGGGAAATGCGGCACTGCTGGCGGGTTTAACCAGTGACGTGCGCAACATTACCATTGCCTTTGTGCGCCTGCCGGAATTGGTGCAGGGCATTATTCTGACCTTTGGTTCAGCGGCATATCTGGCGTGGCTGTCGCCAAAAATGCTGGGTGTGACGGCGATTTGGGTCGCGATAACCATCTATGGCGGCTACGTGCTGGTGGCGCGAGTTTACAAGCACCTGGCACAGTTGCGTGAAATTGAAGACCAGCTTTACAACGATTACCAGACCGTGATTGAAGGGCGCAAAGAGCTGGCGTTAAACCGCGAACGTGCTGAACGCGTCTATGAAGACACTTATATTCCTCATGCTAACGATTATCGCAGCCATATTATTCGCGCGGATACCTACCACCTGAGCGCGGTGAACTGGTCGAATATTATGATGCTCGGCGTGATTGGCCTGGTGTTCTGGATGGCGAATAGCCTCGGTTGGTCTGATACCAACGTTGCCGCCACGTTTTCTCTGACATTATTGTTCTTACGCACGCCGATGTTGTCGGCGATTGGCGCATTACCGACGTTGCTTACCGCTCAGGTGGCGTTCAACAAACTGAACAAATTCCATCTTGCACCGTACGATGCCGAATTTCCACGAAGCCTTGAACCTGCCCACTGGCAAACCCTCGAAATGCGCGATGTGGTGTTCCAGTACGGTGATAACAGCTTCTCCGTTGGGCCGCTGAATCTCAAAATTGAACGTGGCGAATTGCTGTTCCTTATTGGCGGCAACGGTAGCGGAAAATCCACCATGGCGATGCTGCTGACCGGGCTTTACCAGCCGGTATCTGGCGCAATTTATCTGGATGGTAAAAAGATTGATGCCAGCAATCAGGACGATTATCGCAAGCTGTTTTCTGCGGTGTTTACCGATGTCTGGTTGTTTGACCGCCTGCTCGGGCCGCAGGGTGAACAGGCTAACCCAGAGTTGGTTGCTCAATGGCTTGAACGCCTGAAAATGAGCGACAAGCTGGAGTTGGAAAACGGCACTATTCTCAATCTGAAACTGTCGAAAGGGCAGAAAAAACGCGTGGCCTTACTACTGGCGTTAGCGGAAGAGCGCGACATTATCTTGTTAGATGAATGGGCCGCCGACCAGGACCCGCATTTCCGCCGCGAGTTCTACCAGACCCTGTTGCCGCTAATGCAGCAAATGGGCAAAACCATTTTTGCCATCAGTCATGACGATCACTACTTTATTCATGCCGACCGGTTACTGGAAATGCGCCACGGGCAACTCAGTGAGTTAACCGGCCATGAGCGCGAGCATGCCTCAAGAGATGCCGTTGCGAGAACCGGAAGCTAATCTTCTTCGTAGGTCGGGCAAGCGCAGCGCCCCCGACATTACCGACCACAATGGTGGATGAGGCTAGCCGCTTATCCACCCTACAAAATCTGGTTATCTTCGGCCCGACAGGCTATAACTTAGCTCGTCGTTCTCAGGGAAAACTGCCAGATGTCTGTCACTCCAAAGTACAGTACTAAACAACGTGCGCAAGACCGAGCCCGCATCCTCCAAATTCTATTAACCAATAAAGCCGTTTCCACAGGCATTCTGGGCAGGTTGCCGCAACCTGATGCCCATACTTCCGAACAGGATATTTCAGAGGTAGCCACGCTTGTGGCAAGACTGCCCGCAGCCGATCTTGCTGACGTCCTGGAAGCTCTACCGACGGAAGAGCGCCATGCGTTATGGCGACTGATCAAAGACGATCAGCGCGGCAAGATATTAATTGAAGCCTCGGAAACTGTTTGGGATGACCTGATTGAAGGGATGAGCGATAAAGCGCTGCTCAATATCATTCGCCCGTTGGATATAGACGACCAAATTTACCTTGCGCAATATCTGCCTCGCGACTTGATGGGGCGTTTGCTGGCGAGCATGCCGCAGGAACAACGCGCTCGCGTAAGACAAGTGCTGCATTACGAAAAGCACAGCGTCGGCGCGATTATGGATTTCGAGGTCATCACCGTGCGGGCGGATGTCACGCTGGCGGTGGTGCAACGTTTCCTGCGTTTGCGCGGTAAAGTGCCGCAAAACACCGATAAAGTGTTCGTTACCACACGCGATAAAACGCTGATCGGCGAACTCGGTTTGACTTCCATTTTGCTACACGCGCCGCAAACGCGGGTGCTGGAAGTCATGGACGACAATCCAACCTGCTTTGCTCCGGAAGACAACGACGAAGTTGCAGCACGTACCTTTGAACGTGATGACTTAGTCAGTGCGGCGGTCATCGATAGCAGCGGCAAACTGATTGGCCGCCTGACGATTGATGAGATCGTTGATGTGGTTTACGAAGAAACCGACAACGATTTGCGCCGTATGGGTGGTTTGAGCGCCGAAGAAGATGTGTTCGCCCCGGTCAGCAAAGCGGTGAAAGCTCGTTGGGCGTGGCTGGCGTTGAATTTATGCACCGCCTTTGTCGCCTCGCGCGTGATTGGCCTGTTTGAACATACCATCTCGCAACTGGTGGCTTTGGCGTCGTTAATGCCGATTGTGGCCGGGATTGGCGGCAACACCGGCAACCAAACAATCACCATGATTGTGCGGGCGCTGGCGCTGCAACATATCCAGCCGGGGAACTTCTCCTTTTTAGTGTTGCGTGAACTGGGCGTTGCCTTATTTAACGGGATTATCTGGGGCGGTGTAATGGGGGGCGTGACATGGCTGCTCTACGACGACATGGCGTTGGGCGGCGTGATGACGCTTGCGATGGTACTCAATCTGCTGGTGGCATCGCTGATGGGCGTGCTGATCCCGATGATCATGATGCGTCTGGGCAAAGACCCGGCTGTCGGTTCAAGCGTGTTGATTACCGCTATCACCGACACCGGCGGTTTCTTTATATTTCTGGGGTTGGCGACCATATTTTTACTTTAAGACTGGCTATTTAACGGTCCAGGCCTTAGAGAACTTTCGGTTGCCGAACAATTCGAACAAGCCGCAAACTTGTTTGAGCCGCAGCACTTCGTCGGCATCCATTCCCAGTTCATGACTGATTTTCTTATCATCCCAACCCAAATTGGAAAGTTCACGAACAATTTCCGCCATGGCATTTATTTGATGGCGGCCTCGCGCCCGGTTATGACGGATGGTTGCTGCCATCCGGCGGCTTTTGTCATTACTGGCTTGCGGCATCAGAACGACAGGAACATAGCCATGCAGCCTGTCGTTAAGTTCACCTTTTTTCCTGCTTAATTCAAAGCGATGAAAGCCATCAATAATCATGAAATTGTTGGTGCGGGGCTCTTGGGTCGCAACAATCGGATGAGTAAAACCATCCTGAATCAATGAGGTTTTTAACAGTGATTTCTCCGCAGTTGCCACATTATTAGGGTTATAGTCATTGGAAATTAACTGCCCGGTTTTCATCCACAGCACACAATCAACAGGCTCATTTTTGAAAGGGCTGAATTCATGCAGAGTAGACCTCACGTGATTAATTGCTTCGATACACTGTGCCTGAGTTAATGTGCTCAAAAGGTTTCGTATGGATGCACTAATCTCTTCAACATTCAGATTACTTTCCATTGCTGACGCTTCTCCTGTATTCGTTGGTGGTAACGCTTGTAATTAGCTGATTTATTTGGGCTAAAAGATAGGGTTCGGCACCAATAGTCGTTGTTTAACAACACCTTGCATATACGGCGCCAGGAAGGAATGTCTTTGCTTCCTGTATCACTATCTTGTGAGTCGGGAATATCTATGGGGTAGTCACGTTGCTGATACCAGCGCAAATAAACGGCAATTTTATTGCGATAATGTTCGGAGGTGGGCTCAGGCATGCTCTCGAGTAATGCAAGCGCGTACTCACGCCAGGTGAGATGAATAGGCTTATTAATCTGGCGGCGAGCATAGAAATCACCGCTTCCTGATGCATAAATACAGCCACTATTTGCTCCGCTGACACGCTCGCACATTAAGGCCCATCTGTCGGGTTCCAGCACGTGGTAAAGCCACAAGCCTTGCCGCTGATCCTGGCCAAACGGTTCGCAAACACGCATATGGCGCATTGATACCCCAGCCTGATACATCAGAGAGTAGAGTTCGTTGCAGGTTTCGCCCGACTGGGCAAACCATGTCCAGATATCTGCGGTCTTCCAGTCATACAGGGGATAGACATTGTAGGCATGCCCTTTTGGCGTCGCAGTAGTCCAGGGAGTGTCATCGGAAAAACGTAATTTCTTGGTGGAGGCGATACTAAGAAAACGGTTGAAAGACTCATCAGCACGAATTCCAATCATCACTGCTGCCGGGCGTGATTCGGAATACCACTCAGAAAATCCGATGACAAAATCTTCAAAGCTCATTGCCGCGCGATAGAATGGGAAAAAGTTGATATCGGTTATCGCATCATCCGGAGGCTTGCGAACCCAGTTGGCGCCTTCTTCCCAGCACACCCATTCTGGCTGAAACTGTGATACCGCGTTCGGTGTAGTCAGAGGAAGGGCGACCCAATAAAAGTTTTCCACTACATCTTTATACTGCTCACGCATTTTTTCGATGAGGGTAATGGTGTGACTGAACTGCGCCTCCCAATCCACAAATAATATGCTGATTTTTCGCTGCAATTGCCTGGCCATCATGGCGGTTAAGTGGAACATTACAGTCGAATCTTTGCCGCCAGAAAATGATAGACAAATACGACTGAAATTATCAAAACACCAGTTAATACGTTCAAGAGATGCCTGTAATACATCTTGCTCAAGTGGGATTTTTTGTGCGGACATTTTTTACAATTAAGAGTTAATTGATGGTTTTGCAATATATCAATATAAACATGAAGTTACATTCTGTTTTTTGTGTTTTATAGAGTTGATCTCTATATTTTTAATTTATTATTGAATATCTTTTATACATTTATTTATTTAATGTATGGATATTGCGTCTAAGTATTTGTGGGGGTGATTAATGAAGTGTTTTTATTTTTTTTAGGCTTATTAATAACACTTTCTCATCTTTCCTGGCTGCAATGATCAAGTTTCCGAATTTCATGCCGATAAGTTCTGTAAATTCCTGCTCAGTATCGTTATATTATGCGATACATAACGAAACCAAGTGGAGTAACAAATGGCTAAGCAATGGGTACGTCTGGCATTAGGTGCCGCATTGAGCGTCACAATGGCAGGGCAGGCATTTGCCGATAACAGCAAAATTACCGTTTTCGCCGCAGCATCCTTAACTAACGCGATGCAGGATATTGCTACGCAATACCAGAAAGGCAAGACTGTTGAAATCGCATCTTCTTTCGCATCATCTTCAACGCTTGCGCGCCAGATTGAAGCGGGTGCTCCTGCTGATTTATTCATTTCTGCTGACCAGAAATGGATGGATTACGCAGTAAGCAAAGATGCTATCAAAACTGACACCCGCGAAACGCTGCTCGGCAACAGCCTTGTGGTCGTTGCACCGAAAGCCAGTAAAATTGGTGATGTGGCCATTAATGCAAAAACCGATTGGGCTTCATTACTCAACGGTGGCCGTCTTGCTGTTGGCGATCCTGACCATGTTCCTGCTGGCATTTACGCTAAAGAAGCGCTGCAAAAGTTAGGCGCGTGGGATACCCTATCGCCAAAATTAGCTCCGGCAGAAGATGTTCGTGGCGCACTGGCTCTGGTTGAACGTGATGAAGCACCACTTGGTATCGTCTATGGTTCTGATGCGGTTGCCAGCAAAGGCGTGAAAGTAGTGGGCACTTTCCCGGAAGATTCCCACAAGAAAGTGGAATACCCAATTGCCATTGTAAAAGGCCACGACAACCCAACAGTTAGCGCGTTTTACACCTATCTGAAAGGACCGGAAGCGGGCGCTATCTTCCAACGTTACGGATTTACGACTATCAAATGATATTGACCGATCCCGAATGGCAGGCGGTACTGCTGAGCCTGAAAGTCTCCACCCTTGCGGTGCTATTTAGCCTTCCTTTTGGGATCTTCTTTGCCTGGGTGCTGGTGCGATGCCGGTTCCCGGGTAAAGCTTTGCTCGACAGTATTATCCATCTCCCATTAGTTCTCCCCCCCGTAGTCGTTGGTTACTTATTGCTAATTGCGATGGGTCGACGCGGCGTGATTGGCGCCTGGATTTACGATATTTTCGGTATCACCTTCGCGTTTAGTTGGCGTGGTGCGGTGCTTGCCGCGGCGGTAATGTCGTTCCCGTTGATGGTGCGAGCGATTCGCCTTGCGCTCGAAGGTGTGGATATGAAACTCGAGCAGGCTGCGCGCACATTAGGTGCCGGGCGCTGGCGAGTGTTCTGCACCATTACGCTCCCTCTGACTTTACCTGGCATTATTGCCGGAACGGTGCTGGCTTTTGCGCGTTCGCTCGGTGAATTCGGTGCCACTATTACCTTCGTTTCCAATATTCCAGGTGAAACCCGTACCATTCCTTCGGCAATGTATACCCTGATTCAAACCCCTGGTGGCGAAAATGCAGCCGCGCGATTGTGCGTGATTTCTATCGTGCTGGCGCTAGTGTCTTTGCTGGTGGCCGAATGGTTAGCGCGCCAGAGCCGTAAACGGATAGGGGCACTTTAATGCTGGAGCTAAATTTTGTTCAGACGTTGGGCGACCATCGCCTGGCGATCAACGAAACCTTGCCGGGGCAGGGGATTACTGCAGTATTTGGCGTTTCAGGTGCAGGAAAGACCTCGCTGATTAACGCGATAAGTGGCCTGACGCATCCGCAGCAAGGACGAATTGTACTGAACGATCGCGTATTGAGCGATGCTGAAAACAAGCATTTCCTGGCTCCTGAAAAACGCCGTATCGGTTATGTGTTTCAGGATGCACGCCTGTTCCCGCACTACCGTGTGCGCGGTAATCTAAAATACGGTATGCCGCGATCCGCTGCCGGGCAGTTTGATAAGTTAGTCGCTTTACTGGGTATTGAACCTTTACTTGAGCGCTTTCCCTGGAGTTTGTCTGGTGGGGAAAAACAGCGTGTAGCGATTGGCCGTGCTCTGCTGACGTCGCCAGAGTTGCTGCTGCTCGATGAACCGCTCGCCTCGTTGGATATCCCCCGTAAGCGGGAATTGCTACCGTATCTGCAACGTCTGGCGCGTGAAATTAACATTCCGATGCTATATGTCAGCCATTCGCTGGAAGAGATCCTACATCTGGCGGATAAAGTGCTGGTGCTCGATGGCGGTGAAGTGAAAGCGTTTGGCAATCTGGAGGAGGTATGGGGTAGCAGCGTTATGCACCCATGGTTGCCAAAAGAGCAGCAAAGCAGCGTGCTGAAAGTGACTGTGTTAGAACATCATCCGCATTACGCGATGACCGCGTTGGCGCTGGGCGACCAGCATTTATGGGTGAATAAACTGGAAAGCCCATTGCAGTCAACATTGCGTATTCGCATTCAGGCGTCAGATGTTTCATTGATTCTCCAGCCGCCGGTCAACAGCAGTATTCGTAACGTGTTACGTGCCAGGGTTGCACAGTGCTACGACGATGAAGGGCAGGTTGAAGTGCAGTTGGAAGTGGGTTCAAGAACACTTTGGGCGCGAATTAGCCCGTGGGCGCGGGATGAGTTAATGATTAAGCCGGGCCAGTGGTTGTACGCGCAAATTAAGAGCGTTTCGATAACCGCGTGATTTTTGTAGGGTGGATAAGCGAAAGCGTCATCCACCATTTTCATAAAACTAAATCAAATGCTTATAAATCGTCTCGGCAATGCCTGTTTCCAGGTTAGTACCAATCACCAAATCCGCGCGTGCTTTAATCGCGTCATCAGCATTACCCATCGCCACACCCAGACCTGCGCTTTCCAGCATGCTCAGGTCGTTAAAGTTGTCACCAAATGCCATCACCTGGCTCATTGATAAACCTTGTGATTCAACCCATTTTGCCAGGCGATTACCTTTACTGTTACCGTTTTGCGCCACATCGACTTGATCATGCCATGACCATTCGCACGTCAGTCCAAGCTGCTGCTCAACGACCTGGGTAAAGTTTTGCAGTTTCACCGTGTCTTCATCGGTAAGAGCAAATTTCCAGATTGCATCAACGTCATAAGCCGCTTCACGCAGTGAATTCACATGGCGGAACACAGGACGTTGCGATTCAGGCAAAGATTTTGCCCAGTTTTCAGCACGCAAAACGTGGCCGGTAGGCTCTTGATACAGCATGGCGTCATCGACATACATCAGCCCATGAACGTTGTGGGCATCCAGTAAGTCAATTAACTGATTGGCCTGCTGCGGTTGTAAAGGATCGGACTCAAGAACCTTTTTCGCATGATAATCATACAAATAAGTGCCATTACAGCAAATTGCAGGTGTATCCAGGGTCAGTGCCTGATAAAAAGGATGGATGGCAACGTGATGACGGCCCGTCACGATGACAACTTTCACGCCAGCGTCACGTGCGCGTTGTAAAGCTGTCAGTGATTCAGGAAGAATGGTTTTTTGCGGTGTCAGCAATGTACCGTCAAGATCAAGGGCGATTACGCGATAAGTCATTTAGGGTTCCAGTCAAATTCAGAATCATAAGGCCTGTGCCGATGTTACACCGCTTGCCGCGTTGTTCAAAATGGCAACACGCACTACCCTTGTGACAATAACTCAATACGTTGGGAGGAGAGAGATTCCATGAAACAAACAGTCTATACCGCCAGCCCGGAAAGCCAGCAAATTCACGTCTGGCAGCTTAACCCAAGTGGTGAGCTTACGCTTGTGCAGGTCGTTGATGTCCCAGGCCAGGTTCAGCCAATGGTTATCAGCCCTGACAAACGTTACCTGTATGTGGGTGTGCGCCCTGAGTTTCGCGTTATCGCCTATCGTATTACGCCTGATGACGGCTCGCTCACCGAGGCGGGTGTCACTGCCATTCCTGGCAGCCCAACGCACATTTCTACCGACCACCAGGGCCGCTACCTGTTCAGCGCTTCTTATAATTCAGGCAGCGTAAGCGTTGTTAGTCTTGCCAACGATGGCCTGCCAGGTGAGGTTGTTGATGTGGTGGAAGGGCTGGAAGGTTGCCACTCAGCCAATATCACCCCGGATAACCGCACACTTTGGGTTCCGGCACTGAAACAAGATCGCATTTGTCAGTTTACCCTGTCTGACGATGGCCATCTGGTGGCGCAGACCCCGGCAGAAGTCACCACCGTTGAGGGCGCAGGCCCGCGCCACATGGCGTTCCACCCGAATCAACAATACGGTTACTGCGTGAACGAGCTCAATGGTTCTGTTGATGTCTGGGAACTGAAAAATGCTAACGGCAAAATTGAATGCGTGCAGACGCTGGACATGATGCCTCCGGGCTTCTCAGATACTCGCTGGGGCGCCGATATCCACATTACTCCTGATGGTCGCCATCTCTACACCTGCGACCGTACTGCCAGCATCATCACGGTATTTAGCGTGTCGGAAGATGGTAGCGTTCTTGCAGTGGAAGGCTATCAGCCGACTGAAACGCAACCGCGTGGCTTCAATGTTGATCACAGTGGTAAATATCTGATTGCAGCAGGCCAGAAATCGCATCACATCGCGGTTTATCAAATTACCGGTGAACAAGGTTTACTGGAAGAGAAAGGCCGTTATGCAGTAGGGCAAGGGCCGATGTGGGTTGTAATAAACGCTCATTAATACCCGTCATACATCAAGTTGCAGGTATGTTGGCTGCTCTCGCTCACCCGACAAATCTGCAGGAGCAGATTTGAACGCTGTTTACAGCGCCCCGAAGGGGGGAGGCCCATGGATGGGCTGAATAATCACTTACTAGTGTAAGCTCATCGGGACTCACTCAATTGCCGCGTTACTCGGCAAAGCCTCCCCCCGTTGGGGCCAGCGCAAGCGCTGTTCAAAAGGCTGAAGCCTTTTGTCCTGCAACTCGAATTATTTTGGGTATCACACATAAAAAAACCTCGCCGTGGCGAGGTTTTTGTTTTACGCGGATGCTTAATTTTACTCAGCAACTACCGGGCTACCCACGCCACGGTTGTTGAACTCCCATAGACGGTTAGCATTCGCATCATTCAAATCGCGTTGGATTTCGCCTTTCTCGCCTTTAGTACCGATATTGCCAGCGAATGGACGCTTAGAACCAGCGGCATCGCCCCAAGGTTTTGCACCGTTAAAACCTTCGTTAATCACGCTGTCACGGATAACAACCTGACCGTTAGAGGTCTGGCCTGCGGTATAACCATTTTCACTTGCTTCAACATCCCAGGCGCGGCCCAGTTGCGCGACGTTATCGCCTGCTGCAGTAAAGCGGCTGTTGATGGCCAGAAAACCGTAATAAATATTCGGCAGTGTAGCTGGCGCAAACACGGTGCCTTCTTTTGTGCGGCTGTTAACCAGACGGAAGTCGGTATTTTCGAACACCACCGCACCACGACCTGCAACCATATCCACATCACCTTCAATGTAACTGTTAGTCACTAATGTGCGTGTCTGGCGGTCATTTAACAGGCGGTTTTGCACATCGCTGTTAGTGACGAAGAAGGTATTCTGGCGGCCCAGCAGGTGAACATTGTTCAACTGTACTTTATCGCCATCAGTGCGCAGTGCTACAGCCTGATGATTACCGGCATCTACGCTGTCACCCAGAGTGTTAGCGATAGTCAGGTTTTGCATCTGCAAGCCGCTGTTCTGCGACCAGACAGCAGCAGAACACATAATACCTACGGTGGCATTACGCTTGTTCTGGCAGCTATCAAACATGTACCAGGCTGGTTTACCCGGCATATATTTACCACCTGGGTTAACTGCACGACGCCAGGTATTCGCGTCGATTTCAGAATCCAATGGCATAGTGATTTTCACATCACTTGCATTATCAGTGGTGCCGTACAGCGTTACGCTGCCAGAAGCGGCCGGAATATAAACTGTGCCGACATACTCACCTGGCTGAATAGCGATGTATTGACGGGTGTTGCTATGTTTCATGATGGCTGCATCAACGGCAGCCTGGACAGACGTGTGGGTCACACCTTCGCCACCGGCTGCACCAACAACAAAGTCAGGCTGCTGCGGAATACGAATAGATGACGGAGCCCAAGGGGCTTCATTTTTATTTTTAGATGAGAAGTAACGTGCCTGAACAAAGTTCTGGGCTTCATCGGACGATAAAACTGGACGAGATTGGGTGCCTGGTGCCACTTGCGTGGACGGTTTATCTTCTGGCGGTGTAGAGCTACAAGCCGATAGCGCCACAGCAAAAGCGAGCACAGCTGCCCGACGAGAAACAGAGAAGGTGTTCAAGGGTTGCTCCTTGCAGTGCAAATTTAAAAGGGGATCTGAAAGCCTGCTTTTTTATACTAAGTTGGGGGAAACTGGAAGCCGATTGTGCAAATCGGCTTCATATACCCGTCATTCTTCGAGTTGCAGGGTTGTTGGCTACGCTCAATCGCCCGAATCACTTACTCAAGTAAGCTCATCGGGACTCTTTCTCTTGCCGCTCACCTGCAACTCGAATTATTTGGGTATAAAAAGATAGGGTTAATTAAACTTCGCGGTGATTGAAGCGCTGCCTAAAGAATGGAAATGGACGTTGTAGCCCACCATTGCCCCGGATGCAT
Source organism: Buttiauxella massiliensis (assembly GCF_902500225.1). Lineage (GTDB taxonomy): Bacteria > Pseudomonadota > Gammaproteobacteria > Enterobacterales > Enterobacteriaceae > Buttiauxella > Buttiauxella massiliensis. The sequence goes on along the minus strand of NZ_LR722648.1, from coordinate 351,647 downwards.
TTTCCGTCACATCTAGCTTTTCAACATCAAGCGCGTGAACTGTGAAAATATAGCGGTGTACTTCACCTTTCGGTGGTGCTGCACCACCATAACCCGGTTTACCAAAGTCGGTGAGGGTCTCCACGGCAGGTTCTGGCAGTTCAGACAGGCCTGAACCTGCACCTTGCGGCAGGACGCGTGTATTGGCTGGCAGATTGATTACCACCCAATGCCACCAACCAGAACCGGTTGGTGCGTCAGGATCGTAGCTGGTGACGACAAAGCTTTTGGTTCCCGTAGGAACATCATCCCACGCTAGATGAGGCGAAATATTATCGCCATCGTAACCCATTCCATTAAGTACCTGACGCCAGGGGAGTTTATCCCCATCTTTGAAATCCTGACTGACCAGTTTCATCTCAACTCCTCGCGCTTAGAGATTCAGTAACTTCAGCAGTTCTTCAGCCGCAATCGCTGAAGATGCCGGGTTTTGCCCGGTAACTAAGTGCCCGTCGACTACAGCATACTCGCCCCAGTCATTGGTGCGCTCAAACAAGCCACCTGCTTTTTTCAGCTCATCTTCTACCAGGAAGGGCACCACTGAGGTTAAACCCACAGCTTCTTCTTCACTATTGGTAAAGCCGGTGACCCTTTTGCCTTTGACCAACGGTGAGCCGTCGGGTTTTGTCACTTTGCGCAAAACACCGGGGGCATGGCACACCGCAGCAACTGGTTTGCCAGCGGCCCAAAATTGCTCAATCAGTTTGATGGAGTATGTGTCTTCCGCGAGATCCCACAACGGCCCGTGGCCGCCTGGGTAAAACACCGCGTCAAAATCATCGGCCTTGATGCCCTCGAGTTTTTCGGTATTGGCTAATAACTTTTGCGCGGTAGCATCGCCACGGAAACGACGGGTATCGTCGGTTTGCGCGTCCGGCTCGTCGCTTACGGGATCGAGCGGCGGCTGCCCGCCTTTTGGTGACGCTAGCGTGATTTTCAACCCGACATCGTGAAAGACATAATACGGCGCGGCAAACTCCTCAAGCCAAAAGCCTGTGGGTTTGCCGGTGTTGCCGAGCTGATTGTGCGAGGTTAAAACCATGAGGATTTTCATCTGAATCTCCCTGTGTGGGACGTGAAAAGATCCTCGAAGTGTAGTGCATACCCGTAAGGCTTGCTGGCTCTCAGCTTCTGAAAAATGCCGGATTTTGTACCGCATACGCCACGGCTTGAATCAATTTATCCAGTTGCTCAGGGCTGATAACGTACGGCGGCATCAGGTAAATCAGCCGGCCAAACGGGCGAATCCAGACACCTTGCCCGACAAAGAACGCCTGAAGTGCTGCCATATCCACCGGCTTGTGCGTTTCGACAACGCCAATTGCGCCAAGCACGCGTACATCTGCCACTAGCTCACATTCCAATAACGGTTTCAGTCCTGCAGACAACTGCTCCTCCAGCGCCTGCACTTGCTGCTGCCAGTGGCCTTCTTCGAGCAACGCAAGGCTTTCGGTCGCAACAGCACACGCCAGTGGGTTGCCCATAAACGTTGGGCCATGCATAAAGCATCCGGCCTCACCATCGCTGATAGTTTCTGCGACCAGACGAGTGGTGAGAGTTGCAGAAAGTGTCATTGTGCCGCCCGTCAGCGCTTTGCCGAGGCACATAATATCCGGTGAAATTCCAGCGTGTTCACAGGCAAACAGCTTGCCTGTACGACCAAAGCCGGTCGCAATCTCATCGGCAATCAGCAAAATCCCTTCGCGGTCGCACATGCGGCGAATGCGCTTTAGCCATTCAGGGTGATAGAACCGCATACCGCCAGCCCCCTGAACAATCGGCTCAAGGATCACTGCTGCAATTTCCTGGCGATGAGCAGCCATTAATCGTGCGAATGGCACGATGTCCATCTCATCCCATTCATCGTCAAAACGGCAATTTGGCGCGGGAGCAAACAGGTGTTCAGGCAGGTAACCTTGCCACAGGCTGTGCATTGAATTATCCGGATCGCACACCGACATAGCACCAAAAGTATCGCCGTGATAACCGTTGCGGAAAGTGAGGAAGCGCTGGCGAGGTTCGCCTTTGGCGTGCCAGTACTGCAATGCCATTTTCATTGCGACTTCTACGGCGACAGAACCGGAGTCTGCAAGAAATACGCATTCGAGATTTTCCGGCGTCATGGCGACCAGTTTACGACACAGCGCCACTGCGGGTGCGTGCGTGATCCCGCCAAACATGACGTGCGACATCTGGTCAATCTGGTCTTTCATTGCCTGATTTAAGCGCGGGTGATTGTAGCCATGAATTGCCGCCCACCAGGACGACATCCCGTCAACAAGGGCTTTACCATCAGCAAGTTTTAGTTCGCAGCCTGTTGCCGCCACAACCGGATAAACCGGTAACGGTTTAGTCATGGAAGTGTAAGGGTGCCAGATATGTTGTTGGTCGAACGCTAAATCAGCAGGGGTCATAGGGTGACTTGTAAACCATTTGAAAAAGATTTAGGTTTACAAGTATAACGTCAATCAATGGCTAACAACACCCTTTTTGGAGATGCCCCATGGCTCACCACGTACGCTGGTCAATGTCGCAGGTCACTGCTTTATTTGAAAAACCTTTCCTCGAACTGATGTTTGAAGCACAAACGGTGCATCGTCAGCACTTCGATCCCCGCCACGTTCAGGTCAGTACGCTGCTGTCGATTAAAACTGGGGCGTGCCCGGAAGACTGCAAATATTGCCCGCAAAGTGCGCGCTACAAAACCGGGCTGGCTTCCGAGCGCTTGATGGAAGTTGAGCAAGTGTTGGACTCCGCACGTAAAGCGTTAAATGCGGGTTCTACTCGTTTCTGCATGGGCGCTGCCTGGAAAAACCCGAACGATCGCGATATGCCGTACCTTGAACAAATGGTGCAAGGCGTGCGCGAAATGGGACTTGAAACCTGTATGACGCTCGGCACCTTAACCGATACGCAGGCACATCGCCTGGCGGCAGCAGGGCTTGATTACTACAACCATAACCTCGACACCTCGCCAGAATTCTACGGCAATATCATCACTACGCGTACTTATCAGGAACGTCTTGATACGCTCGATAAAGTGCGTGATGCCGGGATTAAAGTCTGCTCTGGCGGCATTGTCGGTTTAGGCGAAACTGTCACTGACCGAGCGGGATTATTGCTGCAACTGGCCAATTTACCAACCCCACCAGAAAGCGTGCCAATCAATATGCTGGTGAAGGTAAAAGGCACCCCGATGGCAGATAACGAAGATGTCGATGCGTTTGATTTTATTCGCACTATTGCTGTTGCGCGTATCATGATGCCGACCTCTTTCGTACGGCTTTCTGCCGGGCGCGAACAGATGAGTGAGCAGACTCAGGCCATGTGCTTCATGGCTGGCGCAAACTCGATTTTCTATGGCTGCAAACTACTGACTACGCCAAACCCGGAAGAAGACAAAGACCTGCAACTGTTCCGCAAGCTGGGGCTTAATCCGCAGCAAACAACCACTCATGCAGGCGACAACGAGCAGCAGCAACAACTAACCGATCAATTGCTCAACGCGGATACGGAGAATTACTACAACGCGGCGGCTGTATGACCTGGCAGCAACGCATCGATAATGCGCTTGCCAGGCGGCGCGAAAGCGACAGTTTTCGCACCAGGCAGGCCAACCAACAAGGTAGCGGGCGCTACCTTGTTCAAAACGATATCCGTTATCTAAATTTTTCCAGTAACGATTATCTGGGAATCAGTCACCATGCTGAAGTGGTTAATGCCTGGCAGCAGGGTGCTGAGATTTACGGTATTGGGAGTGGTGGTTCCGGGCATGTCACCGGGTATCACGAAGCCCATCAGCGATTTGAACAGCAGTTAGCTGACTGGCTGGGTTATCCGCGCGCATTACTGTTTATTTCAGGTTTCGCGGCTAACCAGGCGCTTATCGCTGCACTGACTGAAAAATCAGACCGGATTGTTGCCGATAAACTTAGCCATGCTTCACTTCTGGAAGCCGCAATGCACAGTCCAGCGCAGTTACGGCGTTTTGCCCATAACGATATCGCATCGTTGCAAACGCTGTTGGCCTCGCAAACTGATGGTCAACAACTGGTTATTACCGAAGGTATTTTCAGTATGGACGGAGATGCCGCTCCGTTGGCTGGAATTGCGCAAGCTACCCGGGAAGCACGGGGTTTGTTGATGGTTGACGATGCCCATGGTATTGGCTTGATAGGTGAAGAAGGACGGGGTAGCTGCTATCAGCAACACGTCAAACCAGACTTGCTGGTCGTAACGTTCGGCAAGGCATTTGGTGCGAGTGGGGCCGCAGTTCTGTGTAGTGAATCGATGGCTGATTATCTGCTGCAATCCGCCCGGCATCTTATTTACAGCACCTCTATGCCACCTGCACAGGCGTGTGCGTTATCGGCAGCGTTGAATGTTATCCGCCGTGAGGACTCCCGGCGTGCTCAATTACATGCCAATATTGCCCATTTCCGCGCTGGAGCAGCACAGTTACCGCTGCAATTAATGGCCTCACAAACTGCCATCCAGCCATTGATTGTGGGGGAAAATCAGCCTGCGGTGAATCTTGCCGCTACCTTACGCGAACGCGGATTCTGGCTAACAGCGATTCGTCCCCCAACCGTGCCACCTGGTACGGCGCGGTTGCGTGTGACGTTTACTGCAAGCCACACCAGCGAAGACATCAACAAGCTTTTGGAGGCGCTGTATGACGCGACTCGTTGATAAAGCGGCTATTGCCGCAGCATTTGGCCGTGCTGCAAGCACCTACGACAGCCACGCCGAATTGCAACGCACCAGCGGAGACTTGCTGCTGGGAATGCTTGAAGGCCGTCAAATCAGCAACGTGTTGGATGCTGGATGCGGTACGGGTTGGTATAGCCGCGCCTGGCGTGAAAAAGGCTGCCATGTTACGGCGCTGGATCTCTCCCCCGCGATGCTGAACCATGCTGCACTTCAAGGTTCAGCTGATAACTATCTCGAAGGCGATATTGAAGCCATCAACCTTGCCGACCAGCAGGTGGATCTTGCATGGAGTAACCTCGCGGTGCAGTGGTGCAATGATTTGCGCAGTGGTTTAAGTGAGCTTTACCGTGTCACTCGCGCGGGCGGTTGCCTGGCATTTACTACGCTTGCGGCAGATTCACTTTGCGAACTGCATACCGCCTGGCAGGTGGTAGATGAACGGTCTCATGCCAACCGATTTATGACATTTGAGCAGATTCAGGATGCGTGCGAAGGGTGGCGCTACAGTTTAGAAATTCATGAAATCAGCCAGTCTTACGATAGCGTATTGAGTGCCATGCAATCGCTAAAGGGCATTGGTGCGACACATCTTCATGATGGACGTAAAGCATCGCTGATGACCCGCCAACAATTACAAAAATTAAGTCTCGCCTGGCCACAGAAACAGGGGCAATTCCCTCTGACCTGGCAACTCGTTTGTGGAGTGATTGAACGTGATTAAAAAATGGTTTGTAACCGGAACGGATACGGAAGTGGGTAAAACCATTGCCAGCTGTGCTTTGCTTCAGGCCGCAGGAGATGCGGGTTACCGTACTGCAGGATATAAGCCGGTGGCCTCTGGTAGTGAAATGACTGTTCAGGGTATTCGTAACGGTGATGCGCTTGCCCTACAGCGCAACAGTAACGTCAAATTAAGCTATGCGCAGGTCAACCCGTTTGCGTTTTTGGAGCCAACATCGCCGCATATCGTTAGTGCGGAAGCATTGCAGCCCATCGAATTTTCGCAGATGTCAGCAGGCCTTGAAGCGCTTGCTTCTCAGGTCGACTGGTTACAGGTTGAAGGGGCGGGGGGCTGGTTTACACCACTTTCAGCAACAACAACTTTTGCAGATTGGGCAATACAAGAGCAGTTGCCTGTAATTTTGGTTGTGGGGGTAAAACTCGGCTGTATCAACCATGCCATGTTAACTGCGCATGCAGTGCAACATGCGGGTCTGCGCCTTGCGGGCTGGATTGCTAATGACGTTCAACCTACCGGGAAGCGCCATGCTGAGTATCTCGCAACGTTACGTGATGTTTTAAAAGCCCCCATGTTAGGTGAGATCCCGTTCTATCCGCATATCGACGATGAAACTTTGCTCGGCCGTCACCTGGATATCTCCCTTCTTTCACAGTAATTCGCAAATCCACAGCTCATTTTTGTAACGCCCGATAAATCTTGCGGGCGCTCTTCCAGATACCGCTAATTTTCAAATCTTCTCCTTGAAGAAAAATACCTCGCAGGTAAATTGTTTTTCAATTTCAAGTTGTCATGTGACAACTTATTTGCGAGTATGAACAGGAGGTTTTATGAAGCGGCGTATACACCCCAATAAGGATATTGAAGCAGCATTAAGTTATGCCGAATGTCAGGGCTGGCAAGTGCGGCCGGGTGGGGCACATTGTTGGGGGAAAATGTATTGTCCGTGGAACGACAAAGCCTGCCGCTGCGGTGAGTTTTGCATTAGCTGCATCTGGAGCACACCGCGCAGTGCTTATAACCATGCAAGGCAGATACGTCGTGTCGTCGATAACTGTAGCCAGCAAGGCTCGCCACCTGCCATCAGACATTAATTTTCAAGGAGCAGAATATGTCAGAATTTAGCTTCACGTTGATTTTCACCCTGCCAGAAAATGGCCAGAATCCGGAGCAATGGGTTGAAGCTTTGGGTGCGCAAGGTTGCGATGACGCGCTGGTGGGTGTGGGTGTCACAGGGCGAATTGCACTGAATTTCATCCGCGAAGCATCGGATGCAAAACTAGCCGTTGTTTCAGCGATTCAGGATGTAAAACGCATTATTCCAGGTACTGCGTTGGTTGAAGTGATGCCAGATCTGGTCGGGCTAACAGATATTGCTGAGCTGCTTGGGTTTTCCCGGCAGTATATTCGCAAAGTAATGGTAAGCCGCGAGGCTTTTCCGCAACCAATACACGACGGTAAAACCGCTATCTGGCATTTGGAACCGGTGCTGCGTTGGATGCGCGAAGCTGGTATTTCAAAAGTACCTTTACCATTGGTGGAATTATCTGCTGTAACCCGGCAATGCAACTTACAACGGGAGCTCGCCAGTCTCGATAGAAATATGCAGAAGCAACTTGGTAAGTTGTGACGGCAGAACCTGAGAGGCTGTTCATGCCGTCGTTTGGCGCACCATCATGGATCTATCCAACTGGATACCAGCTTATCATCCAGAAGCGCGACATTTCCCTGAGCAACATTCCGACCCCGGTGTAGCAAGCAGAAACGGTCCGCCACGCGGCGAATGAACGATAAGCGTTGCTCTACCAGCAATATTGTCAGGCCAAAATCACGGCTCAGACGGCGGATAATATTGCCCAGCTCATTGATAAAACGTTGTCCGCTGCCAAAAGTGGGTTCATCAAGAATCAACAGTTTTGGTTCTGTCACCAGCGCTCTTGCCAATGCCAGTTGCTGCTGAAGATCGTTTGATAGCTCACCACCGCGCATGTGCCTTAAGCTGTACAGTTCAGGGAACAGTTCATAGATCATGCCTGGAACGCTACGGGAACGCACGCGGGCAGCCAATAGCGCTATTTGCAGGTTTTCCTCTACGCTTAGTTGGGAGAATATTCGCCGGTCCTGCGCGACATAACTCATTCCCAGAGCGACTCGGCCTTCTAGAGGTTGGGTGAGAAGATCCTGTGGTGGATGGCCTGCTTCAAGCCAGGTCATACTGCCACTTTGTACTGGCAAGTAACCAGTAATACAGTTTACCAGCGTTGTTTTCCCCATCCCTGGTGCGCCAAGAACACAGGTGCACTCTCCAGGCACCAGCTCAAGATCCAGATTCCACAGGATATGGCTTTCACCATAAAACTGATTAACAGCACGCAGGCTCAACATCGACATTTTCCTTCTGGCAGGGTTAACGACCCAGGCTGCTTGTGCAACACGAAGCAAGAGTTACAAACTTTGCAATTACCTTGCCATTAACCCGTTTAAAGACCAGAACAATGCAACTTTGAGAAAAGCCTCATGAAAATGGTTGAATAAACCTTAGTCTTCTACGACTCGAAAATCAGAATGCACTTTGTCGGTGCCTGGTCTTTGATGTGTTTGGTGCAACATCAGACCACTGCTCTATACAAATGTGCAATTCGTGAGCAGGATCATAAGAAATGGCTGGCCTCAGGTAAGTCCAAAAAGGGTAAAAATAATGATGAAAAATATTTTTGGGCCCCGGCACAGAGAATTTATGGTTTTTTGCGGTGTGCGCTGCAAAAGGGCTGAGAGCAGTTATCCACTATTCCTGTGGATAACCATGTGCATTAGAGTTAGAAAACTTGCGGTAAGCGAGAGCGGGCGCGGGTTGCGCATGAATTGGCGCGAAACCAGACTTTCTTAAATAACTTTTTTAAATCAATTAGTTGAATAAAATCAATCGTTGCAATAAAAGCGCTACAGATGTTCCTTACGCTTTTATGACACTGCTTGACAAATGTTAAAAGGTAAAAAAATCTGGGGATAACCATTTTGGTCAGCTGAAATATCTGCGAGTAGAGTATTTTACCGGCAAACCAGACGGTAAAGGGGGTAAGTATCATAAACGCGGTAGTGAGGAACTGGTTTTTCATCCAGTATTATTTTCTGGCAAAATTTTCTGTGCCGAGTAAAATTATCCTCCGGCCCGCTCGTTTCTTCATCAGGTAGCCTCTTCATGAGTAAAGCGTTCAAATTAAATTCAGCTTTTAAACCTTCTGGCGATCAGCCAGAGGCCATTCGTCGCCTTAAAGAAGGTCTGGAGGACGGGCTTGCCCATCAGACTTTATTGGGTGTGACGGGCTCTGGTAAAACCTTTACCGTGGCAAATGTGATTGCTGATTTACAACGCCCCACTATGGTGCTGGCTCCTAACAAAACGCTGGCTGCGCAGTTGTATGGTGAGATGAAAGAGTTCTTTCCGGATAACGCGGTGGAGTTCTTCGTCTCTTATTACGACTACTACCAGCCAGAAGCCTACGTCCCAAGTTCCGATACATTTATCGAGAAAGACTCTTCGGTTAACGAGCACATCGAGCAGATGCGTTTGTCGGCGACCAAAGCGTTGCTTGAAAGACGTGATGTGATTGTGGTGGCGTCTGTGTCGGCAATTTACGGTCTGGGCGACCCGGATTTATATCTGAAGATGATGCTTCACCTGACCAAAGGGATGATCATCGATCAGCGCTCTATAATACGTCGCCTTACTGAGTTGCAATATACCCGCAACGACCAGGCATTCCAGCGTGGTACTTTCCGCGTGCGCGGCGAAGTGGTTGATATCTTCCCGGCCGAATCAGACGATCTCGCATTACGCGTTGAGCTGTTCGATGAAGAGGTCGAACGGCTGTCGCTGTTTGATCCGCTGACCGGGCAAATTGACCAGGCTATCCAGCGTTTCACTGTCTACCCAAAATCGCACTACGTCACACCGCGTGAACGTATTCTGCAAGCCATGGAAGAGATCAAAGTTGAGCTGGCAGACCGCCGCAAAGTTCTCTTGGCAAACAATAAGCTACTTGAAGAGCAGCGCCTGACGCAACGTACTCAGTTCGACTTAGAGATGATGAATGAATTGGGTTACTGCTCAGGGGTAGAAAACTACTCGCGATTCCTCTCTGGGCGAGGTCCTGGCGAGCCACCTCCTACGCTTTTCGATTACTTGCCAGCAGATGGTTTGTTAATTGTTGACGAGTCCCACGTGACAATTCCGCAAATCGGCGGCATGTACAAAGGTGACCGTTCGCGCAAAGAAACACTCGTGGAGTATGGCTTCCGTTTGCCATCAGCACTTGATAACCGCCCGCTGAGATTTGAAGAGTTTGAAGCGCTGGCACCGCAAACCATTTATGTTTCGGCAACGCCTAGCAACTATGAGCTAGAAAAGTCTGGCGGCGATGTTGTCGACCAGGTTGTCAGGCCAACAGGTTTGCTGGACCCAATTATCGAAGTTCGCCCGGTTGGCACTCAGGTTGACGACCTGCTTTCTGAAATTCGCAAGCGCGTGGAAGTTAACGAACGCGTGCTGGTCACCACACTGACCAAGCGTATGGCAGAAGATCTAACCGAATACCTCGAAGAGCATGGCGAAAAGGTGCGTTATCTGCACTCAGATATCGACACCGTCGAGCGTATGGAAATCATCCGTGATTTGCGCCTTGGCGAGTTCGACGTGCTGGTGGGTATCAACTTGCTGCGTGAGGGGTTGGATATGCCTGAAGTGTCGCTGGTCGCGATTCTGGATGCCGATAAAGAGGGCTTCCTGCGTTCTGAACGTTCGTTGATTCAGACCATTGGCCGTGCGGCACGTAATATCAACGGTAAAGCGATTCTGTACGGCGACAAAATTACAGCATCAATGGCTAAGGCTATCGGTGAAACTGAACGTCGCCGTGAAAAACAGCAGCGTTACAACGAAGAAAACGGTATTACGCCGCAAGGGCTGAACAAAAAAGTCGTGGATATCCTTCAGCTTGGTGAAGGCATGGCGAAAACCAAAGGCCGAATGAAGAGTAAAGCCCGCAGCGTGATTGAAGATGATGAAATCATCCTGACGCCAAAAGCTTTGCAGCAGAAAATTCACCAGTTGGAAGGGAAGATGCTGGAGCACGCGCAAAACCTGGAATTTGAAGAGGCCGCGCAGATCCGTGACCAGCTTCATCAGCTTCGGCAGTTGTTTATCGCAACGTCGTAATAATAACGCCTTCGTGAAGAAGGCGTTGTCTTATCCGAGTTGTTGAATAGCTTTTTCCAATGCCTGGCGTAGTAGATGCCGGTCGTGGCGATAACGAATATCAACTGCTTCCAGTGGCTCCTGAATGACTACACGGTCGTTAATTTCAGAAACGTCGGTCTGCGGGCCAACCACCACCGCATCAACAATACGTTTCCCAACGCGCTGTTCCATGATGTCCAGTGTCTGCCCAAGCGACAGGCTGGCGGCGGCGGTACTTAATTCTTTACCCAGATTGCCGATAAACACTACTGGAGCAGGAGTCCTGCGCAATGCTTGATCCATATCTTCCAGCAAAAGTATCGGCATTAAGCTTGTGTAAAAACTACCGGGCCCAATCAGAATAAGATCTGCTTCGGAGATAGCCTGAACAGCTTCGCGGGTAGCATGCGCTTTTGGGTACAGCGATAGCTCCTGGGGCGGTGAAGAAAGCTGGTCAATATTTACTTCACCGTAAATAAAATGGCCATCTGCGTCTGTTGCCATCAAATCCACGGGGTGTTCAGACATCGGGATTAGAAATGCATCCACTTTTAGCAGGTTACGAATTAAATTGATGGCTTCTAAAGGCCTCACGCTCAGGTGATCCAATGCCTTTAACATCAAGTTTCCGAGGTTATGCCCGGAAAGTTCGCCATTACCGCCAAAACGGTACTCAAACATAGCAGAAGCAACGCTTTGTTCAGTAATTAACTGATTTAAACAGTTGCGCATATCGCCCCAGGCAATGCCTCCCTCAGAGCGCCTGATACGACCTGTCGAACCACCATTATCGGTTGTGGTAACAATGCCGGTTAAGCGTGAACCAAGAGAGGATAGGGATGACATAACCCTGCCCAGACCGTGCCCACCGCCAAGGGCGACCACCCGGTCTAAATCCGCAAACGTACGATTGCGCATAACTATTCCTTATGACGAACTATCGAAATAAGGTAGCGCAAAAGAGTACAGAATACGATTCAGGCTCAAGGGTTAATGATGTATATCAAAGCAAAAGTTCACTTTTCGCGTAGTCTGTGGCGAAATTGAACGATTAGTTCGTTATATATATATTTATATATCGAAAGCTGTTATGGCAGTTAACGCCGTCACGCGCTACTATCGCTTATCGCTCTAAAACACACTAAGCCTCTGGACCTAAGTCGAAAGATACGGTGCTTTGGCCGTGACCTTGAGTCACCAGGGTGCAGAAAGAAATGACTGCATCTCCCGTATTTGGAAGGTGTACATGGCTACTCAACTTACCGATGCATTCGCTCGTAAGTTTTTTTACCTGCGTCTGTCTATTACCGACGTTTGCAATTTCCGTTGCAACTATTGCCTGCCGGATGGCTACAAGCCTCATGGCGTGGCAAACAAAAGTTTCCTCAACGTCGATGAAATTCGCCGTGTAACGCGCGCTTTTGCCGCCCTGGGTACTGAAAAAGTACGCCTGACAGGTGGTGAACCCTCTTTGCGTAAAGACTTCACTGACATTATCGCTGCTGTGCGTGAAAACCCTGGTATTCGCCAGATTGCCGTGACAACTAACGGCTATCGCCTTGCACGTGATATTCAGCAGTGGCGCGATGCAGGGCTCACCGCAGTGAATGTCAGTGTCGATAGCCTCGATGCTCGCCAATTCCATGCTATTACCGGGCAGGATAAATTCCGCCAGGTGATGGATGGCATTGATGCCGCTTTTGCCGCAGGTTTTGAACGTGTAAAAGTGAACACAGTGCTGATGCGCGACGTAAACCACCACGAACTCGATACCTTCCTTGCGTGGATCAAACCCCGTCCAATCCAACTACGCTTTATCGAGCTGATGGAAACCGGCGACGGCGGCGATTTGTTCCGCAAACACCACATTTCTGGCAAAACCATTCGCGACCAACTTCTGGCTCGCGGCTGGGTTCACCAGCTTCGCAGCCGCAGCGACGGCCCGGCGCAGGTCTTTTGCCACCCGGATTATCAAGGCGAAATTGGCCTGATCATGCCGTATGAAAAAGATTTCTGTGCCAGTTGCAACCGCCTGCGCGTGTCGTCAGTCGGCAACCTGCATCTGTGTTTGTTTGGTGAACAGGGCATTTCCCTGCGTGACCTGTTAGCTGATGACGGGCAAATCGACGAGCTTGAGGCGCGCATTGCTGAAGCCTTAACGCACAAAAAACAGACCCATTTCCTGCATGACGGTGATACCGGCATCACTCAAAACCTGTCTTATATCGGCGGCTAAAACCCGCTGGACCCCAATAATTTTGGGTATAAAAAGGAAGATAACAATGAGCCAGATAAGTAGCGAATTTGTCCCGGTAAATATTGCCATTCTGACCGTCTCAAGCCGCCGTGGCGAAGACGACGACACCTCCGGCCATTATCTGCGTGAAGCAGCAACTGACGCGGGCCACCACATTGTTGCCAAAGCGATTGTGAAAGAAAACCGCTACGCAATTCGTGCCCAGGTTTCCCAATGGATTGCCGATGAAGAAGTGCAGGTCGTGCTGATTAACGGCGGCACCGGTTTTACCGATGGCGACCAGACCCCGGAAGCGCTTCTGCCGCTGTTTGACCGTGAAATCGAAGGTTTTGGTGAAGTGTTCCGTATGCTCTCTTTTGAAGAAATCGGTACATCAACGCTGCAATCGCGCGCGCTGGCAGGTATCGCGAACCATACGCTGATTTTTGCTATGCCAGGTTCAACCAAAGCATGTCATACCGCGTGGGAAAATATCATTCAGCCACAGTTGGATGCCCGCGTGCGCCCTTGTAATTTCCACCCACATCTCAAGAAATAAACTATGTCGCAACTGACTCATATTAATGCGCAAGGCGAAGCGCACATGGTTGATGTTTCCGCCAAGGCAGAAACCGTGCGCGAGGCGCGTGCGGAAGCGTTTATCACCATGGAAGCTGCAACGCTCGCCATGATTATTGAAGGCAGCCACCACAAAGGTGATGTATTTGCCACGGCGCGTATTGCCGGGATTCAGGCTGCGAAGCGCACCTGGGATTTGATCCCGCTCTGCCACCCGTTAATGCTTAGCAAAGTCGAAGTCAATTTAGCTGCTGAACCTGAACATAACCGCGTGCGTATTGAATCTGTATGCCGTTTGACGGGCAAAACGGGTGTTGAAATGGAAGCGTTGACCGCAGCATCCGTCGCCGCGTTAACCATCTACGATATGTGCAAAGCCGTGCAAAAAGACATGGTGATTGGCCCGGTGCGTTTGCTGGAAAAAAGTGGCGGTAAGTCTGGCGACTTTAAGGTTGAGAGCAATGATTAAAGTTCTGTTTTTTGCCCAGGTGCGTGAATTGGTCGATTGTGACCAACTGCAACTAGACGCCATTTTTAGCGATGTTGAACAGTTGCGTGAGAGCCTTGCAACCAAAAGCGATCGTTGGGCGCTGGCATTAGAGTCCGGGAAATTACTGGCTGCCGTGAACCAGACGCTGGTTAGTTTCGACCATCCACTTACCGACGGTGATGAAGTTGCTTTCTTCCCACCGGTTACCGGAGGCTGAAATGGAGAACACCCGAATCCGCGTCAGCCATGAAAACTTCAACGTGGGTGATGAGTACCAGTGGCTCGCGCAGTGCGATGAAGACGGTGCTGTGGTGACTTTTACCGGTAAAGTGCGCAACCATAATCTTGGCGATAGCGTCAGCGCTTTAACGCTCGAACACTATCCCGGCATGACCGAAAAAGCGCTGGCGGAAATTATCGAAGAAGCGCGTAATCGCTGGCCGCTCCAACGTGTCAGTGTGATTCACCGTATTGGTGAGCTATGGCCGGGTGATGAAATCGTTTTTGTCGGGGTCACCGGCGCGCACCGTAGTTCGGCATTCGAGTCTGCACAATTCATTATGGATTATCTGAAAACGCGTGCGCCGTTCTGGAAGCGCGAAGCCACTGCTGAAGGCGACCGTTGGGTCGAATCACGCGAAAGTGATAAGCAGGCGGCCAAACGCTGGTAACAGGCGCCTTCGCGCAGTTGTGTTAATCTTAAGGTACAGGCTATCAAGCCTGAAATTCGGTCAACGTAATTCACTTAAGGAAGCATCATGGATCGATTCCCACGTTCCAATGACACCATCGTGCAGCAGGCCCGTACCGGCTTGCAGGCATATATGGCACAAGTTTATGGCTGGATGACCTGCGGCCTGTTACTGACGGCATTTGTCGCCTGGTATGCTGCGAATACGCCAGCAGTAATGGAATTCGTTTTTTCCAGTAAAATCACTTTCTTCGGGCTTATCATCGTTCAGTTGGGTTTAGTGTTTGTGCTCTCGGGCATGGTGCATAAGCTCAGCGCAGGTATGGCAACCAGCTTGTTTATGCTCTATTCGGCATTAACGGGTCTGACGCTTTCCAGCATTTTTATCGTCTACACCTACTCGTCTATCGCCAGCACCTTCGTCGTTGCAGGCGGCATGTTCGGGGCCATGAGCCTGTACGGTTACACCACCAAGCGTGATCTCAGCGGTTTTGGCAATATGCTGTTTATGGCGCTGATCGGTATTGTGTTGGCTTCACTGGTGAACATGTGGCTGAAAAGCACGGCGCTGATGTGGGCTGTAACATATATCGGCGTGATTGTGTTTGTGGGTCTGACGGCTTATGACACCCAGAAGCTGAAAAACATCGGTGAGCAAATTGATACCCGTGATACGCAAACTATGCGCAAATATTCAATTCTTGGCGCATTGACCCTGTATCTCGACTTCATCAACTTGTTCTTGATGTTGTTGCGTATTTTCGGCAACCGCCGTTAATTTCGATGATTATGTAGGGTGGATTAGCGTAAGCGACATCCACCCTAATTCTTACGAACTCTCCTGAATATTCTTCTCGTTCTTCACGCGCATCTTCTTCGCCCGACTCTCAAGCCCTAAATAGCAAACAATCGCCAGTATCAGCGGCGCGATGTAATAGAGCATTCGGTACGCCAGCAATGCCGCAATAATCTTGCCGTTCGTGACATGCTCGCCTGCCAGCAAAGCAATAAACACCGCTTCCAGCACGCCGATTCCGGCGGGAATATGCACAATCACCCCGGCAATACTGCTCACTAATAACACGCCCAACACGAAGAAATAGTTCACCTGCTGGCCGAGCAACAGCCAGATAATCGCCCCCATCACCATCCAGTTACTGCTTGAGATCACCAGTTGCATCAGCGCGAATTTAAACGATGGCAGCACCAGGCGCTGGCCTTTGATCGTCATATGGCGATGTTTGGCGAAGGCACAAAACCACAGATAAACCGCGATGATTGCCAGCAATACGCCACCCAAAATCCGTAAAGTGGTTTCGTCGATGTACCAGTGATCCGGCAATTGCACTACGCCGACGGTAAAAATCACCCCCGCCAGCAAAATGTAGCCCAGCCAGTTGGTGGAAATACTCAATGAGAAGATGCGCGTAATCGTCGCACTCGGCAGCCCAAGCCGTGAATAAAGGCGGTAACGCATGCCGATGCCGCCAACCCAGGTACTTAGCGTGAGGTTGAATGCATAACAGATAAACGACACTAACATCACCTGGCGCTTTGCCAGTTTGTGTCCGCAATACGACCGCGCCAGTAAATCGTAACAGCCGTAAATCAGGTAGCTCAAAATGACCAGACCGACTGCGCTAAACAGTGCCAGACGGTTATAGTTACGAATAACCTTCCAGACCTCCTCCCAGTCAACCTTCGTTGCATACACCGTCAGCAGCACGATAACGGCGATGAAAAACAGCCAGGTGAGTATCTTCTTCGCTTTGCGCCATTTTGGATGCGAGTGCGACATCAGTATTTCACCCCTGGATTATCTGTCTCAACCCGATCCTGCGTTTCCATATGTGGCTGCGCGTGTGGCATCACTTGCGCAAGTTTTGGCGTATGCGCAGGTAACCAGCCGACCATCGCCGGGAAGTGGCGCAAGAAGTGGAATGCCAGCACGCTCTTACCCAAATTCCACCAGGTGCGTTTTGGCAGCATCGATTCGACAACCGGGTGGCAATCTTTGGCAATCAACCCGGTTAGATTGCCACGCAGCGTGTCATTGAATGTGCGGTCGTGAATAATCAAATTCGCTTCAAGATTTAGCGACAAACTCAACGGGTCAAGATTACTGGAGCCGACCGTTGCCCAATGGTCATCCATGATGGCGACTTTGCCGTGTAGTGGGCGGCGGTGATATTCATAGATTTTCACTCCGGAACGCACTAAGTAGTTGTACAGCAGGCGTGCACCGACTTTGACAATCGGCATGTCAGGCTCGCCTTGCACAATCAATTTCACCGATACGCCACGGCGAGATGCAGTACGCATTGCATGGAGCAGCCGGTAGCCGGGGAAGAAATAGGCGTTGGCAATAATCACTTCACGCTTCGCTTTGCTGAGCATTTTCAGGTAATAACGCTCGATATCATCGCGGTGCTGGTTGTTATCTCGCCATACAAACAATGCTTGTGCTTCACCGGGCGTCAGGTTTTCTTGCGCTGGGTTACGGCGGCGTCGCCACCAGTGGCGTTTATCGTCGTGACCGGGCAGGTTAGAAATCACGTACTGGTAAATATCATCCACCACGGGCCCTTCAACTTTGACCGAGTAATCTTGTTTCGCCTCTGGGCCGTAATCACTCATCTGTTCAGCGGAATAGTTAATACCGCCGACAAATGCAACGATGCCATCCACCACCACGATTTTGCGGTGCATACGACGGAACAAATTAGTACGCATACCAAATACCAGCGGGCGCGGATCGTAATAGCGGAACATCACTCCTGCGGTAGTCAGTTGGCTGACAAAATCATCGCTTAAATCTGGCGAACCATAGCCATCAAGCAAGACTTCGACGCTCACGCCGCGACGGGCAGCATTAAGCAAAACTTCATGTAATTGCTTTCCAACATCATCTTCAAACCAGATGAATGTCTCGAGAATCACTTTGCTGCGGGCATGTTCTATGGCTTTAAATACAGCCGGGAAAAACTGGTCACCGTTTTCGAGTAATGTAATTCGGTTCCCGTCACGCCAGTTATTTTTCATATATGAATCTCCACGGCTAATGGCGCATGGTCGGAGAGATGTCGCCACTGCCGCAATGGCAGCGCCGTTGGTGCACTCGCGGACGCATTTTTCACATAAATTCTATCGAGGCGAAGCAGCGGAAAGCGAGCAGGGAAGGTGCGTGCCGGACGGCCGGTTGCACGGGTAAATACCTCATCCAATCCGGTTTGCTTTAATTGCCGGTTAGCGCGTTGCTGCCAGTCGTTAAAATCGCCAGCCACAACTACTGGCTCGCCTTCTGGCAGTTCATTAACCAGTTGGCAGAGCATATTGAGCTGAGCCTGGCGGTGAGCGTCATGCAAACCGAGATGCACACAAATGACATGCGCACGAATATTGGCACCCGGTAGGTTTATCTGGCAGTGCAGCATGCCGCGTTTTTCGTGGCCTTCTACCGAAATATCGCGATTTTCATATTGGCTGATGGGGAAGCGAGATAAAACCGCATTGCCGTGATGCCCTTCGGGATAAACCGCGTTGCGGCCGTAGGCAAAATCGCTCCACATTGTATCGGCGAGATATTCGTAGTGGCTGGTATCCGGCCAGTTATCAACATGCAGTGAGTGTGCTTCGTGAGCACCCATCACCTCCTGCAAACAGACTATGTCAGCAGAAGCTGCACGTACTGCATCACGCAACTCAGGCAAAATAAAACGCCGGTTGAGTGCGGTGAAGCCTTTGTGTGTATTAATTGTGAGCACTTTAAAGGATAGGTGCTGAGCCTTATTACTCATGCTTCTCCCGGCATTGTTAACATCCTGATGAAAATAAAGTGTAGTCTCTGTCACAAATAGGTGCCGGGTTACGGAATTTTCCGCATACTGCGGTACTCTGAATGACAGGAAATAGCGGCCAGGAGAGAAATAATGAAATGGCAACAACGTGTACAAGTGACAACAGGCCTAAGCTGCTGGCAGATAATGCTGCATCTTTCTGTGCTTTGTTTACTGCTCGTTGGCTGGAAAACTGCCTCCCTCATACCGGTCGGGATTGGCTTATGTTTGCTGTATGCAGCAACAGTAATTTTAATGTTCGCCCTCCAGCGTGTACGCACCGGGCGGTTACGTGACATTGGTGATTTTCTTGAAGAGCTGACTACCACCTGGTATTTCGGTAATGCGATGATCGTGCTGTGGCTGTTGTCACGCGTGGTCGAAAACAAATTCCTGCTGGCAGGCGCAGGCCTGGCAATGATTGCCGGGCCGATTATTTATTCACTGCTGGTTAAAGATAAGGCCTCAGGCGATTTTGCGCCGAAACATCCAGTACGCCGCTGAACCCGTTGTGGCTGCTATCACCAATAGTGGCCACACACTTCCCCACACAATGTCAAAACTCGCGTTCTTCAAATAAATCTGCTTAGTAATATCGGTGAAATGCCGTATCGGATTTACCCATGTTAGGTTTTGCAGCCACACTGGCATATTCTCGACAGGCGACACATAACCCGACAGCAAAATCGCTGGCATCATAAAGACAAACACTCCAATAAACGCTTGTTGTTGTGTTGAGCATAGCGATGAGATCAGCAACCCAAACCCCACCAACGACAAGCCATAAATCAGCATCGTGAAGTAAAACAAAAGCAGCGAGCCGGAAAACGGAATGTGATAACCCCATATCCCAACCCCCAGAACGATGGTTGCCTGGCCAATCGCCACAATTTGCGCAGGTACCGCTTTGCCGACAAATATTTGCCAGGTCGCCAGTGGGGAAACCAGCAGTTGGTCAAGCGTGCCTTGTTCACGTTCGCGAGCCACGGAAAGCGAAGTAACAATCATCACGCCGATGGTAGTGATCATCGCAATCAGCGACGGCACCACGAACCATTTGTAATCCAGATTTGGGTTGTACCAGTTGCGAACCACCAGTTCGCTGTTATTCGGTTTTGGCTGCCCGGAGACCAGTTCCTGTTGGTAATTCTTGACGATCTGTTGCAGATAATTTGCCGCAATCTGTGCGCTATTGGAGTTACGCCCATCGAGAATAATTTGCAGTTTTGCCGGTTGCTGGCTGGCAATATCGCGTGAAAACTCTGCCGGGAAGCGAATCAGCAGCAACGCTTTTTGGTTGTCGATAGTCGACTGGATCTCCTGCGGGCTTTTTAGCAACAACACATGGCTAAACGCTTTAGCGCGCGCAAAACGCTGAGTCAATTCAACCGAGTGGCTGCCGTTGTCTTCGTTATAAATGGCGATGGTCGCATTAGTCACTTCGAGCGTTGCGGCGAACGGAAACAGCACCACCTGCAATACCACAGGCAAAATCAAGATCGCCCGCGTTTGCGGTTCGCGCAGTAGGGATTGCAATTCTTTGCGAATCAGAGTCCAGAGTCGATATAGCATCACTTTCCCCATTAACAGGCTATTTTATTTGCCATTTTGGGTTTGATCAGTGCTCGGAATCCTCACGTACTTCATGTACGCTCCGGTTCCTCCGCGCTGTCCGCGCCCAAACTGGCTGCAACAATTACGCCTTTAGTCAGTTGTACCTAATCAAGACGGCGCTTGGTTTTCAGTGCCGTCAGGCCGATAAACATCACCGCCGAGGCAATCAAAAACAGTGTGTTGATAATCAAAACGGTCGAAATATTACCCGCCAGAAACAGGCTTTGCAGCGTACTGACGAAATAGCGCGCCGGAATGATATAGGTCACCGCGCGGATAATCGCCGGCATACTGTCAATCTGGAAGATAAAGCCCGACAGCATAATCGACGGTAGAAACGCGGCGTTTAACGCCACCTGGGCTGCATTAAACTGGTTGCGGGTAATCGTGGAAATCAGCAGCCCCATACCGAGTGTGCTGAGTAAAAACAGGCTGGTTATCAGGAACAAAATCAGTAACGAACCGCGATAAGGCACGCCAAGAATAAACACCGACACCAACATACACAGCAGCATCGCCAGCATGCCTAACACGTAATAGGGCAGTAGTTTGCACAGCAATAATTCTGTGCGCGTCACTTGTGTGGACAGAAGCGCTTCCATGGTGCCGCGTTCCCATTCGCGCGCCACCACCAGCGAGGTCAGGATCGCACCAATCACCGTCATGATGATGGTAATGGCTCCAGGAATAATAAAATGCTGACTAATGGCCGCCGGGTTAAACCAATAACGTAGTTGCACGTCAATTAACGGCTCAAACTTCTCCCCCCGGTCTTCCGCCCGCTGTTGTTGCCAGATTTGCCAAATCCCCTCCATGTATCCCTGCACGAAGTTGGCGGTATTGGGTTCACTGCCGTCGGTAATGACCTGCACTGGTGCGGTAGCCCCGGCGCGCGCCATGTTCTGCGCAAAATCAGTAGGGATAACCACCAGCCCGCGAATTTTCCCTGCCTGCATCAGTTGAATCAGATGCTGGCGGTTATCGCTGATGGTCGGGTCGATATAGGGTGAGGCCGTAATGGTATGGGCGAAATCCAGCGCTTCTTCGCTTTGCTGCTCCAGCAGCACGCCAACTCGCAGACGGCTGGAGTCGAGGTTGATGCCATAGCCAAAAATAAACAGTAACAACAGTGGGATAACCACCGCAATCAACCAACTGCTTGGGTCGCGCACGATCTGGCGCGTTTCTTTCACGCAAAGAGCGCGTACGCGCCGCCAGGAAACAGCTTGATTATGCTCGCTCATTTTCGTGCTCCTTATCCCATTGATGGATAAGCGTAATAAATGCTTGCTCCATAGTTGGGTCAGTTTGCTCGTCGTCGGCGGCTTGTTCTTTCAGGTCATCCGGTGTGCCGCTGGCTATTAACTTACCGCGATACACCAGCCCGATTCGGTCACAGTATTCGGCTTCATCCATAAAGTGCGTGGTCACCATAACGGTCACGCCTTTCTCCACCATGCTATTGATATGCAGCCAGAACTCACGGCGGGTGATCGGGTCAACGCCCGATGTTGGTTCATCAAGAAACAAAATATCTGGCTCGTGCATCAGCGAACAGGCCAGCGCCAGGCGCTGCTTAAAGCCCAGGGGTAGCGCATCTGTTGAGCTGTTCATGATGGGTTTTAGACTGAAAGCTTCACTCATACGGTTAATTTTCTCCTCCTGAGCTTTGCCGCGCAGGCCATACACGCCGGAGAAAAATCGCAGGTTTTGTTCCACGGTAAGGTTGCCGTACAACGAGAATTTCTGTGCCATATAGCCAAGATGCTGGCGAGCTTTTCCAGAGCTGGTTTTCAAGTCCATATCCAGCACCAGCGCTTTGCCAGACGTTGGCACCAGCAGGCCGCACATCATTTTAAAAGTGGTGGATTTCCCGGCACCGTTTGGCCCTAACAGACCAAAAATATCCCCTCGCTGAACGGTAAAATCAACGTTATCCGTGGCAGCAAAATCACCGAATTTTTTGGTGAGCGATTCGGCTTTGATAACGGTTTCCCCAGGCTTTCCTTCCACTGTATGCAGAATTTTCCCCAGCGGAGATTCCTGGGTTGCCGCGCCGCCTAGCAGGTCGATAAACGCATCTTCAAAGCGTGGTTCGGTTTGTGAGATATTTTCTGGCGGCACATTCAGCGCCTGGGTGAGTTCTTCAACGGAGGTGTCTTTGGCGAGTATCAGACGCACCGAACGGCCCTGAATCACGCCATCGCTGACCTGCGGCAATTTCAGCGCGCGTTGCAGCAACTTGCGGTTGTTCTCATCACTATGAGTTACAAGTAGTGAGCGTCCAGCCATTTGCTGCGTCAGTTCTTTAGGGGCACCGTGATACAACAGCTCGCCTTCGTTCATCAGTAGCACGTCGCGGCACTGTTCGGCTTCGTCGAGGTATGAGGTACTCCAAAGAATCAGCATGCCGTCGCCTGCCAGTTCATGCACCATTTGCCATAATTCACGACGCGAAATCGGGTCGACGCCAACGCCGGGTTCATCAAGCAATAGCACTTTTGGCTGTCCGACAAGTGTGCAGGCGAGGCCGAGCTTTTGCTTCATCCCGCCGGAGAGCTTCCCGGCAAGCCGCGTGGTAAAAGGGCCAAGGGCAGTAAATTCCAGCAGCCGCTTAAATGTTTTTTCGCGTTCCTCCCCGGTTACGCCACGTAAGTCGGCGTACAGCGTCAGGTTTTCCATCACGGTTAAATCTTCGTACAGGCCAAACTTTTGCGGCATGTATCCCAGAACCGCATGTAACGCGCGGTCATCTTCTATGGGATCGAGCCCGATTACGCTGGCACTCCCTTCGCTTGGTTTTAACAGCCCCGCCAGCATGCGCATCAGCGTGGTTTTCCCCGCGCCATCCGGGCCGACCAGACCTGTCACTGAACCGGTATGAATCTCGCACTCAAGGCGTGCCACAGCAGGTTTTTCCTGGCCGGGGAACTGCTTCATTATCCCTTGCAGGCGAATGATACCGTCCTGGCTACTCATGCGCTTTCTCGTCATTGAATTTCACGGTGACAGGCATTCCCTGGCGCAGCGCGTCGTCGGCATCGGTGACGATAATTCGCAGGCGATAAACCAGGTCGGTGCGTAAATCAGGTGTTTCGACAGTTTTCGGAGTGAATTCAGCGGTTGGGGAGACAAAGCCAATCTTGCCGTGATACGGCTTATCCGGGCGTCCATCGGTATAAACCAGCAGTTCTGTGCCTGGTTTTGCTTGATTCAGGCTTACTTCGTTCACATAAGCACGCACCCAAACCGGGCGGGTGAGGGAGAGGGTTAACACGGTGCTTCCGGCGTTCAACATGGTGCCTGGTTCAACCGCGCGGGTCAGCAGCGTGCCGTCAGATGGTGCGATCAGCGTGGTGTCTTGTAGATCCAATTGCGCCTGTGCAAGCTGCGCTTTTGCCTGTTGCAGGCTGGCTTGTGCCTGGGCAATTTCCTGCGGGCGGTTACCGGTGCGATACTGGCTTAACTTATCGCGCGCGGCTTTCAGCGTCGCTTTTGCCTGGTCGCTCGATGAGCGGGCATTTTCCAGGTCGTTGGCAGAAATAACCCGGCGTGCCCACAAACCCTGCTGGCGCTGATAAAAGTTTTGCGCGTAATCAAAAGCGGCCTGTGCCTGGTTTACCTGCGCTGCTGCCTGAGCTATTTCTTCGTCACGGTAACCGGCGATGATCAAATCAAATTTTGCCTGCGCTGCTGCGACATTCGCCTGCGCTTGCAGCAATGAGTTTTGATACGGCCCTTGATCCAACTCGCCCAGCGTTTCCCCGGCTTTGATTGCATCACCTTCGTCAACCTGTAACGCCGCAAGACGCCCGCCAACGCGGAAGCTCAAATTAACGGTGCGAATATCCACGTTTCCATACAGTGTCAGGCCTTGGTCTTGCTGGCTTTTGTACCAGTACCAACCGCCAAGTCCCGCCGCGATAAGCGCCACCAGCGCCACAATAATTATTGGCATTTTACTTTTCATTGCTGGCATTTCCTCGTTCCGTTGATAACCCCTGCAAAATGAAATCGATATGGCTGCGTACCACATCGCTGATTTGTTTCACGTTCTCTTTGTCAAACGTCGGCCACCCGGCGCGCAGCAGAATGGTTTCTCGCCCAAGTCGAAAAGCCAGTATCTGTCCGAGCAGCGCATGGGTATGGAGAATTGTTTCGGTATCATCCGGGTGGCGCCCGGTATATCGCCCGACCAGGCATGTCAGATGCGTATGCATTGGTGCAATCACTTGGTCGTGAATCAGTTGATAAGCGGGAGTCGGCGAGAGCTGTTCGCGGGAAATAAACTTGCTGAGGTTTAGCGTTTCATCGGCGGTCAGCAGGACAATCATATGTTCACAAGCGGTATGAATGAGCTCGCGAATTTGTGATTTATCGGGCTGTGGCTGGCCAAGGATCGCCTCGGCGCGTTCGACATGAGGCTTGAAATTTTGCGTGATAAAGTCGGCTATCCATTGCGCGGATGCCATATACAGCTCTTCTTTTGAACCAAAATAGTAGGTGATGGCGGCAATGTTTTGCCCGGCAAGCGCGGCAATATCGCGAGTGGTGGCGTGTAGACCATACTCACCAAACTGGGCGATAGCGGAAGCAATCAGCGTATTTTTTGCGTGCTCGCCGCGGGAAGTTGCAGGCGTCGGTGTTGCATTCATACCGACCTCTTAATAAGTTAATCAATCGATTGATTAAGAGTAGGCGCGTGATACCCAAGTGTCCAGTTCCCAACAATTATCTTGTGAATGTGTCGAAAAATAGAATTTGTGCGCAAAGTCACAAAACCTGTTACACTGCGCGGCTTACGGCACCGTGGTTTGTGCCCCTCTCTCGCGCCAGAATGACTGGCGTCATATGAACCCCTGGAAACTACACCGCACCTCGCGGTCAGGGCGATTCTGGAGTTCCAAATGTCTTTTGATTCTCTCGGCCTGAACGCCGATATTCTGCGTGCAGTGGAAGAGCAGGGCTATCGTGAGCCTACCCCTATTCAACGCCAGGCGATCCCGGTCGTCTTAGCAGGTCGTGACCTGATGGCCAGTGCCCAAACCGGCACCGGTAAAACAGCTGGCTTTACCTTGCCGCTGTTGCAGCGCCTGGTCGACAATCAGCCGCATGCCAAAGGTCGTCGTCCGGTTCGTGCGCTCATCCTGACGCCAACCCGTGAGCTTGCCGCTCAGATTGGCGAAAACGTGAGTGACTACAGCAAGTATTTAGATATCCGTTCGCTGGTGGTTTTCGGCGGCGTGAGCATTAACCCGCAGATGATGAAACTGCGCAGCGGTGTAGATGTACTGGTGGCAACACCTGGCCGTCTGTTAGATCTGGAACACCAGAACGCTGTGAAACTCGACCAGGTAGAAATCCTGGTGCTGGATGAAGCTGACCGCATGCTGGACATGGGCTTTATCCACGATATCCGTCGTGTGCTGGCTAAATTGCCTGCGCGTCGCCAGAACTTGCTGTTCTCTGCAACCTTCTCTGATGAGATTAAGGGCCTTGCTGAAAAGCTGCTGCATAATCCAGAAGAAGTGTCCGTTGCGCGTCGTAACACCGCATCCGAGCAAGTGACTCAACACGTTCATTTCGTTGATAAGAAACGTAAAAGAGAACTGCTGTCTCAGATGATTGGTGAAGGTAACTGGCAGCAAGTGCTGGTGTTTACCCGTACCAAACATGGCGCAAACCACCTGGCAGAACAGCTGGGCAAAGACGGTATTACCGCTGCGGCTATTCACGGTAATAAGAGCCAGGGCGCGCGTACTCGTGCATTGGCTGACTTCAAAAACGGTGGCATTCGTGTGCTGGTGGCAACGGACATCGCCGCGCGTGGTCTTGATATCGAAGAACTGCCACATGTTGTGAACTACGAACTGCCAAACGTACCGGAAGATTACGTGCACCGTATTGGCCGTACTGGCCGTGCGGCAGCAACCGGTGAAGCGCTGTCTCTGGTGTGTGTTGATGAACACAAATTGCTGCGCGACATCGAACGTGTCCTTAAGCGTGAAGTTCCTCGTATGGCACTGCCAGGCTATGAAGTAGATCCGTCCATTCCAGCTGAGCCTATCGTTAACGGTCGCCAGCAGCAACGTGGCGGCGGTCGTGGCAATGGCGGTGGTCAAGGCCAGGGTCAACGTCGTGGCGGCAATGGCGGCGCATCATCAGATCGCAGCAGCGCACCACGTCGCCCATCACGCGCACAGGGTGATGGTGCCGCTAAACCTGCTGGTGCAAACGGCCGTCGCCGTCCAGCTCGTAAGCCTGCATCCGCATAATTAATTAGGCTTTGCCAACTCATACAGAGGCGCTAACATAGCGCCTCTTTTTTTACCGGAAAAACGCTATGCGTGTACTGCTCGCGCCGATGGAAGGGGTTCTCGACTCGTTGGTTCGTGAACTGCTGACAGAGGTCAATGACTACGACTTGTGTATCACCGAGTTCTTGCGTGTGGTCGACCAGCTTTTGCCGGCAAAATCCTTCCATAAACTTTGCCCGGAACTTCATCAGGCGAGCCGTACATCGTCCGGTACGTTAGTCCGTATTCAACTCCTGGGGCAACATCCACAATGGCTGGCTGAAAACGCTGCGCGTGCGGTGGAGCTAGGTTCCTGGGGTGTTGATCTAAACTGCGGCTGCCCGTCCAAACTTGTGAATGGTAGCGGCGGCGGTGCCACACTGCTCAAAGACCCCGATCTGATTTACCGTGGTGCGAAAGCGATGCGTGAGGCCGTGCCTGCGCACTTACCCGTAACCGTTAAAATTCGACTCGGGTGGGACAGCGATGCGCGGCAGTTTGAAATTGCCGATGCGGTGCAGCAGGCAGGCGCCACTGAACTTGTCGTTCACGGGCGTACCAAAGAAGATGGCTACAAAGCCGAACGTATTAACTGGTCGGCGATTGGCGAAATCCGCAAACGGTTATCGATCCCGGTGATTGCCAACGGTGAAATCTGGGACTGGCAAAGTGCGCAAGATTGCATGGCGGCAACGGGCTGTGATGCCGTGATGATCGGCCGTGGCGCGCTCAATATCCCCAACTTAAGCCGCGTAATTAAATACAACGAGCCGCGTATGCCATGGCCGGATGTAGTAAAACTTCTGCAAAAATATAGCCAGCTCGAAAAGCAGGGCGATACCGGTATGTATCACGTTGCGCGCATCAAGCAGTGGCTGGGGTATTTGCGTAAAGAATATGTTGAAGCAACAGAATTATTTACTGAAATCCGAACCTATAAAACGTCGACTACCATTAGTAATGCGATTAATAGCTTATAATTAAAGGTTCTACTAATTGATAAAAAGCTAGATAACGGTCACATACTATTTAAATAAACATTGCCTTAAATCTGCTGATGTTTATTATCGACAGCGTAATAGATTATTGGATTGTTACTGCTTAAGCAGGCAAAACCTGAACCTCCTTATTTAAGGGGGGGCGGGTTTTTTTGTTTTTGTCAGAAGGCGATCTGCAATTAAGTTACCATTTTTCTTGCTTCTGGGGATTTATATGGATATTAAATCACAATATGCACTCACCACGTTGCTTCTGACACCACTATTATTTCCTTTTTATACGCATAGTAGTGCGAAACTTTCCGTAGAACAGCGTCTGGAAATGTTGGAAAACGATTTAAAGGAAACCAAAAAAGAACTGCAATATTATAAGTCACAGGAGGAAATTAATCGCAAAAATATTTCTTCAATGAATGTATTGGCCAAGCAAACTACTCGGCCTGATGAGGTATTAGTGGCTAAAACTTCACAGGTATCTGATAAAACCACGCCACAAATAGCGGCCATGACCATGAGCGACCTGAGCAAGTTTGTTAAGGAAGATATTGGCTTTAGCTATAACGGCTATTTTCGCTCGGGCTGGGGTACTACCACTGAAGGTGCGCCAAAATCTTGGGCTATTGGCTCATTAGGGCGTTTGGGTAACGAATATAGCAACTGGTTTGATTTAAAGCTTTCACAACGGGTTTATAACGAAGGAGGGAAAACGGTTCATGCGGTAGTGCAACTGGACGGCAATGTCGGCCAGCAATATTCCGCGGGTTGGTTTGGTGATAATACGAACAATCAAAATTACCTTCAATTTTCAGATCTTTATGTTAACACCAAAGGCTTCGTACCTTTCGCGCCAGAAGCCGATTTCTGGGTCGGTAAGCACCAGTTACCGATGTATGAAATCCAGATGCTGGACTGGAAAACTCAGCGTACCGATGGTGGCGGTGGTTTAGGTATTCAGGATATGAAGCTGGGAAGTGGCAAGCTGGATATCGCCTTAATACGTGAAGATATTGATGGCTATAATCAGGATCTCAGTAAATCACAGAAACTGAATGTGAATACCATTGACGCGCGTTATAAGTCGATTCCATTGTGGGAGAAAGCGGAGCTTATGGTTAATGGCCGGTATGCCATAGCGAATCAGAATGACACGCAAAATAATAACGAAGACAAGAATGGCTATTATCGCTGGAAAGATACCTGGATGGTCGGTACCGCGCTGAAACAACATTTTGACAATGGCGGGTTTAATGAATTTAGCTTCTTGGTGGCAAATAACTCTTTAGCCAGTAGTTTTGCCCGCTACTCAGGTTCGAGCCCTTACATTTCCTTTAATGGGCGTTATTACGGTAAGCATACTGGTGGTACTGCATTGAGACTTGTCTCACAGGGTGAAACGTATTTACGTGACGATATTATTCTGGCTAATGCACTAGTTTATTCACGTGGTGAAGATGTTTATAGCTATGAAACCGGATCACATACTGATTTTGAAAGCGTTCGTGCAGTTATTCGCCCAGCCTATATCTGGGATAAATATAACCAGACGGGAATTGAACTAGGTTATTTCAACCAGCAAAATACCAATAAATCTGGCGATGAATTTACTGAATCCGGTTATAAAACCACGCTCTATCACGCATTCAAGGTTAACACCAGTATGTTAACTTCACGTCCGGAAATACGTTTCTATGGCACATATATTCACTCACTGAATAATGAACTGGATAATTTTAGTTTTGCGGATGAGAAAAACGACCAAATTGCCATCGGAGCTCAGGCTGAAGTGTGGTGGTAAAAATGGATGATATTCATGTAGAAAATAATGGATGAAATAAGGAAATATGATGAAAATTAAGCTGCATTATTTATCATTATTTGTCGTGGGTCTGTTGGGTACGCCACCCTTTCAGGCATTAGCGCTACCCGCTACACCGGCCGCGACAGTGCCGGTTAGCCAATACATTACGAGTCTGAATAGCGATAACTCCGTGACGTACCGTTTGTTTGCACCCACGGCAAAACGAGTTTCGGTTGTCGTCGGCAGTACGCCAGACAACCAGGTGACTCAGGATCTGAAGCTTGATGACACTGGGGTCTGGTCCTGGACCAGCACCGCGCTTAAGCCAAATCTTTACGAATACTATTTTGATATAGACGGCTTTCGGAGCATTGATACCGGCAGTCGCTTCACCAAGCCTCAACGCCAGGTTAACACCAGTCTAATCCTTGTACCCGGCAGCATTTTAGATGAGCGCGCCGTGCCGCACGGCGACCTGCGTACGTTAACCTATCATTCCAGTGCGTTGCAGGCTGAGCGGCAGGTTTATGTCTGGACGCCGCCGGGATACAAAGCGGGCGGTGAGCCACTGCCGGTGCTCTATTTTTATCATGGCTTTGGCGATACTGGTCTGTCAGCCATCACCCAGGGGCGCATTCCGCAAATCATGGATAACTTACTGGCAGAAGGCAAAATTAAGCCCATGCTGGTTGTTGTGCCGGATACCGAAACTGATATCCAACAGGCAGTGGCAGAAAACTTCCCGCCCGTCGAGCGGCGCAAAGATTTCTATCCTCTTAACGCGAGTGCGGCAGATAAAGAGCTGATGCAGGACATCATTCCACTGATTGACAATCGGTTTACCACGCGGAAAGATGCGGCAGGCAGGGCGTTAGCAGGTTTATCACAAGGCGGTTATCAGGCGCTGGTTTCTGGAATGAGCCATCTGGATAGTTTTGGCTGGTTGGCAACATTTAGCGGTGTGACGACCACTACCGTGCCAAATGAAGCCGTTTCCCGTCAGTTCGCACAACCGAAGGCAATTAACCAGCAGTTGCGGAACTTCACCCTTGTAGTGGGGGAAAAAGATGGCGTCACGGGTAAAGATATCGCCGGTCTGAAAAGCCAGATTCAACAGCAAGGAGTGAAATTTAGTTATAAACTTTACCCAGGATTGGGACACGAAATGGATGTCTGGCGACCAGCGTATGCAGAATTTGTGCAGCAGCTGTTCGTTAATCCACGCAAGTAAGCTCGCGACAGCCGTCACGCTTTGCGGTTTATGGCATTGAGAGGCGGAACGAAACTGGTAGAGTGACCGGACTGGATTGTTACTGCGTATGCAGGCAAAACCTGATGTTCTGGCTCTGGTCGGATGTCAGGTTTTTTTGTTTCTGGAGTATGGATAAAGTACGGATGAAAATCGCCAAAATACTCAATAACAACGTAGTGGTGATTCTGGACGAGCACGGGCGCGAGCAAGTCGTCATGGGACGTGGTCTGGGTTTCCAGAAACATATTGGAGAGCCGCTGGAAAGGGAGAAAATCGAAAAGGTTTTCGCCCTTAAAAGCGACGAACTGGTTGCGCGCCTGGGTGAATTACTCAGCCAAATCCCGCTGGAAGTGATGACCACCTGCGATCGCATTATTGAGCTTTCGCGTCAGCGGTTGGGTAAATTGCAAGAAAGCCTCTACATCACGCTGACCGATCATTGCCATTTTGCAATTGAGCGACAAAAGAAAGGGGTGGTGATTCGCAACGTATTGCTGTGGGAAATTAAGCGTCTTTACCCTAAAGAATTTTTGCTCGGCCAGGAAGCGTTGACCATCATAGAAAAGCGTCTGAATGTTCAGTTAGCGGAAGACGAAGCGGGGTTTATTGCTCTGCATCTGGTGACGGCGCAATTGAACAGCGAAATGCCTGAAGTGATGCACGTTACACGCGTGATGCAGGAAATCTTGCAGATAGTAAAATACCAGTTACGTTTTGAATATGACGAAGATAGCCTGAGTTATCAGCGCTTTGTAACGCATCTGAAGTTTTTTGCCCAACGGATGCTTAGCCGTAAAGTGGTGGCAGATGACGATGTCACGCTACATGCGGCGGTGAAAGATAATTATCCGCAAGCGTGGCGTTGTGCGGAAAAGCTCAGCCGCCATCTGATGACGGAATATCAGCGGGAGTTAACCACAGAAGAAATTATGTTCCTCGCGATTCACATTGAGCGGGTGCGTAAAGAGAGTCTTAAAGTTTCATAACGGCGTGCCGAAAGGCCGACGAAAACAAAAACGGATTGTTACTGCTGCGGCAGGCAAAACCTGAGCACTGGCTTCTTCTTGCGGGAAGTCGGTCTCAGGTTTTTTTTGAATTTTACTCAGACACATATGCCGAAAGGTGAAAGGAAAGAATGATGGGATATCAAGACGTTGCAAGAGATATTCTGACCCATGTCGGTGGGCGAGAAAATATAGTCAGCCTGGTACACTGCGCTACGCGCCTGCGATTTAAGCTTAAAGACCATAAAAATGCCAATGCAGATGCCCTGAAAAAAAATCCTGGCGTGATTATGGTGGTGGAAAGCGGCGGGCAATTCCAGGTGGTGATTGGCAACCATGTGCACGATGTCTACAACTCGGTGCGCGACCTGGCGGGGATAACTGACGACCAGGAACAAGTGCTGCAAACATCTGCGCAGAAGGTCAATCTACTAGGGCGGCTGATTGATATTGTCTCAGGGATATTTACGCCGTTCCTTGGTGTGATGGCTGCCTCAGGGATTCTGAAAGGTTTGCTGGCGCTGGCAGTTGTCTGTGGCTGGCTTGCCACCGATAGCGGAACTTATAAGCTTTGGTTTGCTGCAAGCGACTCGCTGTTTTATTTCTTCCCGCTGGCACTGGGTTACACCGCTGGTAAGAAATTCGGTGGCAACCCGTTTCTTACCATGGCGATTGGCGGTGCGCTGACGCATCCGCTGATGCTTCAAGCGTTTGAAGTGACCAGCCAACCGGCTGGTGTTCAAGAGTATTTTCTTGGCATACCGATAACCTTCATTAACTACAGTTCATCGGTGATCCCGATTATTTTTGCCGCATGGGTGAGTTGCTGGCTTGAAAAACACTTCAATAAACTGCTGCCATCTGCGGTGCGTAACTTCTTTACGCCATTGTTTTGTCTGGCCATCACTGTGCCGCTGACATTCTTATTGATTGGCCCGGCGGCGACCTGGCTGAGCCAGACTCTGGCCCATGGTTATCAGGCGATTTATGCCTTTGCACCATGGCTGGCGGGCGGATTTATGGGGGCGGTCTGGCAGATTTGCGTCATCTTTGGCCTGCACTGGGGATTAGTCCCTTTAATGATCAATAACTTGAGCGTACTTGGCTACGACACAATGGTGCCTTTGTTATTGCCCGCGGTCATGGGGCAGGTGGGGGCAACGCTAGGCGTGTTACTTCGCACCCGCGATAAGAAGCTTAGAGTGCTGGCAGGATCGGCGGTCACGGCAGGAATTTTTGGTATCACCGAACCGGCCGTGTATGGGGTGACATTGCCAAACCGTCGTTCGTTTATCTTTGGTTGTGTGGCAGGGGCTGTCGGCGGTGTGATTATCGGGTATTGCCAGACCAGCGTATTTTCATTTGGCTTGGTTAGCGTGTTCACTTTTTCGCAGATTATTCCGCCAACTGGGGTCGATATATCCGTATGGGGCGCGATTCTTGGGACCGTGCTGGCGTTTTCTCTGGCATGTATCATGACCTATATCGCCGGGTTACCGCGTAGTGAAGTGGCAACAGAAATCGCTATCGTCCAGCCAACAGAAAACGACATCCTTGCGCCAATGAGTGGCACGGTTCTGGCTATGAATGAAGTTCCAGATTCCACATTCGCCAGCGGTTTGCTTGGCGAAGGGGCGGCGATAATCCCGCTGACAGGCAAGGTTATCGCACCTTTCAATGGCGAAGTAGCGTCGTTATTCCAGACACGCCATGCCATTGGTTTACTTAGCAATAGCGGCATTGAAGTACTGATTCACATTGGTATTGATACGGTAAAACTGAATGGTCAGCACTTCACGACCCATGTGAAAGTGGGGGACAAAATTAAGCCAGGTGACCTGCTCATTGAATTCGACAGACAGGCCATCCTGGATGCTGGGTACGACCTGGCAACACCGGTGATTATCAGCAATAGCGATGAATACACAGCAGTGACACGTATGACTAATAGCCATTCCATTGATTCGGGCATGCCGTTCCTGACGGTTCAACATTAAGGAGAAGTAGATGAAAGCATTTCCTGAGAAGTTTCTGTGGGGCGGCGCGATTGCCGCAAATCAGGTAGAAGGCGCGTGGCAGGAAGACGGAAAGGGGATTTCTACGTCCGACGTTCAGCCGCATGGCGTATTTGGTGATGTCGCCGAACGCAAACCAGGTGATTTTGGCATTAAAGATGTCGCCATTGATTTCTACCACCGCTACCCAGAGGATATCGCGCTATTTGCAGAAATGGGCTTTAGCTGCCTGCGCGTTTCCATTGCCTGGACGCGTATTTTCCCGCAAGGGGACGAAACTCAGCCAAATGAAGCGGGCCTTGCCTATTACGACCGTTTGTTTGATGAATTGGCGAAACATAACATCACGCCAATGGTGACCCTGTCCCACTACGAAATGCCGTGGGGACTGGTGAAAAATTATGGCGGTTGGGGCAATCGTGAAGTCATCACATTCTTTGAACGTTACGCCCGCACCGTGTTCACGCGTTATAAAAACAAAGTGAAACTGTGGCTGACGTTTAACGAAATCAACATGTCGCTGCATGCGCCAATGACGGGTGTTGGGCTAAGTGAGAGCAGCAGCAAAGCAGAAATTTATCAGGCGATTCACCATCAACTTGTTGCCAGTGCGTTGGCCGTGAAAGCCTGCCACGAAATCATTCCTGATGCGCGTATCGGTAACATGCTGCTTGGTGGCCTGGTTTATCCGCTGAGCTGTAAGCCAGAAGACGTGCTGGAAACCATGCAGGAAAACCGCAACTGGTTGTTCTTTGGTGATGTGCAGTGCCGGGGCGAGTACCCGGGTTATATGCTGCGTTACTTCCGCGACAACGGCATTAAGCTTGAGATCTCAGATAGCGACCGCGAAGCGCTGAAAACCACAATCGACTTTATTTCGTTCAGCTATTACATGACGGGTTGCGTCACTTCTGATGAAGCTCTGAATGAGAAGGCGCGTGGCAATATCCTCAATATGGTGCCAAACCCGCACCTGCCGAGTTCTGAGTGGGGCTGGCAGATTGACCCAGTAGGCCTGCGTATTTTGCTCAACAAGCTGTGGGATCGTTATCAAAAGCCGCTGTTTATTGTTGAAAACGGCCTTGGTGCTAAAGACAAGCTCGAAGCCGATGGCACAGTGCATGACGACTACCGCATTAGCTACCTCAACGACCACCTGGTGCAGGTGCGCGAAGCGATTGAAGATGGTGTTGAAGTGCTGGGCTACACCTGCTGGGGGCCAATTGACCTGGTGAGCGCATCGAAAGCTGAGTTATCTAAGCGCTACGGCTTTATCTATGTCGATCGCGACGACCAGGGCAACGGTACCCTTGAGCGCCGACGTAAGAAAAGCTTCAACTGGTATAAAGAAGTGATTGCCAGTAATGGGGCGAGTCTGAAGTAGGTCGGATAAGCTTGCGCCATCCGACATTTGGCGGATGGCATTTTATTTTAAATAAGCTTAACCCACCAGGCGCTTAATAAACCCACGAACCCACATCAGCGCCGCGTCACTGTTATGGCGCTGATGCCATAGCAATGCCACATCAAACGGGGCCATCTCCAGCGGAACTGGGCTGCTGCGTAATCCCCATGTTTTCTGCCAACTCTCACAAAGCCCCTGCGGCACGGTCGCTAGCACAGGCATCATGCTTAACAAACCCGGTAATGCGGAGAAATGTGGCGTGGTGTAGCTAATCTCACGTTTTAGACCCTGCCTGGCTAACAATGTGTCGATGTGGCTACTGGAGGCTTCACGGTAACTCACCAGAACATGTTGCTGTGCGGCATATGTCTCAGCGCTCAGCGGTTCCTCAAGCTGTAGCTGAGTGGGATTCCAGAGAGTGACAAACTCCATTGCACTCAACTGTTCACGCTCCATCCAGCGCGCTGACTGATTCGCCACGCTGATGATCATATCCACTTCGCCACCTTCCAGACGCTGCGCATCAGTGAAGGGATCGCTTGCCACCACGTTAAGGCGCACACCCGGGGCATGCTCGCGCAACGCAGGAACCAGTTGCGGCATCAGCCACATCTCTACCCAATCGGTCATGCCAATGGTAACGGTTGCTTTCGCATGCGCAGGGTTGAACTCTGCCTGTTGGAACAGTGCGCTCTGCAATTGCTCCAGCAATGGCATTAGCTCGGTGTGCAGTTCTGTGGCCCGTGCAGTGGGCTGCATACGATGCCCGCTACGAATAAATAGTGGGTCGTCAAACATTTCCCGTAGACGAGCGAGTGAGCCGCTCACCGCAGGCTGCCCCAGGTGCAGCTTATCAGCCGCCAGCGAGACGCTTTGTTCGCGAAATAAAACCGCAAAGGCAATCAGCAGGTTGAGGTCAATTTTGCGAAAATCACTTTCTTTGATAGTCATTATTTCTCCAATCAATTGGAGTGATAATAATGCTTCGCCACCAGGGTTCGCAAGTGTAGGGGATTTAAATCGAAGGAAGAGATAAGCAAAGGGGTGCCACCATGGTGGCACCCGCAGATATCAGAAAATCATTTTAAACACGCCAGTCACGACCAGTAAGCCAATAATAAAGATAATCAAAACTGCCCATAGAATAATTTTCATCAATGCTTCCTATTTTATGACTAGTGTTTAAAGAGTATAGGCAAGGATGGAAAACGCGGGGGGAGTGACCTCCCCTTGAGCGGAAAATGAGAATAGTTGAAGGCAATTAGATAAGTGGTTTACGCGCCGCCAGCAGGAAAATCATTGGGCGTTCTTTTTCTTCATCAAGCGCTGGATTTTGCGCGATTTGCTCGGCGCTCGGGCCCCATTCATCAAGTTTCTCGATGACAAACCCACTGGCAATGAGTGCGTTTATCCAGCTTGAAAGTTTGCGGTGTTGCTTCTTCACGCCGTCGGCAAACCAGTTACTGATGCGCTCGCCCTCTTGTTGATAATGGTTCACCGGCCAGGATTTTTGCCCGGTCTGGTCAGCCAGCCAACCCTGTTGCATTGGTGCGGTATAAATTGGATGTTCTGCTGAAAACACCAGCATGCCACCGGGCACCAGCGCCTGATGAAGCGTTGCAAACAGCGCGTCTATATTTTCCAGATAATGCAGGGCAAGTGAGCTGTAAAACAGATCGACACTTTGTGGCTCAAGCTGCAACTGTTCGAGATCTTCACGGCGATAAACGATCCCTACGCCACTCGTCATTTCTTGCGCTTTTTCCAGCATCTTTAATGAGACATCAAGCCCTAATACATTTGCTGCCCCTTGTTCACGCGCGTAACGGCAAAACCAGCCGTAACCGCAACCTAAATCGACCACCGATTTGCCCTGCAATTCAGGTAACAGTGTTTGCATTGCTGCCCATTCAGGTGCGCCATCCAACCCTTTAATTGAGCGGTCGAGCGTGGCGTATCCTTCAAAAAAAGCCGGGTTGTTGTAGATATTTTGTGTCATTGCAACTCCTGTTCGCAAAGCCGTGATTGGCAGGCTATCAGCAGGTAGAAATCTGCGTTGCTGAGCTGATAGTGAGACATTGAACTGCTCAAATTATATCTTTAGAAAATCCATGCCTCTGGCTGTAATTTCATTCTTTCTGTGACCATAACCAGAATAGCAAAGCTGCCGCACTGATTCCTGCACCTAACGCGCACACTGCGTACCAACCCCAAAGTGAGTAAAACTGGGTTGAGGCGATGGCGCCCAGTGCGCTGCCCAAAGAATAAAAGCACATATAGGCCCCGACCAGGCTGCTGTGTGCATTAGGTATTGCGGAAAATATAAGACTCTGGTTTGTCACGTGTACCGCTTGTACGGCGAAATCCAGCACTATGACACCAACAATTAGTAACAGGAGGGATCTTTCGGCGAATGCAATGGGTAACCAGGAAAGCAGCAATAAGGTCAGTGATAACCCCGTAGTACATTGTCCCATGCCCCGATCGGCCCACTTCCCGGCTTTTGACGCAGCCAATGCCCCAGCAATACCTGCCAGGCCAAACATACCTATTTGAGTATGTGAGAGCGATTGCGCGCTTAGCGGTAATACCATGGATGTCCAAAATATGCTGAAAGCGGCAAAAATAAGCAGGGCAAATATCCCTCTGGCTCTTAGCGTTGGTTCAGTTATAAAAAGTATAAATACTGACTTTATCAGCACCCAATAAGAACTCTTAACCCGTGGCTGTGGCAAGGAGGGGATTGCTTTGTAAAGTACGCCAGCCATCATCAGCATGAGGCAGGCAGAGCTCAAATACACGGCACGCCACCCCGCAACGTCGGCAATGACACCTGATGTAAAACGAGCCAGGAGAATGCCCAGTACCACGCCACTTGTCACAGCACCGACGGCTTTTCCTCTCTGATGTGTTGCCGCTAGCGAAGCCGTATAGACCACCACAATCTGAACGACCACTGCCATTAGTCCGACAAAAACCATCGCCCCCAGAAATGTTGCCCAGTTTTGAGAGAAACCAGCAATGAACAATGCTGTCGCTAAAAGCACCATCTGGATAATGACGAGATATTTACGATTAACGATATCGCCAAGGGGAACGATAAAAAGTAGGCCAGCCCCAT
The DNA here is from genome assembly GCF_902500225.1 of Buttiauxella massiliensis. Lineage (GTDB taxonomy): Bacteria > Pseudomonadota > Gammaproteobacteria > Enterobacterales > Enterobacteriaceae > Buttiauxella > Buttiauxella massiliensis. The sequence goes on along the minus strand of NZ_LR722648.1, from coordinate 313,585 downwards.
ATCCGACCTGAGTCATTGTCACAACCATACCTATCGCAGCAGACTGTACGCTGAAGCTTTTTGCCATAGATTCGAGGAGAGGCTGCGCAAAGTAAACATTCGCGACGGCAAGCGCAGACGTCAATGAAAAGAGAAGTGTTAGAGCTGGTGTTAACAAAGGTGCAGCCCGCGAGTGGTTTTGACTATTATTTTCTGTTTTAGAAACAGTACTGCCGGCTGTTATTTCTGTTTTAACGACTGATACGACTGGTTTCACATTCATAACTAGTTTCCAGTGACATTGTAGTTGCTTTTAGCAACCGGATTATTTGTTTTTATCAGTGGTGGTTTTATTTTGCAACCAGTTTATTATGCGATTATGCTCTCGAAATATAAGTACGCGATTAAAAGGAAGCTCAAATGGCTAAACAGGAATCACTCACAGGCAGCGAATGCCCTGTCGCAAGGACTTTAGAGGCGATTGGCGAGCGATGGTGTTTGATGATAATTCGCGAGGCATTTGACGATGTTCGCCGGTTCAGCGAGTTTCAGAAAAACCTGGGTCTGGCAAAAAATATTCTGGCTGCGCGGTTGAAGCAGTTGGTCGAACTTGGGGTGCTTGAGATACGTCCAGCTTCAGACGGTAGTGCCTATAAAGAATATGTGCTCACAGAATGCGGACGTTCCGTCTTTCCTATCATTGTTGCTATGCGCCAGTGGGGCGAGCGCTACATGTTCGAAAAAGGAGAGACGCACTCTGTGTTGCTGGATAACGAGCTTGAACAAAACATTTTGCCACTAGAATTGCGTTCCGCTCGGGGGAAAAAACTCGAGCCCGGAGACTGCCACAGACGCCTGGTGGTCAAAACCGAAGACAGCGCCTAAAGAAGATGTAGTAACTATAATTATATTTAGCATAGTAATAATAATTACTGTAAATCAATTTCAAATTGTATCCCTTATTAACCTTGTGTGTATTGCCACTGATACCTAAACTTTTCAGTCCCGGAATGCGTAACCTGAGCCCTTTCTATTACTCTGTGGCTAATTATGACTTCCTCACGTTTCCCTCTCGCGGCGACTGGCGTCGCGTTAATGCTCGTTTTGTCTGGCTGCGCGCCAATGCATGATGACGATGCACCTCTCGCTCAAAAAACGCCTACACAACAGCTTGATACCAAACTTCCACCTGAGTTGGCACACGGTTGGCCGGGCAGTGATTGGTGGCGTGGTTACCACGATAGCCAAATTGACAGGTTGGTAGAACGCTCGCTCAAAGACTCACCAGACCTCGCCGTCGTGCAACAGCGTATTAAGCTTGCCCAGGCTCAGACGCAAATGCAGGAGGCAAGCGACGGGCCGCAGATGGATTTCTCAGCCAATATTGAGCGTCAGAAAATGTCCCAGGAGGGGGTGATGGGGCCATTTGCTCTGACTGATCCAGCCGCGGGTACTACAGGCCCGTACTACACCAACGGTAACTTTGGGTTGACCGCCAGTTGGGATCTGGATTTGTGGGGTAAAAACCGCTCGGAAGTGGAAGCTAAAGTGGGTGTCATGAGGGCGAAACAGGCGGAACTGGCTCAGGCGAAACAGGTTATTTCGGCAAATGTCGTGCGTTTGTATTGGGATGTTCAGACCCTGTTGGCATTAAAAGATGTGAAACAACAAACGCTTGCTGCGCAGAAGAAGATAGTTGATGTAGAGACAAGCCTCTATGCCGAAGGGATTAATTCATCGGTGGACGGCGTAGAACCCAATATCGATTTCGTGAAAACTCAGCAGCAGATTGATGAAATAGATGGGCGTATCAACATGGCGAAAGCGCAGCTCGCCGCAATTACCGGTGACGCCCATGCCGCATCAAATATTAAACGTGTATCGCTGCCGAACGTGAAAAGCCAGGTACCTGATCATATGGGTTATGAACTGTTGGCCCGTCGCCCAGATCTTCAGGAGGCGCACTGGTACATCGAATCCTCACTGAGTAGTGTTGATGCCGCAAAAGCCGCTTTCTACCCGGATGTAAACCTGAGTGCCTTCTTGCAAAATGATGCTCTGCACTTGAGTGATTTGTTCCGCGGTTCAGCTCAGCAAATGGGCGTGATTGGGGGCTTTACGCTGCCCATCTTCGACAGCGGCCAACTCAATGCCAACCTCGATATCGTGCGCGCGGAAAGTAATTTGTCGATTGCCAGCTACAACAAAGCAATTGTTGGAGCGGTAAACGATGTGGAGAAAGCAGCAAGCCAATTGAATGCTATTGCGGCTGAAAACCAGCACCAGGTTACCGTTTTGCAAGACACGCAAAAACTCAAGACGCTTGCCCAAGCTCGTTATAAAGCCGGGATTATTTCCGGTGCGAAGATGAGTGCCGCACTACTGCCAGATTTCTCCGAGCAGGCCAAAGCCATTCAGCTCCACGGCCAGTGGCTGAACGCTGATGTGCAGTTAGTCTCTGCATTAGGTGGGGGTTACCGGGCAGGAAAAGCGTAACGAACACGGATTTTTCTCCACCTCCTATAATTACGTACAGGTCAAAATGTACTCTGGAGGTGGGGATGTCTGGGGCTAATAAAGTCGTTATCGTCACGGCGTCGGATTCAGGAATTGGCAAAAAATGCGCGCTGCTTCTCGCGCAGCAGGGCTATGACGTGGGTATTACCTGGCATTCCGATGAACAGGGTGCGCAAGAAACAGCAGACCTGGTCAGAGGTTTCGGACGACGAGCCGAAACTGTGCAGCTTGATTTAGCCAATCTCCCGGACGGAGCAGCAGGTATTGACGAGCTGATTAGCCGTTTCGGACGTGTCGACGCGCTGGTTAATAATGCGGGTGCGATGAGCAAAAATCCTTTCCTTGATGTCACTCTCGAAGAGTGGCGTAAGCTTTTTACTGTCGATGTAGACGGCGCATTTCTCTGCTCGCAAAAAGTGGCACGGGCGATGATTTCGCAAGGTGAGGGCGGGCGAATCGTGAATATCACCTCTGTTCATGAGCACACGCCGCTTCCTGAAGCCTGCGCGTACACGGCGGCAAAACATGCGTTGGGTGGGTTAACTAAATCAATGGCTATGGAGCTGGTGCACCATAAAATTCTGGTCAATGCCGTGGCGCCCGGAGCCGTTGCCACGCCGATGAACGACATGAAAGAAGGTGACGGTGCGGGGAGCAAAATCCCGGAAATCCCTCTAGGGAGAGCGGGGGATACCGAGGAAATAGCCAGCCTGGTTGCATGGCTTTGTTCAGAAAGCGCCAGCTACACCACCGGACAATCGTTTATCGTCGACGGCGGTTTTATGTTTGCCAACCCGCATTTCAAACCGAAAGGTTAGTCTTGCTGATTATTCTCGCGGTGTTTAAACCACAATCGCACCAGCCACACTAAGGCGACCACGCCGAGCAACCAAATCCAGTGCTTAATATGTTGGTCCAGGTTATGCAGCCATGGGCCAACGACTTCACCGCCCACATATCCGAGTGTGGTGAAAAGGGTTGCCCAAATTAATGCGCCAACGATGTTAAGAGGGAGGAATATTTTCGGGGGTAGGCGGCTGGCACCGATCAAAATCGGCCCAATCACACGAAAACCGTACATAAAGCGCGAACCTATCACAAACCAGTAAGGGTGGCGGTTAATCAGCTTCTGCGCCTTAGTGATCTTCTTCTGATGCTTTTTAAAGCGCTCTGAAATTGAGCCACCAAAACGCCTGCCAACCAGATACAGCAGTTGGTCGCCAATCATGCCGCCGAGCGCGACAGACAGCACCACAAGCGGGAATTTGAGCAGCCCCTGGTGTGCTACAACGCCGCCTAGCAGTGTAATTGTTTCCCCTTCCGCCATGCTACCCACAACCAGTGCGGCATAGCCGTAATGCTCAATCAGATTATTAATATCCACAATGATGAATCTAACTCCTTGTTCTTTTACAACAACAGTATAGCGGTTGTTACGACACTTCTGTGTATTGGCGTGGTGTAAGTCACAAAATCACTACAAATAACAGAGGTTAAGTTGTTTATGTGAACTCATTCAAATTCTATTAATAACAATTGGTTTAATTTCAATTTGCAAAAATAAAACGATGGTTTAATTAATAAAGTACATTATTTCACAAGAAAGGATGCCTAATGTCTAAAAAATTGCTCCCTTTGGTTACGGGTTTATGTATCACCGGTGCCGCAATATTGTTTACTCCTTCTGTTTTAGCTCAAGTTATTAAAGCAGCTGATGTTCACCCGGCAGGTTACCCGAATGTTGTTGCAGTAGAGAAAATGGGTGAAAAGCTTAAGCAACAAACGAACGGTAATCTGGAAATTAAAATGTTCCCTAGCGGAGTACTGGGTGATGAAAAACAGATGATTGAACAGGCACAAATGGGGGCAATTGACATGATTCGTGTATCAATGGCACCTGTGGCAGCTATTCTCCCGGAAATAGAGGTTTTTACCCTACCGTATATTTTTGAAAATGAAGATCACATGCATAAAGTGGTTGATGGAAATATAGGTAAAGAAATCGGTGATAAAATTACCAATAACCCTAAATCAAAATTAGTATTCCTCGGCTGGATGGATTCCGGTACGCGTAATTTAATAACTAAAAAACCTGTTGTAACGCCAGAAGACTTAAAAGGCATGAAAATTCGTGTTCAGGGTAGCCCGGTCGCATTGGCGACGTTAAAAGCGATGGGGGCAAACTCTGTTTCTATGGGCGTGAGTGAAGTGTTTAGTGGCATGCAGACCGGTGTAATAGACGGTGCTGAAAATAACCCACCAACATTTGTGGCGCACAACTATATGCCAGTATCAAAAAACTACACGCTGAGTGGCCACTTTATTACCCCTGAAGTATTCCTCTATTCCAAAATAAGATGGGACAAACTCAAGCCGGAAGATCAACAAAAAATCCTGACCCTCGCCCGTGAAGCGCAGTTTGAGCAGCGTAAGCTGTGGCAGGACTACACCCAGAAAGCAGTTGATAAAATGAAGGCAGGTGGGGTGACCTTCCATGAAATTGATCGCTCTTACTTCATTAAAGCCACGGAGCCTGTACGCCAACAATATGGTGAAAAACATCAGGCGTTAATACAGGCCATTGCCGATGCAAACAAGTCTTAGTTTTTAAACTTGGCCTAATTAATTACTCTTAATTTATACACTCATCAGTACTCTGCCGGAAATATTCTGGCAGGTGCTGAGTTTTGTGAAGGTGGCGTATGGCTCGTTATTATTTACCATGGATGGATCGGCTTTATTTAACGGCAATGGCAATTTCTGGTATTGCATTATTAACTATGACAATCATTATCCCCATCGGTATATTCTCGCGTTATGTCCTTAATCGTGGAGAGTCCTGGCCTGAGCCAGTCGCAATCATTTGCATGGTGACATTTACCTTTATTGGTGCCGCAGTTAGTTATCGTGCAGGTTCCCATATTGCGGTAACGATGATGACAGACAGGCTTCCAGATTTTTTGAAAAAACTCTGCGCACGTCTGGTGGATATTTGCATGCTCTGTATGACCTTGACCATGCTTTATTACAGCTTTTTCCTATGTCTGGATTTATGGGACCAACCGGTCGCTGAATTCCCTATTGTTACCTCAGGGCAAACCTATTTACCTTTGCCTATTGGCGCATTTGTTTTATTGCTGTTTATTATCGAGCGGCTGGCATTTGGCTCTCAGGAGCAGCGTCCGGTGGTATTAATTGGTAACCACGGCTAATAACAAGGAGTCATTATGGACGCATTTATTTTATTAGCCTCTCTGGGCGTATTACTGGCAATCGGTGTGCCGGTTGCCTTTGCTGTAGGTTTAAGTGCTATTGCCGGGGCATTATGGATTGATTTACCTTTAGAAGCGTTAATGATTCAAATAACCAGCGGGGTAAATAAATTTACTTTGTTGGCGATCCCTTTCTTTATTCTTGCCGGGGCGATTATGGCAGAAGGCGGAATTGCTCGTCGTCTGGTTAATTTTGCCTACGTATTCGTTGGCTTTATTCGTGGCGGGCTGTCGCTGGTTAACATCGTTGCTTCAACTTTCTTCGGTGCAATTTCAGGATCTTCTGTGGCAGATACCGCATCAATCGGTACGGTAATGATCCCTGAGATGGAGAAAAAAGGTTACCCGCGAGCTTATGCCGCTGCCGTGACAGCGAGTGGTTCGGTGCAGGCGATTTTGGTTCCACCAAGCCATAACTCGGTGATTTATTCACTTGCTGCGGGCGGTACGGTATCGATTGCCACACTTTTTATTGCAGGTATCGTACCGGGCTTGTTGCTCGGCCTTTCGTTGATGCTGATGTGCTTGTTCTTTGCTCATCGTCGCGGTTATCCGAAAGGTGAACGTATTCCGATGAAGCAGGCATTTAAAATTCTGCTGGATGCGTGTTGGGGCCTGATGACTGTGGTCATTATTCTGGGGGGCATTTTATCTGGTGTCTTCACTGCTACTGAATCTGCGGCTGTTGCCTGTCTTTGGGCATTCTTTGTGACCATGTTTATCTATCGTGACTACAAGTGGAACGAGTTACCAAAACTTATGTTCCGCACGGTAAAAACGGTCACTATCGTAATGATACTTATCGGTTTTGCATCCGCTTTTGGCGCAGTAATGACCTACATGCAGTTGCCAGCGCGTATCACTGAATTCTTCACCTCAATTTCTGATAACAAATACGTCATTCTTATTTATATCAATATCATGCTGTTGCTGATTGGCACGCTGATGGATATGGCACCAATTATCCTGATTTTAACACCTGTGCTTCTGCCAGTAACAAATGCTCTGGGTATCGACCCGGTACACTTTGGGATGATCATGATGGTTAACCTGGGGATCGGTTTAATTACGCCACCTGTCGGTTCAGTGCTGTTTGTCGCCAGTGCGGTGAGTAAGCAGAAGATAGAAGAAGTGGTGAAATCGATGCTGCCGTTCTATGCCATTCTGGTGCTGGTATTGCTGTTGGTAACTTATGTTCCGGCTATTTCACTGTGGTTGCCACGTTTCATGGGAATGATGTAATCACCTGAGAAAGCACACCGCCAGCATGGTCGGCGTGCTTTCTTGCTTATTGCTGCTCAGGTCGGAAATTTACCGACTTTTGTTTAAGCCAACGCTCACCTAAAGACAGTATCACTATCAATACAAACCCCGCTCCGCTGAAAAGATACAGTGAATACACCACGCCAAAGTACTGCGCACTGTATCCCGCGCCCATGGAAACCAATGCCGTTACCATCATCTGTAACCGGTAACTTTTTGCCATTGCGGCCGAGATTTGAACCTCATCAAACTTCTTCAGGATGGTATAAATCGCCAGTGAAAACACCACGTTTGAGAACAGATGAGCCATAAAAATGAACGCCAGCGCCAAATATTTCGACGGTGAAAAGGGGACTAATCCGTAGCAGGTGATAAAGGCGAACAGACAACTGACCATCAGCACATTACTGTTACTGTTTTTCTCAAATTTCTCAGGATTTAAGATTAATGGGCCCGCTAACTGCCCGAGACTACGGGCGAAAAGTAACGCCAGTGCCATGCTTTGCGCTTCAGATCCTGAATATATTGGGGGAACCAGTGCGGGTAGCAGTGCCATGGCAGGGGCTGCAGCTAACGCCAACAGGGGTAAAAGTAAAATCCCACGCCGCTGTACGCCTGACAATGTTCGCCAATTAATCTGCGCTTTTGAGGGGGAAACTTTAATGAAGGTTTTAGTGAAACGTGACTGCGACAATTTCAACAATATTAGTGCGATGACAAAGCTTGAAGCATCAAGAACCAGTAGTGACATTACGCTGATATGCCCTAACAGCAAAAGACCGAGGCAAACGCCAAAAATCACATAGCAGGCGAAAATGATGGTTTCGAGCGTGGTGGCAACCGGCAGTTCTTTCTCGGTGAGTCCCGTTTTAAAAATCTTACTGATTGCCGGGAATGTCATCCCGATAGTGAATGCAGAGGCGGTCTGAGCAATGAGAAACAGCGGAATTGAACCCGTCATTACAGCGCTAAGTGGCGCGAGAAGCCCTAGCATACCCAAACATTCCCCCACTATCAGAATCTTGAAGGGGTTTGCACTTTGGCAGTACCGCTCGCCTATTTTGCTGCCAATTAAACCAGGAACGGTAGAAAGAACGTAGGCGAGGGTAAGTGAGGTTGTCGGTGCCGCCAGGCGAATGAGTTCGCTGAAAATGACGATGTAGGTTATGCCATTTCCGATAGATGAAACAACAAAAGAGAACCCAAGAAGTAGCAGCCATCGCTTGTCAGCCAGGGCCTGGTATAGTGCTTTTAGCATGATTGTTTCCGTAATAATCCAATAAGTGCACATTTCTCAACAGAGGTGAGAAATGACAAAGTCATCGTGTAGATACAGGCTTATTGGTTACGGAATTACATTGGGGAGCGGTCCTGATAAAGCACTATTGGGCGGTGTTAATTAAATATGACGCTTTTGCCGTTTCGTCAACGTGGCGGCATAAATTCTGCTATTTGCAGCATGCAGATATTTTCAGGTGATTAAAAAACAATCAAGCCGCTGTGCATTATACTTTGACTGTGCTCAATCGATTTTTTTGGCATGTCAGGAGGCGTTATGAGTCATGTCTGGGGGCTTTTTTCCCACCCTAATCGTGAAATGCAGGACATAAAACGCGAGAACGAAACGGTAACGCATCACTACACTCACCATGTATTAATCATGGCGGCCATTCCGGTTATCTGTGCGTTTATTGGCACAACCCAAATTGGCTGGAATTTTGGTGATGGTACCTTCGTTCAATTATCGATGTTTAACGGATTCTATTTAGGCGTACTGTTTTATGCCCTGATGCTGGCTGGTGTGGCCGTCATGGGGCGAGTCATCTGGTGGATGGCGCGTAACTACCCGCATCGCCCGTCGCTTGCTCGTTGCATGGTGTTTGCAGGTTACGTAGCAACTCCGCTGTTTATCAGCGGTTTAGTCGCATTGTATCCATTGGTGTGGTTATGCGTGCTGGTAGGGGCCGCAGCCCTTATTTATACCGGATACCTGTTGTATGTAGGGGTACCTGAGTTCCTTGGCATCAACAAAGAAGAGGGTATGAGCTTTTCCAGCTCAACACTCGCCATTGGCGTGCTGGTGCTTGAGGTACTGTTAGCCCTGAGTGTTATTCTTTGGGGTTATGGTTACCGTCTATTTTGATACTTGTTTACGAATCAATAGTGGGAGTTTTCAGGGGCGTCAGCGTATTATGCTGGCGCCTCATCTATTCATACGCGCTGTGAAGAGATCCGAAGGACACATTATTTTTTTGAATACTTACAGAAGTGTCACCATGCCGACAAAAATTCGTCTTTCGTTGCTCAGCCTTGCGCTGATGATTGCCGTACCATTCGCTTCCCAGGCTGCGAATAAAACCATCGTACAACAGGTCAGTGCCGGGCAAGAGATCGCCTCTGGCAGTGCCATGATCGTCGATCTGCAAACCAATAAAGTTCTCTATTCCAGCCATCCTGATCTGGTACGCCCGATTGCCTCAATTACCAAATTGATGACGGCAATGGTGGTGCTTGATGCGAAGTTACCGATGGATGAAATGCTGAGTGTCGACATTAGCCAAACGCCGGAAATGAAAGGAATTTATTCCCGTGTGCGTCTGAATAGTAAAATCGACCGTAAAGACATGATGCTATTGGCATTAATGTCTTCAGAAAACCGTGCGGCAGCGAGCCTGGCGCACCATTATCCTGGTGGCTATAACGCATTTATTCGCGCCATGAATGCGAAAGCAAAATCTCTTGGAATGACCCATACGCGTTATGTTGAGCCAACCGGGCTTTCGATTCACAACGTTTCTACAGCACGCGACTTGTCTAAGCTGCTGATTGCATCTAAACAATATCCGATGCTCGGCCAGCTGAGTACCACTAAAGAAGATATGGCTACTTTCAGTAATCCGCCATACACGCTGCCATTCCGTAATACCAACCATTTGGTTTATAACAATAAATGGAATATCCAGCTGACTAAAACCGGCTTTACCAACAATGCCGGACATTGTTTAGTGATGCGCACCATGATTAACAATCGACCGGTGGCATTGGTGGTGTTGGATGCGTTCGGGAAATACACCCACTTTGCGGATGCAAACCGTCTGCGCAACTATCTGGAAACCGGCAAGGTGACACCAGTTCCGGGCTCGGCCCTGGCTTATAAAAAGCAAAAAGCTGCGCAAATGGCGAGCAATAGTACGCAGAGTAATGCGCTTGACGATTAAGGCAAATCAAACGATACCCTAAATAATTCGAGTTACAGCAAGGCGGCAAGTGAATGAGTCCCGATGAGCTTAGTGAACTAAGTGATTCGGGCGAATGAGCGTAGCCAACAAAGCTGCAACTTGAAGTATGATGGGTATCATGGCAGCGTCCGATCTCCATCATTGAGCGGACGCTGCATAATCAACGTATCGCGCCATGCGCCGAGCTTGAACCCCACACTTTGCAGCAACCCGGCCACTTCAAAACCCAACTGCTTATGCAGATGACACGAACCCGTGTTGTTTTCGCCATCGCCAATAATCGCCACCATTTGCCGCCACGGGCCTTGCTCACAGCGCTCTATCAACATAGTCAATAACTCACGCCCTACACCTTGCCCGGTCATGCTGGCGTCGATATAAACAGAATCTTCAAGCGTGAAACGGTAAGCAGGGCGCGGACGATAAACCGTCGCGTAGCAATAACCCACCACAATGCCGCTATGCAAAGCCACCAACCACGGCAACTCCTGAGCGTGAACGGCTTGCAGCCGTTCAGCCATTTGAGCTTGTGTCGGGGGGATTTCCTCAAAAGAACCCCGGCCATGCAGTACATGCCATTCATAAATAGCAGTGATGGATGGGATATCATCGTTAGTGGCATCACGAACCTGTATCCGAGCGGACGGCATTGTTTCGAGGACAGACATTTCTCGCTCCTGTACGTAAAAAATCAAAGTGGCATGAGCTCACACCACTTTTCGCATTTTAATTTAGTACGAAAAATGAGCAAAAAACAGCCCGGGTTCTGGCAGTTGACAGTTTCACTTAATGGGGATCGTGGTGATGCGTATGGCTACAAGCCTGCTCTTCCCACCATTTTCGTTTTGTGGTCTTACCAATGCCAGGGTTCATACTGTTGGTTGGGTCATTGGACTTATAAAATTGTTTTAAGCTTTCAGGCGCTTCGTACAAATGCCCGACATTATGCTCTGCCGGATATTGCGCACCGCGCGTGCGCAGCAACTCAAGCATCTGCTCCTTCAATGCATGTGCATCAACCCCTTTCTTAACAATGTAATCCTGATGGAAAACATGGCACATAAAGTGGCCGTAATAGAGGCTGTGGCTAATCTGGCTGCTGATTTCTGGCGGTAGTTGCTCAAACCATTCCTGGTCGTTACGACGCAGGGCAATATCGAGTGCCAGAATATCCTCCACTTCGTTGGCATGTACGGCGTGATAACGTACTGCTGCACCGGCCGCGGCAAAACGGTGTAAAAAGGCTTTCGCCCCTTCGGTTGGTGTGCAGACGAAAAAGCCGCCTTCAGCCTGCTCGAAATAGCTCTCCAGCCAGTTACGGGCCTCGCTAATACCTTCGCCAGACATCTTCAATAACAGGTGGTGTTCATATTTACCGCGCCACTCTTTCATCCGTGGTGGTAAGTGGCTTGGGCTCCAGCCGCTCAGGCGTTGCAATACGCGGTCAGTGAAGTGGGGTTTTATAAACGGGACTTTTTCAATCCACGCATCGGTGCGACCTTTCAAGGTGAAGAACAGCGGCATTTTATCGGTGCCGAGTTTGTCGATCATCATGAAGGTGTCTTTGCCATACACTTCGGCAATATCGTAAATATCGCGGTGCATGTATTCGCCCGCCACCGGTAGGTTTTCAAAATTAGCCAGGATGTGGCGGCGTATTTCAGTCAGCACTTCCGGTTTATTGGTGCCGATGTAGAACACTTCGTTTTGTTTTTCTGCCACAAAAGTATCGAGGCGCGCAGCGAATACCGCGAGCTTTCCGGCGCAGCCAGAGGCTTCAAACAGGCGGCTTGGGTCGGCGTTAAAGCGCGATGGGGTATCAGCGTCTACATCACGTACACGCTCGGCATAATCCTTATCTGAGGCCTGGCGCTGGTCATGGAGCACATTTTCAGGTTTTACGCGCTCGTCATCGAGCTTGCCAAGGATCTGTTCAGGCGTCACACCCAAATCGATACCCAGATGGTTCACCAGCGTTAATTTGCCTTGTTCATCAATACGGGCGTATAGCGCCATTTCGGTATATGCCGGGCCACGTTTAACCAAAGAGCCGCCGGAATTATTACAAATCCCGCCAATCACCGACGCGCCAATGCACGATGAACCAATCACTGAATGCGGCTCACGGCCCAGCGGTTTAAGGGCTTTTTCCAGCTGATATAGCGTACTTCCAGGGAAGGCCAGCACCTGCTTTCCGCCATCCAAAAGCTGCAATTTATCCAGACGCAGGGTGCTGATAATGACAATTTCACGGTCGTAATCGTTGCCGTTCGGCGTTGAACCTTCAGTCAGACCGGTATTTGCGGCTTGCATCAGAATAATTTTATCGGTGCTGACGCAAATGCTTAGAACACGCCATAACTCTAGTAACGTGCCTGGGAAAACGACCGCTAGCGCATCGCCCTGGCCGGAGCGAAAACCTTTACGGTAACGCGCGGTTTTTGCCGCATCGGTTAATACATGTTGGCTGCCCACCAGACGGTTCAGCTCATTTATAAATGTTTGTTTTTGGGATGGTGTAGGGTTAGACATTTATCCGCTCCTTGGGAAAATATTGACGACTACAAGCATAGCTCGCAAATCGATAATGAATCGTCTTAAAGGTTCGAAAAATCAGCACATAACACCGAAGCGACACTTCTTACAGCAGTAACCTTGTGGCACACTGCTCGTCTTATCACTTCGTGCGGCCCTCTGTGGCGGCTTGAGCAAGAGAGTAATGTCGATGAAATGGCTCTGTTCTGTAAGTATTGCAGTTAGCCTTGCGCTGCAACCCGCGCTGGCTAACGAAATGTTTGGCCCACACCCGTTAACACCGGAAGCGCGTGACGCATTCGTCACTGATTTGCTGAAGAAAATGACCACTGACGAGAAAATCGGCCAGTTACGGTTAATCAGTGTCGGGCCAGATAACCCGAAAGAAGCCATTCGCGAGATGATCAAAGATGGGCAAGTCGGGGCGATTTTCAATACCGTGACTCGTCATGACATCCGCACCATGCAAGACCAAGTGATGGATCTTAGCCGCCTGAAAATTCCATTATTCTTTGCTTACGATGTGGTTCACGGTCAACGTACGGTGTTCCCAATCAGCCTCGGTTTAGCTTCTTCCTTCAATCTGGATGCCGTGAAAACGGTGGGCCGCGTCTCTGCTTATGAAGCTGCAGACGATGGCCTGAACATGACCTGGGCGCCAATGGTGGATGTGTCACGCGACCCGCGTTGGGGCCGTGTCTCCGAAGGTTTTGGTGAAGATACTTACCTGACTTCCATCATGGGTCGCACCATGGTTGAAGCGATGCAGGGCAAAAGCCCAGCAGACCGTTACTCGGTCATGACCAGCGTGAAACACTTCGCGGCCTATGGCGCAGTTGAAGGCGGCAAAGAGTACAACACCGTTGATATGAGTCCGCAGCGACTGTTCAACGATTATATGCCGCCATACAAAGCCGCACTGGATGCTGGCAGTGGTGGTGTGATGGTGGCGCTCAATTCCCTTAACGGCACTCCGGCTTCTTCCGACTCGTGGTTGCTGAAAGATTTGCTGCGCGATGAGTGGAAATTTAAAGGCATTACCATTTCAGACCACGGTGCCATTAAAGAGCTGATTAAACACGGTGTGGCAAGCGATCCGAAAGATGCAGTGCGCATAGCATTGAATTCTGGCATCAACATGAGTATGAGCGATGAGTACTACAGCAAGTATTTGCCAGAGTTGGTGAAAAGTGGTGCTGTGCCAATGGCTGAACTTGATGATGCCGCGCGCCATGTGCTCAACGTGAAATACGATATGGGGCTATTCAACGACCCATACAGCCACTTAGGGCCGAAAGAATCCGACCCGCAAGACACCAACGCTGAAAGCCGCCTGCACCGTAAAGATGCTCGCGAAGTCGCACGTGAAAGCATGGTGTTGCTGAAAAACCGCCTGGACGTATTGCCACTGAAAAAATCCGGCACCATTGCCGTGGTTGGCCCGTTGGCTGACAGCAAACGTGACATGATGGGGAGTTGGTCAGCTGCTGGTGTAGCCGATCAAACCATCACAGTACTTCAGGGCATCAAAAGTGCCGTGGGTGACAAAGCCAAAATCGTGGTCGCCAAAGGCGCTAACGTCACCGACGAAAAAGGCATTGTTGATTTCCTGAACCAGTACGAACCAGCCGTTACGGTTGATACCCGTTCTGCACAGGCGATGATCGATGAAGCGGTTACTACTGCGAAATCTGCTGATGTTGTTGTAGCCGTTGTTGGTGAAGCTCAGGGGATGGCGCACGAAGCCTCAAGCCGTACCGATCTGGTGCTGCCACAAAGCCAGCGTGATTTAATTGCTGCGTTGAAAGCGACGGGTAAACCGTTGGTGCTGGTGTTGATGAACGGCCGCCCTCTGGCATTGGTGAAAGAAAACCAACAGGCTGATGCGCTGCTGGAAGCCTGGTATAGCGGTACTGAAGGCGGGAACGCGGTGGCCGATATCCTGTTTGGCGATTACAACCCGTCAGGCAAATTGCCGATGTCCTTCCCACGTTCTGTCGGGCAGATCCCAACCTATTACAGCCATCTGAATACAGGGCGTCCGTACAATCCGGAAAAACCAAACAAATATACGTCTCGCTACTTTGATGAAGCGAACGGCCCGCTGTTCCCATTCGGTTATGGCCTGAGCTACACCACTTTCAGCGTGTCTGATGTGAAAATGTCTGCACCATCAATGAAAGCGGATGGCAAAGTCGAAGCTTCTGTTGAAGTGAAAAACACCGGTGATCGTGCAGGCGAAACGGTCGTACAGATGTATTTGCAGGACGTCACCGCATCGATGAGTCGCCCGGTCAAAGAGCTGAAAGGCTTTAAGAAAGTGACGCTGAAACCTGGCGAAACCCAGACTGTAAGCTTCCCGATTGACGTTGAAGCGTTGAAATTCTGGAACGCGCAGATGAAACACATTGCCGAGCCTGGCAAGTTTAATGTGTTTATCGGCCTGGATTCAGCTCGTGTGAAACAGAGCGAGTTTGAACTCAAGTAATTACCCTTCATATTTGAAGCTGCACCCAAGAAAAGAGTCGGTTTTCCGGCTCTTTTCTTATTCTGCTCTCCTCGTTCTACCAACCTGCCAAAATGCCAATTCTCGTCTAAACTTTTGCGAGTTCATGATTTTTAAGCAAAGAAAAACAGTGAGGAAGCACGATGAACGTATCAGCGCGTTGGGGTATGGCGGGGTTAGTCTTACTGGCCGCAGGGGCACAAGCTGCGGAGCCGGTGAAAGTAGGTTCAAAAATTGATACCGAAGGCTCACTACTCGGTAATATCATTTTGCAGGTACTGGACAGCCACGGCGTCAAAACTGTCAATAAAGTGCAGTTAGGTACCACCCCGGTTGTGCGTGGGGCGATTACGGCGGGCGAACTGGATATTTACCCGGAATACACCGGTAACGGGGCATTTTTCTTTAAAGATGAAAAAGATGCAGCCTGGAAAAATGCGCAACAGGGATATGAGAAAGTTAAAAAACTCGATGCTGAAAAAAATCACCTCGTGTGGTTAACACCTGCTCCCGCGAACAATACCTGGACCATCGCAGTACGCAAAGATCTGGCCGAAAAAAACAAACTCACCTCACTTGATGATCTCAGCGCTTATTTGAAAAAAGGCGGTGAATTCAAACTTGCTGCTTCCGCTGAATTTATCGAACGCTCCGATGCGCTTCCTGCCTTTGAAAAAGCCTATGGCTTTAAACTTGAACAGCCGCAACTGCTCTCGCTGGCTGGCGGCGACACGGCTGTGACCATAAAAGCTGCGGCGCAGCAAACCTCTGGTGTGAATGCGGCAATGGCCTACGGCACTGATGGCCCGGTGGCGGCACTGGGTTTGCAGACGCTGAGCGACCCAAAAGGTGTTCAGCCAATTTACGCGCCAACGCCTGTTGTGCGTGAAGCGGTGCTCAAGGCTTATCCTGAAATGGGAGAGTGGTTAAAACCGGTGTTTGCCTCCCTTGATGAGAAAACCTTGCAGCAGCTTAACGCCAGTATTGCAGTCGAAGGCCTAGATGCCAAAAAAGTGGCTGCGGATTACCTGAAGCAAAAAGGCTTCGTGAAGTAGGTCGCTGATCTTCTGGTGGATGTTGCTTACGCTAATCCATCCTACAGGTTGAAGTAGGCCGGATAAGCGCCAGCGCCATCCGGCAAGACAATAATTACAGGATGTCTGTTTGCTCAAAATTCATAATCGCGTTCTGTTGCTGCTGGTGATTTTGCTGGTGGTAGCAGGCGCAGTTCTGCCATTTATCAACTTTGCGCCCAACCGCCTGGTTTCCGGAGAATCTATCGCGCTTAGCCGGCTTCCTGAACATGTTGGTCTGATTCTCTCTCTTCCAGTACTTATTCTGGCATGTCTGACTCTGGCACCTTCCCGGCGACTGTCATTAACACTGACGCTAATTACGGGCGAGCTGTTGTTTATCGCCATGTTGTGGATGATGGGGCACACCGCCTCGCAATTTGCTGAACAAGGGAGCACGCTTGCGCGAACGTCTCTCGGTAGCGGGTTATGGCTGTCTTTAACTCTGTGCCTGCTGCTTTGTGCCGATACCATCAACCGTCTGACTCCCAATGCGCTATGGCGTTTACTGCTCAATTTGCAGGTCTGGATCGTACCGGTAGCGCTGCTGTGGAGCGGGTACTTTGCCGATCTTTCGCTGCTTAAAGAGTATGCCAACCGCCAGGATGTGTTTGATGATGCGCTAACTCGCCATCTGGCTTTATTGCTAGGGACTTTGCTACCCGCCCTGATGATTGGCGTGCCGATGGGCGTGCTGTGCTACACCCGTCCGGGCTGTCAGTCTTCGGTGTTCTCCGTGCTTAATGTGATTCAGACGGTACCGTCTGTGGCACTGTTCGGGCTGTTAATTGCACCTTTGGCAGGGCTTGTGAAGTTAGCTCCGTGGCTCAGCTCGCTTGGCGTGAGCGGGATTGGCGTGGCTCCGGCACTCATTGCACTGGTTTTATACGCATTGCTGCCATTGGTGCGCGGTGTTGTAGCAGGTTTGCAGCATGTCCCGCGCAATATCATTGAAAGTGCCGAAGGTATGGGCATGTCGCGCTGGCAGATTTTCTGGCGGGCCGAAGTGCCGCTGGCGTTGCCCGTTTTGCTGCGTAGCTTGCGGGTTGTTTGCGTGCAAACCATTGGTATGACGGTGATTGCAGCGCTGATTGGTGCCGGTGGGTTTGGGGCGATTATCTTCCAGGGATTACTCAGTAGTGCGCTGGATTTGGTCTTGCTCGGTGTGATCCCGGTTATCGCGCTGGCGGTCATTCTCGACGCGCTTTTTAAACTGTTTATCTCATTACTTGAGGAAAAACAGCCATGATCGAATTTGAAAATGTCAGCAAGTTCTTCCAGGGTGAACCTGCTGTGAGCGACTTGACGCTAAACATCAAGGAAGGTGAGTTTACGGTACTGATTGGCACTTCCGGTTCCGGCAAATCCACCACGCTTAAGATGATTAACCGCCTGGTTGAACACGATACCGGGCGCATTCGCTTTGCCGGAGAAGAGATCCGCAATTTTGACGCCAAGGTGCTACGCCGCCGTATGGGGTACGCGATTCAGTCTATTGGGCTTTTCCCTCACTGGAGCGTTGCACAGAATATTGCCACCGTTCCGCAGTTGCTGAAATGGCCGAAAGCACGTATCAGTGCGCGTATTGACGAATTGCTCGCTTTACTCGGTCTGGAAGCTGAGCAATTTCGTGACCGTTATCCACATCAACTTTCCGGTGGGCAACAACAACGTGTGGGTGTAGCGCGTGCGCTGGCGGCCGACCCGGAAGTGTTATTGATGGATGAGCCGTTTGGTGCGTTGGACCCGGTAACACGCGGTGCGCTTCAGCAGGAGATTATTCGCATCCACCAACTGCTTGGACGCACCATCGTGCTGGTGACGCATGATATCGACGAAGCGCTGACGCTGGCTGACCGCATTGTGCTAATGGACGGGGGAAGGGTCGTTCAGCAAGGTACACCGCTGGAGTTGTTAACTCACCCAGCGACAGATTTTGTGCGTGATTTCTTTGGCCGAAGCGAGTCAGGCGTGCGGTTGCTATCGTTGCGCCAGGTTGCGGACCGCGTACGAACACAGGAACGTTTAGAGGGCGAACCGATCAGTGAAACGATCACTCTGCGTGAGGCGCTATCGTTGTTTGTTGACCGCCAGTGCCAACAGTTGCCGGTAGTTAATCAGCAAGGCGAACCCTGTGGTGTACTGCATTTTAGTGATTTAGTGCGTGGTGAAGAGCTGCGAGGTGAAAATGCGCCTGTTACGTGACCCGCTGCTGTGGCTGATTGCACTCTTTATCGCACTGCTGGTATTGATGCCATACAGCAGCGCGTTGTTCAGTTGGCTGTTTCCAGAGCTGGAAAGACCGCTTTACCAGCAAGACAGTTTTATTGCGCTGGCGTTAAAGCACTTCCTACTGGTCGGGGTTTCAAGCGTAGTGGCGATTGCCGTAGGTGTCGGGTTAGGTGTTGTTGTGACTCGTCCGGCAGGGCTTGAATTCCGTTCACTGGTCGAAACCATTACGGCTGCAGGGCAAACATTTCCTCCTGTGGCGGTACTGGCTATTGCGGTTCCGGTGATGGGGTTTGGTCAGCAGCCTGCGATTATCGCGCTGGTGCTATATGGCTTGCTGCCGATTTTACAAGGAACATTGGCTGGAATTGGCTCAGTGCCGGAAGCGACTAAAGAGATTGCATTGGGCGCAGGGATGAGCCGCTGGCAGATGTTGAGAAAAGTTGAGTTGCCATTGGCAGCACCGGTGATTTTGGCAGGGATCCGCACTTCGGTGATTATTAATATCGGGACTGCGGCGATTGCATCAACCGTTGGTGCCAGCACTCTGGGCTCGCCGATAATCATTGGTTTGAGCGGTTTTAACACCGCCTATGTGATTCAGGGGGCTCTGCTGGTCGCGATGGCGGCAATTGTTATTGACCGCCTGTTTGAGCGTCTTTTGCGCTACATCACGCGTTATGAAGGATGACGATATAACCCATCAGCATCACGCCGCCAATTCCGCCGATAGCCATTACCAGCATGCCGCCCACCAAGGCTATTTTATTTAGTTTCATCTTTATGTCCGCTCCATACGTTACGCAGGCGATTATAAGATGAAGCGGGCTTGTTAATGAACTATTAACTTTGCCTTATGCGCGTTCAGTCGACTGCCCGTTGCTCATGAGTGGGAAAATTTGCATTCCTGCACAGCGCCAAAGCTCCAGTTGGTCGAGCTGATTGGTGGTCGGCGTATCACCACACCACACCAGTAATGTCTGTTGAGCAAAAAGCTCAGGTCGCAGTTGATGGAGCGGATGGGCCAGCACATCAATACGCCAGCCCTGCTGGATTGCCATCCAAGCAGCCATCCACAAGCGTGTGGTATCGGGCGTGTCCCAGCCTACAAGTAACGCATCTTTTCCGCTGCGTTTACGCGCCGAGGCAAGGCACAGTGCAATGTAGTTGATCAGTGCGCCGTCCAGTAGGCTAAGTAAGGTATTCAAGGTGACTTGATGGCATTGCAGGCGGCGACGAAGGGGAGTGTAAAGCTGGTGAACGAGGGTTTCTGCGGGGTAATCACGGCCAATGTCAGCCATCCAGGTGCGTAAGCGGTTGGGGCTGCCGCTTTGCAAATGATGGAGCAGCAGTTCCTGGCGTTCACGCCAACCACTTTCCAGATCCTGGCGCTCGCCGCCCAATAAGGCTTTCACCTTGCCGACCTGAACGCCGTTTTCAATCCAGCGTTTGATTTCACGGATACGTTCGATGTCGTCATCGTCAAATAAGCGATGCCCGCCATCCGTGCGCTGAGGTTTTAATAACCCGTAACGTCGTTGCCAGGCACGCAACGTCACGGGGTTAATATCGCAAAGCACAGCCACTTCACCGATGGTATAAAGCGCCATGTTAAATCCACTGTCTGCCCGGGAAGCCCCCGTATAACTGTAGTCAGTGGACCCAGGTTTGCAGGATTATTTAGTCGTCGAAATACCAATAGCCCTGATTAACCAGCTCAGTCAATACGTTAACAAATTCCGGGTTCTCTAACGCATCGCCCAGTTCAGTTTGACCAAGGGTGGTGTAACGGCATAATGCGTCCGCTGCTGCCGGAACAGGTGCTTCCATTGCTTCGCTATTGACGAAGAACTCACCGTCAACATTCAGCACTCGTAAACCGCTCAGACGTGTCAGGCTCTCACCGCCCAGTAACGCATCGAGGATTTCATCTTGCTGATATGGCGGCTCTGCTGGAGCAACATCCAGTTCGTGGCGCGGTGTGGTAACAAAGCGGCCGAACCACTGTTTGAAATCTTCAGGTTGGCTGATGACTTCCATCATCATGTCACGCAGGCGATTAAGCTCGTAGCCTTCAACTTTGCCAGGATGTTCGCGGACGGTTAAGTCAGGATCGCTATAGTGCTCGCCACCCAGATCGTTTTCCAACGCGTAATCAGCAAAGCTGCTGATCAAATCACGGCCATTTGGGCCACGGAAACCAACGGAATAGTTGAGTGCAGTTTCGTGAGTGAAGCCATCGTGTGGGAAGCCCGGTGGAATATACAGAATATCGCCACGTTCCAGATCTTGATCAATGATTGGCTCGAACGGATCAACGTGCAGCAAAGCGGGATGTGGGCAGAACTGGCGCATTGGCAGTTTGTCACCCACGCGCCAACGACGGCTACCCATGCCCTGAATAATAAACACATCGTACTGATCGATATGTGGACCAACACCGCCACCAGGTACGGAGAAAGAGATCATCAGGTCGTCTAAACGCCAGTCCGGCAAGACACGGAATGGGCGAACCAGTTCAGCAGACGGCGCATGCCAGTGGTTAACAGCCTGAGCCAGTAATGACCAACCGGTATCACCGAGATTGTCAAAATTCTCGAAAGGGCCGTTGGCGGCCTGCCATTGACCATTGGTATGGCTGACCAGTCGGCTATCCACCTCTGCTTCCATAGCAAGACCGGCTAATTCATCCGGGGTAATCGGATCGACAAAATCAGGAAACGCATTTTTTAAGATGACCGGCTTTTTTTGCCAGTATTTCTCTAAGAACTCAGGCCAGTCTAAATTAAGTTGATAATCCATTTTTTGATACCAGTGGAGGATAAACGGGCTCGATTATAGAGAAGGTACGCCGCAGGCCGCCTTGTCATGAGTCAAGGCTTGCTCACAGTGTTGGTGAAAAAACAATACATCCCGGCTTTAAAAAGTGGGACAATAGTGGCTGTTTATACAGTAGAAGTGGTTTTTATGGCCTTGTCCTCCGCTCAAAAAGAGCAAATCGCCGCCTGGTATAAGGCGCTACAACAGCAGATCCCAGACTTCATTCCGCGCCCACCGCAACGGCAAATGATTGCCGAAGTGGCAAAAACGCTCGCGGGTGAAGCGGGGCGACATCTGGCGATTGAGGCTCCTACCGGCGTGGGGAAAACGCTTTCATACCTGATCCCCGGTATCGCTATTGCACGCGGCGAACAAAAAACGCTGGTGGTCAGCACGGCAAACGTGGCCCTTCAGGATCAAATATTCAGCAAAGATTTGCCGCTGCTGCGCAAGATTATCCCCGACCTGAAATTTACCGCTGCGTTTGGCCGTGGGCGTTACGTTTGCCCGCGCAACCTTGCCGCTCTGGCGACAGACAACGCCTCACAGGGCGATTTGCTGGCTTTTCTCGAAGACGAGATGGCGCCGACCAGCAAAGACGAACAGCAGCGTTGCGTAAAACTGAAAACCGATCTTGATGCCTATAAATGGGACGGGTTGCGTGACCATACTTCGCAAAATATTGAAGACGATCTCTGGCGGCGCTTAAGCACTGACAAGGCCAGTTGCCTGGGGCGCAATTGCCACTGGTATCGTGAATGCCCGTTTTTTGTGGCTCGCCGTGAGATAGACGATGCCGAAGTGGTGGTCGCCAACCACGCTCTGGTGATGGCCGCGATGGAAAGTGATGCGGTGCTGCCCGAAGCCAAAAACCTGCTGCTGATTTTAGATGAAGGCCACCATCTGCCGGATGTGGCACGTGACGCGCTGGAAATGAGTGCCGAAGTCACGCCGGGCTATAGCCGTTTGCAGTTCGATCTCTTCACCAAACTGGTCGAAACCTGCATGGCGCAGTTCCGCCCAAAAAGTCCACCGCCGCTGACCAATCCAGAACGTTTGACCAATCATTGCGACGAAATTTTTGAGCTGCTCAGCTCATTTAATAGCATTGTTTCATTGTGGTTGCCGGGCGAAAAAGAGGCCGAGCATCGTTTTGAAATGGGCGTGCTGCCCGAAGAAATTATGGTGATTTGCAAGCGGCTGGCAAAGCTGATGGAAGGGCTGCGCAGCCTGTCGGAGGCCTTGCTTAACGATCTTGGCGAAAAAACTGGAACGCACGATATTGTGCGTTTGCACCGTTCACTGCTGCACATGAATCGGGCGTTAGGCTATTTCGAAACGCAGAGCAAACTGTGGCGGCTTTCGGCAATGGAAAAGGCATCGGGAGCGCCGGTGTCGAAGTGGGTGACGCGTGAAATCCGCGAAGGGCAGCCGCATCTGTATTTCCATTGTGTGGGCATTCGTGTTTGCGATCAGTTAGAAAAACTGGTCTGGCGCAACGTTCCACATGTGATTGTGACCTCTGCAACGTTGCGCTCGCTGAATAAATTTGACCGCCTGCAAGAGATGAGTGGGCTGGATGAAGATGCGGGCGATCGTTTTATTGCCCTCGATTCGCCATTTAACCATGTTGAACAGGGCAAGCTGGTTATACCGCAGTTAACCGTTGAGCCAACTATGGAAAATGAAGCTCAACACTTGGCTGAGATGGCCGCATTTTTCCGCGCTGAACTGGCGAAAGGCGAACACAAAGGCATGCTGGTGCTATTTGCCAGCAACCGTGCGATGCAGGTATTCCTGACGCATGTCACCGATTTGCGCCTGACATTACTGGTGCAAGGGGATATGCCCCGTTACAGACTGGTGGAGCTGCACCGTAAACGCGTTGAGCAGGGCGAAACCAGCGTGCTGGTTGGTTTACAATCCTTCGCTGAAGGGCTTGATTTAAAGGGTGATTTACTCAGTCAGGTACACATCCATAAAATCGCTTTCCCACCTATCGACAGCCCAGTGGTGCTCACTGAGGGTGAATGGTTAAAAACCTTGAAACGCTATCCTTTTGAAGTACAGAGTTTACCCAGTGCTTCATTTAATCTTATCCAACAAGTTGGACGTTTAATTCGTAGCCATGGCTGTTATGGTGAGGTAGTGATTTATGACCGCCGCCTGTTGACCAAAAATTATGGTCAACGTTTACTGGGTGCGTTACCGGTGTTTCCGATCAGTCAACCCGAAACGCCAGCAGCTAAACTGATTGATACCACGCCGAAAAAGACGGTGCGGCGCAAACGTGTGAGCAAGAAATAGAAAGGAGAATCTGAGTGGATTACCGTAAGATCATTAAAGAAGTCGGGCGCGGTAAGAACCATGCTCGCGATCTGGATTTTGACACTGCTCGTGGCTTATATGCCCATATGCTCAGAGGTGAAGTTCCAGAACTGGAGTTGGGTGGCGTGCTGATTGCATTGCGCATCAAAGGGGAAGGCGAGGCGGAAATGCTCGGTTTCTATGACGCGATGAAGCACCACATGATTACACTTACGCCTCCAGCGAACAAACCAATGCCAATTGTTATTCCTTCTTACAATGGCGCGCGCAAACAAGCGAACCTCACGCCATTGCTGGCTATTTTGCTTAATCGCCTTGGATTTCCGGTGGTAGTACACGGCGTCAGCCACGATCCAACGCGTGTATTAACGGAAACCATTTTTACACTGATGGGCATTGAACCAACGTTACATGCGGGTCAGGCGCAAGCTAAACTGGATCTACATCACCCGGTTTATATTCCTGTCAGTGCGCTGTGCCCTCCGATGGAAGATCAGCTCGCGATGCGCTGGCGTATGGGTGTACGAAATAGCGCTCATACACTTGCCAAACTGGCGACCCCATTTGCAGAAGATGCCGCATTACGTCTTGCCAGTGTTTCCCATCCTGAATATGTCCCGAAAGTAGCAAAATTCTTTGCCGATATTGGCGGCCGTGGCTTGCTGATGCATGGAACAGAAGGGGAGGTGTATGCCAACCCGCAACGCTGCCCGCAGATTACGCTTATCGACAGCCTCGGTTCGCGCGTACTGAGTGAACGCCAGACGGAAGTCAGCGATGAAGAAGTGGTGCTGCCTGCTGGAAAAGACCCGGAAGTGACCGCCCGCTGGATTGAACGTTGCGTTGCAGGCGTTGAACCCGTACCGCAGTCATTAAAAATACAAATGGCATGTTGTCTTGTGGCAACGGGTGAAGCTACGACATATGAGGAAGGTTTAACCCGCGTTAATCAGGTCTTCTGATTCATGGTTGTTTGACAGAAAAACGACAAAAAAAAGCCCGCGATAAATGGTCGCGGGCAACAAGGGTCATAACAGAGTCAAACAGGGTGGAGCAGAGCTCCAAAATGAGGGTGTATCAGGGCAATACAGCAGTCTTACTTGTAGATAACCGCAGTACCGCTCATTTTTCCGTTGGTGTTAGCAGAAGTGATTGAGTACGCTTTTGCGCCAGCTTGTTCTGCTTTAGAAGCCAGTTGCGCTTCCAGGCCATCCAGAGTGGTTGCGTTATCAGCGGAAACTACACCGATTTTGTTCATGTTCTGAGCATCAGCAGCGCTGATAGATTGTGCAGCCATTGCACCGAAAGAAAGAGTGGTCAGGGCGATAGCGGCTACAGCATATTTGATGGTTTTCATAATTAATTCTCGCAGGTTATTCTGTTTAAAGTGACGTTGTTCCGTCGATGTGATTATGGTCACACTTTTGAGCAGAATAATAAATCGAATAGAATTGACCACCTTATTCAAAATTTTTGAAGCTGATCTAACTCATTGAAATAAGTAATGATTAGCACGCGAATTATCATCCGTATTTATGTGACACAGATCCCGCTTCGCTTTTCGCATCTTTTGCTACTTTTTTTGCCATCACGCATCTGGTCTGGCCTGCAATCGCTTGCGCGCTCTTTTTAAGAGTGAAAAATAAAAAACGGCCCGAAAGCCGTTTTTTATCGATGGTTTACATCAATCCCAGAAGTTTAGGAATAAACAGGGAAATTTCCGGGATGTAGGTAATCATCATCAGCGAAACGAACAGGGCAGCGTAGAAGGGTAACAGCGGTTTAATGAGATTCTGAATTTTAACTCCAGTGATGGAGCAGCCGACAAACAACGCGCTACCCACTGGCGGTGTTAGCAAGCCGACGCACAGGTTCGCCACCATCATGATGCCGAAATGAACCGGGTCCATCCCCAAATCCTGGGCAATCGGTAGGAAGATTGGCGTGAAGATCAGCACCGCAGGCGTCATATCCATGAAGATGCCGACAATCAGCAGCACAATATTGATCAGCAGCAGAATCACCAGCGGGTTATCGGAAATGCCCATCAGCGTGTCGCTGATCATGTACGGAATGTCGGCGTTGGTCATCGCCCATGACATCCCCACCGAGAAGCCAATCAACAGCAGAACAATGGACGTTGTGACCACTGAATCAAGGATCAGCTTCGGTAAATCACGCCATTTCACTTCGCGATAGATAAGCACCGAGAGCACAAAGGTGTACACCACCGCGATGGCTGAGGCTTCTGTCGCGGTAAAGACGCCGCCCAGAATCCCGCCCATAACGATAATCACCAGCAGCAAACTTGGTAGCGCATCAAGAAACGCTTTGAAGGCTTGCGCGCAGGTGGGACGCGCTGATACCGGATAACCGCGACGTTTGGAGATAATCCAGCAGACCAACATGACTGACAGGCCCATTAATATGCCAGGCAAATAACCGGCCATAAATAATGAGGCTACCGAGACGCCACCCGCCGTCAGCGAGAAAACGATCAGCACGTTAGAAGGCGGGATCAGCAACCCGGTAATACAGGATGAAACGTTAACCGCCGTGGAAAACGCCGGGTCATAACCTTCTTTGTTTTGAATCGGCGAAAGCGTGCCGCCAACGGCTGCGGCGGCTGCTACTGCTGAACCGGAGATTGAACCAAACATCATGTTCGCCAGCACGTTAACGTGGCCCAGTGAACCTGGAATGCGCCCAACCATAATTTGCGCGAGGTTGATTAAGCGGATGGCTATGCCGCCGCTGTTCATCAAGGTTCCGGCAAAGATAAAGAACGGAATCGCCAGCAGAGCGAAGTTATCCAGCCCGTTAGCGAGGCGCTGTGAAACGGTGATGATTGCCACATCCCACGGGAACATCAGCAGCATTGAAGAAACAGTGGCAATGCCAATCGCAAATGAAATCGGAACGCCGATAAACACCAACACGAAGAACGCGCCAAATAAAGTGAGGGCGATATAAGTTTCCATTATTTCCCTTCCTTGCTGACCAGAGTGTGAGCGTCGGTCAGGATAAAATAGAGCGAGTAAAACATCATGATTGCGCCGCTTAATGGCAGCACAATGTAGACGTACCCCATCGGGATTTGTAACGCCGCGGAGAGCTGCGAAGTGGCTAAGGTTTTTTCAATCAGCTTCAGACCGCCGTTGACGATCACTGCGCCCGAGAACAGCAGCACCAGCGTGTTGATGAGAATACCGAGCAGCGGCTTTTTATGGTCTGGCAGCATCATGGCAAGAAAGTCGATGGACAGATGGCGTTGTGCGCCAACTGTATAAGATGCGCCCAAAAGACCCACCCAAATCATCAGAAAACGCGCCAGTTCATCGGTGAGGGTGCTGGGCTGGTTGAGGACGTAGCGGCTGAAAACCTGCCACACCACGCAGACGACCAGAGCGACCATCACCAGCACAGAAAACGTGGCAATAGTCCGGTCTACCGCAAGCTTTATGGGCTTAAGTATCATGTTTGCATACCTGAAATTTAACCTGGACGAGCGGGCGATGACATATCACCCGCTGAAACTTACCGCTCTAAATCACTCAGCAGCGGATTCAAACTTAGCCAGCAAAGCGGCCTGTTTTGGATCTTTGGCGAAGTCGTCATACAGCGGTTTTACAGCGGCGCGGAACGGGGCTTTATCAACGGTGAGAATCGTCGCGCCCATGGCTTTAGCCTGTGCACGGGAATCGGCATCGACTTTTTCCCAAAGCTTTTGTTGGTACGCTTCGGAATTTTTCGCCGCTTTCATCAGGATTTGCTGTTGTTCAGGGGAGAGCTTCGCCCAGGTTTTGGTCGAGATCACGAGGAAGTCAGGAATGGAGGTGTGTTCATCTTCTGAGAACACTTTAGCGATTTCGATATGGCGAGTCTGAACCCAGGACGGCACATTATTTTCTGCGCCATCGACCACGCCTTGCTGCATGGCGGTATACACTTCGCCGAAGGAAATAGGAGTGGGGGAACCGCCCATTAATTCAACCATTTTCAGCGTTGTTGGACTGGCCTGTACGCGAATTTTCAGCCCTTTTAAATCTTCTGGTTTGGTAATCGGTTTTTTAGCATAAAAACTACGGGTGCCAGCAACGTAAGCGGAAATACCAAAGAACCCTTTATCTTTCGTCGATTCCATAATTTCTTTGCCGACTTCACCAAACACCACACGATTAAAATGCGCCTGGTCTTTAAATAAATACGGCAAATTATAAATCGCGTAAGTATTGTCAAAAGATTCCAAATCACTGGCCGAGCCTTTGGTCATATCCAGTGCGCCATTTTGCAATAGTTCTAGTGTTTCGCGGGCGCTACCCATTTGGCTGCTCGGGTAAATACGAATACGCATATTGCCATCAGAAAGTTGTTGTACCTCTTTGGCTAATTCTTCAAAGGCCAGATGCACAACATGGCTGCGCTCCAGATTATGCGCGAGTTTCAGGGTGATTTTATCTGCGGCATTTGCGCCTGTGGCGCATAAAGTTATTAGCGAGGCACACAGTAACTGGCGTGGTAGGGTAAAAAGTTTCATCAATAATGCTCCCTGCAAAAAAGGTTAAGTGATATTGCGAGATAGCGATTGCTGTATGACAGCTTATTGTATTTGTCCGATAACCATGTTGTGTTCACTTCACATTTTTAATCTAACGGGATTGCTTTAGATCTTTTTTGTGTCCCCGCTCACTTTCCTGGAATTATTAATAAATGAATTTTTCGTTGTGCGGGAATTTAATTTCTGATTAGAACTTTGAATGCAAGGAAATACCGAGGTATTGGCGCGGAAATACTATGGCTATTTATTGAAGATTATTTGACACCAAAGGTTAACAATAAAATAACGGTTTCCTGATAAGGGAAACCGTTACGCGGGATATTTCCGGGAAATAGAGTTGAGACTATTTATAAATAGTCGCGGTGCCGAACATGCGTTCATTACCACTAGCCGAGTTAACAACAAAACCTTTTGCTCCTTCTTCTTTCGCTTTTTCTCCAAGCTTGGTTTGTAGATCGTCAAGACTCGCCGCGCCAGTCACCGAAACGGTTCCTGCCGGGCGTAGCCCACTGGTGTTGATATCAGACATTTGTTGGGCTGCCATGGTAGCAAACGGTAATGCCGCAAGGGTGACAACCGCAGAAAAATACAGCAATTTTTTCATAATCACATCCTCATCACTTTCAGGGGGTCGATTAAAAAAACATCAACACTAAAAGTGTAGGTGCAATGCGCCATTTAAAAGACGCAAAAAACTGATGGACTTATGCTCATTTTTTGAACGACATTACTTGACGAAATACTTACAAATCAGCCAGATACAGATACAGGTACATGATTTTGCTGATTTTATCGTGCGTCCGGGCGAATCAAGTCGAAGCGGTGCGCTTCATCAATGGTGTAATAAGCCGATGGGCCACCCGCGCGCAGCACCGGTTTTGCCAGAGCCGTCTGATAAATGCCGTCAATCAGCAATGACTCATCAATGTGAACCGCGACGACTTCGCCCAGCACCAGCCACGTATCAATGGCCGCACCGTCAGCGCGGGTTAATTGAATGCACTGCGAAAGGCGGCATTCAAAGTTGACCGGGCTTTCTGCCACCAGACTGGCTTTGACTTTGCGCCCCGGCACGGCGGTTAACCCGGCGCGAGCAAATTCATCTTCACCGTGTGGAATGGCGGCGGAAGTCTCATTCAT
Organism: Buttiauxella massiliensis; assembly: GCF_902500225.1. Taxonomy (GTDB): domain Bacteria; phylum Pseudomonadota; class Gammaproteobacteria; order Enterobacterales; family Enterobacteriaceae; genus Buttiauxella; species Buttiauxella massiliensis. Next base: position 284,126 of record NZ_LR722648.1, on the reverse strand, counting down.
CTGCTCGGCCAATTCTCGCGTGGTGAGGTTCCAGACGAACTCTTTGGTGTCGAGAATATTTTGCACGCTGTCTTTCAAGCCGCTGCTGGCGAAACCAATAATCGGTGGGCGATAATTAAAGCAGTTAAAGAAGCTATAGGGAGCCAGATTACGGTTTCCGTGGCTGTCATACGACGCAATCCAGCCGATAGGGCGCGGGCCAATAATGGCGTTCAGCGGATCATGCGGCAAACCATGCCCATCGGCAGGTTCGTAGTAATAGCGTTTAGACATAGCGCACCTTATGTTGATTTATCTCAGGCGAAAATCACGCGGCGTATTTACCCCGCAGGGTTCACAGAGTATCTTACGCGCCCACACAAGGAGAAGCCGCAATGAAAACCCCTGACACCACTAAACCGGGTCTGCACCCACGCAACCGCCATCGTAACCGTTATGATTTCCCTGCTCTGACGCAAAGCAGCCCGGAATTGAGCGCATTTTTACGCCCTGGCCCGCATGGCGATACTACGGTTGATTTTGCCGATCCAATGGCGGTGAAAGCGCTGAATAGGGCGCTGCTTGCGCACTTCTACGGCGTGAAAGAGTGGAGTATTCCAGACGGTTTTCTTTGCCCACCGGTGCCTGGCCGTGCTGATTACATTCACCATCTGGCCGATTTATTGGCTGAAGGTAACGGCGGTGTGGTGCCATCTCAGGCTTCAGTGTTGGATGTGGGCGTTGGTGCGAACTGCATTTATCCGCTTATCGGGCAGCATGAATATGGCTGGCGTTTTACCGGCACAGACGTTGACCCGGAAGCGATGCGCAGTGCAACGGCGATTATTGATGCCAACCCAGGGCTTTCGCGTCTGATTCGTGTGCGTCGCCAGAAAACCCCGACCGCAATTTTGCCGGGCGTGATCCACAAGAATGAAATGTTCGACGCCACTCTGTGCAACCCGCCGTTCCACGACTCCGCACAGGCTGCGCGCAGCGGTAGCGAACGTAAACGCGTAAACCTCGGCCAGGATAAAAATGGTGCGTTGAACTTTGGTGGTCGTGAACAAGAGTTGTGGTGTGAAGGTGGTGAAGTAGCCTTTGTCACCCAGATGGTTAACGAAAGTAAAGAATTTGGCCGTCAAGTGCAGTGGTTTACCTCATTAGTTTCTCGTGGCGAGAATTTGCCTCTGATTTATCGCGCATTGCAGGAAGCGGGCGTTGAGAAAGTCGTGAAGAAAGAGATGGCCCAGGGTCAGAAGCAGAGCCGCTTCATCGCCTGGACGTTTATGAATGACGCACAACGCGCTCGTTGGGCTGCTACACGTTACAAATAGTCAGATAGTGGGATTGGCAGGTGGCAGTGCTCCCGCTGCTGCCTGTGACTCCTGAAGTGCCTGAGTGGCATCGCTGCCGGGTTGCATAACCTGCACGGTTTGTACCGGTGGGCGAATCCCTGCCGCATCAAAATGTTTCTTCACCATCCCGTCTAATGCAAATCGCACCGACCACTGCTTTAAAGGTTGAGTGGTGAATGATACGCGCACGGTAAAGGCCTGGTTGGTTAGACCAACAATTCCGGCAAACGACGGCTCACCAATCACCAGCTTGCGAATGTCATCCTGTTCCATCAGTTCATCTACGGCTTCTTTCAGAATTCGGTTTGCTTTTTCAACATCTTCCTGGCGATCCACGTCGTAATTGGCGACAAACGAACCAATACCTCGCACAAAGTTGGCGAAGGTGGTAATCGATGACCACGGAATGATGTGGTAAGCCCCGGTATCCTGGCGCACGCCTACTGAGCGAATTGACATGCGTTCAACAGAACCTGTAATCGGCCCGATGGTGACTAAGTCACCGGTATTCATCCCATTTTCAAACTGAATAAAGACGCCAGTAATAATGTCCTTCACCAGGGTTTGCGCGCCGAAACTAATGGCTAAACCCAGTGCGCCAGCCCCAGCCAGTAATGGGGCGATATTCACTCCAATTTCTGAAAGCAAAATCATGATAGTGATGGTGCTGATAACTACTGCCAGAGCGTTACGGAACAGTGTCAGCAGTGTACGGGTGCGGGCACTGGGCATCGGTCGACCATGAATATCTGACGCCAGGCGGTTTTCAATCAGGCTTGCCAGTAAAGTCCAGCCTACGGCGGAGAAAAGCAGAATTAACACGATGCGAATAATAATATCGATAGTTTTCTCACCGGCATCGTTGGAAATCCACGCCCACATATCAAACAGTCCCCAGGCGTTTAGTAGCAGCATGACCGCCACGCATACCGTCATAATTCGCGCCATTTTTAGGGCGGCGGAGATCCAGCCATTAAGGCGTTTTTGCAGTTCAGGATAGTTGCGCTGCACCTGTGGTGAAAGGTTGATGGTTTTCGCAAGCCAGCGCGACAACATGCCCGAGATAAACGCCGCGATACCGATAATCGCCAGACTATGCACAGACGCTGCCATCATCCATTTCAGACTGTTGCCCGGGTCGAACAGCGAAAAGAAAAACAACACAACGAAATAGGCGCTAGCCAGCCAGTGCCAGACCAGTGCAAAAGCACGAATAAACAGGCTAAAGAACGCCATTGAGCGGTCGGCTAGTTGAATCAGACTTTGCTGAATCTGGCGTTTGTTGTGGAAAATCAGATACAGAGCCCAAAGGGTGATGCAGAGCATAATCACCACATTGGCAATCGCTCCTACCTGTACGTTTACCTGATTAGAAATAATCGGTACCGCAACCAAAATACCGTAGCCTATCAAGCTGCTTAACCCCGCAAGGCGAAGATTCCAGTATTTTGCGCTTTGGTCGGTCACCGGGAATGGCCGTAGGTCAGGAAAGCGGGGGCAGAAAATTAAACGCAGGATGGCTTTGAAGAATTCAATCAGCGCAAAGGCATTCAGAAACAGCCCTTGTTGACGGGCGATAGTGCGATTTTCAGCGTTCATCATGTCGCTAAAGATCTGCCCGACGAAAATGGTCAACGCCAGCAATAATAGATCAATGATAAACGCACCGATGATCATCAGCGGCAGGTGGAACCAGCTCGAACGCTCGCGGTTTTTCTTGCGCCCCCATTTGCCCATGCGCGTCCAGACCGGGGTCATAGAAGCGCGAATCAACAAATAGAAGGCGAAAACGCTGACGGCGAGCATCGTAAAATGGGTGATCGCATTATAAAAAGTTTGTGAATTAAAAGACTTATGCGGCGCACCCATAATATTGCGGTGCAATTGCGCAAACCGCTGCGCCAGCTCTCCACCGTAATGGCGACTGACATCGGTGACATTTTCGAGAACCGTTTTGTCTTCACTCAATTGTTCTGGTGGAACGATAGCGGGCACCGGTTCAGGCGGTGGCGTGGCGGCCACTTTGCGTAATTGCCCAATCAGTTCATCACGCGACTGCGAGTTGTCCAGCACATCGGCGAGAGCTGAATAGGCTTTCTTTTTTTCTTCAAGGTTAGGTTCAGCGGGCGGGGTGGTCGCGTTCTGTTGAGCAGACGCGGCAACAGCCGCAGCCGGTAGAGTGACGGCCTGCGTTTGAAAGCTAAACATGCACAGCAGTAGCAAGAGTAGCGGCACGGCGTTCCTCCGAACTGAAAAGTCAGACAAAGGAATAAGTATAGAGCGCGGGGGTTTGTGGTCGGGAAAACAGGAATTATCTGGTGCGAAAATCGAACTGGTGTCGGATGACGCTGCGCTTATCCGACCTACGCCAAAGCGGACGCAGGGGGATAAGCGCAACAGGTTATCAGGAAACGTGCTGCAAGAATTCCTGCAAGCGCTGGCTTGGCGGGTTATCAATCAGCTCTTGCGGATTGCCATCCTCAGCGATGCGGCCTTTATCAATGAAGATCAGGCGTGAGGCAACTTTGGCGGCAAAACCCACTTCGTGAGTCACGATAACCATCGTCATGCCTTCTTCGGCCAGATCCTGCATAACCTTCAGAACTTCATGACGCAGTTCCGGGTCAAGTGCAGAAGTTGGCTCATCGAACAGCATCATTTTTGGCTTAACCGCCAGCGCGCGGGCAATCGCGACACGCTGCTGCTGGCCGCCGGAAAGCTCGGACGGATAGTGGTGCGCTCGCTCTGCGAGGCCCACTTTTGCCAGCAACTCTTTCGCCAGTTTATCGGCGGCATCTTTGCTTAAGCCACGCACACGAATCGGACCAAAGGCGACGTTTTCAAGCGCAGTCAGGTGTGGGAACAGGTAGAACTGTTGGAACACCATTCCCGCTTCCTGACGAATCAGGCGCTCGTCCACTTTCGGGTCGTTGACCTTAAGGCCATCAACAAACAGGTCACCGCTGGTGATGTCTTCCAGTTTGTTAATGCAGCGCAGCAGCGTGGATTTACCTGAGCCTGACGGCCCGATAATGACAACCACTTCGCCCTGTTTGATATCGAGGTCGATGTTATGTAGCACCTGGGTTTTACCAAAGTGCTTAGAGACGTTTTTAAATTCAATCATAGGATTTTCATCCTTCTTTCAAGGCGACGCAGCACGAAGCTCAGCACCAAAGTAATAATCAGATAGAAGACCGCAACGGCGCTCCAGATCTCCAGCGCACGGAAGTTCCCGGCAATGATTTCTTGCCCCTGACGGGTCAGCTCAGCCACACCGATAACGATGAACAGCGAGGTATCTTTAATGCTGATAATCCACTGGTTACCCAATGGCGGCAGCATACGACGCAGCGCCAGCGGCATAATCACGTGGCGAATGGTTTCGCGCTTAGACAGGCCGAGGGCCAAACCCGCTTCCTGGAAACCTTTATGAATCGACAGCACCGCACCACGGGTAATTTCCGCAATGTAGGCGCCTGAGTTGATCATAATCGTTACGACGGCGGCGCTGAACGGATCGATGCGCAGGTCGTTAAAGGCCATTGGCAGGGCGAAGTAAATAAACATCACCTGTACGACAATCGGCGTACCGCGAATCACTTCAATAAATACTAATGCGATGTGGTTGGCAATCCAGCCGCCGTAAGTACGGGCGAAACCGGCGACCAGACCAATTATCAGACCGCCAAATAACCCGATGACCGAAATCAGCAAAGTCATTTTGGCGCCTTCAATCAAAAGCGGGATTGCAGGCCAAATGGCACTCCAGTCGAACTCCATGATTCTTTCCTATTGTTAACCCTTCATACTTCAAGCTGCCTCTTTGTTGGCTGCAATCACTCACCCGAATCACTTACTTATGTAAGCTCATCGGGACTCGCTCTTTTGCCGCCGCGATGCAACTCGAATTATTTGGGTTGTTATACCGTGGTTCAAAAATAGCAGGGGCGAAAATGGTCGCCCCTGAGTCACTCATAAAACTTTAGAATTATTATTTTGGCTCAGTGCCGAACCATTTTTTGTAGATTTCGTTGTACTTGCCGTTCTCTTTCAACGTTTTCAGTGCGCCGTTCACTTTCACGCGCAGGTCATCGCTGCCTTTAGGGAAGGCGATACCGTATTGCTGTGCTTCCAGAGAGTCGCCAACAGCTTTGAACTTGCCCTGGCCTGCAGTTTTGATGAAGTACAGGATATTCGGGGTGTCGTGCAGTACTGCATCAGCACGGTTGGTGCCCAGTTCCATATATGCGTTGTCGATGTTCGGGAATTGACGCAGGTCTTTAGTTTTGATGTTGGCTTTCGCGTAATCAACAGAACCGGTGCCGCTCTTAACCGCAACCACTTTACCGTCGAGATCTTTCACGCTTTTTACTGAGTCGTTGTCAGCTTTAACCATCACTAACAGGCCGCTTTTGTAGTAGCCATCAGAGAATTCGATCGCTTTTTTACGTTCTTCGGTGATGGTGATGCCAGCCAACGCCAGGTCAATGTTTTTGGTCTGCAGCGCAGGAATGATGCCGCTGAAATCCATTGGCTTAAGGGTGTAATCAAGTTTTAATTCTTTTGCTACTGCATCCCATAAATCGATATCAAAACCGACGTACTTGTCGCCTTGTTTAAATTCAAAAGGAACGAATGCGGTGTCGGTCGCTACGACCAGTTGCTTCTCAGCAGCGTGGGAAGAAACCGCAAAAGCCAGGGTGAGTGCAGCCAGTGAAACTTTCAAAATCGACTTCATAGCATTTCCTTGTTTATCCATGGGGCAATCCCCTGCATCAGTAAGCCGCAACATGGAAAAATCATGCCAGCTTTTCAACCTACTGTTTTTGCAAGGATGTGAATATGTAACATTGCACAATAATGGTTGCAAGCGGGTTGCAGCGCACTGTATTGGTGCCCAATTATGGTGCGTGAAGTATTGCGAGAGGGCGAAGTGTAGTTTTACCGCATATTAAGGCGGCAAAACAATCGTCTGTTAACGATTGTGTGAAGTGATTATTACAATTGAGTAACTTATGCGGCAGGGGTAAACAATTTCATGCGCTAAAATAGTGCAACCATCCTCCCTAAAAAGGGAGGATGGAGTAACAAACTGCTAGCAATTATTCGATATTTGACTCGATAAACCACAGGAACTTATCCAAATCGCGCGATGCGGCGGTCAGAATATCAGCAGTATCTTCGTCTTTCGCTTCGCTAATTGCCTTACGCACATCGTTTGCCACAATTGCGTAACGGTCAGCCAACTCTTTCAGATGATCTTGCACGCTGTGAATATCCAGCGGATAGCTCTTCAACGGGGTTTTACTGTTAATGACCTGCGTGGTACCCAGTGCAACACCACCGAGCTGAACAGCGCGTTCTGCCATGGTATCAAGGTGATCTGTGAGTGCTGTACGAAAGCCGTCAAGCATTTCATGAACGGCAATAAAGTTAGCGCCACGCATGTTCCAGTGCGCTTGCTTGGTAATTAACGACAAATCAATGAACTGAATGACCTGGCGATTTAGCAGCTCAACGGTAGCTTTCTTTTCGCTGTCTGCAACATCATTACGGGTATGCAGTAGGTTAGTAGATTTGGTTTTTACCAGTTTAGCGGTAGTCATAATCTTTCTTCCTCTTGATGTTATGTCTAATTGAATTACCGGAAATAAGTATAGCACCGGATTTTGATTTTAATGGAGCAGGTTATACCTATCAGACAAATAGCAGGTTCAGGATGGATTTTAGTAACTGATTGTTAATAATGGATTTTAAATTTATTGTTGCGAGGCGTTACTGGAATAAAAAAAGTGTGATTATTAAATGGGAATAATTTTTGTTTGTATCTAAGAATAAGTCTAAATATAAAGACTTGATCGCGGGAGAATATTTACCGTGGTCACAATAACCACGGTAAATAATATGGGGAATTAATTTACGTCAACGCTGGTAATCTGAGCTTCACGTTTGATGGTCAGTGTTGAACCAATGGACGCTGCGATAATTGACAGTAGTGCAAGCCATTGTACAAGCGTCAGATGCTCACCAAGGAACAGCATGCCAGACAGCGCCGCAAGTCCAGGCTCCATGCTCATCAGAGTACCAAAAGTGCGTGTCGGTAAGCGCGTCAGAGCGATCATTTCCAGAGAGTAGGGCAGTGCCGTCGACAAAATTGCGACCCCCAGACCGAGCGGTATTAGTGACCAGTGCCAAAGCGCTTCACCCGCCTGCCAGGCGCCAATTGGCACAAAGATAACAGCCGCAATTAACGACCCGAAAGCCACCGTTGCCGGGCCGTGATCGGCCCCCGCTTTTTGGCCGAACAGAATGTAAATCGCCCAGCAACCACCTGCACCCAAAGCAAAAGCGGCCCCCGCTAAGTCAACGCTCGAAATTGACTGCCCGAGCGGCAACAGGAACCACAAGCCGAGTACCGCCAGAATTACCCAGACAAAATCAACGGCACGGCGCGATGCAAACAACGCTACCGCAAGCGGGCCGGTGAACTCCAGTGCGACGGCAATACCCAAGGGAACAGTCTGAATAGATAAATAGAAGAGGTAGTTCATTCCACCAAGAGCAAGGCCATACATCAGCAAGGGGAAACGTTGTTCTGCTTTAAAACGCAAACGCCATGGTTTGAAAATCACGACCAAAATTAGCGTACCCAACGCAAGACGCAGTGCTGTAACGCCTGGTGCACCAACCAATGGGAACAAAGATTTTGCAAGTGAAGCGCCACTTTGAATTGAGGTCATAGCAATTAAAAGAACGACGATGGGTAACCAAACTGGGGTTTTACGTGGCGATAGCGGCATCCTGCTTCCTGTCAGTCAGTGTCTAATTCGGTCAAAAAAATAAAAGTAACCCCAGTGTAAATGAATAAGTTATGGCTGGTTGAGAATTCATTGAAAAAAATAATTGTCTGATGCAGTACCATAACAGCCTGATTGCGTAAGTTTTGTTCAGAGCAGTTTAAGAATTATCTGGATGACGATGTTGCGATTCATGCCAATAATTAGCGCGTTTTTGGTTAAAAGCGCTGCAAATTGAAGGGACTACGATGTAATGGAAATGTTCTGTTACAGGAAAGGAATCGTTAGACAACGTAAATGTCGCAGAGTTTCTTACACAATTTTGATATATTAAAAACTTAGAAGTTACTTGAAGCACATTTGAGGTGGATTATGAAAAAAATTGCATGTCTTTCAGCACTGGCTTGTGTTCTGGCCGTTTCCGTTGGTACCGCATCTGCAGCTAGCACCGTAACTGGTGGCTACGCACAAAGCGATATGCAGGGCAAAGCTAACAAAGCAGGCGGTTTCAACCTGAAATACCGTTATGAAAACGACACCCCGCTGGGTTACATCGGTTCTTTCACTTACACCGAGAAAAACCGCAGCGAAGCTGACGCTTACAATAAATCACAATACTACGGCATCACTGCTGGTCCTGCTTACCGCATCAACGATTGGGCAAGCATCTACGGTGTAGTCGGTGTTGGTTACGGTAAATTCCAGACTACTGGCGCAACTGATACAAACACCAGCGACTACGGTTTCTCCTACGGCGCAGGTATGCAGTTCAACCCAATTGAAAACGTTGCTCTGGACGTTTCCTACGAGCAGAGCCGCATCCGTAATGTTGATGTTGGCACCTGGATCGCAGGCGTGGGTTACCGCTTCTAATTTCACTTTAACTAGTGAAAATAAAAATCCGCCTATAGTGGCGGATTTTTTTATCTCTGCAATTTGAGTTAGCGCGTTTTAGTTTCAAACACATCCGTCTGCAAATGAGTATAGTCCACCTTCTTAAGCTTAAAGTTGGTGATGTAGACAGGCCCCGCATTCTGCTCAGAAATGAACTTGTACTTTGGCGTTAACTCTTTGGTTTTAATCCCCGTCCATGCCGAGAAGAAATTCAGGAAATCGTTCGCTGAACGCCGTGCTTTTATCTGGCGATGTTCTTTATCATCACTTGATAGCACCATAAACGGTACCTGGAAGTTTTGCTGGAACTCATCATCATGCGCCAGATATTGCACCTTGGTGCCGCGTTCTTTGATGGCAAGACCGTGATCGGAGAAGTAAGCCATCGAGAAACTTTCACCGCTATTTTGCAGCTGCTGATAGAGCTGTTTTAGCAGGTCGTCGGTTTGCGTCATGCTGTAGATATAACAAGAGGTCTCTTTCGACTGAACGAAATCTTTATATTTACCCTGTGTACGGTCGCAAGCCTGGGGATGCGAACCCATCAAATGCAATACAATCAGTTGCGGAGTGGTGCGCGGGGTAGCAAATACTTGAGCTGTCATTTTAAGCAGCGCTTCGTCACGGGTATTTTTATCCGCTTCAAAATCCCCACTTTTCAGGAACTGTACTTCATCAGCACGCTTGGCGATGCTGGCAATGGCTGTATCGTATTCACCAATTTGCCCCTGGTTTGAGAACCACCAGGTCTGGAAACCAGCGCGGTTTGCCAGCGTAATAATGTTGTCCTGATATTGCGGTTTGCCATCAATGACGCGGTTAAGCGTCATGCCCAACGATTTCTGTGTGGAACCACTGGCTGATACATAATCCATGAAGATATTGCCATTCACCTGGCTTGCGAACGGGGTGTTATCCCAGTGACCGCCGAATGCACCTAACGCATCGCGACGCGCGCTTTCACCAATCACCACTACATAAATTTGGTACTTCGGTTTAACCGCCAGCACATTCCAGGTGTCCTTCATTTGTGAGAAGGCCTGCATGCGGGTTTGCTCGTCGATTACTTCCTGGTTGTTAACCACCACATCTTTAACAAAGCGGAATACCGGATAACCAGAGTCTTTGATTTTAAACACGCCACCGTAAGCCAGGTTTTGTACTGGTGCGACAAAGAAGCAGACCACGCTCACCACCAGACATAAGCTGTCGAAATGGCACCATGCTCTTTTTTTCGGCGTGACTTTGCGACGCACGGCGATAACACCGAGCACCAGAATAAACACTGACACCAAATAGCTATACCACGGGAAAATAGTCATCAATTCCGTGGATTCTTCGAAGTTGGTCGAGTGCAAGGCAAGCAGGGTATTAAAGTTCGGCGAGCCGTAGGCCTGGCCAAAAGGGAAATACATTGCAGCAATCAGGCTGCAAATCGCCAGTAAACCTTTTTGTAATTTGGGCGCACTGCGCCACAGCAGCATTAATACGCAACTAAATGCGACTGCATAGAGAATGCTAAATTCATAACCGAGTGCGAAGTTAATCAGTAACGACTGCAGGAAATAAAAGCCAGTCCACGGATTGAGCGCAATTGCGCGGGTCGTCAGGGTATCTTTAACCGTTAAATTCATGTTTATCGAGATCTACTAAACGCCATGCGAAAACCCTGGCGACGAGGGTAAGAACCTGCCTGACAGACGGAAAAGAAAGGAAACTGGACCGCATCTGCGGGCCGCTTCATGTTCAGGGCTGCAAGAAGATAGAGCGGTACGATAAGAAGATCAACTGATAAGCGAAATGTGTTTTGCGAAGCCGGTAACAAATCCGACAAATGATAGGGTTAAAGCTCGAAAACGCGGGATATTCACTGAGTCTATTTAAATGAAAAATTACAAACAGGCCAAAGAAACCATTCAGAGAGACTAAAGGAGAAGAAGGCAGGGCGACTGCCTATGACTTCGGTTTTTCGCCCTGCTGTGGTTTCCCGGAAACCCAATCACACAACATATTGAGCAGCATCAGCCGCACTTGAAACGGGGAATGTGTAAACACGCTCATACACCTCTTAAATTCGTTCATTTTTTCCTCCTCTTAACATCTGCTGCCCTTAGATCCTTTAAAGGCTGACTGCATTACATACAGATATAGCACAGGCTATATTGTATAGCTATTGCTAATTCGTTAAATTTTTGTGCTTGGGTGATGCTGGTTTACAATGGGGCCAAATGTCGTCATTGGACGATGCCGTGCCACTGTTAGAGGAAGCATCATGAGCCGTACTGCGGGCCAAAAAAATAAACAGAAAGTGATGCCGTTGGTAAATGTTGAAGAGCATGTCGAAGGCTTTAGGCAGGTGCGGGAAGCGCATCGCCGTGAATTAATTGATGATTATGTTGAGCTGATTTCTGATTTGATTCGCGAGGTCGGCGAGGTGCGCCAGGTTGATATGGCCGCACGTCTGGGTGTCTCCCAACCAACGGTTGCAAAAATGTTAAAAAGACTCGCCTCGGTTGGGCTTATTGAACAAATTCCATGGCGCGGTGTGTTTCTGACTCCGGAAGGGGAGAAACTGGCGCAAATGAGTCGTGAACGTCATCAGATCGTCGAAAACTTTTTCCTCGCGCTGGGTATTAGTGCAGAAACTGCAAGAATTGACGCGGAAGGTGTTGAGCACCACGTTAGTGAAGAGACGCTGGAAGCATTTCGCCTGTTTAGTGAGAAGCGAGGATTCACGCAGTAATGTTGCTCAACCTTGTTCGACCGTTTGCTCGCGATCGCTTTCTTCATCTATTGCTGCTTGTCGGTGTGGCGCTGAGTTTTGTTGCGCCCTTTCAGCCGAAGCGTTGGGTCCACGCTATCGACTGGCATACCATCATTACGCTCGCAGGTTTAATGATGTTGACCAAAGGCGTGGAGCTAAGCGGTTATTTCGATGTGCTGGGCCGCCGCATGGTGAAGCGTTTTGATAACGAACGAACCCTGGCGATGTTTTTGGTCAGCGCAGCGGCTCTGCTTTCTACGTTTCTGACCAACGATGTCGCGCTATTTATTATTGTTCCGTTGACCATTACGCTGAAAAAACTATGTGCGATACCGATTAGTCGACTCATCATATTTGAAGCCCTGGCGGTGAATGCCGGGTCGCTGCTCACGCCGATTGGAAATCCGCAGAATATTTTGCTGTGGGGGCGCTCGGGTTTATCGTTTGGCGAATTCACCTGGCAAATGGCCCCGCTGGCGCTGGCGATAATGACCAGTTTGCTTCTGTTATGTTGGTTTTGCTTCCCTAATAAAAAGCTTATCTATCAGACTCACGATAAACGCCATGAGTGGCAGCCACGATTGGTGCTGAGCTGCGTGGCACTTTACGTTGTATTTATTGTTTCGCTGGAGTTAAAGCAGGAGAACTGGGGGCTAGCCGTGGTGGCGGTAGGTTTTTTGCTATTGGCGCGCCGGGTGTTACTGAGTATCGACTGGAGTTTGCTGCTGGTGTTTATGGTGATGTTTATCGACGTTTACCTGATAACGCAACTGCCGGTATTACAACATGCACTGGCGGGGATTAATCAGCTTTCAAGTGGCGGTTTGTTTGCACTGGCGATTGGTTTATCGCAATTTATCAGCAATGTTCCATCAACCATTTTACTGCTCAATTACGTTCCAGTCTCAGTGCTGCTCGCTTTTGCGGTAAACATTGGCGGTTTTGGCCTGCTGCCGGGGTCGTTGGCAAATCTGATAGCTCTGCGCATGGCTAACGATCGGCGCATCTGGATACGCTTTCACTACTATTCATTGCCGATGCTGTTGTGGGCGGCTGCCATAGGTTACGGTCTGCTGGTGCTACTAAAGCAATTTTAGGACGGCAGAGGAGAGGGGCTTTGCCGCCCCTCGCTTCGTATTACGCGTTAAACGGCGCTTCTTTCTTCAGAACTTTTTCAATCACATCCAGCACACCTTGCTGGTTGCAATGCCCAGCCTGATAAGACGCGATCTGTTTGATTTTTTCAGGGGCATTTGCCATTGCAAAACCATATTTGGCCTGGCGCAGCATTTCTATATCGTTGCCGCCGTCGCCAAAGGTCACGACTTCGCTGTCATCAATACCCCATTTTTCCTGCAATATCCGCAAACCGTTGGCTTTATGGATACCAGGAATAATCAGGTCAATCGAGCCGTGACCGCTGGTGACCGGCACCATCACACCGTCGAGAATTTCAGACAGGGAGCTCATGGTGTCATCTAACAGGCTATCAGGCAGATTCAGCGCGAACTTAAAGAACACGTCGTCCAGATTCGAGAAGTTTTCTACCAGCTCCAGGCGGTGATAGTAGCTACGCGCCATGGTGATAAAGGCGTCGTCATAGCTTTTCAGGGTATAGCCGTTGCGCTTGCCGCAGGCGATGATATCCACATGCGGCAGTGTCAGCAGGTGGTCTATAACCGTGTTGAATTGTTGTTTTGTTAGCTCGCCATTAAAGATATCTTTTTCTTCACTCACTACCCAGCCGCCGTTATCGGCAACGAAAGAGATCTCGTGGGCAATCTCCGGGAAAAATGAAATCAACTGGAAATACTGGTTGCCGCTGGCGACCACAAAACGAATCCCTTGCTCTTTCATCTGTGCATAAAGTTCAGCAAAGCGTGCGCGGTTGTACTCTTTGTTATCGTTCAGGAACGTACCATCCATGTCGACGGCAATTAATTTCACACTCATCGAACTCTCCCTTCAAGCGAATTAGTAACAAGATCTGTTGGTTTTGCGACGGCTTTCGCGACTAGTGCTGCGACGACCATCAAACTTAATACGACTAACATGGCAAGGCGCAGGCCGTAATGTTCACCGAGGAAGCCAAGTAGTGGTGGCCCCACCAGGAATGCAATATAACCCGATGCAGCAACCACGCTTACGCGAGTCGCCGGATCTGGGCCGGTATCGCCTGCGGCCGAAATGGTTAATGGGAAACCTAGCGAGGTGCCCAATCCCCACAAAATGACAGAAATTCCCGCCACAAAGGCGTTATCGACAAAGATGATCAGACCAATACCCAAAATACCCATGAACGCGCAGGCCCGTACTACCGTCACGCGGCTATAACGGTCAATAAACCAGCCGCCTGTAAAACGCCCGACTGTCATGCCCAGAGTAAAGCCGACATAAATCATCGAGCCAGATGTTGGGTTAAAACCGTGGCCATCGACCATCAAAAGCGGCAGCCAGTCATTCGCTGAGCCTTCGGCGAATGCCATCGCCAGCACAATGGTGCCGATTAATATCAGCTGCAGATCTTTATAAAAGGGCGGGTGGGGCTCGTGTGGGTTTTCTGCATCTACGGCTGTATTGCTCTTACCTACTCCATGCGGAATGGCCGTAATGGCAATAACAATTGGCGTAATGACGAGTAGGCCAATCACTAATAAGTGCCCATACGCGCTGAAATTGAGGGCGGTTAAACTCATACCGATACCCGCACCTACAAGGGTGCCCAGGCTATAGAAACCATGCATCATCGGTAGCACGGTCTTTTTCAGCAACCCTTCAACAATGGCTCCTTCGACATTCATCGCGACTTCGGCTGATCCAAGTCCGGCTCCCAAAATGGCCAGGCCTAGAGCGAATAGCACCGGTGAGGAAAGGTATAGCGCAACGCCCATAACCAGCATGCCGGTTACCATTAATGTCATACCACTGCGGATGATATTGCGAGTCCCAAAACGCTTAACCAGCCAGCCGGAGCATAAAATTCCGCTCATCGAGCCCACCGATAGGCCAAACAGCACAATCCCCATACCCGCAGTCGAAACACTTAACGTGTCGCGAATGGCTGGAGTTCGTGTAGCCCAGGAGGCCATAACCAGGCCAGGCAGAAAAAAGAAGGCGAACAGCGCCCAGGTGCGAAGTTGAGTAGATTTGCGGTTAGGAATGACGGCTGACATGGAAATACCGGTTGGCGGCGAATACAAATTACACTAGCAAGTTTGTGTACATTTGTACATATTGCCTGGTAAACTCTTTTAGTCAGTTATTAGCGAGCGAAAAAGATGAGCAAATCCCCGAGGCGCAACGATCCAGACCGGCGAGAGCGTATTTTGCAAGCCACGCTGGATATGCTGGTAGAACACGGTATTAGTCATATTACCCACCGTAAGATTGCCGATGCGGCGGACGTTTCGTTAGGGTCAATGACCTATTATTTTGATGGCATAGCATCGCTACTGAGCGAAGCGTTCACGCAGTTTGCATATCAGATGTCAGACGATTACCGCGCCCGTATGGAACAAGCTCGTGATCGTGACGAAGCCTGCGAGGCGATAGTCGATATGATTTGCGGGGAGAAAATTGCCACGTCGTACAACATGCAGGTGATGTATCAGCTTTACGCTTACGCCAACCGCAACCCGGCGCTAAAAAGCATTATGCAGGACTGGATGTGCCGCAGCCAACAAGTGCTGGAAGCATTCTTTGACCCGATTACCGCGCGCGCGTTGGATGCTTTTATCGAAGGTATGACGCTACATTATGTGACCGACAGGAACCCGCTGAGTCGTGAAGACCTCAGAAGAATGCTGGCGAAAATTGTAGGCTAGGGTTTGAATTTCAAACCCGTTATGTCGTTGTTGTGCCCGCCGTCATGTTGACCACCGTTGCTGTCATTGCACCTGCATGATCTGACGCCAGAAAAGCCATAAGTTCCGCTACTTGTGAAAGCGTTGGCAGGCGTTCCAACATGGTGCTTTGCGCCGCACCTCCCACCCACTGCTCCACGGTTATTCCCATTGCTTGTGCCTTAGAAGCGAACACTTCGTTGGTGTAGGAACCTGCCTCAACCGCGCCGACAAGCGCATGTGAACGCACGCAGATAACGCGGATATTTTTGGGAGCAAGTTCGCAGGCGAGAGCTTTGACAAACGCTTCAATGCCCGCGCAGCCGACGATGTGGCCAGAGTGGCCGGGGATCGCCATTACGCCTGCGGGAGCCACTACCGTCAGGATACTTCCCGCGCGTTCGCCGCCCATATGCGGAGCAACTGCTTTTGAAATATTGAATTGAGCTGTGAGGAACGGGTCAAACCCTTCTCTAAACTGCGCCAGAGATAATTCAATAACACTCTTTCCCTGGTCATGCACAAAACCGGTTGTGTTTATCACCACATCAAAGCCACCGGTTTGCTGCGCCAGTTGCGCCGTTCGCTCAATTGTTGACTGTTCATCAAGCACGTCGATATTGAATGTTTCGACGCTTCCTCCCGCTGCGCGGATATCATCAGCAACCCGGTTCAACTTTTCCTGACTGCGTGCGCCTAAATACACATGCGCCCCCTCTCGCGCCATCACATGCGCAACCGCGCTGCCGATGGCACCACTACCACCGAAGATCACAGCTACTTTGCCGTTAAGTAACATTTCGAGTTCCTCTTCACCAAATCGTACTTTTCAAAATTATGGACGATGTACAGATATTGGCGCAGGTGATGGCGTGTTGGTTCCAGGAAGCAATATAACTTTATGATTTAAAACAGAACTCAAATTTCAGGCAATAAAAAACCCATCAACCTTGAACCAAAGAGGCGGGGTTGATGGGCTCCACAAATTGGGGACATCAAAGAAAAGCAGTGGCACTAATTAAGACTTTGCCCCAGGCAAAAAGTTCGCACTGTCATAAAAAAATCTTTTTTCTTTGTCTGCGGCACCGATCACAAACCGGGCCATATGATTACGATAAGCGTCCCCGCCAGCGTTAACAACACGTTAGCGATAGCGTAAGTCCCGGCGTATCCAAGGGCTGGAATGTTGCTGCGCGCAGTGTCGCTGATGATTTCCATCGCTGGTGCGCAGGTACGTGCACCCATCATTGCCCCAAATAGCAATGCGCGGTTCATACGTAAAACATATGCACCAAACAGGAAGCAGATAACAACGGGCACCAGGCTTACGATAAGCCCAGCAATCAACATTTGCCCACCTACAGCACCGAGGCCGTTGCCAATGCCACTACCGGCGCTTAGGCCGACGCCGGCCATAAATACCATCAGGCCGAATTCTTTCACCATATTCAGCGCCCCTTGCGGGATATAGCCGAATGTCGGGTGGTTGGCTCGCAGGAAGCCGAGCATGATACCGGCGAATAGCAAGCCTGCAGCGTTACCCACGCCAAAACTGAACGAGCTGAACTGGAAGGTGATCATGCCGATCATCAGGCCAATAATGAAGAAGGCACAGAAGGCGAGCAGGTCAGTTATCTGGCTGTGAATCGAGATAAAGCCAATACGTTCAGCGACGGTTTTTACGCGGCGGGCATCACCGCTGACCTGTAAAACGTCACCTTTGTTGAGCACGATATTGTCGTCAATAGGCATTTCAATCTGGCTGCGGATAACACGGTTTAGGAAGCAGCCGTGGTCGGTCAGCTTTAATTGCCCAAGACGGCGGCCGACAGCATTGTGGTTCTTTACCACAATTTCTTCGGTAACGATGCGCATATCCAGCAAGTCGCGATCGAAAACCTCTTTACCGTTACGGAAACTTGGATCGAGGCGTGAATGCGCATCCGGGTAACCTACCAGTGCGATTTCATCACCCTTTTGCAGCACAGCGTCACCATCCGGGTTTGCCAGAATGCCGTTACGGCGGATACGTTCTATGTAGCAACCGGTCTGGCGATAAATGCCCAATTCACGCAGGTTTTTACCATCAGCCCAGGCAACCAACTCAGAACCTACGCGATAGGCGCGAATAACAGGAAGGTAGACTTTACGTGCGGCATCGGTGTCCAGGCCACGTTCGCGGGCGATTTGTTGCGCGCTGGTCTGCAAATCCTGGTGTTGAAGTTTTGGCAGGTAACGTGCGCCAACAATCAGACTGACCAGACCGATAAGATAGGTTAGTGCGTAGCCGAGGCTGAGGTTATCGAGCGATGTCGCTAATTGGGTGCCAGCGGCACCCGAATGTCGCAAGGTATCACCTGCACCGACCAACACTGGCGTTGAGGTCATTGAGCCTGCGAGCATCCCCGCCGTGAGGCCAATATCCCAGCCAAAGAGTTTCCCCAACCCTAAGGCAAGCAACATGGCGGTTCCCACCATCACCAGTGCCAGCATCAAGTAATTCTTGCCATCGCGGAAGAAAATTGAAAAAAAGTTTGGCCCAGCTTCCACCCCGACACAAAAAATGAACAACATAAAACCCAGATTTAGGGCGTCTGTGTTAATGGAAAAATGTTGTTGGCCGAGTAATAAAGAGACTACTAAAACACCAATGGAATTACCTAGTTGGACTGGACCAAGGCGTAATTTACCCAGGCATAAACCTAAGGTCAGAACAACAAATAATAACAGGATGTAATTCCCGCTTAACAAATCTGCGACGTTTATATTCACGAAGGGTAACTTCTTGTTTACTAGTAACTTGTTGAAAGAAATGGTTTTTTGCGTTAGGGTTTCTACTAATTACGACGCAATTTAATGTATTTCTAGTGCATTAAAATATCCAGTGCGCAGACCTGATAATAGCCGTTAGTTTAATCTTTATGAAGTTTTACGGCTAGTAAGAATATTGTGCTAATTGCGCTACCTATTTTCTAGCAGGGATTGCTGAGACTTTATCTAACTGGGGCAAGGTTTCTGCGTGCAGAGCCGTAAATTTAAGTTCGATACAAGCGATCGTCAGGAGGATGTGTGTTCATGCGTGGACAACGTTGGTTCGGAGTCATTTGTTGCTTCGTGTTGTTTGTTGGTGTGTTTTTGTCTCAAAAGTTGAGTGCCACCAGCAGCTACCCGGGTGATAAACATTCTGAGTGGGGATTGCTGTTTTTTATCCTTCCGGGTGTTATCGCTAGCGTGTTTTCACGCCATGGCCGAGTGATCAAACCGCTGATGGGCGCAGTACTGGCTTCACCTTTTTGTCTGTTAATCATTCACTTTTGGCTCTCGCCAACGCGAACGTTCTGGCAAGAAATGGCCTGGATGTTTAGTGCTGTGTTTTGGTGTGCTCTTGGAGCATTGTGCTATTTGTTTCTTCGTAGCGTGCTCCGCCGTCAGCGGCGATAAAAAAACCGGCTCAGTGAGCCGGTTTTTTTCTTTCTGTCTGCTGCTTATTCTGCGTTCTGGAACAAACTCAGGTGTTCTTTAGCGTAAGCTTCAAAATCAGTACAACCGCCAATGTGTTTCTGGTCGAGGAAAATCTGCGGTACTGTTTCAACAGGTTTGCCTACGGTTTTTTCCAGATCGGCTTTGCTGATACCTTCCGCATGGATATCAACATAACGGAAGTTGAAGTCGTCACGCTCAGCGGTCAATTTCTCAGCCAACTCTTTAGCACGAACACAATATGGGCAGCCTGGGCGACCAAAGATTACTGCAAACATGGAATCTCCTTTATTTTTTGTGGCCGATACGTACCGGCGAATGGCGACTATAATGCCGCTAACTGTTGCGAATGGAAAGAAGGTGTTACCTGTTAATATAATACTCGCTACCTATACAGTCTGTGGAGACAAGCGGATGCGTTCACTCGGTGCGTTACCGAAACCTGTGTTAATCCTCGAAGTTATCGGTATCGCTTTTTTACTGCTGTCATATCTTTCCCTGAACGGTTACGTGACTTTATCCGCACCCTTTGGGAATGCCACAGCGGCTATCATCATGGTATTTTTAGGCATTGCGCTGATGCTCCCGGCGGCAGCATTTATGGTTTGGGCGATGGCTCAAAACGTTGCGCCGCTGCTGACCAAAGGCCAGGCCCCACTCGATAAATCTCATTCAGACAAGCCAAAGGATAAACACGATGACGCCGACCATTGATCTGCTGCGTTCACACCGTTCTGTGCGCCGTTTCACCGATGCGCCGATAACGGATGAACAGCGTGCAGCAATTATTGCCAGTGCCCAGGCGGCCTCCAGTTCCAGTTTTTTACAATGTACTTCGATTATTCGCATCACCGACAAATCCCTTCGTGAGCAACTTGTTCAGCTTACTGGCGGGCAGAAACATGTCGCGCAAGCCGCAGAGTTTTGGGTTTTTTGTGCCGACTTTAACCGCCATCTGCAAATCTGCCCGGAAGCTCAACTTGGGCTTGCGGAACAACTTTTACTCGGCGCGGTTGATACTGCGATTTTGGCTCAAAACGCCTTTACTGCGGCAGAGTCGCTGGGGTTGGGTGGCGTTTACATCGGTGGGCTGCGCAATAACATCGAAGCGGTAACGGAATTGCTGAACATCCCAAAACATGTTTTACCGCTGTTTGGTTTATGTCTGGGCTGGCCTGATGAAGATCACGGTATCAAACCGCGCATTCCAGCCGCCATGATCATGCATGAAAACAGCTATCAGCCGGTTGATGAAAACGTGCTGGCGGATTATGACGAAGAGATGGCGCAGTACTATCTTTCCCGTGATAGCAACGCGCGACGCGACACCTGGAGCGACCATATTCGCCGCACCATCATTAAAGAGAACCGTCCATTTATTCTGGAATATCTGCACAAACAAGGCTGGGCGACCCGCTAAATTCTCAGGCTGTGGCACCGGCCACAGCCAATCAATACATTTTCGCTATCAATCACCCGCCCAAACAGTATTGGTTTTGCACCATTGTCAGTCGGTATAACTGAGTTAACGCTAACTCTGATTATTCGTCACATGACAAGGAGCACCCGATGCCGACTTTTGATAACTCCCCGTACTACGCCGCAGATATTATCCGTTCCCGTATTAATGGCCTGGTGCCACGCGTGGCTTTCATTCTCGGTTCCGGCCTGGGTGAACTGGCTGAGAAAATCGAACAGGCCGTTGTTTTCCCTTATGACGAACTGCCTGGTTTCCCGGTAAGCACCGTTCATGGTCATGCGGGTGAACTGGTGGTCGGCACGCTTGCTGGTGTTCCCGTCGCCTGCATGAAGGGACGCGGTCATTTCTACGAAGGGCGCGGTATGTCGGTGATGACTAACGCGATTCGTACGTTCAAATTACTCGGTTGCGAAATTCTGTTCTCAACTAACGCCGCCGGTTCGTTACGCCCCGAAGTCGGCCCTGGTAGCCTGGTTGCGTTGAACGACCATATTAATACCATGCCTGGCACGCCAACCGTCGGCCCTAACGATGACCGTTTCGGCGAACGTTTCTTCTCACTGGCAAATGCCTATGACGCGGATTACCGTGGCGTTTTACAGCAAGTCGCAAAAGAGCAGGGCTTCCCGCTGACTGAAGGCGTGTTTGTTTCCTATCCCGGCCCGAACTTTGAAACCGCCGCTGAAATTCGCATGATGCAAATCATCGGCGGTGATGTAGTGGGGATGTCGGTGGTGCCTGAAGTGATCAGCGCTCGCCATTGTGGCCTGAAAGTGGTGGCCGTTTCGGCGATTACCAACCTGGCCGAAGGTTTGGGCAGTGTGCAACTATCCCATGCGCAAACCCTGGCGGCTGCGGCACTTTCGCGCCAGAACTTTATCAATCTGATTTGCGGTTTCCTGGGCAAACTTGCCTGAGGCACTTCCAACACACCGGGTAAAACACATGGCGATTAACGTTATGGCGATTCAACCTCGCTTGAAAATCATGTTGTTTTTGCAGTATTTCATTTGGGGCGCCTGGCTTGTCACACTAGGCTCATACATGATTAACACCCTCGGTTTCCGGGGGGCTGATGTGGGTATGGTTTACAGCACCAAGGGAATTGCTGCGCTGCTAATGCCAGGAATTGTTGGGATTATTGCCGATAAATGGATGCCAGCGAATCGTGTTTATGCGCTCTGCCACCTGGTGTGTGCGGCAATGCTGGCCTGGGCGGCCAGCATTAATCAGCCAGGACTGATGTTTTGGGTGATGCTGGGGAACGCGATGGCATTTATGCCAACCATTGCGCTTTCAAACACCATCTCTTATGCCAGCCTCGAAAAAGCCGGTTTGGATACCGTCAGCCATTTCCCACCGATCCGCGTCTTTGGCACTATTGGGTTTATTGCTGCAATGTGGACCGTGAGTCTGATGCGCTTTGAACTTAGCAATCTTCAGCTTTATATTGCAGCTGGAGCGTCATTAGCGCTGGCCCTCTACTCACTAACTTTGCCAACTATACCAGTGGTGAAAGGTGGGATCTCTCGTACTTGGGTAAGCCGTCTGGGGCTTGATGCTTTTGTATTGTTCAAGAACCCGCGCATGGCTGTTTTCTTCTTATTTGCCATGTTGTTAGGCGCGGTGTTGCAGATTACCAATACGTTTGGAAACCCATTCCTGCACGATTTTGCGCGTAATCCTGAATTTGCTGATAGCTTCGTGGTTCAGTATCCATCGATTTTGCTGTCGGTTTCGCAAATGTCGGAAGTGGCATTTATCCTCACCATCCCATTCTTCTTGCGTCGCTTTGGTATTAAACAAGTGATGCTGATGAGTATGGTGGCCTGGGTGCTGCGTTTTGCGTTATTTGCGTGGGGCGATCCGTCTGCCTTTGGTTTCGTTTTACTGCTGCTTTCGATGGTGGTTTACGGTTGTGCGTTCGACTTTTTTAATATCTCCGGTTCCGTGTTTGTGGAGCAAGAAGTGGATTCGCGTATTCGAGCCAGTGCGCAAGGGTTGTTTATGACGATGGTCAACGGAATTGGCGCTTATCTTGGGGCAATTCTCAGCGGCTATGTTGTGGATTACTTCAGCGTTGATGGCGTTAAAGACTGGACGACGATTTGGCTGGTGTTTGCCGGATACGCATTTGTGTTGGCGGTTATTTTCCACTTCAGTTTCCAGTATCGTCACAATCCTTCGCTCAAGGCTCCGGCCCCGGTCGCACATTAACCGTCGGCTGGATTACAGCGAGCGACAGGAGTGATAGTTTATGGGGCTGCCAGAACTAAGGGAGCCTCATGAGCATTTCACAGCGAGTTTATCGTACCGATCTAAAACTACTGCGCTATTTTCAGGCAGTGGCGGAAGAGCTGCATTTTGGCAAAGCTGCTGCGCGCTTAAATATGTCTCAGCCGCCGCTGAGTTTTCATATCAAAGAATTAGAATCCCAGCTCGGCACCGTTCTGTTTATTCGCCATTCACGCAGCGTTGCATTGACACACGCGGGCGAAATCTTGCTTGAAGAGACCCGTCGATTGCTCGACAGCGCAAACCTTGCATTGGCCAGGGTAGAACAAATTGGTCGTGGTGAAGGCGGGCGCATTCATTTGGGAATTGTTGGTACGGCGATTTGGGGTGGATTACGTCTTGGGTTACAACAGTTTATCGCTGATTTTCCGGCTATTGATATTCTGTTTCGCGAGAAGTCGCCGGGAGATCAAATCTCCTTGATTGAGCGTCACGAAATTGACGCCGGTATCTGGCGCATGGAAACCAATCCTCCTCCGGGTCTACGAAGTGAAAAACTGCATGACGCTACGTTCCTTGTTGCTTTACCAGAAAAACATCCGCTGACGAAACAAGCTGCTATTGATATTGAGTCACTGCGCCATGAACCATTTGTCACTATGACTGCGGTGCATTCTGACTGGACGTTTTTGCAAGGTGTCTGTCGCGAGGCAGGTTTTTCGCCTCGTATTGTCAGAGAAGCAGTTGAGCCGCAGACCGTACTGGCACTGGTAAGCATCGGTATGGGGCTGACAATTATGGCCGACAGCTACGCGCAAATGAACTGGCCGGGTGTTACCTTCCGCCCGTTAACGAAAGCGATCCCGGCAGATCTGTATGTAGTCTACGATCCGCACCATCTGGCCTCGACCACGCGTCATTTAATCGACGAGCTAAAACAGTCGCCGGACACATTGCCCGTTCGTTGAAACAACATGGCAGTGCTATGATATCCGCGCTGTCATTATTAGACTGGAAACGCTGAGGTGCAGGGTGAAAATCGCCATTTTATCCCGGGATGGAACGCTTTATTCGTGTAAACGGCTTCGTGAAGCGGCATCACGCCGGGGCCACGCTGTCGAAGTCATTGATCCCCTTTCTTGCTACATGAACATCAACCCCGCTGCACCATCAGTGCACTATAAGGGGCGTCAGCTTCCCCATTATGATGCAGTGATTCCGCGTATTGGCTCGGCGATCACCTTTTATGGCACCGCCGTTTTGCGCCAGTTTGAAATGTTGGGCAGTTATCCGCTCAATGAATCGGTGGCGATTACTCGTGCGCGCGACAAACTCCGCTCGTTGCAACTTATGGCGCGGCAGGGCATTGATTTGCCGGTCACCGGTTTTGCCCATTCGCCTGATGACACCAGTGATTTAATCGACATGGTCGGTGGTGCGCCGCTGGTGGTGAAGCTGGTGGAAGGCACGCAAGGCATTGGCGTGGTGCTGGCCGAAACACGGCAGGCCGCTGAAAGCGTCATCGACGCGTTTCGCGGCCTGAATGCGCATATTCTGGTGCAGGAATATATTAAAGAAGCGAAGGGTAAGGATATTCGCTGCCTGGTGGTGGGCAATAAAGTCGTTGCGGCCATTGAACGTCAGGCAAAACCTGGGGATTTCCGTTCCAACTTGCATCGTGGTGGCGTGGCTAATCAGGTCGACATTACCGAACGTGAACGTGAAATCGCCTTACATGCCGCAGCAACGCTGGGTTTAGACGTGGCAGGTGTCGATATTTTGCGTGCGCAACGCGGCCCGCTGGTGATGGAGGTCAACGCCTCACCGGGTCTTGAAGGCATTGAAAAAACCAGTGGCGTGGATATCGCGACGCTGATGATCAAATGGATTGAGCAGCAAGCGCAGCCAGGATATTGCCTGAAAACCGGCGGCTAAATTCGAGCGAATGTGCCATTGGGCGCATAAAATTAGTATGAGCCGCCATTTTTGCGTAAGCTATGGCGCGACTTAATCACTCCCTTTAAAAGAGGCTACGGCATTTATGGATTCACTCGTTGTCCCTACTCTGGACATCTTACGCCGCTGGCTGGACGAAATCGGTGTGACCATTTTCGAGTGCGATACTTGCCAGGCGCTCCATCTGCCGCACATGCAGAATTTCGATGGTGTCTATGATGCGAAAATCGACCTGGTCGACGATATTGTCTTGTTTTCGGCACTGGCTGAAGTAAAACCTTCCGCTCTGTTGCCACTGGCATCTGATTTGTCTTCTATTAATGCCAGTTCGTTAACCGTGAAAGCGTTTCTGGATATTCAGGACGACAATTTACCTAAGCTGGTCGTTTGCCAGTCGCTACAAGCGTCCGTCGGAATTACTCGTGAGCAGTTTGCTGCCTTTGTAAAACAGAGCGAAGAGCAAATCTCAATGGTGATTCTGGAAGCCTGCGCAAACCAACTGCTCTTTATCTCTGACGCAGATGAAGAACAAGAAGACGGCACAATTATTCAAACCCACTTTCTGCACTAATTGTTGCTTTCCTGACCGCAGCGGCGTCTATACCCGCTGCGTCCCACAATTTTATATTCTGCCTTATCAGTCTATCTCCAGCATTATTCTCGCCACTACTCCCCGGAATGCGCCACAGCGTAGACGTTTTATGCTTAAAAATTTGATAAATGGCGCTTTTTTAGCTGAGCTATAGTCACTAATCCTGGCTACAGTTATTCTTGCGGGACGCTACAAACGTGCAACCTCTGCAGCAAGGCGTCTGTACTTTTTTTACTGCAGTTTGCATAGAGATGCATGATTCTTGCATGTGCCAGAAGCGAGAAGAAAATGCGTAAAAGTATGATTGAGTAAATTATGCTCGCGAAAGCGGGAATTAGACTTTTTCAGAAGGAATCACATATGTTTACCCAACGTAAAAAATTGTTATCCGGTGTGGTGGCAGGTGTGCTGATGACAGCGCTGATGGCTGTTTCTGCTACCACATTTGCTGCGGAACAAAAGACGCTGCACGTTTATAACTGGTCTGATTATATTGCGCCGGATACGCTGGCAAACTTCACCAAAGAAACCGGCATTAAAGTGGTTTACGACGTCTTCGACTCCAACGAAGTGCTGGAGGGGAAGTTGATGGCGGGCAGCACTGGCTATGATCTTGTGGTGCCATCTTCTCAGTTCCTTGAGCGTCAGGCTCAGGCCGGTATTTTCCAGCCTCTTGATAAAAGCAAACTACCTAATTACAAAAACCTCGATCCGGAAATGCTCAAGCTGGTGGCCCATAACGACCACGACAATAAATACGGCATTCCGTACATGATGGTGACGACCGGTATCGGCTACAACGTCGAAAAGGTGAAAGCGGCATTGGGCAAAGACGCGCCGGTTGATAGCTGGGATCTTATCCTGAAACCAGAAAATCTTGAGAAGCTGAAAAGCTGTGGTGTTTCCTTCCTTGATGCACCAAGCGAAGTTTACGCGTCGGTCCTGCATTACCTTGGCAAAGATCCAAACAGTACCGATCCGAAAGATTACACCGGAGCTGCGAACGATCTGCTGCTGAAACTGCGCCCGTCTATTCGTTATTTCCACTCATCCCAATATATCAATGACCTGGCTAACGGCGACATCTGTGTAGCGATCGGCTGGTCCGGCGATATTCTTCAGGCAGCAAACCGCGCCAAAGAAGCAAAAAATGGCGTGAATATTGCTTATACCATTCCTAAAGAAGGGGCGATGGTGTACTTCGATATGTTCGCAATGACCGCTGATGCGAAAAATAAAGACGAAGCGTATCAGTTCCTTAACTATTTGATGCGACCGGATGTGGTAGCGAATATCAGTAATCATGTTTATTACGCTAATGCGAACAAAGAGTCGACGCCGCTATTAAACGCTGAAATTCGCGATAACCCGGGAATTTATCCACCGGCAGATGTGCGTGCCAAGCTGTTCACTCAGGGCGTGCAGTCTCCAAAAGTTGACCGTGTTATTACCAGAGCCTGGACTAAAGTTAAAACAGGCAAATAATACCCGTCATACTTCAAGCCGCAGATGCGTTGACTGCACCCGTGCGCCTCAGCCACATAGTTATCTATGCTCCTGGGGACTTACGGCCTGGTCGCCTTCCTGCAACTCGAATTATTTTGGGTATAAGTGTTATCTAATTAGATTTGCAACGCAGCGGTGCACCGAAACAGTGCATGTGCTCCAACACGGACAGAAGTGTTAAAACTTCTGTCCGTCATTAGTACGGCAACCGGGTCGTACCTCTATTTTGTTTTTGCCGGAGAGCAACATAATTGAACGACGCAACCCCTCGTCCGCACGCGAAAACTCGCAAAGCGCTCACCCCGCTGCTTGAAGTTCGCAACCTCACAAAGTCCTTCGACGGGCAACACGCCGTTGATGACGTGAATCTCACCATTTATAAAGGCGAAATTTTTGCGCTGCTCGGCCCATCTGGTTGTGGAAAATCAACCCTGCTACGCATGCTGGCGGGTTTTGAACAGCCAAGCGCTGGGCAAATCATGCTCGATGGCGTGGACTTGTCGCATGTGCCTCCGTATCAGCGTCCGATCAATATGATGTTCCAGTCCTACGCACTTTTTCCGCACATGACGGTCGAGCAAAATATTGCGTTTGGTCTCAAGCAAGACAAGTTACCGAAGAATGAAATAGCTCAACGCGTGCAAGAAATGCTAACGCTTGTGCATATGCAGGAGTATGCCAAACGTAAACCGCATCAGCTTTCTGGAGGGCAGCGCCAGCGTGTCGCTCTGGCGCGTAGCCTGGCGAAACGGCCAAAATTATTGCTGCTTGATGAGCCAATGGGGGCGCTGGATAAAAAACTGCGTGACCGTATGCAACTTGAAGTGGTGGATATTCTTGAACGCGTGGGAGCAACCTGCGTCATGGTGACGCACGATCAGGAAGAAGCGATGACCATGGCGGGGCGTATTGCCATCATGAATCGCGGCAAGTTCGAGCAAATCGGTGAGCCTGAAGAAGTCTACGAATATCCGGCGACACGCTATAGCGCCGAATTCATCGGCTCTGTGAACGTCTTTGAAGGGCTGCTAAAAGAGCGCCAGGATGATGGTCTGGTAATTGATAGTCCAGGGCTTGTGCATCCGCTAAAAGTTGACCCTGATATTTCCGTTGTCGACGGTGTTCCGGTGTATGTGGCCTTACGCCCAGAAAAAGTGATGCTTTGTGACGAGCCGCCAGCCGACGGTTTCAACTTTGCTGTCGGTGAAGTGGTACACATTGCTTATCTTGGCGACCTGTCGATCTATCACGTCCGCCTGAAAAGCGGCCAGATGATCAGCGCGCAGTTGCAAAATGAGAACCGCAGCCGTAAAGGAATGCCGACGTGGGACGATGAAGTTCGCCTGTGTTGGGATGCTGAAAGTTGTGTGGTGCTGACAGTTTAAGGGGGCGAAATGAGCACGATGACTGAACGCCCGGCCGAGCCACCGGCAAGCGGTTTCAAATTGTGGCTGGGAAAAATGCAAATGCGTCATGGCCGCAAGCTGGTGATTGCATTGCCTTATCTGTGGCTGATTTTGCTGTTTATGCTGCCGTTCTTGATTGTCTTCAAGATCAGTTTTGCAGAAATTGCGCGATCCATTCCACCTTATACCGATCTGGTGACCTGGGCTGACGATCAGATTTCACTGGTGCTTAACCTGGCCAACTATCTCCAGTTAACCGACGATCCGCTTTACGCCGAAGCCTATTTGCAGTCGCTGCAAATGGCGGGCGTTTCCACAATTTGCTGTTTGCTGTTGGGTTATCCGCTGGCCTGGGCGGTGGCGCACAGTAAATCATCAACGCGTAATATTCTGTTATTGCTGGTTATCTTGCCTTCCTGGACATCGTTCCTGATTCGCGTTTATGCGTGGATGGGCATTCTGAAAAATAACGGCGTGCTCAATAATGTGCTGATGTGGTTAGGCGTTATCGATCAACCGTTAGTGATTCTGCATACCAATCTGGCGGTCTATATCGGTATCGTTTATGCCTACTTACCATTTATGGTGTTGCCGATTTATACCGCGCTGACACGACTCGATTATTCGTTAGTGGAAGCCTCCTTGGATCTGGGCGCACGTCCTTTGAAAACGTTCTTCAGCGTCATCGTGCCACTGACTAAAGGCGGCATTATTGCCGGTTCTATGTTGGTCTTTATCCCGGCGGTAGGTGAGTTTGTTATCCCGGAACTGCTCGGAGGGCCAGATAGCATCATGATTGGTCGCGTATTGTGGCAGGAGTTCTTTAATAACCGCGATTGGCCGGTCGCATCCGCGGTGGCAATAACAATGCTTATCTTACTGATTGTGCCGATTATGTGGTTCCACAAATACCAGAATAGAACCGCGGAGGGCCATGCATGAATAATTTACCGGTAGTGCGTTCACCGTGGCGTATTTTGATTTTGGTGATTGGCTTCACTTTCCTCTATGCACCTATGTTAATGCTGGTGATCTACTCGTTTAACAGCTCGAAACTGGTGACGGTATGGGCAGGATGGTCAACGCGCTGGTATGTTGAGTTGTTCCAGGACTCAGCAATGATGAGCGCCGTTGGGCTTAGTTTGACCATAGCGGCGGCGGCGGCCACGGCGGCGGTTATCCTCGGAACAATTGCGGCAGTGGTAATGGTGCGTTTTGGTAAATTCCGTGGCTCGACGGGGTTCGCTTTCATGCTCACGGCACCGTTGGTAATGCCTGATGTCATCACCGGTCTTTCATTGCTACTTTTGTTTGTGGCATTGGGACACGCGATTGGTTGGCCAAGCGATCGTGGCATGCTAACCATCTGGCTTGCACATGTGACCTTCTGTACGGCGTATGTTTCGGTGGTGATAAGCTCACGTTTAAGGGAGCTGGACCACTCTATCGAAGAAGCTGCGATGGATTTAGGGGCGACACCGCTGAAGGTTTTCTTTGTGATAACCGTTCCGATGATCGCTCCTGCGATTATCTCTGGTTGGTTGTTGGCGTTCACTCTATCCCTTGATGACCTGGTTATTGCCAGTTTTGTTTCTGGGCCGGGGGCAACAACGTTGCCGATGCTGGTATTCTCAAGCGTAAGAATGGGGGTGAATCCTGAAATTAACGCATTGGCGTCTATAATTTTGGGAGTCGTCGGGGTTATCGGTTTAATAGCCTGGTGGTTTATGGCTCGAGCAGAAAAGCAACGTCTGCGCGATATCCAGCGTGCAAGGCGTACAGCTTAGATAATTCGGGTTGCAGGCAGCACCCTTGCAACTTAAAATCTGCAGCGATAATTCCCATAGTGCCGCGCCAGACGCGGCACTATGTCGTATGGAACACGAGGTTTGCGGAAATTTTCAGGAAACGAAGTCAAACACAAGCTAAATTGAACGCTCCCACTTTAGTGCTGGTGGCGGCAGTTGCTATTCTTTCAACGCATGTCCTCGATCTTATGTTGCTTTTCAACATGCTCGGGGTTCGTGGCGTTATTGATTTTGTTCACCGCAGTGTGCAAACGTGGAACTTGACGCTGATTTTTCTCGGCAGCCTGGTGATGCTGTGTATCGAATTACGTTGTGCCTTTGTCATTATGAAAGGGCGTAATTGGGGACGCTGGGTATTTCTTGCCACGCAGGTCATTGCAGTTGCATATCTGTGGTCGGCGTCGCTTGGTTGGGGTTACCCTGAGCTATTCAGTATCCCTGGTGAATCAAAGCGTGAAATATTCCGTTCGTTGATGACGCAAAAACTTCCCGACCTGTTAGTGCTATTTCTGCTGTTTATCCCCACGCGGAGCCGGCTTTTTTTTAAACTTCAATAACCGCGTAGTGCTACAATCTGTGCCCCCGGTTTTCAGGATTTAATTATGCATTGCGCGCTCTATCAGGCAAATCGCTGCCGCTCTTGTCAGTGGATTGAACAGCCGATTTCCGAACAGCTCACCGCCAAAATGAACGAACTTCAGCACCTGCTGGAGGGTATTGCGGTGCATGACTGGTTTGAGCCGATGAGTGGCCCTGAACAGGCATTTCGCAATAAAGCCAAAATGGTGGTCAGCGGCAGCGTAGAAAAACCATTATTGGGGATGCTGCATCGCGATGGAACACCGGAAGATTTAACCGAGTGCCCGCTTTATCCTGCTTCATTCCAGACGGTGTTTGCCGTACTGAAGCCATTTATCGCCCGTGCTGGCTTGACGCCTTATAACGTGTCACGCAAACGTGGCGAGTTGAAATACCTGTTGCTGACTGAAAGCCAAATAGATGGTGGCATGATGCTGCGCTTTGTTCTGCGCTCTGAAGCCAAACTGGAACAACTGCGTGCGGCATTGCCATGGTTACAACAACAATTGCCACAGTTAAAAGTAATTTCTGCCAATATTCAGCCGGTACATATGGCGATTATGGAAGGCGAGCAGGAAATCCCATTTACTGAGCAGCAGGCGCTGGAAGAACAGTTTAATGGTGTGCCGCTGTATATCCGTCCACAAAGTTTCTTCCAAACTAACCCAACGGTTGCCGCCTCGCTGTATGCGACTGCGCGTGAATGGGTTCGCGAATTGCCAGTCAAACATATGTGGGATTTGTTCTGTGGAGTAGGCGGGTTTGGCCTGCATTGTGCGACACCGGATATGAAATTGACCGGGATTGAGATTGCCCCTGAAGCCATTGCCTGCGCACGTCAGTCGGCTGAAAAACTCGGCTTAACCGATATTCATTTTCAGGCGCTGGATTCCACGAAATTTGCGACTGAGCAACAGGATGTGCCTGACCTGGTATTAGTGAATCCGCCAAGACGTGGTATTGGACAGGCGTTATGCTACTTCCTTAATAACATGGACCCGAAATACATTATCTATTCAAGTTGTAATGCGCAGACCATGGCGCGGGATATTTCTTCACTGGCGGAATATCGGGTCGAGCGCGTGCAATTATTCGATATGTTCCCGCATACGGCACATTAC
This sequence comes from Buttiauxella massiliensis, assembly GCF_902500225.1. Lineage (GTDB taxonomy): Bacteria > Pseudomonadota > Gammaproteobacteria > Enterobacterales > Enterobacteriaceae > Buttiauxella > Buttiauxella massiliensis. The sequence continues at coordinate 252,326 of NZ_LR722648.1, read as the reverse complement.
GAAGTATTGGTGCTGCTGGTGAGAGTGGCAGATTAACGTGGTGGATGTCGCTGTTAGCTAATCCACCTTTTAAAGCATCTGGCTTTGAGTCGTTCGGATTAGCGTAAGCGACATCCGATGTAAGTCATTACTCTTTACTGTGGGAACCACTGATCGCTAATCTTTTTGTAAGTCCCGTCAGCTTTAATCGCCGCCAGCGCTGTATTCAGTTTGGTCAACAGAACCTGGTTGTCAGGACGCACTGCAATACCCAAACCTGTGCCAAAGTATTCTGCATCAGTAACATGCTCGCCAACTGTGCCTAATTGTGGGTTTGTTTTCAGCCATTCGTTTACCACTGCCGTGTCACCAAATACCCCATCAATACGGCCATTTTTCAGGTCAATAATCGCATTCTGGTAGCTATCATAAGAGACAGTTTTAATTTCCGGATGTTTGTCCTGGAGATATTTTTGGTGCGTAGTCCCATTTTCCATACCAATACGTTTGCCTTTCAGTTCTTCAAAGGATTTGAATGCACCTTTTTTGGCAATGACGACGGCTGAGTTAGCGTAATACGGCGTGGTGAAAGAAACTTGTTTGCTGCGCTCAGGCGTAATATCCATACCTGAAATTACCGCGTCGTATTTACGGAATTTCAGCGACGGAATCAAACTGTCAAATGCATGGTTAGTGAAGGTGCATTCTGCCTGCATTTGTTTGCATAAAGCTTTAGCCAAATCGATATCGAAACCGACAATCTGATTGTTGGCATCAAGTGATTCAAATGGCGGATAAGTGGCCGAAGATCCAAAGTTGATTTTGTCTGCTGCAGTCACGTTGAATGCGGCTGTAGCGAACATTGCGGCCAAAATAAACTTCTTCATGTGTGTTGCTCCCGTCTGTCATATTTTATTGTATTCACCGTTTTCCGGCGTCAAAAAATCATGCCAGCATATGAATTTATATGCAAATAAAATGTATAATTATATTTCTACGGGCGTAAAAAAGGCGGGAAAGTTCCCGCCGTTTTAAGATGATGAATGGATGTTTAGTTACGGCGTTCAAATGCCAGTGCACGGCGTTCTATCACACGCATCAACAACGTTAATAGCCCGTTCACCACCATATAAACCAGGCCCGCAGCCCCGAACACCATCACATCGTAAGTGCGACCATATAGCAGTTGCCCGTGGCCCATCACTTCCATCAGCGTAATGGTGTACGCCAGTGAGGTACTTTTAAACACCAGAACCACTTCATTCGAATAAGAAGAAAGTGCGCGTTTAAATGCATAAGGAAGCAAAATAGCGAGCGTATCTTTCTTGCTCATCCCTAATGCACCGCATGACTGCCACTGGCCTTCAGGAATTGCGCGAATTGCTCCGTAAAATAGCTGAGTAGTGTATGCCGCACTGTTTAACGACAGCGCAATCAACGCACACAGCCATGGCTCAGAAAGCAGATGCCACAGAACAGGGTAGTTCTGAATGGACGGGAACTGACCTGGACCGTAGTAAATCAGGAAGATTTGCACCAGCAAAGGTGTGCCGGTAAAGAGAGTGATATAGGCGCGCACAACGTAAACCAGTACCGGTGTTTTCAGCGTCAGAACGATGGTGAAAAGCAGCGATAAAATCAGCGCGACCACAATGGATGCCGCGGTGAGTGTCAGGCTGGTATGCAGGCCTTTAAACAGCTCCGGTAAATACTCAAGCATCAGCCGGGTCTCCGTTCAAAACGCGTCGCTCTCAGGTCAATACGTTTGAGTACATACTGGCTGATGAGGGTGATCACGAGGTAGATCGCGGCGGCAACCACATACCAGGTAAACGGCTCCTGAGTACGAGTGGCGATACTCTTGGTCTGTAGCATCAAATCGTTAACGCTAATCAGCGATACCAACGCGGTATCTTTGAGCAATACCAACCACTGATTACCTAAACCCGGCAGCGCATGGCGCCACATTTGCGGCATCACCAGGCGGAAGAAAATGGCCGCCTTCGACATGCCTAATGCCTGGCCAGATTCCCATTGCCCAACTGGTACGGCTTTAAGTGCGCCACGCAAAGTTTGTGAGGCGTAAGCCGAGTAGAGCAGGGAAAGGGCAATGACGCCGCACAGGAACGGGCTGACATCGAAATTCTCAATCTGCAATTGGATAGGAATTTGCGCAAAACCGAGGTTGAGGACAAAACCATCTGAGAGAATCAGCAATAACTGGGAGGAGCCGAAATAAATAAACAGCACCACCAAGATTTCAGGCAGACCGCGTAGCACCGTAACCAAAGCTGAACCCAGCCAGGCTATCGGACGCCATTTCGCAGACTCCCATACGGCAAAAATCATCGCCAGAGCCAGGCCGATGATTAGCGCACAAACGGCGAGGCCGACGGTCATCCCGGCGGCGCTCGCTAAAGTAAACATTTCGTTCATTCAGATTACTTCTGGAACCATTTTTCGTAGATGGTTTTGTAAGTCCCATCTTGCTTAACTTTTGCCAGCGCAGTGTTGAACTTCGCCTGCAAATCAGTGTTGCCCTGACGAACAGCGATGCCCAGACCGGTACCGAAGTAGCCTTTGTCTGTCACTTTGTCGCCAATAGCGGCCAGTTTAGGTTCTGCTTTCAGCCACTCAGTCACCACAGCTGTATCACCAAATACCGCATCGATACGACCATTCTGTAGGTCCAGCTTAGCGTTCTGGTAGCTATCGTAAGGAACCACGGTGATTTCTGGATGTTTATCCATGATAAATTTCTGGTGCGTAGTACCGTTCTGCACGCCAACTTTCTTACCTTTAAGGGCAGCGATATCAGCAACTTTGCCTTTCTGACCGACAAACAGAGCTGAGTTGTCGTAGTAAGGGTTGCTGAACAGAACTTGTTTTTCACGCTCAGGCGTGATGTCCATACCCGCCATAATTGCGTCAATACGACGGAATTTCAGGCTTGGGATCAGGCTATCAAAAGACTGGTTGGAGAATGTGCAAGTTGCATCAATCTCTTTACACAGCGCATTAGCCAAATCGACATCAAAACCAACGATCTTGTTGCTGGCATCCATAGATTCAAACGGAGGGTAAGAAGCTTCCGTTGCGAAACGAATAGTTTGTGCAGCCGTCGCGGAAAGGCTCAGGCTGGCTAATAATGTGGCAAGCAGAACTTTTTTCATGGTTATTTTCCCGGATACATCAGTGTGACAGATAGAATTTAAACGCTTCGGTCTGTGGTTTTGCGAAGCAACTCGCATCACCTTGTTCGACGATGTGGCCATTTTCCATATACACCACGCGACTTGCGGTTTTACGCGCAACTTCCACTTCGTGGGTAACGATGACCTGAGTGATGTTGGTTTCAGCCAACTCACGAATAATGCTGACGATTTGTGCGGTGATTTCCGGGTCCAGTGCTGCGGTCGGTTCATCAAACAGCAGAATCTGTGGTTCCATCATCAATGCTCGTGCAATCGCGACACGCTGCTGCTGACCACCAGAAAGGTGGAGCGGGAAACGGTCCTGATAAGGTTTCAGGCGTAAACGCTCAAGCAGTTTGTCGGCACGAAGGCGTGCTTCATCTTTGCTGATACCCAGGACACGACAAGGCGCTTCCATCAGGTTTTGCAGCACAGTGAGATGAGGCCAAAGATTATATTGCTGGAACACCATGCCAACGTTGCGACGTAATTCACGAATGGCTTTATCGCCAGGTGCTTTTGCAAAGTCAAAATGGTTGTCTGCAATGGTGAGTTGCCCAGAGCGCGGCATCTCAAGCAGATTGAGTACGCGCAGAAGCGAGCTTTTACCTGCGCCACTTGGACCAAGCAGCACCAGCGTTTCGCCCTGTGGGCAACTAAGGGTGATATCGAACAGCGCCTGATGAGCGCCATAAAAACAATTAATGCCGTTTAGTTGAATACTCATGCGCATAAGTTGAATAGCAATTGAAGCCGCAAAGGGTACCTTTAACAGAATAGTTATGCAATCTTTGTGCGTTAAAACCTAAAAATAACTACTGCCATGCATTAAAGGTAGCACAATATATCGAGGCGGGAGGGAGGCAAGAATAAATGTCGGAGTTATGCAAAAATTCCAGACTATTTACAAGGGTTACCTTTCCCGCCTGATGGTGAATGTAAATATTAGTTTGTTTCTATCGCCTGACGCAGGCTACCTGAAGGTGCATGGCTGTTCTCGCCTAAGTAACGTACGTCATCAACCGCCCAACATTGGCCCTCACGAATCATCAGCACTTCGTCTTGCCAACTTTGACTGCCTTTCGTGAGTTTTACACGCAGCGGAATATTGCGTGCATCGGTATTAAGAATGGTTGATGCGGAGGCAACTTCTGCACTGTCTGCACCGTCGGCATTGCTGGTGAACATATTGCTGCGCATAAACTCGTTCTGCGCGTTCGGTGAAGTGCTGGCTTTTTGCATTTGTTGTGCCAGGGCGTCACTCATATAAGGACGTAAGCCGGTAATCGCGCTGCTGCCCTGCGTTTTATGGTTAATTTGGTAATCGTAAAACTGTTGCGCCACGCTATCCGGACCACCATCAATACAAGGGCCGCTGCGGGTGCCAATGTCTTTAAAAGCGGGAGTGACGCTGGTGGTACAGGCCGTGAGTAACATCGCGCACGGAAGAAGAACCAAAACTGAGCTGCGCATTTTTATTTCCTTATCTTCTCAGGAGGACTAACTTAGCATAGCGTATCGCTGTCAAAATGCGTGGCGGGTTTATGCGCTAAGATGTTGATACAAAGAGAGGAGAAGCTTATGCAATTTACAACAACCCCTACGCTTGAAGGGCAGAGCATCACGGAATATTGTGGTGTGGTGATTGGGGAAGCGATTCTGGGTGCCAATATTTTCCGTGATTTTTTTGCTGGCGTGCGCGATATCGTCGGTGGCCGTTCCGGTGCTTACGAAAAAGAGCTGCGCAAAGCGCGTGAGATAGCGTTTAGAGAATTGCAGGAGCAGGCAGAAAGCCTGGGAGCTAACGCCGTGGTGGGTATTGATATCGACTACGAAACAGTGGGCAAAGATGGCAGCATGTTGATGGTGAGCGTCACTGGCACCGCGGTGAAAACGTGTTGATGAAAGATCGCCTGGCCGCATTTTTAATCGCGCTTTTGCTCGCGGGGTGTGCCAGCAAGCCTGAAGTTGCTGAAAAAAACGTTGTCGATAAAGGCGATTATATAGTCGACACCAGCCACACTGCGAGGAATGCCTATCCACGTGTAAAAGTGTTGGTTATTCACTACACCGCCGATGATTTTGCCGGTTCGCTAACTACTTTAACTGAACAAAATGTCAGTTCTCACTATTTGATTCCCGATACACCACCGACATCTGGCGGCAAACCGGTTATCTGGCAATTAGTGCCTGAAAGTGAATTAGCGTGGCATGCAGGTGTGAGCTTCTGGCGCGGCGCTACGCGCATTAATGACACTTCGATTGGTATTGAGCTGGAGAATAAAGGTTTTACGCGCCAGGGCCGTGTAAAGCAGTTTTATCCATTCAACCCAGCGCAGATCTCGGCGCTGGAGAGATTGGCGAAAGTGATTATCGCTCGTTATCAAATCCAACCGCAAAACGTGGTCGCACATGCGGATATTGCCCCGCAGCGTAAAGTTGATCCCGGCCCACTCTTCCCGTGGCAGCAACTGGCACAGCAGGGTGTAGGTGCCTGGCCGGATGCAAACAGAGTGGCCTTTTACCTGAATGGCCGTGGACCATACCAGCCTGTGGATAAGCGAGGTTTGCTCGATTTGCTATCGCGTTATGGTTATCAGGTGACGCCTGAAATGTCGTCGGAACAGCAAAAAAGAGTGATTCAGGCTTTCCAGATGCACTTCCGGCCAAAAGAATATTCCGGCCTGCCGGATGCGCAAACTGAATCCATTGCACAAGCGTTGCTCGAGAAATATGGCCAGGGTTAGACCCTGGCTTAGACTTGAAGGATAACGGGGTTAGCGGTGCAGCGTACCGTGGTCGCGCAGCCAAAGCGCGGTACGACGAATACCTTCATCAAGGGTGATAATCGGTTTATAGCCTAATTCGGTCTCAGCTCGAGTCGTATCCAGCGTTAAATCAAAATTCAGCTTCGACACACCATAGTGAGTCAGCACCGGTTCTTTTGCTGACTTGCTACCCAGACGCTCCATGCTGCGGGCAATCACATCCAGCATAGGGTAGGGCACGGAACGAATCCGGCATTTAATCTCTAACTCATCAATCAATTTCTGCACGATAACGCGTAGAGGACGAGCTTCCATATTCGTGATGTTGTACGCCCGGCCTGACGGCTGCGTTTCACACTGCGTGGCAAGCCACATCGCATGCACCGCATTTTCGATATAAGTCATATCCACCATCGCCTCACCTCCGCGTGGCAACAGCACGCTGCCATAGTGACGCATCATCTGCACCAGACGTGGGAAAAAGACTTTGTCATGCGGACCAAATAAGCTTTGCGGGCGCAGAATCGTGAAACGTGTATGTGGATTTGACTGCGCTAACAGTTGAATCACTTCTTCGCTGGCGGCTTTGCTGCGAGCAAATTCGTTAGCAAAACGGACCGGCCGAAACTCTTCGCTGATATTGCGATGGTGATGGTAATCAAAATAGAGCGACGGCGAGGAAATATGCACGAAGTTGCGCACCCCCCAGGCAACGGCCCATTCACCTAAACGGCGAGTGGCGCGGACGTTGGCGAGATCGAATGCTTCCTGTGTTCCCCACGGAGAGGTAAAGCTTGAGCAATGCCAAAGCGTATCGACATCGGCCAGCATCACTTTAGCCTGCGAAGAAACCAGATCGGTCAGGTCTGCATGAACAAACTCTGCACCCATTTTTTCCAGCAGTTTGCCCATGGCCTCATTACGACCAGTTGCCCGAACGCTGATGCCTTTTGCGCGAAGAAATTCGACCGCGTTTCGGCCTAAACCGCTGGTGGCGCCCGTTACCAGTACCTTCATGTCGACCAACTCATGATAATTGAGATTTACGCTGCGCATTTTTCCGTGAAATGGCGGCGCTTGCAATGGGGAAAGCCAAAGTTTAGGAGGAGTTAACGAACTTTATGTGCCATTCCCCTTAATACTTCAAGTTGCATGTGCGTTGGCTTCCTCGCTCACCCCAGTCACTTACTGATGTAAGCTCCTGGGGATTCACTACGTTGCCGCCTTCCTGCAACTCGAATTATTGTGGGGAAGCTCGTTCGGAAAGTTGGCAAATCCGGCGGGCCATACCTCGAAAAATGAACAGATGAGCGGGGATCATTATCAACCAGTAGAACAAACCTGCGGTTCCATGGGGGTGCCACCAGGCACGAACATCCAGCGTTCGATACTTACCGTGGTCACGCAGTGTGAAGGAAAGCCGCCCAAGTCCCGGCGCTTTCATACCAAACAACAATGTAAGCTCTTTTTGTGGCTCAACAATAATCACTTTCCAGCTATCTACATGGTCGCCTACTTCAAGCATTGGTCTGTCAGGGCGGCCTTTTGCCAGCCGATGCCCGACTAATAGATCCATATAACCACGGGTTTTCCACAAAATATTGCCGAAGAAATACCCCTCTTTCCCACCTATCTGATTAACTACTTGCCACAAATCTGCCAACTCAGCGCTTGTTTTTAGCGTGCAGCCCGCTTGCTTGGGGAAGTAACCGTAATCTGGTCTCCAACGGGCAAATGCCTGGGCGTCATAACCCCAGTCCTGCGAATTAGCGAGTTTGTGTTCATCTTCAAGCGTTGCACGAACGGCATCATCAAAGGTAAGTAACTTTTGCGGGATCAACGCGCGAAGTTCACGATCCTCGGCCAGCAGATCGTGCTTCAACCCCTGGATCAGCGCTTTAGCAATCGTTGGTGGCACCGAAGTGATCATGTTCAGGAACCAGACCGAGATCCAACTGGTCGGCAACGGAATGGGGATAAGAGGGCGACGTTTACCGCTAATTGCCATAAAGCGCTCGAACTGCTGCTGATAGCTTAGTACTTCCGGGCCGGCGGCTTCGAAAACACGATTTTCCTGTGATGGATGATTGAGTAGTTCAGTCAAATAATGCAGCAAGTTTTCGAGTGCGATAGGTGTGGTGCGCGAGCGCACCCAACGTGGGGGCGTGAGTACCGGTAGGTTATAAACCATATCGCGCATGACTTCGAAGGCGGCAGAACCTGCGCCAACAATAATGCCGGCCCGAACTTCAGTTACCGGAACTCCAGCATCACGCAGTATATCGGCGGTGAGCTGGCGAGCGCGCAGGTGTGCGGAATCACCGTCACCTTCGGCAGCTTGCAGTGAGCTCAGAAAGATAAGCTGCTTTACCGGATGTTCTCGTAGTGCATCACGCAAATTGAGCGCAGTCTGGCGTTCATGGGCAACAAAATCAGCGCCGTCGCCCATGCTATGTACCAGGTAGTAAAGGGTATCGATGTTTTCCAGCAGTGCGGGAAGCGCTCCCGGCCATTGTAAATCGACATGGCGGCAAACGACTCCCGGCCAGGGTTGTTTCTCCAGCCACTCGACACGTCTTGCCGCTGCAGTAACATGATGTCCGGCAGCGGCAAGCTTTGGCACCAGATGTTGGCCTATATAGCCGCTAGCACCGAGCACCAGAATGTTTTGTGGCTGTGTCATCGTCCGTGACCTCTGTTTAGCGTTGTAAAAAAGTCTGCCAGTGAGAAACCACTTCGGCCAACTGCTCACGGTTCACATCAAGGTGAATCACCAGGCGAGTTACCGGGCCTGCACTCATCAAAACACCGCGTTCTTTCATGAATTTACCGAGGCTTTCTGCTTGTTCAACCGGCACGCGGACAAACACCATATTGGTATCCTGACGAGAGACATCAACACCGATTTCACGCAATTCGCCAGCCAGCCAATGGGCGTTGGCGTGATCCTCTTTCAGGCGTTGCACGTTATTCTCCAGCGCGTATAAACCCGCCGCCGCCAGAATTCCCGCCTGACGCATGCCACCACCGACCATTTTACGCCAGCGTGTTGCACGCTTGATGTACTCATGGCTGCCGACTAACAGCGAACCGACCGGTGTTCCAAGTCCTTTAGAGAGGCAAATCGTGAAGGTATCGCAGTAGCGCATCACTTCTTCGAGCGTACAGCCATATTCCACCACGGCATTAAAGATACGTGCGCCGTCAACGTGCAAAGCCAGGTTGTGATTGCGGCTAAATTCCCAGGCTTGCTTCAAATACTCGCGCGGCAAAACTTTGCCATTATGGGTGTTTTCAAGGCTGAGCAGTTTGGTTCGCGCAAAGTGGATATCGTCAGGTTTGATTTTCGCGGCTACTTTATCAAGCGGCAGCGAACCGTCCGGGTTAGCGTCAATCGGTTGCGGTTGAATACTGCCTAAAACCGCAGCGCCGCCGGCTTCGTAGAGATAATTGTGGGCAAGTTGCCCAACAATATACTCTTCACCACGTTCGCAATGGCTCAGCAGCGCCACCAGGTTTGCCTGAGTGCCGGTTGGCAGAAATAGCGCGGCTTCTTTGCCGCTGAGTTTGGCGGCGTAATCTTGTAGTTCGTTGACCGTTGGGTCATCACCGTAAACGTCATCGCCAGTGGGGGCTGCCATCATACGTTTGAGCATTTCTTCGCTCGGGCGGGTTACGGTGTCGCTGCGCAAGTCAATCACGGTCGGTCCTTATTAATGTCCTCAATTAAAGAACTGTTTTACCGGAACCAATTCGTTTTCGCCAGTTCGATAACTTCATCACCGCGCCCGCTGATAATGGCGCGCAGCATATACAGGCTGAACCCTTTGGCCTGTTCGAGTTTGATTTGCGGTGGAATTGCCAGTTCATCTTTGGCAACCACCACATCCACCAACACCGGGCCGTCAATGCTTAGGGCTCGTTGCAAGGCATTATCCAGGTCGGCCGCTTTTTCAACACGAATACCGGTGATCCCGCAGGCATTGGCGATATTGGCAAAGTTCGTGTCGTGAAGTTCCGTACCGTCTGTCAGGTAGCCGCCGGCTTTCATTTCCATTGCCACAAAACCCAGCACGCTGTTGTTAAACACCACAATTTTGATCGGCAGTTTCATCTGCACGACCGAGAGAAAATCCCCCATCAGCATGCTGAAACCGCCATCGCCGCACATGGCGATAACTTGCCGGTCTGGTGCGGTCGCTTTTGCGCCCAGCGCCTGTGGCATGGCGTTCGCCATTGAACCGTGGGTAAACGAACCTATCAGACGGCGTTTACCGTTCATTTTCAGATATCGCGCAGCCCACACGGTGGGGGTGCCGACATCGCAGGTGAAAATGGCATCTTCATCGGCGTAATGGCTGATTTGCTGTGCAACGTATTGCGGGTGAACCACGTCGCTATCGCCGGGTTGAGCCAGTTCGTCGAGGCTCTCCCGCGCTTCACGGTAATTATCCAGCGCTTTGTCGAGGAAGCTGCGGTCGGTTTTTTCTTCCAGTAGCGGAATGAGTGCCGCAAGTGTGGCTTTAATATCGCCGACCAGCGCCATATCGACTTTGCTATGCGCACCGATGCTGCCGGGGTTGATATCAATCTGAATGATTTTTGCATCGGTCGGGTAGAAGGCGCGATAGGGGAATTGGGTACCGAGCAGGATCAGCGTGTCGGCGTTCATCATGGTATGGAAACCTGATGAAAAGCCGATTAGCCCGGTCATGCCAACATCGTAAGGGTTATCGTATTCAACGTGTTCTTTGCCGCGCAGTGCGTGAACAATCGGCGCTTTAAGCGTGGCGGCAAACTGCACCAGTTCTTCATGCGCACCCGCACAACCGCTGCCGCACATCAGCGCGATGTTGTCGTTATAACGCAGCAATTGCGCCAGTTTTTTCAGTTCGTCATGGGGTGGCACAATAATTGGTTGTGGTGCCGGATACCAGTGCGTGCTGGCGGTTTCCGGGGCGGGTTTAAGTGCTACGTCGCCGGGCAAGACCACGACCGAAACGCCACGGTTTAATACCGCTTTGCGCATCGCAATCGCCAGTACCTGGGGGATTTGTTCCGGGGATGACACCAGCTCGCAATAATGGCTGCATTCGCGGAACAACTCTTCGGGATGGGTTTCCTGGAAATAACCGCTGCCGATTTCGCTCGATGGAATATGCGCGGCAATGGCCAGCACCGGGACGCGGTTACGGTGGCAGTCGAACAGACCATTGATTAAATGTAGGTTGCCGGGGCCACAGGAACCCGCACACACCGCCAGTTCACCTGATAGGTGGGCTTCTGCGCCTGCGGCAAAAGCGGCGACTTCTTCATGGCGTGTCGGCATCCATTGAATGGTACCCATGCGGTTAAGGCTGTCGCTAAGTCCATTAAGGGAATCCCCCGTGACGCCCCAGATTCGTTTTACACCTGCACTTTCAAGCGTTTTTGCCAGGTAAGCTGCTACGGTCTGTTTCATTGGTTCTCCTTGTCACGATTCAGTTAACGTAAACAAGCTTAGTCAAGGAAACAGAAGAGGCAGGGCAGAAAGTGCCACTCAGCATCTGAGTGGCACGAGTGGATCAAGCGAGAACTAAATCACTTTGCGGGTGGCAGCAACAAGCCAGCACATAACCGTTGGCAACTTCTGCGTCAGTTAATGTCATGGTGCTGCTTACGGTGTATTCACCGGACTCAACTTTGGTTTTACAGCTGCCGCAAACACCTGCACGACAAGCTGCATTCACTTGCACTTTATTGCTTTCCATTGCCGCCAGCAGAGAGCTGCCTACCGGCGCGTAGAACTCGCGCAGCGGTTTTAACGTGGTGAACTTCAAACCGCTTTCGACAGGTGCGGCGACCGGCGTAAAGAACTTCTCCGCATAAAATGCGCTCACGCCTAACGCCTGAACTTCTTTTTCCACCCATTCCATATACGGATCAGGGCCGCAGGTCATGACGGTGCGCGAGGCAATATCCGGCACGCAAGCCAGAATTTCGCGAGTAATGCGCCCGGAGATGAAACCGTGCGTCGCGTTATTCTCGGCCACCAGTGTCACCGGGTAATCACGCCATTCGTCAGCAAAAATCACATCTTCTGGTGAGCGAACGTTATAAATAACCTGCACGTCGGCCTGTGGGCGGTGCTTTGCCAGCCAGCGGCGCATCGACATAATTGGCGTTACGCCACAACCGGCTGCCATCAACAGATAGCGGTCGGTGGTGAGATTTTCACAGGTAAATTCCCCCTGGCCTTCAGACAGCCAGAGGTAATCACCGGGTTTCACGTCCTGGGTTAGCCATGCGGAACCAACGCCATTTTCGATACGGCGGATGGTCAGCGTGACGAACGGGCTGAGTCCCGGCGTGGAAGAAATGGTGTAAGCCCGTAGCGTTTCATCGCTATCACGAATACTCACCAGTGCATATTGCCCGGCCTTGTAAGGATAAAAGTCGTGATTGATCAGCGACAGCGTCCAGACATCCGGCGTTTCCTGATGAATATGATGCACCTGCATGCGGTACGGGCACAGTGGCGTTGGCATAGTCATGGCTTCTCCTTATGCACCCATCAGCTGTTTAATATCGTCATCAACAGTCGTGATGGCGCGCAGGCCAAATTTCTCATTGAGCACAGCCAACAGATTTGGCGTCAGGAAGGCCGGTGTGGTAGGGCCGGCGACGATATTGGTGACGCCCAGCGACAGCAGGGTCAGCAGGATAACAATCGCTTTTTGCTCAAACCACGAAAGCACCAGGCTCAGTGGTAGGTCGTTCACGCCACAACCGAGTTTTTCAGCAAGTGTTACAGCAAGAATGATTGCTGAGTAAGCATCGTTACACTGACCGGCATCGATCAGGCGTGGCAGTCCTTCAATATCGCCGAAGTCCAGTTTGTTAAAGCGATATTTACCGCAGGCAAGTGTCAGGATCAGGCAGTCTTTCGGCACGCTGGTGGCGAAATCAGTAAAGTAGCTACGCTCGCCGCGTTCACCGTCACAGCCGCCCACAAGGAAGATGTGGCGCAGTTTTTCACGGCTAACCAGGTCAATAAGGGTATCAGCCGCACCCAGCAGCGTCTGACGGCCAAAGCCGACAGTAATCAGGTGTTCGATTTCGCTATATGGGAAGCCCGCCATTTGCGTAGCCTGGGTGATGACTGATGTGAAATCATCGCCTTCGAGGTGGCTAACGCCCGGCCAGCCGACAATGCTACGGGTCCAGATACGGTCAGTATATGAGCCGACTTCCGGGTTGATGATGCAGTTTGAGGTCATCACGATTGGGCCAGGGAAGCGGGCGAACTCGCTTTGCTGGTTCTGCCAGCCGCTGCCGTAGTTACCAACCAAATGTTTGAATTTGCGCAGTTCCGGGTAGCCATGCGCTGGCAGCATTTCGCCATGGGTATAGACGTTTACGCCTGTGCCTTCAGTTTGTTCCAGCAGATTATAGAGATCTTTAAGATCATGGCCGGAAATCAAAACACATTTGCCAGCGACTGGGCGCACATTCACTTGCGTAGGTGTTGGGTGACCGTATTTCTCGGTTTCGCCCTGGTCCAGAATGCTCATCACTTTGAAGTTCATCTGGCCGATTTCCATGGAGCACTCAAGCAGTGCGCCCATGTCCGCAGGCCAAGTGCCGAGCCACGCCATAATTTTGTGGTACTGCGCATAGATATCGTTGTCGTACTGGCCAAGAACGTGGGCGTGTTCCATATACGCCGCCGCACCTTTCAGGCCGTACAAGCACAGCAGGCGCAGGCCAAGAATATCGTCACCAATTTCTGCTTTGTCGCGGTTTGGCGCGAACTCAGCCGCCTGACGCTGCAGGTCGCCCAAATCGTTGCTGACCAGTTGCAGCTCAGCCATTGGATTGGTGACGGTAATGTTTGGGTTAATCGCGAGGGTGCGAGCTTTCAGGCTTTCGCGCGCAATTATGGCTTCGCGGGCGTAGCCAACGATGCGCGGAGAGTCGAAGTTAACGTTGGTCAGCGTTGAGAAAAAGGCACGCGGTGCAAAGTGATCAACTTCATGACTGATGATGCCGACTTCACGTGCGGCCAGTGCCCATGCAGATAAACCCTGCAGTGTTGCGATCAACAAATCTTGTAGGTCTGATGTTTCAGCCGTTTTCCCGCACATGCCCTGAGCATAAGAGCAGCCGTTGCCCGCAGGGGTGCGGATTGTTTGTTCACATTGCACACAAAACATGATCGTACCTTTTAAAGTTATATTTAATATACATGTTTAAGGCTATACTCAGTGCCGCACAGGGAAAAGGTATTTCTGATCCAACTTAAAAGGAGATTGATTTAGCGCAATTTTGGCGGCAGAAACCTACCGCCAATGAGGTATCAGGAAGCGAAAAACGCCATGAGAAGCGGGGTGAGTAAGCTGAGGATGAATCCGTGAACAATCGCCGCTGGAACAATTTCCAGCCCTCCGCTGCGCTGTAAAACAGGCAGGGTGAAGTCCATCGACGTTGCGCCAGACAACCCGAGGGCGGTTGAACGGCTACGGCGTACTAGCCCGGGAATCAACATGATGGCAATTAGCTCTCGCGCCAGGTCATTAAAGAATGCCGCACTACCAATTACTGGTCCGTAGGATTCAGTCATCAAAATACCCGACAGTGAATACCAGCCGAATCCCGATGCCATCGCTAAACCAGTCTTAATCGGTAGGTCGAGAATAAAGGCGTTGATAACACCACCGGCAAGTGAACTCAGTGCCACGACTACTGCCACGATCATACCGCGCCGATTAAGCACAATCTGTTTTAACGTCATACCGCTATTACGCAGTTGGATACCAACCAGCAACAACAGGAATATAAGTGTGTATTCGCTGGCGTCGGTCGCGTGATGCAGAATTGGCCAGCCAGTCAGGCCAAGTAGAAAACCAGCTATCACCACGAAGCATAATTTTAGTGATTCCAGCGCCATCGCAATTCGTGAAGGGAGTTTTTCTTGCTCGTGATTGTGTCGCCATGGCATGGAACGCTCAAGCCAAAGCAGCGCCGCTGCGTTACATAACAGCAGAACCACGACGGTGACCGCAGCGTAATGAAGGATTGCAAGCAGGTTACTTGCCAGGTTATCGAGAAATGCGAGGCTGATGCCCATGAAAAATAAAATCACATACACAATCCAGCTCAATAGGCGATTAATGAGCTTTAACAGACTGGTTTGTTTCAGAGGAATCAGATAACCGATAATCAGCGGCACTAAGATAATTAACAATCCCGAAAACATGGTGCGGACAATCCTTGCGATAGAAGTAACGACGTATGTCACACTACCCAAAGAAAGAGAATGAGTAAAGCTACGAAAAAAAAGGATTTTTATGCAGGTTGAGGATTTGGTGCAGGGCAAGTAAATACAGCGCCACCAGCCAAATTGAAGCCGGTGACGCTTGAGTCAAATTAGTTACGTTTTTCCAGCAATGTCCGGTAGATAACACCACCCAGGATACCGCCAATAATTGGCATTACCCAGAACAGCCACAATTGCTGTAATGCCCAACCGCCCTGGAAGATAGCAACGGCAGTACTACGTGCTGGGTTCACAGAGGTATTGGTGACTGGGATGCTAATCAGGTGAATCAAGGTTAACGCAAGGCCGATAGCAATAGGTGCAAAGCCCGCTGGTGCAAACTTATCGGTTGCCCCATGGATCACAATCAAGAAGCCGCAGGTTAAGACGATTTCAATAATGATTGCTGACAACATGGAGTAATGGTCTGGTGAATGTTCACCATAACCATTAGACGCAAAACCGCTTGCTGCTGCATCAAAGCCACTTTTGCCGCTGGCAACTAAATAAAGAATACCGGCTGCAACAATACCGCCAATCACTTGCGCCACAATATAACCAATAACATCTTTAGCTGGGAAACGTCCGCCAGCCCACAAGCCCAGAGTGACTGCTGGGTTAAAGTGACCGCCGGAAATATGACCAACTGCATAGGCCATAGTTAATACAGTTAAACCAAATGCTAATGCCACACCGACAAAACCAATCCCTAACTCAGGATATGCCGCTGCCAACACTGCACTCCCACAACCACCAAATACCAACCAGAATGTGCCAAAGAATTCTGCCGCTAATTTCCTAAACATAACCACCTCTGCATTTCAAAAACAGTGAATCCCGGGTGATGTAAATAAAGGCATCTACCCGATTATTGTTTGTTACAACCGTTTAAGACGTAACGTAAATAATAAAAGAGCAGCAATGTTAATGAGTTCACTTAGTTAGAGCCACACTATAAAATCCTAAAAAATTGATTTAGGGCAATGAGATGGCATTCCTATCAAGAATAAACACGTTGGAAGTATAGAAGAGTTTTTAATAAAGTAAGAATTGTCTTGTATTAAACGCACTTTTTATCAGTTGGTGGAATTACAAGTGATAGCAATAAAATTATTTGTTTATTTTTGGAACGAATAAAAATGGCAAAATTAATACTATCCTGCTACGCCACAAATAACTCGACGGGCTAACCTGCCGCCAGAGGGGGAAAGGTATATACTCGAGCTATGCAGGCTGTGGCGTGTAGCTAAAGGAAAGCATTAACCAATCTGGAGGGATTATGTTTCTCGAGCGTGTAGAAATTGTCGGATTCAGGGGTATTAACCGTCTATCGTTAATGCTTGAGCAAAATAACGTTTTGATTGGCGAAAACGCATGGGGTAAATCCAGCTTGCTGGATGCGCTCACTTTGTTGCTGTCACCGCACGAAACTCTCTATCACTTCGGTCGTGACGATTTCTACTTCCCTCCGGGCGATCTACAAGGCCGGGAGCACCATCTACACATTGTGCTGACCTTTCGGGAAACAGCACCTGGCCATCATCTCGGGCGGCGTTACCGCTCACTGTCGCCTGTATGGGTGGAAGGGAATGATGGCTTCCATCGCATCATGTATCGTCTGGTCGGTGAGCTTGCGGACGATGGCACAATTCTGACGCTACGCAGCTTCCTTGATAACAACGGTCACTCCGTTGAGCTTGATGATATTGATACGCTTGCCAGGCAAATTATCCGTCTCAACCCCGTGTTACGCTTACGTGATGCGCGATTTATGCGCCGCCTGCGCAACGATAGCATCCCGGTAATGCCAGAAACTGAGATGACGGCCCGTCAGCTTGATTTCCTCGCGCGTGAACTGGTTTCTCGCCCGCAAAATCTCACAGATTCACAGTTGCGCCAGGGGCTGTCGGCCATGGTGCAATTGCTTGAACACTATTTTTCTGAGCAGGGTGCTGTTGCGCATCAGCGGCTGTTACGACGTCGCTCGCACGATGAGCAACGAAGCTGGCGTTATCTGGATGTCATCAACCGCATGATAGACAAACCCAATAGTCGTGCTCACCGCATGATCTTACTGGGAATGTTTTCAACACTTCTGCAAGCAAAAGGAACCGTAGCGCTGGATAAAGACGCGCGCCCCCTGTTGCTGGTGGAAGATCCGGAAACGCGGCTACACCCTATTATGTTGTCAGTGGCCTGGCATTTATTAAATCTGCTACCGCTACAAAAAATCACCACCACCAATTCCGGTGAATTGTTATCACTCACCCCGGTTGAGAATGTCTGTCGTCTGGTGCGTGAATCTTCGAAAGTTGCTGCATGGCGGCTCGGTCCTGGCGGGATGAATGCTGAAGATAGCCGTCGCATTGCGTTTCACATCCGCTTTAATCGGGCATCATCACTGTTTGCTCGCTGCTGGTTGTTAGTCGAAGGGGAAACAGAGGTGTGGGTGATGAACGAACTGGCGCGCCAGTGTGGGCACCATTTTGACGCCGAAGGGGTGAAGGTCATAGAGTTTGCACAGTCTGGTCTACGCCCCTTGATAAAATTTGCGAGGCGCATGGGTATTGAATGGCATGTGCTGGTTGATGGCGATGAAGCGGGCAAAAAATATGCGTCTGTGGTGCGCGGCATTCTGGAAAATGACCGCGATCAGGAACGCGACCATCTGACGACATTGCCTGCGATGGACATGGAGCATTTCATGTATCGTCAGGGGTTTGCAGATGTTTTCCACCGTGTGGCACAGCTTCCCGAAAATGTGCCGATGAATATGCGGCGCATTATTGTAAAAGCCATCCACCGTTCTTCTAAGCCTGACCTGGCTATTGAAGTGGCGATGGAGGCTGGCAGGCGTGGTGTTGATGCTGTGCCTTCGCTGTTGCGAAAAATGTTCTCACGTGTCTTATGGCTGGCGCGTGGCCGTGCTGATTAGCCCGGCAGTTGCTTAAAACTGCTGCTCAATATGCGTTGTCATCTCATCGAGCAAATTGTAGCGGCGGCGATACTCAGCGCGTTTTTTGCTGGCGATATCCTCAAGGGGTTTGCGAGCCACGCTTAAAGGCATGCTAAAGAAACCTTCTGGCAATAACTCACCGCTCATTGATTGCCAGAAGCTATCGTAATCAGCATGGATTTTGTCTTTCTTCTTTTTCGCATAGCGCCATGAGCGATAGATATGCGAGCTGTTGCTGACCGCAAGGATTTTTTTCGCTCCTAAATGGCGAGCCAGTTGGCAGGCAGCTTCAAGAACCAGGCGTTTTGGGAACAATCCGTGACAGGCTTTCGTGGCGACCTGGATATATTCATGGGGTACGTCGCTTTGAGCTCCCTGCAATCCGCCGATAAACAGTGTCTTTTGGCCCTGATGCTGGCACAAAGTGAAGGTTAATCCAGCAAGCGTAATTCCATCCTGGCGGGTGAAGGTCAACGTCGCTTCACCTTCTTTGTCGAGATTGGCGATGGCGCAAAAATTCAGGTAGTAGAAGCATTCATCTTTACCCGTTATGGTTGCCAGGCGTGCACCTTTTTCTGAAAAGTGCTGCTGTAGTAGGGTTACAGGCAGAGCATTGGTCAGCTCGTTGTAGTGGAAAGACAATGCATTCGCCACAGCCTTGCGGTTAAAATTCGTTGTTAAATAAGGGCGATGGGTTCGGCAGGGTAAACCAGGCTGCACGTTAAGCAGTTTTTCAAGCCAGGGCTGATGAGATAAATCGCTCAGTAAACGTGCCGTAGCCCATGGATTTGCCAGTGACCGCAGGACAAACTTGCGGCGGTAAGCCGGATTTTTCCACGCGCTACCAGGCGTCCACTGTCCCTTTGCCAGACAAAGAAATAGCTGCCATCCACTAAGTTGCGGTGTTGAAATAAGTTCGTCTACGGTAATTGGCGACATGATTGAAACCTGGTTGATAAAGAATGGTGTAATTTCACCACTCTTAAGTTCAATGAATGTTCAATCAGTAGCCACAGAGCGGTAGACTCGCGGTTTTTGTTGAGACTTCATTTAATTAGCCAGTCTGTTTGCAGGATACCTATGAGATTCAAGGGAAAAATAAAAAAACGTTATTGGCTTCTGGGCCTGTTGGTATTGCTGTTCGTCATTTGGCTCTGGAAGTTTCTGAATGCGCCAGCGCCGGTTTATCAGACCATGATTGTGCGTAAAGGCGAGCTGCAACAAACGGTGCTAGCGACGGGTAAACTCGATGCTTTGCGTAAAGTTGACGTGGGTGCCCAGGTCAGCGGGCAGCTAAAAACGTTGTCGGTAAACATCGGCGATAAAGTGAAGAAAGATCAGCTGTTGGGGGTTATCGATCCCGAACAAGCACAAAACCAGATTAAAGAAGTGGAAGCGACATTAATGGAGTTGCGTGCTCAGCGGCGCCAGGCTGTGGCACAGTCCAAACTTGCGCAAGTGACGTTAAACCGCCAGCGGGCGCTGGCCAAAACGCAGGCAATATCACAGCAAGATCTGGATACCGCAGTGACCGATCTGGAAGTCAGGCAGGCGCAAATTGGCACTATTGACGCGCAAATTAAACGTAATCAGGCCTCATTAGATACGGCAAAAACTAACCTTGATTACACGCAGATTGTGGCACCGATGGCAGGTGAAGTGACGGAAATCACCACCAAACAAGGCCAGACGGTGATTGCGGCTCAGCAAGCACCGAACATTCTGACACTTGCTGATCTCGGGACCATGTTAGTGAAGGCGCAGGTTTCTGAAGCGGACGTGATTCACCTAAAACCTGGTCAAAAAGCCTGGTTCACGGTGCTCGGTGATCCATTGACGCGTTATGAAGGCGTGCTCATTGATATTCTGCCGACGCCGGTTAAGGTCAACGACGCGATCTTCTATAACGCCCGTTTCGAAGTCCCGAACCCGAAAGGCGTGTTGCGTCTGGAAATGACAGCGCAGGTACATATTCAGCTTGGTGGCGTGAAAGACGTGTTAACCATACCGCTTGCCGCTCTGGGCGAGCCGGTCGGTGATAACCGCTATAAAGTTTCGGTTTTACGCAACGGTGAAACCCGTGACCGCGAAATTACTATCGGTATGCGTAATGACACCCAGGCGCAAGTTGCCACTGGCCTCACCGAAGGTGAAGAAGTGGTGACTGGCAAAAGCACCGCCGGGAGTGCGCCATGACAGCACTGCTTGAGCTACGGGATATTCGCCGTAGCTATCCGTCGGGAGACGAACAAGTTGAAGTGCTTAAAGGCATCAATATCACGATTGAAGCCGGTGAGATGGTGGCGATTGTCGGGGCGTCAGGTTCTGGTAAATCCACGCTGATGAACATTCTTGGCTGTCTGGATAAACCCAGCAGCGGTAGTTACAAAGTGGCCGGCCAGGACACGGCACTCCTGGACAGCGATGCACTTGCGACGTTACGCCGTGAGCACTTTGGTTTTATCTTCCAGCGCTACCATTTGCTCTCGCATCTGAACGCGACCCAAAACGTGGAAGTGCCAGCGGTGTATGCCGGTACGGCGCGTGTTTACCGCCAGCAACGTGCACGAGCGTTGTTGATGCGCCTGGGGCTCGCTGAGCGCGTCGACTACTTGCCTTCACAGCTTTCCGGCGGGCAGCAGCAGCGCGTCAGTATCGCTCGCGCTCTGATGAATGGTGGGCAGGTCATTCTTGCTGATGAGCCAACTGGCGCGCTGGATAGCCACTCTGGCGAAGAGGTGATGGCAACACTCAAGCAACTGCGTGAGCAGGGGCATACTGTCATTATTGTGACGCACGATCCTTCCATTGCCGCGCAGGCGCAGCGTGTTATCGAGATTCACGATGGTGAGATTATCAGTAATCCTCCTTCTGTTATTCAACAGACTGGTGCACCGAAAGAGGTGAAACCACAGCCCGCAAACTCGGCATTTCAGCAAACACTTAGCAGTTTCCGCGAAGCATTTACCATGGCCTGGCTGGCGCTGGCGGCGAATAAAATGCGCACTCTGTTAACCATGCTTGGGATCATTATCGGTATTGCTTCGGTGGTATCGATAGTCATTGTCGGTGATGCAGCAAAACAGATGGTGTTGCAGGATATTCGCTCGATAGGTACCAATACGATTGATATCTATCCAGGTAAAGATTTTGGCGACGATGACCCGCAGTACCAGCAGGCGCTGAAATACGATGACCTGGCAGCAATAAGCCAGCAACCGTGGGTCAGGTCAGCCACACCTGCGCTTTCAAGCAACTTACGTTTACGTTATGGCAATGTTGATGCGGCCGCCAGCGTGAACGGTGTCAGCAGCCAGTATTTTAACGTCTATGGCATGACCTTTAGCGAAGGGAATACCTTTAACGAAGAGCAGCTGGCAGGGCGCGCACAGGTGGTGGTGCTGGACAGCAACACCAAACGGCAATTGTTTCCGAATAAAGCCAATGTAGTGGGTGAGATTGTGCTGGTGGGGAATATGCCTGCGACAGTAATCGGTGTGGCGCAAGAGAAGCAGTCGATGTTCGGCAGCAGTAAAATTTTGCGAGTCTGGCTGCCGTATAACACCATGGCTGGGCGAGTGATGGGGCAAAGCTGGCTGAACTCCATCACTGTGCGCGTCAACGAAGGCTACAACAGTCACGAGGCAGAGCAGCAGCTCAACCGTTTGTTGCAGTTACGTCACGGTAAGAAAGATTTCTTCACCTACAATATGGACGGACTGTTGAAAACGGCAGAAAAGACTACACGTACTCTGCAGATGTTCCTGACTTTGGTGGCGGTCATTTCGTTATTGGTAGGCGGTATTGGCGTGATGAATATCATGCTGGTGTCGGTAACCGAGCGCACCAAAGAAATTGGCATTCGCATGGCAGTTGGCGCACGAGCCAGTGATGTATTGCAGCAGTTTTTGATTGAGGCTGTGCTGGTGTGCCTGGTAGGAGGCGCGTTGGGGATTTCGTTATCTCTGCTGATTGCCTTCACGCTGCAACTGGTTTTACCGGGCTGGGAAATTGGTTTCTCGCCGATGGCATTGTTAACCGCATTTGCCTGTTCGACTGCGACGGGAATTATTTTTGGCTGGCTGCCAGCGAGAAATGCCGCAAGATTGAACCCGATTGATGCGCTGGCGCGTGAATAATTTTAATCTGAGATATGACGATTGGTTATAGACCCGAAATAAAAATGCCAGCTTGCGGGCTGGCATTTTGACTGGGGGATGTACACAATGAAACAAAAGGTCAGGCGACCGCAGCTTCGAGTTCCAGAGGTACAATCAAGCTAGCGTGATTGCCTTTTGGCCCCTGATGTACATCAAACCTGACTGTTTGCCCGGCTTTAAGCGTTCTGTAACCATCCATCTTAATGGTGGAGTAATGAGCGAAGATATCTTCGCCACCGCCTTCAGGGCAGATAAAACCAAACCCTTTGGCGTTATTGAACCATTTAACTGTACCCGTTTCCATGCTTCTACATCCTTCGAAAATCTTATAAGTGAGATGGAATGAACCGGTGGGTGAGGGCGGGCTGTTCAAAACCTCGCCAACTCACGCTTGTACAATGTAGATAATTTAACCATGTCGTCAAGCGTTGCACGGGGGGGACCGATTGAAAATGAATCAAAAATTTGAAGCAGTTAACGCTATTGTGATTAATGTGACAGAGCTCTCTATAGCTAAAAGTTGTCACGTTTGAACTCAATGAGTCACGTTAACTGAAAGCGTATTACACTCAACCTATGGGCTTCGCCTTAATGATAACGGGCGATTTAACATGATGACGATTTGCAATGGGTAAGACGAACGATTGGTTGGATTTCGACCAACTGGTGGGTGATAAATTGCGCGAAGCGCTAAAACCACCGTCGATGTATAAAGTAATGTTAATGAACGATGACTACACGCCGATGGAATTTGTTATTGACGTGCTGCAAAAGTTCTTTTCTTATGATGTAGAACGTGCGACGCAATTGATGCTCACTGTGCACTATCAGGGTAAAGCTATCTGTGGCATTTTTACTGCAGAAGTAGCGGAAACCAAAGTCGCGTTAGTGAACCAGTATGCAAGGGAGCATGAGCATCCGCTGCTGTGTACGCTAGAAAAAGCCTGAAGAAGGCAAAATTTGGGGGAGGTGCCTATGCTCAATCAAGAACTGGAACTCAGTTTAAACATGGCTTTCGCCAGAGCGCGCGAGCACCGACATGAGTTTATGACTGTCGAGCATCTGTTACTGGCTTTGCTCAGTAACCCATCGGCTCGTGAAGCGCTGGAAGCGTGTAGCGTAGATCTGGTGGCGCTGCGACAGGAACTCGAGGCCTTCATCGAACAAACCACACCGGTTCTGCCAGCCAGTGAAGAAGAGCGTGACACTCAACCTACGCTCAGCTTCCAGCGCGTGCTGCAACGTGCGGTGTTCCACGTCCAGTCTTCTGGTCGCAGTGAAGTCACAGGCGCAAACGTGCTGGTGGCTATCTTTAGCGAGCAGGAATCCCAGGCAGCGTACCTGCTGCGTAAACATGAAGTCAGCCGCCTTGATGTGGTGAACTTTATCTCTCACGGTACACGTAAAGACGAACCTAATCAGGCACCCGGTGCAGAAAATCCGGTCAATGAAGAGCAAGCAGGCGGGGAGGAACGTATGGAAAACTTCACCACCAATCTCAACCAGCTTGCACGTGTGGGAGGGATCGATCCGCTGATTGGCCGCGAGAAAGAGCTTGAGCGTGCCATTCAGGTTCTGTGCCGTCGCCGTAAAAACAACCCGCTTTTAGTGGGTGAATCGGGTGTCGGTAAAACCGCCATTGCCGAAGGGCTTGCCTGGCGTATTGTGCAGGGCGACGTTCCGGAAGTGATTGCCGATTGCACCATTTACTCGCTGGATATCGGTTCGCTGCTGGCGGGCACGAAATACCGTGGTGACTTTGAAAAACGTTTCAAAGCGCTGCTTAAACAGCTTGAGCAGGATCAGAACAGCATCCTGTTTATTGATGAAATTCATACCATCATCGGTGCGGGCGCTGCATCGGGTGGGCAAGTTGATGCCGCAAACCTGATTAAGCCGCTGCTCTCAAGTGGCAAGATTCGTGTTATCGGTTCAACCACTTACCAGGAATTCAGCAATATCTTTGAGAAAGACCGTGCTTTGGCGCGTCGCTTCCAGAAAATTGATATTACTGAGCCAAGCGTTGAAGAAACCGTTCAGATTATTAACGGCCTGAAACCGAAGTACGAAGCGCACCACGACGTGCGTTACACCGCGAAAGCGATTCGTGCAGCGGTGGAGTTGGCGGTGAAATATATCAACGATCGCCACTTGCCAGATAAAGCCATTGACGTTATCGACGAAGCGGGTGCTCGTAGCCGCCTGATGCCGGTGAGCAAGCGTAAGAAAACGGTCAATGTCTCTGACATCGAAACCGTGGTTGCGCGTATTGCGCGTATCCCGGAGAAAAGTGTTTCAGCAAGCGACCGCGATACGCTTCGCAGCCTTGATGATCGCCTGAAAATGCTGGTGTTTGGCCAGGATAAAGCCATTGAGGCGTTAACCGAAGCCATCAAAATGAGCCGTGCCGGTTTAGGGCATGATCATAAGCCGGTGGGTTCATTCCTGTTTGCCGGCCCTACGGGCGTGGGTAAAACAGAAGTCACTGTTCAATTGGCGAAATCACTGGGTATTGAGCTGTTGCGCTTCGATATGTCGGAATACATGGAACGCCACACGGTGAGCCGTTTGATTGGCGCACCTCCAGGATACGTTGGTTTCGACCAGGGAGGCCTGTTGACGGATGCGGTCATTAAACATCCTCACTCCGTGCTGCTGCTTGATGAAATCGAAAAGGCGCACCCGGATGTCTTTAACTTGTTATTGCAGGTGATGGATAACGGTACGTTGACCGATAATAATGGGCGCAAAGCTGATTTCCGTAACGTAATTCTGGTGATGACCACCAACGCCGGTGTGCGTGAAACTGAGCGTAAGTCTATTGGCCTGATTCGTCAGGACAACAGCACCGATGCCATGGAAGAGATCAAGAAGATCTTTACTCCAGAATTCCGCAACCGTCTGGACAACATTATTTGGTTCAACCATCTGTCTACAGATGTGATTCATCAGGTTGTCGACAAGTTTATCGTCGAACTCCAGGTGCAGCTGGATCAGAAAGGTGTGTCTCTGGAAGTGAGCCAGGAAGCCCGCGATTGGCTGGCAGAAAAAGGCTATGACCGTGCAATGGGCGCTCGTCCAATGACACGTGTTATTCAGGACAACCTGAAAAAACCACTCGCTAACGAACTGTTATTTGGTTCACTGGTGGATGGGGGACAGGTGACGGTAGCGCTGGATAAAGATAATCAGAAACTGATTTATAATTTCCATAGTGCGCAGAAGCATAAACCGGAAACGGCGCACTAATTAATAATTAGTGCCGTAATAAAAAAAGGCCAGGTCAATGACCTGGCCTTTCTATTATTAAATTGTTCACGCCGCCTGTTTACCACGCAGCGCTAAATAAAACTATCAGCGACTACGGAAGACAATGCGGCCTTTGCTCAGGTCGTACGGGGTCAGCTCTACAGTGACTTTGTCACCCGTCAGGATGCGGATATAGTTTTTACGCATTTTACCGGAGATATGAGCGGTTACCACGTGCCCGTTTTCCAGCTCAACGCGGAACATGGTGTTAGGTAACGTATCAAGTACGGTACCCTGCATTTCAATATTGTCTTCTTTGGCCATCTAATCCTCGAGGGTATCACTACCATAGTTTTGAACCGGCAAGATAATGCCCAAGTTCACGTATCATGTAAAGAATTGTTGGTGAAATCACCAGCGAAAGTGCAATTTGCGCATTACCCAAAACCCAACCAAAAGCTGCACTATTGGCGCTTATGATGAGGGCTGCGAAGAGATAAACGATGGGCTGTCCCTGTTAAAGCTAATCCCAAACGGCGGCGGGGTAATGAGCAGAGCTCACTCTGCGGGGCTAATTATAACACTCTTAACAGTAATGTGCCGTAAACATTATCGCTACGACAGGATTTGTGGCACCCAACAATAAGATGCCAGATGTTGTGGACGAAATATGGACAGATGTTCAAGATACTCACGGCGAGGAATTTCAGTTGCTCCTAGCGATGCGGTATGGGCATTAAGTACCTGGCAATCTATTAGCTTGCCGCCATAACTGAGAAAGTGTTGGCAGAACACCAGTAGTGCTGTTTTGGAGGCGTTTTCCCGGCGACTGAACATTGACTCTCCACAAAATAGAGAGCCTTGCGCCACACCATATACTCCACCCACTAATTCTTTATCTTCCCAGACTTCTATCGAATGAGCATGGCCCAATTCATGGAGCCGTTTATAGGCGTCGATGATTTCAGGTGTAATCCAGGTCCCTTCGTCACGATCGTCCGCACACTCGGCAATGACACGCTCGAAAGCGTGGTTCAGCGTCACACGGTACGGGGAGTTGCGGTGGAAACGCTTCATGCTGCGGCTCAGGTGAAACTGATCCGGGAAAAGCACCGCGCGCGGGTCTGGCGACCACCATAAAATAGGATCGCCGGGTGAAAACCATGGAAAGATGCCGCGCTGGTAAGCCATCAGCAAACGAGCCGGGCTTAAATCGCCCCCGAGCGCCAGTAACCCATTAGGTTCACGCAACGCGCCTTCCGGTGAAGGAAAGGCGATTGAGTCACGGGAAAGCTGAATAAGGCGCATGACGTCACGGCTCCGGGGCTAACTATAATTATTGATAATAGACTAAGTGCTCATCCCATTAGGGCTATTTAATTTGCCATTTTGAACCTGGGCAGTGCTCAGAATCCTCACGTACTTCATGTACGTTCCGGTTCCTGCACGCTGTCCGTGTTCAAACTGACTGTAACAATAACGCCTACTGGGATGGCACTCATTACACAGTCTACAAACGCTGATGGAAATGATAATAACGCCCACCGCTGGCCATCAAATCCGGGTGATTACCTTGCTCAATAATTTGCCCGTTGTCCATCACAATTATGCTGTCGAAATTGGCCAGCCCGCGCAGGCGATGCGTAACCATCAGCACCGTTTTTTCTTTAGTCACTTCAGTCAGCAAATCAAGTATCTGGCGTTCAGTTTCCGCATCTAAACCTTCGGTCGGTTCGTCGAGTAAAAACAGCGGGGCATCATGCAGCAAGGCACGGGCAATCGCCAGACGGCGCAATTCGCCGCCTGATAACTGCCTGCCACCTTCGCCAAGCCAACTATTAAGGCCAGCGTCTTCTAACAACTTCTCAAGACCTACGCGCGTCAGTACACGACTCAGTTGTTCATCGCTTGCCTGGGGGGCTGCGAGCAAAAGGTTGTCGCGCAGCGTGGCACTAAACAGATGGACGCGCTGAGACACGACACTCGTAGCCGCACGCAAAGCCGTTTCATCAAACTGGCTTAACGCTTCGCCATTAAGATTGATCTCACCTTGTTGCGGTTCCCAAGCCCGGGTAAGCAACTGAAGCAGCGTTGATTTACCACAGCCTGTACGCCCGAGAATCGCGACATGTTGCCCAGCCTCGATTCTGAGAGAAATGTCCCGTAACGCCATTTGAGACTGTTCAGGATAGGCAAAGCTAAGGTTGTTAATATCCAAAGCTACCCTTTCAGGGATGGAGTGAGGTTGTTCGGTGAAAACGACTTCTGGTTTTTGACTGGTGATTTCAGTTACGCGTAATGCTGATGCGATAACCTGACCTAAATGTTGAAACGCTCCGGTCACCGGAGCCAGTGCCTCAAAGGAGGCCAGGGCACAGAACACAAACAACGCAATAAGCGCACCAGGTGTTGTATTTCCACCTACACCAGCCGCAGCCATCCACAGCATCAATATGACGGCAACACCGCTGATAAGCAGCATAACGGCTTGTGAAAGAGCTGTAAGCTCCGCCTGGCGGCGCTGTGCTTCTTGCCAACTGTCTTCAGTCGCTTCGAGTTGCTGGCGATAACGCTGGGTAGCACCAAAAATGGTTAATTCTGCGTGGCCCTGTAGCCAGGCTGTGAGTTGCTGGCGGTATTGTCCACGCTGGACGGTAATCGCCTCACCGGTTGATATTCCCGCGTAATAAAATAAGGGCGGTAATATGAGTAATGTCGCCAGCAAAACACCGCCGAGCGTTAGAGCTAACTGCATATCGAGGAAGCTCAAACCGAACGTGACAACGGCAATGACGACAAATGCACCGACCATCGGCGAAATCACGCGCAGGTAAAGATGATCAAGGGTGTCGACATCCGCAACCAGGCGATTCAGTAATTCACCCTGGCGGAAACGAGCAAGCCCAGCAGGGGAGAGCGGAAGCAGTTTGCTAAAAGTGGAAACGCGCAGATGCTGAAGCACGCGGAAAGTCGCATCGTGGCTGACTAAGCGTTCAAAATAGCGCCCTGCGGTACGCGTAATTGCGCCACCACGCACACCAGCGGCAGGCAACATATAGTTAAAACTATAAATACCTGCCACGCCGACCACAGCCGATGCGGAGAGGAACCAGCCAGAAAGCGTGAGCAGCCCAATGCTTGCCAGCAGTGTGATAATCGCCAGCACCACGCCAAGTGTCAGTAGCCATTTATGACGGCAATAAAGCGCCAGATAGGGCAGTAAAGCGCGCATTAAATCTCCTCCTGGCGATGAGCCAGTAACGTAGCAAACGGACCTTCCTGAGAGGCAAGCGTTGCGTAATTCCCTTGTTGCACGATACGACCCTCACGCATCACCCACACCTCATCCCAGTCGCTGATGTAGTCCAATTGGTGCGTTACCATTAACGTCGTTTGTTGGCGGGAAGCATCGCTCAAAGCATCCATCACTCGCTGCTCGCTGTGAGCGTCCAGGCTTGCGGCTGGTTCATCCAGCAGTAACAATCCGCATGGCATCAGCAAGGCTCGTGCTACGGCAACACGTTGTGCCTGGCCGACCGATAAGCGCGCTGCGGCTTCGCCAAGCGGTGTATCAATACCTTGCGGTAACAACGGCAGGAATTCGCTAACAGAGGCTTTTTCCAGTGCGGTAGCTAATTGTTCAGAGCTCGCATCGGGAGCACTCAATAGCACGTTTTCACGGATGGTTGGAGCCGGAAGTTGTGGGTTTTGCCCAACCCAACTAAGTTGTTCGCGCCACCATTTAGGGTCAAGCTCTGAAAGCTCAATACCATTGATTAGCAAGTGCCCTTGATAAGGTAAAAAACCAGATAACACATTGAGTAGTGAGCTTTTACCGGCACCACTTTGCCCTACCAAAACGACGCGTTGGTTGGCTGAAAGGGTGAAATTCAGAGGCCCTGCGAGAACTTTTTCTTCGGTTGACAGGATAACTAAATCACGCGCTTCAATGCAGATTGGCTCGTTGCAATTAAATTGTGCACTGCCTTTTTTACGTTCCTGCAATGGCGTATCGAGGAATGTCATCAGACTATCAGCTGCACCCACGGCTTGTGCTTTAGCGTGATAGAAAGTGCCTAAGTCACGTAGCGGTTGGAAAAATTCAGGAGCAAGAATCAGGGCCAGGAAACCCGCAAACAGCGTCACGCCGGTGCTGTAATGGCCAAAGTTCAGCTCGCCCAGATAGGAGAAACCGAAGTAAACCGCAACCAACGCAATTGAAAGTGAGGCGAAGAATTCCAGCACGCCAGAGGAGAGGAACGCAAGGCGTAGTACTTCCATTGTCCGCTGGCGGAAATCCTGCGAAGCGACGCGGATATTCTCTGTTTCAGCGCTACCACGATTAAACAAGCGAAGTGTTTCCATACCACGTAGGCGGTCAAGGAAATGGCCGCTAAGGCGAGCCAGCGCCTGGAAGTTACGGCGGTTCGCATCTGCAGCCCCCATACCGACCATTGCCATAAACAGCGGGATAAGCGGTGCGGTGCAGAGCAAAATCAATGCAGCGACCCAGTTAGATGGGAAAATTACGATTAAAATCAGTACCGGAACCATCACCGCAAGTGACATTTGCGGCAGGTAACGGGCGTAATAATCATGCATATCTTCAATCTGTTCGAGAACCAGCGTTGCCCAACTGCCTACAGGTTTGCCCTGAATCCAGGCCGGGCCAGCTTGATGGATGCGATCGAGCACTTTACGGCGTATTTCCTGCCGAATGTGCAGCCCGGCATAAAAACCGACCTTTTCACGCAGCCATACGACCCAGGCTCGTAATACAAAAATCAGAATCAGGATAACGAACAGCAGAAGCAAAGCTTCACGCGGTATGTTTTCCATAATCATATGCTGCAACATCCTGGCTAAAATCCAGGCCTGAGCAACGATCAGCAGCCCACTGACCAAACCCAAAAAACGGGAAAGCCCCAGCCAGCGGCGCGAGATAATGCTTTGTGTTTTTAGCCAGCGGCTAAGTTCTTGTTGACGGGTTTTATTCATGGTTGCCAGTGCAGGTAAATGATGAATTATCAGGCAAAATTTGCGGGCAATGTTACAACGCAGGCAAAAGAAAGGCGACTTATTCAGTCGCCTTTACGTATCTTCAAACTGTCGCTATGGGTTACGAGAGTTACTTATTCTGTTCGGCGAGTCCGTCCAGGTAACGCTCAGCATCTAATGCAGCCATACATCCTGTGCCTGCAGAGGTAATTGCCTGGCGGTAGATATGGTCCATAACATCACCAGCGGCAAATACACCCGGGATGCTGGTTTGCGTGGCATTACCGTGGATACCGGACTGGACTTTGATGTAACCATTCTCCAACTCTAGCTGACCGTCAAAAATCCCCGTGTTCGGGCTGTGGCCGATAGCAACAAACAGACCCGCAACTTCTAGCTCTTCAGTCTGGTCAGTATTATGCGCATCGCGCAGACGCAAACCACTAACACCCATCTGATCGCCAGTTACTTCATCCAGCGTGCGGTTAGTGTGAAGTACGATATTGCCGTTCTTCACCTTATCCATCAGGCGATTAATCAGGATTTTCTCAGCGCGGAAGCTGTCACGGCGGTGAATCAGATGCACTTCAGAGGCAATGTTTGCCAGATAAAGCGCTTCTTCAACGGCGGTGTTACCACCGCCAATGACCGCAACTTTTTGATTGCGATAGAAGAAACCATCACAGGTAGCACAGGCAGAAACACCACGGCCTTTAAATGCCTCTTCTGAAGGCAGACCCAGGTAACGTGCTGAGGCGCCGGTTGCGATGATCAATGCATCACAGGTGTATTCACCGCTATCACCCGTTAGTCGGAATGGACGATTTTGAAGATCAACTTTAGAAATATGATCGAACAGAATTTCGGTTTCAAATTTGGTTGCGTGTTCGTGCATGCGCTCCATCAGAGCTGGGCCAGTCAGGTCATTTGGATCACCCGGCCAGTTCTCGACTTCGGTCGTAGTGGTCAACTGGCCACCTTTTTCCATTCCGGTAATCAGAACGGGTTTGAGGTTGGCGCGTGCCGCGTAGACTGCTGCGGTGTAGCCCGCAGGGCCGGAGCCAAGAATTAGCAATTTACTGTGTTTAGCGGTGCCCATGAGATCCTCATTGTTCGTTGGCAGACAATCGAGGGATTGTAGGGAATTTGGCGAGGTAAAAAAAGGGTGAAGCGGCGGTGTTAGGGCATTGTGTTAACTATATGTGTAATAGCTGTGTTCAATCAGACGTGTTGAGTGAATAGAAAATGCATAAAAATCCATCACAACAGGGTAATTAATCACGGCACTAAAGTGATGAATAATCGTCAAGTGGCCGGGATATATGGCACGTTCCACTAAATTTCGATGTTTTGCTTTGACAATCCGCTAAGCATTTGCGAAAACATTCGAGGAAGAAAAACATTTGGTATGAGAGCTGTAAAATAATCACGCATACCTGATGCAATTTTACCGGGTTATTGAAATCTACTCATGGCGTGGACAGACGCCATGAGTGATGTCGATGGCGGCCATTGGGCACCGGTCTTCTCACGTACACTCGGAACATTGACGTTGCCCGGGTTATGGCAGGTGAAGGAAGGAACACAGAGAGACAATAATAATGGTAGATAGTAAGAAGCGCCCTGGCAAAGATCTCGACCGCATCGATCGTAACATTCTAAACGAGCTGCAGAAGGATGGACGTATTTCCAACGTCGAGCTTTCGAAGCGAGTAGGGCTTTCACCGACTCCGTGCCTTGAGCGCGTGCGTCGCCTGGAACGACAGGGTTTCATTCAGGGCTACACAGCTCTGCTGAACCCGCATTATCTGGATGCATCACTTCTGGTTTTTGTTGAGATTACTCTGAATCGTGGCGCACCGGATGTGTTTGAGCAATTTAACGCCGCAGTTCAAAAACTTGAAGAAATTCAAGAGTGTCATTTGGTATCCGGCGATTTCGACTACTTGTTGAAAACCCGCGTGCCTGATATGTCAGCGTACCGCAAATTACTAGGCGAAACCTTGTTGCGACTGCCGGGTGTGAACGATACCCGTACCTATGTGGTCATGGAAGAGGTCAAACAGAGCAATCGTCTGGTTATTAAGACCCGTTAACACGGGCCAGGTGCAAAATCTGCGTATTTTGGTTACACTCCTGGTAATTCATACAGCAACAGTGCCGGGAATGCCCGGCACTGTTGCTCTCCATTGTTATTAAGGACCTGGAGAGTCTTACTTGAGCCAGGAATACACCGAAGAAAAAGAAGTTACATTGAGGAAACTCAGCAGCGGGCGTCGGGCATTAGAAGCCTTACTGCTCCTTGTTGCCATTTTTGCCGTCTATTTGATGGTAGCGCTGCTTAGTTTTAATCCTTCCGATCCCAGTTGGTCACAAACCGCATGGCATGAACCTATCCATAATTTAGGTGGGATGCCTGGCGCGTGGTTGGCCGATACACTGTTGTTTATTTTTGGCGTAATGGCCTACACCATCCCGGTTATCATTATCGGTGCGTGTTGGTTTACTTTCCGCAATCGGGATAACGAAGAGTTTATTGATTATTTTGCCGTTTCCTTACGCCTGATAGGTGTGTTGGCTATGGTTCTTACCGCCTGCGGCCTTGCTGCGATTAACGCCGATGATATTTGGTATTTTGCCTCTGGCGGGGTAATTGGTAGCTTGCTGAGCACTGCCATGATGCCATTGCTCAACAGCAGTGGCGGCACTATTGCGCTTTTGTGCGTGTGGGCAGCAGGGTTAACGTTGTTTACTGGTTGGTCTTGGGTCGGGATCGCTGAGAAAATTGGTAGCGCGACTTTAAGCGTGCTGACGTTTGCCAGCAACCGCACTCGTCGGGATAACACCTGGCAGGACGATGATTATGACGACGAAGAAGAACATGATGAAGAACACGCACCAGCAGTAGAAAAGCGTGAGTCTCGTCGTGCGCGTATTTTGCGTGGCGCATTGGCTCGCAAGCAGCGCATCTCAGAAAAATTCGCCAATCCAAATGCACGCAAAACAGATTCGGCGCTGTTTTCTGGCAAACGAATGGATGATGCCGAGGATGATGTTTTGTTCTCGCCAAACAGAGCCACTCAGCCTGAGGATGACGTATTGTTCTCTGGTAATAAAGCAACCATGCCGGAAAGCGATGAGTACGATCCGTTATTACATGGGCAATCTATCGTTGCGCCGGTCGCTGCCGCTATGGCGAACTCAGCATACGCCGCCCCGGTGATGCCAACAGCAACCGTGCCTCCTGTCGCCACGCCTGCGCCGGAAGTAGTAGAGACTCCTGCAATTGCCTGGGAACCAGCACCGACTACTGTGACGCCTGAGCCTGTGCTTGCGCCGACACCTGAAAGTTATCACGCACCTCGTGCCGCTGAACAATACAACCCTCAACAGGTGACCAGCTATTGGGCAGAGCCAGAAATAGTTCAGCCTGTTGTTGAACAAGTTGTTGTTGCACAAGCTCCAGTTCAGCCAATTTATTACGACCCCACCCCAGCGCAACCAATTGTTGAGCCTGAGCCTGTAGAAGAGGTAAAGCCAGCCGTTCGTCCGCCTATCTATCATTTTGAAGAAGTAGAAGCCAAACGTGCTCGTGAGCGTGAACAACTAGCGGCTTGGTATCAACCGGTTAGTGAGCCGAAACCCGATCCTTATGGGTATGACAGCTCCCCGGCATTTGCATCAACATCTGTACCGGATTCTTCACGCTTTGAAGCGCCAGCTATTCCTCAGGGCTTCTCTGGCGTTGTGCCTGAGGTTCCTGTCGTAGCGGCTCCCCCTGTTCCTCAAGGTGTCAAAGATGCGGCAAAAGCTGCCAGTGCTGTGGCTGCCTTTAGCCCGGTATTCAGCATTGCCAGTGATGCGCCACGTCCGCAGACAAAAGAGGGGATTGGCCCGCAGTTGCCACGCCCAAATCGTGTGCGTGTCCCGACTCGCCGTGAACTTGCTTCCTATGGGATCAAGTTGCCGTCTCAGCGTATGGCTGAAGAAGAAGCGCGTCGCCAGAATGGTATGGATATTGAAAACGACTATGCTGACGATGCCGAAGAAATGGAACAGCATGAACTTGCTCGTCAGTTCGCAGCTCAACAGCAGCAGCGTTATGGCGAAGAGTATGAAGACAACTCTTTGCAGCAGGATGCGGATGAGGCCGAGCAGGCAGAATTGGCGCGTCAGTTTGCTGCCCAGCAGCAACAGCGTTATTCAGCACCCCAGCAGCAACCTAACCAACAACAGCCAAACAATGTACCGTTCTCACTGGATGATTTTGATTTCTCGCCAATGAAAACGTTAGTGAACGATGGACCTGGTGAGCCAATGTTTACGCCTAGTCACATTGAAGAAGCTGCGCCTGTTCAGCAGCCACAAAGCTGGCAGCCTGCACCGCCGCAGCAACACAATGTGCAACAGTCGCCAGCACCTTCTGCACCTGTAGCGGCGCCACAGGCGCAGATTCATGAAAGTTTGATCCATCCTTTCCTGATGCGTAATGGTGACGATCGCCCATTGCAGCGCCCAACCACGCCGCTGCCATCTCTGGATTTGCTGACTTCACCACCTGCGGAAGTTGAGCCGGTAGATACCTTTGCACTTGAGCAAATGGCGCGTCTGGTTGAAGCTCGTCTTGCGGATTATCGTATTAAAGCCGATGTGGTGGATTACTCCCCAGGTCCGGTAATCACGCGCTTTGAGCTTGATTTAGCGCCGGGAGTTAAAGCTGCGCGTATTTCTAACTTGTCGCGTGACCTTGCTCGTTCATTGTCCACTGTTGCGGTTCGTGTCGTTGAAGTTATTCCGGGCAAACCTTACGTTGGCCTCGAATTACCGAACAAAAAACGCCAGACCGTTTACCTGCGCGAAGTGTTGGATTGTGCCAAGTTCCGTGAAAGTGCTTCGCCGTTAACGGTTGTCTTAGGTAAAGACATCGGCGGCGAACCGGTGATTGCCGATCTGGCGAAAATGCCACACTTGCTGGTCGCGGGTACAACCGGCTCCGGTAAGTCAGTCGGCGTAAACGCGATGATCCTCAGCATGTTGTATAAAGCGACGCCTGAAGAAGTGCGCTTTATCATGATCGACCCGAAAATGCTCGAGTTGTCAGTGTATGAAGGCATTCCACATCTGTTAACTGAAGTCGTAACAGATATGAAAGATGCGGCCAATGCATTGCGCTGGAGCGTTAACGAAATGGAACGCCGCTACAAATTGATGTCAGCTTTAGGCGTGCGAAATCTGGCGGGTTATAACGAACGCGTGCTGGAAGCTGAACGTATGGGCCGTCCGATTCCAGACCCATTCTGGAAGCCGGGCGACAGCATGGAAACTGCTCATCCAATGCTTGAAAAACTGCCGTATATCGTGGTGCTGGTGGACGAATTTGCTGACCTGATGATGACGGTGGGTAAAAAAGTTGAAGAGTTGATTGCTCGCCTGGCGCAGAAAGCGCGTGCTGCGGGTATTCACTTAGTGCTGGCAACCCAGCGTCCATCGGTAGACGTGATTACCGGCTTGATTAAAGCCAACATTCCTACGCGTGTAGCGTTTACGGTGTCGAGTAAGATTGACTCCCGTACCATTCTTGACCAGGCCGGTGCTGAGTCACTACTGGGGATGGGCGATATGCTCTATTCCGGGCCAAACTCTACGCTGCCAGTGCGTGTGCATGGTGCGTTTGTTCGTGACCAGGAAGTGCATGCAGTTGTTCAGGACTGGAAGGCGCGTGGCCGCCCACAATATATCACCGGTATTACTTCAGATACCGAAAGTGAAGGCGGTGCAGGAGGCGGTCTTGACGGTGATGAAGAACTCGACCCGTTATTTGATCAGGCTGTCGCGTTTGTGGTTGAAAAACGTAAAGCGTCGATTTCCGGCGTTCAGCGTCAGTTCCGCATCGGCTATAACCGTGCAGCCCGAATTGTAGAGCAGATGGAAGCGCAGGGTATCGTGAGTCCGCAAGGGCATAATGGTAACCGCGAAGTGCTTGCGCCACCGCCATTTGAGTAACCCTGTGCAAAAGAGTCATGGTTGAGGCTCTTTTGCAAAGAAGGGTAAATTACCGGAAAATCAGCTTATTCTTCTGTTGCTACAGAATAGCTCTCGACTAGAGTGGGCAGCAGAAATGCCACAGTGTATTCGTTTTGTGGTGCGTGAATTTAAAGGGATCATAATGAAAAAAATCGTTATTACTTGTGCTTTGTTGACCGCTCTTACCGCAACCGCTGCCTGGGCTGATGCCGCAGGTGACCTGAAAACGCGTCTGGATAAGGTCAGCAGCTTCCACGCCAGTTTCACGCAGAAAGTGACCGACGGTAGTGGCGCGGCTGTTCAAGAGGGTCAGGGGGACTTGTGGGTTAAACGCCCAAATCTTTTCAACTGGCACATGACTCAACCGGATGAAAGTATTCTGGTCTCTGATGGTAAAACATTGTGGTTCTACAACCCGTTTGTTGAACAAGTGAGTGCAACCTGGCTGAAGGATGCCACCGGTAATACACCGTTCATGTTGATTGCGCGTAACCAGAGCAGTGACTGGCAGCAATACAACATTAAACAAAGCGGTGATGATTTTGTACTGACGCCAAAAACCAGTGCAGGTAATCTCAAGCAATTCACTATTAATGTCGGAAGCGACGGTACTATCCATCAGTTCAGTGCGATTGAGCAAGACGATCAACGCAGCAGCTATGCGCTGAAAACTCAGCAAAATGGTGCGGTGGATATGAGCAAGTTTACGTTTACCCCGCCTAAAGGCGTGACGGTGGACGATCAACGTAAGTAGGGGTATCAGTGAGCAACCTGTCGCTCGATTTTTCTGAGAATACCTTCAAACCTCTGGCTGCGCGTATGCGGCCAGAGAACCTCGCGCAATACATCGGCCAACAACATCTGCTAGCACCTGGTAAACCGCTTCCTAAAGCAATCGAAGCGGGTCATCTCCATTCGATGATTTTATGGGGACCACCAGGTACGGGCAAAACCACACTTGCTGAAGTGATTGCTCACTATGCTGACGCCGATGTAGAACGCATTTCGGCTGTCACTTCAGGTGTCAAAGAAATCCGCGAAGCCATAGAACGTGCGCGCCAGAATCGCAACGCCGGGCGGCGAACGATTCTGTTTGTCGACGAAGTCCATCGCTTCAACAAAAGCCAGCAAGATGCTTTTTTGCCACACATTGAAGACGGCACGATTACGTTTATCGGCGCAACCACTGAAAACCCCTCATTCGAGCTCAATTCTGCACTATTGTCGCGTGCTCGCGTTTACTTGCTTAAATCGCTGACCACGGAAGACATTGAAAAAGTTTTGAGCCAAGCGATGAGAGATGCCGCTCGTGGCTATGGCGGGCAAAACATTGTTCTGCCCGATGACACGCGTCTTGCTATTGCAGAACTTGTCAACGGCGATGCCCGGCGTGCATTAAACACGCTGGAAATGATGGCCGACATGGCCGAAGTCGATTCTAGTGGCAATCGCGTTTTGCAGATTGCTCTATTGACTGAAATCGCGGGCGAACGCAGCGCGCGTTTTGATAACAAAGGCGATCGTTTTTACGATCTGATTTCTGCATTGCACAAATCGGTTCGCGGTTCATCCCCTGACGCGGCTTTGTACTGGTACGCGCGCATTATCACGGCAGGCGGTGATCCTTTGTATGTGGCTCGTCGTTTGCTGGCGATTGCCTCAGAAGATGTAGGTAATGCTGACCCTCGTGGCATGCAGGTTGCTATCTCTGCGTGGGACTGCTTTACCCGTGTCGGCCCAGCGGAAGGGGAACGCGCCATCGCTCAGGCCATTGTTTACTTAGCCTGTGCACCTAAAAGTAATGCGGTTTACACAGCATTCAAATCAGCAATGGCGGATGCTCGTGAGCGTCCGGATTATGACGTTCCGGTTCACTTACGTAATGCCCCAACCAAGCTGATGAAAGAAATGGGTTATGGCCAGGAGTATCGTTATGCTCACGACGAGCCTAACGCCTATGCTTCCGGCGAAGTCTACTTTCCGCAGGAAATGGCACAAACACGCTATTATCAGCCGACAAACAGAGGTCTTGAAGGCAAGATTGGTGAAAAGCTCGCCTGGCTTGCTGAACAGGATCAAAATAGCCCGACAAAACGCTACCGCTAAAGCAGACGTTGCGGTAAGGTTAGGAAAACTATCACTGTGGTTGCAGTCTGTGGCCGCATCCCCTTCATTTAATTCGATAAGCACAGGATAAGCATGCTCGATCCCAATCTACTGCGTACAGAGCCAGACGCAGTCGCTGAAAAACTGGCACGCCGAGGCTTCAAGCTGGATGTAGAAACGCTGCGCTCTTTAGAAGAGCGTCGTAAAGTATTGCAGGTAAAAACTGAAAATCTGCAGGCTGAACGTAACTCGCGATCGAAATCCATTGGCCAGGCGAAAGCGCGTGGAGAAGACATCGAGCCGTTGCGTTTGCAAGTCAACCAGTTGGGTGAAGAGCTGGATGCAGCGAAAAGTGAGCTTGATGTCCTGCTTGCAGAGATCCGCGACATTGCACTGACGTTGCCTAACATCCCGGACGATTGCGTGCCGATGGGTAAAGATGACAGCGAAAACGTTGAAATCTGCCGCTGGGGTGAGCCGCGTAAATTCGATTTTGAAGTACGTGACCACGTGACGCTGGGCGAAATGGCTAAAGGCCTGGATTTCGCATCTGCGGTTAAACTGACCGGTGCTCGTTTTGTTGTGATGCAAGGGCAAATTGCTCGTCTGCACCGCGCTCTGAGCCAGTTCATGCTTGACCTGCATACTGAGCAGCATGGTTATATTGAGAACTATGTTCCGTATCTGGTCAACCACGACACGCTTTACGGTACAGGCCAATTGCCGAAATTTTCCGGTGACTTGTTCCATACTCGTCCGCTGGAAGAAGAGGCTGATGCAAGCAACTACGCGTTGATCCCAACCGCAGAAGTGCCGTTGACCAACCTGGTGCGTGATGAAATTCTCGATGAAGATACTCTACCGCTGAAAATGACCGCACATACCCCATGCTTCCGTTCCGAGGCGGGTACGTATGGTCGTGATACCCGTGGCCTTATCCGTCAGCACCAGTTCGATAAAGTTGAGATGGTGCAGATTGTGCGTCCGGAAGACTCTATGGAAGCACTGGAAGTGTTGACCAGCCACGCTGAGAAAGTCCTGGAGTTATTGAACCTGCCGTACCGCAAAGTGTTGTTGTGTTCTGGAGATATGGGCTTTGGTGCAGTCAAAACTTACGATCTGGAAGTGTGGCTGCCTGGGCAGGATACTTACCGTGAAATCTCCTCTTGCTCCAACTGCGGGGATTTCCAGGCGCGTCGTTTACAGGCTCGCTGCCGCAGCAAAGCCGACAAGAAAACCCGTCTGGTGCATACACTGAACGGTTCTGGTCTGGCTGTAGGTCGTACACTGGTTGCTGTGCTGGAAAACTACCAGCAGGCTGATGGCCGTATCGAAGTTCCTGAAGTGCTGCGTCCTTACATGAAAGGGCTTGAGTTCATCGGCTAATGTATTAGTGCTATTTTATTCTTGAAAAGCGCCTGCGGGCGCTTTTTTTATGCCGTAAATATTCTCATTCCCATAGATAATCTGCCTTTATTGACACCAGACAATAACAAATACCCCTATATGGGTATTATCTTTCCCAGAAAGAGAGTGGTGATTATTAATACAATTCATTCGGCGTCCTTATCATTTGATAGTTTCAGATTACATGATGTAACTGGACTACCAATAGCGGCCCTGACATAGCCTAAAACACTCCTTTCTCTTTTGGGCTGAGCAATGGACACGCGTGCCGCAATTTAGTCAGCAACCGTTGCCAGCTTGTTTAAATGTGAGCACTAAACAAGTGGGTCATTATGAAAGAGAAAACTTCTAATGCGGTCCTTACCGCACAAGTGAGTCGTCGTAAGCTGGTGCAAACCACAGCTATCGGTGGTCTTGCTGCTGCGAGTGGAGCATTAACACTTCCCTTTAGCCGCCTGGCTTTTGCACAGGCCGCCGCTGATACACAAACAGATGCTGAAAAAGTTATCTGGAGCGCCTGTACAGTAAACTGTGGTAGCCGTTGCCCACTTCGTATGCATGTGGCGGATGGTGAAATCAAATATGTTGAGACAGACAACACCGGTGATGACAACTATGAAGGGTTGCATCAGGTTCGTGCCTGCTTGCGTGGCCGCTCAATGCGTCGCCGTGTCTATAATGCCGATCGCCTGAAATATCCGATGAAGCGTGTTGGTGCGCGTGGAGAAGGGAAGTTTGAGCAAATCGGTTGGGATGAAGCTTTCGATACCATCGCCAACAGCATGAAGGGCATTATCAAAGAGTACGGTAACGAAGCTATCTATCTGAACTACGGTACGGGGACGTTGGGTGGAACAATGACTCGCTCCTGGCCACCAGGTTCTACGCTTATTGCCCGTTTGATGAACTGCTGCGGTGGTTATCTGAATCATTATGGCGACTATTCAACTGCACAAATTGCCGCTGGCCTGAACTATACCTACGGGGGCTGGGCGGATGGCAATAGTCCATCTGATATTGAAAATAGCAAATTAGTCGTGCTGTTTGGCAATAACCCTGGCGAAACGCGTATGAGCGGCGGCGGGGTGACTTACTATCTTGAACAAGCGCGCGAGAAATCTAATGCTCGCATGATTATCATCGATCCACGTTATACCGATACTGGGGCTGGTCGTGAAGATGAATGGATCCCTATTCGTCCTGGTACTGATACCGCCCTTATCTCAGCTTTAGCATGGGTAATGATCGCTGAAAATCTGGTTGATCAGCCATTCCTCGATAAATACTGCGTCGGTTACGACGAAAAAACTCTTCCAAAAACAGCTCCTGCTAACGGACATTACAAAGCCTATATTCTTGGTGAAGGAGCTGATGGCCAGGCAAAAACGCCACAATGGGCGGCCCAAATTACCGGTATTCCTGCCGATCGCATTATTAAACTTGCTCGTGAAATCGCCACGGCGAAACCGGCATTTATCAGCCAGGGTTGGGGGCCGCAGCGCCATTCAAATGGTGAGCTGGTTTCCCGCGCCATCGCCATGTTGTCGATTCTGACCGGCAACGTAGGGGTTAACGGTGGCAACAGCGGCGCGCGCGAAGGCTCTTATAGCTTGCCATTTGTGCGTATGCCGACACTGGAAAACCCGGTACAGACAAGTATTTCGATGTTCCTGTGGACCGATGCTATTGAACGTGGCCCGGAAATGACGGCAACGCGTGATGGCGTGCGTGGTAAAGATAAGCTCGATGTGCCAATCAAGATGGTCTGGAACTACGCCAGTAACTGCCTGATTAACCAGCACTCAGAAATTAACCGTACTCACGATATCCTACAAGACGACAAGAAATGCGAAATGATTGTGGTGATCGATAACCACATGACTTCATCAGCTAAATACGCAGATATATTGCTGCCTGACTGCACCGCATCTGAGCAGATGGACTTCTGCCTCGATGCGTCATGCGGAAACATGGCTTATGTAATTTTTGCCGATCAGGTGATCAAACCGCGTTTTGAGTGCAAAACCATTTATGAGATGACGACTGAACTGGCAAAACGCATGGGTGTTGAGCAACAGTTCACTGAAGGGCGCACGCAAGAAGGCTGGATGCGTCATCTCTATCAACAATCTCAGGAAGCGATTCCTGGCCTACCGAGCTTTGATGAATTCCGGAAAGTTGGCATCTTCAAGCAGCGCGACCCTGAAGGCCACCACGTGGCGTATAAAGCCTTCCGCGAAGACCCTGCGGCGAATCCACTGACGACACCATCAGGGAAAATTGAAATCTATTCTGAGCAGTTAGCCGAAATTGCAGCCACCTGGCAACTTGATGAAGGAGATGTCATCGATCCGCTGCCGGTTTACAGCGCGGGCTTTGAAAACTTTGGCGATCCGCTGGCCGAGAAATGGCCATTGCAGATGACGGGCTTCCATTACAAAGCGCGTACCCACTCAACCTACGGCAATGTGGATGTGTTGAAAGCAGCCTGTCGTCAGGAAATATGGATCAACCCAATTGATGCACAGCAACGTGGGATTAAGAACGGTGACATAGTGCGCATCTTCAATGGACGTGGGGAAGTTCAAATCAATGCGAAAGTGACACCACGCATAATACCTGGCGTTGTCGCGATGGGGGAAGGGGCCTGGTATAGCCCTGATGCCAATAAAGTTGACCACTCGGGTAGCATTAACGTGTTAACCACGCAGCGACCGTCGCCACTGGCAAAAGGCAACCCATCCCATAGTAACCTCGTCCAGGTCGAGAAGGCGTAAGGAATAGCTGATGACAACCCAATACGGATTTTATATAGACTCCAGCCGCTGCACTGGTTGTAAGACCTGCGAGCTGGCTTGTAAAGATTACAAAAATTTAGGCCCGGACGTCAGCTTCCGTCGCATTTATGAATATGCTGGCGGTGACTGGCAACAAGACAACGGAGTTTGGCAGCAAAACGTCTTTGCCTACTATCTGTCGATTGCTTGTAACCACTGTGAGGATCCGGCTTGCACCAAGGTCTGCCCAAGCGGTGCGATGCATAAGCGTGATGACGGTTTTGTGGTCGTTAATGAAGATGTTTGTATTGGCTGCCGCTATTGCCACATGGCTTGCCCGTACGGCGCACCACAGTACAACGCTGAAAAAGGTCATATGACTAAGTGTGATGGCTGTCATGAGCGTATTGCTGAAGGCAAGAAACCCATCTGTGTTGAGTCCTGCCCATTACGCGCGCTAGATATG
The DNA here is from genome assembly GCF_902500225.1 of Buttiauxella massiliensis. Lineage (GTDB taxonomy): Bacteria > Pseudomonadota > Gammaproteobacteria > Enterobacterales > Enterobacteriaceae > Buttiauxella > Buttiauxella massiliensis. The sequence goes on along the minus strand of NZ_LR722648.1, from coordinate 208,944 downwards.
GCACCAATTGCCGAACTGCGCGCGAAGTATGGAGAACAGGCCGCCATCGCTCCGCTGCCATCAGCACATTTCACCAAGCCAAATATTGTCATTAAACCTAACGCCAACAGCCGCCCATGTGGGGATAAAACCGGTTATCTGGCAAACCCGAAGGAGGTGTGAGATGGGTAACGGATGGCATGAATGGCCACTAATGGTCTTTACGGTTTTAGGACAGTGCGTCGCAGGTGGTTTTATTGTTATGGCATTAGCATTGCTGACTGGTGTTTCTGACCGGGCACAGCAAAAGCGTGTGCATTGGGCGATGATCGTGCTGTGGGTGTTGATGGGCATTGGTTTTATGGCCTCAGTACTGCATCTCGGCTCACCACTACGCGCCTTCAACTCGCTTAATCGCATCGGGGAATCAGCGCTCAGTAATGAAATTGCCAGCGGCTCGGTCTTCTTTGCAGTGGGTGGTTTCTGGTGGCTGATTACCGTGCTGGGCAAAATGCCGCAGGCACTGGGTAAAATCTGGATGACGCTGACGATGGTTCTGGGCGTATTTTTTGTCTGGATGATGTGTAAGGTCTACCTGATTGATACCGTACCGACCTGGTATAGTGTTTATACGCCGCTCAGTTTCTTCCTGACGATGTTTATAGGTGGGCCGCTACTCGGTTACTTACTGCTGCGTGTTGCAGGTGTAACGGGTTGGGGAATGCGTCTTCTTCCTGCAATTTCATTGCTGGCTGTTGTAGTAAGTTCCATGGTTGTGATGTTGCAGGGTATGGATTTAGCGACAATCCACAGCTCAATCATGCAGGCATCTGCACTGGTTCCTGAATACGGTGCATTGATGTCATGGCGCTTGTTGGTGCTGGCGCTTGCATTAGCTTGTTGGATTATCCCGCAACTCAAAGGTGGCCAGGCAAACCCTGCAGTTCTGACATTCGCCTTCGTGTTGGTTATTGTTGGTGAGCTAATTGGCCGCGGTGTGTTCTACGGTCTGCATATGACGGTTGGTATGGCTATCGCAAGTTAATGCCATCTCGATTAAATGCGCTTTCGGGCGCATTTAATCTTTTCGTATAAAAAATATCATCCGATTTACCATGAAAATTTTCATCCAACCCGCTTCGATTCCCAATACCTGATCCCATCAAAAACAGAGAGATAGCATTTCGTCTATATGCTTTGCTCAAAAGTAAGATAAGTTTTTCAAATCGACAGTTTTCAAATCGTGCCAGGCCCCGTCAGCACTGGATTGACAATCATTTTTCCAGTGGCATGATGCGCACAAATTATTCTCTTCCTCGCGGTTTCTACATGTCCACCTATACCCGACCAGTGATGCTTTTGCTCTGTGGTCTGATGCTTTTGACCCTGGCGATAGCGGTTTTAAATACGCTGGTTCCCCTCTGGTTAGCCCATGAACATCTTCCTACCTGGCAAGTCGGGATGGTCGGTTCGTCGTACTTTACCGGAAACTTAGTAGGTACATTACTGACCGGATGGCTCATCAAACGGCAGGGCTTTAATCGCAGCTACTATCTTGCGTCGCTGATTTTTGCTGCGGGTTGCGCAGGGCTTGGGTTAATGACCGGGTTCTGGAGCTGGATGATGTGGCGTTTCATCGCGGGTATTGGCTGCGCGATGATCTGGGTGGTGGTTGAGAGCGCGCTGATGTGCAGCGGGACTTCCCGTAATCGCGGGCGCTTGCTGGCGGCTTATATGATGGTTTATTACGTTGGCACGGTTCTGGGCCAGCTGATGATCAGCAAAATGCCAACGGATTTAGCCAGTGTTCTGCCGTGGGTGACCGCACTGATTTTGGCCGCGATTCTGCCGCTGTTGTTCGCTCGAATTGTGAATGACCGTAGTGAAAACCACGAAGCGACGCTAGTATGGCCGATGCTGCGCCTACGCCACGCTCGACTTGGGGTAAACGGCTGTATTATTTCCGGGATTGTTCTCGGTTCGCTGTACGGATTAATGCCGCTGTATTTAAACCATAAAGGCTTCAGCGATGCCGGTATTGGTTTCTGGATGGCGGTGATGGTTAGCGCGGGGATTGTGGGGCAGTGGCCAGTTGGCCGCCTTGCTGACCGTTTTGGCCGTTTGTTAGTGCTGCGCGTTCAGGTGTTTATTGTGATTATGGGTTGCATGGCGATGCTGACCAATGCCGCGATGGGGCCGACATTGTTTGTGCTCGGGGCGGCCGGCTTTACGCTGTACCCGGTGGCAATGGCCTGGGCCTGTGAGAAAGTTGAACATCACCAGCTGGTGGCAATGAACCAGGCGCTGTTATTGAGTTACACCGTTGGCAGCTTGCTTGGCCCAACGTTTACGTCAATGTTGATGCAAAGCTACTCTGACAGCTTACTGTTCGTGATGATTGCGGGTGTGGCATTTGTTTACTTGCTGATGTTGCTGCGTAAAGCAGGGCCTCATACGACACCGATTGCCCATGCCTGATACAAAAATGGCCCTCAACGAGGGCCATTTTTGCTAGTGCTTCGAGGTTAGTACATCACTTTGTGACCGTACTGTTCCAGAATACCTTTAACGCGTTCCATGGTTTCTTTCTTCGGTGGATGCACGCCATCAAGCTTGTATTCTTCGCCCATCGCCACCCATTTATGTTTGCCCAGTTCGTGATATGGCAGCAGCTCAATCTTCTCGACGTTGCCCATATCACGCGTGAACTCGCCAAGGCGATGCGCAGAGTCATCATCATCAGACCAGCCCGGTACAACAACGTAACGAATCCAGACATTCACGTTTTTGTCGGACAGGTAGCGTGCAAATTCCAGCGTACGATGGTTTGAAACGCCAACCAGATTCTGGTGAATCTCGTCGTTCATCTGTTTCAAATCCAGCATCACCAGATCGGTCACTTCGAGTAATTCATCAATCACCGGATCGTAGCGGCGCACAAAACCGTTGGTATCAAGACAAGTATGAATGCCTTCGGTACGGCAAGCGCGGAACCAGTCACGTACAAATTCGGCCTGCAGAATGGCTTCGCCACCAGACGCTGTGACACCGCCACCAGAAGCGTTCATAAAGTGGCGATAGGTCACCACTTCTTTCATCAGTTCTTCAACGGTAATCTCTTTGCCGCCGTGCGTATCCCATGTGTCACGGTTATGGCAATACAGGCAGCGCATCAGGCAGCCCTGGAAGAAGGTGATAAAACGAATACCGGGACCATCCACGGTACCGCAGGATTCAAAGGAGTGAATTCGGCCAATTACTGACATTGCGGTGTTATCTCCAGTATTGACTGATGCGCAAACGCATAAGCCAGGTTGAGCGCGGTCTTTAATAAATTGCCGCGTCGAATCAATTTTGCAAGATACCTTAAACGTAGCAGTTATCTTGCAAAACCGGTTCTTCACAAAGAAAAGGCTCCACCGAGGTGGAGCCTTGTATTCTACGCCTTTTCAGACAAACCGTGAATTACATGGTTTGAGTGAAGGTACGAGTAATAACGTCCTGCTGTTGTTCTTTAGTCAGGGAGTTAAAACGTACAGCGTAACCAGATACACGAATGGTCAGCTGAGGATATTTCTCAGGGTGTTCCATCGCATCCAGCAGCATTTCACGGTTCATCACGTTCACGTTCAGGTGTTGACCACCTTCGATGGACGCTTCGTGGTGGAAGTAACCATCCATCAGACCCGCGAGGTTAGTTTTACGAACTTCGTCGTCTTTACCCAGTGCGTTAGGAACGATAGAGAAGGTGTAAGAGATACCATCTTTAGCGTAAGCAAACGGCAGTTTAGCAACGGAAGTCAGAGAGGCAACAGCACCTTTCTGGTCACGACCGTGCATTGGGTTAGCACCTGGACCGAATGGAGCGCCAGCGCGACGACCGTCTGGGGTGTTACCGGTTTTCTTACCATAAACCACGTTAGAGGTGATGGTCAGAACAGACTGAGTCGGGATAGCGTTACGGTAAGTAGTCAGTTTCTGAATTTTCTTCATGAAACGTTCTACCAGGTCAACAGCGATATCATCTACGCGAGAATCGTTGTTACCGAACATTGGGTATTCGCCTTCGATTTCGAAGTCTACAGCCAGGCCGTCTTCGTCACGAACAGGTTTAACTTTCGCATACTTGATTGCAGACAGGGAGTCAGCTGCAACAGACAGACCCGCGATACCACAAGCCATGGTGCGAACAACGTCACGGTCATGCAGAGCCATCAGAGACGCTTCGTAGCTGTATTTATCATGCATGTAGTGAATGATGTTCAGCGCAGTGACGTACTGCTTAGCCAGCCAATCCATGAAGTGATCCAGGCGATCCAAGACGTTATCGTAGTCCAGAACATCAGCCATAATTGGTGCTTCTTTAGGACCAATTTGGATTTTCAGCTTTTCATCAACGCCGCCGTTGATTGCATACAGCATGGTTTTCGCGAGGTTTGCACGAGCACCGAAGAACTGCATTTGCTTACCAACAATCATTGGGCTTACGCAGCATGCGATTGCGTAGTCATCGTTGTTGAAGTCAGGACGCATCAGATCGTCATTCTCGTATTGCAGAGAAGAGGTATCGATGGAAACCTTAGCTGCGAACTTCTTGAAGTTCAGTGGCAGTTTTTCAGACCACAGAATAGTGATGTTCGGCTCCGGAGACGGCCCCATGGTGTACAGGGTGTTCAGGAAACGGAAGCTAGATTTGGTAACCAGAGTACGGCCATCTACACCCATACCGGCGATAGATTCGGTCGCCCAGATTGGGTCACCAGAGAACAGCTCATCATACTCAGGGGTACGCAGGAAGCGAACCATACGCAGTTTCATGACCAGGTGGTCAATCATTTCCTGTGCTTCAAGCTCAGTAATTTTGCCTGCTTTCAGGTCACGTTCGATGAATGCATCCAGGAAGGTGGATACACGACCGAAGGACATTGCAGCGCCGTTCTGAGATTTAACCGCAGCCAGGTAGCCGAAGTAAGTCCACTGAATAGCTTCTTGAGCATTTTTAGCAGGACCAGAGATATCGCAGCCATATTTAGCAGCCATTTCTTTGATCTGACCCAGAGCACGGTGCTGCTCGGAGATTTCTTCACGCAGACGGATAGTTGCTTCCAGATCTTCGCCGTTTTCCAGTTTGGTCTGCAGAGAGTTGAACTGAGCAAATTTGTCTTTCATCAGGAAGTCGATACCGTACAGCGCTACGCGTCGGTAGTCACCAATGATACGACCACGACCGTAAGCATCCGGCAGACCGGTGATTACGCCTGATTTACGGCAGTTCAGGATGTCTTTGGTATAAACGTCAAACACACCCTGGTTGTGGGTTTTGCGGTATTCGGTGAAGATCTTTTTAAGCATTGGGTCAAGTTCACGACCGTATACTTTGCAAGAACCTTCAACCATTTTGATGCCACCAAACGGAATAATTGCACGTTTCAGTGGAGCATCAGTCTGCAAGCCAACGATAGTTTCGAGGGACTTGTTGATGTAACCAGCATCATGAGAGGTGATGGTGGAAGCGAGATCAGTGTCGAAGTCAACAGGCGCGTGAGTGCGGTTTTCCTGTTTAACGCCTTCCATAACGTTGTCCCACAGAGCGGTAGTTGCGTCTGTAGCACCTGCCAGGAAGGACTCGTCACCCTCGTAAGGGGTGTAGTTTTTCTGAATAAAGTCACGCACGTTGACTTCATTCTGCCAGTCGCCTTTAGCAAAACCTTCCCAAGCGGTGGCTAACTTTTCATTAAGTTCGGACATTTAACACCTACCTTCTAATGTGGATTTCTTATTCCCTGAACAATGGTTAGCACTTAGTGCTTATCGCCACCGCGCAGATAAATTACCCAGTACGTCAACCCAACCAGTACACCGCCACCAATGATGTTCCCGATAGTTACTGGGATCAGGTTATCAGTGATGAAATTCAGTACGGTCAAGTGTGTGAAATTGTCCGGAGACGACCCAACTGCGGTCCAGAATTCCGGGCTTGCAAAGTTGCGTACTACGATACCCAAAGGGATCATGAACATGTTTGCGATACTGTGCTCAAAACCGCAAGCAACAAACATGGCGACCGGAAGGATCATAGCAAACATCTTGTCCATCAAACTGCGACCCGAGTAGCTCATCCAGACAGCCAGACAGACCATCAAGTTAGCTAAAATACCGAGGCAAACAGCTTCAATAAAGGTGTGATGCATTTTGTGGTCTGCGGTTTGAAGCACATTCAGACCCCACGCACCGTTGGCCGTCATATACATGCCTGACAACCAAATCAACACCACGAATAGCAATGCACCAACCAAGTTTCCGACGTAGACGTTAATCCAGTTCTTGGCTAGCTGACCCCAGGTGATTCGCCCGCTGGCTTTCGCAACAACGATTAACACCGTAGAGGTGAAAAGGTCGGCACCGCAGATGACACAAAGGATAAGCCCTAAGGAGAAGCAAGTTCCACCAATCAGTTTTGCAATCCCAAATGGAATAGTTGCAGTACCTGTAGTGGCAGTGATGTAAAAGACAAAGGCAATCGAGATGAACATGCCCGCAGTGATCGCTAAATAAAACGTAGTCAGCGGGTGTTTTGTTGCTTTATAGACGCCAGCATCTTCGGCGACTTTCGCCATAGCGGCTGGGAGCAATAGATCAAAAGGGTTGTCAGCTTTCACACTAACTCTCTCTTATTTAATTCGGCGACGAGATACTAACAAAGCATTATAGAGTAAAAATTGATATGGATCATATCTCGCCAAGCTTATAGGCCTGTTAAAAGCAGGTGATTACCTGATTTTCAGCGTAAGTAATTGATATTAATTATAAAAATAAAGTTTAAAATTTATAACGTAATTTGATATTTACCCTCGAAGCCCAGGTGAATGGTTAATTAGAAATGAGTATTTCAATAATTTTGCAACAATATTTATAGCTTAAAATAATATTATTTCACCAATATTTAACTATTGAGTCACAAATGAAATTATTGTGGTGACAATAAAAACACGGGGCAATAAAAATCGCCCCGTAATATAGCGTAAACATTAAGGTTTACGTAGCTTGAGTTTTAGTTTTTGACTTTATTTCCAAAATGCCGCTTTTGCGCGTTGCAATTTTTCATACGCGCTTAACAACGCTTGGTGCGCAGGGAAGGCTTTTAAATCGCTATCTACAACTTGCAGGCCATAGAATGCAGCTTCGCCACTCAGGGCGGCGCTTGCAGCTTCAACCGTTTCGGCGCCGTACATGCGTACGAAGGCATTCAGGTATTGCAGCGGTTGGCGATCTTCTTCCATTGCTAAAAGCAGTAACGTTTGCAGGCAACGGTAGTAGTTAGCACGCTCAGCGCTGAAAATAGAGGCGTTGAACTCCATCGTCCATTCAGTCCAGATAAGCGCCTGCTCGGTATCGCCACCCGCCAGTGCCAGCATGGCCTTCAGCTCACCAATACGCAGCGTGTACCAGCCGTTGTCTTTACCGGTCGCCAGGCCCAGCAGTTCACGCACACGAGTGAAATCATCATGGCCTTCTTCATCTAACTGCGAGATGAGATTGAGATAATCCTGTTTTTCCCACTCGCTGCCCGGCAGTGCCAGAATAGTGTCGCGCAGGTGATAGCCCATATTGTTGTTTGCGAGTAACAGGTCTTCAGCCGGGTAAATATCAGACATGCCTGGCACGATGATGCGGCAAGCGTAAACATCCAGATGCTGGTAGTCAGCGATGTAGACTTCCTGGTGTTCTGCATCAAAAATTGCCATCAACGTGGCAAACTCTTCCTCTGTTGTGCCGGAGAAGCTCCAGTCAACAAATGGATAGTCAGCATCTTGCTTGAACATATCCCAGGAGATCAGACCGCTGGAATCAATGAAGTGAGTTTCCAGATTTGCATGTTCGGCCACCTCTTCGTCGTCAAAGGTTGGTGGGGTGAATACATCGAGGTCTTTCAGACCACGACCCTGCAGCAGTTCTGTTACGGTACGTTCCAGCGCAACGCCAAAATCTGGGTGAGCACCAAACGAGGCAAAGCAGGTGCCATTTGCCGGGTTGAATAACACAACACAGATAACTGGGTATTTGCCGCCTAATGAACCGTCATACGCGAAGATTGGGAAACCTTCAGCTTCAAGTGTTGCAATAGACTCAACCACGCTCGGATAACGTGCCAGCACTTCCTGCGGGATTTCTGGCAAGCTGATGCTTTCGGCAATAATGCGATTTTTAATATGGCGTTCGAAGACTTCAGATAGTGCTTGTACGCGAGCCTCGTTTGCAGTGTTCCCTGCGGACATCCCATTTGAAACATACAGGTTGCCGATGATGTTCATCGGAATATACACAGTTTCTTGATCGGACTGGCGGGTGAATGGCAGTGCACAGATACCGCGCTCTTCATTACCAGATTGCAGGTCAATAAGCATACCTGCGGTGACTTCGTTTTCAGGGTCGTAAAACGCGCGCAGACGAGAGTCCAGGATGCCTTCCGGCAATTGCTCATCTTCTGGGATTGGGAACCACTTCTCGTTTGGATAATGCACAAACGGGCCATTGGCTATGGTTTTGCCCAACCAGAAATCAGCAAAGAAATAGTTAGTCGACAGACGTTCGAAATATTCACCCAGCGCTGAAGCTAAAGCAGCTTTTTTAGTTGCGCCTTTACCATTGGTAAAGCAAAGCGCGCTGTCTTTATCACGGATGTGCACTGACCAGACGTTCGGTACTGGGTTTAACCAGGAGGCTTCTTCTATATTAAAGCCAAGATCGGCGAGTTTGGTCTGAAAGCGAGCGATGGAGTCTTCCAGAGCGGCATCTTTGCCAGGAATAAAGGTTTGAGTCATGAGGTTTCACTTTTGTCGTACGCAAAGCGCGCAATGATACGGGTTTTAGCAGACTGACGCCATCGTCAGCAGCACGCAGGCGGCCTTAGCATAACAGGCTATGCTTACTGTCAGTAACCTACTGTTATGGCGGTATAAATGAAGACTTTTGATCTCCAGCGGATGGCTCTTGACGAAGTCCCTCTCGATTTTCTGTGGGAAGTGGCTTTTCGTAGTCTCTACACCTTTATATTAGTGTTCCTGTTTTTGAAGATAACCGGACGGCGTGGCGTACGGCAGATGTCGCTTTTTGAAGTGCTAATTATACTGACGCTTGGCTCGGCGGCAGGGGATGTGGCGTTTTATCATGATGTCCCGATGCTACCTGTGTTTGTCGTATTCATTACTCTGGCCTGTTTGTATCGTCTGGTCATGTGGTTGATGAGCCACAGTGAAAAACTGGAAAACCTTCTGGAAGGGAAACCGGCTGTCATTATCGAAGATGGTGAGTTTGCGTGGGAGAAAATGAACGCCCAGAACATGACCGAGTTTGAGTTTTTTATGGAGCTACGACTGCATGGCGTGGAGCATTTGGGGCAGGTGTGCCTGGCGATACTCGAAACTAACGGCCAGATTAGCGTTTATTACTTCCCCGACGATCTTGTCCGGCCTGGTTTATCAATTTTGCCGGAGTATTGCAGCAAACGTTTCGAAGTGATTCCTGAAGATGGTGATTACGCCTGCATACATTGCAGCGAAGTGCTTACCTTTAATGCGGGCGTTGAAGCAGCATGCCCACGTTGTAAACATCTGAAATGGGTCAAAGCCAGCACCGCCACGCGAGTGACGTGACGGGCGGTTATCGGGCGTTTACTTCAGCGACTAGTTGATTATGTTGTGTGATTTTGCGCACATTACCTAGCCATGCCTGATTAACCGTTGCAGCCTCTGCATCTGAGTGATAAAACCGATAGCGTGATAAAACTTATTGCTCTAAGCGTGGTGAGGGGAAATGGCTCAGGTATACAATTTTAGTTCCGGCCCGGCAATGCTGCCGGCTGAAGTGCTTCGTCGTGCGCAACTTGAACTCTGCGACTGGCAAGGTTTAGGCACCTCCGTAATGGAGATTAGCCACCGTGGTAAAGAGTTTATTGAGGTCGCTGAAGAAGCTGAAAAAGATTTTCGTGATCTGCTGCAAATCCCCTCAAACTACAAAGTTTTGTTCTGTCACGGCGGCGGTCGCGGCCAATTTGCTGGTGTACCGTTAAACCTGCTGGGCGACAAAACTACCGCAGATTATGTTGATGGCGGTTACTGGGCGAGTAGCGCAGTAAAAGAAGCGCATAAATACTGCACTCCGAATGTTATTGATGCCAAAGTCGCCACTGATGGCCTGCGTGCCATCAAACCGATGAGCGAGTGGCAGGTTTCTGAAAACAGTGCCTACCTGCACTATTGCCCGAATGAAACTATTGACGGTATCGCGACTCATGAAACGCCTGATTTCGGCGATACAGTCGTGGTTGCTGACTACTCATCCTCTATTCTGTCGCACCCGATGGATATCAGTCGTTTTGGTGTTGTTTACGCAGGTGCGCAGAAAAACATCGGCCCTGCGGGTTTGACGTTGGTTATTGTGCGTGAAGATTTGCTCGGCAAGGCGCATAAAGCTTGCCCGTCAATTCTTGACTATACCGTGCTTAACGAAAATGACTCCATGTTTAACACCCCGCCAACTTTCGCCTGGTACCTTTCCGGTCTGGTCTTCAAATGGCTGAAAGAGCAGGGCGGCGTTGAAGCAATGGACAAAACCAACAAAGCAAAAGCCGAGTTGTTATATGGTGTTATCGATAAAAGCGACTTCTACCGTAACGATGTGGCTTCGGCTAACCGTTCACGTATGAACGTGCCGTTCCAGTTAGCTGACAGCGCACTTGATAAAGTGTTCCTGGAAGAGTCGTTTGCCGCGGGTCTGCATGCACTGAAGGGCCACCGCGTAGTGGGTGGTATGCGCGCATCCATCTACAATGCAATGCCGCTTGAGGGCGTACAAGCGTTAACCAACTTTATGGTCGACTTCGAACGTCGCCACGGTTGATCGTTGCTCGTTGTTATTCTCCCCGCGACTCGCTTCGCGGGGTTTTATTCTGTTTGAGTTGAGAGTATTTTCCCCATGCTGGAATCCCTGACGTTACAACCCATCGCCCTTGTCGACGGCACAATTAATCTCCCTGGTTCAAAAAGTGTCTCTAACCGAGCTTTGTTGCTGGCAGCGCTGGCGAATGGCACCACCGAACTGACTAATTTGCTGGATAGCGACGATGTGCGTCACATGCTCAACGCGCTGAAAGCATTAGGGGTGAGCTACACACTTTCCGCCGATCGTACGCGTTGTGAAGTCACAGGAATGGGTGGTCCGTTACAAGCATCGGGTGAACTTGAGTTGTTTTTAGGTAATGCCGGTACGGCAATGCGCCCGCTGGCGGCGGCATTGTGTCTGGGTAGCAGTAACATCGTGCTGACGGGTGAACCGCGCATGAAAGAACGTCCAATTGGCCATCTGGTTGATGCATTACGCCAGGGCGGCGCTCAGATTGATTATCTGGAGCAGGATAATTACCCGCCGTTGCGTTTGCGTGGCGGTTTTAGCGGCGGCCAGGTTTCGGTTGATGGCAGTGTTTCCAGCCAGTTCCTGACGGCGCTTTTAATGACCGCTCCACTGGCGGCAAACGACACCGAAATCACCATTAAAGGTGAGCTGGTATCGAAACCGTATATCGATATCACCCTGCACCTGATGAAAACTTTTGGTGTTGAAGTCGAAAACCGTGATTACCGGAGCTTTGTTATTCGTGGCAGCCAGCAGTACACCTCACCAGGCGCGTATCTGGTGGAAGGCGATGCCTCTTCTGCTTCTTACTTCCTCGCGGCTGGCGCAATCAAAGGCGGCACGGTAAAAGTCACGGGTATTGGCCGTAACAGCGTACAAGGCGATATCCGCTTTGCTGATGTGTTGGAAAGAATGGGTGCAAAAATTACCTGGGGCGATGATTTCATCTCCTGCGAGCGCGGGGAACTTAACGCCATTGATATGGATATGAACCATATCCCAGATGCGGCAATGACCATTGCTACCGCTGCGTTGTTTGCTAAAGGCACCACTACACTGCGTAATATTTATAACTGGCGTGTGAAAGAGACTGACCGCCTGAGCGCGATGGCAACAGAGTTGCGTAAAGTCGGAGCGGTGGTAGAAGAGGGCGAAGATTACATTACTGTGACGCCGCCAGCTCAGCTACAGGTTGCTGAAATCGGCACCTATAACGACCACCGTATGGCGATGTGTTTCTCGCTGGTGGCATTGTCCGACACACCAGTAACTATCCTTGACCCGAAATGTACCGCGAAAACTTTCCCGGACTATTTTGAGCAGTTAGCGCGTATTAGCACCCCTGCTTAATACCTGAAGATAAGCTCCGACCTCACAATGAGGCGGAGCTGATTTCAACGAATTTTCCCTTCTGATATCACATCCTTTGTATCCATTCCTGCTGTTTTCCCAGGCTTTTTAACGTAAGTTGCGCAATTCTTCTACACTCAGCCTCATTAACTACGATAATTGGCAGGAAAGATAACGGTCAGTAATCTGGCGGCGTATAATATGCGGCGTTGATATTTTAGGTCCGCAATTCCAGCGAGAGGAGAGTACGATGACGGCACCCGCCCCGGTAATAACGATTGATGGCCCAAGCGGCGCAGGTAAAGGTACGCTGTGTAAGGCCATGGCGGAAGCGTTGCAATGGCATCTACTTGATTCTGGTGCAATTTATCGAGTTCTTGCATTAGCAGCCCTGCATCACCAGGTTGATGTGACTTCTGAAGATGCGCTGGTTCCTTTAGCTGCACATTTGGATGTTCGCTTTGTAGCGAGTAATGGCAATCTGGAAGTTATCCTTGAAGGTGAGGATGTCAGCGCGGAGATTCGTACTCAGGAGGTTGCTAATGCAGCGTCTCAAGTCGCCGCTTTTCCTCGTGTACGTGAAGCGTTATTACGCCGTCAGCGTGCGTTCAGAGAGGCCCCTGGCCTGATTGCTGATGGCCGTGATATGGGAACAGTCGTTTTCCCTGATGCACCGGTAAAAATCTTCCTTGATGCCTCATCTGAAGAGCGTGCTCACAGGCGTATGCTGCAGTTGCAGGAGAAGGGCTTTAGTGTTAACTTTGAGCGCCTTTTGGCAGAAATTAAAGAACGTGATGATCGTGACCGTAACCGTGCTGTAGCACCGTTAGTGCCAGCCGCAGATGCGTTGGTGCTGGACTCAACCAGCATGTCCATTGACGAAGTCATCAAACAAGCGTTGACGTACGCGCAGAAAATTTTAACACCAGCTCAATAGTCAATATTGCGCTGGTGTCTGTTTTGTCATATTTGTCATGATATTGCCATAGTGGTATCCTGACATATCGGGTAGATTTTTACCCCTGTAACCTAAACCCTGTCGGCATGGAGCCAATGGCGGGGTATGTGAAACAACCCCATTCGGCGGGATGCTAAATGGACGTTAAACTAAAGAACCTTGAAGATTAACAACATGACTGAATCTTTCGCTCAACTCTTTGAAGAATCCCTTAAAACAATCGAAACCCGTCCGGGTTCCATCGTTCGTGGTGTTGTAGTTTCTATCGATAAAGACGTAGTATTGGTTGACGCCGGTCTGAAATCTGAATCTGCAATTCCGATTGAGCAGTTCAAAAATGCTGCTGGCGAACTGGAAATCCAGGTTGGTGACGAAGTTGATGTTGCTCTGGATGCTGTTGAAGATGGCTTTGGCGAAACTCTGCTGTCCCGTGAAAAAGCTAAGCGTCACGAAGCTTGGATCACGCTGGAAAAAGCTTACGAAGAAGCTGAAACTGTGGTCGGTATCATCAACGGCAAAGTTAAGGGTGGCTTCACTGTAGAGCTGAACGGTATTCGTGCGTTCCTGCCAGGTTCACTGGTAGATGTTCGTCCGGTACGTGACACTCTGCACCTGGAAGGCAAAGAGCTTGAGTTCAAAGTCATCAAGCTGGACCAGAAGCGTAACAACGTTGTTGTTTCTCGTCGTGCAGTTATCGAATCCGAAAACAGCGCAGAACGTGATCAACTGCTGGAAAACCTGCAAGAAGGCATGGAAGTTAAAGGTATCGTTAAGAACCTTACTGACTACGGTGCATTCGTTGATCTGGGCGGCGTTGACGGCCTGCTGCACATCACTGATATGGCATGGAAACGCGTTAAGCATCCAAGCGAAATCGTGAATGTTGGCGATGAAATTACCGTTAAAGTACTGAAGTTCGACCGTGAGCGTACTCGTGTGTCTCTGGGTCTGAAACAACTGGGCGAAGATCCATGGGTCGCAATCGCTAAGCGTTATCCAGAAGGTACCAAACTGACTGGTCGCGTGACTAACCTGACTGATTACGGCTGCTTCGTAGAAATCGAAGAAGGCGTTGAAGGCCTGGTTCACGTTTCCGAAATGGATTGGACCAACAAAAACATCCACCCATCCAAAGTTGTTAACGTTGGTGATGTAGTGGAAGTTATGGTTCTGGATATCGACGAAGAACGTCGTCGTATCTCCCTGGGTCTGAAGCAGTGCAAATCTAACCCATGGCAGCTGTTCGCTGAAACCCACAACAAGGGCGACCGCGTTGAAGGTAAAATCAAGTCTATCACTGACTTCGGTATCTTCATCGGCCTGGACGGTGGCATCGACGGCCTGGTTCACCTGTCTGATATCTCCTGGAACGTTGCAGGCGAAGAAGCAGTTCGTGAATACAAGAAAGGCGACGAAATCGCGGCTGTGGTTCTGCAAGTTGACGCAGAACGTGAGCGTATCTCCCTGGGTGTTAAACAACTCGCAGAAGATCCGTTCAACAACTACGTTGCACTGAACAAGAAAGGTACTATCGTTACTGGTAAAGTAACAGCAGTAGACGCGAAAGGTGCTACAGTTGAATTAGCAGATGGCGTAGAAGGCTACCTGCGTGCTTCTGAAGCTTCCCGTGACCGCGTTGAAGATGCAACTCTGGTTCTGAGCGTAGGCGACGACGTTGAAGCTAAATTCACCGGCGTTGACCGTAAAAACCGTGTTGTGAGCCTGTCTGTTCGTGCTAAAGACGAAGCTGACGAGAAAGATGCAATCGCTACTGTTAACAACAAACAGGAAGATGCACCGAACTTCTCTAACGCTATGGCTGAAGCATTTAAAGCAGCTAAAGGCGAGTAATCGTCTGAGCACTAAATCAGGGCGGCTACGGCCGCCCTTGTTCGATTGATAGCTGTAAGTTAATTTTCCTGAAAGGAAACCGGAGGAATCATGACCAAGTCAGAATTGATAGAAAGACTGGCAACTTCGCAATCTCACATCCCGGCGAAAGCTGTAGAAGATGCAGTGAAAGAGATGCTGGAGCATATGGCCTCTACTCTCGCCCAAGGTGAGCGTATTGAAATCCGGGGTTTCGGCAGTTTTTCCTTACACTATCGCGCACCTCGCACCGGACGTAACCCTAAAACTGGCGACAAAGTGGATCTGGAAGGCAAATACGTTCCGCACTTTAAACCAGGTAAAGAATTACGTGACCGCGCCAATATTTACGGCAATTAAATCTTCGGATTTGATTCTTAAGAACGGCACCTTCGGGTGCCGTTTTTTTATGTCTGAAATTTGTAATTCCGAGTCCCCTCGCAAAAATATTCAGCTCATTTTCAAATAGCATAAAATCTGTGGAACCCTTCTCGTGTAATCAATAAACCCAGGCTGACGCAAATGCCAGGATACCTCAGACTGCCTGCAACAAGGAGGCACTGTGAGGAATCTTATCGGGCTATGTTGTAGTGCAATTATTGGTACCCTACCTCTGCTGTGGTTGCCCACTATTCCAGGGTGGCCAGTCATTGCAATATTGTTCATGGCTGCCCTGGGTGTAGCACTCATTCGTCATCCATTGGCACGTTATTTTGCGTTGAGCATACTTTGTTGCTGCTGGGCCTTATTTTCTGCTAGAGAAATCTTGATCCCCGTTGAGGAATGGACGGGTAAACCTGTTGTTGTTGAAGCCGTCATTAATCGTAGTGATGGCAAGCAAGATCATGAAATGCAGATAATTTCAGTTGCAGGGAGAATGGTTTTTCCAGCTTTAGGTATCAGGAGCCAGAGTAGTTATTTGCCAGAAAGTGTCTGTGCAGGGCAACGCTGGCGCATGAAAGTATATCTTCGCCCTGTGCATGGGCAACTCAACGAAGGAGGCTTCGATAGCCAGCGTTATGCTCTTGCGCAGCACCAACCTTTAAGGGCGCGGATTATTTCAGCTCTTCGTATTACACAGCAGTGTGGCTTACGTGCCTGGTGGTTGTCTGCCGTTGAAACTGCAACCCAGGCGTTACCCTATCAAGGCGTTATTCTTGCACTGGCATTTGGTGAACGTTATGGGATGAGTGACGAGCAAAAAAATATGCTTCGCCAAAGTGGAACTGCACATCTGATGGCTATTTCCGGGATGCATATTTCATTGGCAGCGATGATTGGCTGGTTAATCGCTCGTTTACTGCAATTGGCTCTTCCCGCCCACAGAATTTATTTCCGAATGCCATTATTCGCAAGTGTACTTGCCGCTGGGATTTATACTTGGCTCGCGGGAGGAAATCCTCCGGCAGTGAGAGCATTGATTGGCGTTGTTATCTGGCTGTTTTTGCGGTTACACGGCCGGAATTGGTCGGGTTGGGAGGTTTGGCTTTGTTGCATTACCTGTATCCTGATTTATGATCCTTTGACTGTTTTATCGGACAGTTTTTGGTTATCCGCACTAGCTGTTGCGGCACTTATTTTCTGGTATCAGTGGATGCCGCTCCCTCGATATATCGCAACTGCTAAGTGGTTGTATCGTTACCCGTTAGCGCTAATACATTTGCAAATTGGCATTATGATTTTGTTGTTGCCACCACAAATTTTTATCTTTCATGGCATCAGTGTCAGCGCCTTGCTTGCGAACTTGGTGGCAGTGCCGCTCATTTCATTTGTTGTGGTTCCTCTACTTTTGGCGGGACTGGTATTTACGTTGGTTCCGTGGCTTGGAGAATATCTCTGGTGGAGTGTCGACCGTTCGCTGGCTCTTCTTTTTACCGCGCTATCTTTATTGCCCGATGGTTGGCTAGAGGTCGATAAGCGTTTTCAGGCTCTGAGCTTAAGTGGTTGGCTCGCAGTTATTATCCATCGTTTATCGCTGTGGCGTAGTTCATGTCTATCAGTGATTGTTCTGGCGTTGTCTTTATTCACCTCGGCAATACGGGCTGAGAAGAGAGACAATTCATGGCAAGTGAACATGCTGGATATTGGGCACGGATTGGCGATAGCCATTGTCCGCCATGGGAAAGTCTTTCTTTATGATGCAGGGAATGCCTGGCCTGGCGGCGATGCTGCTCAACAAGTGATTATCCCGTGGCTGCGTTGGCACCATTTATCTCCCGAGCAAGCGATCATCAGCCATGAGCATCTGGATCACCGTGGCGGTTTGCTTAGTTTGCAAAGGGAATGGCCAGCACTAAAAATTCGCAGCCCATTGCGCTGGGAAGGACATCACTCATGTTTTCAAGGGGACCAGTGGCAATGGCAGGGTTTGCAATTTACCGTACAGTGGCCTCCCGCACAGCCGCTGATGAAAGGTAATAACGGCTCATGTGTTGTGATGGTCAGTGACGGTAACGTTCGTATTTTATTAACCGGAGATGTGGAAGCTCAAGCGGAATTAGCTATGCTGAAGAGGCGATGGGGTACCTTACATGCTGATATTATTCAGGTCCCTCATCATGGTAGCCGTACATCTTCGAGTGCACCTTTGTTACGTGCCGTCGCTGGAAGTGCTGCGTTATCTTCTTCATCGCGCTATAACGCCTGGCATTTGCCCTCCGCAAAAGTAGTTCAACGCTACCAGTCGCAGGGGTACAAATGGTATGACACCGCGCAATCGGGCCAACTCACTATCGACATAAATAGTGATAAATGGCAAATCAATAGCTTCAGAGCACAAATTTCACCCCGTTGGTATCATCAGTGGTTTGGTGTATCTCGGGATAATGGGTAGAATATGCGGCTATTTCATCAAATGCTGGTTCGACTTAATGCAGAACGATAAAGATCTCTCCACATTGCAGACCTTCCGCCGTCTATGGCCGATGATTGCGCCTTTTAAAGCTGGTCTGATCGTGGCTGGGATTGCGTTAATCCTCAACGCAGCCAGCGATACGTTTATGTTATCGCTGCTCAAACCGTTACTGGATGATGGTTTTGGTAAAACGGATAAATCCGTTTTGTTATGGATGCCACTGGTTGTCATCGGGCTTATGGTGATGCGCGGTATCACAAGCTATGTCTCAAGCTACTGCATTTCCTGGGTTTCAGGGCAGGTAGTAATGAACATGCGTCGTCGCTTGTTCAGCCATATGATGGGAATGCCAGTTTCGTTTTTTGATCAACAGTCCACAGGTACACTGCTTTCGCGCATTACCTATGACTCTGAACAAGTTGCATCATCCTCATCTAGTGCTCTGATAACGGTTGTACGTGAAGGTGCCTCCATCATTGGCCTGTTTGTGCTGATGTTCTGGTATAGCTGGCAGCTTTCGCTGATTCTGATAGTTCTGGCACCTATCGTTTCCTTTGCGATTCGCATGGTTTCTAAACGTTTCCGTAACATCAGCAAAAATATGCAGAACACCATGGGGCAGGTAACGACCAGTGCTGAGCAGATGCTGAAAGGTCACAAAGAGGTGTTGATCTTTGGCGGCCAGGAAGTGGAAACCGAGCGCTTCAACAAAGTCAGTAACCGTATGCGTCGCCAGGGTATGAAACTAGTATCGGCCTCGTCTATTTCTGACCCGATTATCCAGCTCATTGCCTCTCTGGCGTTGGCCTTCGTAATTTACGCGGCAAGCTTCCCGAGTGTTATGGAAACGTTGACCGCTGGTACCATCACCGTTGTGTTCTCTTCCATGATTGCACTGATGCGCCCACTGAAATCGCTGACTAACGTCAATGCTCAGTTCCAGCGCGGTATGGCGGCATGTCAGACTCTTTTCTCTATCTTGGATTCAGAGCAAGAGAAAGACGAAGGAACTCGCGTAATTGATCGTGCTAAAGGGGATGTTGAATTCCGTGACGTGACCTTTACCTATCCTGGCCGCGAAATACCTGCTCTGCGTAAAATCGACCTGACCATTCCTGCTGGCAAAACAGTGGCATTGGTAGGACGTTCCGGCTCTGGTAAATCAACGATCGCCAGTCTGATGACGCGTTTTTACGATATTCAAGAAGGTAGCATTACCATTGATGGCGTAGATATTCGTGAATACACTTTATCTTCTCTGCGTAATCAGGTTGCTCTCGTTTCGCAAAACGTCCACTTGTTCAACGACACGATTGCCAACAACATTGCTTACGCGCGTACTGAACAGTATAGCCGTAGCGATATCGAGAATGCCGCGCGCATGGCCTACGCCATGGACTTCATCAATAAGATGGAAAACGGCCTCGATACAATCATCGGTGAAAATGGCGTGCTTCTTTCAGGTGGTCAGCGCCAGCGTATTGCCATCGCTCGCGCGTTATTGCGTGACAGCCCAATCCTGATTCTGGATGAAGCGACATCTGCGTTGGATACGGAATCAGAACGTGCCATTCAGGCGGCACTTGATGAACTTCAGAAAAACCGTACTTCGCTGGTAATTGCTCACCGCTTATCAACCATTGAACAGGCGGATGAAATCGTGGTTGTTGAAGATGGCCGTATCGTGGAACGTGGCCCACACGCAGAACTGATTGAGCATCGCGGTGTTTACGCGCAACTGCACAGGATGCAATTCGGCCAATGATAGAACGCATTTGGTCGGGGAAATCTCCTCTCTACCTTTTGCTCTTACCGCTCTCCTGGCTTTATGGCCTGGTGAGCGGTGCTATTCGTCTTAGCTATCGGTTAGGCTTTAAAAAAACCTGGCGTGCGCCTGTCCCTGTTGTCGTTGTCGGGAATCTGACCGCAGGTGGTAATGGTAAAACACCGGTGGTGATTTGGCTGGTTGAACAGTTGCAGCAGTGCGGCATTCGTGTTGGTGTTGTTTCTCGTGGTTACGGCGGAAAATCTGAGCATTATCCGCTGTTGCTTGATCAGTACACAACGACGTTGCAGGCAGGCGATGAACCCGTCCTTATTTATCAACGCACTGGTGCTGCTGTAGCGGTTGCCCCCCGTCGAAGTGATGCTGTGCAAATGCTGGTGGAGAAAGTACAACCGCAGCTGATTATCACCGACGATGGTTTGCAGCATTACGCCCTTGGGCGTGATAAAGAAATTGTGGTTGTTGATGGTGTCAGGCGGTTCGGTAACGGCTGGTGGCTTCCTGCCGGGCCAATGCGTGAACGTACAGGGCGGCTGAAATCGGTTGATGCCGTCATTACCAACGGTGGTGATGCCCAGTCCGGCGAAATTGCCATGACGCTACGGCCGGGTGATGCGGTAAATTTATTAACCGGTGAACACCAGCCTGTGCACTCGTTGCAAAACGTGGTTGCTATGGCAGGAATTGGCCACCCCCCCCGTTTTTTTGCTACTTTGCAGCAATGTGGCGTAACTCCAGTTAATACGGTTAGCCTCGCAGACCATCAGGCTCTGAGTGAAAGTGATGTGGTTAAATTAGTCCAGCCGGGGCAAAACCTACTGATGACTGAAAAAGATGCCGTTAAATGCCGTGTTTTCGTTACAGAGCACGATAACTGGTGGTATTTGCCGGTTGATGCGCACCTTGCCCAGCCTCAGGCCGACGAATTATTGCAATCACTATTGGCGCTGGTGCGATAAGAGTTCATTTCCGCACCAGAATTCGAGTTTGCTGACGACAGGATCCCTTCATGTCCGTACCGCAACTGACTTTACGTGCAGCTCGTAACCTTCATCTTGCGGCGCAGGGCTTATTAGTAAAGCCTCGTCGCCGTGCTAGAGCCGCCGATGTTGTTGCCACCATCTCCCGTATGTCCCTTCTGCAAATTGATACCATCAATATTGTTGCGCGCAGCCCTTACCTGGTGCTGTTCAGCCGATTAGGCAGTTACCCACAAACCTGGCTTGATGATGCGCTGGTGAATGGTTATTTGATGGAGTATTGGGCGCATGAAGCCTGTTTTTTACCGAGAACAGATTTTTCGCTGATACGTCACCGCATGCTCAATCCTGAAAAAATGGGCTGGAAATACCGCGCGGAATGGATGGTGGAGCACGCCGATGAGATTGAAAAACTCTTAACGCACATCGAGAGCAACGGTCCGGTGCGCTCCGCTGATTTTGAACACACCCACAAAGGTTCCAGTGGCTGGTGGGAATGGAAACCACACAAGAAACATCTGGAAGGTCTATTCACTGCCGGGAAAGTAATGGTGATTGAGCGGCGCAACTTCCAACGAGTCTATGACCTGACTACACGCGTACTGCCGCACTGGAACGACGAGTTACATTTGATTCATCAGGCAGATGCTGAACAGCAAATGCTAGAAAACAGCGCACGTAGCCTTGGTATTTTTCGTACTGAATGGCTGGCCGATTATTATCGCCTGAAGAATGTCTCAATTAAGCCACTGCTAGCCCAATGGCAGGAAAAAGGCATCGTCATTTCTGTTAATGTCGAAAGTATTGGCGAGATGTGGTTGCATCGCGACCAATGGCCATTGCTGGAAAAGGCTGAGAAAAACACCTTGCGAGCGACCCACAGTGCGGTGCTATCACCGTTTGACCCTGTAGTCTGGGATCGTAAACGCGCTGAAGAGCTTTTTAACTTCTCTTATCGCCTGGAGTGTTATACCCCTGCTCAGAAACGTAAATACGGTTATTTCGTCCTGCCGTTGCTGCATCAAGGAGTTCTGATGGGAAGAATGGACGCCAAAATGCATCGCAAGAGTGACGAGCTGGAAATTATCAGCTTGTATCTTGAAGAAGGTGTTAAGTCTGGTATCTCGTTGATTAATGGCCTGCATACGGCCATAACCGATTTTGCTCACTGGCAGGGTGCAACCTTGATTCGGCTCGGGAATATTCCCGCCACGTTAGCGGCATCATGGGGTGAAGGCTGGGAAATTAGCCCGGAGAGCGAGTAAGTTATGTTATTCTGCTGCCTTTGATGGCAGCCATTCTGGAGTAACCATGGATCATCGATTACTTGAAATCATTGCTTGTCCGGTTTGTAACGGCAAGCTCTACTTTAATCAGGAAAAGCAGGAGCTTATCTGCAAACCTGATCATCTGGCGTTTCCTCTGCGCGATGGTATTCCGGTGCTGCTGGAGACTGAAGCTCGAGTTCTGACTTCTGACGAGAAAAATCCATGAGTTTTGTGGCAATAATTCCTGCCCGCTATGCCTCTACACGCTTACCGGGTAAACCGCTTAAAGATATCAATGGCAAACCGATGGTCGTTCACGTTATGGAACGTGCTCGCGAATCGGGTGCTGAGCGTATCATTGTGGCAACCGATCATGAGGACGTGGCTCGTGCCGTGGAGGCAGCGGGCGGCGAAGTTTGTATGACTCGTGCTGATCATCAGTCTGGCACCGAGCGTCTTGCTGAAGTTATTGAAAAATGTGGTTTTAGCGATGACACCGTGATTGTGAATGTGCAGGGCGATGAGCCAATGATCCCACCGGCGATCATTAGCCAGGTTGCCAGCAATCTTGCGAACAGTCAGGCGGGTATGGCAACGCTTGCTGTGCCAATCGACTCCGCTGAAGAAGCGTTTAACCCGAATGCAGTAAAAGTGGTGATGGATGCGCAGGGCTACGCGCTCTATTTCTCTCGTGCGACCATTCCATGGGACAGAGACCGCTTTGCACAATCGCGTGAACAGATCGGTGATTCCCTTTTACGCCACATCGGTATCTACGGCTACCGCGCAGGTTTCATCCGCCGCTACGTGACTTGGGAGCCAAGCCAGCTTGAGCAAATCGAAATGCTCGAACAGCTGCGCGTACTGTGGAATGGTGAAAAAATCCATGTTGCGGTTGCGAAAGAAGTCCCGAGTATTGGTGTTGATACGCCAGAAGATTTAGAACGTGTACGACAAGCGATGATTTAATCTGCAGGTATCAATGCTTAGAAAAAAACCGGTGCTTAGCGCCGGTTTTTTATTATCTGAAGGCATATTGATCTGAGAGTGATGACATCCTGCGCCAGCAAGCTCATTATAAAAACACCAGTGTTGCAAGGGGTAATGAGTCATGGAGTTGCTACGCAAGGAATTGAGTCATCTGCTGGGTGAAAAACTAAGCCGGATTGAATGTATCAATGAACAGCCAAATAGCACCTTGTGGTCGCTGTATGACAGTGACGGCAATGCGATGTCATTGCTGGCGAAAAGTTTTAGTACTCCGGGTCTCGCAGCTCAGCTAGCCTGGAAAATGTCTATGCTAGCGCGTTCCGGAACGGTTCGCATGCCTGTGGTTTACGGCGTGGTGACTCATGACGAGACGCCGGGGCCAGATGTGTTGTTGATGGAGCGTCTACGGGGTGTTCCTGTTGAAGCGCCAACTCGCACACCCGATCGTTGGGAGCATCTAAAAGATCAAATTGTTGAAGGGCTTCTCGCCTGGCATCGCGTCGATAGCCGTGGGTGTGTCGGTAACGTCGACAGCACACAAGAAAATATCTGGCCTTCATGGTATCGGCAGCATGTTGAAACACTGTGGGCAACCGTCAATCAATACCCTAATAATGGCCTGACGATGCAAGACAGGCGCATTTTGTTCCGCACCCGTGAATGTTTGCCACGTTTATTCGAAGACTTTAACGACAACTGTGTACTGGTACATGGCAACTTTACGCTTAGCAGTATGTTAAAAGATGGGCGCAGCGATCAGCTTCTGGCGATGGTCAATCCTGGAATCACACTTTGGGCGCCGCGTGAATATGAAATATTTCGTTTGTTTGAGCCCGGCCAGTCAGAAAACCTGCTGTGGCATTATTTACAACGAGCTCCGGTTGCGGAGTCATTTCTGTGGCGACGTTGGTTGTATATTCTGTGGGATGGCGTAGCGCAATTACTACAGACGGGCCGACTTAATCGACCCGCCTTCGATATGGCTGCGAAAAACTTACTTCCCTGGATCGCCTGACGGCCCTTTCAACCACTGCCAGATGCGGCCAAGGGTTTCGTAGCCAACACGGTCGCTATGCATTAACCAAATTGGCGATGGAATTATGCGCTCCCAAGGATTTAGCGGTGATTCGATTGCCAGTTGGTTAGCTGGTGCTGGAATAGGGTGCAAACCGGCATTGCGGAAGAAAATCATCGCCCTTGGCAGATGGGAAGCTGAAGTCACCAATAAGAATGGTTGCTGGCCAATCGTTTTTGCCACCGCAGCGGCTTCTTCTTCAGTATCTTTTGGTTCATCAAGGGTAATTATTTGCGAGCGCGGTACACCTAAACTTTCGGCAACTCGCGCACCCGCTTCAGCGGTACTCACCGGATTGGTCATTGCTCTGGCGCCCGTGAAGATCATTTTTGCACCAGGATTTGCCTGCCATAAGCGCACCCCTTCCGCCAGGCGCGGCAAACTATTGCTGATAAGATTGGAACTTGGTGCCCATTCTGGGTTCCATGTATAGCCGCCGCCGAGTACCACGATATAATCGACTTTTTCGCTACCGCGCCACGTTGGGTAAGTATCCTCGATGGGCTTGAGCATTTTATCGGCCACCGGTTGTAGGCTAATCAGCAGCAAAACTAACCAGCTCACACTTAATAGCGTTTTGGCGCTTTTTTGCCAACGAGTGAACCACAACAAGCAAAGTGCCGCCCCCATCATCAATAATAAAAAAGGGAGGGGCAGCAGTAGCCCGCCGATAAATTTTTTCAGGATAAAAAGCATGAATTATGGGTCCTTTTTAGCCATATAGTAGGCAAACGCTGGTGATATTACACCAGACGGGTTCATTCCTGGCGCAGCTGTGCCAAAATACCTGCTTTCTCGTATGAACCCTTTTCCCCCATGGAGCCGTGCCCGTGCGTGACCGCAATTTTGATGATATTGCTGAGAAGTTCTCACGCAATATTTACGGTACAACCAAAGGACAGCTCCGCCAGGCCATCTTATGGCAAGACCTTGATGCTTTGCTGGCAACTATGCCTGAAAAAATCCGCGTTCTGGATGCGGGTGGTGGCGAAGGGCAAACTGCGTGTGGTCTTGCTGAGCGGGGCCATGAAGTTCTGCTTTGTGATGTTTCTGCCCAGATGATTTCTCGTGCTCAAGCTCAGGCTGATGAGAAAGGTGTGAGCGGCAACATGCATTTCGTACATTCCTCCGCTCAGGATATTGGCCAACATTTGGAAAAACCGGTTGATCTGATATTGTTTCACGCGGTGCTGGAATGGGTCGTAGATCCGCAAGCCGTACTCAAAACATTATGGGATTGCCTTGCACCCGGCGGTGCATTATCCCTGATGTTCTACAATGCTAACGGCTTGCTGATGCGAAACATGTTTGTCGGCAACTTTGAATATGTTCTTCAGGGTATGAAAAAGAACAAACGGAAAACGCTTTCGCCTGACAATCCGCTACAGCCAGAACAGGTCTATCACTGGCTGGAGCAAATTGGCTGGCAGATTACCGGTAAAACCGGTGTGCGAGTATTTCACGATTACTTGCGTGATAAGCATAAACAACACGATGGTTTTGAGAATTTGCTTGAACTGGAAACGCGTTATTGCCGCCAGGAACCTTTTGTTAGCCTCGGCCGCTATATCCACGTGACAGCAATCAAGCCGCTTGAGCCAAGGAAAAATTATGAGTGATGTTTCCCAGACAGTGCCGGAGCTGGTTGCCTGGGCCAGGAAAAATGACTACTCGATTTCGCTGCCTACAGAGCGTCTGACGTTTCTGTTGGCGATCGCGACCTTAAACGGTGAGCGGCTAGATGGCGAAATGAGTGAAGGCGAGCTGATTGACGCTTTCCGTTACGTGAGCGAAGGCTTTGATCAAACTAGCGAAACAATTAACGTTCGTGCCAATAACGCCATCAATGACATGGTGCGCCAGCGTTTGATCAACCGTTTCGTCAGTGAAATTAATGAAGGCAATGCAATTTATCGCCTGACGCCTCTCGGTATTGGCATTACCGATTACTACATTCGCCAACGTGAGTTTTCAACGCTGCGTTTATCTATGCAGTTATCGATTGTCGCCGGTGAATTGAAGCGTGCAGCTGATTCAGCAGATGAAGGTGGGGATGAATTCCACTGGCATCGTAACGTGTTCGCGCCATTGAAATATTCCGTCGCCGAGATTTTTGACAGCATCGATCTCACGCAGCGCATCATGGATGAACACCAGCAACAGGTTAAAGATGATATTGCACAGTTGCTGAACAAAGACTGGCGTGCAGCCATCTCCAGTTGTGAAATGCTGCTGTCCGAAACATCGGGTACGTTACGTGAGTTGCAGGACACCCTGGAAGCTGCGGGTGATAAATTGCAGGCAAATTTATTGCGTATTCAGGATTCGATTCTGGGGCGCGACGATTTGCACTTTGTTGACCGTCTGGTGTTTGATCTGCAAAGCAAACTCGACCGCATCGTCAGTTGGGGCCAGCAGGCTATCGACCTGTGGATTGGCTATGACCGCCATGTTCATAAATTCATTCGTACCGCCATTGATATGGATAAAAACCGCGTCTTTGCGCAACGCCTGCGTGTGTCGGTTCAAAACTATTTCGATGCGCCATGGGCTCTGACCTACGCTAACGCCGATCGTCTACTGGATATGCGCGATGAAGAAATGACGTTGCGTGACGATGAAGTTATGGGCGAACTGCCAAGCGATCTGGAATTTGAAGAGTTCAATGAAATTCGTGAACAACTCGCCGCAATGATCGAAGCTGCACTTCAGGTCTACAAAACCAGACAAGTGCCACTAGATTTGGGCGTTGTCATGCGGGACTATCTGGCGCAATACCCACGCGCACGCCATTTTGATGTGGCGAGAATCGTAGTCGACCAGGCGGTACGTCTGGGTGTGGCTGAAGCAGACTTTACTGGCTTGCCGCCACAGTGGCAGGCAATTAACGATTACGGAGCCAAGGTACAGGCGCATGTCATCAACAAATATTGAAAAAGTGATGCCAGTAAAACTGGCACAGGCGTTGGCCAATCCGTTATTCCCAGCACTCGATAGCCAACTGCGCGCCGGTCGCCATGTTGGGCTCGATGAACTGGATAATCATGCTTATTTGATGGACTTCCAGGATGAACTGGAAGAGTTCTATACCCGTTATAACGTGGAGTTAATTCGCGCGCCTGAAGGTTTCTTCTATTTGCGCCCGCGCTCCACCACATTGATCCCGCGCTCAGTGCTGTCTGAGTTGGACATGATGGTGGGTAAAATTCTCTGTTACCTCTATCTCAGTCCAGAACGGTTGGCGAACGAAGGTATTTTCACACAGGCCGAGTTGTACGATGAACTGTTGACGCTTGCGGATGAAAGCAAGCTGCTTAAGCTTGTGAACAACCGTTCCACAGGCTCAGATCTCGACCGTCAAAAACTGCAAGAAAAAGTCCGCGCCTCGTTAACGCGTTTACGTCGTCTTGGCATGATCTGGTTTATGGGCCATGACAGCAGCAAATTCCGCATTACTGAATCAGTATTCCGCTTTGGTGCCGATGTACGTGCTGGCGACGATGCGCGTGAAGCGCAACTCCGCATGATCCGTGATGGTGAAGCGATGCCGGTAGAGACTCGTTTGCAACTCAATGATGAAACTGAAGAGTCGCAATTGGCTTCAGATAACGCGGAGGATGAACAGGAATGATTGAACGCGGTAAGTTTCGCTCACTAACGCTGATTAACTGGAACGGTTTCTTCGCGCGTACTTTTGATTTAGATGAACTGGTGACCACGCTTTCCGGCGGTAATGGTGCCGGTAAATCCACTACTATGGCGGCGTTCGTAACCGCGCTAATCCCGGACTTAACACTGTTGCACTTCCGTAACACCACCGAAGCGGGGGCCACATCAGGTTCACGTGACAAAGGTCTGCACGGCAAGTTAAAAGCGGGTGTCTGCTACTCCTTGCTCGATGTGGTTAACTCACGTAATCAGCGAGTTGTGGTCGGTGTGCGCCTGCAACAAGTGGCTGGCCGCGACCGTAAAGTCGATATCAAGCCGTTTGCGATTCAAGGTTTACCTTCTTCTATTCAGCCGACTCAGTTGCTGACGGAAACGCTAAACGAACGTCAGGCTCGCGTTCTGAGTCTGCAAGAACTGAAAGATAAAGTGGAAGCCATTGAAGGCGTTCAATTTAAACAGTTCAACTCGATTACTGATTACCACTCGCTGATGTTCGATTTGGGCATTGTTGCGCGTCGTCTGCGCAGTGCTTCCGACCGTAGTAAGTACTACCGTCTTATCGAAGCCTCGCTGTACGGCGGGATTTCCAGCGCCATTACTCGTTCACTGCGCGACTACCTGTTGCCAGAAAACGGCGGTGTGCGTAAAGCCTTCCAGGATATGGAAGCGGCTTTGCGTGAAAACCGAATGACGCTTGAAGCGATTCGCGTCACCCAGTCAGACCGTGACCTGTTTAAGCATTTGATTTCTGAAGCCACCAACTATGTGGCTGCGGACTACATGCGTCATGCCAATGAACGTCGTATCCACCTGGATAAAGCGCTCGAATTCCGTCGTGAACTATTGACCAGCCGCAAGCAACTTGCCGCAGAGCAATACAAACATGTCGAAATGGCTCGCGAGCTTGCAGAACACAGCGGTGCGGAAGGGGATCTGGAAACTGATTATCAGGCGGCCAGTGACCACCTGAACCTGGTACAAACGGCGATTCGCCAGCAGGAAAAAATCGAGCGCTATGAAGCTGATCTCGATGAACTGCAAATGCGCCTCGAAGAACAAAATGAAATTGTTGCCGAAGCCTCAGAGCAGCAAGAAGAGAACGAAGCCCGCGCGGAAGCTGCCGAGCTGGAAGTCGATGAGCTGAAAAGCCAGCTGGCCGACTACCAGCAAGCACTCGATGTACAACAGACACGTGCTATTCAATACCAGCAAGCGTTGCAAGCACTTGAGCGCGCGCGTGCGCTTTGTCACTTGCCAGATTTGACTGCTGAAAGCGCGGAAGAGTGGCTGGAAACCTTCCAGGTGAAAGAGCAGGAAACAACCGAAAAACTGCTGACACTTGAGCAGAAAATGAGTGTGGCACAAACAGCGCATAGCCAGTTTGAGCATGCTTATCAGCTAGTGACTGCTATCAATGGCCCGGTGAGCCGTAGTGAGGCCTGGAATGTAGCGCGTGAATTACTGCGTGACAGTAACAACCAGCGTCACCTGATGGAACAAGTTCAGCCGCTCAGAGCGCGCCTTAATGAACTTGAACAACGCCTGCGCGAACAGCAAGAAGCCGAGCGCATGTTTGCTGAGTTCTGTAAGCGCCAGGGCAAACACTTCGATCCTGAAGATTTGGAAGTGTTGCACGAAGAACTTTCTGAACGCATCGAGACATTGCAGCAACGCGTTTCTGATGCCAGTGACCAGCGTGCCAACTTGCGCCAGGAACAAGAGCAAATTC
Organism: Buttiauxella massiliensis; assembly: GCF_902500225.1. Taxonomy (GTDB): domain Bacteria; phylum Pseudomonadota; class Gammaproteobacteria; order Enterobacterales; family Enterobacteriaceae; genus Buttiauxella; species Buttiauxella massiliensis. The sequence goes on along the minus strand of NZ_LR722648.1, from coordinate 179,526 downwards.
AGGCTCGTATTAAACGCCTGCAACAGCGCGCACCGATTTGGCTGGCAGCACAAACCAGCCTTACCCAGTTGTGCGAGCAGAGTCATGAGCAGTTTGAAAGCAGCCAGCAAGTTACGGAATACATGCAGCAACTGCTTGAGCGCGAGCGTGAAGTTACGGTTGAGCGTGATGAAGTGGGGGCGCGTAAACGTGCTATCGACGATGAAATTGAACGTCTTAGCCAACCTGGTGGCGCTGAAGACTCGCGTCTGAATGCCTTGGCTGAACGCTTTGGCGGCGTGTTGTTGTCAGAGATTTATGACGACATTAGCATCGATGACGCACCGTACTTCTCTGCGTTGTACGGCCCATCGCGTCATGCAATCGTGGTTCCAGATTTGTCACTGGTTCGTGATCAACTGGATAATCTCGAAGATTGCCCGGAAGATCTGTATCTGATTGAAGGGGACCCATCTTCCTTCGATGACAGCGTGTTTACCGTTGAAGAGCTTAATGCTGCCGTTCTGGTAAAAACTGCCGAGCGTCAGTGGCGTTATTCTCGTTTGCCGGTGTTGCCTCTGTTTGGCCGTGCAGCCCGTGAGAATCGTCTTGAAAATCTCCATGCTGAGCGTGAAACTCTGGCGGAGCGTTTCGCAACGCTGTCGTTTGATGTTCAGAAATCTCAGCGTTTACATCAGTCATTTAGCCGTTTCATCGGCCAGCATTTGGGCGTGGCGTTTGACGACGACCCTGAAGAAGAAATTCGACAGCTCAATACTCGCCGCGGCGAAGTTGAACGCGCTATCAACAGTCATGAAAATGACAACCAGCAGCAGCGTCAGCAATTTGAACAGGCTAAAGAGGGGGTTGATCAACTTAACCGCCTGTTGCCTCGCATCAGTTTGCTCAATGACGAAACGCTGGCCGATCGTTGTGATGAAATTCGTGAACGTCTGGACGAAGCAGATGAAGCCGCGCGTTTCCTCCATCAGTTCGGTAATCAGCTGGCTAAACTCGAAGCTGTGGCTTCGGTATTGCAAAGTGACCCTGAGCAGTTCGAACAGCTAAAAGAAGATTATCAGTACGCGCAACAAGTCCAGCGCGATGCGCGCCAACAGGCGTTCGCATTGACCGAAGTGGTGCAACGTCGTGCGCACTTTGGTTACTCTGACTCAGCCGCTATGCTTGATGGCAATAGCGATTTGAATGAAAAACTGCGTAACCGTCTGGAACATGCTGAAGCTGAACGTACCCGTTCCCGTGAGGCACTGCGTAGCCATGCGCAGCAACTGAGTCAGTTCAGCCAGTTAATGGCGTCGCTGAAAAGTTCGTTTGATACCAAAAAAGAGCTGTTAACCGACCTGCACAAAGAGTTAAGCGATATCGGTGTTCGTGCAGATCTGGGTGCAGAAGAGCGTGCGCGTGCGCGTCGTGATGAACTGCACACGGCATTGAGTAATAACCGTTCACGCCGTAATCAGCTCGAAAAAGCGCTGACCATGTGTGAAGCGGAAATGAGCAACCTGAACCGCAAGCTCAAGCAACTAGAGCGCAGCTATTTCGAAATGCGTGAGCATGTTGTCACCGCGAAAGCTGGCTGGTGTGCCGTGATGCGCATGGTGAAAGAAAACGGCGTAGAGCGTCGTTTGCATCGCCGCGAGTTGGCCTATGTCACCGGCGACGAGCTTCGTTCAATCTCGGATAAAGCGTTGGGTGCTTTGCGCCTTGCTGTTGCGGATAACGAACATCTGCGCGATGTGCTTCGCATGTCAGAAGATCCAAAACGACCAGAGCGCAAAATTCAGTTCTTTGTCGCGGTTTATCAGCATCTGCGCGAACGTATTCGTCAGGACATTATCCGTACCGATGATCCTGTCGAAGCTATCGAGCAGATGGAAATTGAGCTGAGCCGCCTGACGGAAGAGTTGACCTCTCGTGAGCAAAAATTGGCCATCAGTTCACGCAGTGCGGCGAACATCATTCGCAAGACGATTCAGCGCGAGCAGAATCGCATCCGCATGCTTAACCAAGGGTTGCAAAGCGTCTCCTTTGGCCAGGTAAACAGCGTGCGTTTAAATGTGAACGTTCGCGAAACGCATGCGACATTGCTGAATGTGCTTTCAGAACAACATGAGCAGCATCAGGATCTGTTTAATAGCAATCGCCTGAGCTTCTCGGAAGCATTAGCGAAACTGTATCAACGCCTGAATCCGCAAATTGATATGGGCCAGCGCACTCCACAAACTATTGGTGAGGAGCTGCTCGATTACCGCAACTACCTGGAAATGGAAGTTGAAGTAAACCGTGGTTCAGATGGCTGGTTGCGTGCGGAAAGTGGCGCATTATCGACCGGTGAAGCTATCGGTACCGGTATGTCAATTCTGGTGATGGTCGTTCAAAGCTGGGAAGAAGAGTCGCGTCGACTGCGTGGTAAAGATATCTCCCCATGTCGTTTACTGTTCCTCGATGAGGCGGCACGACTGGATGCTAAGTCAATTGCTACGCTGTTTGAGCTGTGTGAGAGACTTGAAATGCAACTGATCATTGCAGCGCCAGAGAACATCAGCCCAGAAAAAGGCACCACCTACAAGCTGGTACGTAAGGTTGTTCAGAACCATGAACACGTCCATGTTGTAGGACTCAGGGGCTTTGCACCACCGCTTCCTGAGCCGGTTGCCGGCACAATAGATGCGTCATAAAAATCGCGGGCTACGGCCCGCGTTTTCTTTTCTCAGAATTCTTAATCTTTAATTTTATTTACATTTATACGGGCAAATAATATTCGCTGTTTATATACTGATTATTAAAACCCAGCGACAAAAGCTGGGTGATGTAAAAACAGGTATAAACAGGGGGCAAGGGATGTTGCTAACAAAATTGCACGGTTTTAAGCTGTCAGCGCTCGGTTACGGGCTGGCACTGAGTTTCGCTCCACTGTTTATGGCGCAGGCCGATGAGCCAGCGGTCGTTCCTTCTGACAGCTCTGCTGTGAGCATTGAACCAACCAGCTCCCCAGACCAACCACTACCGCAATCTGCTGCTACCGCTACTATGGTGGGAGTGTTACCGCTAAATTCTACCGGCATGTCTGCCGCACAAAGCCGTTCTCAGCTCGTGGCGCATTTGCCTGCGGGCTACACCCCGGTTTATCTGAATGCGTTGTCTGCATTTTATGCTGCCCGCGAGATGAAACCGATGTGGGAGAATCGCGATGCCGTGAAGGCTTTCCAGCAGCAACTTGCCGAAGTTGCCATTTCTGGCATCCAACCACAGTTTACTACCTGGGTAGAACTGCTTACCGATCCGTCTGTCACGGGGTTATCGCGCGATATTGTATTGTCTGATGCGATGATGGGTTATTTGCAATTTGTTTATGGCATTCCGACGGAAGGCAATCGCTGGTTGTACAGCGCTAAGCCTTACAAGCTGCAAACTCCGCCTATCTCGGTTATTAACCAATGGCAAGTGGCGGTAGATCAAGGGACGCTAGTCAGTTTTGTTGAAACGCTAGCCCCTCAGCATCCGCAATACGCCAAGCTGCACCAGTCGTTGGTGCACTTACTCACTGACTCGCGCCCATGGCCTCAATTGACCAGCGCTGAAACTCTGCGTCCCGGCCAGTGGAGCAATGATGTTCCAGCGCTACGGGAAATACTCGCGCGTACCGGTATGTTGCAGGCCGAACCTTCGATTCCGTTACCTGAGCGTGACGGTGCTGCTAAGGCTGCGGTTGTCGTCAGTCCTTCAGCTATTCAGATAGATGGCGAGCAAACCGCGCAACAGACGCCAGATGCAGTGGCTGGGAAGAAAAAGAAATCAACTCCAGCTGTTCGAAGTGCCTACAGCAAAGAGTTGGTTGAAGGCGTAAAACGTTTCCAGAAATGGCAAGGTTTGGGTGTTGATGGCTCAATCGGGCAATTAACACGTGACTGGCTGAATGTCACACCGCAACAACGTGCGTCGCTGGTTGCATTAAACATTCAACGTTTACGTTTACTGCCGAAAAAACTCGATACCGGCATTATGGTAAATATCCCTAACTATTCTCTGAGCTATTACCTTAACGGCAGTGAAGTATTGGCTTCACGCGTCATCGTTGGACGGCCAGATCGCAAAACGCCAATGATGAGCAGTGCGCTTAATAATGTGGTCGTTAACCCGCCGTGGAATGTTCCACCAACACTTGCACGCAACGATATTTTGCCAAAAGTGCGCCAGGACCCAGGCTATCTCGACCGTCATGGTTACAGCGTGCTACGCGGTTGGAGTAATAATGCAGAAGCAATCGACCCATGGCATGTTGATTGGGAAACTATTACTGCCAGCAACTTGCCTTTCCGCTTCCAGCAAAAACCTGGGGTGCAGAACTCGTTAGGGCGTTACAAGTTTAATATGCCGAGTTCTGACGCTATCTATTTGCATGACACGCCTAACCACACCTTGTTCCAGAAAGATGCGCGAGCGTTGAGTTCAGGCTGTGTACGAGTCAACAAAGCCTCTGAGCTGGCAAGCATGTTGTTGCAAGATGCGGGCTGGAACGATGCCCGGATTTCGAGTCAACTGAAAGATGGCAATACTAAATACGTTAACATTCGCCAGACCATCCCGGTGAGTCTCTATTACCTGACCGCTTTTGTCGGTGACGACGGGCGCACGCAGTACCGTACAGATATTTACAATTATGATCTTACCGCGCGATCAGGCGCACAAATCCTTTCAAAAGCTGAACTATTAATCCGCTAAATGCAGTAATTCTAATGAATTAGCGGTCGTAATAATCGCTTAGCCCTTCCGGGGCCTCTACAGGGCCCGGTTTTACTGGGTTTTGCACGCCTTGACTCGCTTTGTTTTGGCGGTTAAGGTGCGGAGCAGTGCGCCCAAAGTGCATATTATTCGATCGTTTTTTACCTGTAGACCTGGACATCATGGACAAATTTGACGCAAACCGCCGCAAGCTGCTGGCGTTGGGTGGTGTGGCTTTAGGTGCCTCGCTGTTACCAACACAAGCGTTTGCCATGCTATCAACACCGCGCCCACGCATTCTGACTCTTAATAACCTGCATACCGGGGAGTCATTGAAGGCTGAATTTTTCGATGGTAAAGGCTATATTCAGGATGAATTAGCAAGGCTTAATCATTTCTTCCGTGATTATCGCGCAAACAAAATCAAATCCATCGACCCTAAATTGTTTGACCAGCTTTATCGCCTGCAAGGTTTGTTAGGAACCAACAAACCGGTGCAGCTGGTATCTGGTTATCGCTCCCTGGACACGAACAATGAGTTACGTGCCCACAGCCGAGGTGTAGCTAAAAAGAGCTATCACACCAAAGGCCAGGCAATGGATTTCCATATTGAAGGGATTTCGTTAAGCAATGTTCGCAAAGCAGCATTATCTATGCGCGCTGGTGGTGTAGGATACTACCCAAGCAGCAACTTTGTGCATATTGATACCGGGCCACTAAGGCATTGGTAAAACAACGGAATCCGGCGAGCGTTGCCGGTATTGGAGCGTCATGAACTATCACATTATTCCGGTCACCGCATTCGGCCAAAACTGTTCTCTGATTTGGTGCGAAGAAACTCAGCAGGCAGCATTGGTTGATCCTGGTGGAGAAGCCGAAAAGATCAAACAGCAAGTTACTGCGAAAGGCGTGACAATTACGCAGATCCTGTTAACTCATGGCCATCTTGATCATGTTGGAGCGGCTGCTGAACTGGCTGAGCACTATGGTGTTCCTGTGGTTGGGCCGGAAAAAGAAGACGAATTCTGGTTGCAGGGTTTACCCGCGCAAAGCCAAATGTTTGGCCTCGAAGAGTGTTTGCCGCTGACGCCAGATCGCTGGCTGAACGAAGGTGACACGGTGTCGGTAGGGAATGTGTCCCTCCAGGTTCTGCATTGCCCGGGCCATACACCTGGCCACGTTGTGTTCTTTGATGCTCAATCCCAGTTACTGATTTCCGGTGATGTGATTTTCAAAGGTGGAGTGGGGCGTAGCGATTTCCCTCAGGGTAATCATGCAGCACTCATCGACTCAATTAAACGTAAGTTATTGCCATTGGGCGATGATGTGACGTTTATTCCGGGTCATGGACCATTGTCGACGCTCGGTTACGAACGCCTGCACAATCCCTTCTTGCAAGACGAATTACCGGTTTGGTAAATCAGGCCGCAGAAATAGAAAGAGCCTCATTGTGCGGTAATGCCGATCAGTTAAGGATCGGTTGACCGATCCAGTGGCTGTGTAAGAATCCGGAAATGCTCACCCGTTTCCGGATTTTTTATGCATATCGCACAGGCTCTTGATCTCGTTTCACGTTACGACTCTCTGCGTAACCCAATGACTTCTCTCGGGGATTTTCTTGACCCGGAGCTCATCTCCCGCTGTCTTGCCGAGTCCGGCACTGTCACTCTGCGTAAGCGCCGTCTGCCGCTGGAAATGATGGTCTGGTGCGTTATCGGTATGGCACTCGAGCGTAAAGAGCCACTTCATCAAATCGTTAACCGGCTGGATATCATGCTGCCGGGTGACCGTCCCTTCGTCGCCCCCAGCGCCGTTATCCAGGCCCGTCAGCGGCTGGGAAGCGAGGCTGTTCGCCAGGTGTTCCTGCAAACTGCACCACTCTGGCATGGTGCCACGACTCATCCCCATTGGTGTGGCCTGACAATGCTGGCCGTGGATGGCGTGGTCTGGCGAACACCGGACACAGCCGAAAACGACACAGCGTTCCCGCGTCAGACGTATGCCGGTCAGCCCGGACTCTACCCTCAGGTTAAAATGGTCTGCCAGATGGAGCTGACCAGCCATCTGTTAACGGCCGCCGCTTTCGGCACGATGAAGGAAAGTGAATACACGCTGGCAGAGCAGTTGATAAACCAGACCGGCGATAACACCCTGACCCTGCTGGATAAAGGCTATTACTCTCTGGGCCTGTTGAACGCCTGGAGCCAGGCAGGGAAACAACGCCACTGGATGTCCCACTGAGGAAAGGCGCGCAGTACGAGGCAATACAGAAGCTGGGAAAAGGCGACCATCTGGTGAGGCTGAAAACCAGCCCGCAGGCGCGGAAAAAGTGGCCGGCGCTGGGAGAGGAAATGACGGCCCGACTGTTGACGGTCACCCGGAAAGGAAAAGTCAGCCATCTGCTGACCTCGATGACAGATGCGATGCGCTATCCGGGTGGGGAGCTGGCGGAGCTGTACAGCCATCGGTGGGAAATCGAGCTGGGTTACCGGGAAATCAAACAGACAATGCAACTGAGCAGGCTGACGCTGCGGAGTAAAAAGCCGGAGCTTGTGGAGCAGGAACTGTGGGGTGTGCTGCTGGCGTATAATCTTGTGCGTTATCAGATGATAAAAATGGCAGGCAGTCTGAAAGGTTACTGGCCGAATCAGCTGAGCTTCTCGGGATCATGCGGAATGGTGATGCGGATGTTGATGACATTGCAGGGGGCGTCACCGGGACGGATCCCTGAACTGATGCGGGACATGGAGAGCATGGCGCAGATGGTAAAGCTGCCGATAAGAAGAGAAAGAGCCTTCCCGAGAGTGGTAAAGGAAAGGCCACGAAAATATGGTAAAGCCTGGAACAAAAATGCCAGTCAGTTGCTTAACTGACTGGCATTACCGCATTGTGCGGCTCTTTTTTTATCTATTCTGGCTTACAGCACAGCGACAATCGCTTCGCATAGTGGCGCCATGTTGTCTGGAGTCATACCTGCTACGTTTACTCGGCCGGATGCTACTGCATACACACCAAACTCTTCACGTAAACGCAGTACCTGCTCTTTAGTCAGGCCGCTGAACGAGAACATGCCGTTCTGGTTGATGATGAAGCTGAAGTCGCGATTAGCGCCTTTCTCTTGCAGGGTATTTACAAACAGGTGACGCATACGCTGAATACGCTGGCGCATGTCGGACAGCTCTTGTTCCCAAAGAGTACGCAGGGCATCGTTGCTAAGAATCGTTGCTACAACCGATGCACCGTGAGCAGGTGGGTTAGAGTAGTTCGCACGTATCACAGATTTCATCTGGCTGAATGCACGGTCAACAGTATCTGCATCAGCAGCAACCAGCGTACACGCACCTACACGCTCATTGTAGAGCCCGAAGTTCTTGGAGTAGGAACTCGCCACAATCAGCTCTTGATGGCTTGCTGCGAAGATACGCAAGCCTTCTGCGTCTTCTTCCAGACCACGGGCAAAGCCCTGGTAGGCGAAATCGAATAGTGGCAACCAGCCTTTGGCCAGAGACATCTCTGCCAGGACTTTCCATTGCTCAGCTGTTGGGTCGATACCGGTCGGGTTATGGCAGCAACCGTGGAACAACACCACGTCGCCAGCTTGTGCAGCTTGCAGGCTGTTGACCAGGCCATCGAAATTCAGAGAGTGGTTCTGTGCATCGTAATAATCATACTCGCACACTTCCAGGCTAGCGGAGTTAAAGACGCTTTTATGGTTCGGCCAGCTTGGATTGCTCACCCACACACGTTTGGTTGTGGTGTTTTTAGCGAGGAAGTCAGCGGCAACACGCAGCGCGCCAGTACCACCTGGGGTTTGTGCTGTGCGAGCGCGTTTGTTAGCACTCAGAGCATTGTTTTTCCCGAACAGCAATTCCTGGGTGCAGCTACCAAACTCTGGAATACCGTCGATGCCGAGGTAGTTCTTGGTGCTCTCATTTTCCAGCAGATACTGCTCCGCCTTCTTAACACAGGTTAAAACCGGAGTTTTACCCGTTTCATCCTTATAAACACCGATGCCGAGGTTAATTTTAGTCGGACGGTCATCGACGCGAAACAGATCGGCCAAACCAAGAATTGGATCAGCAGGAGCAGCGGTAATGTTCTCAAACATGACGGGTTTCCATTGTGATATCGAGGGAGTAACGCTCTCAGGTTAACTGCTGTTTTAGCAAATGCCAACCGTTTGCAACAAAAAGAAACAGCCCCCGTCACAAGATAAGTTTTTCTACTTTTCAGGCATAAAAAAACAGGGCCGAAGCCCTGTTTTTAAATCATCCTTGCAACAAAGTTGCTGGATAATTAGAACTGGTAAACGATACCAACAGTGGTCTGGTCATCAGTTTCTTGACCAGTCGCTTGTGCGTAGCTGTTGTCGTCCAGCAGGTTAAATTTGTATGCCGCGTAAACGTTCATGTTTTTGTTGAAGTAGTACCAGGTACCGACTTCGACATATTTAACCAGGTCAGCATCGCCGCCTGCAAAGCCTTTACGACCAACAAGGTCCTTACCTTTAGACTGCACGTAACCCACGGATGGACGCAGACCGAAATCGAATTGGTACTGAACAACCGCTTCGAAGTTCTGAGTTTTGTTAGCGAAGTTTGCATCTGGTTCACGAGTCATGTTCTGCGTTTCTGCATACATAACTGCTGCGTACACGTTGTTTGCATCGTATTTAGCAGAAGTAGACCATGCTTCAGCTTGATCACCACTTGCGCCGCCGTTATAGCGAACACCCGCTGGAGTTGATGCTGTTTCTGCATTCTTTTGTGCATCGGTACGGTCAGAGTTTGCATAACCCGCAGCTACGCTGAAGCCTTCTGCAAAGTCATAAGTTACAGCAGTGCTGTAGCCTTCGCCGTTAGCTTTAGCGCCGTTACCACTCAGGCTAGCTGAGATTGGGGTACCAGTAGTGTCGTCATAGTTAACGGTAACTGGACTGTTACGATCGTTTTTGCCCTGGTATTGCAGAGCAAAGTTCAGACCGTCAACCAGACCGAAGAAGTTGCTGTTACGGTAAGTCAGAACACCATTAGTACGGCCAGTCATGAAGTTGTCGGTAGCAGCCCATGAATCGCCACCCCAAACAACGAACATATCGGTGTAAGCCGCTACGTCGTAGATTGCGCCATAGTTACGGCCGTAATCCAGGGAACCTGCATCACCAAATTTCAGACCAGCAAATGCCAGACGAGTATTTTGGCTCTGAGCGCCTTCCGGGTTGGAAGCGGTCATGTTGTATTCCCACTGACCGTAACCAATCATCTGGTCATTGATCTGGGTTTCACCCTTGAAGCCAATACGGGCATAGGTAGAGTCAGCGTTTGTGCTGTGACCGTTAGTCGTCCAGCCATGCTCACCTACAGCTTTACCATAGAAGTCCAGTTTGTTGCCGTTTTTGTTGTAGATTTCTGCAGCGTTAGCTGCACCGGCTACCAGCAGAGCAGGAATTAACACTGCCAGAATATTGCGCTTCATCATTATTTATTACCCTCATTAGGTTTTTTTGTAACACCTGCCACTGCCGTCAATAATTCTATACGGAACTATTGATGAGAGTTTGGTGTCTTTCTGTATCTGTCAGGCATCTTTCCATCCATGAAACCGTTTCGCTAGTCTGAAAGTGCTACAAACATCGAGAGTGAGTTACAAGAAGAAACTATGTGTAACTAAATGTGTATTTTATGGAACTTTGTGAACTAACTCAAACTTCTTAGCCGCTTCGTATGAAATTCGACCTTTCCATTCCTATATATATGAATTACTTATGTTTAATCCGTATAAGGAGAAACTTAGTGAATTCTTCGCTTACATTTGCACATTTCTCGAGTGTTTTTTGGATGTCCAGACGCCTGTGCGAATTTTGGCCGAATGTGCTAAGTCAAACATCAGAATGAAGATGCAAGCGGAAAGTAAGGTTATTTTGTGTTTGTCTGTTTCATGGACACAATTGGTAACGGGCAAGTTGCAGGAAGGGGTTGAAATTGACGTTTGTTTAACTTTCGTTGAAGAAAAAAGACGTTTGTACGACAGGCAGAAAAAAGGCCAGCAATGCTGGCCTTAGAAAAACGACTACTTAGAAGCTTGCGTTACGCGGTGTACGTGGGAATGGAATCACGTCACGAACGTTCTGAACACCGGTTACATAGGCAATCAGGCGCTCAAAACCAAGACCGAAGCCCGAATGTGGAACGGTGCCGTAACGACGCAGGTCGCGGTACCACCAGTAGTCTTCTTTATTCAGACCCATCTCAGCCATGCGCGCATCCAGCACATCCAGACGCTCTTCACGCTGAGAACCACCGATGATCTCACCAATGCCTGGCGCTAACACATCCATTGCAGCAACGGTTTTACCGTCTTCGTTAAGGCGCATATAGAACGCTTTAATATCTTTCGGGTAGTTTTTCACGACTACCGGTGCTTTGAAGTGTTGCTCAGCAAGGTAACGTTCATGCTCAGAAGAAAGGTCAACGCCCCAGTAAACTGGGTTTTCGAATTTCTGGCCACAATTCTCGAGAATTGTAACAGCGTCAGTGTAATCAACCTGGGCAAAATCAGCATCAATGAAACGCTGTAAACGTGCGACTGCATCTTTGTCAACGCGCTCTGCGAAGAACTCCATGTCATCCATGCGCTCATCAAGCACCGCTTTGAAGACATATTTCAGCATCGCTTCTGCCAGACCTGCTACGTCGTCCAGATTTGCGAAAGCGACTTCCGGTTCTAACATCCAGAACTCAGCCAGGTGACGGCTGGTGTTAGAGTTTTCAGCACGGAAGGTTGGGCCGAAGGTATAAACCTTGGACAACGCGCACGCATAGGTTTCGCCGTTCAACTGACCAGATACGGTCAGGAACGCTTCTTTACCAAAGAAGTCTTTATCGAAATCGACTTTGCCAGCGTCAGTGCGTGGCAGGTTTTCCATATCCAGCGTAGACACGCGGAACATTTCGCCTGCGCCTTCGGTGTCTGAGGCAGTAATCAGTGGTGTAGAAACCCAAAAATAACCTTGCTCATGGAAGAAGCGATGCAGCGCCTGGGCCAGAGTATGACGAACGCGTGCAACAGCGCCGATCATGTTGGTACGCGGGCGCAAGTGGGCAACTTCACGCAGATACTCAATACTGTGGCGTTTAGCCGCCATCGGGTATGTATCAGGATCATCAATCCAACCGGTCACTTCAACTTCAGATGCCTGGATTTCAAAGCTCTGGCCCTGACCGAGAGACTCTACAACTTTACCTGTGACAACGACTGAACAGCCAGTGGTCAGGCGCAGTACGTCTTCATTATAATTAGGCAGAGTATTATTAATGACGGCCTGTACAGGAGAGAAGCAGGAACCGTCATAGACGGCGAGGAAGGAGATACCAGCTTTTGAATCTCTACGAGTACGCACCCATCCGCGCACGGTGACTTCTTGGTCAACGGCTACACGGCCCTGGAGTACGTCGGCTACAGGCACAACGCTCATATTTTTCTCTCTATTAATTGGTCAATGACAAAAATAAATTACCCACAATGGGGGGTTATCTATGTTACCTGTCGCGAGCAATCAGACAAGTAGAAAAATCATCAGAGAGCAAGAAATACAATAAAGAAGGGGGCGTGGGGGGATAAATAGGAAAACTCATGGGCTCAATGAATATCACCCATGAGTTTATCTGAATCAGCTGGCTTTTTTAACCTGTGGCAAATCGAAGGCTTTACGCAGCGCACGGACAAACGCTTTGTCGTGGCAAATGGTTTTGCCCGGGCTGTCAGAAAGTTTAGCGACCGGCTTGCCGTTACACTCTACCAGCTTGATCACAATATTCAGCGGTTTCACATGTGGAATATCGCAGGTCAGGCGAGTACCGATACCAAAACTTAAATTGATGCGCGCTGCGAAGTGGCGATACAACTCAATAGCTTTTGGCAAATCCAAATTATCAGAGAACACCAATACTTTGGTTTTTGGATCAATGCCCAGCTTCTGATAATGCGCGATAGCTTTTTCGCCCCATTCGACTGGATCCCCTGAATCATGGCGCAATCCCTGGTATTGGCTGGCAAACGAGAGGTCAAAATCGCGCAAGAAGGCATCCATAGTGATGCAATCCGTTAATGCGATACCGAGTTTGTCAGGATACTCGTCAAGCCATGCCTGGAGTGCTGCACGTTGGCTGTTCGCCAGTGTAGGGCTGATTTGCTGATGTGCCTGGAACCATTCGTGGGCCTGAGTACCCATTGGGGTTAAATTCAGTCGATGCGCCAGATCGTAATTACTGGTACCGACAAACCACGTTTCTTGTTGCAGGCGGCTGACAATCGCCTCCTGAACTTCACGGGAGAAACGGCGGCGGGTACCAAAATCCATCAGACGGAATGTGGAAAGGTCGATATCTGCTGTCAGTTCTTTGAATTGAACCAGCTTACTTTCCAGACTCTCCAGCGCCATTTGCGGCGTGACGCCGGGTGAACGATGCTGATGCACCACTTCACTGATCACGGCCAGCAGCGGCACTTCCCACATAATTACTTCCAGCCAGGTGCCGGTCAGACGAATGTCTAAATGACCATTGTTATTGCGGATATGGACTGTCGAGGGGTCGTAGCGAAAAGTACGCAGCCACGCGAGATAATCTGCTTTAAAGAACGGCAGACTTTCCAGGAAGGTAAATTCCTCGTCGCTAAGCGCGAGGTGCTGCATTAAATCAACCTGTTCACGGATGTCATCTGCATAAATGCCCAGCAGATCGTCACCGCGGCAACGGAACTCGGCCGCGACGCTCACGTCGTGATAACGGTGGAAAACCGCCTGCTGCATATGAAGCTTATAGGCGTCAGTATCCAGAAGCGTTTGCAAAATCGGGGAAGCGTATCGTGTCATGGCGCGTTGCAGCATCCTCTCACAGGAGCGTTTCCATAAGGGCTAAGCAGATAAAAGACGCAGGAGTATACCCTGATTATCTGTTTATTAAACCTGGATCACAACACACGAACCGATCCGGGTCGATGGCAATTCGTGCCGCTTGTTATATAAATGTAGCAATATGCGCCAGATGCCCAGAAAAGTTGATGATTCAGCGTGGCAACATTTGGGCAACAGGAATATACCTTGCACCCTTTAAGTTACAAGGGTGTTGGCTGCTGTCCCTCACCCGAATCACTTACTTTAGTAAGTGATTCGGGATTCTTTCGATTGCCGCCTACCTGTATCTTAAAGTGACTTGGGTATAGACTGAACTCCGCAAACTTACGGATGATGTATAAGGTTTTTTATGACACAACAGCCACAAGCCAAATACCGCCACGACTACCGTGCGCCGGATTACACGATTACCGATATCGATTTGACCTTTGACCTTGATGCCACAAAAACCCTGGTCACTGCCATTAGCCAGATTACCCGCCAGGGCACCGCTGGTGCGCCGCTGCGTCTTGATGGTGAAGATCTGACACTGGTTTCAATTGATGTGAATGGTGCGGCCTGGGAGCATTACCGCCAGGAAGAGGGCGCATTGATTATTGAATCGCTGCCAGAAGCCTTCACGCTGACCATCGTTAATGAAATCAGCCCCGCGACTAACACCGCGCTCGAAGGGCTTTATCTTTCAGGCGATGCGCTTTGCACTCAGTGTGAAGCCGAAGGTTTCCGCCACATTACCTGGTATCTCGACCGACCAGACGTTCTGGCGCGCTTCACCACCAAAATCATTGCCGATAAATCCAAATATCCTTTCCTTTTATCTAACGGCAACCGCATTGCCGAAGGCGAACTGGATAACGGTCGTCATTGGGTTCAGTGGCAAGATCCGTTCCCAAAACCTTCCTACCTGTTTGCGCTGGTGGCGGGTGATTTCGACGTCTTACGTGACTCGTTCAAAACGCGTTCTGGCCGCGATGTCGCACTGGAATTGTTCGTCGATCGCGGCAATCTCGACCGCGCTGGCTGGGCGATGACGTCTTTAAAAGCGTCGATGAAATGGGATGAAACCCGCTTCGGCCTGGAATACGACCTCGACATCTATATGATTGTCGCCGTCGACTTCTTCAATATGGGGGCGATGGAGAACAAAGGGCTTAACGTCTTTAACTCCAAATATGTGCTGGCCCGTGCAGAAACCGCGACCGACAAAGACTATCTCGACATCGAACGCGTTATCGGCCACGAATACTTCCATAACTGGACCGGCAACCGCGTGACCTGCCGTGACTGGTTCCAGCTAAGCCTGAAAGAAGGGCTGACTGTTTTCCGCGATCAAGAATTTAGTTCTGACCTTGGTTCACGTGCTGTAAACCGCATTCAGAATGTGCGCACCATGCGTGCCGCGCAGTTTGCTGAAGACGCAAGCCCGATGGCGCACCCGATTCGCCCGGACAAAGTCATTGAAATGAACAACTTCTACACACTGACGGTGTACGAGAAGGGTTCAGAAGTTATCCGTATGCTGCACACCCTGCTCGGTGAAGAGAACTTCCAGAAAGGGATGCTACTTTACTTTGAGCGCCATGATGGCAGCGCAGCAACCTGTGATGATTTCGTGCAGGCGATGGAAGATGCGTCGAACGTTGACCTATCGCACTTCCGCCGTTGGTACAGCCAGGCCGGTACGCCAGTAGTCACCGTGCATGATGACTACGACCCGGAAAACGAGCTGTACACACTGACCATCAGCCAGACCACGCCGCCAACTGCGGAGCAGCAGGAAAAGCATCCGTTGCATATTCCGTTCGACATCGAACTGTATGACAACGAAGGCAAAGTGATTCCGTTGCAGAAAAATGGTCACCCGATTCACCATGTGCTGAATGTGACCCAGGCAGAGCAGACATTTGTTTTCGATAACGTCTATTTCCAGCCGGTTCCGTCTTTGCTGCGTGAGTTCTCAGCACCGGTGAAACTGGAATACAAATGGAGCGACCAGCAACTGACGTTCCTGATGCGTCATGCGCGTAACGATTTCTCTCGTTGGGATGCTGCGCAAAGTTTGCTGGCGACGTACATCAAGCTGAACGTCAACCGCAGCCAGCAGGGCCAGCCATTGTCGCTGCCGCTGCATGTTGCTGATGCGTTCCGTGCAATTTTGTTGGATGAGAAAATTGACCCGGCACTGGCGGCAGAAATTCTGACGCTGCCATCGCAGAACGAAATCGCCGAGCTGTTCCAGAAAATCGATCCACAGGCAATTGCTGCAGTGCATGAAGCACTGACTCGTACTTTGGCAAACGAGCTGGCTGATGAGTTCCTGGCAGTTTATAACGCCAACAAACTCGATGCTTATCGCGTAGAGCATGCGGATATCGGCAAACGCGCGCTGCGTAATACCTGCCTGCGTTATCTGGCGTTTGGGGAGAAACAGCTTGCTGAGCAACTGGTGCGTAACCAGTTCGCAAGCGCTGATAACATGACGGACTCTATTGCCGCTTTATCTGCATCTGTTGCTGCGCAATTGCCGTGCCGTGCAGAACTGCTGGCCGCATTTGATGAGAAATGGCATCAGGACGGTCTGGTGATGGATAAATGGTTTGTGCTGCAAGCGACAAGTCCTGCGGCTGACACGCTGAGCAAAGTGCGTGAATTGCTAAACCATCGTTCATTCAGCATGGGTAATCCAAACCGTGTGCGCTCGCTGATTGGCGCGTTTGCCGCGGCTAACCCGTCAGCGTTCCACGCGCTCGACGGCAGCGGTTATCAGTTTATGGTGGAAATGCTCAGCGAGTTGAACCACCGTAACCCGCAGGTTGCGTCTCGTTTGATTGAGCCGTTGATTCGCCTCAAACGTTATGACGAGAAACGTCAGGGAATGATGCGTGCAGCGCTGGAACAGCTGAAAGGGCTGGAGAATTTGTCAGGCGATCTGTTCGAGAAAATTTCTAAAGCGTTAGCTTAATATCGCTTTTATAAGGTGGATGTCGCTTACCGCTAATCCACCCTACAAAAGTTTGACCAGGTCGGATTAGCGTAAGCGACATCCGACATAATTTAACCGGTGCGCACCACGCGTGCCAGTTCTTCTATAACATGCCGTTTCATCACTCGCTCTAACACCTGAGATTCCAGTTCAGCCAGCCGGACAGAGCCGAGCTTACGTGGACGTGGCAAATCTACCGTCAGATCCAAACCGATCTTTCCTTCTTCAATCAGTAACACTCGATCTGCCATCGCAACGGCTTCGCTAACATCGTGCGTCACCAGCAATACCGTAAACCCATGTTCCTGCCACAAAGAGACAATCAACTCCTGCATTTCGATACGCGTCAACGCATCCAGCGCGCCCAATGGTTCATCAAGCAACAACAGGCGTGGGCGATGAATCAATGCTCGCGCCAACGCGACACGTTGTTTCTGGCCGCCGGACAGGGCAGCCGGCCATTCAGTCGCGCGATTTGCCAGACCCACCGCTTCCAGTGCTTGAGTTGCCGCCTCTTTCCAGTTGCCTTTCAACCCCAGGCCAACATTGTTAATCACCGATTTCCACGGCAACAAACGCGCATCCTGGAACATCAAACGGGTTTCATCCTGGCTATCACGCAACGGCGCATTGCCCGCAATCAGTGAACCGCCATTTGGGTTTTCCAGCCCGGCCAGCAAACGCAGCAGGGTACTTTTGCCGCCGCCGCTGCGCCCAACCACCGCCACAAATTGCCCGGCGGGAATGTGTAACTCCAGCTCATCAAGAATCGTTTTATCGCCGTAGCGTTTAGTCACGCTGTTAAGGAGTAGGGGAATCCCCTGATTTAAACGAGCGGTATTCATGCGGTTTCCTCCTGTAACTGATAAGCCGGGTGCCAGCGCAACCAGACGCGTTCGAGCAATTGCGCGGCGATGTCAGCCAGCTTGCCGAGCAGGGCGTAAAGAATAATGGCGACGACAACCACATCGGTTTGCAGGAATTCGCGGGCATTCATGGCCAGATAGCCAATTCCTGAGTTAGCAGAAATTGTTTCGGCGACAATTAAAGTCAGCCACATCAGGCCCAGGGCGAAACGAATACCGACCATAATCGAAGGCAGCGCACCGGGCAGAATCACCTGGGCGAACAGACTAAAACCAGATAACCCATAACTGCGAGCCATCTCCAGCAAACCCTGGTCGATATTACGAATGCCGTGCCAGGTATTGATATAAATTGGGAACAGCGTGCCGAGGGCGACCAGGAAAATCTTTGCGGACTCGTCAATGCCGAACCATAAAATCACCAGCGGGATCAGTGCCAGGTGCGGGACGTTACGCAGCATCTGAATCGAACTGTCCAGCAAACGTTCCCCCCAACGCGACAGGCCGCTAATCAGCCCCAACACTAATCCCAGAGAGCCACCAATACTGAAACCGATCACCGCACGCCACGAACTTATCGCCAGGTGTTGCCACAATTCGCCGCTTGCGGAAAGACTCCAGAATGCGACCACCACTCCTTCCGGAGAAGGAAGGATGCGGCTGGAGAGCCAGCCAGCACTCGAAGAGATTTGCCAAATCGCGATAATGGCGACGGGCAGTGCCCATGGAGCCAGTCTCAACAACAGTTTGTGCGTTGAAAGGGTCATTGGCGGCTCCTTAGCTTTGCGCGACTTTGCGTGGAATAAAGTCATTCGCCACCACTTCGCCTTTCTCATGAATTTGGCGCGGCTGTGGAATTTGCGGAATGGCGACATCCAGGTGCGGGAACAATAATTCGCCCACGCGATACGCCTCTTCCAGATGTGGATAACCGGAGAAAATAAAGCTGTCGATTCCCAGATCCGCATATTCGTTGATGCGCTCCGCAACAGTTGGGCCATCACCTACCAATGCAGTACCCGCACCGCCACGCACCAGGCCAACGCCTGCCCATAGATTCGGGCTAATCTCCAGGTTGTCGCGTTTGCCGCCGTGCAACGCCGCCATGCGGTGCTGGCCGACGGAATCGGTGCGCGCAAATGCGGCCTGCGCTTTGGCGATAGTTTCATCATCCAGCTGAGAAATCAGGCGATTAGCGGCATCCCACGCTTCTTCGTTGGTTTCACGCACAATCACATGCAAGCGAATACCAAAACGAACGGTGCGCCCATGTTTTGCCGCTTTCGCACGGACTTGTTCAATTTTCTCTTTCACTAAATGTGGTGGCTCGCCCCAGGTGAGATAGAGATCCACTTGTTCGGCGGCAAGATCCTGTGCCACATCCGATGACCCACCAAAGTAGAGCGGTGGACGAGGCTGTTGCACCGGTGGGAACAACAGTTTTGCCCCTTTAACCTGAATGTGTTTGCCTTCGTGATCCACCGTTTCGCCTTCCAGCAAGCGGCGCCAGATGTTGGTAAATTCTGCGGAGGCTTCGTAACGCTCTTTATGATTGAGGAACACGCCGTCTGCAGCTAACTCTTCAGGGTCGCTACCGGTCACCAGGTTAAATAAAGCACGCCCGTTGGAAAGTCGGTCGAGCGTTGCGGCCTGGCGTGCAGCCACGGTTGGTGAGGTCACGCTTGGGCGCAGCGCGACAAGAAATTTCAAACGCTGCGTCACGGGAATCATGGATGCGGCAACCAGCCAGGCATCTTCACAAGAGCGACCCGTTGGGATGAGTACGCCGGTAAAGCCAAGTCTGTCCGCAGCCTGTGCAATCTGTTGCAGGTACCCGTGGTCAACGGGGCGCGCTGCATCGTTGCTACCTAAGTAGTGGCCATCGCCATGGGTAGGTAAGAACCAGAACATATTTAAACTCATGATTTATTTCCTTAATCCCCTTCATACTTCAAGTTGTCTCTTTGTTGGCTGCGTTCACTTACCCTAATCACTTACTTAAGTAAGCTCATTGGGATGCGTTCTCTTGCCGCCGCGATACAACTCGAATTATTCGGGTATTTCTGTGGTTAGGGTTGCCAGATGCGGGTGCGAATATCGACTTTCTTTGGCACTAAATGGTTGTCATAAAACAGATCTGCGGTTTGCTGTTGTTTTTCCGCAGTCTCGGCGCTGACAGGTGTAATCACCGTTGGTGGGCGGTGATCGAAATAGGTAGCAATCACGTTTTCCGGCAATCCCATGGTTTTTGCCAGCAGCGCAACGCTTGCATCGCGTTGGCTACGGGTTAACGCATCGGCATCGCTAAAGGCTTTCAGAACGTTTTGCAGGAACGGACCGTTTTGTTCGGCATAAGGGCGTGAAGCGAGATAAAACGAACCGGTCTGATTCAGCTCGCTGCCGTCGGTTAACACGCGCACGCCGCCATTTAACAAGGCTGCAGAATAGTACGGGTCCCAAATCGCCCAGGCATCAACGTTGCCCTGCTGGAATGCGGCACGCGCATCCGCTGGCGTTAAATAAGCAGGCTGGACATCGGTAAATTTCAGCCCGGCTTTTTGCAGCGCTCGTAGTACCAGGTTGTGGGAACTGGAACCTTTCTGGAAAGCAATTTTATGCCCTTTAAGGTCCGCTACGGTTTTTATTGGGCTGTTTTCCGGCACCAGAATCACTTCGGCTTTTGGTTTTGCCGGTTCAGACCCGACATACACAAGATCGGCGCCCGCAGCCTGCGCGAAGATTGGCGGGATATCGCCGGTGCTGCCGAGATCGATGCTGCCGATGTTCAGCGCTTCGAGCATTTGCGGGCCAGCCGGGAATTCAATCCACTGGAATTTTGTGTTCGGATACTCTTTTTCCAGCAGCTGGTGGCTTTTCGCCAGCACCATGCTGACCGAGCCTTTTTGATAACCAATGCGTAGCTGCTCAGGCCCAGTATCAGCCGCGTGAAGTGTAGCGCTCAGGCTTAATGTTCCTGCGAGTGCAAGCCAGGGAGCGGTTCGTTTCAGAAAGTTAAACATGAGCAACTCCTTGCGTCTTAAAAGGGGAGGAGACAATGAAATCCCGGCGGTGCAGAGCCTGCCAGAAGGTTTCCAGCGAGTTATCGAGGCGCTGTTGTAAGTTGTTGCTGAACACCGGTTTGTGCTGGTAATCCGCTATCTGGCTGTCATCAGCAAACACGCCATGCAGGATTTCCTGTGCTTTTAGCGCATTAAGGACAGGCTTTAGGGCGTAATCGACTGCCAGCATGTGCGCCACCGTACCGCCAGTGGCTAAAGGCAGAACGACTTTCTTATCCAGTGCGCGCTCAGGCAGCAGGTCGAGCAGCGTTTTCAGAGCGCCAGAAAATGAAGCTTTATAAACAGGTGTTGCGATGATCACGCCATCGGCCTGCTGCAATTGCTCAATGAGCGCTAAAAGAGCGGGGCTATCGAAACGTGCGTACAGCAAATCTTCAGGCGCGAAATTCTGTAGATGCCAGTGACACACCTCGATATCCAGAGCGCTCAGTTTTTCGCGGGCATATTCCAGCAGTGCACTAGAACGGGATGGGAAGCGCGGGCTTCCAGCAAGGGTAATCACACGCATATCGTTTCCTTATAACTAATTGTTTGCTTTTAGATAACATTGATAACAATTGAGTGTGATATTCGCGCAGAACTCTTATTCCACTAAATGATTTATCTGGAAAACAATTGCTAAAAAACGCATAACAACAGGGAGGGAGGGAAACGATTGCGCTGATTCAGCCTTTTTTGTCACAGGTCAATTCCATTCAATGACGTTATCGACGATAATACGGCCCCGGTTTGCATACCGGGAATCCAGGAGAGTTCATGTACTACCCCTTCGTTCGTAAAGCCCTATTCAAGCTCGATCCAGAGCGCGCTCATGAAGTGACATTCCAGCAATTGCGTCGTGTATCAGGTACACCTCTCGAATGGCTGGTGCGGCAAAACGTGCCGTCGAAACCTGTCACTTGTATGGGATTGACTTTTAAGAACCCATTAGGCCTGGCTGCAGGTCTGGACAAAAATGGTGAGTGCATTGATGCGTTGGGTGCAATGGGCTTTGGCTCCATTGAAATTGGCACGGTAACGCCTCGCCCACAGCCTGGTAATGACAAGCCAAGGATCTTTCGTCTGGTAGAGGCTGAAGGATTAATTAACCGTATGGGTTTCAATAACCACGGTGTTGATAACTTGGTTGAGAATGTCAAAAAATCCCATTTTGACGGGGTCCTTGGCATCAATATTGGTAAGAATAAAGACACTCCAGTTGAACAAGGGAAAGATGACTATTTGATCTGCATGGATAAAATTTATCCATACGCGGGTTATATAGCGATTAATATTTCATCACCAAATACCCCTGGATTACGCACGCTGCAATACGGCGATGCGCTGGATGATCTGTTATCTGCAATCAAAAATAAGCAACAAGCGCTTCAGGAATTGCATCATAAATATGTCCCTGTGGCAGTGAAGATCGCGCCAGATCTTTCTGAAGAAGAATTGATCCAGGTGGCTGATAGTTTAGTTCGCCATAATATTGATGGGGTAATTGCCACCAATACCACATTGGATCGTAGCCTGGTTCAGGGCATGAAATATTGCGATGAAATGGGGGGCTTAAGTGGTCGTCCGGTTCAGTTAAAAAGCACAGAAATTATTCGCCGCCTATCGCAAGAATTAAATGGTCGTTTGCCGATTATTGGCGTCGGTGGGATTGATTCGGTGATTGCTGCTCGTGAGAAAATGGCAGCGGGTGCCTCTTTAGTACAAATATATTCCGGGTTCATATTTAAAGGCCCACCTCTGATTAAAGAAATTATTTCAGGTTTGTAATCTCTGAATGTTTTACTTTCGGACAACCGGGGCTTTATTTTGAGTCCCGGTTGTTTTATATTCCGTCATTGTTGCTAATTTGAACATATTGGTCTTTTATTAATGTGTTCATTTACGAAGCGGTGATAAGGATATTTCTAATCGCAGGTATATGGGGATAAGGGCAAATAATTATGCGGATTAAACCGGACGATAATTGGCGTTGGTATTATGATGAGGAGCATGATCGAATGATGCTCGATTTAGCCAATGGCATGCTTTTCCGTTCCCGTTTCCCTCGTAAAATGCTTACTCCCGATGCCTTTGAAAAAACAGGGTTTTGTGTTGATGATGCAGCACTATTTTTCTCTTTTGAAGAAAAATGTCGTGATCTCGTATTAAGCAAAGAGCAGCGCGCTGAACTGGTATTAAATGCACTCGTAGCGATTCGTTATCTCAAGCCGCAGATGCCAAAAAGCTGGCACTTTCTTTCTCATGGGGAATGCTGGCAGCCAATACCGGGCGATGCAGCCTGTGTGTGGTTAAGCGACGATATGCAGCAGGTGAATTTGCTGGTGGTAGAAACGGGTGATAACGCTGCACTTTGTTTATTAGCACAGCCAGGCTTGCAACTTGCTGGCCGCACCATGCAGCTCGGTGATGCGATTAAAGTGATGAATGACAGATTAAGGCCGCAACCAACAAGTCACGCCCTTAACCTTGATCAGGCGGTTTAATTTCCCGCTAACTCTACATCTCCTGCAGGAATACAACTACAGCAAAGGATTGTGCCATCATCATTGATAGCATTTTTCTTCAACGCTTTGACTTCCCCGCTGACTAACTTAATTCGGCAACTGCCACAGATCCCGGCGCGGCAAGAGTAGGGCACACGGATGCCTTGTTGCTCGAGTTGCTCCAGCAAAATTTGTTGGTTGTTACCGCGAAATTGTTGACCCTGCCAGTCAATCGCCACCAAACTTTCTTGCTGCTCGAAAGGCTCAAGAGTTTCTTCGGTCACTCCTGCGCCATAAACTTTTGCAGGTTTAGTCGCCAGCACTTCGAGTTCATCACCCACACGAATCACACCGCTATTGCGGGCAATCAGATTTTGGCCAAAATCGACATCACCATTATCCAGTGCGGTGCGGAATTTTTGTAATGTTGCCAGCGGCTCGCCACTCGGATGTTTACGGCCACGCTCCGGGCTGACGGTGGTGAAAATACAGCGGCTGCATGGTTTTGCTACATCAAATGTTACGCCGCCAATCCGCACCACTTGCCAGGTATCTTCGTCCCAGGCTTGTGCGCCGGTGACCACAATATTCGGGCGAAATTGCGTCATTTTTACACTCGCCGGGCAGCGATTTTGCAAATCGCGCAGCGATGCTTCATTAGCCAGCAAGAATGGGAAACCGTCGGCAAAAGAGAGTGGTACCTCTTCATGGCGTTTAACGCGGCGCGTTAAATTTTCACCCAGCCAGCGCAGTTGTACCGGGCGTGAGAAAAAACCGCTTAGCCATTGGTTAATGTCATCTGGAGCAATTTGCGCGGTGAAATGGTTTCCCCAGACTTCCGTTGGCGCAGCCTCAGGCCGGAAATCGCTAAAGCGTATTGTGGCGGAACTGCCGTCTGGCGCACTCAAAAAGAGACCGTCGTGGATAATGGCCGGAGTAAATAGCACCATCTGCGGGAACTGACGTGCGGTAATAAAAGTGCCGTCAGGTTCTGTCACCATAAAGATGCGGTCAAAAGCTAAACCGCTGGTTGTTGCCTGTGCATGGGAGAGCGCAAGGCCGCGCATCGATTTCACCGGGTGAATATAAAGCTGGGATAGGGTGATCATGATACGCACGCGCTCCTTGCATAAATGAAGAAAAAGAGAATATAAGAGGCCAACTTTATGACATGCGTGGCGGATTGGCTATAATGCGCCACAATTTTCTTTTTATACCTGATTAAGTGACGATATGAATTCTCTGTTTGCCAGTACGGCGCGTGGGCTTGAAGAGCTATTAAAAACTGAACTGGAGGGCCTTGGTGCGCAAGCATGCCAGGTGGTTCAGGGCGGCGTACATTACCAGGGGGACTCACGTCTGCTCTATCAAAGCTTGATGTGGAGCCGTCTTGCGTCCCGCATTTTGCTGCCATTAAATGAATGCAGTGTTTATAGCGACCTGGATTTATATCTGGGCGTACAGACTATCGACTGGCCTGCATTGTTTGGCTCGGATGCCACATTCGCAGTGCATTTCAGCGGCCTGAATGACGTCATCCGTAACAGTCAGTACGGCGCGTTAAAAGTGAAGGATGCAATTGTCGACTCCTTCACCCGTAAAAATCTGCCCCGCCCGAACGTTGAACGTGAACAACCAGACCTGCGAATTAACGTCTGGCTGAATAAAGACACCGCTAGTATTGCACTGGATTTAAGTGGCGAAGGTCTACATCAGCGCGGCTACCGCGATAGCACTGGCGCTGCTCCTATTAAAGAAACGCTGGCATCAGCTATTGTTATGCGTTCAGGCTGGCAGCCGGGTACTCCGCTGCTCGATCCAATGTGCGGTTCCGGCACGCTGTTGATTGAGGCTGCGATGATCGCCACCGATCGTGCGCCTGGTTTACATCGCAAACATTGGGGCTTCCTTGGTTGGGCGAACCATGATTTCGATCTGTGGAAAGAGATCACCACCGAAGCGCAGGTTCGTGCACGTAAAGGTCTCGGCGAATACACTTCGCGTTTCTATGGTTCGGATAACGACTCACGCGTGATTGAACGCGCCCGCGCCAACACCCGTCGTGCGGGTCTGGGCGATATCATCAGCTACGAAGTCAAAGACGTGGCTAAATTGACCAATCCGCTGCCGGAAGGCCCGGTTGGTACGGTTGTTAGTAACCCGCCATACGGTGAGCGTCTGGATAGCGAACCTGCGCTGATTGCGTTGCACAGCCTGCTTGGCCGCAATATGAAAAACCATTTTGGCGGCTGGAATTTGTCGCTGTTTAGTGCATCTCCGGATTTGCTAAGCTGCCTGCAATTGCGCGCCGAACGCCAGTTTAAAGCTAAGAACGGCCCGCTGGATTGTGTGCAGAAAAACTATCAATTATCTGCCACCAGCACGGGTGCGCAATCAGGCCAGATCGCTGATGATTACGCGAACCGCCTGCGCAAAAATATCAAAAAACTCGATAAATGGGCGCGGCAGGAAGGCATCGAATGCTACCGAATTTACGATGCCGATTTACCAGACTATAACGTTGCTGTTGACCGCTACGGCGAGTGGGTTGTGGTTCAGGAATATGCGCCGCCGAAAACGGTTGATGCTAATAAAGCACGTCAGCGTCTGTTTGATGTGATTGCTGCAACAATGTCTGTACTGGAATTGCCATCCAACCGTCTGATTCTGAAAACCCGTGAGCGCCAGAAAGGGAAAAGTCAGTATCAGAAAATGGATGAGAAGGGCGACTTCATGGAAGTGAGCGAATATAACGCTCGTCTATGGGTCAACCTGACTGACTATCTTGATACCGGTTTGTTCCTCGACCACCGTATTGCGCGCCAAATGCTGGGAAAAATGAGCAAAGGGAAAGACTTCCTTAACCTGTTTGCTTATACCGGCAGCGCGACAGTTCACGCAGGGTTAGGTGGTGCTAAAACGACGACTACCGTCGATATGTCTCGTACTTACCTGGAGTGGGCTGAGCGTAACTTGCGTCTTAACGGCTTGAGTGGCCGTGCACACCGCCTGGTTCAGGCTGATTGCCTGGGCTGGTTGCGTGAAACCGATGAACAGTTTGATCTGATTTTTATCGATCCACCGACGTTCTCAAACTCAAAACGTATGGAAGAATCTTTTGATGTCCAGCGCGACCATATCGTGCTGATGAAAGACCTTAAGCGTCTGTTGCGCCAGGGCGGCACCATTATGTTCTCCAACAATAAACGTGGCTTCAAAATGGACTTTGACGGGCTGGCTAATCTGGGTCTGAGTGCTCAGGAAATCACGCAGAAAACCTTGTCACAAGATTTTGCCCGTAATCGCCAAATTCATAACTGCTGGCTCGTTACTCACGTAGCCAAGGATTAATTGTCATGTCATTAATTAGTATGCACGGTGCCTGGTTGTCGTTTAGCGACGCACCGTTGTTAGATAACACTGAACTTCATATCGAAGAAAACGAACGCGTCTGTCTGGTTGGCCGTAACGGTGCAGGTAAATCCACACTGATGAAAATCCTCAACCGTGAAGTGCCGCTTGATGATGGGCGCATGGTTTACGAACAGGATTTGATTGTCGCGCGTTTGCAACAAGATCCTCCGCGTAATGTCGCGGGCACGGTTTACGATTTCGTTGCAGAAGGCGTGGAAGAGCAGGCCGAGTATCTCAAGGCCTATCACGATATCTCCCACAAAGTGATGACCGACCCGAGCGATAAAAACCTCAATGAAATGGCGCGTATCCAGGAGATTCTTGATCACCAGAATCTCTGGCAACTGGAGAGCCGCATTAATGAAGTGCTCGAACAATTAGGTCTGGAAGCTGACACTGAACTGTCGGCACTTTCTGGCGGCTGGTTGCGTAAAGCGGCACTGGGCCGTGCGCTGGTGAGTTCTCCGCGCGTTCTGTTGCTTGATGAGCCAACTAACCACCTGGATATCGAAGCTATCGACTGGCTGGAAGGTTTCCTGAAAGAGTTCCAGGGCAGCATTATTTTCATCTCGCACGACCGTTCATTTATTCGCAATATGGCGACGCGTATCGTCGATCTTGATCGCGGCAAACTGGTTTCTTACCCTGGCGATTACGATCAGTATCTGTTGGCAAAAGAAGAAGCTCTGCGTGTTGAAGATCTGCAAAACGCCGAGTTTGATCGCAAACTTGCTCAAGAAGAAGTGTGGATCCGTCAGGGCATTAAAGCACGCCGTACGCGTAACGAAGGCCGAGTGCGTGCCTTGAAAGCGATGCGTAATGAACGTAGCGCGCGCCGTGAAGTGTTGGGCAGCGCCAAAATGCAAGTTGGTGAAGCGGCGCGTTCCGGCAAGATCGTCTTTGAAATGGAAAACGTGTTTTACCAGATCGCTAACAAAAACCTGGTGTCGGATTTCTCAGCCCAGGTGCAGCGCAGCGACAAAATCGCGCTGGTGGGGCCAAACGGTTGTGGCAAAACCACATTGTTGAAACTGATGTTAGATCAGTTGAAAGCGGATAGCGGGCGCGTGCATTGCGGTACCAAGCTTGAAGTTGCGTACTTTGACCAACACCGCGCGGAGCTGGATCCTGATCGTACGGTAATGGACAACCTGGCGGAAGGTAAGCAAGAAGTGATGGTGAACGGCAAGCCACGCCATGTACTGGGTTACTTGCAGGACTTCCTTTTCCACCCGAAACGCGCCATGACTCCGGTTCGTGCGTTGTCTGGTGGTGAGCGTAACCGCCTTTTACTGGCGAAGTTATTCCTAAAACCAAGCAACTTGATGATTCTCGATGAACCGACGAATGACCTGGATGTCGAAACGCTCGAATTACTTGAAGAGTTGATTGATGGTTACCAGGGCACGGTTATGTTGGTGAGCCACGATCGTCAATTTGTGGACAACACGGTTACCGAGTGCTGGATTTTTGAAGGCGAAGGCAAGATTGGTCGTTACGTCGGTGGTTATCATGACGCCAAAGGCCAACAGGCATCTGCGCAAACTTTGCGCCACTCTGTGGCAGATAAGGCGCAAAACAACCAGCCTGCAAAGGCGGAAGTTGTTAAACGTGCAAGTAGCAAGCTAAGCTATAACCTGCAACGTGAATTAGAGCAATTACCACAACGTCTTGAACAACTTGAGGCGGAACTGGAAGCTATCCAGGCTAAGGTCGGGGATGCTGAGTTTTTCAACCAGCCACACGACGTCACACAAAAAACATTGAGCGACCTGACCACGGCAGAAAAAGCACTGGAAGAGGCTTTTGAACGCTGGGAATATCTTGAAGCTCTGAAAAACGGCGCGTAACACAAGGAGACACGATATGTGTGCCACGCATCATCATCGTTCACACATATTATGCTCACAATGTGACTTACTGGTCGCGCTACCGGTATTGGAGGACGGCCATAAGGCCGTCTGTCCACGTTGCGGTACAACACTTCTCACTCAGTGGTCCTCACCACGTCAACGTCCCACAGCTTATGCGCTGGCAGCACTGTTTATGTTGTTGCTCGCCAACCTATTTCCCTTTATCAACATGAAAGTAGCAGGACTGAGCAGTGAAGTTTCGCTGCTTGAAATTCCAGGCGTCATGTTCAATGAAGACTACGCAAGCCTCGGCACTTTCTTTATGGTCTTTGTGCAGGCGGTGCCTACGTTCTGTTTAATCACGATTTTGTTATTGGTTAACCAGGTGGCATTACCACTAACTCTTAAAAAGCGCCTGGCACGAATCCTATTCCAGCTAAAGTCCTGGGGTATGGCCGAAATTTTTCTTGCGGGCGTCTTGGTGAGTTTCGTCAAATTAATGGCTTACGGCGACATTGGCGTCGGGAGCAGTTTTATTCCGTGGTGCCTGTTCTGTGTGTTGCAACTCCGGGCTTTCCAGTGTGTGGACCGGCGCTGGCTTTGGGATGATATTGCGCCTGAACCGTCGATTTCGGTACCGCTTAAAGTCGGTGTATCAGGCCTTCGCCAGGGGTTGCGCTCTTGTTCATGCTGCACAGCAATCGTGCCAGAGGATCAGGAAATTTGTCCGCGCTGCGAAACCAAAGGGTATGTTCGTCGCCGTCATAGCTTGCAATGGACACTCGCTCTGCTGCTGACTTCAATTATGCTTTACCTACCCGCAAATATATTGCCCATCATGATAACTGAAGTACTGGGCAGCAAAATCCCGTCGACGATTATTGCCGG
Source organism: Buttiauxella massiliensis (assembly GCF_902500225.1). GTDB lineage: Bacteria > Pseudomonadota > Gammaproteobacteria > Enterobacterales > Enterobacteriaceae > Buttiauxella > Buttiauxella massiliensis. Next base: position 150,323 of record NZ_LR722648.1, on the reverse strand, counting down.
GGTTATTTTGTTGTGGAGCGAAGGCTCTTATCCGGTTGCTGGAGTTATTTTCATCGCCAGTATTTTGGTTCCGACACTGAAAATGTTAGCGATTGCCTGGTTGTGCTGGGATGCTAAAGGCCACGGTCAGCGTGACAGTGAAAGAATGCATTTGATCTACGAGGTGGTCGAATTTGTCGGGCGTTGGTCAATGATCGACGTGTTCGTTATAGCGGTATTATCGGCCCTGGTGCGTATGGGAGGATTGATGAGTATCTACCCGGCGATCGGAGCCGTGATGTTTGCATTTGTAGTGATTTTGACAATGTTTGCAGCGATGACCTTTGACCCTCGCTTGTCCTGGGATCGCGCACCGGATTCAACTCATGAGGAGTCGTCTGAGCATGGAAAATAAAAGCGGGGAAGCAAAAGTAGCAAAGGTGAAAAATTGGTCCCCGGTATGGATTTTCCCTATCGTAACCGTGCTAATCGGTGCGTGGATCTTATTTTATCACTACAGCCATCAAGGGCCTGAAGTCACGCTGATTACCACTAATGCCGAAGGTATTGAAGGTGGGAAAACCATGATTAAAAGCCGCAGCGTTAATGTGGGCGTGGTGGAAAGTGCGGTGTTGTCAGACGATTTGCTTCACGTCGAAATTACAGCCCGGCTGAATTCGGGCATGGAAAAACTTCTGCATAATGACACAGTATTTTGGGTCGTTAAGCCGCAAGTCGGGCGTGAAGGTATTTCCGGGCTTGGTACTCTGCTCTCCGGTGCTTATATCGAACTGCAACCGGGCAATAAGGGATCGCAATCCGCTAAATATGATTTGCTGGATGCTCCTCCATTGGCACCACCTGATGCTAAAGGTATCCGCGTTACCCTCGACAGTAATAAAGCAGGGCAGCTTTCTCCAGGTGACCCGGTGCTGTTCCGTGGCTACAGAGTTGGGTCAGTGGAAACGAGCACCTTTGATCCTGCGAAACGTAGCATCAGTTATCAGCTATTCATCAGTGCGCCAAACGATCGCCTGGTGACCAGTAACGTACGCTTCTGGAAAGACAGCGGTATTGCCGTTGATATGTCTTCACAAGGTATGCGCGTAGAGATGGGGTCTCTTACAACGCTGTTTAGCGGCGGTGTTAGTTTTGACGTGCCAGAAGGTTGGGAGCTTGGTAAACCTGCGAAACCGGGTAGCGAGTTCAACCTCTTCGACGATCAGAAAAGCATTCAGGATTCTCTGTATACCGATCACATTGACTACCTGATGTTCTTTAAAGATTCAGTGCGTGGCCTGCAACCAGGTGCACCAGTTGAGTTCCGCGGTATTCGATTGGGAACCGTGGCGAAGGTGCCATTCTTTACCGATGGAATGCGCCAGAAGATCAATGATGACTTCCGTATTCCGGTTCTGATCCGTCTTGAACCTGAGCGTTTGCAAAATCTGGTCGGTGATGATGTCCATATTCAGGACAACATGACAGCCCTGATTAAACGTGGTTTACGGGCGTCTATGAAAACGGGCAGCATTGTTACCGGGGCACTGTTTATCGACCTGGATTTCAATCCTAAAGCGCCGCCAGTAACCGAGTTACCGACATTTGCGGGTTACCCGATAATCCCAACGATGAGTGGTGGACTGGCGCAAATCCAACAACGCTTGCTGGAGACACTGGATAAGATTAACAACTTGCCGCTCAATCCGATGATTGAACAGACCACCAATTCGCTTGCTGAAAGCCAGAAAACGATGAAGCGCTTGCAGCAGACGCTGGATAATCTGAACAAGATCACCGCGAATAAGTCGATGCAATCGTTGCCTGAAGATATGCAGTCAACGCTGCGTGAACTCAATCGCAGTATGCAGGGCTTCCAGCCGGGTTCTGCGGCCTACAACAAGATGGTGGCCGATATGCAGCGTCTTGATCAGGTTCTGCGTGAATTGCAGCCTGTACTGCGCACGTTGAACGATAAGAGCAATTCGCTGGTCTTTGAAGCGAAGGATAAAAAAGATCCCCAGCCGAAGAGGGCGAAAGAATGAAAAAATGGCTCCCACTCTTTGTTGCATTGGCTCTAACGGCCTGTAGCAGCAGCGATAATGGAAAGACCTATTACCAGCTACCTCAAAGCTCCGCACCTGCTATGCAGGCTGTGAGCCAGCCTGGAACTCATTTATTGTGGGTAGAGCAGGTTGCAGTTCCTGATTACCTCGCCGGCAATGGCGTGGTTTATCAGACCAGTGAGGTGCAGTACGTCATTGCCTCCAGCAATTTGTGGGCAAGTCCGTTGGATCAGCAATTGCGAAATACTCTTGTCAGCAATCTGAGTAGCGCGTTACCTGGTTGGGTTGTGGCATCACAACCACTAGGCAATGATCAGGATACTCTGAATGTTAACGTGACCGGTTTTCACGGACGTTATGACGGGAAAGTGATTGTAAGTGGCGAGTGGTTGCTCAAACATCAGGGGCAATTGATTAAACGTCCGTTCCACGTTGAGCTGAAGCAAGAAGCTGATGGTTACGATGCCATGGTGAAAACCTTAGCTCAGGCCTGGCAGCAAGAAGCGAAAAGTATCGCTGGTGAGCTGACACGCTTTAACTAATTACCTCAGTAGCACAAAAAAGCTGCGTCATTCGCCTACTAAGCGGAACGCAGCTTTTCTTTTGGCATTAATTTGTTACCCATGCGTTCTCACACTTTTTGTGCAAAACAAAACTCTTGTAGCTCACATTTATGACATTGGCGTGAATTTTGCGCATTGACGATAGAGGCTTTAGGAGTTATTGCTTATATGTGGTTGCACGTTTTGTGGCCACTGTTTTCTTTCCACCAGATTATATAGAAATGAGGGAAACGAGGCATGAAGAGACAAAAACGAGATCGCCTGGAACGGGCTCATCAACGTGGTTATCAAGCAGGTATCGTCGGACGCTCCAAAGAGATGTGTCCCTATCAGACACTGAATCAAAGGTCGTACTGGATGGGAGGCTGGCGAGAAGCCATGGAAGACAGGGCGGTTACCGCGTAATCACTGTCTCTTTAGAAAAAGAAACCTCCGCATAGCGGAGGTTTCGCGTTTATACCCTTCATACTTCGAGCTGCATCTTTGTTGGCTCGTTCACGCGCCCGAATCACTTACTTATGTAAGCTCATCGGGACTTGCTCTCTTGCCGCCTCGATGCCACTCGAATTATTTTGGGTATAAAATCAGGCTTAGAAAGCGGTGGTGTCTTTGAAAAGACCCACTTTCAGATCGGTGGCGGTGTAAATTACACGGCCATCAACCAACACTTCACCATCTGCCAGGCCCATAATCAGGCGGCGATTGATAACGCGTTTGAAGTGAATACGGTAGGTGACTTTCTTCGCTGTAGGCAGAATCTGGCCGGCGAGTTTAACTTCACCCACGCCCAGTGCACGGCCTTTACCTTCACCGCCTAACCAGCCGAGGTAAAAACCTACCAGTTGCCACATCGCATCCAGACCCAGGCAACCAGGCATTACTGGATCGCCGATAAAGTGGCAACCGAAGAACCACAGGTCAGGATTAATATCTAATTCTGCTTCAACGTAACCTTTATCGAAGTTACCACCGTCTTCGGTCATCTTGACGACGCGGTCCATCATCAGCATGGATGGCGCAGGCAAACGTGGGCCTTCAGCACCAAACAGTTCGCCACGACCAGAGGCAAGAAGATCTTCTTTTGTATAGGATTCGCGTTTATCTACCATGTTTACAGTAAGCCTTATTGTAATGAAGCACGCATGTTAGCTAACACGTGTACGCTCAACAAGTCCGATCAGTTTTGATTGAACCAATTGAGCCAACGCAGTGGCCATGGATAGCGGTGCCGAATATCTTGCGCGGATGCCTGAGCGATTCGCTCTTGTACCGCACGCATGAGCGTATTTTGCCCTTCGCCATCCCAGGGCAGATTTGTTAATAAGGGTAGTGCATCAGTGACATCATCGATGGCCCAAATGGTGAATTGCCCTTGTTCTACAGCATCCAGAACGTCCTGGTGCAGGCAAAGGTGACGCACATTGGAAACAGGAATAATCACGCCTTGCTTGCCGGTAAACTCGCGTTGCTGGCAAATACGGAAGAAACCTTCAATCTTCTCATTCAGGCCGCCAACCGGTTGCACTCGACCAAACTGGTCTACGGAACCTGTCACCGCAATATGCTGATAAATAGGTACATTTGCCAGTGCGCTGATTAATGCGCAAAGTTCGGCCATTGAGGCGCTGTCGCCATCCACTTCACTATAAGACTGTTCAAAAGTCAGAGATGCAGAGAAGGGGATTTGCTGGTCAAGTTGTAATTCAGACATTAAAAATGCCTGCATGATCATCATGCCTTTCGCATGAATATTGCCGCCCAGCTCCGCTTTGCGTTCAACGTCAGTAAACTCACCATCACCGACATGCACCACACAGCTGATACGAGAAGGTTCACCAAATGCACGTGGATGCCCAGGGAACTCAATCACCGACAGGGCATTGATCTGCCCGACCATTTCACCTTCAGTTTCGATGAGGATCTGCTCAAGCAGAATTTCATCTTGCATACGTTCAGCAAGATAACCTTCACGCCACTCACGTTGTGCCAGCATTTGCGTTAGTTCGTCAGCACCGAAACTTTCTTCTTCAGTAAAGGCGGCAACTTCGCGCAACTGACGGCTAATCCACGATGGGCATAGCGGCAGTGTTTCCTGGTCACCGGTATAACGCACGGCTTCACGGATTAACACTTGCCATGCATCAGTTGCAGGGGTAGGCAGAGATTTTGATTTGGCTACCGCGTAAATCCACTGGCACCATAACGCCATATCATCAGCAGAGGCGATCTGCAGGTTTTCTTCAAATTCGCTATAAATCGCCGAAGTAGCCAGCTCAGGTTCCATATCCTGGAAGTCTGCCAGCGATTCGCGCTCGCCTACCAGAACCAGTTTCAGGCTCAATGGTAATGAAGGAATATTAATTGGCAGAGGACGCGTTTCGTCAGGTGAAATCCAGTCGAAGCGACCCTGAATGACCATTTGCTTTAGGCGTAACCACAATAGCGGTTGTGCGAGCACACTGCGCAATGACAGCACCAGAATGCCACCGTTTGCACGGTGAACCAGGCCTGGAGTCAGAGTAATTTCGCCTGCAAACTGACGCACGCAGCCAAACAGCTGGTCCGCTTCAATCCAGTCGGCAGCGACAACCTCAGACAGCCCCGCAAAATTGTCTTCTGCGGACTCGGCCGGGCGTAACGTTACGTGACTGCCTTCTACCAGATAATGACCGCCCGTCAGAGCGTTGTCATGCGACCAGCACTCGCGTGCTGCTTCGGTAATAAGATTAAGGTATTCGGCTTCTTCAGCGGCTTTTACCAGCATCAGATCGGCCGAGGCTACCGGTTGGCTGAGCTGCACCAGTCCGTAAGACAGACGGGGTTGCACAGCGGAGAAAGGGGCAGTTTCGGAATCATAAGGCTGTGCGAAAATTTCCTGATAGCTTTCGGTATCAGGTACAAGAGCACGCCATTCAAGTCGATTAGTCGTCAAAGTCGCTATTTATTAATTAGATGTCAAAGGCGCGATTATACAAGAATAGGGAAGGCAGCACACGGTTTATGCGGAGCGGCAAGTTTACTTAGCTCACAGCTTTCATTTTTCAGGTAAGCGAAAATAAAAAAAACTGTTATTCTGAAATGAGTTACACGGTCACACTGAGATCGCAATGAAATATCAACAGTTGGAAAATCTCGAGAGCGGCTGGAAGTGGAAGTATCTGGTCAAAAAACACCGCGAAGGCGAATTAATTACACGTTACATCGAAGCTAGTGCGGCGAAAGAAGCCGTTGATGAACTGTTACGCTTCGAAAATGAACCTGTGCTTGTGTTGAGTTGGATTGAGAAACATATGAATCCAGAGCTTCATAATCGTATGAAGCAAACTATCCGTGCGCGGCGTAAAAGGCACTTTAATGCCGAGCATCAACATACCCGTAAGAAGTCCATCGACCTTGAATATTTGGTTTGGCAGCGGTTAGCAGGGCTTGCTCATCGACGAGGATGCACTCTCTCAGAAACTATTGTGCAATTGATTGAAGATGCTGAGCGTAAAGAGCAATACGCCAATCAGATGTCATCGCTCAAACAGGATCTCCAGGCTTTGCTAGGCAAAGAGTAGAGGGGCGGTTGTATTGACCCAGAGTTCTATTTTTGGGTTCTGGGTATCCACCAAAGAATAAAAACAAAAAACCCCGCCTTAGCGGGGTTTTTTTATAACGGTAACTTATGCCGCAGGCTGAGTTACAACGTCTTTGATACCTTTAACTTCGATCTCTACGCGACGATCTGGAGCCAAGCAATCAATCAGTTTAGCTTTAGGAGCTACGTTATCACAGGTGTTGCCAGTAACTGGGTTAGATTCGCCCATACCGCGTGGGGAGATCTTGTTAGCTGGGATACCTTTAGAGATCAGGTAATCAACAACTGACTGTGCACGTTTTTCAGACAGTTTGTTGTTGTATTGATCGGAACCGATACGGTCGGTGAAGCCCAGAACTACAACAGAACCATCTTTCGGGTCGAGGTTGCTCAACTGAGTATACAGCTGATCCAGTGCTTGCTGACCTTCTGGTTTCAGAGTTGCTTTGTTGAAGTTGAACAGAACATCAGACTTCAGAGTGAAGTGCTTGGTCTGTACTTCTGGAGCTGGTGCTGGAGCTGGAGCTACTACTGGAGCTGCAACTTCGCCCTGACCGAAACGGTAAGAAACACCCAGGCTCAGCATGCCGTTGTCTGGACGAGTACCCACTGTTTGCGCGTCACCGATGTTGCTAACCCACTGGTAATCCAGACGAGTTGCGATATCACGGGTGATTGCATATTCAAGACCAACAGCAGCCAAAGGAGAAACACCGGTATCGTGATCGCTCAGGCGAGTAGTACCGTTGTTGTAGTTACCTTTAGAGTCTGCACGCCAAACCATACCACCCAGACGAGTATACAGGTCCAGATCGTCAGCAATTGGGTAGCTCAATTTAGCAGCCAGTTGAACGCCTTGCGCTTTGAAAGCACCGTTATCAACGCTGCCTTTATATGGCATACGACCTAACCAGTCGTAACCCATTTCAAAACCAACGTACGGGTTAACCTGGTAACCACCGAACGCACCAGCACCCAGTTGGCTGTTGTGAGTTGGGCCGTTGTTGTCCTTATAGCCGTTTCCGTAGAAACCGGTGTCATGGAACTGGGACCAACCCAACTTACCACCTGCATACCAGGTATTATCTTTCGGTGCGGCTTGCGCTACGGTAGCGAAGCCAGCCAGTGCCACTGCAATCGCGATAGCTGTCTTTTTCATTTTTTGCGCCTCATTATCATCCAAAAAGGCCATGAGCTTTAAAATCGCTCTAAAGCCCAGGGTTAAATCCTTCGCCCGAGTTTATGCTCACTTGTTACTCTACCGATCAATCGGTGTTATGAAGAGCAACCCTGGCGAGCTAAAGTCTACAACGTAGTTTAAAACTTACAAGTGTGAAGTCCGTCAGGCATATGAAAAAAAACGACTTGTATACACATTTTTTAACATTTTTGCGCGTAATTCACACTCTAAAGATTTGCTGGAAGGCCGCCTGGAGCGGCTTGGGACGCGGATTCTTGATAATTCACAATGAATTGTCAAGAGTTCATAAAAAGTTCCAGGAATTCTCTTAAATTTACTTAATGATACAAACTAGAATGAATTTTTAGCTCACTTCGTGGTCGACACCCTGTTTCCGAGATACGGATTGGACGCATAATGAAGCCGATCGCATTCCCTATTTCGGCGGCAGATGACAGTTGCGAATGCTCTTCATCCGTCAATTCTTCCGGTAACCAACCGATAACAACACTGTAATTTCCTGTCTGTAATGCTTTTACCATAGCATCTACTGTGAAAAGTGGATCTAACTGGCTCACGTGCATAACTTTTGCCAGCGGAAGACCTGCTGATTGTACCCACTGACGACTTAATTTCTGCTGTGGTGTTAGCCACAGCTGCCAGCGTGACTGTTGCCCCAGTTGTTGAAGCAGTGGCAATAAAACCAGCTGTGTAACCCATGGCTGATCTTCGCTGTAGATCACTTCACTGATCAACCCTTTAATTTTGTTACCTGCTGATGACTGGGCCACAGAAGGCACAGCATTTGTAACAGTGGCAACCTGAGTTCGAACGTTATGTGAATGCATAGTTAATCCCGCCTGATGGGTTACTGTATGGATATACAGTAATGCCTGTTTGGATAAAGATCAATCTAAATTTCGGAAAGTGTCTCGCAATTTCATCATGTAATTCGACGGAAAGTGAGAATGTGATTGCGGTGAGTGATTAGGTTACTTATTTTCGTACTACAGGAAGCAGTAATAAACCGTGATGATGCGTTACTACATGATATTTAGGGATATATTCATGAAAAATAAATCATATGCAAGGATTCATCAGTCCAAAGAATACTTATCTCCACTAGGGGAAATAGGCTGCCGATCGCTATTTGGTGGATATAGCCTGACGGTAGAAAATGTTGTGTTTGCTATGGTTTCAGAAGGGGAGCTCTACCTGCGAGCTTGTGAACAAACGGAAGTCTATTTTGTTAAACGAGCCTCACCGCCTCTGCTTTACAATAAACGTGGACGTACTATTGAACTCAATTATTACCGCGTTGATGAGGGGTTGTGGAGCGATCGGGAAAAGCTAGTGCAACTGTCAATGGATGCTCTATTCAGTGCCCGGCGCCAAAAATCCCGGCAGCGTGCTCAGCAAAGGCTTAAAGATTTACCCAATTTAACGCACAGTCTGGAAATGATGTTGTGGGAAGTCGGTATTGCCGATGTGCGTACCCTTCATGCCTACGGCGCAAAGCGCTCCTGGATAAAGCTTAGAGGCATTAAGAAAGGGCTTGGCGTACAGGTATTGCTGGCATTAGCTGGTGCTATTTGCGGAATTCATGAGGCTGCACTCCCGGCGGCAACGCGCCAGGAGTTGGTCGAGTGGGGGCATCATTACGAGAAACGCCAAAGGCGTTAATCGTGTTGTTGCGACACAAGTTGTTGAAGGCGCGATATCTCAGGTAATAGCGCAACCAGCAGACCAACCTGCTGAAGCACCAGTGGCTCTTTGGAGTCTGGTTGCGGTTCAAGTGTGGTTATACGTTCAGATAGTCCCTGAAGTGCTTTTTGTACTCGCTCTTCATCTGTTGGCAGGTGATGAAGTGCATCGTCGACGTAGCACACAGCATCATCAAGCAGGAGCAAAATATCCTCGTTGGTCAGTCTTTCACGATGTGCACCCAACGCTGAAATATAGCTGTTGAAGGTATGATTCAGGCACAATAGTCGAAATGCTGTTTCCCGCATCTCCGGTGAAACACGCGGTTCAGACGACATATTCGACACAACAGAAGCCAGTTCAGCATCTTTGTTATGTGCATCCCGGCGTGCAATACGGTACTCAAGCCTATTGTCACGACCCTGGTGATATTGCTCAAGAATCGCATCCAGATAACGGCAGTTAGCGTTAAATGCACGCTCCACCACTAATGGCAATCTGCGAAAACGCCAGTCAGGCCAGATAAAACTTACTGCGGCCCAGGCTATGGCACATCCTAATAAGGTATCGAAGATACGTGGCATTGCGACTTCAAACCCTTCGCCCAACAGGTTGAAACAGAGCAACACTAGCAAGGTGATAAACATGGTGGCGTGCGCATATTGTACGTTGCGAAAAGCAAAGAACAGCACGCCGGTAATCACAATTAAAACAAGCTGTCCTTCAATTGATGGCACAAAGAACAATACCGGAAGCCCGACGGCCACGCCCACCAAAGTACCAATAATACGCAAAGCCAAGCGTCGGCGAGTGGCGCTGTAGTTAGGCTGGCAAACAAAAAGGCTGGTCAACAGTATCCAGTAGCCATGTTTTAACCCGGTGAATTGAATAAACGCATAGCCGACGCATAGTACAACGGACATGCGCACCGCATGGCGGAATAACGCTGATTCTGGTGTTAAATTCCGTTTTAATCGCTGCCAGATATCACCAAAGCCAGTTAAGCGATCATCCAACAGTCGGTTTTCAATATCGCTGTGCGGAGCGGCGAGGGCTTGTTCAGATTCAATAGTTGCTAACTGAGCATCAATGGCGCGCAAATTACTCACCAGGAAGCCAAGTGCTTTTAATTCGCTGGCCAGAGACTGATCCGTTTTTAATCTCTCAATGGCGGCGTCAAGATGGGTAAACGCTCGCTCGAACCGTGGGTCATGTTGATATTTCACGCGTAATAAAACGGAGCGTGAAAGCTGCAAACAGGCCTGAGATTGCATGGTTAACAGGCGTTGAAAGCGAAACATGATGTCGCTGTAGCGAAACTTATCGCGCAGTGCCTGGTACTGGATGTGGGAAGAGCTGGCGCGCTCATGAATATCCTGAGCGACAAAATAGTAGTGCAGAGTCCGCCGAGTGCCTCGCTGCCCACGATCTCCGCGTAAGCGTGTCAGCAACGAGCCTTTGGTTTGATTCAACATTGTCACAAGCTGGCTATTCGCCATCGCAAGTTCAAGCATTGGTGCCTGACTTTCTTCTTCGATATCGGGGTCAAATAGGGTTGCTTTGACTTCGAGATAACGCGCGAGGCTTTCATAACAGCGTGCCAGGTTATCCTGAAGCGGTCGAATCGGGAATATAAGATGCCCAGCAAGTGTCAGTAAGTTGTACCAGATGGCACCTGCCAACAGCAAAATAGGTTGTTGATACCAGTGATCGTACAAAGAAATGCCGAGCATGGTATAGATGGCGATAAGCAGCGCCCCAAAAGCGATAGTGGCGTAACGCTGACCTAATCCTCCCAGAAGAATAAACCCGCTGGTGGAAACCATTAGCCCAATACCAAACAGTACAGGCCATGGATATAACAACTCCACCGATGCGGAAGCGATGAAGAAACTAACCAAAGTAATCAGAAGATTACGTAAACGCCCGGTGAGACGGTCATCTAAATCTGCAAGAGCTGCGGCAACAACGCCAAGCGTTAACGGAATAGTGAGCTTGACCTCGCCCAACCACCATGGGAAGGCAGCGGTGCCCGTAAGCGCAATGAAAATACGTAAGTTATAGAGCCAGGTGCTGTTCCAGGTATAGCGGCGCAGAATTGGGCTAAGCATTAATACTCACTATTCTTGTCAAATTTACTGGAAACGACGTCGTGCATTAGCTTCACGTGCAGCCTGTGCCGTTTCTACAGAAACGACACGGCGACCCACTGGCCAAAGTGCAATCGCTGCTATCTTGAAGTTAGCGATTCCTACAGGAATACCGATAATAGTGATGCACTGTGCAATCCCGGTACAAATGTGCAGCACACATAGCCACCAGCCGAAAAATACTAGCCAGAGAATGTTTAGCAGCGTGCCGCCGGTGTTCAGGATGGCGCTTTTACCCTGCGGGTTGAGCTCATCAACATGAACCGCTTCATTGCCATACGGAACGAACGAGAGTTTAGTTATCTCCCAGCAGGAACGAGTCAGCGGGAGAGTGAAAATAAAAATGATACTGACGAGAGTGGCCAGCAACCAAGAGAGAGTGGTGAGGAAACCACCCAGTACAAAGTTCAATACATTAAGGACTGTACGCATAATCACTCTTTGTTGGTATGAATGTAGATAAATGAATAACCACAGCAATTGTAACGCGTTTTTACTCTGGAGCGTCATTCCTTCGACGGGTAAACTTAACCACAACCATTTTTTGGATCAGGCAAAGCGTAATGGAATTGAAAGCGACCTCCCTTGGCAAACATTTAGCACAACATCCCTACAATCGGGTGAGATTACTGACTGCGGGTGTCGAGGTAAAGGGCGATCGTCATGAATACCTTATTCCATTCAATCAGTTAATCGCAATTAATTGCAAGCGTGGTCTGGTTTGGGGCGAGCTGGAATTTGTCTTGCCCGATGATAAAGTCGTGCGTTTGCATGGTACGGAATGGAGTGAAACGCAGCACTTTTATCATCACCTGAACGAACTCTGGCAGAACTGGAGCACTGAAATGAGCGAAGTGGCAGCTCAGGTGCTACAACAGCAATATGCCGAAATAACGCGCAGGATTCAGCAAGAGAAATGGTTCAAACGCAGTGATATGCAGGCGTTACAGCAAAATGTTCGCGCTGCGTTTTCAGCACTACCGCTGCCATTAGCACGGCTTGATGAATTCGAAAATTGCCGCGAACTTTGGTTTCATTGTAAAGCCTGGCTTGAACAAGGTGATACGCGCCGCCATCAACGCAATACCGCTTTTACCAATCACATGCTGGAAAAGTATGCTGACTTTTTCCAGCACATAGAAAGTTCTCCTCTGAATCCTTCTCAGGCTCGTGCCGTCGTCAATGGCGAAGATTCGCTATTAGTGCTCGCGGGGGCGGGGAGTGGCAAAACCTCCGTTCTTGTTGCACGTGCCGGTTGGCTATTACAACGCGGCGAAGCCAGTGAAGAACAAATCCTGCTGCTGGCATTTGGGCGCAAAGCTGCGCAGGAGATGGATCAGCGGATTGCTGAACGCTTGAATACCGATGCTATCTCCGCGCGTACGTTTCATGCTCTTGCATTGCATATCATTCAGCAAGGAAGCAAAAAAGTGCCGCGTGTTAGCGAGCTGGAATCCGATACTACGGCACGCCACCAATTGCTAATTGAAAGCTGGCAACAGCAGTGTCGTGAGAAAAAAGCGCAGGCTAAAGGTTGGCGTGAGTGGTTGCGAGATGAGCTGCAATGGGAAGTGCCGGAAGGTGAATACTGGAAAGATGAACGTTTAGCTAAACGTCTGGCAAGTCGGTTAGATCGGTGGTTGGGGTTAATGCGTATGCATGGTGGTTCGCAGGCAGAAATGATTGCTGCAGCGCCTGAGGATATCCGCGATCTCTTTGCCAAACGCGTCAAGCTAATGGCCCCGTTACTGAAAAGTTGGAAAACTGCGCTGAAAGCTGAAGAAGCAGTCGATTTTTCGGGCTTAATTCATCAGGCAATTAATGTGCTGGAAAAGGGGCGGTTTATTAGCCCGTGGAAGCATATTTTAGTGGATGAATTTCAGGACATCTCGCCGCAGCGTGCAGCACTGCTGGCGGCACTCAGAAAACAAAACTCGCATACTTCGCTATATGCGGTGGGTGATGACTGGCAGGCAATTTATCGATTCAGTGGTGCAGAAATGTCGCTGACCACCGCTTTTGCTCACCATTTTGGCGATGCAGACCAGTGCGCGTTAGATACCACTTATCGCTTCAACGATCGCATAGGTGAAATAGCGAATCTGTTCGTACAGCAAAATCCGCATCAGTTGGCTAAGCCATTAAACAGTCTATCTAAAGGTGATAAAAAATCCGTCACGTTATTGGCTGATGACCAGTTCGAAGCACTGCTGGATAAGATGAGCGGATATGTGAATCCGCAGCAGCGCATTCTGGTTCTGGCCCGTTACCATCATTTACGCCCGGCGATTCTGGAAAAGGCAGCAACACGCTGGCCAAAGCTCACCATTGATTTTATGACTATTCATGCCAGTAAAGGGCAGCAGGCTGACTACGTTGTGGTGTTGGGCTTACAGCAGGGTAAAGATGGTTTCCCGGCTGTAGCACGAGAATCGGTAATGGAAAAGGCATTATTGCCGCAGCCGGAAGATTATCCTGATGCTGAAGAAAGGCGATTATTGTATGTGGCGATGACGCGGGCCCGTCATCGAGTCTGGCTTTTATTCAACAAACAGGAACCGTCCAGTTTTGTCGATATCCTGAAACATCTTGGCGTGCCCGCAGCAAACCGACCGTAATTACTTCAGTCGTTCTGCCAGATAACGTGCGTAATCGGGGATTAAAATTTCAACTGCCTGATTAAAACCCGGTGACTGAATAATAAAATCGGCGGTTGATAAGTTAGTTGCAACAGGTATGTTCCACACAGTTGCCAGACGTAGCAATGCTTTAACGTCAGGATCGTGTGGAACTGCATTAAGCGGGTCCCAGAAGAAAATCAGCACATCAATTTTCCCTTCGGAAATCAAAGCACCGACTTGCTGATCGCCACCCATCGGGCCGCTAAGCATAGCGTTGACATCAAGACCGCTGCCACGCTGGATGAGATTTCCGGTGGTGCCGGTCGCGTACAATACGTGATGTGAAAGATTAACTTTATGGCGCTCAACCCATTTCAATAAGGCATCTTTACAGTGGTCATGCGCAACCAGCGCAATATGTTTTTTTTCCCCCAGGGTGCGGGTCGTTAATTCCATTGGTTAATCCTGATTGATTTATATTGGCTACAGCTTACTGGAAGCCACTGATGCTGCAAGAGAAGGGTGTCAAAAATGCGGGATTTGGAAGTCAATTATTGCGTTGGATTATCTTTTACCCATTGCAAGAAACGGTCTCGGGTAGGTTTATCTGCTTGTAGAAACCAATATCTGAGGCGCTGCTCGATTAACGTATCGGATTGACGAGGCGGAGCGTCGAGTTCAGATGTTTTCGAGAGTAGTTCGCTGTCGTCTGCCATCATCGTGGCAAATCCTTTTACCGCTGCCGTTTTCCCCGATTTGTTGTAGACCTGAGTATCCCGCTCGTAGTCGATTCCCTGTGATGCGTTTTTAACCGGCAAAATATCCACTTTCGATGGGATGACTCCAGCATCACCATCGAGCAACTGAAGATGAGGTGCCAGGTCAAATTCATCGCTGTCTTTATCATTTTCAATCCGTGGGATATTGAAATTTACCTGGCTGACTTCTTTGGTATTGAAACTCACCACTAAAGGTGGGGAAATATAAAGGCGCTGTTCTCGCGTGTTGGTTCTGATATTTTTTTCTACACGAAATACTAGCTGATGCGGACCGTTGTCCAACTCAATGCTATCAGCACCTCTTAGCAAAGAACTGGAAACTTTTTTCCCATCCAGTACCAGCAAGTCAATCTCTGTGGACAGACGCAGGGTTGTCGCCCTCGATTCACCAGGCAAAAGAAGGATCCAACATAGTGCGATTAAGAACACGGTTCTCATCAATTTCTCCTGCCTGAGGGTAAATAGGACCATCCCTTACTGAATGTTTCAAAGTTTTTCATATGGACGGTTCATTAACATATAGACATATTCTCAATAATTGCTCTACTACCTGCGTATGGGAAAGATGGTGAGTCAGTAACGGATGACATACACTTTTGATTACTGAGTCCCAGCGGAGAGAGTGATGAAACAGGCTGATATCGAAACTATTCTAAAAGATACCCGAACCATTGCGCTGGTCGGTGCCAGTGATAAGCCAGATCGCCCAAGCTATCGGGTGATGGCGTATTTGCTCGATCAAGGATATGAAGTGATCCCGGTGTCCCCAAAAGTGGCGGGTAAAACCCTGTTAGGGCAGCAGGGTTATGGCTCACTTGCAGAAATACCTAAGAAAGTTGATATGGTCGACGTGTTCAGAAATTCGGAAGCAGCATGGGAAGTGGCACGCGAAGCGATAGCCATTGGCGCCAAAACGTTATGGATGCAGTTAGGCGTGATTAATGAGCAAGCTGCTGTCCTTGCGCAAGATGCCGGTTTAAACGTGGTGATGGATAAATGTCCGGCGATTGAAATACCAAGACTAGGTCTGGCTAAATAATAAAAACCCCGCGATTGCGGGGTTTTTGCTAATTACGTAAGCGAGGTGCCTGAAGTTGCTGCCGTATCGAAGCCGCCAATTCATCCATCGACGGTTGTTCGGGATGCTCGTCTTGTGACTCCCCACTTAACTGGGCTTCAGCAAGATAGGTGTGCACAGCCTGGCCATCATCATCTTCCATCACTACATGATACCAGGGCGCACTACGGAGGGCATCGTTGTCGGCCAGTTCATCTTCTGCAGGTTCATCCAGAGAGTATTCCGGGTCGATATCGACCACTACCCCCAGATAACCCAACAAAGAGTGTCGTACTTGCTGGCCTATGCCGAATTTGCTGGCAATCATAGTCACCTCCTGAGAAACATTACCTGCCATTAATGTGCGGGCAAGTTTTTGTAATTCAAGTTACATGATGCGACAGGCAAA
Source organism: Buttiauxella massiliensis (assembly GCF_902500225.1). Classification (GTDB taxonomy): domain Bacteria; phylum Pseudomonadota; class Gammaproteobacteria; order Enterobacterales; family Enterobacteriaceae; genus Buttiauxella; species Buttiauxella massiliensis. Next base: position 134,235 of record NZ_LR722648.1, on the reverse strand, counting down.
CCCTTTCAGATACAGCCCTTCCGGGTAGGTGGCGATCACAGGGTGATCTGCGGCCTGGCGGAACTGCTCTATAAATTGTACATCACGCCCGGCATCTACGGCGGCATCAGCGATGATTTTCTGGAATAAATCTGTCGTCATTAAACCAGAACATGAGAACGTCATCAGAATGCCACCCGGATTCAACAGCTGAATTGCCAACATATTGATATCTTTGTAACCACGGCAGGCACCCATCAGTTGGTTCTTATTCTCGACGAATTTTGGTGGGTCCATAATGATAACGTCGAACTTCTCACCCCGATCGCGGTATTTGCGCAGCAGTTTGAATACATCATCACGCACGAAATCAGCTTTGCTCAGGTCGAGTTTGTTCAGCTCAACGTTTTGCTTCGCAACATCTAATGCATCCTGGGATGTATCAACACTGACAACCTGGCTGCAGCCACCCATTAATGCGGAAACCGCAAAACCGCCGGTGTAAGAGAAGCAGTTCAGCACGCGCTTATCTTTCACATACTGGCGAGTTGCAAAGCGGCTGTCGCGCTGGTCAAGGTAGTAACCCGTTTTATGGCCGCCTTTAATATCGACCAGCAACTTCATGCCGTGTTCTTCGATTGGCAACAAATCAGGTGGCAGTTCACCGCTGATCGGGCCTTGCGTCAATTCCATTCCTTCTTTCTTACGAACCGCAACATCGGAACGATCGTAAATAGCGCATTCTGGATAGAGATTTTGCAAAGCAGCAACCAGCGCAGGGCGTTGATATTCAGCGCCAGCGGAAAGTAATTGCAGCACAAGGAAGTTGCCGAAGCGGTCAATCGTCACGCCTGGCAAACCATCAGACTCGCCAGCAATCAGACGATAACTATCCAGCCCGTCACGAGCCGCGAGCCATTCACGCCACACCTGTGCCTGCTGCAAACGACGAGTGAAGAAATCGATGTCGATGCTTTCATTCGCATCGAAAGTCCAGACGCGCGCACGGATTTGCGAAGATGGTGAATAAGCGGCGCGTGCCAGCCATTTGCCATTGCTGTCCACGACATCAATTGTTTCACCGAGATTGGCTTTGCCTTCCATGCGTGCAACAGCACCAGAAAACACCCACGGATGACGGCGCAATAACGATTTTTCGCGCCCTTTGGTTAACACTAAACGTACACTCATAATTTGCTATGCTTTCTTGCTAAGAATTTGGCGCCATTTTCCGGGTTAGACCGGCTAAATGCAACGCAAGAACCCGAAACGGAGGAAGTTATGGCCACAGTATGCACACTTGCCTGGGTCCACGGCCTGGTTCAGGGGGTTGGGTTCCGCTACAGCACCCAGCGTGAAGGGTTAAAACTGGGGTTAACCGGTTATGCCCGTAATATGGATGATGGTAGCGTTGAGGTTTTAGCCTGCGGCGAAGAGCTGCAGGTTGATAAACTTATCGCGTGGCTAAAAGCGGGAGGGCCACGCAGCGCTCGGGTCGATAAAGTGCTGACTGAGCCGCATCAACCCGATCGCCAATGCACCGATTTCAGTATTCGCTACTAAATGCACTTCACCGGCTTTGGCAGGCCTGCAATTTTGGTTGCCTGCTTAGCCGGCCCTTTTGGAAACAAACGGTACAGATAGCGGCTATTGCCTTTCTCTTCGCCAAATTTGTTAGCCATCGCTTTAACCAACATGCGAATCGCCGGGGAGGTATTAAATTCGAGGTAAAACTCGCGCACGAATCTCACTACTTCCCAGTGTTCAACTGCAAGGGTAATACCTTCATTGGCGGCAATAGCTTCGGCAAGCGGTTCACTCCACTCCTGGCTATTTTTCAGATAACCATCGGCATCTGTTTCTATTTCTCGGCCTTCAAACATCAACATAATTATTCTTTGCTCCAGACAAACTGGCGGCAGTGTAGCAAATTTTGGCGTGTCAGAAAAAACAAAGCCCCGCGATAGCGAGGCTTTGGATGGGGAACAAGCAGCGATTAGTCGCGGCTTGCGAAGCCCAGGATGCTCAACAGGCTGATAAAGATGTTGTACAGAGAAACGTACAAGCTCACCGTTGCGCGGATGTAGTTAGTTTCACCGCCGCGGATGATATTGCTGGTCTCAAACAAAATCGCGCCAGAAGAGATCAGAATAAATACCGCGCTGATTGCCAGGTGCAGAGCAGGCAGTTGCAGGAAGATGTTCGCAACCATACCCACCAACACCACGACTACGCCTGCCATCAGCATACCGCCGAGGAAGGACATGTCTTTTTTGGTGGTCAGCACATAAGCGGAGCAGCTAAAGAACACCAGCGCCGTGCCACCTAATGCCATACCAATCACATCACCCATACCGGCAGAGATGTAGGAGTTAAGCATTGGGCCTAGGATATACCCCAGGAACCCGGTGAACGCGAAGGCAGCAAGGATACCCGTCGGTTTATCAGCCAGGCGGTAAGTTAAAAACATCAGACCATACATACCAACCAGCGTCAGAATCAGACCTGGAGATGGCAGCATCAACACGGTGCTTGCGGTTGCGGTAATCGCAGAGAACGCCAGCGTCAGGCTGAGCAAGAAATAGGTATTACGCAGTACCTTGTGGGTACTTAGCAGTGACGAACGGTCACGCGAGGAAGTAATTATGCGATCCATTCAGAAACTCTCTCTTATTACAGGTGTATATGGTGACTGAGAATAATAGCCTCCTTTATTGCAAGGAAGCCCTTTTACCCATCTTTACCTTGCTCTGATTTAATTCACAGATTCGATATCTGTCATAAAACTCACTTATATGTGGCTGAAAATTATTGCTTTAATCATTTCCGATGCTAAGAGTGTTAACCGTACCGTCGTTAATAACTCAAATAAGGCGTGTTTAATGAAAGCAAATAACCACATCACAATTATCAGATCGTTTGTCGCTCTTGGCGTAGCTTGTGCAATTTCTGGAGCCTGGGCTGCCAATGTGCCAGCAGGAACAGAGTTGGCCGCAAAACAGGAATTAGTTCGTAACAACGGCAGCGAGCCAGCCTCGCTTGATCCTCATAAAGTCGAAAGTGATGTTGAGTTCAATCTTATTAGTGACTTCTTTGATGGGCTGGTGGTCGTGCGTAACGATGGTTCGATTGAACCAAGGCTTGCTGAAAAATGGGAAGAGAAAGATAACACCGTCTGGACGTTCCATCTTCGCCCTGGCCTTAAATGGTCCAACGGTGAGCCGATTACTGCCGAAGATGTAGTCTGGAGCTGGCAACGCCTGGCTGACCCCAAAACAGCCTCCCCATATGCCAGCTATCTCGGTGGTATGCATATCGCGAATGCTGCGGATATAGCACTTGGAAAACAAGCTCCTGATACGCTCGGTGTTAAAGCGCTCGATGCCAACACGCTACAAATTACTTTGACACAACCGACGGCTGCTTTCCTCGCCATGCTGGCGCACCCGTCTTTAGTAGCAATTGATAAAACGGTAGTTGAGAAATTTGGTGATAAATGGACGCAGCCGGGTAATTTCGTTAGTAGCGGTGCATATACACTTTCACAATGGGTGGTGAACGAGAAAGTTATTGGCTTGCGTAACAAGCAGTACTGGGACGACAGCCACACAGTCATCAATAAAGTGACTTATTTGCCGATCGCATCTGAAACTGCGGATATCAATCGCTATAAAGCGGGAGAGATAGACATTGTTTATACTTTGTCGCAAACACAGTTCGGCTCTTTAAAAAAATCCATTCCTGACCAGGTTCACGTTACGCCGAAACTGGCGACATACTATTACGAGTTCAACACTACCAAAGCGCCTTTCAATGATCCGCGTGTACGTCGGGCACTGAACATGGCGCTCGATAAAGACATTATTGCCGAAAGAGTATTAGGACAGGGGCAAATCCCAGCATGGGTGGTTAGCCAGAAGAAAATTGGCGGTGTGGAGATAAAATCCCCTGAGTACGCAAGCTGGACCCATGAGAAACGCGTTGCCGAAGCCAAAAAACTGCTTGAAGAGGCGGGATTCAATGCTTCTCATCCATTGAGCTTTAATTTGCTCTACAACACCTCTGAAAACCATAAGCGTATAGCCATTGCGGTCAGCTCGATGTGGAGCAAAAATCTGGGTGTTGAAGCGAAGCTGCAAAATCAGGAATGGAAAACTATGCTTGATACCATGCACAACGGGACTTTTGACGTCGTGCGATATGCGTGGGTTGCTGATTACGACGATGCCTCCACCTTCCTAAATACCTTCCGTACCGGTAATAGCGAGAATAACTCAAAGTATAGTAATGCGGCTTACGATGAGGCGCTGAATAATGCGGCTAAGGCAGATAATGTTGCAGATCGCGGCAAGTTCTACCAACAAGCCGAAGACCTGCTGGCGAAAGATGTACCAGCCATTCCGGTCTACCATTATGTTTTAGCCCAATTAGTGAAACCTTTTGTTGGCGGATACGCGCCAAACAATCTCGGTCAGTACTTTACTAGGGATATGTACATCAAAAAACACTGATGCTGGCGGCAGCACCAACGATAAAGTTGCTGTAAAATCTGCTATTAAACCAATCAAATTGTTGAAGTTTTACCCAAACAATACCGAATTGGTGATTAATCAGGCGAACGAACAAAATCGTGCTTTACATGAAGTATGGGGATGTTTATAGTTCGCCTCGTTGGAAGCGTGGCCGAGTGGTTGAAGGCACCGGTCTTGAAAACCGGCGATCCGAAAGGGTTCTAGAGTTCGAATCTCTACGCTTCCACCAACATTTTAGCCCCAGCTTAGAAATAAGCTGGGGCTTTTTCGTTTCTGTCGTTTATCACTCCAGGCTTACCCCTTCATCATCAACGCGCCACCCACCAGTCCAGGTACAAGTGTTTTTTAAACTAAGGGTACAGAGGATATTGTTATATCGACGCTGTCAGTCACGCCTCAGCGAGCAGAAGTCATAGATTTCACCAGAGCGTATGCAGGATTACGTGCAGTCATCGCGGCGCAGGACTCAATGCTAAGCAAAGATGCTAACCGTTCAGCGCTACGATGACGATGCAACTTTAGTTACCGCAGTCGTCAGCGGGCAGGCTTACGCCGTTGCAACTCCAGCGACTCTCGTTAATCACATAAAAAAACAGAATCCAAAACTGAATTTTGAACCAAAGATGACGCTGACCGTTTTTGATTTGGCGATTGGGCTGCAAAAAAACCAGCCTGAGTTAAAAGAAAAACTTAATGAGTGGATTGAAACCAATATTAAAAATGGAAAGTTAAATGCTATATACGAAAAGTATCATGGCGAACCAATTCCGCAGGAAATATTGAATCGATAAGATATATATGCAATTTAGAGTTAAGCTGTAATTACAGAAGTAATATTACTTGCGCCCATATTTAAGATAGCTGGATATCTGGTAATTAACAGTATGGGCGCTATTTACTCTATCAATACAATTGTTCCAAATCCATATTATCAGTAAGAGTCATCACCTCTTGTCGGTGTTCCAGCAAAATATTAACCAGTTCGCTATCAAGCGAGTTATTTTCGGCTTCCTGATGAAGGATTTCGCTCACTCTCTTCGCAGGCATTGCAGTGCGATAAGGGCGGTTTTCAGTCAGTGCCACAAACACATCGGCAACCGAAATTATCCGACACTCTTGCCCAATCTCATCACCAGCCAGACTAAATGGATAACCATAGCCATTAGGTTTCTCATGATGAAGTGCTGCCCAGCGCGCGATATCAGTGATAGCGTCGATGGATGAAAGTAGCTCAAAGGTATGATAACTATGACTTTTTAATATCGCGATATCTGCATCATCAAGTTTGCCTTCTTTGTGCAGTAAACTCATCGGAATAGCCAGTTTCCCGATATCATGCAGATAGCCTGCCAATTCAATTTTCTTACACTCAACTTCAGAATAGTGGCATTTCTCAGCAAGAAATCTGGCGACAATTCCTACGTGTAATGAGTGGCGGCAAGTGAAGTTACAGTGCATATCAATAATGGTATTAAGTAGTAGCCCAAAATCCATTAACTCATCGAGGCTGATTGTTTTATCAGCTATGGGTGAGTACATTCTCAAGAGATGTAATGGCAATGGTCTGGTTAATGCCAGCCAAAAATAAGTTTTATTTGCCAGGCGAAGAAACGCTTCTAATACGAGTGGATGAAAACGTGTTTCTACTTCATCTTTTATCAATTCAACGCAGCGTTCAGCTGGCGACTCATGCCCACTATTTCTTAATTTAAGATATTGAATATCGATGCGGTCAGCCAGGTAGATGATATGACTGGCGAAGGGAATACGCTCATCATCCTGGTATTCACCCTGCCCATAACCCCATTTCCTATGGTGATGGAGGATGATTGATGCTTTATCCGCCAATAACGGCACCATCTTAAAAATGGAAGCACCATAGGTTGCATGTGCGTGACTATAAGGTTCTTGATCGTCGATGGCGATTAAATAATCTTTTTTTACCAGACCACCAATATCATGCAGCAATGCAGAAATAAAAACATCTTCGCGGTATTTAGGCACTAGCTTGAGCTCAGCCGCCAACTCATTCGCGATGAACGCCGTCCGTTTATGATGACCATTCAATTCAGGCGCACTGGTTTCGATCGCTAATGCAATCGTTGATAAAACCTGAAAGAGATTTATTTCCACATTTATTCCTGTTGCACACAAAAAGAAATACTTATCGATATATAAAATAAATATCTCTTCCATTAACGATGTTTTATTTTATATAGACAAGTTTCATTAAGTAATGATGTGTTTACCTAAAGCATTTTATTGTTAATTGTCTTCACATTTTTTTGACAAAATATTTGGTATTCGTCATGAAAAATATAAATTAGTCGCGGCTTTAGATTGTTGCGTGGTGATTTAAACCAATAACGAAATGAAAAGCAATGCGTAAGTTGCTGATGATATATAAGCGTGAGGGATAATTTTGATACGTTAGTGATTTGCAAAATTTATTCATATAGAACTAATTAGTGCGGGGAGCAGCGAATCACTGCTCCCTGCAAGCATCAGGATTTAGGGAAAATCCAGACATGTTCCTCAGGTAATGCCAGATGGCAATGCTGGGGATCGCGAAGGCTGGTGCCATAGGCGCGAATGACAAAATCATCGCCCGAGGTACGGAACAAATATTCCCAGCGATCGCCAAGATACATGCTGGTCAGCAACGGGAGTTCAAGTTGGTTTTCGCCAGGGCCGTCAACCAGCATTACGCGTTCCACGCGGATAACCGCCGTCGCTTCCTGACCACTTTGCACACCTTCCCCAGCTTGTCCCCACAACGTCCAGCCTTTGCCTTCGATACGCGCTTTTCCGTTACGCACCTCGGTGACTTTGCCGTGCAGACGGTTGTTACTACCCATAAATTCTGCGGTAAAGAGGGTCTTTGGTGAGCCGTACATTTCCTGTGGAGTGCCTTGCTGTTCGATTTTGCCGTTATTGAGCAACAAAATTCGGTCAGATATCGCCATCGCCTCATTCTGATCGTGCGTGACCATTAGGGCTGACAATCCCAGTTTGATAATCAACTCGCGCAGGAATACACGGGCTTCTTCACGCAATTTGGCATCAAGGTTTGATAGTGGCTCATCAAGCAGAATCACCGGCGGGTTGTAAACCAGCGCTCGGCCAATCGCTACACGCTGTTGCTGACCACCAGAGAGTTGATGTGGATGGCGTTTACCCAGATGCCCAAGGCCAAGTTGGTTCAGCACGTCTTGTACGCGCTGAGTGATTTCAGCGGCAGCGACTTTGCGCAGCTTCAGCGGGTAGGCCACGTTTTCGAATACGGTTTTGTGCGGCCACAGTGCGTAAGACTGGAATACCAGCCCAAGGTTGCGCTCTTCGGCAGGGATCTCGCTACGCGGTGTGCCGTCGTAAACTTTGTTTTTCCCGATGGTAATCGTGCCCTGGGTGGGTTTTTCCAGCCCGGCGACGGCGCGTAATAATGTGGTTTTGCCGCTGCCTGATGGCCCGAGCAAAGAGACGACTTCGCCACGTTTCAGATTCATGGAAACACCCTTTAATACCGGGTTGTCACCGTAGGTTAAGTGCAGGTTCTCGACCGTTAATTCAATCATGCAGTTTGACTCCAAAACGAAGGGCAATCCCCAGACCTACCACCACCAGCAGGATGTTAATAAATGAGAGAGCGGCAACAATATCAATGGCTCCGGCGGCCCACAGGGAAACCAGCATTGAGCCGATGGTTTCTGTACCTGGTGCAAGTAGGTACACGCCGGTTGAATATTCGCGCTCAAAAATCAGGAACATCAGCAACCATGATCCAATCAGGCCGTAGCGCGATAACGGAATAGTGACGTGGCGAGTGATTTGCCCGCGAGTCGCACCGGTGCTGCGCGCAGCTTCTTCCAGTTCAGGCCCGACTTGCAGCAACGTTGAGGAAATCAGCCGCAGACCGTACGCCATCCATACGACGGTATAAGCCAGCCAGACGCTGAAAATAGTACTGCGCAACGAACGCAGCCATACCACCAGGTTATCGCGCAACCACTGCGACCACGGCATTCCGGAAAGCCAGCCAGATTTGAGTGCATTGTCGAGCCACATCGGCAGGAACAGGAATACCCACAGGAATGCCAGACCCGCCAGTAGCCCTGGAACCGCGCGTGGCACCAGCACGCTGTAGTCGAGGAAACGCGTGATGTTGTCCGGTTTGCGGTGCATAGCGATACCGATAAACAAATAACAGGCAACAGCCAGTGCGCCACCAATAACACCAATCGCCATCGAGTTAACAATGGCGCGCAGCAGGTTCGGCTGCTCCCAGATAGTGCGGAAAGTTTGAAGCGACAGTTCATCCCAGATGGATACGCCTACGCCCCAGTTAGAAATAAACGCGCGCAGCATCACGCCAATTAGCGGTACACCGATAGTCACTGTTAGCCAGAATGCCACTACCGCACCGGCTACCCAGCGCCATTTCCCCAGCGGTAATGCGCGTGCCTGTGATGCTTTGCCTTTCACCGTTACAAAGCGGTTGGCGGTACGCATCAGGCGACGTTGCAACATCACCAGCGGAATGGTGATACAAATCAGCACCACGGCAACCGCGGCCATCAGGTGATAGGAAGGTGTGCCGAGTTTATTGGTCAACTGATACAGATAAGTGGCCAACACCATGTTGCCTTCCGGATCGCCCAGCACCAGCATCAGGCCGAACACTTCCAGCCCAAGGAAGAACAGCAAGACGGTGGCGTACAGAATAGAAGGGCGCACCATCGGCAGACTGACGGCACTCATTACCTGTAACGGCGAGGCACCGGCTATACGTGCAGCCTCTTCGACATCAGACCCCACGCTGCGCAGCGCTGAAGAAATATAGAGATATGCGTGCGGAACATGCGTTAGCCCGGCGATTACCACAATGCTCGACATGTCGTAGATATTCCACGGCACGAAACCAAGAATGGATTGGGCCCACAGCGAGAAGAAACCTACCGGCCCGGCAGCGACCACATAGCCAAACCCCAGAACCATCGGCGAAACAAAAATAGGCACCAGGATCAGCGGTTCAATCAAACGTCTGCCTGGCAAATCGGTGCGCACCATCAGGAATGCCAGAATTCCACCCAGTGGGATGGCAATAACCACAAGGCCGATAGCCAGAATAAATCCGCTTTTCAGTGCCCTGTAGAAATCAGGGTCGGTAAAGATGAAGCCAAAAGATTCAAGGCTCCACTCTTTTGAGGGCGAAAAGAACGGTGCAGAGAGGAAACTTTGTATCACGATGAACGACAGTGGTATGTAGATAACCAGCGCTGTTATTAACACCACAATGCCGCGTGGCAAGCTCTGCCATTTTCTTAGCAATGCACTCATACGACTTCCTTTTTTCAACGACTGATTTACCCAAGTCATTCGCGCTACAGGCATGCGGCAATCGAGAAAATCCCGATGAGCTTACTCGAGTAAGTGATTCGGGTGAGCGAGTGCAGCCTGTAGCGTGAATCACGTAGGGGAAATTTATTTAGCCGCGGCAGCACGCCACTGTTTGATGTAATCCAGACGTTTTTTCTGCTGCAGATATTCCAGTAGTGTTTCATCCACAGGGATTGGCTTGAGTGCATTGCCTAACATTTTCGTCATGCCGTCGATATCATTTTTGCCTTCGATATCGTTGCGGATGGATGGGATGTCGGCCTGATTGGCCAGGATGCTTTGCCCTTTTTCAGACAGCACGTAGTCCAACCACAGTTTCGCGGCATTGCTGTTTTGCGCTTGCTGACTGATAAACGACACGCGCGACAGCACCAGGGTGTAATCCTTCGGATAGGAAATCCCCAGAGACGGATCGGTTTTGGCGCGAGCTTCTGCGTAGGAACCCAGAATGTTAAAGCCGATCAGGTTTTCACCTGATGAGACCCTCTCCATCATGGTGCCGGTGGACGACTGCACAGACAGGCCGCCTTTAGCGATATCAGCCAGAGTTTTGAAATAATTCGGGTCAGCTCTGAAATCCTGTACAGAAAGCATGAAGCCGAGACCGGATTTCTCAATGTCGTAAGTGGTGACTTTTTTGCTGAATTTATCAGGCTGGCTGGCGATAAGTTTTGCCAGCGCGGTGTGGGAATCTGGCACTTCATTCGCCGGAATCAAACGTTTGTTATAGATAAACACGACCGGCTCGTAAGTTGTGCCGTAGGCTTTGTCTTTCCACACAGCCCATTTTGGCAACTGACCTTGCTCAGGGGATTTATATTCCTGCGCGTAGTCGACAGCCAGTTTCAGCGCGGTGTCCATTGAGGAACTCCAGACCACATCGCCGCTGGTGCCACCCGCCGCTTGTTCGCTGATATAACGGTTATACAGTTCGGTACTGTTCATATCGTTATATTCAACTTTAATACCTGGGTATGTAGTCTCAAACCCCTGAATTAGCGGGCCAGCGGCTTTGGTATCGGTGGTTGAATAGATGACCACTTTGCCTTCTTTAGTCGCAGCATCGACGACTTTTTGGTAGTCAGCCGGGTAGCCTTGAGGAAGTGCAGACATTGCGGAGCAAGACATCAGTACAGCGGTAGTGATTACAGAGAGATGTATTTTATTTAACATTATTATTAACCTTTAGCTGTATTTGAGTAACTAATGGTCAACATAGCGCATGGGGTTTGACAGACAATGGGGGGAGTTTTTTAACTTTCCGAATTGTGATTCGGGGCTTTTTTTAGGCAATTAACACCATTAAAACCGCGAAAACGTGCAGCTATATCGGATGACGCTACGCTGATTCGCGCTACAAAAATATGCATTTACCCACCGTTGAAGGTGGGAGAAAACGCAGGTGTTATCCCCCAATTTTGCGATACAGACGTCGCGGATGGCCGATATTTCCGTATTGCATCTCGACGCCGATAATACCCATCTCCACGCAATACTCCAGATAACGGCGCCCGGTGGTTTTGCTTATCCCGACTTCCTCTACCACCTGTTCTACCGACCAACTGATATCAGGTCTGCTGGTAAAAATGCGTTGAACTTTCTCCAGCGTATTTGGCTCAATTCCTTTCGTGGATGGGGCTGAGGCCGCATTGATCGCGGGTAGGTTATACAATCGGTCCAGCGCATTCTGATCAACTGTCTTTACATGACGCAACGTTTTGACCAGTTGCATAAAGCGCTCCAGCGAACTGCGCAAGCGGTGAAATGAGACGGGCTTAATGATGTAGTCAAACGCGCCACTGCGCATCGCCTGGCTGCAAGTTTGCATATCGCTGGCAGCAGTAATGAAAATCACCGAACAGTCGAAGCTCTTAAGTTGCGGGCTGTCGATTAAATCCACCCCCTGGCCATCCGGCAAAAAGTTGTCGAGCAATATCAGTCGTGGCTGATGTAACTCAAGCAGGGAGCGCGCCTGCTCGAGTGTCGCGGCAATTCCCACGACGCGCAGATGAAAATTTTGCTCGATAAAATCGCGATGCAAACCGGCAAGATGGGGTTCATCTTCCACGATGACGACATCAAATGAGTTGCTGTTATTCATGGTATTACCCTGCTCAAACACTTACCGGAAAGGGGATAAAAACAGAAAATATTGTACCTTGCGGCGTATTGTCTGTGATTTCGATACTGCCGTGTGCCTGATGGACGTAACTGGCAACCAGATATAGACCGATGCCATGTTCTGAGCCTGCCATCTCATGAATGCTTGACGGTTTAGTGGTGACGCCTTGCTCAAAAAGGTGGGGTTTTAGTTCGTCATCCACACCGCAACCCTGGTCGGCTACTTCAATCACCAGTTCCTGATTCCTGTCTGAAATATAGAGTTCCACAGGCGCTGAATGTGTTGAGGCTTTCAACGTAGCGTCCACAGCGTTATCGAGTAAATTGCCGATCACCGACATGAGTTCGGTTTCACCAACTGTCGCGGGAATTCGGGTTAACTGGCAGGCCGGGTCAAATGTAAGCTCAATACCTTTTTCGCGCGCACTGACGTATTTCCCCAATAACAGGCCACAAAGGGCAGGGGAGGTGAAACGTGCTGAGACAAAATCCAGCACATTCTGTGCCCCCTCGGATTGCGCCTGGATATAGCGCATCGCATCGTCATAACGCTGCATCTGCAACAAACCGGCGAGTGTTGCAGTCCAGTTCAATTGTTCGTGGCGCATGATGCGCAGGTTATCTGCGTAGCGCTTCACCTGGCTTAATTGGCTGCTGAGAGTGTTCATATCGTTTTTGTCGCGGAAGCTAAAAACCCAGCCGCTTTCCGCCCCTGGTTCGAGTTCAATCGGTACACGGTTTACAATTACCTGCCGTTGATTCAGCACGGTTATTTGATCGTGATGGCTGTTATTTTCTGTCACGCCATGTTGATTAAAAAATGTGGGTGGTGTTTGTAATATTTCATCCAATGGTTTGCCGAGTAGTTCATTTTCGGGCTGGCGAATATCCAGCAACTCGCGCGCGGCACGGTTAATTAATATCAGCTGCTTCTGCGCGTTAACGGCAAATACACCTTCATACATCGCTTCGAGCAACGCTTTTTGTTGGAGCACTAGCAGAGCAATATCCTTTGGCTCCAGCCAGAACATTTGTTTTTTGACATTGCGGGTGAATACCCATGAAAAAATAAACAGCAGAATCAATAACAGCAGGCCATATAAACCCGCTTGCCAGAGCCGGTTGGCATTAATATTGGCGATATATGAAGTGAGATAACCAACAGAGACAATACCAATCACTTGGTTTTTAGCGTTAAAGATTGGCGCTTTGCTACGTAATGAAACACCGATGCCACCTTTACGCATAGAAATAATCGTTTTGCCCTGCAAAACTTCGGCGTTATCTCCACCAATCATTGGCAGGTTAATGCGTTCCGGGGATTCAGAGTGGTAAAGATGCTGTTCGCGGACATCGCCTATCACAATGTAACTGGCGTCACTTTGTTTACGTAATGGCTGGATTAAACGGGCAATTGCCGTCATGTCACGGGTTGCTACCATTTCCGCCAGCCCCGGTATCAGTGCGATTTCACTGGCCTGAACACGTGCACGTTGACCCAGATCGTGTTGTATTTGCCGGTCCATAAAGTGGAACAACATCACGCCCAGCAAAGCCAATAGCAGGCACGAAAAGATCACCAGAGATAAAAAGAGTTTTACCTGAAAAGGTAATCTACGCTTCATATAACCTGCCGTAGGGAAAATAACGAAAACTGACTTGGGAAGCGTATCATGCAAAAAACACGGTTGTACTCTGGCAAGAGGTGAGTTGTGAAGTCGCCAGAGAAATAATCATTAATTCTCACATATAAATCAGGGTTAATAGCCATATGAACTCCCGTCTTTTATTTTTTATTAATCAGACAGGATCAACCTTATAAAAACCTTAGTTTGCGATATTAATTGCGAGAGGCTATTCAGGGGATTTTACAATTGCTGGTAGTCAGAAACTCATAGCCAGGCCGATACCATAACCCGTGGTGTTATTACCGAACATGTAGCGAGCCACCACGCGAGTTCGGGTAATAAAAACATCATACTTACTGCTATCAAGTTCAAAACCCAGCCCCACAGATGAGAGACTATTAAAGCCGAGTTGGCCGCGTTGATCGCCAAGATATTCAGTATGTGCCCCTTCGAGCACATAGCGAACCGGGCTTTTAAGCAACTTCCAGTCAAATAACGGTGCCCGGCGACGCAGATAAAGCCCGAGGTTTTCCGTGCTGGCGTGCCCTTTGACGGCACTTGAGGTATTACCGAAGGTTTGCAGGCTCATTCCGGAATAGCGCAATTCAATATCGATGTCCTGGGGCCTGGAAAATAGCTCGTAGTCGAGCATCACAGAGCCTCCCAGGCCATAAGCATTGAGTCGCCCACCATCAAGAAAATCAAAATCACTATCTCTACGCTGTTCCAGCACGTAAGTGCCAACTCGCAAATCACTCACCATGGTGCCCAACATGACATTGGCAATAGGGCGCAGCACCAGATTTCCCCCTCGTTTATCGGTATACAGATGAAAATCCCAGCCAATACCACCGCTTGCGGTAACGCTGTTCCATTTTGTTGGGATCTTGCGGCTTTCTTCACCGTTGGTCAGGATAAATTGCGGGTCATAACGGCTGTAGCTCATCGTTCCTTCAAGATAGAGGGGAAAGGATTCACTGAGTGTTGCGCCACCACCAAATTGGGTGATGGAAAGTTCATGGCTCTCATTGTTACCGCTGCCAATATTAAGATCGCTGGCGGTAATGTCGGGCACAACGGTGTAGCTCATTAGAGTGAGAACCGCATCTGCGCGCTGCTTAAGACGATTGCCGTCTAATGCAAAACAAACCGGGCTGAACAGCAGTGCTGCCAGCAGGATGTGAGCGCCAGGTAACGGGACAGTCATAAGTGACTTGTGGCCTCCAATGGTCTTGACGACGTAACAGGCAGACGTAAGCAAACATAAAAGTCCTGCTAACAGACCCAGCTTTAAAGTTTAGAACTGATAGCTGTAATTGACACTGGTAAACCAGAGATAAGGGTGGTCATAACTCCCCTGGAGGATCTCGGGTGACTGGACTTTTGAAGACTGCATATGCAGGTATTCGACAGCAAAACCAATATTACTCGCTGGCGTAATCTGGTATTGCGCACCAGTACCAAAGCGCCATTCATCACCGGTTGGTATGGTCATTGCCACATCGCTTTGATCGTTGTACGGCGTGCTATCAAATGCGACCCCGGCATTCAGACGCCATTGTTCCGTCGGTCGATACTGCACACCAAGCGCGGTATGCCAGGTATCTTTCATACGGCTGCTTTTATCCACCTGCTGGCCGACCACAGTAATTTGCGGTGCACCAAACTCACTCCAGTCCTGCCAACCGAAGTCACCCATCACTGACCACTGTTTATTAATGTCATGCACCAGGCCCAACATTATCTGCTGTGGCGCATTTACCTGGGCGGTAATCGGCAGGTCATATTGCACGTTTGGTAAGTTCGGCAAGCGAGCCTTGCCGTCTATATTAAAATCGTATTCGGTTTGACTGTTCCAGGTGACGCCTGCCCGAGTCTGGTCGGTCAACTGCATCAACAGGCCAAGACGGTAACTCATCGCCCAGTCATGATCTTTTTGTTTGTCATCAACGCCATCGACATCACGGGTTAATGACAGGAAACCGTAGTTAATATTGGCAGAAGCCCCGATAGAGACGCGATCGCTGAGCTTATAAGCCAGAGAAGGGCTAAGAGTCATCGCCATCAATGTGCTTTTCTTGACAAGGCGCTCGCCTGCCCAATTGCCGAAATCGATCCCTAGCCCGTAGTTACCATAAAGCCCGATCCCCGCGTAGAGGTCGTCATTAATTTTTTGGCTGTAAAAACTACTGGCATTTGGCATCACATTCATCACGTTGCCAGGGCTGCGCTGTGCTGAATTATCTAACTGATAGTCTATGTCGCCACCTAATGCTTGCAGGCCACCGGTGAACATATGATCCGGCAGGCGAGTCATCCCCGCCGGGTTGGTCACAATCGTTGACGCATCCTGCGCACGAGCGGCCTGACCGGCTCCGGCTAGCGCCGTATCTTCCGTACCGATTTCATAAAAGTAGAGTGCACTTGCGTGTGAAAATGTTGAAAAGAACAACCCAGAGAATATTACGGCGATTTTTTTCATGTGCCTGCAGCCTTACTTTTGCTGATAGCTTGCGCATACGGGAGGGTAAGTATTGCCGTTGTTAGAATTGGCAAGGTACTTGGGAATGCCTTTTGCTTCATTATTATCTCCGTCTTAATGATTAATGTTTATCCGCCGCATGAGAATGTAATAGCGTCAGTACTTCGAGCCTGCGGATTGATAAACAACGCTAATCAAATACCATCAGAGATGATGTATTTTATTGTAACCACTTACATGGTGTGCCATTACTGGAGCGTATGTATTGTGAACAATATTTGTTATAGCCAATTCTATTTTGACACTACAATTTGTAGCAGGTGGATTGCGCTTTCGCCAATATCTGGAAGGAATACTGAGGTCTGGCCCTGGTGATTTTTGAGGTATTTAGAATGCAGGGAAATATGAACAGAAAATATTCGTCTCAATCGCGAGAAACTTAATCAGGTTCGGCTTTTACCATCTTTTCAATAAAATGTAGGCTTTCAGAAAAGCGGGACGAATCCCGCGCTTTACACTTATTGTTTCTGATATCGCGGAGCAGGAATTCCTGTTCGGGAAGCATCGAAAATCGCCAGTCGCGCTGATTCGTAGGCTTCCCACAATGCCAGATCGTGCAGTGGTGGCACCGTCACCTCCTCACCTTGATCCAATCCCGCCAGTGCGGCATCAACCATATTTTCAGCGGTCATAATGGAATCCGGGGCTAAATGATCCATTGATACACCTGATACCTCCCAGATTTCCGTTGCGGTGACCGCAGGCAATACCGCCTGAATGCGCACATTACTGCCCGCAATCTCTTGCTGCAAACCACGTGTGAAATTCAGCACATAGCCTTTGGTGCCGCTATACACGGCGCTCCCCGCGATGGCGTGGAGTGAGACGACCGAAGCGATGTTGATAATGGTGCCGCTATTTTGCGCCTGGAAACGGCCGAGGACGGCGAGGCTTAGACGAGTCAGCGCGGTGATATTGAGCATTATGTCCGTCTGGTGTAACTCAGCGCTGCCCGCGGTGAAAGGAGCAAGGTGCGCGGTTCCGGCATTATTGACCAGCACACTGATTCGCTCATTACTGCGCAGCGCCTCTTCTACCACCTGAATACCGCTTTCTGCAGCCAGATCGGCCGGTAGTATCTGGACGGAGATGCCATGCAGGGCTTCAAGCTTACTCGCCAGCTCACGTAAACGCTCTTCACGGCGTGCAACTAATAACAGGTCGAAACCGCGAGCGGCAAAGCGCTTTGCATATATCGCGCCAATACCTGAAGATGCGCCCGTGATGACTGCAACAGAAGGGGAAGTGGTCATGGTAAAGCCTCGTCGTGGAAGTTGATTTGTGGTTTCATAATGAAACCAAATTAAAGTTAGGCTTGTTGGTTTTATAATGCAACCATATTGCCTGCATTTTTTTATTTCTGCATTGAGATGAACGCTTACTGGTTGGTTAACGGATTGATAATAAAAGGGAATCTGCGAATAGTGGATGTCGTTGCACTAGTCGCCGCAGATATCTCGTTTTTAAACTAACTCAGGGTGCTGTGCTATCACCTCATCAGGCGCAAGCGTGCGGCCATCCTGCGCTTGTAGTTGGAGTTTACGCAGCGGCTGATGGTGCTCGTCATCAACAAGTACGCTGCATTTTTCATGGCTATCAAACAAGTAATCACCTCCCCATTGGGCGAGGGCAACCAGCACTGTTTGCAATGCTCGTCCTTTTTCGGTCAACACATACTCATTCCAGGCGCTGCCGTCGGTGGCAGGACGCACGGTCAAAATACCTTGTTCCACCAGTTGCTTGAGTCGCTGAGTAAGCATGTTTTTGGCGATGCCGAGGTTTTTCTGGAACTCACCAAAACGTGTCAGGCCGTTTAAAGCATCGCGCACGATAAGCAATGACCACCAGTCACCGATGATATCCAGTGAACGGGCAACCGGGCAGACGCTACCTTCCATACTTTTGCGTTTCATTAATCCTCCACAGGCTTAGGGCCGTTATTAGTTTTATTATAAAACCTCCTGCCGGGATTGAGTAGTTTTCATTCATTGCTCGGTTTTGCGAGCGGCCCTGAAGGCGGTGTCAGTTTTTTCTGCCAAACTGAATGCGGCACTTTTGTGCAATAACATCTTGAGGATGAAGAGATGAATAAAAAAACGATCGCGGCATTACTGGCAATGGCTTACTTCGCTCCTGCGTTGGCTCAAGCCGAAACAGCACCACAGGGTTACCAGCTTCAACAGGTTTTACTAATGAGTCGTCATAATCTGCGCGCGCCTCTTGCCAATAATGGCAGCGTACTGGAACAGTCGACTGCGCAATCATGGCCCGAGTGGGACGTGCCAGGCGGCCAACTCACCACCAAAGGTGGCGTGTTGGAAGTGTATATGGGCCATTATTTACGTGAATGGTTTGCGGAGCAGGGGTTGGTGACAAGCGGTGAATGCCCAACGCCACAAAGCATTTATGCCTACGCGAACAGTTTGCAACGCACCGTTGCCACCGCGCAGTTCTTTATCACTGGAGCGTTCCCTGGTTGTGATGTGCCTGTCCATCACCAGGAGAAAATGGGCACGATGGACCCAACGTTTAATCCGGTGATCACCAATGGTTCACCAGAGTTTCAACAAGCAGCTGTGAAGGCGATGGAAACCCAGCGCGAGCAGTACAAACTGGGTGACAGCTATCAGCTGCTTGAGCAGATAGTTGCTTTTAAAGACTCGCCGAGCTGTAAAGAAAAGCAGCAATGCGATCTCACGGCTGAAAAAGATAAATTCACTGCTAATGCCACAGAGGAGCCGGGAGTCAGTGGCCCACTAAAAGTGGGGAACTCGCTGGTAGATGCGTTCACATTGCAATATTACGAAGGGTTCCCACTGGATCAAGTTGCCTGGGGGCAAATCAAAACGGATCAGCAGTGGAAAGTATTATCGCAGTTGAAAAATGGCTATCAGGACACGTTATTCACCTCGCCGCAGGTTGCTCAGAATGTGGCAGCTCCGCTGATTAAATATATTCAGAAAGCGCTGGCGGGAAGTAATAACAAAGGGCCAAAAATCACTTTGCTGGTGGGGCATGACTCCAATATTGCATCGCTTTTGACGGCATTGGATTTCAAACCTTATCAGTTGCCTGAACAGTATGAACGCACGCCAATTGGCGGGAAAATTATGTTCCAGCGCTGGCATGATGCGAATAACAATCGTGAATTGATGAAGGTGGAATACGTTTATCAAAGCGCGGAACAACTACGTAAAGCCGATGTGCTAAGTCTACAACAGCCACCGCAGCGGGTTACGCTCCAGCTTAATGGTTGTCCAACTGATGCGAATGGTTTTTGTCCGTGGGATAAATTTACGCAAGTATTGGCGCAGAGCGTGAAGTAGGGAAGTTGTAGGGAAGTTACTGTCTCCCCCGCGTGATGCGGGGGAGGTCGGTGCAGACTAAACGTTTCTGCGTTCTATCGTCTGTTCGCCCCAAAATAGCGAATCTTTATCTGTTTTCTCAAATGCCAACGCCAGTACCTCGTCGTTGCCATCTTCCCAAATTTTCTCCGCCATTTTTTCGTCGTATTTAGCCACTTCAAAAATAGCCTCAGCGATTTCAGGAGAGGTGTTACGTAAACTCGCCCATTCACCTACGTGATGAACTTTTGATTGTTGATTCTGCATGTACTCCTCCAGAATTATTTAACCATTTAGTTTAACGGCAAGGCCCGCTACGTGTTCACCTTGATAGCGAGCAATGGAAAGCTCTTCCTGGCTTGGCTGACGCGAACCATCAGCTCCGGCAATGGTTGTTGCACCATACGGCGTCCCGCCACGAACCTGAGAGACATCAAACAATTCTTGCGCAGCATAGCCGATGGGAACAATGACCATCCCGTGGTGAGCAAGAGTTGTCCAGGTTGATGAGATAGTGTGTTCCTGTCCGCCGCCGGTGCCTGTCGAACTAAACACGCTGGCAAGCTTGCCGTGCAAAGCGCCCGATGCCCATAAGCCGCCAGTTTGGTCGAGGAATGTGCGCATCTGGCCTGCCATATTGCCAAAGCGAGTGGGAGTGCCAAAAATAATAGCGTCATAATCGGCAAGCTCTTGCGGTGTGGCTTGCGGGGTATTTTGCGTCTTACCCCCGGCTTTTAAGAAAGCTTCACCTGACATGGTTTCCGGGACTCGCTTCACCGTCACTTCCACGCCATCTACTTTCTGTGCACCCTCTGCCACAGCGTGTGCCATGGTTTCGATGTGTCCGTACATTGAGTAATAAAGCACCAGAACTTTAGCCATTTCGCTTCACTCCTACTGTGACGCAGCGATTTGCTGCACTCCTCTAAAGATATGTGCTGTGGCTCAGAGTGCAACTTAGAGCGCCGTTTCCTTGATTCTGCACAAGAGGGGGGCCTATTTCCGTAAAATTACGTCACATTTTCATTAGGTGACTATTTCATTAAAAATAAGAAAGTCTTATGGATTAAGCGGCAAAAAAATCACCCGTTTTGGCGATTACATGTTGCAAGATATTACGGTTAACTGGTCAATTGCCCTGACTGCACTAAGCTTAGTTCCACGTAGCGGTACTTAAGCTGCGCGGTGAAAGAATCTTCTTTGACTGAATGCAATATGATGACTTAACTATTTCACCAATCCGGAGGTTAGAAATGGCAAACCATCGTGGTGGTTCAGGTAATTTCGCTGAAGACCGTGAAAGAGCATCAGAAGCAGGTCGTAAAGGTGGCCAGCATAGTGGCGGGAATTTCAAGAATGACCCGCAGCGCGCCTCAGAAGCAGGCCAAAAAGGGGGCAAAAATAGTCACGGCAAAGGCAGTAGTAAGTAGTCACTCGCCAGACTAACCCCAACCGCCGGTTTTCACCGGCGGTTTTATTTTGCCTCTCCCATTGCATGGCTCAGCACCTCATCGCAAACTATCCGGCTTGCTTATCTCGTCCAGGTTATGTCATGTCTGCCTTACTTCGTCGTTATCAACTATCCGTCAAACCTCAAGAAGCGATTCTGATCCTCATCACCATGTTCTGGGGCGGAACGTTCCTCGCCGTGCAATATGCGATGACCATGAGCGGGCCATTCTTTTTTGTTGGTTTACGTTTTGCGACGGCTGCGTTAGCCGTTGGGTTGCTGTCGATAAAATCGCTGCGTGGCCTGACCTGGCTTGAAGTGAAGGCTGGCGTGTTTATCGGGGTTTCTATTGCCATCGGTTACAGCATGCAAACATGGGGTTTGCAAACCATTCCCAGCAGTAAATCGGCGTTTATCACGGCGATGTATGTCCCGCTGGTGCCAGTGCTGCAATGGATTTGTCTCGGCAAAATGCCGGGTGTGATGTCCTGGGGGGGTGTGGTGCTGGCATTTATTGGCTTGGTCTTCCTTGCCGGGCCGGAAAATACCTCACTCACGCTCGGTGCGGGCGAAATTATCACGCTGATAAGCGCTCTTGCGATTGCCGCAGAAATTATCCTCATCAGCGCCTGGGCGGGCAAAGTGGATATTAAGCGTGTCACCATTGTTCAGCTTGCTACTGCCTCGATTGTGGCGTTTGCCACCATGATCCCCGCCGGGGAAAGAGTGCCATCGTTTACCCCGGGTTTGCTGGTGATTGCATTAGGGCTAGGTATTTTCAGCGCCATTATTCAGGTGACGATGAACTGGGCACAACGCAGCGTTTCACCAACCCGTGCCACGGTGATTTACACCGGTGAGCCAGTATGGGCGGGAATTTTTGGGCGTATAGCAGGGGAGCGCTTACCCGTTTTAGCTCTGCTTGGCGGCGCGTTAATTGTATTGGGTGTTCTGGTAAGTGAGCTGAAGCTTAAACGTAAGAAGAAAGAAACATCATTATCAGCTTTGTAAGATAGCGCCATCCACCCACTCCAGCAATTGTGCCGGATGACGCTTCGCTTATCCGGCCTACGGAATGACTGTACTTTGGCCTATAACAACCGGGCGTCGGCTCAGAATAGCGTTCAATATAATCGCGCCGAACGTTGCCGTGCCAATGCCGCCAAGCGTGAAGCCACCCAGTGTTAAGGCGAAATCCCCAGCGCCTAAAACCAGGGTTACCGCCACCATAATCAGGTTACCGTTCTGGCTTAAATCAACATTGTGTTGCACCCAAATGCGTGCGCCTGCCACGGCAATCAAACCAAATACCACAATAGAGGCCCCGCCGATAACCGGGGCAGGAATGGTATGAATCAAGGCGCCAAATTTAGGTGAAAACCCCAAAAGCATCGCAATCCCGGATGCCGCCACAAATACCAACGTTGAATAGACTTTGGTTACTGCCATCACGCCGATATTCTCGGCATAGGTCGTGACACCGCTGCCGCCAACGGAACCCGAAAGCATCGTTGCAAGTCCATCGCCAACAAAGGCTTTGCCAATATACGGGTCCATGTTTTTTCCCGTCATCCCGGCGACGGCTTTCAGGTGCCCAAGGTTTTCAGCCACCAGAATCACCGCAACGGGGGCGATCAACATCATCGCCTGCGCGTTAAATGTCGGGGAGGTGATTTGCGGAATGCCAAACCAGGTGGCTGAGCTTAGCAGTGCGAAATCGACCGGTTTGCCGAAGTCAAACCCATTCGCCAGAACCGCATAAATGGCGCAGGCGAGGATCAGGCCAATTAGAATCAGTAAGCGTTGAATCATGCCGCGGGTAAACACCGCGACCAGCCCGATACACAACACCGTCATGACTGCCATCCAGCTATCAAAACTGCTGGCTGAAACGCCGCGCACCGCGATTGGCGCGAGGTTAAGGCCGATCGCCATCACCACCGCACCGGTCACGACCGGTGGCATTAAACGCTCAATCCAGGCTGTTCCGGCTTTCATCACCACAAAACCAATCAGCGTATATACCAAACCGCAGGCGATAATTCCGCCGAGCGCTACGCTCAAATGTGGATTCAGCCCTTGCCCGTTAAAACCAGTAACGGCTATCACCACACCAACAAACGCAGCACTTGAGCCTAAATAACTCGGCACCCGTCCGCCAGTCACGATAAAGAATAACAATGTCCCAATACCCGACATCAATATCGACAGATTCGGGTCAAGCCCCATCAGTAGCGGCATCAGCACCGTGGCACCAAACATCGCTACCGCATGTTGCACCCCCATCACCAGCGTCTGGCCCAGCGGCAACGTTTCGTCCGGAGCCACCACACCACCTTCTACCGCAGTTTTTTTACGCCATTGTGGAAACCAGGTATTCGCCATATTCATCTCCAGCAGATATCGTGTCGGCTAACAGGCAGGCCGCATCAGTTGATGGTAGCCACGGTCAAACCACACCAGGCCATGGGTATCGTCGTTACGTTCAAGGGCGACTAATTCACAAAATAAAATGTCATGCGTACCTACACTGACGACCTGGCCAATGCGGCAGTCGAACGATACGAGTGCGCCTTCCAGTTGCGGGCAGCCGGTTACACCGTGCCGCCAGCGGCCAGCTGAAAAGCGTTCGCTCATCGCCGTCTTCCCACCAAATAAATTCGAAAGATCTTCATGCCCGGCCGCAAGCGTGTTGACACACAGCGCCTGATTGCGGCTAAAAATCGGCCACACGGAAGCGCTACGATTCAGGCAAACCAGCAATGTTGGTGGCTCATCCGTTACGCTACATACCGCCGAGGCGGTAAACCCAGCACGTCCGGCGGGGCCATCGGTGGTGACAATATTCACCGCCGCGCCAAGGCATGACATCGCATCGCGAAAGTCTTGTTTTTCGATCATCTTTAACTCCTCAGGCGAGAACACATGCCTCTTCAAACGCTAAACGTGGCAAGCGTGAATGGGTTTTCGCCGGGTCACCGTAGCCAATATTAACCAGCAAATTACTTCTCCAGCCGCTTGTGGCAAAAAACTCGGCATCCACTTTTTCACGCTCAAAACCGGACATTGGCCCGGTATCTAAACCGAGTGCCCGGCAGGCAGAAATCAGGTAAGCCGCCTGCATCGAGCTATTGCGAAATGCGGTCTCCTGCGCCAGTTCCGGGCTTGAGGTAAACCACGCACGGGCATCGGCGTAAGGGAACAGTTTCGGCAGTTGCTCAAAGAATGCCGGGTCCCACGCCACAATCGCGGTAACCGGGGCGGTCATAGTTTTCTCGATATTGCCCGCAGAAAGTGTGGGTTTCAGGCGCGCTTTCGCTTCAGTACTTCGCACAAACAAAAAGCGGGCAGGTGAACAGTTGGCTGATGTTGGGCCCAGGCGCAGCAGGTTATAAATCTCAGCAATTTGTTCATCACTCACTGGTTTATCCAGCCACGCGCTATGGGTATGCGCACCCGTGAACAAGGTTTCCATTGCTTCGGACGTAATAGCATGACTCATACAATTTCCTTGTGATAAGCAGGTTCGGTTGCCAGCAAACTCAGTAGTCGCTGGTTAAAATCACTGGCCGCGGTGACGTTACAGGCGTGTCCGCCCCAAGGCATGATTTCCAGCAGGCTGTCCGGTAGTGCATGGTACAATTCTTCAGAACAATTCCACGGCACCAGCAGATCGTCACGGGAACAAATCAGCAGCACCGGCTGGTGAATGCGGGCGGCTGTGGCGTAAAAGTCAGCGGCCTTCAGCGCATTCAAGCGGCGAGTAAGATTTTCTTGCCCCTGAAAGTGCGCGTTATGCATCGCTTCTTCGGCTTCAAGGCGCGGCTGGTTGGCGGCCATCCAGTCTGCCGGGTAAAGAAACAGCGGTTGAGCCTGCAAATAAGCCGCAGGGCCGCTATCGTGCAGCAGCGTTTCGCGAACCGAAAAGCAGCGCCGGGTATGGGCATTGAGCTGCAACCAGCCGTTGATTATCGCCAGCTTGTCGATGGCTGCGGGGTAATCCAACGCCAGCTGCATCGCGACCAGACCACCCAGTGCATGTCCAAGCACGCTGTAATGCACGATGCCCTGTTGCAGCATGGCGGTGTGGATTTCATGTGCCATATCCGCGAGGCAATAATCATTGGGTAACGGCTCTTTATTCACACCGATGCCGCGCTGGTCATAAACCACCAGTTGGTAGTGTTCAGCCAGTGCCGCACGTTGTGGCAGCCAGTAACTGCCCATGCCACCGAGCCCGGCTATTAGCAGCAAGACCGGGGCGTTGGGGAAGGGCGCTTGAGTCAGCTCAATCTGCATAAGCTATTTCCCGATGTGCGCGATGCTTGCGATTTCGACCAACGCATCCGGTTTCACCAGACCACACTGAATGCAGAACCGTGCAGGCTTATCACCTGGGAAAAACTCGGCATACACTTCGTTTATTGCGGCGTAGTTCGTCCAGTCGGTAATAAAAATTTGATTAAAGGTAACGTCATCCATGGTGCCACCTGCGGTTTCAATCACCGACTTAATGGTTTCCAGTACATGGCGCGTCTGGGCTTTGGCATCACCGACGTACACCACATTATTTTGTTTATCGAACGGTAGCGTGCCAGAGACATACACCACGCCATCGGCGAGCGTGCCGGGTACAAATGGGGCAATAGGCGTTGTGGTTCCTGGCGGAATGATTACGGATTTCGGCATGGGTTTATTCCTTATCAGGCAATGCGGGCGAAAGATTACGGCTGCAACGCCTGGCAAAATGTGCCGACGTCGCTTACCCAACCAAAGAAGGTTTCGATATTGAATAATGCGGCCTGCTGCGCAAAAGTAGGCCCGGCCTGATGGGTGGCATCGGCAAGCACCACGCCAAAATATTCAAGGAAAAACCCGTCGCGCAGCGTCGATTCCACGCAGACGTTTGTGGCGATACCAGTGAATACCAGGTGGCGAATACTGCGCGAACGCAAGATGCTGTCGAGCTGCGTGTTAAAGAAACCGCTGTAACGAGGCTTGGGCAGAACGATGTCACCTGCCTGTGGTACCAGTTCGTCCACCAGCTGGTAGTCCCAGCCGCCTTTTGCCAGCAGCGTTCCCTGTAATTCCGGCTGTGTACGCATGGTTTTTAATGCATTGGACTTATGGAAGTTAGGCGAGCCCGGGCCACCCGCTTCGACGTAATCGCTATCCCAACCGTTCTGGAACCAGACAATCAACATCCCCGCTTCACGAGCGGCGGCAACAGCAGTTTTGATGTTTTCGATAACCGGCTTAGTTGCCGAAACATCGAACCCGGCAAGATCGAGATAGCCACCTTTGCTTGCATAAGCGTTTTGCATATCCACGACAATCAGTGCCGTCCGTTCAGGTGCGAATGTAATGGCTTCCGGGCGTGCATCAAGGGTGATGTTTTTCATTACGCCACCTCGCGGGTTGATGGGCAAAGGTGCGCGCGTGATTGCATCAGCGGTTGGATTTTTTCGCCGAAGGCTTCAATGCCACTCAGGAAATCATCAAAGGTTAGCAGTACTCCTTCAGCGCCCGGCACGGTAGCCACTTCATCCAACAGGCGGGCGACCGTGGCATAAGAGCCAACCAGGGTGCCCATATTGATATTCACCGCTGAGGTTGGGTCAGCCATTTGCCGTACGTTAGTGTTAGTGCCCGAACGGGTGTCTTTCTGGCTTTGCTCGGTGAGCCACGCCAATGCTTCTTCGTCGGCCCCGGCTTTGTAGTGCTCCCATTTCGCGCGAGCGGCTTCGTCGGTTTCATCGGCGATGATCATAAACAGCACGTAAGAGCCGACATCGCGCCCGGTTTTCTCAGCCGCTTTCATCATGCGCGCGGCGGTAGGGGCAAAAGCAGTTGGCGTATTCACACCTTTGCCAAAGCAGAAGTTGTAGTCGGCATATTCGGCGGAGAACGCCATCCCCGCGTCGCTTTGCCCGGCGCAAATCATTTTTACCGGTTGAGCAGGGCGCGGGCTTAAACGGCAGTCGTTCATGGTGAAGAACTCGCCTTTTAAGTCACTTTGCCCGGTTCCCCACAAATCGCGCAGCACGGTGGCATATTCCGAAAGGTAGTCATACCGGCGTGCGAAATATTCGTCCCCTGGCCAGATCCCCATTTGCTCGTATTCAGGTTTTTGCCAACCGGTCACCAGATTGACGCCAAAACGGCCCGGCGCGATGGAGTCAATGGTTGATGCCATTCGAGCCACAATGGCGGGCGGCAAGGTCAGCGTGGCGGCAGTGGCGTAGATCTGAATTTTGGAGGTCACTGCCGCAAGGCCTGCCATCAGGCTGAACGACTCAAGGTTGTGATCCCAGAATTCAGTTTTTCCGCCAAAGCCACGCAGTTTGATCATCGAAAGGGCAAAGTCGAAATCGTAGTATTCCGCTTTTTGCACAATCGCTTTGTTCAGCTCAAACGTGGGCATGTACTGCGGCGCGGTAGTAGAAATTAACCAGCCGTTGTTGCCGATAGGAATGAATACGCCAATTTTCATCGCAGACCTCTCATCACAGGTGGTATACCCATCATCCTTCAAGCCGCAGCGGCGTTTGCCGCCTTGCTGCCACTCGAATGCTAATGGGTATTGATTTGTCATTTCAGTCTTTGCAAACCTGATGCCAGGTTGGAAAATGCTTTTGTTATCATTATGTTGATTATTGGCTTCTATTTTTGGTGTGTTAAAACCAGACTGTTTGGTCAAAACTGGTGCACAAAAAACAGGCGTTCGTGCGCGTTCAGGGTGCATACAACGCGCACTTCTGGCGTGGTCTTTGCTATGCTGTCGGGCAAAACAGAACGATGAGAGGGCGCATGGCACAAGGTGCGGCAGCAACGAAAGAAACCGGACGGCGTTCAAAAGCGGTAGCGGCGAAAAAGCAGGCTATTCTGGCGGCAGGACTTGAGTTCTTTTCCCAATTTGGCATTCACGGCACCAGCATCGAACAGGTAGCTGAGCGTGCGGAAGTGTCAAAAACAAACCTTCTCTATTATTACCCTTCCAAAGAAGCGCTCTATATTGCAGTGCTTAAGCAGATCCTTGATATCTGGCTTGCCCCTTTGCGTGCGTTTCGCGAGGATTTGCAGCCGCTGGTGGCGATAGGCGAATACATCCGGTTAAAACTGGAAGTTTCTCGAGATTACCCGCAAGCCTCGCGTCTGTTCTGCCTTGAGATGCTGCAAGGTGCACCATTGCTGAAAGAGGAATTGACTGGCGATTTGAAAGCGCTGGTTGATGAGAAATCGGCGATTATTGCCGGTTGGGTTGAGAACGGGAAGTTGGCGGCGGTCGATCCGCATCATCTGATCTTTATGCTGTGGGCCACCACACAACACTATGCTGATTTCGCAAGCCAGGTTGAAGCAGTGGCAGGTAGCAATTTAAACGATGAAGTATTTTTCCGCCGCACGGTGGAAAACGTGCAGCGGATGATTATTGAAGGTATTCGAGTGCGTTAATTCGCGCTTGAATGGAAGACACAGCTCACATCGCCTTCTTCGCACTGGAGCGTGCTTTTCAGCAGTTCAGTGCGTTCGCGGGTTTTATCCGTCATACATTGCGCGTGAACCATCGGTGCGACTGATGCGCCGTCAGCACCAGAGGTTAAGAATGCACAGTCGGCGTCGCGAAAAGCAATCCACGCATTTTGCGCCGCTTTGAGCTGGGTTTTCTGGGTATCCGTGGCGAGTTTTATCGCCTCTTTGTAAGCCTGATTAAGTAAATCATCCTGCTTTTTATATTCGTTACCGGCGCACTCGTTAAGCCCTGCTTGTGAAGTTGCCGAGTCGCAACTATCGGCCAGAACGTTTGCGCTTAGCAACAGGCCCGTCATCAGTAAACAAAAGCGTTTCATCATCAATCCTCGAAGAAAAGGGCCTTGGTAGGGTGGAAGACGCTTTCGCTTATCCACCCTACAAGACCTTGCAAATTGTTCCCGAAAGCTTAGTGAAACCTTAGCCGATTGTCATCAAACTGGCGTTACCACCTGCTGCTGCCGTGTTCACGCTCAGTGAGCGTTCAACGTATAAACGCTCCAGCAACAGGTTAGTTTCGCCGCGTGCGAAGCCTTGCACCGAAACAATGGCCCCATCCCGCGCCGCTACCTTTTCACACAATGCGCGTAACTGGTCGGAATCACCGTGGTAAATCACCGCATCAAACGGCTGGTTCAGCAACGTATCTTCTTTCGCGAAGTCGATATGCTTCTGTACCAAATCCGGTAGCGCTTTCGCCAGTTCGCGATGCAGTGTGTCCTCAGCCCATAGCGCACGACTGCCCACGCTGGTTACCGCTGCCAGTTGCACCAGCGCGTCTTGCTCGTTATCTGCGATACACAGCACGCGCTCACGCGGCATTAATGCGTAAGTGTTGCGCTCACCGGTTGGCCCCGGCAACTGGCGCAGCGTGCCGCTTTGCGCCAGTTGCGCGAAGCGTGCGCAGATAGCAGGCAATTCGCCTTTTTTTACCGCCCACTGTGCGAACGCTTGATGAGTTTCCTGAAGGCTGGCTTTAAGCGTGGAATCCACCGGTAGCTCAGCATCCTGGCGGTTAAAGGTAGTTTGCAGCGCGTTGTCCGGGCGGTTTGCCAGCAGGCGATACAGATACAGTGGGCCACCGGCTTTTGGACCGGTGCCCGATAAACCTTCGCCACCAAATGGCTGCACACCGACGACTGCACCGACCATATTGCGGTTAACGTACATATTGCCGACATGCGCAGAACCGGTCACCTGAGCAATGGTCTCGTCAATACGCGTATGTACACCAAGCGTCAGGCCATAACCTGCGGCGTTGATTTGGTTAATCAGCGTTTCCAGGTTGCTGCGGTTGTAACGCACCACGTGCAATACCGGGCCAAACACCTCTTTTTGCATCTCATCGAAGCTTTCCAGCTCAATTAACGTAGGCGCGACGAAAGTACCGCTCTGCCACTCTTTCGCATCCACGCTGTTTTCACGAGCCGCCTGGAATACTTTGCGGCCTTTACTGCGCAGCGTTTGAATATGCTTCTCGATATTCTCTTTTGCTTCGGCGTCGATAACCGGGCCGATGTCCGTGGTTAAGCGGCCTGGGTTGCCCATGCGGCATTCCGCCATTGCACCACGCAGCATTTGCAGCGTGTGCTCGGCGACATCTTCCTGAATGCACAGTACGCGCAGTGCGGAACAGCGTTGGCCTGCGCTATCAAAGGCCGAAGCCAGCACATCAACCACCACTTGTTCGGTAAGCGCTGAGGAGTCGACGATCATCGCGTTCAGACCGCCGGTTTCAGCAATCAGCGGCGTCGGGCGACCTTGTGGATCAAGGCGGTCGGCAATATTGCGTTGCAGCAAAGTAGCCACTTCGGTGGAACCGGTAAACATCACGCCACGTACGCGGGCATCGCCTGTTAACTGTGCGCCAACGGTTTCACCACGGCCTGGCAGAAGTTGCAGCACGCCCGCAGGCACACCGGCTTCCAGCAGAATATTGATACCGAGGGCGGCAATCAGCGGGGTTTGCTCAGCCGGTTTTGCCAGCACACTGTTACCGGCGGCGAGGGCTGCAGCAATTTGCCCGGTAAAGATAGCCAGAGGGAAGTTCCATGGGCTGATGCAAACGACTGGGCCAAGCGGGCGGTGGGTTTCGTTATCGAAATCATCGCGTACCTGGCCTGCGTAGTAGTGCAGGAAATCTACGGCTTCACGCACTTCGGCAATTGCGTTGCTAAAGGTTTTACCGGCTTCACGCACCAGAACGCCAATCAGCTTCTGCATCTGGCCTTCCATCATCACGGCCGCTCGCTCAAGAATCGCGGCGCGTTCTTGTGGCGGGGTGGCGAACCAGATTGGTGCATTGTTAACGGCACTCACGAGTGCTTGTGAAACCTCTCCGTGCGTGGCTTCACGCGTATAACCAACGACATCTGTCGGTTCCGCTGGGTTTTTCACTGCCACCATATCGCCTGGTGCGACGGCATTCTCCAGAATCGGCAGCGCCTGCCATTTTTGTGCCGCACTATTAAGCAGGGCAGAGGAGAGAGAGGCGAGGCGGTGTTCGTTCGCCAGATCCAGGCCGCTGGAGTTGGTGCGATTCACTCCGTATAGCTCTTTCGGTATAGCGATTTTTGGATGGGGTAGACCGAGTCGGCCTTCTTTAACCGCGATAGCTTCAATGGCGGTAACCGGGTCGGCAACCAGCTCATCTAGCGGCAAGGTGTTGTCGGCAATACGGTTAACAAACGAGGTGTTCGCGCCATTTTCTAACAGACGACGCACCAGGTACGCCAGTAGCGTTTCGTGGGTGCCAACAGGTGCATAAATACGGCAAGGTCGATTCAGTTTGCCATCGGCAATTTTGCCCACCACTTGATCGTAAAGTGGTTCACCCATGCCGTGCAGGCACTGGAACTCATACTGGCCAGGATAGTAGTTCTGCCCGGCAAGATTGTAGATTGCTGCCAGCGTATGGGCGTTGTGTGTCGCAAACTGTGGGTAAATCAGGTTTGGTACTGCCAACAGTTTTTTCGCGCAGGCGAGATAAGAGATGTCGGTATAAACCTTGCGGGTATAAACCGGGTAGCCTTCCAGCCCATCCATTTGGGCGCGTTTGATTTCGCTGTCCCAGTACGCGCCTTTCACCAGACGAATCATTAGGCGGCGACGGCTGCGGGTGGCGAGATCGACCAGGTAATCAATCACAAACGGGCAGCGTTTTTGGTACGCCTGAATCACGAAACCAATACCGTTCCAGCCCGCCAGTTCAGGTTCGAAGCAGAGTTTTTCCAGCAGATCGAGTGAGATCTCCAGGCGATCGGCCTCTTCGGCGTCGATGTTAATGCCGACATCATACTGGCGGGCCAGCAACGTCAGGAATTTCAGGCGCGGGTACAACTCTTCCATTACGCGATCGTACTGCGCGCGGCTATAGCGCGGGTGCAGTGCGGAAAGCTTGATGGAAATGCCAGGGCCTTCGTAAATGCCACGCCCGTTAGAGGCTTTACCAATCGCGTGAATCGCTTGCTGATAAGAAACCATATAAGCCTGTGCATCGGCTTCAGTAAGTGCTGCTTCACCCAACATATCGTAGGAGTAGCGGAAACCCTTCTCTTCCAGTTTGCGAGCGTTAGCTAATGCTTCGGAAATGGTTTCGCCGGTCACAAACTGCTCGCCCATCAGGCGCATCGCCATATCCACACCTTTGCGTATTAACGGCTCACCGCTTTTCCCGATGATGCGGTTCAGGGATGTCGACAGACTCGCTTCATTGTGGGTGGACACCAGTTTGCCGGTAAACAGCAAACCCCAGGTGGCAGCGTTCACAAACAGTGATGGGCTACGGCCAATATGCGAGTGCCAGTTGCCGTTGCTGATTTTGTCGCGGATTAACGCATCGCGCGTGGCTTTGTCCGGGATGCGCAGTAATGCTTCGGCCAGACACATCAATGCCACACCTTCTTGTGAGGAAAGTGAGAATTCTTGCAGCAAACCTTGTACCATGCCCGCCCGGCCTGATGCGCTCTTCTGATTACGAAGCTTTTCAGCGAGTTGGTACGCCAGTTTGTGAGTTTGTTCCGCAATATTCAGAGGCAAACGCGCCTGTTCCAGAATCATCGGCACCGCATCGGTTTCCGGGCGGCGCCAGGCTGCGGTAATAGCTGCGCGAGTTACGGACTGAGGAAGAATTTGTTCTGCAAAATCAAGGAACGGCTGGTGTGTTTCTTCAATGTGCGGGGCAGCTTCTTCGCTTTCATTCGCGGCACCAGCCAGCATGGCCGGAAGTTCTGGCAGTTCATCGTTATTTTCCAGGCGTTCGAGATAATTAAAAATCGCCTGTTTAATTAGCCAGTGTGGTGTGCGGTCAATACGTGAAGCGGCGTCTTTAATACGCTCGCGGGTAGCGTCGTCCAGTTTTACGCCCATGGTGGTGGCCATGCCAGTAACTCCCATACCCGTTATCACTCGGGTAAATATTGAAGGGTTGATAAAAGTTATCGGGCAATATCTATCATGTTGCAACTTTGTGCAACCTTGTTAAATGTGAGCCAGATAGCAAGCTGGGAAATAGATTGAATTGTTAAATTTGGAATTAGAAAACAAGCGGGCTAATTATTCGCAGACAGGGTGAATTAACTGACAGAGTTAACACTTTCTAAGGGTGCAACCGTGAAAAGCGTGAGCGAGTGCAACCTGGTGAAAAAAGCTATTTTTTGTACGGTGAATTTATTGTGAATAGTGTGTTAAAACGCTTGCGGTAAGAAACTATTAAAGCTCCATGCTGCGTTCCGGTATGGCAAAAAAATTTTGGAGAACTTGCATGACCACCATGAGCACACCAATGCTGGTGACCTTCTTTATCTATATCTTTGGCATGATATTGATAGGGTTTATCGCCTGGCGTTCAACGAAAAACTTTGATGACTACATTCTGGGCGGTCGCAGCCTGGGTAGTGTGGTTACTGCATTATCAGCTGGCGCATCCGACATGAGCGGCTGGCTACTGATGGGGTTGCCGGGTGCCATCTTCCTTTCCGGTATTTCGGAAAGCTGGATTGCCATCGGCCTGACGGTTGGCGCATATATCAACTGGAAACTGGTCGCCGGGCGCCTGCGTGTTCACACAGAAGTGAACAACAATGCGCTGACGCTGCCAGATTATTTCACCGGGCGTTTTGAAGATAAAAGCCGTGTGCTGCGCATTATCTCCGCGTTAGTGATTCTGCTGTTCTTCACCATCTATTGTGCATCTGGCATCGTGGCCGGTGCGCGTCTGTTCGAAAGCACCTTTGGCATGAGCTACGAAACCGCACTTTGGGCAGGTGCTGCGGCAACCATCATTTATACCTTCGTTGGTGGGTTCCTGGCAGTAAGCTGGACGGATACCGTACAGGCGAGTTTGATGATCTTTGCTCTGATCCTGACACCGGTAATGGTGGTGATTGCGGTTGGCGGATTTGACGATTCGATGGCGGTTATCAAGCAAAAGAGCATTGAAAATATCGATATGCTCAAAGGGCTGAACTTCGTCGCGATTATCTCTTTGATGGGTTGGGGCCTGGGCTACTTTGGTCAGCCGCATATTCTTGCGCGCTTCATGGCGGCAGATTCACATCACACAATCGTTAAAGCACGTCGCATTAGTATGACGTGGATGATTCTGTGCCTGGCGGGGGCGTGTGCCGTTGGCTTCTTTGGTATCGCGTATTTCAACAACAACCCGGCGCTTGCGGGTGCGGTCAATCAGAATAGCGAGCGTGTGTTCATTGAACTGGCACAGCTTCTGTTCAACCCATGGATTGCCGGTATCTTGCTGTCGGCCATTCTGGCGGCGGTGATGTCCACTCTGAGCTGCCAGTTGCTGGTTTGTTCCAGTGCGATCACTGAAGACTTATATAAAGCCTTCTTCCGTAAAGATGCGGGGCAAAAAGAGCTGGTGTGGGTCGGGCGCTTTATGGTGCTGTTAGTCGCTCTGATTGCCATCGCGCTGGCGGCTAACCCTGAAAACCGTGTACTTGGCCTGGTCAGTTACGCATGGGCAGGTTTCGGTGCCGCGTTTGGCCCGGTTGTGCTGTTCTCGGTAATGTGGTCACGCATGACGCGTAATGGTGCGCTGGCAGGGATGATCATTGGTGCGCTGACTGTTATCGTCTGGAAACAGTTCGGTTGGTTGGGGCTGTATGAAATCATCCCAGGTTTCATCTTCGGCAGCATCGGTATTGTCGCGGTAAGCCTGCTTGGCAAAGCGCCAAGTGCGACTATGCAAAAACGCTTCGAACAAGCGGACGAAATTTATCACTCCGCACCGCCGAGCAAATTACAACCTGAGTAATTCATAACACCCTTTGAAGGCCGCTTATCGCGGCCTTTTTTACAGCTGTACAAAAATATACAAATTCTCTGCTTGTGTTTATTTTTTCGGTAATGATAATCACAATCGTTATGGTTTACTTTTCTTTACGCCATTTGACCTGAGTTCACAGTTGGGGTGTCAGTAATGTTTGTCCCGTTTCTCATTATGTTACGCGAAGGCCTGGAAGCCGCGCTGATTGTTAGCCTGATTGCCAGTTATCTGAAGCGTACTCAACGCGGTCAATGGATTGGCGTCATGTGGATTGGCGTTGTGGCGGCAGCTGCACTGTGCCTGGCGCTGGGTATCTTTATCAACGAAACCACTGGTGAATTCCCGCAAAAAGAGCAGGAGTTATTTGAAGGCATCGTGGCAGTCATCGCGGTCTTCATCCTTACGTGGATGGTGTTCTGGATGCGCAAAGTGTCGCGCAATGTGAAAGGGCAACTCGAGCAGAAAGTTGACGAAGCGCTGCACAGCAGAGGCAACCACGGTTGGGCGCTAATTTTTATGGTGTTCTTCGCTGTCGCCCGTGAAGGACTGGAGTCAGTATTCTTTCTGTTGGCAGCATTCCAGCAGGACGTGGGCATCATGCCACCACTCGGTGCGATGCTTGGCCTGGGCACCGCGATTGTGCTTGGTTTCTTACTTTACTGGGGCGGTATTCGTCTGAACCTGGCCGTGTTCTTCAAATGGACCAGCCTGTTTATTCTGCTGGTGGCCGCAGGGCTTGCAGCAGGTGCAGTACGTGCTTTCCACGAAGCGGGACTTTGGAATCACTTCCAGGATATCGCTTTTGACCTCAGTAATGTTCTTACCACTCATTCTCTGACCGGTACGCTGCTCGAAGGTATTTTCGGTTACCAGGAAGCGCCGAGCGTCAGCGAAGTGGCGATGTACTTTATCTACCTGATCCCCGTGCTGGTGCTGTTCTTTATGCCGCCTCGCTTGAGCGTTCAGGCAACAAATAACATCCGTTAGTTACAACATACTAATTTTGATAGGGATTGGCCATGACTACACACTTTCGTCGTAAAGCCTTGCACGCCGCGCTTTTCGCGCTGGCATCTTCTGCATTTGCCGTACAGGCCGCTGATGTTCCTCAGGTAAAAGTCACTGTGACTGATAAACAGTGCGAACCGATGAACATTACTGTTAACGCCGGTAAAACCCAGTTCATCATTCAAAACAACAGCCAGAAAGCACTTGAGTGGGAAATCCTGAAAGGGGTGATGGTAGTTGAAGAGCGTGAGAACATCGCACCTGGTTTCTCTCAGAAAATGACGGCTAACCTGCAAGCGGGCGAGTACGACATGACCTGCGGCCTGCTAAGCAACCCTAAGGG
Organism: Buttiauxella massiliensis; assembly: GCF_902500225.1. Taxonomy (GTDB): domain Bacteria; phylum Pseudomonadota; class Gammaproteobacteria; order Enterobacterales; family Enterobacteriaceae; genus Buttiauxella; species Buttiauxella massiliensis. The sequence continues at coordinate 98,075 of NZ_LR722648.1, read as the reverse complement.
TAAGCTTATCGTTAAAGCGGCGGGCGATCAGGCTGCACCGAAAAATGACCTGATGGCATTGGCCGGGCCAATCACCGAATACAAAGCTTATGTGACTGCCGAAGTTGCAGAATTGGTTAAAGGCACAAAAGCCTTTACTGACGCAGTGAAAGCTGGCGATATCGAAAAAGCTAAATCTCTGTATGCGCCAACACGCCAGCATTACGAGCGCATCGAACCTATTGCTGAACTGTTCTCGGATCTCGACGGCAGCATTGATGCCCGCGAAGATGATTACGAGCAGAAAGCCAATGATCCAAAATTCACTGGTTTCCACCGTCTGGAAAAAGCGCTGTTTGGTGATAACTCCACTAAAGGCATGGAAAAATATGCCGATCAGCTCAACAGCGACGTGCTGGATCTGCAAACACGTATTTCTGAACTGGCATTCCCACCAAGCAAAGTTGTCGGCGGTGCTGCGGGCCTGATTGAAGAAGTGGCGGCCAGCAAAATCAGTGGTGAAGAAGATCGCTACAGCCACACTGACCTGTGGGACTTCCAGGCAAACGTTGATGGTGCACAGAAAATTGTTAACTTGCTGCGCCCGTTGCTGACTAAAGATAACGCGCCATTGCTGGCAAAAGTGGATGCCAACTTCAAGAAAGTGGACACCATTCTTGCTAAATACCGTACTAAAGACGGCTTCGAGACTTATGACAAACTGACCGATGCAGACCGCAATGCGCTGAAAGGGCCGGTAACGGCGCTGGCAGAAGATTTGTCACAACTGCGTGGCGTACTGGGTCTGGACTAGTTTTTATGGAAGATAAAAATAAAAACGGCGGGCATATTCCGGCTCGCCGCCGCTTACTGAAAGGTTTGGGCGCGCTCGGTGGCGCCCTTGCCGTTGCGGGCGGATGCCCAGTGGCTCATGCGGCGAAACAAGAGACTTCTCCTGGCACATTACCCCCAGATGCGCGCATGGAAAAACAGCCGTTTTACGGTGAGCATCAGGCTGGTGTACTGACGCCGCAGCAAGCGGCAATGATGTTGGTTGCCTTTGATGTGTTGGCCAGTGATAAAGCTGACCTTGAACGTTTATTCAAGTTGCTGTCTGCGCGTTTCGATTTCCTCACCACGGGTGGGCCTGCGCCGGATACCCCTAATCCACGGATGCCACCGATGGACTCAGGGATTCTTGGTGCGCAGATTTACCCGGATAACCTGACTTTCACGCTCTCTGCGGGAACATCGTTGTTTGATGAGCGCTTTGGGCTGAAAGGGCAGATGCCGAAAAAGCTGCAAAAGATGGAGCGCTTCGCTAATGATTCGTTGGATGCCAGCTTGTGTCATGGTGATTTGCTGATCCAGATTTGCGCGAATACAGCGGATACGGTTATCCATGCCTTGCGAGATATCATCAAACACACGCCGGATCTGCTAAGTGTGCGTTGGAAGCGCGAAGGGTTTATCTCCAACCACGCAGCGCGTTCGCGTGGCAAAGAGACGCCTATCAATTTGTTAGGGTTCAAAGACGGTACGGCGAACCCTAACAGCGAAGACAAACCGCTGATGAATGATGTGGTGTGGGTGACGGCAGATCAGCAAGAGCCAGCATGGGCGGTAGGCGGCAGCTATAAGGCCGTGCGTATTATTCAGTTCCATGTTGAGTCCTGGGACCGAACGCCGCTAAAAGAGCAGCAGACTATTTTTGGCCGCGATAAACACAGTGGTGCGCCGCTTGGTATGAAGAATGAGCACGACGAACCAGACTATGCAGCAGACCCAGACGGTAATGTGATTGCGCTGGATGCTCATATTCGTCTGGCGAACCCGCGCACTAAAGAGACGCAGTCCAACCTGATGATGCGCCGTGGTTACAGCTATTCATTGGGTGTATCAAAGTCCGGGCAACTGGATATGGGATTGTTATTTGTCTGCTTCCAGCATGACCTTGAGAAGGGTTTTTTGGCTGTGCAGCAACGTCTTAACGGCGAAGCGCTGGAGGAGTACGTGAAGCCAATTGGCGGTGGGTACTTCTTTGTATTGCCGGGTGTTGTGGATAAGCAGCACTATTTAGGGCAAGGGCTTCTGGAAGCATGATTCTGTAATCTCGAAATCACTTCATCCTAAGCATCCCCTTCTTCTATATAAGAAGGGGATGCTTAACTTTCTCTTCTCCTGCTAATTTTTCATTTGCTAACAATTTGCCTGCCAGGTATCCATTCAATTTATCTATGACTACCCCATTGATATAAAACTGTAATATTTTTATGTCATAAATTTGATAAGCGCATGACGAAACGCGAATGTTGATTTAAAGTAAAATAAAAGTTGCAATTTAGATAATTTTTGATGTAATTAAAGCACGAGCGGTAGTTCCCGGCTGTGAATCTTAATCACAATGGAGATCGCGAATGGTAGGGTCCTGTACTGGACGATTGAGCAAACTTCTTACCCGCACTACCCAGCGCGGAGGTGTCTCCTCCGGCTTCGCTATCTTCACCGCTAAAAAACCTGATCCTTTTACAACTCAATGTATTAACGATGCGCTAAGCGGCGTAATTCGTCTAACTGGTGCATCCTCTCAACCGGCAGTTCATGGCTTAAAAGGAAGCCAAACCTCATCCGTTAGTGAACATAATCGCGCACTGTGTTGTGGCGCGGGAAATGAAACCAACTGTAAGGTGCCATCCATGGGAAGACAGAAAGCAGTGATCAAAGCTCGTCGTGAAGCAAAACGTGTGCTGAGACGGGATTCGCGTAGCCACAAACAACGCGAAGAGGAATCGGTCACAACGCTTGTGCAGATGAGCGGCGTTGAATCTATCGGTATGGCAAGAGATTGCCGTGATAACTCACCGATAGCGGCGCGAAATGAGGCTCAGGAGCACTATCTTAACGCCATCGAGAAAAAGCATCTGATATTCGCCACCGGTGAAGCCGGGTGCGGCAAAACGTATATCAGTGCGGCGAAAGCCGCTGAGGCCCTGATACATAAGGATGTCGACAGGATAATTGTCACCCGCCCGGTCCTGCAAGCTGACGAAGATCTCGGCTTCTTACCTGGGGATATTTCGGAAAAATTCGCTCCTTATTTCCGCCCGGTGTATGACATCCTGGTGCGACGTTTAGGGTCGTCTTTTATGCAGTACTGTCTGCGTCCCGAAATTGGCAAAGTAGAGATTGCGCCGTTCGCTTATATGCGCGGACGTACCTTCGAAAATGCGGTGGTTATTCTTGATGAGGCGCAGAATGTCACCGCAGCGCAAATGAAAATGTTCTTAACGCGCCTTGGGGAAAATGTGACGGTCATCGTCAATGGCGATATCACGCAATGCGATTTGCCGCGGGGTGTTAAGTCCGGCCTGAGTGATGCTCTGGAACGTTTTGAAGAAGATGAAATGGTAGGTGTGGTCCGCTTTGGCAAACAAGATTGTGTGCGCTCGGCCCTTTGCCAGCGCGCATTGAATGCCTACGACTGATTTCTGGTGTGAAAGAATTGTAAAGCCCAAACTCTGTTTGGGCTTTTTTCTTTGCGCGAATTATTTACCCAAAATGTGAAGGGTATCAAAACGGATGGTCAAGGAGAGACAATTTTGGGCTCCATAATATTATTCCCCGCCGACGTGTTGCCGTATACTTCTCTCAACAAGAAACAATCAGAACTTTCCAATCAGTCCCTTTTGCAGGCGTGGGTTGTGCTGATTTCAGACATGCAGGCTATTGCAACGTGAGGAATTTATTATGACCAAAAGACGTATCTACCTATTTTGTTCTGCCGGGATGTCCACCTCATTGCTGGTATCAAAAATGAAGGCGCAGGCAGAGAAGTATGAAGTGCCTGTAATTATCGAAGCCTGGCCTGAAACTCTGGCTGCTGAAAAAGGCAAGGATGCGGATCTGGTATTACTCGGGCCACAAATTGCGTACATGCTTCCAGAAATTCAAAAAGTATTACCGGGCAAACCAGTCGAAGTTATTGACTCGGCAATGTACGGCAAAATTGATGGATTAGGCGTGCTGAAAGCAGCAGTCGCATCGATCAAGAAAGCAGCAGCAAATAGTTAACTTTTTATTTTGTTTTATTTTTCCGTCAAAGAACGACCTTACACAACCTGGCCGCAAGACTCTTGCGGCAATAAAGGAAATTCCAAATGAGTAAAGTCATTGATTCACTTGAAAAGATATTGCTTCCTTTCGCAGTGAAAATTGGGAAGCAACCGCACGTCAACGCAATTAAAAACGGCTTCATCAAATTAATGCCATTGACCCTCGCTGGGGCAATGTTTGTTTTAATCAATAACGTTTTTCTGAGTTTTGATACAGGTTCATTTTTCTATTCTTTAGGTATTCGTTTAGACCCCTCAACCATTGCAACCCTTAATGGGTTTAAAGCCATTGGCGGCAACGTATATAACGGTACGTTAGGTATTATGTCGCTAATGGCGCCTTTTTTCATTGGCATGGCGCTGGCTGAAGAACGGAAAGTTGATCCATTGGCTGCCGGTTTATTATCCGTTGCGGCATTCATGACTGTGACTCCATATAGTGTTGGCGAAGCTTATGCTGTCGGCGCGAACTGGTTAGGTGGTCAGAATATTATTTCCGGTATTGTTATTGGCCTGGTAGTGGCGGAATTATTTACATTTGTTATTCGTCGCAATTGGGTTATTACTTTGCCAGATAGCGTGCCGACTTCGGTATCACGTTCATTCTCTGCATTAATTCCAGGCTTTATTATCCTGTCTATCTTCGGGATTATTTCCTGGCTGCTGGCAAACCACGGTAGCAACTTCCACCAGATTATTATGGATTCCATTTCAACGCCGCTGGCGTCAATGGGTGCCGTAGTAGGTTGGGCGTACGTTATCTTTAACTCCTTACTGTGGTTCTTCGGTGTGCATGGTTCACTGGCGCTGACCGCGCTGGATAACGGCATCATGACGCCATGGGCGCTGGAAAACATCGCACTCTATAACCAGTATGGTTCTGTTCAGGCGGCAATTGACGCGGGTAAACAGTTCCACTTCTGGGCTAAACCAATGCTCGACTCCTACATCCTGTTGGGTGGTTCTGGTGCGACGCTTGGCTTGATTATCGCAATCTTCATGGTTTCACGTCGTGCAGATCACCGTCAGGTGGCGAAACTGGCACTGCCTTCAGGCATCTTCCAGATTAACGAACCTATCCTGTTCGGTCTGCCAATCATCATGAACCCGGTTATGTTTATCCCGTTCGTACTGGTACAGCCGATTCTGGCGGCTATCACTCTTGCGGCGTATTCGATGGGTATTATCCCGCCGGTTACCAACCTTGCACCGTGGACAATGCCAACCGGTCTGGGCGCCTTCTTTAACAGTAACGGTAGTATCGCTGCTCTGTTAGTCGCGCTGTTCAACCTGGGTGTCGCGACCTGTGTCTACATACCGTTCGTCATCCTGTCTAACAAAGCGCAGGCTGTCATCGAAGAAGAAGAAAGCGAAGAAGATATTGCTAACGCACTGAAATTCTAATCTTCAATTATAAGTAACTTTGGTTGGGGATGGCCCCCTGTCCCCAACCACTTTAAATGTACCGGGAGAGAATTTGATGTTTGATTTAGAAAATGCGGTCGATAACGAAGTCGATACCAACGATCTTGAAGAAGTGGTGATGGGTTTAATCATCAATTCTGGTCAGGCGCGCAGCCTGGCATACGGCGCACTGAAAATCGCTAAAACTGGCGATTTCGAAAAAGCCTGGGAACTGATGGCTCAGTCCCGCGAAGCACTGAATGAAGCCCACCTGGTACAAACCAAACTGATTGAAGGCGACCAGGGCGAAGGCAAAACCAAAGTCAGCCTGGTGCTGGTTCACGCGCAAGATCACCTGATGACGTCTATGCTGGCGCGCGAACTGGTGACAGAACTTATTGAGCTTCACGAAAAAATAAAATAAGTTGGAGTCCCTATGCAGCCACCGGTAATCAGTATGGAAATCAACACGGCACGCGAGAGCCAGCTTTTTGATGGTCAACATTTCCACATGTTCATCCACAACAAAGTCGAAAGTGTCTCCGGGCTGCACCAGCATGATTATTACGAATTCACGGTGGTATTGACGGGACGTTATTACCAAGAAATCAACGGTAAACGTGTGCTGCTGGAGAGAGGGAGTTTTGTTTTCATTCCACTCGGCTCTTATCATCAAAGTTTTTATGATTTTGGTGCGACCCGAATTTTGAATGTTGGGATTAGCAAGGCTTTTTTCGAACAGCATTATTTACCGTTATTCCCAGCATATTTTATTGCGTCACAGGTTTATCAAATTAAGAATGAATTTTTGACTTATATTGAATCTGTGACTGCTTCATTAAACTTCCGTCAGGGCGAGTTTAGTGAGTTTCTTGAAATGGTGACGTTTTATATTGTGAACCGCCTGCGTCATCATAAAGAATCTGAGTCAGGTGGTGATATTCCTGGTTGGCTAAAAAATACCGTCGAGTTGATGCATGGCAAGTCGATGTTTGGTGATAAAGCATTAGTGAATATGGTGGAGTTGTCCGGTAAGTCACAGGAGTACTTAACCCGTGCTACACAGCGCCACTATGGCAAAACACCGATGCAAATTATCAATGAGATAAGAATTAATTTTGCCAAGAAACAACTGGAGATCACGAACTATTCTGTTACCGATATTGCTTTTGAATCAGGTTACAGTAGTGCCAGTATGTTTATTAAAAACTTTAAAAAGTTGACATCATTTACACCACAGCATTATCGGAAGCAGTTATATAGCATTAAATAACTTGTAAATGTATTAATGATGGTTGGTCTTTGGCTCCAGTAAAATTAATTACTGGATATAACCTTCAATAATACATCTATAGATCTCACTTATATCGAGCGAAAGTTCTAGCGGAGTCCTCATGAGTAAAAAATTGAAAGTCGTCACAATCGGTGGTGGTAGCAGCTATACCCCTGAATTACTCGAAGGTTTTATTAAACGTTACGAAGAATTGCCGATTACTGAATTATGGCTGGTTGATGTTGAGGCGGGTAAAGAGAAACAAGATATTATCTTCGATCTCTGCTTGCGTATGATTGAACGCGCGGCAGTGCCAATTGCACTGTATAAAACCCTTGATCGCCGCGAAGCCTTGGTTGATGCCGATTTTGTTACTACGCAATTGCGTGTTGGGCAACTTAAAGCCCGTGAACTTGATGAGCGTATCCCACTAAGCTACGGCTATTTGGGCCAGGAAACTAACGGTGCGGGTGGTTTGTTTAAAGGCCTGCGTACTATTCCGGTGATTTTCGACATCATTAATGATGTGAAAGAGATCTGCCCGGACGCCTGGGTTATCAACTTCACTAACCCGGCCGGTATGGTAACCGAAGCGGTTTATCGCCACACTGACTTCAAAAAATTCATCGGTGTTTGCAACATTCCAGTGGGCATGAAAATGTTCATTAAAGATGTATTGAAACTCGCACCAACAGATGAGTTGAATATCGATTTGTTCGGTCTGAACCACATGGTCTTCATCAAAGATGTCATCGTTAACGGCACTTCTCGCTTTGACGAACTGCTTGATGGCGTGGCATCCGGTACGCTAACCGCAGGTTCAGTGAAAAACATCTTTGATCTGCCATTCAGTGAAGGTCTGATTCGTTCTCTGCGCCTGCTGCCGTGCTCTTACTTGCTTTATTACTTCAAGCAAAAAGAGATGCTGGCTATCGAAATGGGCGAGTTCTACAAAGGCGGCGCGCGCGCAACAGTGGTGCAGAAGGTCGAGAAGCAGCTCTTCGAGCTGTACAAAGACCCTGCTTTGAATGTGAAACCAAAAGAGTTGGAACTGCGTGGCGGGGCTTACTACTCTGATGCGGCTTGTGAAGTTATCAGCGATATCTATAACGACAAGCAAAGCGAGCATTACGTTAACGTGCCACACCATGGGCATGTTGATAATATTCCTGCTGACTGGGCGGTTGAAATGACCTGTACCATCGGCCGTGATGGCGCAACACCAAGCTCACGCATCACTCATTTTGATGAAAAAGTGCTGGGCCTGATTTACACCATCAAAGGTTTCGAAGTGGCGGCCAGTGAAGCGGCGCTTAGCGGAAACTTTAATGATGTTCTGCTGGCGTTAAATCTAAGCCCGCTGATTCATTCTGATAAAGATGCCGAGAAAATTGCCCGCGATATGCTGTTAGCTCACGAAGCGAATTTGCCAAACTTTGCGCAGGCGATTGCTGCACTTAAATAACTGGAAGCCTTCCCTATAAAGGGAAGGCAGCTTACCGAGGCGACAATGGATAAGTTATTAATTGTTAACGCGGACGATTTTGGGCTGTGTAAGGCGCAAAATTACGGAATTATCGACGCATTCACCAACGGTGTAGTGACGTCTACCACCGCGATGGTTAACGCCGCAGGCATTGAGCATGCTGTTGCACTCAGTGCAAAACATCCAGGTCTGGCTATTGGGATGCATTTTGTACTGACGTTGGGTCGACCATTGTCTGCTATGCCAGGCCTGGTTGATGAAAAGGGCGAGCTGGGTAAATGGATTTGGCAGCGAGCGGAAGAAGACACTCTGCCACTTGCGGAAATTGAGCAAGAGTTGGCATGTCAGTTCGCGAGATTCGTCGAATTATTTGGCCGCAAACCTACGCATCTCGACAGCCATCACCATGTGCATATGATCCCGCAGATCTATCCGATAGTTGAAGTCTTTGCGAAAGAGCAGGGCGTGGCAATCCGCTTTGATTACGATGCTGCAATACCTGGCGGGCTTGAGTGCCTGGGCGTAAAAACAGCGGAAGGTTTTGATAGTGGTTTTTATGGTGAGGCGATATCGGAAACGTTATTCCTCGATACACTTGACCGTTCCATGGCGCGTGGTGAGCAATCGTTAGAAATAATGAGTCACCCTTCCTTTATTGATAACACCATTCTTAACAGCAAGTATTGCTATCCACGTCTTGCTGAACTGGATGTATTGACCTCACCGTCGTTAAAATATGCGATTGCAGAACGTGGTTATCGGTTGGGTTCGTTTAAAGATTTGTAGTCTCCAGGGGCAATGGTTCAAACCATTGCCCTTTTTGTCAGACCGATTTTGTCAGCATGATGAGAAGACTGTCGACCACATCAGGTGCTTGCTCATAAAGATTAAGATTCTCCGGCTGCATTAGCCAGTTTTTAATGATCCCACTCAGATAGCCATGAATAAGCGTTATAGTGAGATCGATATTAGTATTAACAGGAATTTGACCTTTCGAAATACAATTGCGTAATATCTTCCTCATTCTTTCCCGGTTAAACCAAAAACGCTCTCTTATCTCCCTCTCTGAATACATGTCCCCAGTAAATTCACACGTATGATAAAGAATTTGTAGTAATTCGTGCTGGCAACGATCGGTAGCAATGAATCTTAAGGCCTCAATAATCCTTTCACGAAGCAGTATTAAATCGTTATCGTGATATTTCGCTTTAAGTTTCTTTCTTATCTCTTCACCGATATAAGGTTGAGCGTTCCAGATTTCATTAAATAACGAGACCTTACTATCGAAATGCCAGTAAATCGCACCTCGAGTCATGCCCGCCGCATCGGCAATGTCAGCAAGAGTGGTAGTAGATACGCCATTTTTAGCAAAAAGCGTGATTGCGACATCGATCAGATGCTGACGCGTTTTTAATGCCTCAGCTTTGGTTTTTCTTGCCATGGTTAATTAACTCTTTGTGGATTTTAGTTACAAGAATTAACAGGTTTAAATATTATTTTTCTTTTAGGTTTTATTTAAAAACGGTTTTTTAATTAAATGAGGAATTATTGTGGGCTTTAAATTTTTCGTTGTCCAGTAGCGATATAGAAGATTATACATACAAGCATGAATCATTAATCGATAAAGCCTCTGTTAAGCTAATTCTCTCTATATCCATTACAAAATTAGACTTTAAACAGAGAACTTTTCACATGGCGAAGTTTTTTATCGAGCGCCCCATATTTGCCTGGGTGCTGGCGATCATTTTGATGCTGGCGGGTGTCCTGTCGATCATTAATTTGCCAGTGGCGCAGTACCCGACAATCGCTCCACCTGCGGTTGCCATTAACGCAACCTACCCTGGAGCCGATGCCAGTACTGTTCAGGATACCGTGACCCAGGTTATCGAGCAGAACATGAATGGTCTGGATAACCTGATGTACATGTCTTCTACCAGCGATGCCTCGGGTAGTGTGACGGTGACGCTTACCTTCAAGTCAGGCACCGATCCAGATATCGCGCAGGTTCAGGTACAGAATAAACTTCAGCTCGCCATGCCTTTACTGCCGCAAGAAGTGCAGCAGCAAGGAATCAGTGTGAAGAAGTCCTCCAGCAGTTTCCTGATGGTTGCCGGTTTTATCTCGGAAGATGGCAGCATGAGTCAGGACGACATCGCTGACTATATTTCTTCGAATATTAAAGACCCGATTAGCCGCACTGCGGGGGTGGGAGATGTGCAGCTTTTCGGGGCACAATATGCAATGCGTATCTGGCTTGATCCTAATGAGCTAAATAGATACCAACTCACCACGCTTGATGTGATTAACCAGATAAAAACCCAGAATGCACAGGTGGCAGCTGGGCAACTGGGTGGCACGCCAGCCATTCCTGGCCAGCGGCTGAATGCTTCTATTATTGCGCAGACTCGCTTGCGTGACCCCGAACAGTTCGGGCACCTTCAGCTCAAGGTGAAGGCAGACGGCTCCAAAGTTCAGTTACGTGATGTCGCTCGCATTGAACTGGGCGGCGAAAATTACAACGTTATCGCCCGCTACAACGGAAAACCAGCTGCGGGTATCGGGATCAAATTAGCGACGGGTGCTAACGCGCTGGATACCGCCAAAGCTGTTCAGGCACAAATGGCCCGCCTGCAACCCTTTTTCCCGCACTCCTTGAAAGTGGTGTACACCTACGACACCACGCCATTTATCAAAATCTCCATTCGCGAAGTATTTAAAACCCTGGTTGAAGCCATCATTCTGGTCTTCCTGGTGATGTATCTATTTTTACAGAACTTCCGCGCAACACTGATTCCTACCATTGCCGTACCGGTTGTGTTGCTCGGCACTTTTGCTGTGCTCGCGGCGTTCGGTTACTCCATTAATACATTAACGATGTTTGGCATGGTGCTGGCGATAGGCTTGCTGGTGGACGATGCCATTGTGGTGGTGGAAAACGTTGAACGCGTGATGGCTGAAGAGGGACTGTCCCCTAAAGAAGCAACCCAAAAATCAATGTCGCAGATACAAGGGGCGCTGGTAGGGATCGCGATGGTGCTCTCGGCGGTGTTTATTCCGATGGCCTTTTTCGGTGGTTCAACTGGGGTTATTTATCGCCAGTTCTCGATAACCATTGTTTCGGCAATGGCCCTGTCGGTGTTGGTTGCGTTGATCCTCACCCCTGCGCTTTGTGCCACTTTGCTCAAGCCGGTCGTCAAAGGCAGCCATGGTAGAACCCATGGCCTATTCGGTTGGTTTAATGCTCGTTTTGAGCAAAGTACCCACCATTACACCAATAGCATAAGGCTGATTTTACGTTCTACCGGGCGCTATATGGTGGTTTATGTCTTGATTGTTGCGGGCATGGCAGCACTCTTCCTTCATTTACCTACCTCATTTTTGCCCGAAGAAGACCAGGGCGTTTTCCTCACTATGGTGACTTTGCCCGCAGGGGCGACGCAGGCCAGAACTGAGAAAATCATGGATCAGATAACCGATTACTACCTGACTCATGAATCCGCCAATGTTGATTCAGTCTTCACCGTTAATGGCTTTAGTTTCAGCGGCAAAGGCCAGAACAACGGCCTGGCTTTTGTGCGTTTGAAAGACTGGAGTAAACGCCCTGGCAAAGAGAATGAAGTGACGGCTATCGTGGGTCGCGCAACCCGCGCTTTTAGCCGAATTCACGAGGGAATGGTATTCGCTTTTAATCTGCCCGCAATTACGGAGCTGGGCACTGCCACAGGTTTTGACTTTGAATTAATCGATCAGGCAAGTCAGGGCCATAAGGCGTTGACGCAAGCGCGAAACCAACTTTTAGGCATGATTTCCAAACGTCCGGATTTGCTGGTGCGCGTGCGCCCGAATGGGCTGGAAGACACGCCGCAATTTAAGTTGGTCGTTGATCAGGAAAAGGCACAGTCGCTGGGCGTTAGCATTTCCGATATTAATCAGACTATTGCCACTGGATTGGGTAGCACTTACGTCAATGACTTCATCGACCACGGACGTGTGAAAAAAGTTTACCTTCAGGGGCGGGCATCGAACCGTATGCTGCCGAGCGATATCAATACCTGGTATGTGCGCGGAAGCAGTGGGCAAATGGTGCCGTTTTCCGCTTTTGCCAGTTCACACTGGATCTATGGTTCACCACGACTTGAACGCTACAACGGTCTGCCTTCTATGGAGATCCTTGGTGAAGCGACTCCGGGTAAAAGTACCGGTGAAGCTATGTTGCTGATGGAAAGTCTGGCCGAGAAATTACCCGCGGGTATTGGTTTTGACTGGACCGGCATGTCTTACCAGGAACGTTTATCCGGTAATCAGGCCCCGGCTCTGTACGCCATCTCGTTGCTGGTTGTCTTCTTATGCCTGGCGGCACTCTATGAAAGTTGGTCAATTCCGTTCTCAGTCATGTTGGTGGTACCACTTGGCGTCATCGGTGCACTGCTTGCCGCCACGCTGCGCGGATTAAATAACGACGTTTATTTCCAGGTTGGGTTGTTGACCACCATTGGACTGTCGGCCAAAAACGCCATTCTGATAGTCGAGTTCGCCAAAGATCTTATTGATAAAGAAGGTAAAGGATTAATTGAAGCCACGCTCGACGCGGTGCGTATGCGTCTGCGCCCAATTCTCATGACTTCGCTGGCATTTATTCTCGGTGTTATGCCTCTGGTGATTAGCCGTGGGGCGGGGAGTGGTGCGCAGAATGCCGTCGGTACAGGCGTTATGGGCGGGATGATTTCCGCAACGCTGCTGGCGGTCTTTTTTGTCCCGGTATTTTTTGTCGTGATTAGCCGCCGCTTTGGTAAGGCGAAATAACAGGAATACGTTGCCGGTGGGTTTCATTTCCCCATCGACGTTCGGTTTTTACTTTAAGAGTCATGCTTTAAGGAATCGTAATGAAGAAATATGGCGAGTTCATCATCCTGTCATCCATGCTGTTGTTAGCGACGGGTGCCTTAACGGGTTGTAATGATAAAGGCGACGAGAAGGCAGCAATGCCGACGCCGCAGGTCAATGTGTTTACCGTTAAAGCGGCGCCACTGGCTGTGACGACTGAACTTCCAGGGCGTACAGATGCCTTTCGTGTGGCGGAAGTTCGCCCGCAGGTGAGCGGCATTATCCTGAAACGTAACTTTATTGAAGGCAGCGATATCGTTGCTGGAAATTCACTCTATCAAATTGACTCGGCCACGTATCAGGCCGCCTGGAATAGCGCACAAGGCGCACTCGCAAAGGCTAAAGCTGCTGCAAACATTGCACATTTAACAGTGAAACGTTATGTGCCATTGCTCGGTACCAATTACATCAGCAAGCAGGAATACGATCAGGCAGTCGCGAACGCACAACAGGCTGATGCAGAAGTGAAAGCTGCGCAGGCTGAAGTGGAAAATGCGCGAATTAACCTCGCTTATACCAAAGTCACCTCGCCAATCAATGGGCGTATTGGAAAATCGAATGTCACCGAAGGGGCATTAGTGACAAACGGGCAGGCCTCGTCGCTGGCTACCGTTCAACAGCTTGACCCAATCTACGTTGATGTCACGCAATCCAGCACTGACTTTATGCAACTGAAACAAGCTGTGGAAAAGGGCAGTTTGCAAAAAGCAAACGGTAAAACTACGGTGCAATTGCTTATGGAGGATGGCCAACCCTATCCGCTAAATGGCGATCTGGAGTTCTCCGATGTCACTGTTGATCAAACGACCGGCTCCATTACCTTGCGAGCCGTATTCCCCAATCCACAGCATCAATTGCTGCCAGGTATGTATGTGCGGGCAAAAATCGATGAAGGCATTCAGCCCGAAGCGATTTTAGTGCCGCAACAGGGGGTGACGCGCAATCCGCGTGGTGACGCCACCGTGATGGTGGTCGACCAGAATAATAAAGCGGCCGTCCGCGAAGTGGTGGCCCCTCAGGCGATTGGCGATAAATGGCTGGTAACCAAAGGTGTGAAGCCTGGCGATAAAATCATCGTCAGTGGGCTTCAGCGCGTGCGTCCTGGGGTTGCTGTTCAGATAGTGCCAGATAGCGCTGCCACTCAAACACGCTAAGGTCTGCACAATGGCTAAGTTTTTTATCGAACGACCAATTTTTGCCTGGGTGCTGGCGATCATTTTGATGATTGCTGGTGGCTTGGCAATTTTACAGCTTCCCGTCGCACAGTATCCAACGATTGCGCCACCGGCTGTTGCGGTGACGGCAACCTATCCTGGTGCTGATGCCCAGACGGTGCAGGATACCGTGACGCAGGTTATCGAACAAAATATGAACGGTATCGATAACCTGATGTATATGTCCTCCACCAGTGATTCTGCGGGCGGCGTGACTATTACCTTGACCTTCAAATCAGACACCAGCCCGGACATTGCCCAGGTTCAGGTACAGAATAAGCTGCAACTGGCGATGCCACTGTTGCCACAGGAAGTACAACAGCAGGGGATTAGTGTCGAAAAATCCTCGAGCAGCTTCTTGCTGGTCGCCGGTTTTATCTCTAATAACCCAAGCCTGACACAGGATGATATTTCCGACTATGTGGCATCAAATATTAAAGATGCTATCAGCCGAACCAACGGGGTGGGGGATGTGCAGCTATTTGGCGCTCAGTACGCGATGCGTATTTGGCTTAATGCGAATGCGCTGAACAAATACCAGCTTAATCCGGGCGATGTAGTCAATCAGCTTAAATTGCAGAATGACCAGGTGGCTGCCGGGCAACTCGGTGGCACACCTGCGGTTAAAAATCAGCAGCTTAACGCATCGATTATTGCGCAGACACGCTTACGTGATCCGGTTGAGTTCGGCAAAGTAACCATGAAAGTGAACCCGGATGGTTCAGTCGTTCATTTAAGCGACGTGGCACGCATTGAGCTGGGTGGTGAAAACTACAATACGGTTGCGAAAATTAATGGCCAGGCTGCGGCAGGCCTGGGAATTAAGCTTGCGACGGGGGCGAATGCGCTGGATACCGCTGCTGCTATCAAGTCAAAGCTGGCCTCGCTGCAACCTTACTTCCCCCAAGGGATGACGGTTGTTTATCCCTATGACACCACGCCGTTTGTGAAAATATCCATTCATGAGGTGGTGAAAACATTGTTCGAAGCGATCATCCTGGTGTTCCTGGTAATGTATCTCTTCTTGCAAAATTTGCGCGCCACGCTGATACCGACTATCGCGGTGCCGGTCGTATTACTGGGGACATTTGCCGTCCTATCCGCCTTTGGCTACTCGATAAACACCCTGACGATGTTTGGCATGGTGTTAGCGATAGGCCTGCTGGTTGATGATGCGATCGTGGTGGTGGAAAACGTTGAGCGCGTGATGGTCGAAGAGCATCTCTCACCGAAAGAAGCCACCAAGAAATCGATGAGCCAGATCCAGGGGGCGTTAGTCGGTATCGCTATGGTGCTGTCGGCGGTGTTTATTCCGATGGCCTTTTTCGGTGGCTCGACCGGAGCTATTTATCGCCAGTTCTCGATTACTATCGTTTCGGCAATGGCGCTTTCGGTGTTGGTTGCTTTGATCCTGACACCAGCACTCTGCGCGACTTTGCTAAAACCAGTTGACCCGCAGGCGCATGAAAAAACGGGCTTCTTTGGCTGGTTTAACAAGAAATTCAACCAAAGTGCTCATCACTACACAGATAGTGTCAGTAACATTTTACGCAGCACCGGGCGTTATTTACTGGTGTATGTGATTATTGTTGCAGGAATGGCGGTGCTATTCCTGCGTTTACCTACCGCATTCCTGCCCGAAGAAGATCAGGGTGTGTTTATGACGATGGTGCAGCTGCCCGCTGGTGCGACGCAGGAAAGAACACAAAAAGTGCTCGATCAAATCACCGATTACTACCTGAATACCGAAAAAGCCAACGTCGAATCCGTGTTTACGGTGAATGGTTTTAGCTACAGCGGGCAGGGGCAAAACTCCGGGATTGCCTTTATTAGCCTGAAACCCTGGGAGGAACGGTCTGGAAAAGAGAATGCGGTCGGTGCGATTGTTGAACGCGCGACCAAAGCATTTGGTCGGATTCATGATGGACTGGTGTTCCCGTTTAACTTACCGGCGATTATCGAATTAGGTACGGCGACGGGTTTTGACTTTGAACTGATTGACCAGGCAAACCTTGGCCATCAGCAATTAACGCAGTCACGTAATCAATTATTGGCGATGATCTCCAAATATCCCGATATATTGACGCGAGTTCGCCCTAATGGGCTTGAAGACACCCCACAGTACAAGCTGGAAATTGACCAGGAAAAGGCGCAAGCCCTTGGCATTAGCCTTGCGGATATTAATCAAACCATAGCCAGTGCACTGGGTGGTACTTACGTGAACGATTTTATCGATCACGGCCGCGTGAAGAAGGTTTATGTGCAAGCTGATGCCCGCTTCCGCATGTTGCCGCAGGATATTAATAATCTCTATGTCCGTGGTAGCTCTGGTCAAATGGCTCCACTTTCGGCATTTTCGTCATCGCACTGGATGTATGGATCGCCGCGTCTTGAGCGATATAACGGTTTGCCATCGATGGAACTATTGGGCGAAGCTGCACCGGGTAAAAGCACCGGAGAGGCCATGGTGTTAATGGAGCAATTGGCTTCAAAGTTACCCGCTGGAATAGGCTATGACTGGACGGGAATGTCATATCAGGAAAGGCTTTCTGGAAACCAGGCTCCTGCACTCTATGCCATCTCGTTAGTGGTCGTGTTCCTTTGTTTGGCTGCACTCTATGAAAGCTGGTCGATACCATTCTCGGTCATGCTGGTTGTGCCATTAGGCGTGGTTGGCGCACTTCTGGCGGCGGTAATGCGGGGAATGAATAACGACGTTTATTTCCAGGTCGGATTGTTGACCACTATTGGTCTGTCGGCGAAGAATGCAATTCTAATCGTCGAATTTGCTAAGGACCTGATGGAAAAGGAAGGCAAAGAGATAATAGAGGCCACGCTTGAGGCAGTACGGATGCGTCTGCGACCTATCCTGATGACATCACTGGCATTTATTCTGGGGGTGATGCCACTGGTATTAAGCAGCGGTGCAGGTAGCGGGGCGCAGAATGCAGTGGGGACAGGGGTAATGGGCGGAATGCTCTCGGCAACCTTGCTCGCCATCTTCTTTGTGCCGGTGTTCTTTGTGGTGATACGAAAACGGTTTAGCAAAGGTAAGGCATAACAGCACTGACAAGCCCGAACTAAGGTTCGGGTTTTTTTATGGACAAAGCGGTATCAGATGACAAATTAAGGACGAAAAAAAAGTCTGAACGCGAATTCAGACTTTCTCTTGGAGTATGGCGGTGAGAGAGGGGCTGACTGCGCTGCGCCAGCATTTGGACGTCATGGCCGCAAGCGTCCCTGACGTCCAAATGCTGGCGCATTTGTCGAACCTCGGGTCGAGGATTCTCACCCATCTCTCCACGGGTTTCGGGCGAAAAAAAAGCCCGCATTTGCATGCGAGCTCTTCTTTAAATATGGCGGTGAGAGAGGGGTTCGAACCCTCGATACGTTGCCGTATACACACTTTCCAGGCGTGCTCCTTCAGCCACTCGGACACCTCACCGTTTTGAATCAGTTGCCAATATCACGGGGCAACGGGGCGCTACTATAGGGAGTAGACCGCATTCGGTCAAGTTTAATCTTCTGTTTCTATACCGTTTGGTCAAGGCATGAACGATGCCGGATTTTAGGCAAAAAAAAGTCTGAACGCGAATTCAGACTTTCTCTTGGAATATGGCGGTGAGAGAGGGGCTGATTCGCTACGCTCACCCTACGGGCGTCACGGTCGCGAGCGCCCCTGACGTCCAAATGCTAAAGCATTTGTCGAACCTCGGATCGAGGGTTCTCACCCATCTCTCCACGGGTTTCGGGCGAAAAAAAAGCCCGCATTTGCATGCGAGCTCTTCTTTAAAGATGGCGGTGAGAGAGGGGCTGATTCGCTGCGCTCACCCTACGGGCGTCATGGTCGCAAGCGCCCCTGACGTCCAAATGCTAAAGCATTTGTCGAACCTCGGGTCGAGGGTTCTCACCCATCTCTCAACGGGTTTCGGGCGAAAAAAAAGCCCGCATTTGCATGCGAGCTCTTCTTTAAAGATGGCGGTGAGAGAGGGGCTGATTCGCTGCGCTCACCCTACGGGCGTCATGGTCGCAAGCGCCCCTGACGTCC
>NZ_LR722648.1:0-79574 GCF_902500225.1 Buttiauxella massiliensis | reverse complement strand
AAATGCTAAAGCATTTGTCGAACCTCGGGTCGAGGGTTCTCACCCATCTCTCAACGGGTTTCGGGCGAAAAAAAAGTCTGAACGTGAATTCAGACTTTCTCTTGGAATATGGCGGTGAGAGAGGGGTTCGAACCCTCGATACGTTGCCGTATACACACTTTCCAGGCGTGCTCCTTCAGCCACTCGGACACCTCACCGTTTTGTTGTTCCCTGACATCTGGAACGGGCGCTAATGTAGGGAAAAGAACGGCCTGCGTCAATTCACTTTTGAGTAAATCTGGTGCGTTCAGCCAAACTTCAAGCAACTTGCTTCTTAAAACAGCATTACACGCTGATTTTTTATTACATTCATCTCATGTATTGTTTAGGGCTGCGCGTAAGCCTAAGAATAAATGGAGAAAGCATGGACATTATTTTTCATCACCCAACATTTAATACGCAACTGTGGCTGGAAGGTATGCAGCAGCAACTTCCTGGTGCCACGGTTCGCCAATGGCATCCTGGTGATAACCAGCCTGCGGATTACGCCCTGGTGTGGCATCCCCCGGTGGAAATGCTCAGTGGGCGCGAGACGCTGAAAGGGGTATTTGCATTGGGAGCGGGTGTGGACTCCATTCTGAGTAAGCTTCAGGCTCATCCAGATATGCTGCCAGCAGGTGTTCCGCTATTTCGTCTGGAAGATACCGGTATGGCGCTGCAGATGCAGGAATACGCGGTGAGTCAGGTATTGCACTGGTTCCGTAGGTTCGATGATTATCAGGCATTAAAGCTGCAGTCAAAATGGCAGCCGCTGGATGATTATCGCCGTGAAGACTTCACTATCGGCCTGCTTGGTGCGGGTGTACTGGGTGGGAAAGTAGCAGAAAGCCTGGCGGCCTGGGGGTTCCCGGTGCGTTGCTGGAGCCGCAGCAAAAAAGAGTATCCGGGCGTAACCAGTTTTGCGGGTACTGAACAACTGGGTGACTTCCTTAATGGCACTCGTGTGTTGATTAACCTGCTGCCGAATACTCCACAAACTGTGGGCATTATTAACAGCCAGTTGCTCAATCAACTTGCAGATGAGGCTTTCGTAATGAACCTTGCGCGTGGCGTGCATCTGGTTGAAAGTGATTTGCTTGCCGCCATTGAGAGCGGAAAAGTGAAAGGGGCCATGCTCGATGTCTTCGCCAAAGAGCCGCTTCCTGTGGAAAGCCCGCTATGGAAACACCCGCGTATTGCCATAACCCCACATCTGGCAGCCGTCACCCGTCCTCAGGAGGCAATGGAATATATTGCCAAAACGATCCGCCAGATTGAAAACGGTGAGTCGCCGAGTGGCCAGGTTTCTTTGCATCACGGTTATTAATGCACAGCCCGGCTTGCGCCGGGCTAAAAAACCACGGTGATAACTGCTATCCTTGCGAGAAAGACATATAAGGAGAGAGCCATGTATCCCGTTGACCTGCATATGCACACCGTCGCCAGCACCCACGCCTATAGCACCCTTCATGACTACATTGCGATTGCTAAAAGCAAAGGTATCAAGTTGTTTGCTATCACCGATCACGGCCCGGATATGGCTGACGCGCCTCATTACTGGCACTTTGTGAATATGCGCATCTGGCCACGAGTGGTCGATGGTGTCGGTATTTTGCGTGGTATCGAATCTAATATAAAAAATACCGCTGGTGAAATTGACTGCACCGGGCCGATGTTGGACTCACTGGATCTGATTATCGCTGGTTTCCATGAGCCTGTTTTCCCGCCTCAGGATAGTGCTACTCACACCGAAGCGATGATTGCTGCAATGGCGAGTGGCAATGTCCACATTATCAGCCATCCAGGAAACCCCAAATTCCCGGTCGATATTCCTGCTATAGCGCAGGCGGCAGCAAAATATAATGTCGCGCTGGAGCTCAATAACTCCTCATTTACTCATTCACGTAAGGGCAGCGGCCCGAACTGCCGTGCGATTGCTGCCGCAGTACGTGATGCCGGTGGCTGGTTATCGTTGGGTTCAGATTCCCACACCGCCTTTACTCTCGGGGATTTTGATGAGTGCCGCAAAATTCTCGACGAAGTTGAGTTCCCGGAAGATCGTATTCTGAATGTTTCAGTCGCCCGTATGCTTGGCTTCCTCGAAGCTCGCGGTATGGCGCCAATCGAAGAGTTCGCCACACTTTAATTTCTGTTTTTAAATCTCTACTAAATGGATCGTTAGCATGAATGAGTTTTCAATTATTTGCCGCATTTTAGGATCACTTTATTATCGCCAGCCTCAGGATCCGCTTCTGGTTCCGTTGTTGACGATGATCCGCGAAGGCAAACTGGCAGAGCACTGGCCGCTGGAACAAGATGAGTTACTGACTCGTCTGCAACAGAGCTGCGATCCTCAACAGCTGGCTGCTGATTACAATGCGCTGTTTGTTGGTGAGGAGTGTAGCGTGCCGCCTTATCGCTCAGTGTGGGAAGCAGGCAGTAATGAGGGGGATGTGCGCGAGTTTCTAAAACAGCGCGGTATGCCGCTTGCCGAAACACCAGCCGATCATTTTGGGACTTTGTTGCTGGCAGCTTCCTGGCTTGAAGATCAGTCACAGGAAGATGAGTTTGAAGCGCAAGTTCGCTTGTTTGACGACTATCTGATGCCGTGGGCTGGCACTTTCCTTGGCAAAGTCGAAGCGCATTCTACAACGCCGTTTTACCGCACACTGGCGTTAATTAGCCGTGAAGCCATTCAGGCAATGCGCGATGAACTTGAAGAATCCGACGATGAGTAATGTGATTTAAATCACATATAAAGTGCAACTTGGATTTTTGGTTTACAAAAAATGTGCGGCAGATCGTGGTTGAACTATAAGGCTCTGCTATGATGTGCCGCTATGAACATACTTATCTCTCTTGCATTGACCACCGGTATTCTCTCTGGCCTCTGGGGTTGGGTTGCGGTGAGTCTTGGTCTAATCAGTTGGGCAGGCTTCCTTGGTTGCACCGCATATTTTGCGTGTCCTCAAGGCGGTATCAAAGGTCTTTTCATTTCTGCATGCACATTATGTAGCGGCGTATTATGGGCTCAGGTCATCATTCACGGTAGCGCGTTAGCGCCTCACCTGGAGATTTTGGGCTACATGGTGACCGGCGTTGTGGCATTTCTGATGTGTATCCAGGCTAAGCATATGTTGCTCTCGTTTGTGCCGGGGACATTTATTGGTGCTTGCGCGACCTTTGCAAACCAAGGTGAATGGCGGATTGTCGTGCCTTCTTTATTACTCGGTCTGGTGTTTGGTTTTGCGATGAAAAATAGCGGACTGTGGCTTGCGGCGCGGAAAACGAAGGCTGAATCTCAAGTGATAGCCGAATAAATAAAAAAACCAGCCGAGGCTGGTTTTTTATTATCTGTTGATTATCAAGATTCAGGAGGGACGGACATCTCTCTGTATTTAGCCAGTATCGGATTGTTTATATCTTTCGGATTTTGCAAATCCCACAAACCGCGATTAATACCATCATTAACCAGATAAATAACCCCTGTTTCTATTGCTGACATCAGACACATCATTACAGGTTCATTGGTGGTGTAGCCGATTTCACCTTCCAGTAAGCGTTGATAATCAACGAAACGGAATACCCCGGCCTGCACTTCATATGACAAAATTGTTTTGCTGGTATTGACCGATGACAATACTTCACCGGTACTAACATTTACTACTCGTAAATTCACTGCTATTTGATCAAGCTGATATTGTGTCTCGCCACCGATACCAAAGTAGCGTGCGCCAACACCGCCCGATTTCACGTTGCTTTCATAACCGATAATTGAACCTTCAACCATTACGTTTGCCGCTATTAGAGAATCTAGTGGTCTGCGGTTGTTCTCTGCAACGGTGCCATTTTCCTGAGCTGCACGAATGATCTTACGTTCGTTTAACAGGTTTTGCAGGCCCTGACGTTCCAATGGCACAAACCAGCGTGAATCTTTTAAAGCAGTAACCAACATAGCTGTTGCGCTCTGTGGTACCGCGGTTGAGAAGTTACTTGCAGGATAGGGTTTAAACTGCCCAGTTTCATCCTGAATATTATAAACCGAGACAAACAACTTACCTTTTGATTCCGGCAAATGGGTTAAATCACGGTAACTTTGTGCCCGAGGCATGAGTGTAGGTTTCGCAGCTTCTTTAGGTGGCGCTGTTAAACAGCCACTCAATAAACACACCGCTACGATAAGAAGTAAACGCTGCATGATGTTTATCCTTAAATACTTTTTGATTATTTAAGATCCACTAGAAATCAGTAGATGAACTCTGTAAGCCAGAAACCTGAATAGTCGAAGTTTTCCCTGTTTTACGGTCAGTCACATTTAATTGCAGCTGCCCATCAGAGTTAGCAATATCGACAATATAATCATTGGTTACCATACGCCCTGGTTTACCGGTATTAATGTTGGTCAACAAACCTCCGAGAATTTGCGACTGGATTGCCTGAGTGAAGTTATCCAGCGCAGATGGCGTTTCGATACCAAAGTTATCGTCAAAACTCGGGTCTTTATACGAGTTTTGCGCTTGAGCAGAGTTAAGTAAAAAAGACCCGTTATTGGGGTTCCCACCAAAATTTGGGTTTGTGAACTGGAACGTCATATTTCCTCCCCACGAAAGGGGAGAAATGAGCAGCAAAGATAGAACTGCATGAGTTGCACGCATGACAGCCTCCTAAAATTCATCGCTGGTTAAATCACCGGTGCTCAACAATGTCTTGTCAATTTGCCGGCGATTAATCGCTTGTTCGGTTTGAGCCAATGCGAAATTGACATTACGGTCAAAGTCACGTTTTGAGGGGAATAAAAAAGCCTGAAAAATGACATCCTGATCGACCGTAATGGTTATCCAGCTTCCCCAACGGGCACTGGGTCGCTCATTTATCGTTAAATTTCCGGTAAAACTGCTTTCCCACCTGTCGCTAAAGGCACGATAGAAGTCGTGCCCTACAGAGGAAACGGTGTGATCCGTTAATAAACCGGGGACTTCCACCTCGACAGCGCGTACCCCCCCGGAGGCGCAGACTAAGACTGACGCCAGCATTAAAGCAGTATGTAATTTCATCGCTTTATCGCCTGAGGTTATCATTTGCCCAGGAAACCGCCTGAGTGCGGTTTTTTACGGATATTTTTTTGAACAGATTATAGAGATGTGTTTTTACCGTATTTTCACTTATAAATAGCGACTGCGCGATTTCGATATTCGAGGCGCCAATACGCAATTTATTAAGTATTTCCTTTTCACGGTGAGTCAGAAGGGACGACTCGACATTATTGAAACGATAGTTCCCTGAGTGATTAATAAGATAGCTGGCTAATTTTTGGGAGAAGTAGCATTCTCCATCCATTACACCACGGATACCCTCTACCACACGCGGTTCTTCCTCTGACATATAAAACACACCATTAATATGTGGCCAGTTTTCAATGTCACGGAATTGATACTCTTCAGGAGTGTTTAATAACAACAACTTAATGCTGTTATGTTTACGACTTAAGTTATCTTGCCAGTAGTTAATCAGCTTTTTATCGGCCTCGACCATATCGAAAAGCACCACAACATTTCCAGCGACATCTTCAAGAGAGCGTTGAATATTATGAAGTTTCCCATTTATAGAGAGTGAGGATTTTAAATGCTGTAATAACGCAGTAGCTTGTAGCGAGGGTTTTGTGATCAACAATAAACTTTGAACACTTAACGTCTGGCTATTCATTGTATGGACTTCATTAAACATGATGAAACTCCATCCGAGTTCGCGCATCAATCAGCTGAATTAACAGAAAGTTAATTCCCCAGAAGTACTGATAGGTGCTGCACTGCTGTGTTTGAAATTAATATAACACTGTCAAATATCGCTAAGTTACGATCTGACTTAATGTGTTAAACAAAATGTTACTGCTGATTTCAATCTAGCGGTTACTAATCTTAAAGCAAGTGTTAAAGCTGTTACAGAATGTAACTGTAGATATTAAAATGTTGCAGATGGGGATTTTAACTATTTAGTTTTAGCACTAAAGTTGTACATTAATTATAAATTGCATAGTTTTAAAAATCATACAAATAAGTCTAAATTATTGATTTGTATTGATTTTTTATTTTTAACTTTATGCGTTTTTCAACTTAACACATGTAAATTGTTGGCATTACATTCGCAGTTGTCATCTGTCTTAAGAAAACTCACCTTCGTGACGTAGGTGCATTAAGAATTGCTGATAAGCAGTCTTTCAATCCAGCCAGACGGTAAATCCATGCTTGATTAATGTGATGAATTTAAAAATCACACGTGAATTAAAACAATCGATTTTGAACCCTTTGTTGTATTTGGTTTTTTTTAATCCACTCATGCTTTGTAATGAGGTGAAATATAAAAATACAACATGCGGGTGAGATATTTTAAATGTTTCGAAGGACATACTCATTTCCGTAACGCAGCAGTAACTTCTCATTGCAAGCGTTAACAAATAACCAGCGGCTTAAATTGGAATGATTATTTCAACGGCTGCACCCAGGTCCAGGGTGACAACATGAAAAACAGATCGTTATTTCTGATGTTTGCATTGCTGGGTACGCCTGGTTACGTATTTGCGAATAGTCCTGACCTCGCAAAATCGGAATATAACTTTGCTACAAATGAATTAAGCAAAGCTTCATTTAATCAGGCAGCAATAGTCGGTCAATATGGCAATCATAATAATGCCAATGTTGATCAAAATGGAACCCGGCAGTTGGCGGTTGTTAATCAGGCAGGATCTGGTAACCGTGCGAACGTCGATCAATCAGGGAGTTATAACGTTGCTTATGTTTCGCAATCAGGCTACGGCAATGATGCAGATATTCAGCAACAATCGTCGGGTAATGCCGCAATTATTATCCAGCAAGGCGCTGCTAATAAGGCCAGCATTATTCAACAAGGCACGCAAAAATCAGCAATTGTTGTACAGAAACAGTCTCAAATGGCGGTACGCGTTATTCAACGTTAATACGTGACTATTTGGACTAACATTCTCAATACAATGGGGGTTTCACCATGAACTTTTTCAAAATCGCAGCAATCGCAGCAGTGGTGGTTTCAAGTAGTGCAATGGCTTCAGATCTTCAGTTTAATTGGGGCGGCGGCGGTAATGGCGGCGGTAACAACGGCGGCAACAATAGCGCCCCAGAATCAACAATGAAAGTGTATCAACACGGCGCAAATAACAACGTAACCGCATTACAAGCTGATGCTCGTAAATCCAATGTTGATATTAAACAATTAGGTTCTTCGAATGGTGCAGATGTAGGCCAGGGGGCGGATAACGCAAGTATTGACCTGCTGCAAAAAGGTTATGGCAACAACGCAACCATCGACCAATGGGAAGCTAAAGGCTCTACCATTGATGTTAGCCAATATGGTGTTAGAAACGGCGCAATTGTTAACCAAACAGCTGCTGCCTCTACAGTTGATTTGACGCAAGTTGGTTATAATAACCATGCGAATCTTCAGCAGCATTAATTGAAGTTATGCACTATAAAAAACAGGGCCTTTGTTGCCCTGTTTTTCTTTTTTAAATCGGGAGAAATAAAAATGCATACCTTATTATTACTCGCAGCTCTCGGTAATCAGCTTACTTTCAACACTCAGCAGCAAGGGAATACCTACATCATCGAGCCTGTAGCAACCTTAACCCAGGATTGCCAATGCATGGTCAAACTCACCGCTCAAAGTTCAGGAACTGCCGGTCAAAGCAACAGCAGCCAGAGTAAGCCTGTTTTTATCAAAGGTAATGAACCTACCAAATTATCGCGTATGAGCCTTGAGCTATCCCCGGGCGATCGCGTGAGGATTTTGGTTACCGTGACGGATGGAAAAGATATTCATCTTGAAAAACAATGGGCATCGCCAGGCAGCGTTTAGCAGCAATATTTTAATGTTTAATTAATGTTGCAATTATGTGGATTTTATTTCTTCTATATACCAGGTTTTAACTGTAGCGTTCACCGTTTTGTGCCGATAACCCTCATACCACTTCAGTTGAGGAGTCCGTAGCGTGAAAACAGTAAGCTTGAGACGTTCATTGCTTTTGCCTATTTTTGTTCTTGCTTTCCCTTTACTTCATGCTCATGCCAGTGGTGGTGTGATTCATTTTCAGGGGGCAATAGTAGAAGAAGGTTGCCGTTTATCGCATCAGGAACAATCTGTTAAATTTTCCTGTACCCAAAACGGGGAGCCAATTGTTCAGACCATCGCACTTAATAAGCTGAATAATTATAAGGCTGGTGGCGATGCTCCGTTTTCTACCAAAATGCACTACATTGACGCGCAACACCAACTGGCAGTTCTGGAAGTCACATACCGTTAGAATCCGCAGCCTGTGATTAGCAGGCCGTTGGAATCGATGTATGAATATTTATTTCCCAGTCATTTTTGTTACTATTCCCCGCCGTTGATGAATTCAACACGCGCAAAATATAAGCGGCTTAAGAAAAATCCCGTAAAATTAAGACTTATTTTATAGTCGGCATAAATTCGAAGATATATATCTGACGGGACATCGCAGATGATTGATGGTACAGAGCATGAAGTTAGCGTTTAACATTGTCGACTGGCAGGCCAGTGCACCAGGTTTATCTGAACATGATGACTGGCAGGCATGGGGGAAAACCGCAGCGATTATTGATGTTTCATCCCCGATTGCCAAAAGTCGCCATCTGCCTATGATGACCGCGCGCCGTCTGGCATCAGGTAGCAGGATTGCTGTTGATTGTGCCCTTGCTATTTTGTCCCGACAAAATGTTGATGCGCTGGTTTTTTCCAGCCGCCATGGTGAGCTGGAGCGAAATTTTCGCATTTTGACCGCATTAGCGTGCGAAGAAAGTCTCTCACCAACTGATTTTGCGATGTCAGTACACAATTCAGCGGTAGGCAATACCACGATTGCCGCCCAACAAGCATTGGTTTCGTCCTCTGTTTCTGCGGGTTTTGACAGCTTTGCGCAGGCATTAATTGAAGTGGCATCGCTGCATCACTCCGGGTATCAACGCGTGATGCTGGTGGATTTCGATGGGCTGATTCCGGAGTTTTATCACTCTCATCTTCCAGGTGAGACCGTCAGCCTGCCATTTGCGGTGGCATTGTTGCTGGAAGCTGGCTCGCAGATCCAGTGTGATACAACACCGAGCCAAACCCCTGGTGCGCAAAGTTTACCGCAGGGGCTGGCATTTTTGCACGGCTGGCTCAGTGACGCGCAGACATTCACCCTTATTGGTGAACGCCTGAGCTGGCGTTGGAGTCGTCATTAATGTGGGGGCGCATAGAGTGGTGCTGGCGCGTGCTGATGACCGGTTGGTTGTTCATTCTATTTGGTAGCGGTGGCCTGGCGTTGTCACTGGTATGGTTTAACTTGCTGTTACTGTTTGTTCGCGATAATGGCAAACGCCGTGAGGTTGCTCGCCGTAGCATCTCCGCCAGTTTCCGGCTATTTTTACGCATCGGACGCCTGCTTGGCGTGTTTGATTATCGCTTCGAAAATTGTGCGCAATTAGCAAACGATCATGGATGTTTGATAGTCGCAAACCACCCGACGCTGCTCGATTACGTGTTTATTGCTTCACGGGCACCCAATATTGGGTGCCTGGTTAAAGCAAGCCTTGTGAACAATCCCTGTTTTCGCGGCGTGATTAAAGCCGCGGACTATCTGGTTAATAGTCAGGGCGAAACATTACTTCCTGAAAGCCAGAAACGCATAGCGGCAGGGGAGGCGATACTGATTTTCCCGGAAGGGACGCGTACCCGTCCGGGTGAACCGCTGGTTATTCAGCGAGGTGCTGCAAATATTGCTGTGCGTTGTAGATGTGAATTGCGTCTGGTGCATATTCACTGTGACCAGCGTTATCTGGACAAACATAGCCGCTGGTACCAGATACCTCAGCGCAAGCCGATGATTACCGTGAGTGTCAAACAGCGGATCGACAGCCAAAGCTTTATGGCAAACCAAGACGATGCCCCGACGATTGCGGCGCGCCGCCTTAGCCAATATTTAAGTCAGGAATTGGTTCCTGACCCTTTTTAAAAGTCTACTCAGATAGACTCTAAGACTCGGATGGTGATATGCAATCTCTAGAGACCGATATTAAACAACTCATTATCGACACCCTGAATCTCGAAGAGATAAGTGTCGATGAGATTGAAAGTGAGGCTGCGTTATTTGGTAACGACGGCCTTGGCCTTGATTCCATCGATGCTCTGGAATTGGGTCTGGCGGTTAAAAAACGTTATGGTGTGGTGTTATCCGCAGAAAACGAAACGATGCGTGAACATTTTTACTCGGTCGCGAATCTGGCCGCATTTATTAATAGTCAAAACCCTGCGCACAGCGCCTGATTGAAACCACGAGTACGCTATGAATAAAGAAGATATTTATCAGGAAGTCACCGGGTTACTGGTTAAGTTATTTGAACTCTCTCCTGAGCAAATCACCCCGCAATCTCGTCTCTACGAAGATTTGGATCTCGATAGTATCGATGCGGTAGATATGGTTGTGCATCTGCAAAAACGCACCGGTAAAAAAATCAAACCGGAAGATTTCAAAACGGTTCGTACCGTACAGGATGTCGTAGACGCGGTTGAGCGTTTGCATAGCGGGTCTTAAAGCGTGCTGGCAAAACGTGCGCTAAGTATTGTCGGAGGGCTAGCCGTAATAGGTTGGCCCTTTGCCGTCTGGTTAGCCCTTTCATATCCAAAATTACACATTTTGCTGCCTATTCTGGCGTTGTGCTTTGTGCTGCGTTTGTGCGCATTGCGTGGCAAAACGGGTGCTTTGAGCCGTGCATTCAAAGGGCTGGCCATTGCGGGAGCGGTGTTATCTCTTGCCAGTATTTGGATGCGTGAAGCACAGCTGTTGCTGTGGTATCCGGTGGTGGTCAATGTGGTGATGCTGGCACTATTTGGTGCCTCGCTGTGGAGTAGCCAGTCTTTGATTGAACGGCTGGCTCGTTGGCGTGAAGGGCATCTACCGGCTGCAGGTGTGCGATATACCCGTCGCGTCACGCAACTGTGGTGCATTTTCTTTATCCTAAATGGCAGCATGGCACTATTGACCTGCCTTGCGGGTAACATCCACTGGTGGACATTGTGGAATGGAATGGTGAGCTACCTGTTGATGGGGACGTTATTTGCCGGTGAATGGTTGGTGAGGCAGCGGGTGAAACGTCGCTATGAATAATCCTTTACCACTAAAGCTGTGGCTAAGCGGTCGCCATCCGCAACATATTGTGGCGTTTGAAGGGGCGCATCTTTGGACCCAGGCCGATTTAATCGCTGATGTTCAGCGTATTTATGGCTGGCTAAAAACACAGCCGGGCGATCGCTGGGCGCTTTGTCTTGATAACAGCTACGCCTTTATTACCGCGCTTTTGGCGACACTGCATGCGGGTAAAACCCCAGTGATCCCTGGGCATTGCCGGGAAGCGCAGCTTCGCGAACAGCAAATGCATTTTTGCGGTGTCATTAGCGATGTGCCGCTCAACCTTAACTGCCCGGTGATAAACCCGCAAACTCTGGCGTATACGGCAGTCCAATCCTTCGAACCGGTTCATGTCGATGCGGGTGTGGTGCTATTTACCTCGGGCTCTACTGGTGAACCTGCGCAAATCTTCAAAACGCTACAGGCGTTGGATGAAGAGATCGCCTGGCTTGCGGCATTGTGGGGAGAAAAGCTACGTGATTGTCGCGTGGTGGGCTCGGTGTCACACCAGCATCTCTATGGTTTTACTTTCCGTGTGATGCTGCCAATGGCCCTTGGTCTTGCCAGTGATGCTGCAATGATTCACTTCCCTGAGCAACTGGTGGCGTATTCAAACCATCCTTTATTGTTTATCAGCAGCCCGGCATTTTTAAAACGCCTCGATGCGAACCTCGCTGCTCCAACTTTTAAAAGCGTGATTTCCGCCGCCGGGAAACTCGATGACGATACCGCGCAAAATGCGCGAGCGTGGCTTAAAACACCGGTATCAGAAATTTACGGTACCACTGAAACAGGTGTGCTGGCGTGGCGGCAACATTCGCAAATCTCGCCTGAATGGCAGCCCTTCCCGCAAGTGCGCTTTACCCCGCAGGGTGATGGCTGGCAGGTTGAGTCAGCATTGATTCA
This sequence comes from Buttiauxella massiliensis, assembly GCF_902500225.1. Lineage (GTDB taxonomy): Bacteria > Pseudomonadota > Gammaproteobacteria > Enterobacterales > Enterobacteriaceae > Buttiauxella > Buttiauxella massiliensis. The sequence goes on along the minus strand of NZ_LR722648.1, from coordinate 67,438 downwards.
TCAACGGTGCGTGCAGTTAGACGATATTCTCGAGTTTAGCCCGAAGGGGAGTTTTCGCTTATTAGGTCGCCGCGGTCGCATCATAAAAATCGAAGAAAAGCGTATCTCGCTTAGTGAAATTGAACGCCGATTACTGGCGCTCCCCGGTATTGAGGATGCCGCTGTCGTTCCCATTATGCGCGGTAACCGAATTGCGCTGGGGGCGGTGGTCGTTGCTTGTGAACAAATGGCTAATAAACAACTCTGGCGTGAGGCACTCCGCGCCTGGCTTGAGCCAATTGCCATTCCGCGTTATTGGCGTGTCGTCGAGCTTATTCCGCACAATAGCCAAGGCAAGCGTTCATGGGTGCAATTACAGGAGTTATTTGATGAAACCCGTTGAGTTACAGCGCTCGCGACCCGAAGCAGGAAAACTGTGCCTACGTTTAGCAGTTCCGGCAACGGTAGGCTGGTTCGCTGGCCATTTTCCCACTCAACCGTTATTACCTGGCGTGGCGCAGCTCGATTGGGTGATGGCTTATGGAGCGACACTTGCACCGGGAATGCGCTTTTGTTCGATTGATAGCGTTAAATTCCAACGCCCGATTGTGCCGGGCAGCGAACTTGAGCTGAATCTGCAATGGGATGCTACGCGTTGCGTATTGAGTTTCACTTACACCCTGTTAAACGAAGAGGGTGGTGTTGCTGCCAGCAGCGGGAAAATTAAGCTATGTCCGTAACGACCACGGCTTTTCGCCCTTGTGTGGTGATCCCATGTTATAACCACGGCGCGACAATGGCGGTGGTGCTGAAACGTCTGCAACCTTTTGCACTGCCGGTGATTATTGTTGATGACGGTAGTGATGCTGCAACAAAGCAGGAACTGGCGCAGTTAACCGGAGTCACCCTTATCCATTTGGAAACAAATCGGGGAAAAGGGGAGGCAGTCATTACAGGCCTTAAAGCGGCGTCACAGGTAGGGTTTAGCCATGCTATCCAACTTGATGCTGACGGGCAGCACTGCATTGAAGATGTCCCTCGTTTTTTAGATGAAGCGCGCAAGCATCCTGGCTGCCTGATTTCTGGAATGCCGGAATACGATGATTCTGTTCCAAAATCGCGTCTTTACGGGCGCTATGTCACGCACGTTTGGGTGTGGATTGAGACTCTGTCGCTGTCGTTAAAAGACAGCATGTGCGGGTTCCGTGTTTATCCGTTAGCGGCAACGCTTGCGGTTATTGCGAAACATTCCCCAGGTAAACGCATGGATTTCGATACCGAAATTATGGTGCGTTTATATTGGGCTGGCACCGACAGCCATTTTTTGCGCACGCGAGTGATTTATCCGGCAGATGGCCTGTCGCACTTTGACGCACTTCGCGACAACTTGCGCATCTCGTGGATGCATACGCGACTCTTCTTCGGCATGTTACCGCGCGTTCCGGTATTACTCTCGCGTCGTCGAAAGAGCACTCATTGGGCGCAAGTGCCAGAACGTAAGGGGCTGGCGGGAATGCGCTTAATGTTGAATATATACCAACGTCTGGGGCGGCGTGCATTTAACACATTGCTCTATCCTGTGGTGGCGTGGATGTGGTTAACCGGCGGCACGCAGCGTAAGGCATCACAGCAGTGGTTGGCTCAGGTTCGTCAACAGGCACAATGCCTGGGCGTCACACTGCCCACAGGGTTAAACAGCTATCGCCATTTCTTACGCTTTGGTGATGCAATGCTTAACAAAATAGCGGCCTGGCGCGGCGACATTCTCTGGGGGCGTGATATCGAGTTTGCCCCCGGTAGCCGTGAAGTTTTACAACCGCAGGCCGGGCAGGGGAAGTTAATCCTCGCCGCACATCTGGGTGATATCGAAGCCAGCCGCGCACTGGCTCAGGTTGAGGCCGGGCTTGTGATTAATGCGCTCGTCTTCACTGACAACGCCCAACGCTTTCGTCAGATTATTGACGAAATTGCTCCACAGGCCGGTGTGAATCTGCTGCCGGTTAGCCATATTGGCCCGGAAACTGCCATGCTTTTACAAGAAAAACTCGATGCCGGAGAGTGGGTCGCGATCGTCGGTGATCGGGTTGCCGTTAACACGCAACGTGGTGGTGAGCGGCGCGTATGCTGGAGTCAGTTTATGGGCAACCAGGCCCCTTTCCCGCAAGGGCCGTTTATTCTTGCCGCCGCATTACGATGCCCGGTCATTTTGATGATGGTTTTGCGTGAACAAGGCAAACTGCGTATTCATGCTGAGCACTTTGCCGATCCTTTGGTGTTGCCACGTGCAACTCGGCAACAAGCACTACAAGAACATATTGATAATTACGCGCGCCGTCTGGAGTGCTATGCACTGCGTTCGCCGCTCGATTGGTTTAATTTTTATGATTTCTGGCAATTACCTCCAGAAAAGGAGTCCGGATGTTAAATGACCCACGTTTTACTGTGGAGGTCAGCATCAAAGTCCCATTCCATGATGTCGATGCGATGGGCGTTGTGTGGCATGGCAACTATTTCCGCTACTTTGAGGTGGCGCGCGAAGCATTGCTCAACCAATTTGATTATGGCTATCGTGCCATGAGTGAGTCTGGCTTTGTCTGGCCGGTTGTCGACACTCGAGTTAAATACCGTGATACGGTGAAATTTGAACAGCAGATTCTGGTGCGCGCAACGGTACTCGAGTATGAAAACCGCCTAAAAATCGGCTATGAAATTGTTGATGCCCAAACGGGCAAACGCGCTACATCGGGTTACACCATCCAGGTTGCCGTTGAGGCAACAAGCGGAGAGCTTTGTTTCGTCTCCCCTCAGATACTTTTTGAACGCATGGGCTTGAGTCATGAATAAGATTATTTTAATGGCTTTGCTGTGTATCAGCTTTATGGCGAACGCAATTACCCTCGATGACGTGCAACGTAGCTTTGCATCGCAGCCGGTGGTGCGGGCTAAATTCCAGCAAGACCGTCAAATTAGCGGAATGGCGCAACCGCTGCATTCCAGTGGTGAAGTGTTGATCGCTAAAAGCACAGGCTTGTGGTGGCAGCAACAACACCCATTCCCGATGACGCTGGTGCTTGATGATAGCCACATGGTGCAGGTCATGGGCAGTCAGGCCCCGCAAATCATTACCGCGGATAGCAACCCGCAAATGTTCCAGTTCAATCATTTGCTACGAGCCCTATTCCAGGCCGACCGTAAAGTGCTTGATGAAAACTTTTCCAGCGCCTTTACTGACCAGGGCAATGGCAAATGGCAACTGGTCTTAACGCCGACTACGACGCCGCTCGATAAGCTGTTTAGTACGATTACCCTGGAAGGCGATAAGTACCTTAATCGCATCGCGCTGAATGATTTGCAGGGCGATTTTACGGAAATCACCTTTAGCGACCACCGACTAAATCCACGAAAATTGACTCATGAAGAGCAGCAGCGCTTCGCTTTCTAATATGCATCGTCGTCTGGCGTGGGGCTGGCTTGCGATAGTCACTATGCTGGTGGTGTTGCTCGCAACGTTGTTACCAAAGGCACGGCTTGACAGCAGTGTGCTGTCGCTGCTGCCTGCCAGCAGCCTCGGTAAAGTTCCGCCGCAAATCGAGAACGGTTTTTTGCAACGTCTCGACAGGCAAATGATGTGGATGGTCAGCCCCGGCAATCAACCCGATCCAGCTGCCGCACAATGGTGGCAAACGCAACTGCAACAGCAACCTTTCCTTGCGGGTGTGCAGGGGCCGATGGATGCAAAGAGCCAGCAGGAGTGGGGGAAATTCTACTTCGAGCATCGCAATGGCCTGGTTGATAACCAAACTCGCGGTCGCTTGCAACATGGTGGCGAAGCCCAGGCTCAGTGGGTGTTGTCGCAACTGTACTCGGCGTTTTCAGGGGTCAGTGGTAAAGAGCTGACAAACGATCCGCTAATGCTGGTGCGTGGGTCACAACTGGCGCTGCAACAAACGGCCAGTCAGATGCGATTGATGAACGGCTGGCTGGTGGCACGTGATAAACAGGGGCGTTACTGGTATTTGCTACACGGTGAATTGAAAGGTTCATCGTTTGATATGCAGCAGGGGCGCGAAGCGGTTGAGCAACTGCAAGCCTTGAAGCAAAACCTGAAACAGCACTTCCCGCAGGCTGAAGTGATGTCGCGTGGCACACTTTTCTACAGTGATTACGCAGGTCAGCAGGCGAAGCATGATGTTTCAACGCTTGGCCTGGCGACGGTGATTGGCGTGTTGCTACTGGTGCTTGCGGTGTTTCGCTCGGTACGGCCTTTACTGTTGTGTGCCACATCGGTTGCGATTGGAGCACTGGCAGGCACCGCTATCACACTACTTTGCTTTGGTGAACTGCACCTGATGACGCTTGTTATGAGCATGAGCATCGTTGGTGTTTCGGCAGATTACACGCTCTATTACCTTACCGAACGCATGGTGCATGGCCGAGAAAACTCGCCCCTCGCAAGTTTACGCAAAGTGCTTCCTGCTTTACTGCTGGCGCTGGCAACAACCGCTATTGCCTACCTGATTATGATCCTCGCACCGTTCCCCGGTATTCGCCAACTCGCCGTTTTTGCCGCCAGTGGTTTAATTGCCTCCTGCCTGACGGTCGTATGTTGGTACCCGTTTGCGGTGCGCGGCTTGCCGGTTAGGGCTGTGCCTTGTCGCTGGTTACTCAATGCCTGGCTTGAGGCATGGCAAAACCAAAAAGCGGTGCGCTTTGGCGTGCCGTTTGCGTTGCTGGTGGTTAGCCTCGCGGGAATGGCATCCTTAAAAATCAATGACGATATCGCCAGTTTCCAGGCATTGCCGCAGGATCTGGTACGTGAAGAGCAGGCTATTACCGCTTTAACCGGGCAGGGGATGGATCAGAAATGGTTCGTGGTTTATGGCGACACCGCCGAGCAAACGCTGCAACGCCTGGAAAAACTGGCTCCTGAACTTGCAGAGGCTAAAAAGCAAAAAGCTATCGATAGCTATCGCCTGATTCCGTTAGCCTCTCTTGAGCAACAACAGGCGGATTTGCTTCTGCTGCGCGAAGCCGCACCCATTTTGCAAAAACGTCTTGCCGAAAGCGGCATCCCGGTGACAGCGCCTAATTTACAGCAGATGGCAGTAACTCCGGATCTTTGGCAAAAGAGCGTGATCAGTAGCGGCTGGCGCTTGTTGTGGTTATCGCTGCCGGACGGTAAAAGCGGTGCGCTGGTGCCGGTAAATGGTGTTCACAATAGTGAATTACTTGCCAACATTGCGGCAAAGTTACCTGGCGTAAGTTGGGTCGACAGAAAAGTGATGTTTAACGAATTATTCAGCCACTTCCGTAGTTTGTTGACTATTTTACTGGCAGCGGCTGTTGTGGCTATTGCCATCAGCTATGTGCTGCGACTTGGTGTAAAACGCGGGTTATTAAGTGTGGTACCTTCGCTGTTATCGCTGGGGTGTGGGCTTGCAGCACTTGCCTTCAGTGGACATACATTAAACCTGTTCTCGCTATTGGCGCTGGTGCTAGTCCTCGGGATTGGCATCAATTACACGCTGTTCTTTAGTAACCCACGCGGCACCCCGTTGACGTCGCTTCTGGCAATAAGTGTGGCATTGCTGACCACACTCTTCACATTAGGCATGTTGGTCTTTAGCCAGACTCAAGCTATCGCAAGCTTTGGCATTGTGCTCAGTTGCGGCATCTTCTGTGCATTCCTGACTGCCCCCTTAGCCCTACCTACTCAGGGAAAGAGAGAATAATGAAAATACTTCCTACACTGGCATTGTTGCTTGGCTTCTTATTATTGAGTGCGTGCAGCACAACAAAACCAGATAGCTCAAGGCCGCAGGCCTGGTTAAAAGCCGGCACTTTAGTGACGTTGCCCCCGCCTGGGATTTCGCCGTCAATTACCCAACAACAATTGCTGACTGCGCAAGTCAAAGGCAAAACCCAATCATTGATGGTGCTGCTCAATGCCGACCAGCAGAAAATCATGCTGGCTGGTTTGTCGCCGTTAGGGATTCGTTTATTCCGTCTGACCTATGACAGCCAGGGCGTGAAAACCGAGCAGTCAATGACGTTGCCAGAATTACCTCCAGCAAGTCAGGTTCTTGCCGATATTATGTTGAGCTACTGGCCGATAAGCGCCTGGCAGCCGCAGTTACCTAAAGGCTGGACATTAAAAGATGTCGATTCCCGTCGCGAACTGCGAGATGACCAGGGGGAGTTGATTGAGACAATCCATTATCTGATGCGTAACGGCAGTCGTCAGCCGGTGAGCGTGCACCATCATCGTTTCGGTTATGTCATCAGTATTCAGCATCTGGACAGCTAAATATGATTACTCTATCTGCTGCCGGAATGGTCAACGCCCTGGGCAACAATCTTGACGAAATCGCAGCAAATTTGCAGGCCAACACGGCACCAGGTATGGGGCCAGATACCAATGGCTGGTTGCAGCAGGGCGAATGTTGGGTCGGGCGTGTATGTGGCGAATTACCAGAAATAGCGCCAGAAATGGCGCAGTACAATAGCCGAAATAACCGTCTGTTATTGGCTGCTCTGGCACAAATTCGCTCACAGGTGGATGACGCCATTGCACGATACGGAAACGAGCGCGTGGCAGTCGTGTTGGGGACCAGTACTTCAGGGCTTGATGAAGGTGACCGTATGGTCAGCGGCAGCCACGAAGGTTCTCCGCCCGCTTCTTATTATTACGGCCAGCAAGAGCTTGGCGATCCCTCACGTTTTCTGAGCGACTATTTGCAACTGTTTGGCCCAGCGTTGACGATTTCAACCGCCTGTTCTTCCAGCGCGCGAGCAATGATTACCGGTAAAAGGCTGATTGAGTCGGGAATGGTGGATGCTGTGATTGTGGGTGGCGCAGATACCCTCAGCCGGATGCCTATCAACGGTTTCAATAGTCTGGAATCATTAAGTAACGAGCGCTGCAAGCCGTTTAGCGCCGAGCGCAACGGCATTACCATTGGTGAGGCTGGCGCCTTGATTTTACTCACCAAAGAGCCGGGGAAAGTCTGTTTACTGGGAGTGGGTGAGTCGTCTGATGCCTGGCATATGTCAGCTCCACATCCGGAAGGTCTTGGGGCTATTCGCGCAATTGAAATGGCGCTGCGTGAGGCCAGAATCGGGGCGCATGATATTGGCTATATTAATATGCACGGCACTGCCACGCGTCTGAATGACGAAATCGAGGCCAAAGTGGTGAATCAACTTTTTGGCGAAAGCGTGCCTTCAAGCTCTACTAAGTATCTGACCGGGCACACATTAGGTGCCGCAGGGGCTTGTGAAGCGGTGCTCTGTTATTTGCTGTTAGCGCGCGACTTACTGCTGCCTGCGCAAGATTTCACTGACGCGCATCAAGACATGAGCCTTGCGCCCTGTGGTCTACTCACCGCGCCACAACCATTCCTCAAACCGATAATGCTATCGAACTCATTTGCTTTTGGCGGCAATAATGCTTGCCTGATTTTTGGAGTTTCTCATGACTGATTTTCTTGCGCCACAACACTACTTACCGCACGAAGCACCAATGTGCTTGCTCGAATCGGTAGTGGCGGTGGAACAAGAAAGTGCGCATTGTCAGGTAACTGTGAGCAACCTCGGTGTGCTTGCACCTTTTCTTGATGGGGAAGGCAATTTACCGGGCTGGTTTGCTATCGAATTGATTGCCCAGACGGTCGGCGTGTGGTCAGGCTGGCATGCGAAAAAAAACGGTGAAGAAGAAAGCCTGGTTGGAATGCTGCTGGGTGGGCGTGGAATACGCTGCCCGGCTGGCGCCTTCCCACAAGGCGCGTTACTGGAATGCCACGTCACGCTGCTGATGCGTGATGAAAAGATAGGTAGTTTCGAAGGACAAATTATCGCGGACGGCAACGTACTAGCGAGCGGGCGAGTTAATACATATCAGCCTGATAATAATGAATTAAAACAATTATTTTGATGAGATAGCAAGATGACACAGACGGTATTAGTAACCGGCGCCAGCAAGGGGATTGGCAAGGCGATTGCTCTGGGGCTTGCCGCCGACGGATTTGCAGTGGTGGTGCATTACCATCGTGACGAAGCGGGTGCCCAGCATACGCTTGAGCAAATTACGGCTCAGGGTGGAAAAGGGCGGCTGATGCAGTTTGATAGCTCAGACCGTAGCCAATGTCGCAACGTCCTTGAGACTGATATCGAAACTCACGGTGCGTATTGGGGAGTGGTCAATAATGCGGGTATGACTCGCGATGGCGCATTCCCTGCACTCAGTGATGATGATTGGGATGGTGTTATTCGTACCAATCTCGACAGTTTTTATAATGTAATTCAACCCTGCGTCATGCCGATGATTGGTCTGCGCAAAGGTGGGCGAATCATTACGCTCTCGTCGGTTTCTGGCCTGATGGGCAACCGTGGTCAGGTGAACTATAGCGCCGCAAAAGCGGGCATTATCGGCGCCACTAAAGCGCTGGCCATCGAACTGGCGAAACGCAAAATCACCGTTAACTGCATTGCACCGGGCTTGATTGATACCGGCATGGTTGAAATGGAAGAGGCGGCGCTAAGTGAGGCGATGCGCATGATTCCGCTGCAACGCATGGGCCAGCCTGAAGAAGTGGCAGGACTTGCGCGCTATTTAATGTCACCGGTTGCAGGTTATGTCACACGCCAGGTTATCTCCATCAATGGAGGTATGTTGTGATTCGCCGTGTAGTAGTAACTGGAATGGGTGGCGTGACTGCTTTTGGCTCTCACTGGCAGGATGTGGCTGCGGGCTTGAAGTCTGGTAAAAACGCGGTCCGTCATATGCCAGAATGGCAAATTTACGATGGGCTGAACACTATGCTCGGTGCGCCGGTCGATAATTTTACGTTGCCGGAGCACTACACGCGAAAGCGTATTCGGGCGATGGGGCGCGTTTCGCTGCTCGCGACCAGGGCCACGGAGCTGGCGTTAATTCAGGCGGGTTTGCTCGACGACCCTATTCTCACCAGTGGCGAAACTGGCATTGCCTATGGTTCTTCGACCGGTAGCACCGGGCCGGTGAGCGAGTTCGCCACCATGCTCACTGAAAAACATACCCGCAATATTACCGGCACCACTTATGTGCAGATGATGCCGCACACTGCCGCCGTCAATACTGGGCTATTCTTTGGCTTGCGTGGGCGGGTGATCCCAACCTCCAGTGCTTGCACATCCGGTAGCCAGGCGATTGGTTATGCCTGGGAAGCGATTCGCCACGGCTACCAGACAGTGATGGTTGCGGGGGGAGCTGAAGAGTTATGTCCTTCGGAAGCGGCAGTGTTTGATACGCTTTTTGCCACCAGCCAGCGTAACGACCAGCCAAAGAGCACTCCGTCGCCGTTTGATAAACAACGAGACGGGCTAGTAATTGGTGAAGGCGCGGGGACATTGATCCTTGAAGATCTCGATCATGCCCTGGCGCGCGGCGCGACAATCTATGCTGAGATTGTCGGTTTTCATACCAATTGTGATGCAGCACATATCACGCAGCCGCAGAAAGAAACCATGCAAATCTGTATCGAGCGCGGCCTGCTTTCGGCGGGGCTTGAGGCTCGCGACATTGGGTACATTAACGCCCATGGCACCGCAACCGATCGTGGTGATATTGCGGAAAGTCACGCTACGGCGGCAATTTTCGGTGCCAATACGCCTATATCTTCACTGAAAAGTTATTTGGGCCATACGCTCGGTGCCTGTGGTGCGCTGGAAGCGTGGATGAGTATCGAGATGATGCGTGAAGGTTGGTTTGCCGAAACACTGAACTTGACCGAGCCAGATGTGGCCTGTGGCGAACTTGATTACATCATGGGTGAAGCGCGCAAAATCGACACTGAGTTTGTGCAGAGCAATAACTTTGCCTTTGGTGGAATTAACACTTCACTGGTGATGCGCCGTTGGCGGTAAACGGCTATCACCTGGCGGTGGGCGATGCGGCGTGTTTAGCGGGCGCTACACGCTGGCTGTCACCTGAGTTGCTGGAAGAAGCACCTGTGGGGTTACGCCGCGCAGAATGGCTGGCTGCCAGAATTCTGCTGGCGATGCTGCTCAATGACGGCCCGTTACCTAAACTGGAGCGGGGCGCTCACGGCAAACCGTATCATCCGGCACTGCCTGCTTTCAATATCAGTAACACAGGTTCATCTGTTGCGGTGCTGGTGGGTGAAGGGGATGTGGGTTGCGATATTGAGTTCATTCGCCCGCGTGCGCGTTTTATGGCGATTGCCCGGCATAGTTTTGGTGCGCCACTTTGTGATTGGCTGGAATCGTTGCCTGAAGATGAAAAAATGGTGGCGTTCTGGCGTTTTTGGACGGCGCACGAGGCGGTGCTCAAACAGCGTGGAGGAACGGTCTGGCAAATGAATCAGCTCAATTTACCGCTGGAGTCACTTTGCCCGCCAGACCGATATCTTCATCATGTTTGCGTCGAGAACCGGCTGATCGCGTGTTGCGGCGAACAGCCTTTTCCCGAGAGTTTTTCCCCTGAGCTAATTATTGTTTAAGCGCCCAGATGTGATAAACCCCATCAATTAACTCTGCTCCTTCCAGTTCTTTCTCAAAACCAGGGAATTTCTCGCCCCATTGCGCGATGCTGCGAATGTATTTCAGCCACGGCCCGTCTGCGTCACCAAAACTCTCGCCCGGCATCACAATCGGAATGCCCGGTGGATAAGGGATCACACCGACGGCGGAAATCCGGTTCGGTAATTGGTCGATAGGTAAATGGTCTGCTTTGCCTGCCATATGTTGTTGGAAGGCAATGCGCGGACGTTTTGCCGGAACGGGAATATTGCCAAACGCCTCTGCCTGCAGTTTGTCCATCTGGCTCGTTTTCATGTAGTTAAACATCTCATCGCACAGATCTTTTAGCCCCATACCCGCATAGCGCGCGGCATCGGCACTGATAAGGTCGGGCAAGCAACGTTTGAGTTGCGTGTTGTTGTCGTAGTCATCTTTAAACTCCAGCAACACGTTAATCAGCGTGCCCCATTTGCCTTTTGTTACGCCGATTGAGAACAGGCACAGCACCATAAAATCGGTGGTACGCGAGGGTACGATCCCACGCTCGCCAAGGTAGGCGGTCACCATCGCGGCAGGAATACCTGACTCAAGTAAGTTGCCATCATCGCCCATCCCGGGAGCAAGGATCCCGGCTTTGATCGGATCAAGTAGACACCACTCATCTTCCAGTTGCTCAAAGCCATGCCATTTATCGCCAGGCTTTAGCGTCCAACAGGCGGGATCGGTGGTGAGCTGCTCACGTGAGGCTTGAACAAACGGCACTTCAGCACCGGATGCATCGGTAATGGTTGGCGCATTCCATGGCGAGAAGAACCACTCGCCTTTTTTGGCAAATGCGGCATGCACTTTCGCCAGTGCAAGACGGAAATCCACCGCTTCAACGATCACTTCCTGGGTCAACGCTTCACCCTGGCCGCCATCCATCATCGCTGCACCGATTTCGTTGGAAGCGATAATCGCATACAGCGGGGAAGTGGTGGCTTGCAGCATATATGACTCGTTAAACCGCGAATGCTCGACGGGCTTTTTGCCGTTGCGAATATGGATGTATGAGGCTTGCGACAGTGCTGCCAATAGTTTGTGCGTTGAGTGAGTAGCAAAAACCGTTGGCCCATTGCGGTCAAAATCTTTCGGATCTCCACGCATGGCAAAGCGACCTTTGTACATCGGATTGAAGCGGGCGTAGGCGTACCATGCTTCGTCGAAGTGAATCTGGTCAACGCTTTGCGCCAGCAATTCTTGCGCTGCTTCGGCGTGATAACACATGCCGTCATAAGTGCAGTTAGTCACCACGGCGTACACGGGTTTATCGCTCACTACTTCATGCTTAAGTGGGTTGGCATCAATGGCTGCACGAATGCTTTCTGGTGTGAACTGGCGCTTCGGAATCGGCCCGATAATGCCAAAACGGTTACGCGTCGGCACGAAATAGACCGGCAGCGCCCCCGTCATCACTAACCCTTGTTCGATGGACTTATGGCAGTTGCGGTCGCACAGCGCAATCTCCAGTTCGCCCACAACCGCCTGCATAATGGCACGGTTAGAACCGGAGGTGCCATTCAACACCGAATAGCTTTGATGTGCGCCAAACACCTCGGCTGCGTAAGTTTCTGAGGCTTTAATTGGCCCGCTGTGATCAAGCAGCGAACCCATGGCTGCGCGTTCAATACCGGTATCTGTGCGGAACAGGTTCTCACCGAAGAAATCGAGAAACTCTCGTCCCACCGCCGATTTAGTAAAGGCAACACCACCCTGATGTCCCGGTGCCGCCCATGAATATTCCGGGTTTTCCAGGGTGTAATTAAACAGTGCGCGGGTGAAAGGTGGGAGCAGTTGTTCGTAATAGCGCTGGATCAGCGAACGTGCACGGGCGGCAATAAATTCGGCAGTATCTTCATGCATCCAGACGAACTCATTCACCAGCCGCATTGAATCGAGCGTTAATGTATCGACGCAAGAGTGCTCGGCCATTAACAGCACCGGCACACTCTTATTGCGGCGGCGAATAGTTTGCAACAGCGCGAAAGCCTGGCTGTGGGATTCGTCGTCATTGCCGCCGGAAGTCCAGTCAACAAAAATGCAGCACAGTGAGGCATCGGAGGTGACCGTTGCGATGCCATCTTCAAATGTTGCCGCTGAAATCACGGCAAAGTTGTTCTCTTCAAGCGCCTCGATAAGCTCTGCCACTGCGCGCCCGTTGGCGGTGTTAACGTCCTGAATACTGCTATCGACCACCAGAATTTTACGTTTTTGATGCGTGCCTAAATCAAGCATAGCGATCTCCAGTTAGTCGTTAACCACAGGTTTATCCAGCGGGTAGGGGTTTTTATGACGACGGTTGTAGTTAACGGTGTACATCGCAGTAATCACCATGATGGCGACAAACGACCACATCACTTCGGTCGCGCCTGTGCCAACGACGGCCCAAATACAGTAAATGAAAGCAATCAGCGTGATGAACAGGAACGGTAAACGTTGGTTGCCCAAATGCCCCTGACCGACCAGCATTAAAGCCGCGCAGGTGTAGATATACGGCACCAGCGTAAAGATGACTGAGACAGATGAAACCACCGCGAACTGTGAGGTTGCGTCAGGCGAGATACTGGCAAGCTGGAAGATGGTCATCAGAACGCCAACAATCAGCAAACCCGCGACCGGAGTCTGATCTTTATTCACTTTGGCAAAAATAGGTGGGAACAGACCATCATCGGCGGCGGCTTTGGCGGTTTGCCCGGCGAGTAGCGTCCAGCCGCCAAGGCTTCCTAAACACCCGGCTGCGGCACAGAATGAAACAATAGCCCCAGCAGTTGGCCCCATTGCCATGCGCGCGGCATCGCCAAATGGCGACGCAGAAAGTCTCAGCTCTGCGTTAGGGATCATGCCCATAATGGCAGTACTGGAAAGTACGTAACAAACAGCGGCAATCAATACCCCGCCAATGGTGGCGATGGGTACGTTGCGTTTGGGATTTTTCACTACCGCTGCGGCAACTGAGGCGCTCTCAACACCGATAAATGACCACAGCGTGACGCTTAAAGTACTCTGAATTGCGCCAAAAGTGCCTTTGCCGCTGACGTTCCAGGCTTCCATATAGGTGTCGCTTTTAAACCAGAACCAGCCTAAGACGGCGACGGCGACTATCGGAATCAGTGCCAGAATAGTGGCGACCGCCTGCACGCGGGTGATCATTTTCGGGCCAACAATATTGAGCCCGACAAACAGCCACAAAATGGCAATACAGGTCACGGTAAGCGGCCAGGGCTGGTTGAGCATCGGGAAGAAATAGCTGAGATAACCGACGCCAATTACCACCATCGCGACGTTACCTATCCAACAAGCAAGCCAGTAAAGCAGATTGGTTTGATAGCCGAGGAAGGGGCCAAATGCGCGGCGGGCATAAGCGTAAGAACCACCGGGGCTGTCATCAAGTGATGACATTTTGGCGTACACCATCGACAAAGACAGTGCGCCGATAATTGTCACCATCCAGCCAAAAATGGCAATCCCGCCTGTTGCTGCAAGGTTTGCCGGAAGCAGGAAAACCCCGGAACCCATGATATTGCCTGCCACCATTAACATCACCGGGACCAACCCGACTTTTTGCGCTTCACTAGCCATAGAACCTCTCCTGAAACGAAAGTAACTACTGAAATGTATAAAACGCACATTTCAGATCCCATTTTTCGCAGCGAAAACGCCTTCTACAGATGCGGCTGCAGATAAAAAATGTGTCAGGTCTAACGGATCTTTTTTGTAGATAACGAGAAAAAATCAGAGGTTAGGAGATGTCGTGAAATCCTCAGGAAGTGATATACGTCTGCTGTTCGGTAAGTTTAGACTACTATCAAAGACTAACTGGAGAATTCCCAATGAGTGAAAGAATGTCGGTGATACAAGGTGATATCACCCGCGTTGAAGTTGACGTGATAGTAAATGCCGCAAACCCATCCTTGATGGGAGGCGGTGGTGTTGATGGGGCTATTCATCATGCTGCAGGGCCTGCTTTATTGGCAGCCTGTGAAGTTATTCGTCGCCAGCAGGGTGACTGCGCGCCAGGACATGCTGTCATTACCGAGGCGGGAAACATTCCGGTTAAGGCCGTGATTCATGCAGTTGGCCCGGTATGGCAGGGCGGTGAAAAACATGAAGCTGAATTACTTGAACAGACCTACCGCAATAGCCTCGACTTAGCGGCAGCTAATAGCTATCGCACTATTGCGTTCCCGGCGATTAGCACCGGTGCGTATGGTTATCCGAAAGAGCTGGCAGCGAAAATAGCCGTTGATACCGTCTACCGTTATATCGGCCTGCGCCCGTTACCAGAACAGGTAGTTTTTGTCTGCTTTGACGATGAAAACACCCATATTTACGAGCAACTACTTGCCCAACTCTAAAGTGAATAATCCTCATGCCACACGTCTGGGTCGAGCGATTGCCCCGGCTACCGCTGGGCATCCTGGGCTTAGCGGGATTCATCCGCTTGCGGATAGCCTTGATGCGTTTGCCGCGCGCTATCTGCTGTGTGGGATGGCGGAGAAAACCCTCGATGTGCAGTACTACATCTGGCAGGACGATATGTCTGGGCGGCTGATGTTTAGTGCATTACTGGCAGCGGCAGATCGCGGAGTAAAAGTCAGACTGTTGCTTGACGATAACAACACCAACGGCCTTGATGATACGTTAGCGCTTCTGAACGCCCATCCTCAAATAGAAGTTCGTCTTTTTAATCCCTTTTCATTTCGCCTGTTTCGCGCCATTGGTTATTTGACTGACTTTGCCAGGCTTAACCGTCGTATGCACAACAAATCATTCACTGTTGACGGTGAAACCACGATTATTGGTGGGCGAAACGTGGGGGATGCGTACTTTGGTGTGGGTAAACAACCGCTGTTTTCAGACTTAGATGTGCTGGCCGTAGGCCCGGTTGTCGAGGATGTCAGCCAGGATTTTGAGCGCTACTGGAACAGCCAGTGTGTCTCAACATTGGAAAAGGTGCTGGATGTCGATACCGATGCCTTACAGCAGCGGGTACAACTTCCTGACGACTGGCGTGATGACCCGACGGCGCGTCGCTATCTTGACCGCCTGACCACCAGCCAGTTTGCGACCAACCTGGTCGCCCGCACGCTGAATATGTATTGGGCGAAAACACGCTTACTCAGTGATGACCCGCGTAAGGGGCAGGGCAGAGCGCGCAACCACACGTTACTTCCGCAACGCCTGATGAATGTGATTGGTATGCCTGAGCGTGAGATAGACATTATTTCAGCCTACTTTGTGCCCACTCGCGCGGGCATTGCGCAAATATTAGGGCTTGTGCGTAAAGGGGTAAAAATAGCAATCCTGACTAACTCACTGGCCGCAAACGATGTGGCGGTCGTTCATGCTGGTTACGCGCGTTGGCGCAAAAAACTGATGCGCCACGGAGTCGAGCTTTATGAGTTAAAGCCCGAACAGGATGGCCTACGCAGACCACATGACCGTGGCTTAACAGGGAATTCAGGTTCCAGTCTGCATGCCAAAACGTTTAGTGTGGATAAACAAAAGGTGTTTATCGGCTCATTTAATTTTGACCCGCGTTCAGCAATGCTCAATACCGAGATGGGATTTGTCATTGAGAGCGAAGCGCTGGCGCAAGATATTCACCAGCGTTTTACCCAAAGCCAGAAAGAGAATGCCTGGGCGCTGCGTCTGGATAAGTGGGGGCGAGTGAATTGGGTGGAACACAGTGAAGGCAAAGAGATTGTCTGGAAGAAAGAACCACACACCCGCTTTTGGCAGCGGGTGTTGGTGAGGTTAGTTTATCGACTGCCTATTGAGTGGCTTTTATAAAACTCGTCATACTTCAAGTCGCAGCTGTGTTGGCTGCACTCACAAACCCCAGTCACTTACTTAAGTAAGCTCCTGGGGATTTGCTCCCTTGCCGCCTTGCTGCAACTCGAATTATTTTGAGTTTATTCTTTGTTTTTTGGTCGGGTTAACTCGTCACTTTAACCGCTACATTCTGCGGCT
Organism: Buttiauxella massiliensis; assembly: GCF_902500225.1. Classification (GTDB taxonomy): domain Bacteria; phylum Pseudomonadota; class Gammaproteobacteria; order Enterobacterales; family Enterobacteriaceae; genus Buttiauxella; species Buttiauxella massiliensis. The sequence goes on along the minus strand of NZ_LR722648.1, from coordinate 50,929 downwards.
TGCCGGAGAACAGGAAACGCAGCAACGGAATGCGCAGGTGGATTTCATACAGAATCACCGCGATACCAATCACGAAAATTAATCCGGTGATAAAGCCCAGCGCGTTAGACGCAATATGCGGTGTGATGTACGCGCCAAAGAACAGCGTCAACGGATGGTGCACCAGGTAAATAAACAGCGACGCATTCACGAAATAGGTCACACGTTTTGACTGGAAGTTCAGCAACTTATGGCCCAGCGAGAACACCACGTTGACCATCCACAAACCCATCACCGTGGTGATCACGCTCTCGGTTTCATACATCCAGGCGTCACCGCTACCGTAACGTTGGTTAAGCAGATAGGTGCAAAATGCCAGTGCCGCTCCTACCGCACACCATGGCGACGGTGTGGTAAATAGCGCTTTTAACTGTGGGCGTACAAACACCAGAGCCCCAAGCATGAAGAATGGTAGATAAAACAGCGTTTGCATCACTACGAAGTTAAATAATCCATCACTTAATATCGGTGAGTAAATAATAAAAATAGTACGGCGAATAACGCCGTATAGAATACCGAACCCCAGGAAGGCGACTGAGAGCTTTCCTAAAGTAATAGAAGATGGAATATTTTCTGACTTTTCAGCAATGCGTGCTTTCATTTGTTGAAACAAAAATAAACATACGGTTGTAAGTACCACCATCACTAACAAGAACCACAAATGAGAAACCAGCTCCCAAACCAGGGTGTTGTATTTTTCATAGGGTGTCAGGCCGGGCCAATTTTTTGCTTTGTCATTAACGTGTTGCAACATTAAAAATTGCGGCAAGGTTAGTAATGGAATGGCCGTCAACATAGGGATGCCGACGCGCTCCACGCGTACTTTCCACCAGCGTTTTAGCGGGTAGCGCAGAAACAGCATGTAAGAAAAATATCCTGAAATAACAAAGAATACCTGCATGCGGAAGGCATGAATAAAATCATTAAACAGGGTTAAACCCCACGATGCTTCAGTGCTGTTGACATGCCAGGTATGGCTTGAATAGATGAGCGAGATATGAAACGGGATGCCTAAAAGCATTAACCAGGCCCGGATAGAATCCAGGAAAAACTCGCGTTGTTGTGGTGCTTTACTCATAATACTCCAAACATTATCGGACGAATCGCCTTATCCTTAAGAACATATCCCAATAGGCTTAAAGTCCCGAATGGTATCAATTCCGTGGCAACCCTACACTAACCATGACATCCTGTCTCCAGGATGGATGCTGAAAGCGTAAGCAGTTGTCTTTTTTTGCTTAAAGGCTGAGCCGGTGCGCTGAACAATGCGGGTAATTGGTTGTCGGAAAGCAGAAGTTTCCATTAAAATGGATTGGATTGATTTAAGCACACAAAGGGGGATGTGCTGGTTAATATGAAACATAAACTAAAAATGATGAAAGTGTGTGGGCTCGGTGCTGCAGTCATGCTGTCACTTTATACCACCTCAGTTTGGGCCTTCAATATCGATGATGTCGCAAAACAAGCGAAAACATTAGCGGGCAAAAGCTACGAAGCACCTAAAACTAATCTGCCATCGCAGTTCCGTGACATGAAATATGCGGACTACCAGCAGATCCAGTTCAATCACGACAAAGCCTACTGGAGCAAGTTAAAGACCCCATTTAAGCTTGAATTTTATCACCAGGGTATGTATTTCGACACCCCGGTTGCTATCAATGAAGTGACAGCAACTGCGGTTCATAAGATCAAATACAACCCGGATTACTTTAATTTCGGTGATGTAAAACACGATAAAGACACCGTGAAAGATCTCGGCTTTGCCGGGTTCAAAGTGCTCTATCCGATCAACAGCAAAGATAAGAACGACGAAATTGTCAGCATGCTCGGAGCGAGTTACTTTCGTGTGATTGGCTCAGGCCAGGTTTATGGCCTGTCTGCTCGTGGTTTGGCTATTGATACTGCTTTGCCATCTGGCGAAGAGTTCCCACGTTTCCGTGAATACTGGATTGAACGCCCGAAAGCTGGCGAGAAAACGCTGACTCTTTATGCGTTGCTCGATTCCCCACGTGCAACCGGTGCGTATCGCTTTGTGATTACTCCTGGTCGCGACACTGTAGTTAACGTGCAGTCGAAGGTTTATCTGCGCGATAAAGTAGGCAAACTGGGTGTTGCACCGCTGACCAGTATGTTCCTGTTTGGGCCAAATCAACCGTCGCCAAGCACCAACTTCCGTCCGGAATTGCATGACTCCAACGGTCTGTCTATCCATGCCGGTAACGGTGAATGGATTTGGCGTCCGTTGAATAACCCGAAACATCTGGCGGTGAGCTCGTTTGCAACCGAGAATCCAGTTGGCTTCGGTTTGCTGCAACGCGGCCGCCAGTTCTCTCGTTTCGAGGATTTAGACGATCGTTACGATCAGCGCCCAAGTGCATGGGTTGCGCCGCAAGGTGATTGGGGTAAAGGTCGCGTTGAGCTGGTTGAAATTCCAACCAACGACGAAACTAACGACAACATCGTTGCTTACTGGACTCCGGATCAGCTCCCGGAACCAGGCAAAGAGATGAACTTCAAGTACACCATTACCTTCAGCCGTGATGAAGACAAAATGCATGCGCCTGATAACGCATACGTTGCGCAGACTCGCCGCTCAACCGGTGATGTGAAGCAGTCGAATCTGATTCGCCAGCCAGACGGCACTATTGCGTTTGTCGTGGATTACGTCGGCGCGGACATGAAAAAACTGCCGCAAGATACGCCGGTTACCGCGCAAACCAGCATTGGTGACAACGGTGAAATCGTTGACAGCCAGGTACGTTACAACCCGGTCACTAAAGGCTGGCGTTTGACTGTACGTGTGAAAGTCAAAGATGAGAAGAAACCGACTGAAATGCGTGCAGCGCTGGTCAATGGTGATCAAACGTTGAGTGAAACCTGGAGCTACCAGCTACCTGCCAATGAATAAGATTACTGATACTGCGTCTGATTATATTGATGCTCTTCCGCTTTCTGCGCAGCAGAAGGCGGCTCTTCCTGCATCAGATCTGCAAGCGGTGCATGAAGCGCTTGATGCGCAAGGGCACCACTATGACAGAGCCGATGATTCCCCTTTAGCCTCGGTAAAGGCCCGGCTTGAAGCAAGCTGGCCTGGATCGTTGGGCGGTGATCAACTGATTGAGGACGAAGAGGGGCGCACCCAACTGCAGGCAATGCCTAAGGCAACGCGTTCTTCTATGTTCCCCGATCCGTGGCGCACCAACCCGATTGGTCGTTTCTGGGATCGTTTACGCGGGCGTGAAGTTAACCCTCGCTATATGTCGAAGGAAGAGGCGGAAGCCGAGCAGAAATGGCGTACCGTCGGGACTATCCGACGTTACATTCTGCTGGTGCTGACTATTGCTCAGACTGTCGTAGCAACCTGGTATATGAAGACCATTCTTCCTTACCAGGGCTGGGCGCTGATCAATCCGTCAGACATGATTGGCCAGGATTTATGGGTTTCCTTCATGCAGCTGCTGCCGTATGTGCTGCAAACGGGCATCCTGATCCTGTTCGCTATCCTGTTCTGTTGGGTGTCGGCGGGTTTCTGGACTGCGCTGATGGGCTTCCTGCAACTGCTGATGGGCAAAGATAAATACAGTATCTCTGCTTCAACGGTGGGCGATGAGCCTATTGATCCGGCGAACCGCACCGCGCTTATCATGCCTATCTGTAACGAAGACGTAGACCGTGTGTTTGCGGGTCTGCGTGCAACGTGGGAATCGGTAAAAGCGACGGGCCAACAGCAGCATTTCGACGTTTATATCCTGAGCGACAGCTACAACCCGGATATCTGTGTTGCCGAGCAAAAAGCGTGGATGGAACTCATCAACGAAGTGCAGGGCGAAGGGCAGATTTTCTACCGTCGTCGTCGTCGTCGTGTGAAGCGTAAAAGCGGCAACATCGATGACTTCTGCCGTCGTTGGGGTAATCAGTACAGCTACATGGTGGTGCTGGATGCCGACTCAGTAATGAGCGGTGACTGTCTGACCAACCTGGTGCGCCTGATGAATGCTAACCCGAACGCGGGCATCATTCAGTCTTCACCAAAAGCGTCTGGTATGGACACCCTGTATGCACGTTGCCAGCAGTTTGCGACGCGCGTCTACGGGCCGCTGTTTACGGCGGGTCTGCACTTCTGGCAGTTGGGTGAATCTCACTACTGGGGCCACAATGCGATTATCCGCGTTAAGCCGTTCATCGAGCACTGTGCGCTAGCGCCGCTGCCGGGTGAAGGTTCATTCGCCGGTTCAATCCTGTCGCACGACTTCGTGGAAGCTGCTTTGATGCGCCGTGCAGGTTGGGGCGTGTGGATTGCCTATGACTTGCCGGGTTCTTATGAAGAACTGCCGCCGAACTTGCTGGATGAACTCAAGCGTGACCGCCGTTGGTGCCACGGTAACTTGATGAACTTCCGTCTGTTCCTGGTAAAAGGCATGCACCCGGTTCACCGTGCGGTGTTCCTGACGGGCGTTATGTCTTACCTGTCTGCGCCGTTGTGGTTTATGTTCCTCGCATTATCAACTGCCTTGCAGGTGGTGCATGCGCTGACAGAACCGCAATACTTCCTGCAACCGCGCCAGTTGTTCCCGGTGTGGCCGCAGTGGCGTCCGGAGCTTGCGATTGCGTTGTTCGCGTCCACCATGGTGTTGTTGTTCCTGCCGAAGCTTCTGAGCATCATTCTGATCTGGTGCAAAGGCTCGAAAGAGTTCGGTGGATTCTTCCGCGTAACGGCTTCTCTGTTGCTGGAAGTGCTGTTCTCCGTGTTGCTGGCACCGGTACGTATGCTGTTCCACACCGTGTTTGTGGTGAGCGCGTTCCTCGGTTGGGAAGTGGTCTGGAATTCACCACAGCGTGATGACGATTCAACCCCTTGGGGCGAAGCGTTTATGCGCCACGGTTCTCAGCTTCTGCTGGGTCTGGTATGGGCTGTTGGCATGGCGTGGCTGGATTTACGCTTCCTGTTCTGGCTTGCGCCAATCGTGTTCTCGCTGATCCTATCGCCGTTTGTTTCGGTGCTGTCGAGCCGCGCGACCCTCGGTTTACGCACCAAGCGCTGGAAGCTGTTCCTGATCCCGGAAGAGTATTCTCCTCCGCAGGTGCTGGTCGATACCGACAACTACCTGAAGCTGAACCGCAGCCGCACGCTCGACGATGGCTTTATGCACGCGGTGTTTAACCCGTCGTTTAATGCCCTGGCAACCGCAATGGCAACCGCGCGTCACCGTGCCAGCCAGGTGCTGGAAATTGCCCGCGATCGTCACGTTGAACAGGCACTGAACGAAACGCCTGATAAGCTGAACCGCGATCGTCGTCTGGTGCTGTTAAGCGACCCGGTGACTATGTCCCGTCTGCATTACCGTGTGTGGTCCAACCCGCAGCGTTACTCTTCGTGGGTGGATAGCTACAAAACGGTTGAGCTTAACCCTGAGGCGTTGCCGACTAAGTAACCCGGCAAACGCGCTCACAATGCCGGCCTTCGGGCCGGTATTTTTTTTGGAGTCAAAGAATGTTAAGAATGATGGCTGTGATAACAGTTGCGTGCTTGCTCAGCGGCTGTGGCAGCATTATCAGCCGTGCAGTACCGGGGCAGGGACATGGTAATCAGTATTACCCCGGCGTGCAGTGGGACGTGCGTGATAGTGCATGGCGCTATATTACAGTGCTCGATTTACCATTTTCGCTGGTCTTCGACACCTTGTTGCTGCCGATTGATGCCAGCCACGGCCCGTACGAATAAGCGTTACCGCTCATCCCATTCATCAGCCGCAGTTTGCCCTTCTTCGGTATCCAACGGCGGCTCAGGTTGAAATTCACCTTCGTCCCATTCATGCAGCGTGTTTTCTTCAATCCATTCCTGACGTAACTCGATCTCATCGTAGTCGCCGTCGAACACGCTTTGAGCACCTTCACCGCTCAGCATCGGCAAACACTCGCCATCTTCACTGTCATCAGCAAAGAACTCAGCCTGCCACATGATGTCGCCATCCTGAAGAATGTATTTCTGAATGTTCAGTTGTTGAACACTGGCACTCTCTTCATCAAGTTCAGGGTTGTCTACAAGGAAAAGCTCGCGTGCGGCATCAATGGCCTCTTCCAGCGTCGCGTACAGACTCATACTCATCTCCTTTGTTACAGGTCAGGGAGCACGCGCTCCGGTGCAATTTCAAGTTAATTGTTGACGCTGTTTGCAAAGTTGCAAGTATGAAATTTAATCCTCGTCATACTTCGAGTTGTCTCTTTGTTGGCTGCGTTCACTCACCCCTGTCACTTACTTTAGTAAGCTCCAGGGGATTCGTTCACTTGCCGCAGCGATACAACTCGAATTATTTAGAGGATTACGGCGTTACTCTTCCAAAATACGGGCGCGTTCAGTAGGGCGTCGCAAACTAATCCACGAGTAAAGCGCGTTGAAAAGCACCACGCAAGCGGTGACTAAAAATACCGTGCGGAAGCCGTAGTTGGCCGAAACGGCGGCCCCGACCAGCGGGCCGGTGACGTTACCAATATCGCGGAAAGACTGGTTGTAGCTAAAGATACGCCCGGCAATCTGGTTGCTGGAGTTGTAGATCAGTAGCGTTTGAACAGCAGGCAGCAGCGCGCCATCGGCAGCACCGAGCAGGAAGCGTAGTACACCGAGTTGCATAGGTGTTTGCACCATCGACATGGGGATAAGTAGCAGAACCGAAATCACCAGCGCGCAGATTAAAATTCTCTCCGGCCCGATTCTGTCACCCAGCTTCCCGAGGCGCGGTGCGCTTATCAACGCGGCCACACCGGGAACGGAAGCAATCATGCCGCTAATAAACGCCAGGTTGCTGACATTCCCTGCAAGCTCGCGCACATAAAGCGTCAGAATTGGTGCAATCGAACCGGTCGCCACCTGGATAATCATGGTGGTGACAAACAGACTCAGCACTAGTTTTGGGTTTTTAAGCGACATGAAAACCTGACGCGCGTGCAGCATATCTTTCTTGTTAACCGGCGTGAATTGCTCGCGGATGCAGAAAAGAGTGAAAACGAAGCAGGTAAATAACACGGCGGCGGTGATGAAAAACACCGGGCGCAGGCCGTAAGTATCCGCCAAAAAACCACCAATCATTGGGCCGAGCAGCGCACCGCTCACGCCTCCGGTCGATAACGTGCCGAGCGCCCAGCCGCTTTTATGGCGCGGAACCTGAGTCGCAATCAGCGCGTTGGCATTGGGGACAAATCCACCCAGCAAACCGAGCAGGGCGCGCAGCGCTAAAAATTGCCAGATATTGCTCGCAAAACCCATCAACACCATCACGATAGACATGCCAAGCGCTGAACGCAGCAGCATGATTTTGCGACCTTTACGGTCGGCAAGCCCGCCCCAGAAAGGCGATGCTATCGCGGAGAAAAGGAACGTAATACTGAAAACGATGCCCGACCACATATTCAATGCGCTATGGCCTGTCACGCCAAGACTTTCGACGTACAAGGGTAGGAAAGGCATGACCAGGCTGAATGCGACGCCGGTCAGAAAACACCCAAGCCAGGCGACGGTGAGATTTCGTTTCCAGTTGATGTTGCTCTCGGAGAGAGTCATAACGCTCCAGTTTAGTGCAGAGAAGATATGCGGGGGAATTATTACCTTGCTAATTATGCGCCTGATGAATGGAGAGTGGCAATGTTTATGAAATGCAGTTTTAGAACGATTAAAGGCGACTTTACGTCGCCCTATGACTTAATCGAATAGCGAATCAGTAACGCGACGGCACACCCTCTGGACGTGTCTTAAAACGGCGATGCAGCCACATGTATTGCTCAGGCGCCATCATGATGCATTCTTCGATGATTTTGTTCATCCACAGCGCTGTGCCTTCCGGGGTTTCTAATGGTGGTGAAAACTCTGCAGGTAGAATAATCAACTCATAGCCTTTTCCGTCAGGTTTGCGGCGTGGCACCATCGGGACAATCGCCGCACCCGACATGCGTGCCAGCGTATAGGTGCCGGTGGTTGTAGCCGCCTGATCAACGCCAAAAAATGGTACGAATACGCTGCCGCGCGGGCCGTAGTCATGGTCAGGCGCGTACCAGATGATCTCGCCCTGTTTGAGCGCGCGGATCATCCCTTTGAGATCTTTACGATCGATCATGCTTTTGTTGGAGCGCATTCGACCCCAGGTTTGCAGCCAGTCTAACAGGGGATTGTCATTCGGACGGTAAACGCCAATGCCGGGTGTGTTCATGCCGAACATGCGTGCACCTAATTCAAGCGTCAGGAAGTGAATACCAATCAGGAGTACGCCGCGTTTGGCTTCTTGTACCGCATGAATCTGGTCGACGCCGCTAACGTCGCACCAGCGCCGGATACGCCATGTTGGCCAGAACCAGGCGATGCCGGTTTCCATCAGCCCCATCCCCACGGACTCGAAATTTTTCTTCAGATAATATTCACGCTTTTCGGGCGTGACGTGTGGGAAAGCGAGTTCAATATTCCGGCGGGTAATTCTGACGCGGCGTTTCATAAACCGCATAGCTAAATGGCCGAGGCCGCAGCCAATTCGATAAATCACGGGGTAGGGGAGCAGGGTAATGAGATACAGCAGGCCAATACCAAACCAGGTTCCCCAATATCGGGGGTGAAGCAAAGCGCGCGAGAATTGCGGTAAGTTCGTCATGTAAAACCTATTGTGACGGCAAATGCCGGATCTTCTTGAGTCAGACTATTGTGACATTAATTAAGAATCTTCCAAAATTAACAGATGTAGAGTGTTTGATATTTCAGCGTTTGTTGAATTAAATGCGAAGTAATAAGTGAAATGTAGCGCAAAATGCAGGGATGTAAATTAACGTTAATTGCTTTATGATGCAGCCCACTTTTTTCTCAACGATAGCCGAGCGAACACCATGCCAGTGTTACACAACCGCATATCGAATGATGAATTGCGCGTGCGTATGTTGGCTGAAACCGAGCCACGCACCACAATCTCATTCTATAAATATTTCACCATTGAAGAACCTAAAGCCACGCGCGATGCGTTGTATCAGGCTTTTACCGCGCTGAATGTCTTTGGCCGAGTCTATCTCGCCCATGAAGGGATTAACGCGCAAATTAGCGTTCCTCAAAGCCGTGTCGATGCCTTCCGCGAAACACTCTACGGTTTCCATGCCGCGCTTAACGGCGTGCGTCTGAATATCGCACTTGAAGATGACGGTAAGTCGTTTTGGGTGCTGCGCATGAAAGTGCGTGACCGTATTGTTGCTGATGGGATTGATGACCCGTCGTTTGATGCCAGCAATGTCGGTGCTTATCTGAAAGCCGCAGACGTTAACGCGATGCTCGACGACCCGGATGCCGTGTTTATCGACATGCGGAACCATTACGAATATGAAGTGGGCCATTTCCAGGACGCTATGGAAATCCCGGCAGACACGTTTCGTGAGCAGTTGCCGAAAGCGGTAGATATGTTGCAGGACGACAAAGACAAAAAAATCGTCATGTATTGTACTGGTGGGATCCGCTGTGAAAAGGCTAGCGCCTGGATGATGCATAACGGATTCAAGAACGTCTACCACATCGAAGGCGGGATTATTGAATACGCCCGTCGTGCTCGTGAGCAAGGGATCCCGGTGCGCTTTGTCGGCAAAAACTTTGTCTTTGACGAGCGTATGGGTGAACGAATTTCCGATGATGTGATTGCCCACTGCCATCAGTGCGGGGTTTCTTGTGATAGCCACACCAACTGCAAAAATGACGGCTGCCATTTGCTGTTTATTCAGTGCCCAAGCTGCGCTGAGAAATATGCCGGATGCTGTAGCGACATTTGCCGCGAAGAACTGGCACTCTCACCTGAAGAACAGCGCCGCCGCCGCGCTGGCCGTGAAAACGGCAATAAGATTTTCAATAAATCGCGTGGCGTGTTGAACACCACGTTGGGCATTCCTGACCCAGAGTAAAGAAATGGATGTCGCTTGCGCTTAAGTAGGTCGGATAAGCGTAAGCGTCATCCGACATCACTCAATACTAGCTAAATCGTGAAAGCGAAAACGGCGTCAGATCGAAACTCGACTCTTTGCCCAGTGCAAACTGACAGGCAATTTCCCCCAGCACCGAAGCGAATTTAAAACCATGCCCGCTCAGGCCGGTGATCACCATAGTGTTGTCATGACCGGGCAGGGCATCAATAATAAAATCTTCATCCGGTGACATATCGTAAGTGCAGGCCGCGCCATGCATACAAACCCCCACACCTGGCATTATCTGGCGCAAGAAGCTGAACACTTCGCTGCCGTCGGTGGCGATAGCGCCAAACGGTTTACGCTGTTGCGGCTCGCTTATCATCTGCCCGCCATCATGCTTGCCCAGTTTCAGCTCGTTATCTTCACCAGCCGGGAACCCGTAGTACTGGCTCCCGTCAGGCAATTGAGCGGTAAACGCCGGGAAGTTATTTTTTTCGCTATAGCGCCCGTCTGCCTGGTGCCAGCTAAAGATTTTGCGCCATGGCGTTACGGGCAGTTCGGGTAATAATTTGGTGACCCAGGTTCCGGCGCTGACCAGCAGTTTATTCGCGGTGAATATGCCTTCCGGAGTCTCCACTTCCACGCCTTGTGCGGTATGGCGAATGTCCGTCACTGGGCAATTAAATAACTGCGCGCACCCGCCCTGGTTTGCCAGACGGATATAAGTTTCCACCGCCAACTCGCTGCGCAGCACACCAGAATCTGGCTCAAATAAGCCAAGATAGTTTTCTGGAACGGTAATTTGTGGCCAGCGTGTCATCACTTGTTCAGCCGTCAGTGTTTCAAGCGGTAGTGACCAAGTTTGCGCACTGCTTTGCACCGTTGAGATAAATGCTGAATCCGCAGGGCCAAGGTTAATCACACCAGTGCGATGAAAGACTTTCTCACCGCTGATTTCCTGCAACGCATCCCATAAAGTCTGGGCGCGTAACACCAGCGGGACATATTTTTCCCCTTCGCCATAGGCATGGCGCATCAGGCGAGTATCGCCATGATGGCTACCTTGCTGGTGGGGAGGGTGGTTGCTGTCGATCATAAGCACGTTTAAGCCGGAGTGAGTGGCGTAGCATCCGGTGGCTGCGCCAACGGAACCACTACCGACGATGATAAGGTCATAATGCATGATGCTTTTCTCTTCTCTCTGGCAAAAAGTATATAGCAGGTTAATTAATTCTCGGCCGACTGGCAATTGAGCGAAACCTGAATAATAAAAAAGGCACCTTTAGGTGCCTTGCGTTATTTGAGCAGCATCGACAATCAATGCTTACGATAATCGTTTACCTGGTAATCACTAGATTCAATCTTAGCAATCCCGGCTTCTAAAATAGAAATAAATTGCCGGGCAACATCCGTGGTCAGCCATAAAGTTTGACCGATTTCAGTTTCGTCGTGCTTTTGCGTATTCGAGGTCAGGTAGTGCAGGCGAAGCATCAGCGCATCGTAGCTATCAACAGTGCTGATGTCCCATCCGATAAGGGGATGGGTCTGGATAACATCACTATTTTTTTCCATCATAACCCCTTTTATACGTGTGTTTGAGACAACGGTTCGTGAGGTTTAATGCTTGTTTAATGTGAAGCCAGTTAAGTATATCAATGATTAAGCTATTTCGACGGAGAAATAAATACCCTGCAACACTTTTTTTACAATAAAGCGCTTAATTGCACAATAAACCCGCATGATATTCTTTATTGAATCAGATGATTCTGGGTAACTTACAAGAAGGGAAATTATTTAAATGAGCGAATTTCATACAATTAAAAAACCGGATGGCGACACCCGGTATAAAGATAACAACGAGGGAATTTTTACCTGAAATGAGCGGCAAATTGATCTAAAGCCAGCCCATTCCCATTATGTTTTTTAATCCGCAGCAAACCAGTCGTCAGCGCTTTCCCAGGTCTCTTGCAATATTTCGCTAATGCGATCGCGGTCTTCTTTGGTAGCCCCTAAAACCGACAGGTTATTTGCAGCGGCATAACGCACCTGAACGTGGTTAACGTTTTCAGGATAGTGTTGAGTAATACGGCGTGAAAGTTCATTGGCAAGCGCATCAATAGCGCCTGGTGGCAGAGATGTAGTTTTGGCAATAGTGACTTCAATACGCATAACAGCCCCCTGTAGAACCCGTCATACTTCAAGTTGCCCCTTTGTCGGCTGCGTTCACTCACCCGAATCACTTACCTATGTAAGCTCATCGGGATTCGTTCTCTTGCCGCCGCGATGCAACTGGAATTATTTAGGGTTAATAATATACTGGATATTTATACAGTCATATCGCCAGTGATGCAACAGGGGGCGGTAAAAATTATGCTTTAACTGACCAGGCTACTTTCTCACCAGCCAGGAATGGCACGATGCTGTCATCGGATGTTTCGATGCTTTCTGGCATTTCAACAGGAGTGCGAACCAGTTCGATAGTTTCTTCGTTAACAGGTAAACCGTAGAAACGCGGGCCATTGAGGGATGTAAACGCTTCGAAGTGCTGCATTGCATTCATCTCTTCAAATACCGTCGCGTAAGCACCCAAAGCAGAAGGGGCGTTAAAGCAGCCAGCACAACCACAGCTTGCTTCTTTGCGATGGCGTGCGTGTGGTGCGGAATCAGTCCCCAGGAACACACGGTCACATCCGCTTGCTACCAGCTCGCGTAACGCTTCCTGATGCACACTGCGTTTTAAAATAGGCAGGCAATACAGGTGAGGACGCACGCCGCCAACCAGCATGTGGTTGCGGTTAAACATCAGGTGTTGCGGAGTAATAGTTGCACCTAACAGGGAATTGCCTTCCTTCACATACTGTGCGGCGTCTTTGGTGGTGATATGTTCAAACACCACTTTCAGTTCCGGCAGTTGCTTACGCAGCGGTTCCATCACGGTTTCGATAAAGCGTGCTTCACGGTCAAAAATATCAATGTCAGCGTGAGTCACTTCACCGTGGATAAGCAGCGGCATACCGATTTTCTGCATACGCTCAAGTACTGGCAAAATCGCAGCAGTGCTGGTAACACCATGGCTTGAGTTAGTTGTCGCATTTGCCGGGTAGAGTTTTGCCGCAGTAAACACACCTTCGTTAAACCCGCGTTCAACTTCGTTCGGGTCCAGAGAGTCAGTCAGGTAGCAGGTCATTAAAGGCTGAAAACTATGCCCTTGCGGTACGGCGTCGAGAATACGCTGGCGATAAGCGATGGCAGCTTCAACCGTTGTTACTGGCGGCGCCAGGTTTGGCATCACAATCGCGCGACCATAAATTTCGCTGGTATAAGGCACCACCGTTTTGAGCATATCACCATCACGAAGGTGAACATGCCAGTCGTCTGGGCGGCGAATTTTTAATACCTGAGGTAATACGGTCATGAAAGTGCTCCGGCGTAGGAAGGAAATAACGATGATTTATGCCGGGCACAAAGGATAAGCGCAAACGTTTAGCTTTGCACCATTTTCGTAGAGATTTTCTTGGGGAGGATGTGCCTCCCCAGTGTTTGAGAGCTTACTCGGTGAACGGGATAATGATTTCGCCTGGTTTAACCTCAATCCCTTTGGCATATTTCTTCGCCAGTTTTTCGCCTGCACTGTTATCTTCACTCAACACGTAAGCTGGCTGTTGGTTGAAGTAATTGCGTAGCGACTGATTGAGATATGGAATCAGTGTCTGGACAATCGTCTGCATTTTCTCAGGCTCGACGGTTGCATCTACCACTTCCATTTCTTGCAAATAGATAGCACCTTGCTCTTTATTAAAGGTTGGCAGAGCTTTGAGTTTAAGTTTGATATTAGCTTTTTGATTGCCGAACAAAGATGTCATATCCAGTTTGGCATCGCCAGTCAGGGTGATTTTGTTCGGTTCTTCTCGGCCAATCGCACTGGCTAAATTAGTTAAGACAATATGGGCATCGGCAACGCCTGGCAGGCCAATGTCTTTAGAGAAATTATTCCGTTTGTGCAGCGCCTGGTTGATTTCCTGTTCGCTGACGGTGTATTGCGTTAGCTGGTTACAACCCACCACTAATCCGCTGAGCATCAAGGCTGCGGCTAATACTATTTTTTTCATGGATATCCTTAACATGCTGCATCGGTCACAGATCCTGACATAAAGCATCATGATGTACTAGTACCGGGCGTGCTACAGGAAAAGGCTTAATTTTTTATTCGACAGAATAAGTTTTTGAACCATGAGATAAAGGCGGGTTAACTTACCCGCCGTAGGACAATTAACAATCTTTAAATAGCGTGGGATGACAGCAGGTTAATTTGCGTCTGTTTGGCCATATTATCGCGGTATGCCGCAACACGACTCGGCCACTCAATTCCGGCAACCAGCGTCAGGTTACGCAGCAGTGGGAAGAGGTGGATATCGTCATCAGACAACTCACCGTTAACAGCATTCGACTGCACGATAAGTTTATCGAGCTTGCGTAAATCATCGCTGATTTTTTTGGTCAGACCCGGCGAATGCGTCAGATGGTCAGCAAAAGAACCGATCATTGCCTCTTTCTTCTGTGTGAAGTAAGCACGGGCAGCGGGAGTGGCAAACTCATCAAAAGGCGCTTTCGCAATACGCGGCAATAACAGGTGTTGGACATAGCTATTGACGTGGCGTAACCAGTCACTGATGGCTGAATTAGCAGCGCCGGTCAAAAGTGGTTCACCATCAAGTTTGTCGACGTAGTGCACGATATCCATGCTTTCAGGCAGGTAGCGACTGTCATCTTTTTGCAGGATTGGCGCCATTTTCTTGCCAATCATTTTCGTCGGGGTTGCTTCATCGTCGTTTAGCAAGACGACCAGCTCAACGGGGATATTCTTTAAGCCAAAAATCATGCGTGCTTTAAGGCAGAAAGGGCAGTGATCGTAAATATAAAGCTTCACGTTACTCCTCCATATCAATCGTCAGGAAAAATCCGTCAATTTTTGAGTATGGAGGAGAATATCAGGGGCTGCAAACTAGTTGCCGGGCTCAAGCATAGAGGGGTCTATCGGTTTCGGGCTAAATTGCCACCATAATGCGATAAGCGTGATGAAACCTATAATCCCTAACATCAGCCACGGAAGTTCCGGCTGGTTGATGCTTTTCCCGGCATCAAATAACCAACCGCCACCGGCGTAACCAAATGCGCCGCCAATCGCCAGACCCAGTCGGCTAAAGCCCATGTAACTGCCGCGAGCGCGGGAGTCAGCAAGTGATGCGCCCAGCGTTTCACGGGCAGGTTCCGCAATGATTGAACCAACATAAAACACGCAAATTAGAGTGAACAGTTGTTGGAGGTTGTTAGCCAATCCCATCGGTAACATGGCGAGGGACATCAGGAATAAACCCGCCATCAGGCGCTGCTCGAGACGGAAGCGTTTTTCGCTCCAGCGCGCAATCGGGTATAGCAGAGTTAAGGATAGTGCCGCTTCAATGGCATACATCCACTTCACCGCCGCAGGCGTACCGGCAATTTCGTTCACCATAATCGGCAGCATTAACATCACCTGCACCGCCAGCATGTAATATCCGGCCAGCGTTAACACATAAGTGATGAAACGTTTGTCACGCAGCACGCGTCCCATGCCTTCAAGCATTGGCGTGCGAATGGTAGAGAGTTTATAAGCTGGAAGCAGCCAGGCGTTGACCATCGCACAAATCACAAACATCACCGCGCCCGCACCGCACACCAGACGAAAATCGTATTGCAGCAACCAACTGCCGAGCAGCGCCCCAATGACGGCTCCAGCGCTGTCTTGCATCATTAATATCGAGAAGAAACGACCTCGTTGATGTGGACGCACCAGTTTGACGACCAGGGCTGCGCGCGGCGGGTCGAATAGTGTGCCGCCGATAGCGGAAATAAAACACGAGAGCCACAAAACCCAGGGTTCATGAGCGATGCCCATCAGCGCAAAACCGACGGCTCGCAGCAGCATTCCGGTGACAATCATCGGTTTGGCACCTAGCCGGTCGGCGATGGCGCCACCGAAAATACCCAGCCCTTGTTGAGTAAGCTGACGCAGGCCCAACGCAATGCCGACCATTAACGCCGCCCAACCCATTTGGTCGACAAAGCGAATGGAAATAAGAGGGAAAACCACGAAGAAGCCTAATACAACTAACATGTTATCGAGCAATAAGAAGTATTTACCCAGGCTCCTGGCCTGCGCTACCCGTGACATCTCCCCTCCAGGGAACTTAAAAGTGTGACAAACCTCTATTCTCCACTGCTCTCAGGGTTTTTGACAGGGCGTACGGCGACAATATTTTTTTATCAATCCGGCGCTTTGATTTAACTCGTTAATCGAAAAAAGTATGGCCGGATGAGAAATCTGCATGTTGTTGTTTTCCTTCCATCGCAAGGGGCAGGTATAGTAATTACGTTGGCTCAAAAATACGTGGGATGTGAGGAGTAGGGTGAACATGTTTGGCTACCGCAGTAACGTGCCGAAAGTACGCTTAACAACGGACCGCATGGTGGTGCGTCTGGTGTACGAGCGAGATGCCTGGCGTCTGGCAGATTATTACGCCGAAAACCGTCAGTTCCTGAAACCCTGGGAACCCATTCGTGATGACAGCCATTGCTATCCTTCCGGCTGGCAAGCGCGGCTTGGCATGATTAGCGAAATGCATAAAACCGGTAGTGCTTATTACTTTGCGCTGCTCGATCCAGAAGAGAAAGAGATCCTTGGTGTTGCCAACTTCTCAAACGTAGTGCGGGGCTCATTTCATGCCTGCTATCTCGGCTACTCACTTGGTGAGAAATGGCAGGGGCAGGGAATGATGTTTGAAGCTCTGACCACGGCTATTCGCTACATGCAGCGTAGCCAGCATATCCATCGCATCATGGCGAACTACATGCCGCATAACCAGCGCAGCGGCGATCTTCTCGCTCGCCTTGGTTTTGAAAAAGAAGGCTATGCCAAAGAGTATTTACTGATTGATGGCGTGTGGCGGGATCATGTTTTGACCGCGCTAACCACCAAAGAATGGACCCCTGGCCGTTAAGGACAAGAAATGAAATATCAGTTAACTGCGGTTGAAGCGCGAGTTGTGGGTAGCCTGATGGAAAAGCAGGTGACGACTCCCGAACAGTATCCGATGTCGGTCAACGGTGTGGTGACGGCATGTAACCAGAAGACCAACCGCGAACCGGTGATGGATCTGAAAGAGCATGATGTTCAGGAAACGTTGGATACTCTGGTCAAACGCCACTTTTTGCGCACCGTCAGCGGGTTTGGCAATCGCGTAACGAAATATGAGCAACGTTTCTGTAATTCAGAGTTTGGTGACCTTAAACTTTCTGTGGCAGAAGTCGCAGTGGTTACTGCCTTACTGCTACGTGGCGCCCAAACGCCAGGCGAATTGCGTACCCGCTCCGGAAGAATGTTTGAATTCAGTGATATGGCGCAGGTAGAAGCGACTCTTGAACATCTCGCGAATCGCGAAGACGGTCCTTTTGTGGTGCGCTTACCGCGTGAACCAGGCAAACGCGAAAGCCGCTATATGCATCTTTTCAGCGGTGAAGTTGATGCGTCGCAGGTTGCAGCATCAGAAAGCAGTGTTGCCTCTGCCGGTGATTTAACGGCACGTGTCGAACAGCTCGAAAATGAAGTTGCCGATCTTAAGCAACGCCTGGATTCATTGCTCGCTCATCTCGGAGATTAATTGATGACTAAACTTCGCGTAGGCGTTGTCGGTTTAGGCGGCATTGCACAAAAAGCATGGTTACCCGTTCTGGGAGCCTCCAGCGACTGGACGCTTCAGGGGGCATTTTCCCCAACACAGGCGAAAGCGCAGAAAGTGTGTGACACCTGGCGTATCCCCTATATTCCTTCTATTGCTGAACTTGCAGCACAGTGTGACGCCGTGTTTGTTCACAGTGCGACCAGCAGCCATTACGCGGTAGTGAGCGAGTTATTGCAGGCAGGTGTCCATGTTTGTGTGGATAAGCCGCTGGCTGAAAACCTTGCCGATGCTGAACGTTTAGTGGAAATAGCACAGCGTCAAAAGCGTACGCTAATGGTTGGTTTTAACCGCCGTTTTTCACCGTTGTACCAGGATCTCAAAGCGACACTGGCGAATGGTTCATCTGTACGGATGGATAAACATCGAGCAGACAGCGTTGGGCCCAACGATCTGCGTTTTACCTTGCTTGATGATTATCTGCATGTGGTTGATACCGCACTGTGGCTGTCTGGCGGGGAAGCACAATTGCAAAGCGGAACCCTGTTGACCAACGACCAAGGGCAGATGCTTTTTGCTGAGCATCACTTTACCCGGGGCAACCTACAAATCACCACCAGTATGCATCGCCGGGCGGGTAGCCAACGTGAGTGGGTTCAGGCGGTCACAGAGGGTGGTTTGTACGACGTTACAGATATGCGTGAATGGCGTGAAGAGTGCGGCAATGGCGTGGTGAATCGTCCAATTCCGGGCTGGCAAACCGCACTCGAACAACGCGGTTTCGCTGGATGTGCGCGTCATTTCCTTGATTGTGTGGCAAATCAGACAGTTCCTGAAACCTCCGGTGAGCAGGCATTGATGGCCCAGCGCGTGGTCGAGAAACTGTGGCGCGATGCCATGAGCGAATAATGCGGTAACATCTGATAGTAGTATTTCGGCTGGGTATCGGTAGACTAAGCGCCTGATCGAAATGCCCCTTAACAACGCCTGCCTTGCAGGCGTTGATGTTTGTGGAACCATATAATAAATGAATCTATTAAAATCGCTGGCAGCAGTCAGCTCGATGACGATGTTTTCTCGCGTGCTCGGATTTGCACGTGACGCCATTGTGGCAAGGGTTTTTGGGGCAGGGATGGCGACGGATGCCTTTTTTGTGGCATTCAAATTACCAAACCTTTTGCGCCGTATTTTCGCCGAAGGTGCATTTTCCCAGGCGTTCGTCCCGATTCTTGCTGAATACAAAAGTAAGCAAGGTGAAGACGCAACACGCGTGTTTGTCTCTTATGTTTCTGGACTGCTGACGCTTGCACTGGCGGTGGTCACCGTCATCGGGATGATTGCGGCACCGTGGGTTATTCTGGTTACAGCGCCTGGCTTTGCGGATACGGCCGATAAATTCGCGCTCACCTCAAGCCTGCTACGAATTACTTTCCCGTATATTTTCCTGATCTCTCTGGCCTCGCTGTGTGGGGCGATACTGAATACCTGGAACCGCTTCTCGGTCCCCGCGTTTGCGCCAACCTTCTTAAACTTGAGCATGATTGGCTTTGCACTCTTTGCCGCACCGCACTTTAACCCGCCGATTCTGGCGTTGGCGTGGGCGGTTACCGTTGGTGGTGTGTTGCAACTGGCGTATCAGTTACCGCATCTGAAAAAGATTGGCATGCTGGTTTTACCGCGCGTGAACCTGAAAGATGCTGGCGCTATGCGGGTGATCAAACAGATGGGGCCGGCGATTCTTGGTGTATCCGTCAGTCAGATCTCATTAATCATCAACACCATTTTTGCTTCATTCCTTGCTTCCGGTTCAGTTTCCTGGATGTACTACGCCGACCGTCTGATGGAGTTCCCATCGGGTGTGCTGGGTGTGGCACTGGGAACCATTTTGCTGCCATCACTGGCGAAGAGTTTTGCCAGCGGTAATCACGATGAATATTCACGCCTGATGGACTGGGGTTTACGTCTGTGTTTCTTGCTGGCGCTGCCAAGTGCGGTTGCATTGGGGATTCTGGCTAAGCCGCTCACCGTTTCACTGTTCCAGTACGGCAAGTTCACCGCTTTTGATGCCTCTATGACGCAACGTGCGCTGGTGGCTTATTCCGTCGGTTTGATGGGGCTTATCGTAGTGAAGGTATTGGCGCCCGGTTTTTATTCGCGCCAGGACATCAAAACCCCGGTTAAAATCGCCATCGTGACGCTTATTTTAACCCAGGTAATGAACCTTGCATTTATTGGCCCGCTCAAGCACGCCGGGCTGTCGCTGTCGATTGGTCTGGGGGCGTGTCTGAATGCCAGCCTGCTATACTGGCAACTACGTAAACAGGATATTTTTCAACCTCAGCCGGGTTGGATCGCATTCCTCTGGCGCCTGTTTGCTGGTGTCATTGTGATGTCAGCGGTATTGGTTGGCATGATGCACATTATGCCTGCCTGGGATCTGGGCACCATGCCGTACCGTTTACTGCGCTTAATGGCCGTTGTCGTGGCCGGTATCGCAGCGTATTTCGCAACGCTTACGGTGTTGGGATTCAGAGTGAAGGATTTTGCCCGACGCACAATGTAGCGTGATGGCAATTTATCGTGCCGACACGTGCCAAAGACATAGTCGGCACGCGCATTCTGCATTAAACTGCGCGCTGCAAAATTTGACTTATTGAACGATTAATTAGGCGGTAATAGCGATGCACGGGACAATCACAACCTGGTTTGAAGATAAAGGTTTCGGTTTTATCAAAGATGAAAACGGTGACAATCGTTATTTTCATGTGATTAAGGTCGCCAACCCTGAACTGATTAAGAAAGATGCTTCAGTCACTTTCGAGCCAACGACGAACAACAAAGGCCTGTCGGCATTTTCTGTGAAGGTTGAACCAGACAGCAAGTACATTTATATCGCAGGCGAGCGCATGAAAATCACCTCGATTAAATCCTTCCTGGTTTACAGCGAAGAAGTGCCTGCCGAAACCAAGATTGATAAAGAGAATGCGGTGCTGTCTGTGGGCGCATTGATGAATAGCATTCGTCCGAAGGTTGACCCGAAACAGGGTCAGATGCGTACCTTGAAAAAGCTGGCAGTGACCACTTTCCAGGGCACAACGTTAATCTTTTCGGAAGATGAAATTGATGTAGAAGCGACAATGAAGATTCTGAAGGGTCTTTAACGCGTTACTTGGGCGGTGCTTTGAAACCGCCCTTATTCTTTCTGGCACTAAATCGTTATTTTCTTCCCACCACGACTGACCGTGGTCGCCTGCCCATCAGCCCCATAAAGATTAGGTTCCTGATGCGGTTTGAGTACCGCCAGCGCTTGTTCATTACGCGCTAACTGATCCTCTAAAAGCCAACCGTTATGCTGGTTGATATCACGTAAGTGCTGCGTTTTCTGCGTAATCGTCTGCCAACGCTGGGTAATATCCGTGCTGCTGGTATTTTCGGCTTTCTGTGCGTCACGGCGAAGCTGTTCGAGATAATCTAACGTCGCAAGTAGCGAGCTTTTATCTTCGGTAATGCGCTGCAACGCACTGCCATTCACATGGCCTGCGGATAGTTGTTGCTGCTCGGCGTCCATCACCTCTTTCAGAGAGTTGAGCACCACAGTCATTTGATCCATCACTTCTAACAGACGATTCATGCAATTATTTACTCGATATATACCCGTCATACTTCAAGCTGCTGGTGCGTTGACTGCACCCGTGCGCCCCAGTCACATAGTTATCTATGCTCCTGGGGACTTACGGCCTGGTCGCCTTCCCGCCACTTAAATTATTTTGGGTATCGCTGAGAGCTTCCTGGATTAATGCATCGGCGATTTTGCCGGTATCCATTTTAAGCTCACCGTTACGGATCGCAGTTTTGAGTGCTTCAACGCGTTCCATATTAATATCACCGCTGCCTGGCTGAATTAACTTAGCCTGCGCGTCACTGAGTGTCACGTTGGTGCTGTTTGGCGTGGTACTTTTTTCCAGACGGCTCTTTTGAATCGGAGCTTCTGATGTTTCACGTGGTTGTACGGTACTTACCGGTTTCAAAGGAGACGTGCGATCAATGCTCATTATTCTATCCTCATCGAGGTGGCTCGCAGCATTTGAGCCTGCCAATATCTATCATCTGTTAACACACTATCGGCAGTCGCCGCAGAACCTTTATACCCTTCTTAATCACCCGTTGAATATTACAAATTAATCAGAATATTCCCATCAACGTCGACTGTCCCGCTTACAATCTGACCAGAATCCATTCGTACACGCGCATTCTGCGCGACAGCCGCATTGTTGAGTGCTTTGCCTTCGCTATTCACACTAAAACCTTCACCTGCAGCCACAACCTGGACTCGTTGCCCGGCTTTCACTCGCCATGACTGGCGCACCATCGACAGCATAATTGGCTGATTGGGTGCGATGTCGCGCAGTGTTACAGCATCGTTTGCCTGGCGGATATCCAACATGGCACGCGGAGGGAGTTGATCCAATCTCCCGCGTTTAAGTTGTACCTGACTTTCATTAATGACACTGCCACGTGGTAGCGCCTGGGCTGCAACGACGTAATTTCCAATAGCCTGCACTTCTGCCTGAATAAAGCGTTTGGTATCACCACATCGAGCTAACACGCTCACGGTTCCCCATAGGCGACCATTACCCGGCATTGAAAAATCGGGAAGCGGGCAGGAGGGTAATTGGGCATCGGGTGTTTTGACTTTTACCGATACTTCATCGCTTATGCCCGCCAGACGTTGCTGAAAAAACTGGTTCAAAGGTGCATCCAGAACACTGGCAAATGCCGGTTGGCATGCCAGTAAAAGCGCAATCGTGCTCCAGGTTTTCAGACCGTTCATAACGTCTCTCCTTGTTCAGGTTGCAGTGATTTTAACCGCACACGGAATTGATCAAGGCGACAAATAGCGACGCATTTTGTGTCTATTCCAACGATAACGCACGCGTAAGGGGCTTTAAGCTGTCGGACAAATCCTAATTATGCGGAGGGAACATGCTAGACAAACTGGATGCCGCGCTGCGATTTCAGCAAGAAGCGATAAATTTGCGCGCCCAGCGTCAGGAAATTCTGGCAGGGAATATCGCTAATGCCGATACCCCAGGTTATCAGGCTCGCGATATAGATTTTGCCAGTGAAATGAAAAAAGTGATGGACCGAGGACGTGTTGAAGGCAGCGGTGTCTCGCTTGCTCTTACCTCTTCGCGCCATATTCCGGCACAAACTCAAACTGTCCCACAGCTTGATCTCCTCTACCGCATTCCTGACCAGCCATCCATGGATGGCAACACCGTCGACATGGACCGCGAACGTACACAATTTGCCGATAACAGCCTGAAATACCAGTCAGACCTGACGGTTCTCGGCGGCCAAATCAAGGGCATGATGTCTGTGCTGCAACAGGGTGGCTAATAGATGGCTTTACTGAATATTTTTGATATTGCCGGTTCAGCGATGGCCGCGCAGTCCAAGCGTATGAACGTGGCGGCGAGTAACCTGGCTAACGCCGACAGCGTCACTGGCCCGGATGGTCAACCGTACCGTGCCAGGCAAGTTATTTTCCAGGTGGATGCAGCTCCGGGTGCTGAAACCGGTGGTGTGAAAGTGACTGGCGTTGAAGAGAGCCAGGCACCAGACAAGCTGGTATTTCAGCCAGGTAATCCGCTCGCTGACGCTAAAGGTTACGTGCGGATGCCAAACGTTGATGTGGTAGGTGAGATGGTCAACAGCATGTCTGCCTCCCGTAGCTACCAGGCAAATGTGGAAGTACTCAACACGGTGAAAAGCATGATGTTGAAAACCCTGACTCTTGGTCAGTAAAGGAGTGACTGATGGGCATAGCCGTTAATATGAACGACACCACGACCAGTGGTGTTAATACTTTATCGGGTAATAGCAGCATTACCGGGAACAATGCTGCCGATCTTCAAAGTAGTTTCCTGACCCTGCTGGTTGCGCAGCTCAAAAACCAGGACCCGACCAACCCTCTGCAAAATAACGAACTGACTACGCAGCTTGCGCAAATCAGTACCGTGAGCGGTATTGAAAAACTCAACACCACGCTCGGTTCAGTGTCAGGCCAGTTAAACAATAACCAGTCAGTTCAGGCAAGCGCCCTGATTGGTCATGGCGTGATGATCCCTGGTTCTAAAATTCTGGCAGGCAAAGAGGCGACCACGCCGTTTGGTGTGGAGCTGCAACAAGCCGCCGATAAAGTTACCGCAACGATCACCGATAACACCGGCAAAGTGGTACGCACGCTCGATATTGGTGGCCTAAGCGCAGGCGTTCATACCTTTACCTGGGATGGGACGATGACGGACGGTTCGACGGCGCCAGACGGTGCTTATAACGTCGCTATCAATGCCACCAATGGTGGGACACAGCTGGTTGCTCAGCCGCTCAATTTTGCGATGGTCAACGGTGTGACACTCAGTAATGGCAAGACCTTGCTCGACCTCGGTACTTACGGCACCTCCACTCTCGACGACATCAGGCAGATTATTTAAGCCTATAACCCTTTGCAGGAGTAAGACATGGCCTTTTCTCAAGCGGTCAGCGGCCTGAATGCCGCCGCCACCAACCTGGACGTAATTGGTAACAACATTGCCAACTCCGCCACCTATGGCTTTAAGTCCGGCAGCGTATCTTTCGCTGACATGTTTGCAGGTTCTAAAGTGGGTCTGGGCGTTAAAGTCGCAGGCATCACGCAGGACTTTGGCGACGGAACTACGACCAACACCGGGCGTGGCCTGGATGTGGCGATTAGCCAGAATGGTTTCTTCCGTATGGTGGACACTAACGGTTCGGTCTATTACAGCCGCAACGGTCAGTTCAAACTGGATCAAAACCGCAACCTGGTGAACATGCAGGGTATGCAACTGACGGGTTATCCGGCAACCGGCACACCGCCAACGATTCAGGAAGGGGCAAACCCGGTAGGGCTTTCAATTCCTAATACTTTGATGGCGGCAAAAATCACTACCACGGCCTCGATGCAGATTAACCTGAACTCTACCGATAAGGTGCCCGCCAAAACGAAATTTGATCCAGCAGATTCAGAGAGTTACAACAAAAAAGGCTCAATCACTGTCTATGACAGCCAGGGTAACTCCCATGATATGAACGTCTTCTTTGTGAAGTCTTCTACGGCAAATACCTGGGATGTTTATACCCAGGACAGCAGCGTTGCGGGGAGCCCGATTCAAAAAGGGACATCTCTGGAGTTCAGTAGTAGTGGTGTCTTAACCAAAGGTACCGCTAGCGATTTTAAGACTGAGGCTATTAATGGTGCAACGCCTGCGACATTCAATCTCAGCTTCCTCAACTCCATGCAGCAAAACACCGGATCCAACAACATCGTTGCCGCGAACCAGAATGGCTACAAGCCAGGCGATTTGGTGAGTTATCAGATCAATGAAGATGGCACCGTAGTCGGTAACTACTCCAACGAACAAAACCAATTGCTCGGGCAGATTGTGTTGTCCAACTTTGCGAACCCAGAAGGCTTGTCCTCTGAGGGTAACAACGTCTGGGCGGCGACCAATGCTTCAGGTGTTGCGCTGTTGGGTACGGCAGGCTCAGGTAACTTCGGTACGCTGACTAACGGTGCGCTGGAAGCCTCAAACGTCGATCTGAGTAAAGAACTGGTCAATATGATTGTCGCACAGCGCAACTACCAGTCTAACGCGCAGACCATCAAAACCCAGGACCAGATACTTAACACCCTGGTTAACCTGCGCTAAGCACTGACGGGAAAGCTTAATGGATCACGCAATTTATACCGCCATGGGCGCGGCCAGTCAGACGCTGAATCAACAAGCGGTGACGGCCAGCAACCTGGCGAATGCTTCAACTCCCGGTTTTCGTGCACAGCTAACGGCTTTGCGCGCAGTTCCGGTGGAAGGGCTTTCTTTGCCAACGCGTACCCTGGTGACCGCGTCAACGCCTGGCGCTGATATGTCCCAAGGTCAGCTTGATTACACCCAACGCCCGCTGGATGTTGCCCTGCAACAAGATGGCTGGCTGGCGGTACAAAGTGCTGATGGTACAGAAGCTTATACCCGTAACGGCAATATGCAGGTGAGTCCTGCCGGGCAACTGACCATCGGCGGGCAACCGGTGATGGGGGAAGGTGGTCCGATTGCTGTTCCTCAAGGCGCACAGCTAACTATCGCGGCTGATGGCACCATTTCTGCACTTAACGCGGGTGACCAGCCTAATACGGTAGCACCGATTGGCCGCCTGAAACTGGTGAAAGCTACCGGTACAGAAGTTGTACGTGGTGATGATGGATTTTTCCGTTTGAGCCCAGCAGCTCAAGCCACACGCGGTGCGACTTTACAAGCCGATGCCAGCATCTCTTTGATGCCTGGCGTACTGGAAGGCAGTAACGTTAAACCTGTTGAAGCCATGGCTGACATGATTTCCAACGCCCGTCGTTTTGAAATGCAGATGAAGATTATTTCGAGCGTGGATGAAAACGAGCAACGGGCCAACCAACTGCTGTCGATGACTTGATAATCAGCCGCGAAACTAACAGGAATTCAAAATGATCAGTTCTTTATGGATCGCCAAAACCGGTCTTGATGCCCAGCAAACCAACATGGATGTGATTGCCAACAACCTGGCAAACGTCTCCACCAACGGTTTTAAGCGTCAGCGTGCTGTGTTTGAAGATCTTCTTTACCAGACTATTCGCCAGCCTGGTGCGCAATCTTCTGAGCAAACCACGTTGCCTTCAGGTTTGCAGATTGGTACGGGTGTGCGTCCAGTCGCCACTGAGCGTCTGCATAGCCAGGGTAACCTTTCTCAGACTAACAACAGTAAAGATGTGGCTATCAAAGGTCAGGGTTTCTTCCAGGTACAACTGCCGGATGGTACCAGTGCCTACACGCGCGATGGTTCATTCCAGGTTGATCAAAACGGCCAACTGGTGACGGCGGGTGGTTTCCAGGTTCAGCCAGCAATCACCATTCCTGCTAACGCCCTGACGATTACCGTTGGACGTGACGGCATCGTGAGTGTGACTCAGCAGGGTCAGGCGCAACCCGTGCAGGTAGGCCAGCTTAACTTGACCACCTTTATGAATGATACGGGTCTGGAAAGCCTGGGTGAAAACCTCTATGCCGAAACCCAGTCCTCCGGAACGCCTAATGAAAGTACTCCGGGGCTTAATGGCGCTGGTCTGTTGTATCAGGGGTACGTTGAGACCTCTAACGTGAACGTTGCAGAAGAACTGGTGAATATGATCCAGGTTCAGCGCGCTTATGAAATCAACAGTAAAGCCGTTTCTACCACCGATCAGATGCTGCAAAAACTGACGCAACTGTAAGGCGTTTGCCGGTGTGCAGTTTTGCACCGGCTGTCTTTATCTGAATGACCTGAAGATGAAAGCAATGCAAAACCCAATGGTTCTCCGTCCTATCGTGATGTGTCTGGTGCTCGCCTCAACAGGCTGCGCGCTGATACCAACTAAACCGCTGGTGGAAGGGGCGACAACGGCCCAGCCAGTGCCAGGCCCTGCGCCTATCGTCAATGGTTCAATTTTCCAGACGGCGCAACCGGTGAACTATGGGTATCAGCCTTTGTTCGAAGACCGCCGTCCAAGGAATGTCGGCGATACCTTGACTATTCAGCTCCAGGAAAATGTCAGTGCCAGCAAAAGCTCGTCGGCTAATGCCAGCCGTGATGGCAAAACAAACTTTGGCTTTGACGTAACGCCTCGTTATCTCGAGGGGCTATTCGGCAACGATCGCGCGTCAGTGGATGCCTCTGGCGGCAACAGTTTCAACGGTAAAGGTGGGGCAAACGCCAGTAATACCTTTAGTGGAACCTTAACCGTGACGGTGGATCAGGTACTGGCAAACGGCAACCTGCACGTCGTGGGTGAAAAACAGATAGCCATTAACCAGGGCACCGAATTTATTCGTTTCTCCGGCGTGGTGAATCCTCGCACTATTAGCGGCTCCAATACCGTGCCGTCTACGCAAGTGGCGGATGCACGCATCGAATA
Source organism: Buttiauxella massiliensis (assembly GCF_902500225.1). Classification (GTDB taxonomy): domain Bacteria; phylum Pseudomonadota; class Gammaproteobacteria; order Enterobacterales; family Enterobacteriaceae; genus Buttiauxella; species Buttiauxella massiliensis. Next base: position 23,260 of record NZ_LR722648.1, on the reverse strand, counting down.
TGTCGGTAACGGCTATATCAACGAAGCGCAGAATATGGGTTGGTTGCAACGCTTCTTCCTTAATTTATCGCCGATGTAAGCGAGGAAACTCATGACCAAATATTTATTCGGATTGCTGATTCTGGTGGCAACCTTTGCGCAAGCCGACCGTATCCGCGACCTGACAACGGTTCAGGGCGTGCGAGAAAACTCCTTGATTGGTTACGGTCTGGTGGTTGGGCTCGATGGCACAGGCGACCAAACCACACAAACACCGTTCACTACCCAGACACTTAACAACATGCTTTCGCAGTTGGGGATCACCGTTCCGGCGGGCACCAACATGCAGCTTAAAAACGTCGCAGCGGTAATGGTGACGGCAAAATACCCCGCATTTGCACGATCCGGGCAGAATATTGATGTGGTGGTTTCATCCATGGGTAACGCCAAAAGCCTGCGTGGTGGCACCTTGCTGATGACGCCGATGAAAGGTGTTGATAACCAGGTTTATGCGCTCGCGCAGGGTAACATTCTGGTGGGCGGTGCCGGGGCTTCAGCGGGCGGCAGCAGCGTTCAGGTTAACCAGCTTAACGGCGGTCGTATCACAAACGGTGCGGTTATCGAACGTGAGTTGCCGGGCACTTTTGGCACCGGGAATATGATTAGCCTGCAACTTAACAACGATGATTTCACTCTTGCGCAGCAGATAACTGACACCATCAACCGCTCACGTGGTTTTGGCAGTGCTTCAGCTTTAGATGCGCGCACTATTCAGATTCGTGTACCAAGCGGTAACAGTTCGCAAGTGCGTTTGTTGGCTGATATTCAGAACCTTGAAGTCAACATGCCTGCGCAGGACGCGAAAGTGATTATCAACTCACGTACCGGCTCGGTGGTGATGAACCAGGAAGTGACACTAGACACTTGTGCTGTGGCGCAGGGTAACTTGTCTGTAACGGTTAACCGTTCAGCACAGGTAAGCCAGCCGGATACGCCATTTGGTGGCGGCCAAACAGTGGTGACGCCGCAAACCCAAATCGATCTGCGTCAGAACGGCGGTGCGCTGCAACGGGTTAACGCCAGTGCCAATCTGAATAATGTGGTTCGTGCACTGAATACGCTGGGTGCTTCACCAATGGAATTGATGTCGATTCTGCAATCGATGCAAACCGCCGGATGTCTGCGTGCCAAAGTGGAAATCATCTGATGCTTAACGATACCCAGTCACTGGCGAATGCTGCATGGGATGCTAACTCTCTTAACGAGCTAAAAGCGAAAACCGGGCAAGATCCAAAAGGCAACATGAAATCGGTTGCCCGCCAGGTGGAGGGGATGTTCGTGCAGATGATGCTGAAAAGCATGCGTGAGGCGCTGCCAAAAGATGGCTTATTTAGCAGCGAGCAGACGCGCATGTACACCAGCATCTATGACCAGCAAATCGCACAGCAGCTCAGTTCTAAAGGACTTGGGCTGGCCGATATGATGGTGGAGCAAATGGGCGGCAATGCCGACCCATCGGAAGATGCTGGCAAAGTGCCGATGAAGTTTGATCTGCAAACTGCGACCAGTTTCCAGAACCAGGCGTTAACGCAAATGGTGCGTCAGGCCATTCCGAAAGCGCCTTCTAACGAAGAGCCGCTGACGGGTGACAGCAAAGACTTCCTGGCGCAGCTTTCGTTACCAGCAAGGCTTGCCAGTGAACAGAGCGGTATTCCGCATCACTTGATTCTGGCGCAGGCTGCCCTGGAGTCAGGGTGGGGCCAGCGGCAGATTCTTACTGAGAAAGGTGAGCCGAGTTTTAACTTGTTTGGCGTGAAGGCGTCGGGAAGTTGGAAAGGCCCGACGACGGAAATCACCACTACCGAGTATGAAAATGGTGAAGCGAAAAAGGTGAAAGCGAAATTCCGTGTCTATAGCTCTTACCTCGAAGCACTTTCTGATTACGTCGGTTTGCTGACGCGCAACCCGCGATACGCCGCAGTCACTAACGCCAATACCGCAGAACAGGGTGCACAGGCATTGCAAAATGCCGGTTACGCAACCGATCCGAACTATGCCCGTAAGCTGACGGGCATGATTCAACAGATGAAGGCGATGGGTGAAAAGGTCGCAAAAGCGTATAGCAATGACTTATCCAATTTATTCTGAAGCTCATCATACTTCGAGCCGCAAGTGCGTTAGCTGCACTCACAAACCCCAGTCACTTACTTTATGTAAGCTCCTGGGGATTATGCGGCCCATCCATGGGCCTTACCCCTTTGGGGACGCTGCAAGCAGCGTTCAAATTTGTTCCAGACAAATTTGTTGCTCCCTTGCAGCCTTCCTGCAACTCGAATTATTTAGAGCTAACACCTCAAGTGTTGCCAGACGCTGCCGATACTTACCAACAGGAATCGTGATTAACGCGCTAAGGAAATTTCATGTCCAGTAGCCTGATTAACAGTGCCATGAGTGGCCTGGGTGCTGCCCAGGCGGCACTGAATACTGTCAGTAACAACATTTCTAACTATAACGTCACAGGCTATACCCGCCAGACTACCGTGTTGTCGCAGTCGCAAAGTACGCTTGGCGCAGGTGGCTGGATTGGTAATGGCGTACAGGTCAGCGGAGTGCAACGTGAATATGATGCGTTCATCACTAACCAACTGCGTGCGGCACAAACGCAAAGCAGTGGTCTGAATACTCAGTACCAGCAGATGTCTAAAATTGACAATATTCTGTCTGGCACTACAAATACCCTCGCTACAACCATGCAGAGCTTTTTTAGCGGCTTGCAGACTCTGGTTAGTAACTCCGAAGACCCGGCGGCACGCCAGGCGTTGCTCGGTAATGCCAACGGCTTGGTTAACCAGTTTAAGGTGACCGATCAGTATCTACGCGACCAGGATAAGCAGGTGAATACCAGCATCCAGAGCAGCGTGGAGCAAATCAACAATTACGCCAGCCAGATTGCCAATCTGAATAACCAGATTTCGCGTCTGACGGGTGTGGGCGCAGGTGCAGCACCGAACGATCTGCTCGATCAGCGCGACCAACTGGTTAGCGAGTTAAACCAGATTGTCGGTGTTGAAGTCAGTGTTCAGGATGGCGGTACTTATAACGTCTCCATCGCGAATGGTTTGTCCCTGGTGCAGGGTGATAAAGCCAATAAACTGGCGGCAGTCCCTTCCAGTGCTGACCCTTCACGCACTACTGTTGCGTATGTTGACCCAGTTTCCGGCACTAAGGAAATCCCGGAAAACCAATTGAGCAGCGGCACGCTGGGCGGCGTGTTGACCTTCCGTTCTCAGGATTTAGATAGCGCACGTAACCGCCTGGGGCAACTGGCTCTGACATTTGCCGATGCGATAAATCAACAACATGGCAAAGGGGTTGATGCTGGTGACCCAGCGGAGGCTGGTGGTGATTTCTTTTCAATCGGCGGGCCGACAGCCTGGGGGAACGCCAACAATGTGGCTAAAGATACCTCGCTTAAAGTAAGCATGACGAACAGCTCGGAAGTGCAGGCCAGCGACTACAAAGTGACCTATGACGGCAAGGACTGGCAAGTCACGCGACTGGCGGATAATAAGCAATTCAAAGCCACGCTCTCTACTGATGGCAAAAGCATGAGCTTTGATGGCCTGAAACTTGATATTAGCGGTACGGCGCCGAGCAAAAATGACAGCTTCATAGTTAAACCTGTTTCTGACGCTGTTGTGAACATGGGCGTGCTGATTACCGACGAAAGTAAGCTGGCCCTGGCGGGTAACCCTAATGGTGGCACTGGCAATACCAGCGGTGGCGCAAGCGATAACCGTAATGCCCAGGCAATGCTGGATTTGCAAAGTGGCAAAATCGTTAACGGTAACAAATCGTTTAACGATGCGTATGCGAGCCTTGTAAGCGATGTTGGCAACAAAACCAGCACGCTGAAAGTCACCAGCACCACACAAAACAACGTGGTCACGCAGTTGAGTAACCAACAGCAGTCTATCTCTGGCGTCAATCTCGACGAAGAGTACGGTAACTTGCAGCGTTTCCAACAATATTACCTGGCCAATGCCCAGGTACTACAGACGGCATCAACTCTGTTTGATGCGTTACTGTCCATCCGTTAATTAAGGAATCTGGCGTATGCGTATCAGTACCGCAATGATGTATCAACAGAACATGCGCGGCATAACTAACTCGCAAAGTGAGTGGTTGCGTTATGGCGAGCAGATGTCGACCGGTAAGCGCGTTACTAAACCTTCTGACGATCCGATTGCTGCATCGCAGGCCGTAGTGCTGTCTCAGGCTCAGGCACAAAACAGCCAGTATGCGTTGGCGCGTACCTTTGCGACTCAAAAGATTTCGCTGGAAGAAAACGTGTTAGGGCAGGTGACAACAGCTATCCAGTCAGCACAAGAAAGAATCGTTAACGCCGGTAACGGTACGTTAAGCGATGACGACCGTGCATCACTGGCGACCGATCTGGAAGGTATTCGCAATCAGATATTGAACCTTGCCAACAGTACGGACGGCAACGGGCGCTATATTTTTGCGGGTTATAAAACGGATTCGGCACCGTTTAGCGCGGATGCTGTTACCGGAAAAATCGAATATGGCGGTGGTGGTACTGCTGTTACGCAATCTGTAGACGCATCTCGTACCATGACCGTAGGGCATCTGGGCTCAGAGATTTTCGAGTCACTGACCAGTAATGCGGTGCCTGAACCTGATGGTTCTACATCAGAGACTAATCTCTTTGAGATGCTTGATACGGCAATTAGCGCGTTGAAAACGCCAGCTGCTGATTTGACGGATGTAGAAAAGGGTGCAATTGATAAAACCAACCGTGGGTTGAGAAACTCCCTCAATAACGTGCTGACTGTACGTGCTGAACTCGGTACGCAACTGAACGAGTTGGATAAGCTTGATGAGTTAGGTAGCGATCGCGCGTTGGGTCAGGCTCAGCAAATGAGTGATTTGGTTGATGTGGACTGGAACTCAGCAATCTCTTCTTATGTGATGCAGCAGGCAGCCCTTCAGGCCTCTTATAAAGCTTTCAGCGATATGCAAGGGATGTCCTTGTTCCAGCTAAACAAATAAGCTTTAACATTTTGGGTGTGCCATGAAACTGGGCACGCTTTATATGCCCGCTTCTGCACCCCAGAGTGGGCTTTTTTTTGCCTAAAAATAGAGGGTAAGGGGGGCGCTGGCAATTTCCCTATGAATAGACAAATTGCTTTTGTAGGTAGGATCTGGGTTGCTACATGACAGCACACGCAGAAATAAAAAAGCCGACCAGAGTCCTGGTCGGCTTTTTAGCAACGCTTAGCGATTAGTCAGTGCTTTGCGGGCGTGTTGCTGGTGCTGCTGCCTGATGAGTTGCACTGCTACCACCGGCAGAACCGCGACCACTAAAGTCATAAGTTGGGCGTACCCAATCACTTTGACGTGGTGATTCTGGCGCATATTCCGGTGCTGGAGCACGAGTCATCGGTGCCGTCGCATGCTTAACGGCGTGAGCAACTACGGCTACTTCTGCAGGGGCTGCTTTCACTTCTGGCACAGTTTCAGCGGCAGTTTCTGCAACAGCTGCTTCTTGAGTAACAGAAGTTTGCACTTCAACCACTTCGACTGGTTTTGTTTCTTCAACCGGAGCCACTGGCACAGTTTCTGCAACAATAACCGGCGCTTCCTGAGCAACTTCTGCTGCCTGCTGTGGATGAGTTTCTACAATTTCTTCATCTTGTGCAGGTGCAACTTCGTCAATCACTTGTTCAGCGACAATGTCATCTTCAGAAGCAATCAGGTGTGGCTGCTCGCTGACTGGCGTTGCAATCACTTCCGGATGTGTTGTTTCAACATGTGCAGTCTCAACAACTGGTTGTGAAATAATCACTTCTGGAACTTCTTGCTCGTGAGAGACGAAGACCGGGGTACGCTCAACGTTGTCGTACTGCGACTCTTCTTGCGAACGGGCAACCGGATAACTAATCCAGGCTTTACCAGAGGCCAGTTCAGGAGATGCACATGCTACGGTCAACGGCATTGGCGACTGTGCTGGGTAACGCTCATCACGGTAACGACGACGACGCTGGCCACTAACACGTAAATGACGTGGAGAGCGGCGAGAACGGCGCGGCATACCGTTAGAGTCGTTACGTGAATCGTTGTTGTCTTCATGCTCAACAACTGGCTTCTCGATAACAGCTGGTAACGGGATAGTTGCCAGTTCAGTGTGGGTAACTGGTGCTGCAACTGCTTCAGCGATTTCAGGGGTAGCCACAACTTCAACAGCAGAATCTTGAGCTGATTCGAAGCGAACTTTCTGGCTCAGCTGACGCTGTTTACGACGAGGCATAACCTGGACGCGTTCTTCCTGCTCAGTCTCGACTTCAACTTCTACAGTTTCATCACGTTGCAGAACTTTAACTTCTTGCTGCGCCTGACGCTTGTCATCGCTACGACGACGGTTGCGCTCACGACGTGGTTGCTGCTCGTCGCGTGCTTTTGGCTTCTCAATTTCTTCAGCAACTGCAGGGCGGTTTTCACGCACTTCAGTATTTTGCTGCTGACCCTGACGGCGATTACGGCGGTTATCGTCGCGGTCGCGGTTTTCACGCGGCTCGCGGTTGTCACGATTTTCGCTGCGATTTTCTCCACGGCCTTCGCCACGATTATCACGATCGCGGTTATTACGATCGCCACGGTCGTTACGATCACGACGGTTATTCTGGCGACGGTTGTTACGGCGATCCTGATTTTGACGTTGGCCTTCAGTCTCAGCAGGTTTTGCTTCCTGAACTTCTTTGCTTTCAGTAGTTGGTTCACCTGCGAACAGGTTTTTCAACGCACCGAAGAAGCGGCTAAGCAAGCCAGGCTGCTCTGTTGTTGCTACTTTCGCAGCTACTGGTTTAGTCACTGGAGTTTGCACCGCAGTTGCCGCAGGAGCTGACTCAGGCGGAGCTGGCGGCACTTCAGGCATCACGAAGGTTGCCAGTGCAGGTTGCTCAGGACGTTTACGCTCTGCGTACTCTTCTTCAGACGGCACAGCCATCTCTTCTTCATACCGCTTCGGCAGCATGTAGCTCAGAGTTTTGCTTTCTTCGCCTTTACGTACGCGCAATACGGAATAGTGTGGAGTTTCCATCTGATCGTTAGGAACGATGATGGCTTTCACGCCGCCCTGACGGGTTTCAATCGCGCTCACCGCATCACGTTTTTCGTTCAGCAGGTAAGAGGCAATGGGTACTGGAACAATCGCGTGAACTTCCTGGGTATTCTCTTTCAGCGCTTCTTCTTCAATCAGACGCAGAATGGAGAGTGCCATGGATTCGTTGTCACGCACCGTACCTGTTCCGCTACAGCGCGGGCAGACGTGGTGGCTGGACTCGCCCAGAGAAGGGGAGAGACGCTGACGTGACATTTCCAGCAAGCCAAAGCGTGAAATATGGCTAATCTGGATGCGAGCACGGTCCTGGCGTACCGCTTCGCGCAGACGGTTTTCTACCGCGCGTTGGTGGCGCACAGGCGTCATGTCGATGAAGTCGATAACAATCAGGCCACCGAGGTCACGCAAGCGCAGTTGGCGTGCGATTTCATCAGCAGCTTCAAGGTTGGTATTGAACGCCGTTTCTTCGATATCGCCGCCGCGAGTTGCGCGCGCGGAGTTGATGTCGATGGCGGTTAATGCTTCGGTGGAGTCGATAACAATCGAGCCGCCGGAAGGCAGGCGAACTTCACGCTGGAACGCGGATTCAATCTGCGATTCAATTTGATAGTGGCTAAACAGCGGGATTTCACCGGTGTAGAGCTTAATTTTGCTGCTGAAATCAGGACGACCCAACGCGCCGATATGCTGGCGAGCCAGTTCGAGCACTTTCGGGTTATCGATAAGAATTTCACCGATATCCTGACGCAGATAATCACGGAAAGCACGGACGATAACGTTGCTTTCCTGATGGATAAGGAATGGAGCCGGGCGATTTTCTGCCGCTTTCTGAATGGCTTCCCAATGCTTCAGACGGAAACTTAAGTCCCATTGCAGTGCTTCGGCGGATTTACCCACGCCAGCTGTACGTACAATCAGACCCATGCCATCTGGCAGTTCAAGAGAAGACAGTGCTTCTTTCAGTTCGGTACGATCGTCACCTTCAATGCGGCGGGAAATACCACCAGCACGTGGGTTGTTAGGCATCAGTACCAAATAACTACCCGCCAGGCTAATAAAGGTGGTTAAGGCTGCGCCTTTATTACCACGTTCTTCTTTATCAATCTGGACAATCACTTCCTGGCCTTCGCGCAGAACATCTTTAATGTTTGGACGACCATGTGATGAATAATTAGACGGGAAATATTCGCGGGCAATTTCTTTAAGGGGAAGGAAACCATGACGTTCCGCGCCGTAATCTACAAATGCCGCTTCCAGACTTGGTTCAATACGGGTGATTTTGCCTTTATAGATGTTGGCTTTTTTCTGTTCGTGTCCAGGACTTTCAATATCCAGATCGTACAGGCGCTGCCCATCTACAAGGGCGACACGCAACTCTTCTTGCTGAGTCGCGTTTATTAGCATTCTTTTCATCGTAACTTACTCATTATTCTTACATTGGTGACAGAGCTACGGGCATGGTGACGCTGACCGGGAGTGAACCGATGGCCTCGTGACTAAACGCATTAAGTCGCCAACCTCACGGTTGTCGCTTGCTGAGAGGCGCAAAGTGTCGGTAGCCTGTATTTCATACGGAAATACAGCGCAATTATCGTGGGAATAACCTTAGAAAATTTCTTAAGAGTTGATTCCATTTTACCGGTCAGGCTGCAACCCGCAGCCCGCTAACTGCCTGAAAGTACAATACGTCTTACGCCATTGCTGCGTGGATGAACATTCAGGCAAAACTGGTAATTCCGCAAAATTCCTTGTTCTAACAAGTATCAACACGGAAAACCGCAACATTATTCCATTGCTAACCTTATTATAGCAAGATGACTTTTGCCTTTGATGCCTCGTTTCTTACAGTTTTTTAACTCACTTTTTCGCTGTGCGTCGCAGAAATTTGAAAAAGGAGAGTCAGGCGACTTAAAACCAGGCAATTTCTCAGTTAAGCACATAAAAATGAGTGGCGCTATGCGCGCACGCTATTTAGAATCGCCGACCATGAAAACTCAGACACCTTCAGTACAAATCGTTGCCATTTCGTCCGACGAAGCCGGGCAGCGTATCGATAACTTTTTGCTCTCGCGCTTAAAAGGCGTACCGAAAAGTATGATTTATCGCATTTTGCGTAAAGGCGAAGTGCGCGTGAATAAAAAACGCATCAAGCCTGAATATAAAATTCAGGATGGTGACGAAATCCGTATTCCACCAGTTCGCGTTGCTGAACGTGAAGAAGAGGCGGTTTCCCCGCATCTGCAAAAAGTGGCGGCATTGACCGATGCGATTCTCTATGAAGACGACCACATTCTGGTACTAAATAAGCCATCGGGTACGGCAGTCCATGGCGGCAGCGGTCTGAGCTTCGGTGTAATTGAAGGGTTGCGTGCTTTACGCCCCGAAGCGCGTTTCCTTGAGCTTGTGCACCGTCTGGACCGTGATACCTCCGGTATTTTGCTGGTTGCGAAGAAACGTTCTGCATTACGTTCGTTACACGAGCAACTGCGTGAAAAAGGAATGCAGAAGGATTACCTGGCGCTAGTTCGTGGCCAATGGCAATCGCATGTGAAATCTGTGCAGGCTCCGTTGCTTAAGAATATTTTGCAAAGCGGTGAGCGCATTGTGCGCGTAAATAGCGAAGGGAAACCTTCAGAGACGCGTTTTAAAGTGGAAGAACGTTACGAGTTTGCCACACTTGTGCGTTGTAGCCCGATTACCGGGCGAACTCACCAGATTCGTGTGCACACGCTTCACGCAGGCCACCCGATTGCGTTTGACGATCGTTATGGCGATCGTGAGTTTGATAAGCAACTCGCAGGAACGGGTCTGAATCGCTTGTTCTTGCACGCTGCGGCCTTGCGCTTCACTCATCCTAACACCGGTGAAATTATGCGAGTTGAAGCACCGCTGGATGAGAAGCTAAAGCGTTGTCTTACTGTATTGCGTAACAACGCGCGATAGTTGTTGCTGCCAGGGTGGAGCTATCCACCCTTGGCCACTTATATCAGCAACGGATTGACACCTTCGTTGCGCAGCATATCACCCAAGCTAATAAGCGGCAGGCCCACCAGAGTATTGGGATCTTTTCCTGAAAGCCTATCAAACAACGTAATGCCCAAACCTTCACTCTTAAAACTTCCGGCACATTGCAACGGCTGTTCTTTATGCACGTAATTGCGGATTTCTTGCTCACTCAGATGACGAAAGTGCACATCAAAGGGTTCGCAAATCACCTGTAAATTCCCAGCGGAGGAATTATAAAGTGCAAGGCCGGTATAAAAAGTAACAATACTGTTGCGCGCAATCAGCAATTGTTCGACTGCTTTTTCTTCTGTGTGCGGCTTGCCGACGATTTTCCCTTCTAAAACGCAGACCTGATCTGAGCCGATAATCAAATGATTTGGGTACTCCGGGCTCAACGCCTGTGCTTTGGCTTGCGCTAGTCGCATGACGAGATGACGGGCATCCTCACCGGGAATTGGCGTTTCATCGAGCTGTGGGGCCGCGGTGATAAAGGGCATGCCGAGCTTTTCAAGCAGCTCTCGACGGTATGGCGAAGTTGAGGCCAGAATAATTTGCGTCATATTTTTTTCATTAATGATAGCGATCCGAGAAAAGGCATTTTAAACTATGCCACCGCAATGTGTGCGAATAAGTAGAAAAGGCACTGTTTACAGGCTTTTTCTTTGACTCTATGACGTTACAAAGTTAATATGCGCGCCCTATGCAAAAAGTAAAATTACCCCTGACTCTCGATCCGGTTCGTACGGCTCAAAAACGCCTTGATTACACGGGTGTTTACACCCCTATTCAGGTGGAGCGTGTCGCCGAGTTTGTAGTCAGTGTAGACAGTGATGTGGAATGCGATATGTCATTTGCCATCGATAACCAACGCCTCGCAGTTCTTACTGGTGATGCGAAAGTTTCGGTAACATTGGCGTGTCAGCGTTGCGGAAAGCCATTTGCCCATCAGGTTTACACACAGTATTGTTTTAGCCCGATCGTCAAAGACGAGCAGGCTGAAGCACTCCCGGAAGGATATGAACCAGTTCAGGTCAACGAATTTGGTGAAATCGATCTTCTGGCGCTGGTTGAAGATGAAATTATCCTCTCCTTGCCAGTTGTTCCGGTGCATGATTCTGAACACTGTGAAGTGTCCGAGGCGGACATGGTATTTGGCAAACTGCCTTCCGAGGCGGAGAAACCAAACCCATTTGCCGTATTAGCCAGTTTAAAGCATAAGTAATTAAGGAGTAAGGTCCATGGCCGTACAACAGAATAAACCAACCCGTTCTAAACGTGGCATGCGTCGTTCCCATGACGCGCTGACCACAGCAGCAGTGTCCGTGGACAAAGTTTCTGGCGAAACTCATCTGCGTCACCACATCACCGCCGACGGTTTCTACCGCGGTCGCAAGGTTATCGCTAAGTAATTGGCGATACCTTGAGACGTCTAACCCTTGCGTTAGATGCCATGGGTGGGGACTTCGGTCCTTCCGTGACAGTGCCTGCAGCATTGCAGGCACTGGACTCTAACTCTCAGTTAAACCTTCTATTAGTCGGCGACCCCGACGCCATCACGCCATTACTTGCCAAAGCTGATTTTGAAAAACGCTCACGTGCGCAGATAGTTCCTGCGGAGTCGGTTATTGCTAGTGATGCAAGACCTTCGCATGCGATCCGGAATAGTCGTGGATCCTCAATGCGAGTGGCGCTTGAGTTAGTAAAAGAAGGGCGAGCAGAAGCTTGCGTCAGTGCAGGAAATACCGGTGCTCTGATGGGCCTGGCCAAATTATTGCTCAAACCGATTGAAGGGATTGAGCGCCCGGCGTTGATGACAGTATTGCCGCATCAGCAAAAAGGTAAAACAGTCGTGCTTGATCTTGGCGCGAATGTGGATTGTGACAGTAATATGCTGGTGCAATTTGCGATAATGGGTTCAGTGATGGCTGAGGAACTCCTCGGCATCAACTCTCCACGTGTCGCATTGCTGAACATCGGCGAAGAAGAGACGAAAGGTCTTGATAGCATTCGCGATGCTTCAGCTTTATTAAAAACAATGCCTTCTATCAACTATATTGGTTATCTTGAAGCGAACGAGTTGTTGACGGGAAAAACCGACGTGCTGGTCTGCGATGGTTTTGTCGGTAACGTCACCCTCAAGACGATGGAAGGGGTTGCAAGGATGTTCCTCTCGCTTTTGAAATCACAGGGCGAAGGGAAAAAAAGGTCGTGGTGGCTAATTATATTGAAGCATTGGTTACAAAAAAGCCTGACAAGGCGATTCAGTCACCTCAACCCCGACCAGTATAATGGCGCCTGTCTGTTAGGATTGCGCGGCACAGTGATTAAGAGTCACGGAGCGGCCAATCAGCGAGCGTTTGTTGTCGCGATAGAACAGGCAGTGCAGGCGGTGGTGCGGCAAGTTCCTAAACGGATTGCTGCCCGCCTGGAATCTGTATTACCCAAGAGTGACTGACGTACATGTATACGAAGATTATTGGTACTGGTAGCTATCTGCCAGAACACGTGCGTACCAACGCCGACCTGGAAAAAATGGTGGATACTTCTGACGAGTGGATTGTCACCCGTACAGGTATTCGTGAACGTCGAATTGCTGGGCCAGATGAAACCGTTGCAACAATGGCTTTTGCTGCGGCTACGCGTGCGCTTGAAATGGCAGAAATCGATAAGTCTGAAATTGGGCTGATTATCGTTGCCACAACTTCTTCAACTCACGCTTTCCCAAGTGCTGCCTGCCAGGTACAAGCAATGTTAGGGATTAAAGGCTGCCCTGCATTTGATGTTGCAGCCGCTTGCGCCGGTTTTACCTACGCATTAAGCGTGGCAGACCAATATGTGAAATCCGGCGCAGTAAAACATGCGCTGGTTATTGGTTCTGATGTGCTGGCACGGACTTGCGATCCTACCGATCGCGGCACAATTATTATTTTTGGTGATGGTGCAGGGGCGGTTGTACTGAGTGCTTCTGAAGAGCCTGGTATTATTTCAACCCACCTGCATGCTGATGGTAGCTATGGTGAACTGTTGACGCTACCGAATGTCGACCGCGTGAATCCTGAAAATTCGATTCACCTGTCGATGGCTGGTAATGAAGTCTTTAAAGTCGCAGTTACAGAGCTTGCGCACATTGTTGATGAAACCCTTGAGGCGAATAATCTGGATCGTTCCGATCTGGATTGGTTGGTTCCGCATCAGGCTAACCTGCGCATTATCAGCGCGACGGCCAAAAAACTCGGCATGTCACTCGATAATGTGGTCGTTACCCTGGATCGTCACGGTAATACCTCTGCAGCTTCTGTTCCGGCAGCGCTGGATGAAGCGGTACGCGACGGGCGGATTAAACGTGGCCAACTGGTATTGCTCGAAGCCTTCGGCGGTGGCTTTACCTGGGGTTCAGCACTGGTTCGTTTTTGATTATTAGGGATTTAACCATGACTCAATTTGCTTTTGTTTTTCCAGGGCAAGGTTCGCAAGCAGTTGGTATGCTGGCAGAAATCGCAGCAGCTAATCCTGTTGTTGAAGCAACCTTCCGTGAAGCTTCTGATGTGCTGGGCTATGATTTGTGGGCGCTGACTCAACAAGGTCCGGCTGAAGAACTGAACAAAACCTGGCAAACTCAGCCAGCATTGCTGGCAGCCTCTGTCGCATTATGGCGTGTCTGGGAGCAGCTGGGTGGCAAAACTCCTGCAATGATGGCAGGACACAGCCTGGGCGAGTACTCTGCTCTGGTTTGTGCTGGCGTCATTGATTTCGCAGATGCGGTGCGTCTGGTTGAATTACGCGGCAAATTGATGCAAGAAGCGGTCCCAGCGGGCACAGGCGCAATGTATGCCATCATCGGTCTTGATGATGCGTCTATTGCAAAAGCCTGTGAAGAAGCAGCACAGGGCGAAGTGGTTTCTCCGGTGAACTTTAACTCACCTGGTCAGGTTGTGATTGCGGGTAACAAAGACGCTGTAGAGCGTGCCGGTGCAGCTTGTAAAGCCGCTGGTGCAAAACGTGCTCTGCCACTGCCTGTTAGTGTGCCATCTCACTGTGCATTGATGAAGCCTGCGGCAGATAAACTTGCCGTTGCGCTGGAAGATATTACTTTCAATGCTCCAGTTGTTCCGGTTGTGAACAACGTTGACGTGAAATGTGAAACCTCTGCGGAAGCTATTCGTAGTGCTCTGGTACGCCAGCTTTACAGCCCGGTACAGTGGACTAAGTCAGTAGAATTTATGGCAGCGCAGGGTGTGACCCAGTTGCTGGAAGTAGGGCCAGGTAAGGTATTGACTGGCCTAACAAAACGTATTGTTGACACACTGACTGCATCGGCCATTAACGAGCCGGTAGCGATGTCAGCAGCGCTCGAGCAATAAGACGAGGAAAACCATGAGTTTTGAAGGAAAAATTGCGCTGGTAACCGGCGCAAGCCGCGGTATTGGCCGCGCAATCGCGGAAACCTTAGTGGCCCGTGGTGCGAAAGTTATCGGTACTGCTACCAGTGAAAGTGGTGCGCAGGCGATCAGTGATTATCTGGGCGATAACGGCAAAGGTTATATGCTTAATGTTACCGATCCAGCTTCTATCGAAGCTGTTTTAGGAAATATTCGCGCAGAATTTGGCGAAGTCGACATTCTGGTTAATAATGCCGGTATCACTCGTGATAACCTGTTAATGCGCATGAAAGATGACGAATGGAACGATATCATCGAAACCAATCTGTCATCAGTTTTCCGTCTGTCAAAAGCGGTAATGCGCGCTATGATGAAAAAGCGTCATGGTCGTATTATCACTATTGGTTCTGTGGTTGGTACCATGGGAAATGCTGGTCAGGCTAACTACGCTGCGGCGAAAGCAGGTCTGATCGGTTTCAGTAAATCTCTGGCACGTGAAGTTGCGTCCCGAGGTATTACTGTAAACGTTGTTGCTCCGGGCTTTATTGAAACGGACATGACACGTGCGCTTTCTGATGAACAGCGTGCGGGTATACTGGCGGAAGTTCCAGCGGGTCGTTTAGGCGACGCAAAAGAAATCGCCAGTGCTGTTGCATTTTTAGCCTCTGACGAGGCGGGTTACATCTCTGGTGAGACCCTGCACGTCAATGGCGGAATGTACATGGTTTAACCGCAAGATAAAACTATTTGCGTTATTTGGGCGAATGCCCGCAAAATAGCGTAAAATCGTGGTATGACCTGCCGGGATTTAGTTGCATCTTTTTCAACATTTTATACACTACGAAAACCATCGCGAAAGCGAGTTTTGATAGGAAATTTAAGAGTATGAGCACTATCGAAGAACGCGTTAAGAAAATTATCGGCGAACAACTGGGCGTTAAGCAGGAAGAAGTTATCAACTCCGCTTCCTTCGTAGAGGACCTGGGCGCTGATTCTCTTGACACCGTTGAGCTGGTAATGGCTCTGGAAGAAGAGTTTGATACTGAGATTCCGGACGAAGAAGCTGAGAAAATCACCACCGTTCAGGCTGCCATTGATTACATCAACGGTCACCAAGCGTAAGTGAACATCTCCAGGCGGTCATTCGACCGCCTGAGTTTTATCTAAGTGTCCCACTAGTATTATTTTTTCCCTCCCTGGAGGACAAACGTGTCTAAGCGTCGTGTAGTTGTGACCGGACTGGGCATGTTGTCTCCTGTCGGCAATACCGTAGAGTCTACCTGGAAAGCTCTCCTTGCCGGTCAGAGTGGCATCAGCCTAATCGACCATTTCGATACTACCGCCTATGCAACGAAATTTGCTGGCTTAGTAAAGGATTTTAACTGTGACGACATCATTTCGCGCAAAGAACAGCGCAAAATGGATGCCTTCATTCAATATGGAATTGTTGCTGGCCACCAGGCCATGCTGGATTCTGGTCTGGAAGTAACGGAAGAGAATGCAATCCGTATCGGCGCCGCAATTGGTTCTGGTATTGGTGGTCTGGGTCTTATCGAAGAGAACCACTCCTCGTTGGTCAACGGTGGTCCACGTAAGATCAGCCCATTCTTTGTACCGTCTACTATTGTGAATATGGTGGCAGGTCACCTGACCATTATGTTCGGCCTGCGTGGTCCAAGTATTTCCATTGCTACAGCGTGTACTTCTGGTGTGCATAACATCGGTCAGGCAGCGCGTATCATCGCTTATGGCGATGCAGACGCTATGCTGGCAGGTGGTGCGGAAAAAGCCAGTACTCCGTTGGGCGTGGGCGGCTTTGGTGCTGCGCGTGCACTTTCTACCCGTAATGAAAACCCACAAGCGGCGAGCCGTCCGTGGGACAAAGACCGTGATGGCTTTGTACTGGGTGATGGTGCGGGCATGATGGTACTCGAAGAGTACGAACATGCTAAAAAACGTGGCGCGAAAATCTACGCAGAAGTCGTTGGTTTTGGTATGAGCAGCGATGCTTATCACATGACTTCTCCGCCAGAAAACGGCGCGGGTGCTGCACTGGCCATGGAAAATGCTCTGCGTGATGCAGGTCTGACTCCGGGCATGGTGGGCTATGTTAATGCGCATGGCACCTCAACACCTGCAGGCGATAAAGCTGAAACGCAAGCGGTTAAGTCTATTTTTGGTGAAGATGCCTACCGTGTTCTGGTGAGCTCAACCAAGTCTATGACCGGTCACCTGTTAGGTGCTGCTGGAGCGGTAGAGTCAATCTTCTCTGTTCTTGCACTTCGCGACCAGGCTATTCCGCCAACGATTAACCTCGATAATCCTGATGAAGGGTGCGATTTGGACTTTGTCCCACATGAAGCGCGCCAGGTAACAGGAATGGAATACACTCTGTGTAACTCCTTCGGGTTTGGTGGTACAAACGGCTCGTTGATCTTTAAAAAGGTCTAACCTGCTAATAATAAAGGGCTCGCTTGCGGGCCCTTTATACATCTAAAGTTTCCCCCTCTTGCTGCAAATCTTCCACACTGGCACTCTTAATTCACGGAACATTGAGGAACGATGATGTATTTAATCAATGGTGAGTTAACGGCAAATCTACCGGCGAACGATCGCGCAGTGCAGTTTGGCGATGGTTGTTTTACGACGGCACGGGTCAAAGATGGTAGCGTTCGCTTTTTAGCGCAGCACCTTGGGCGTTTAAAACAAGCCTGTGAAAAACTTCTTATCCCGTTTGTCGAATGGTCACTGCTGGAAAGTGAAATGCAGCAGCTTGCATTGTCACAATCACAAGCCGTACTAAAAGTGATGATCACTCGTGGTAGCGGTGGGCGCGGTTACAGTGCAGCAAATTGCCAACATCCGACACGGCTACTCAGCGTTTCAGCTTACCCTTCGTTTTATCCACAATGGCGTGAGCAGGGGATTACCCTGGCATTAAGCCCCATTCGATTGGGCATCAATCCGCATCTTGCCGGAATTAAACACCTGAACCGGCTCGAGCAAGTGCTGATTCGTACGCATCTTGAACAGACGCAAGCCCAGGAAGCCCTGGTTCTTGACAGTGATGGGTGGCTTACGGAATGCTGTGCCGCTAATTTATTCTGGCGTAAAGGATCTCAGGTCTTTACCCCTTATATGGATAAATCTGGTGTAAACGGCACGATGCGCCAGCATATTATTGCCTGTCTTGCAGACTCACCCTGGCAAGTAACGCAAGTGCGGGAGCGTCCTGAAAGTCTGGCTCAAGCCGACGAGTTACTCATTTGCAATGCATTGATGCCGGTTGTCCCTGTGAACCAGGCTGAATTATGGCGATTTGAATCTCGCGAGCTTTATCAATTTTTAGCACCACTTTGTGAGTAACCGATTAACGATGAAAAAGATGCTACGTTTCTTTCTGCTGCTATTAGTGGTATTTGGCGTGGCGGCAGGCGTTGGCTTATACAAAGTCCGCCAGCTCGCTAACAGTCACCTGACTATTGCGCAAGAAACCATTTTCACCCTTAAGCCAGGCACCGGTCGCCTGGCGTTGGGTAAACAGCTTTATGATGAAAAGCTGCTAAACCGCCCGCGTGTATTCCAGTGGCTGCTTAAAGCTGAACCCGATCTCGCGAAATTTAAAGCGGGTACTTACCGCTTTACGCCACAAATGACCGTGCGTGAGATGCTCAAACTGTTAGCGAGCGGCAAAGAAGCGCAGTTCCCTATTCGCTTTGTGGAAGGGACTCGCCTGAGTGACTGGCTTAAACAATTGCGTGAAGCGCCATACATTCAACACAAGCTTAAAGATGACAGCTATGCGACCGTCGCCGAGGCCTTAAAATTCGAAAACCCGGAATGGGTTGAAGGCTGGTTTTTCCCTGACACCTGGCTGTACACCGCAAACACCACAGATATTGCCCTCTTAAAGCGTGCTCATGAACGGATGCTCAAAGCGGTGCAGGTTGCCTGGGATGGTAAAAAAGAGGGGCTACCGTACAAAACGCAAAATGATTTGGTCACTATGGCCTCGATCATCGAGAAAGAAACGGCTGTTGCAGCAGAGCGCGATCAGGTCGCATCGGTGTTCATCAACCGTCTGCGTATCGGCATGCGTCTGCAAACTGACCCGACGGTAATTTACGGCATGGGTGAAAGCTACAACGGTAAGCTGTCACGTAAAGATCTTGAAACGCCTACACCGTATAATACTTATGTGATTAGCGGTATGCCGCCTGGGCCAATTGCGATTCCAGGCAATGCATCGCTACAGGCTGCCGCTCACCCTGCGAAAACGCCGTATCTCTATTTTGTCGCTGATGGAAAGGGCGGTCACACATTCAATACCAACCTTGCTGGCCATAACCAGGCTGTGCAGGTGTATATCAAAGCGCTGAAGGATAAGAATGGTCAGTAAATTTATCGTCATTGAAGGGCTCGAAGGAGCAGGGAAAACTAACGCGCACAACGTGGTAGTTGCGACTTTAAAAGAACTGGGAGTAACCGATCTGGTGTTCACGCGTGAGCCCGGCGGTACCCCTCTTGCTGAGAGATTGCGCGAGCTGACGCTGAACAACAAAGGTATCGGTGATGAAATCGTTACTGATAAAGCCGAAGTGCTGATGTTCTACGCGGCACGTGTGCAACTGGTGGAAACGGTTATCAAACCGGCATTGTCACGTGGTGCCTGGGTGATAGGTGATCGCCATGATCTCTCTACTCAGGCTTATCAGGGCGGTGGTCGTTGCATCGATCAGGAATTACTGATGGCACTGCGTAACACCGTGCTTGGTGATTTTTACCCGGACCTGACGATTTATCTTGATGTCACGCCAGAAGTGGGTCTGACACGTGCGCGTGCGCGTGGCGAGCTAGACCGCATCGAACAGGAGTCTGTCGACTTCTTTAACCGCACCCGTGCGCGTTACCTTGAACTCGCAGCAGCCGACAGCCGTATTCATACGATTGATGCAACACAATCGCTGGATGAAGTGTCGCAAGACGTGCGTAACGCCGTACTTGAGTGGGCTAAGGGGCTGGTCTAATGAAATGGTATCCATGGTTACGCGCGCCGTTTGAGCAAATACTCAGCCAGTATCAGGCCGGGCGTGGGCACCATGCATTACTGCTTCATTCATTGTCCGGTATGGGTGATGACGCGTTAATTTACGCACTCACCCGCTGGTTGATGTGCCAGAAACCACAAGGGAGTAAAAGCTGCGGCCAGTGTCGCAGTTGCCAGTTGATGCAGGCCGGTACGCACCCGGACAGCTATGTGGTTGCACCCGAGAAAGGCAAATCAAGCCTTGGCATTGACGCTATCCGCGAAATTACTGAGAAGCTCTACAGCCATGCTCAGCAGGGCGGGGCAAAAGTCGTCTGGCTTGAAGATGCCGGACTGCTTACTGAAGCGGCCGCCAATGCGCTGTTAAAAACGCTTGAAGAGCCGCCAGCGAACACCTGGTTTTTCCTGGGTAGCCGCGAACCGGCTCGTTTACCCGCCACGCTCAGAAGCCGCTGCCTGTACTGGTATTTGACTCCACCGGATGAAAATTTTGCCCTTGCCTGGCTGGCACGGGAAATCACTCTTGATAACGCACAATTGCGTGCTGCGTTACGTTTAAGTTCTGGAGCACCAGCAGGCGCTTTGGCGTTGCTGCAACCCGAGCAGTGGAAACATCGGCAGTTGCTGTGTGACAAACTCAATGAGGCCTGTGTGACTAAAAACATGCTGGCGTTATTGCCCGCGTTAAATAGCGATGATGCAACTGTCCGTGTTCACTGGTTATGCTCTCTTTTGGTGGATGCACTAAAATGGCAGCAAGGGGCTACAACTTGGTTGACCAATGATGACCAACACACATTGGTAGCAAACCTTGCCTCCAGCGCAACCCCTGCGATGCTACAAGCTATACTGCATAGTTGGTTTTCATGCCGTGAAACACTGTTAAGTGTTGTGGGTGTGAACCGAGAATTAATGCTGACTGAACAATTGCTCACCTGGGAGCGTTTAATGCAACCGGGTGCTGTCCTTCCTACCTTCCATCTTTAAAGAGTATTTGTATGTTCCTGGTTGACTCACATTGCCATCTTGATGGCCTCGATTATCAATCCCTACACAAAAGCGTCGATGATGTCCTGGAAAAAGCTGCCGCGCGCGATGTGAAGTTCTGCCTTGCAGTTGCGACGACGCTAGAAGGTTATCGCGATATGCGTCAGTTGGTGGGCGAGCGCCAGAACGTAGCTTATTCGTGTGGTGTACACCCGCTAAACCAGGCCGAAGAATATGATGTTGAAGAACTTCGCCGCCTGGCCGCAGATCCGGGTGTGGTGGCAATGGGGGAGACCGGGTTGGATTATTTCTATACTCCGGAAACCAAGCCACGCCAGCAGGAATCATTCCGCCATCACATTCAGATTGGCCGCGAGCTTAACAAACCAGTGATTGTTCATACCCGTGATGCTCGTGCCGATACCCTGGCCATTCTGCGCGAAGAGAAAGTGACAGACTGCGGTGGGGTACTACACTGTTTTACGGAAGACAGAGAAACTGCTGGAAAATTGCTCGATATGGGCTTTTACATCTCTTTCTCCGGCATTGTGACCTTCCGCAATGCTGAACAACTCAGGGATGCGGCGCGTTATGTGCCACTGGATCGCATACTGGTGGAGACTGATTCACCTTATCTTGCGCCAGTACCGCACCGCGGTAAGGAAAACCAACCGGCAATGACGCGCGATGTAGCGGAATATATGGCGGTACTGAAAGGTGTTTCACTTGAGGAATTGGCCGTTGCGACGACAAAAAACTTCGCCACTTTGTTCCATATTCCTGACTCCCGCTTGCAATCCGCATGATAAATCAGACTTATTTTAAAGCTCGTAATTAATTATCTAAGCGAGTAAAGTTCACCGCCATAAAAATGGCGGTGAAGGCTGTTTTTGTAACATTCAGATACGCATAATGTAAACTTATGAAAGTTTTTCACTGGGCTGTTTGAGAAACGTGATAGCCGTCAAACAAACTTTCTTCGATTTATTTTACTCTGCGTAATAAATCAAAAGGCACTTAGATGCCTGTTAATGGGCTGGATCTCCCCCCAGACCGATGCGCATAACGCGTAAAAAAAAGCACAAATACTCAGGAGCACTCTCAATTATGTTTAAGAATGCATTTGCTAACCTGCAAAAGGTGGGTAAATCGCTGATGTTGCCAGTATCCGTACTGCCTATCGCAGGTATCCTGCTGGGCGTCGGTTCTGCAAACTTCAGCTGGCTGCCAGCAGTGGTTTCTCATGTTATGGCGGAAGCGGGCGGTTCAGTATTCGCCAACATGCCGCTTATCTTTGCTATCGGTGTGGCGTTAGGCTTCACGAATAACGATGGCGTTTCTGCGCTGGCTGCTGTAGTCGCTTACGGCATCATGGTTAAAACCATGGCAGTTGTTGCACCGCTGGTTCTGCATCTTCCTGCAGAAGAGATCACTGCAAAACACTTGGCTGATACCGGTGTTCTGGGCGGGATCATCGCGGGTGCGATTGCGGCCTACATGTTTAACCGTTTCTACCGTATCAAGCTGCCTGAGTATCTGGGCTTCTTCGCCGGTAAACGTTTCGTGCCGATCATCTCTGGTCTGGCTGCGATCTTCATGGGCGTTGTGCTGTCCTTCATCTGGCCTCCAATTGGTACGGCTATCCAGACCTTCTCTCAGTGGGCTGCATACCAGAACCCGGTTGTTGCGTTTGGTATCTACGGCTTCATCGAGCGCTGCCTGGTACCATTCGGTCTGCACCACATCTGGAACGTTCCATTCCAGATGCAAATTGGTGAATACACCAACGCTGCAGGTCAGGTATTCCACGGCGATATCCCACGTTATATGGCAGGTGACCCAACTGCGGGCAAACTGTCTGGTGGCTTCCTGTTTAAAATGTACGGTCTGCCTGCTGCGGCTATCGCAATCTGGCACTCAGCTAAACCTGAGAACCGTGCAAAAGTCGGCGGTATCATGATCTCCGCTGCGTTGACCTCGTTCCTGACCGGTATTACCGAGCCAATCGAGTTCTCCTTCATGTTCGTTGCTCCAATCCTGTACATCATCCACGCGGTGTTGGCAGGCCTGGCGTTCCCAATCTGTATCCTTCTGGGTATGCGTGACGGTACTTCCTTCTCTCACGGTCTGATTGACTTCATCGTGCTGAGCGGAAACAGCAGCAAACTGTGGTTGTTCCCAATTGTTGGCCTGTGCTACGCGGCGATTTACTACACCGTGTTCCGTGTGCTGATTAAAGCGCTGGACCTGAAAACTCCAGGTCGTGAAGACGCAACTTCAGAGACTACTACCACTTCCACAAGCGAAATGGCACCAGCTCTGGTTAGCGCTTTCGGCGGTAAAGAAAACATCACTAACCTGGATGCGTGTATTACCCGTCTGCGTGTTAGCGTGGCTGACATTTCTAAAGTCGACCAGGCTGGCCTGAAGAAATTGGGTGCAGCAGGTGTAGTTGTAGCTGGTTCAGGTGTTCAGGCAATCTTCGGTACTAAATCCGATAACCTGAAAACTGAAATGGATGAGTGGATCCGTAACAGCTAAGAAGTAGTTGGGGAGAACTAAGGGAGGCCACTGGCCTCCCTTTTTTATTGCCATGACCCGTCCTAAATAGCGTTGACACATTTAACTCGTACTATGAGGAAAATGTGATGAACCAGTACGTTAAACGCACGCAACGCGATTACCCTCTATCCTTTAAATTGGCCGTTGTCGAACAAGTCG
>NZ_LR722691.1 GCF_902500225.1 Buttiauxella massiliensis | reverse complement strand
GCCAGCTACCTCAATGGGATGAGAACGGAAACGTTTTCTGGAACGGATTTTCGCTACAACAAATCTCTAAAGATGCCAAAGTTAAACTTCTTAAACCTCCGACAAAAGCGATCCCGGTAATATTTCTACCTGGCGTAATGGGGACGAATTTAATGACTACTCAGACTGGTAAAGATAATCAAATTTGGCGAGGTGATAGCGATATCGATACTTTTTTGGAATGGGTGAAAAAAGACGGAAAAATAAGAAGGGAATTATTAAACCCTGATTCCACTAAAGTTGATGACCGCGGAAAAATCAATAACAACATATACTCTCCCATCTCCGATGAAGGAAAGCTGTTTCCGAGCCGTAAAGAACGGAAATGGGGAGAGGCGCTGGCTTTTTGTTACGGGGATTTCTTGAGCGTTTTGCAAGGTGCATTACTGGATGACTGGCAAAAAGACCTCATAAAAGGATTACCGGATCAAGGCGGTTGTGAAGTAGGGAAAGGAGCAATGAGCAAGTTGCTGGAAAAAACGCTGGGTACCGAGGAAGCTGGTGAAGCTGTTTTAACTCGCAGCGAACTTGATCATTTTGAGAAATTTTTATTCCCGGTACATGTATTTGGTTATAACTGGCTGCAGGATAATGCTGAATCGGCGACAAAACTGGTTGAGTATATTGATAAAGTGATCGGGATGTATAAACACCTACATGGTCATGGTATGGCCGTGGAGAAGGTCATTCTTGTGACCCATTCAATGGGCGGGTTAATTGCTCGCTATGCATCGCAATACCTGGGCTGCCAGAATAAAATCTTGGGCATTGTGCATGGGGTAATTCCCGATCTTGGCTCACCGGCAGCGTATCGCCGAATGAAAATAGGGGCCAAGCAGGAAGGGGCTGCGGGCATTGTATTAGGCAAAT
>NZ_LR722669.1 GCF_902500225.1 Buttiauxella massiliensis | reverse complement strand
TGAATGAATACAACAGTGAGCGGCCCCATGAATCCCTGAATAACCTGACGCCGGAAGAATACCGGCTGATGGCTGAGAAACCGGAAATCTCAAAAAGTGCGTGGAACTAAAGCTGGGATACTTACAATGCCAGTCGACGTCATATCGACGATTACGAGGATCTTTATGATGTTCTAGAATTAAGCTCCACAGATGACGACCACGTTTGTGGGTCAATCCTGAAAACTCAATGTTGTGCTCAATCTTTTGCAGCAGAAGTGGATGAAGACCATTTTTTCGCATAGCCCACCAAGCCATTACCGGGCTATCAAGGGATTCGCTAAACCAAGTCATGAGGTGACCTAGCCTTCTAGGGATTGTCTCAAACCCCCCAGCCAAGCGATGGTAATCTGACGGATTATCGTCTTCATCACGCCATTCAAGGAGATTATCGTTACTCACTCCACGTTTGCGTTCATCGTCAGAGATATCCTGCAGATCATCATCGATTCCATAAGCTTCTTGCGGATCGAAAGTCTCTGCATCGTTATCGGCAAACTCGTTATATCTTTTCTTCTGTTTGGCTGATCGAATATTCGCATCCATAACGCAAAGCCATTCTGGATGCGGGCGTGGAACAGCTTCAGAGAATAATCTCGCACCTTGTACTGTGCGCAGTACATGAACAACTTGACCACGTTCATACGGTGCCAGAATTTTCGGGTCCTGCCTGCTTTTGGCGATCACTGAAGCTCGCCACCGACGCGGATCATCTGCTCGTTCAGCCCATGCTTCCATACTCTTCCAGAGCAACGGATGACCGGAATAGGCTATGGCAGTAACGCCTCTATCACGCCATTTGGCTTCGACCTCTTCAGGAAGTCCACAATCAAATGCATAAATTCTGGAACGATCATACTGACCATCATGATTGAGACCCTGAAGGAGGTATTTAACTGGTGGGTCTTCTGCCTGGTAGCCCACCAGAACAACAATATATCGCTCAAGAAGAAGCTTGATAAAGTTGGTTGCCCATCCTTCTGAAAGGTAAGCTCGTCCAAAGTCTGCACTGCTCAGCACATAAGGATGGCTTACTGAGTCTTCATCGACCAGACGACCATGAAGATACGTAATTCCCTCAATTGACGAACCGAAATTTAGATCTGGAAAAGCAGGCGGTACATATAGGGCTAGGTCATCTTGCCCTTGGTCAACTTCGAATAGTCGGTCAAAGTTTGTCGTGACAATCTGTGGAACTCCACTCTGATTTGAGGAGATTCGTTTGATAAGGGCATGCTCGCGTCCAACCACTCTTTCAGAACGGAAAACACTTAGGCGCTTTGTTACTAAGGCATTAACTTCATCCTTGCCATATTCAAGATGAAGTAAATTGAAAATTTGGTCTAGAGGGACATTCGCCGAAGATTGGTCGTGAAGCCACGGGAGAAATGCAGCCATAATTTCTGAGTCGTGTGGCGGGTCAAAGTATTCAATTACGTACTGAGTGAGGTCTACAAAGGTTGGCATCCCAGAAGGTAATGAAACCCCTGCACCACATAGAAATACGACTCTACCTGCATCACAGCGTTCTAAGAGAATGTCTGGTATAACAGGACCTTCGGCATGGAATCTCATGAGCTCAACTTATCAAGACACTAATTGATTATTCTATTTTACTATTTTCACAGATATGATGAATACTGAAATGATATAAAGTCTTTTTAATTTCAGTGATATACCTCAAAAGAAATGCAAAATAATTCAGCTTTTAAATTTCAAGAAGTCCTGAAAATAGTTCAGAGTTACGGACCACTGGCAAGAGATGCATTGCCACAAGCAAAGTACAAACTTAACCAACGCTGATAGTTGTCCAGTAAACTGCCATATCGCATCTTTGTCTCTTTTATAGTAAATAATCCCTGAATAGTGAATGACAGGCAGCCGCAAACCTCCGCAATAATCGGATAAGCAGTCTGCCAGTCAGGATAGTTGGTTGATAAGGTAAGGTGCTTATTTGCGGGAGTCGTCAATTCGTTCTTGCAGCCAGTATTCGACTTCACTTTGCTTCCAGCGAGAACTACGACCCAGCTTAATCGGCTTTGGAAATAAACCGTCTTTGATTAGCTTATAAAACCACTTATCAGTCAGGCCAGTGAATCTGGTAATGAACCGCATATCCACCAGTTGGTCATCAAGCAGAGAAATTTGAGTTGTCATTGTACTGTCTTCCATTGTGGGATTGACCTGAGCGGGTGGTTGATTGCCTGTAACCACCCGCCCTTCCACATCAATGGGGTAATATGTAAAAAAGTGCAGAACCCAAATTACAGAGGTCTGGGTCGTCCCAGTCCGCTGGGCGTTGGTACCTCATTGCTTCCGTGGTAATAACAACCGTGCTTTTGCTCCTCCTTTGCAAGATAGCTGATGATGTATCGCAGTCCCTTGATAGCTTCGGCATCATCGTAATTTACGGGCTTATCAATATTGGCCGTATAAGTGGGTTTAAACGTACATCGGTTGTAATATCCTTCCTGCTCCGTTATTTCTCGCCATATTGCTCCGATGCGTTCGGCTATCGGGAATGTAGCTTGGTTAATGTGCCTGTCGAGATAGAAAACAATATGGGCATGACAGCCATGTTCGTCAGTACTTTCCAGTACCCAGAAATATCCTGTCAGGTTTGAGCCTTGCATAGTTCTTTCCACAAGAATACGTACTTCACTTTCAGTTTCTTTCCAGGAGTTGCGTTTGAAACGGCTTGTGCCTTTCTGATAGAACAGATCGATTCTTAATGCCTGTATTCGGGAATAGCGAGCCAGTAGTTGATTAAGGTGATCATTGAGAAGAGACAGCAGAAACCAGTTCATCGTATATCGGGATATATAAGGGTACGGGGTATTCATTTATTTATCCTTTGTGAGGTGGTGTACAAAGGATGGGGATACGTTGTAATTTTTAAGTGGAAAGTATCTCCCTTGGGAGAGATACTCGTTAAGGCATTATCTGTTAACAAATGGTCAGATAAAGGGTAATCGGGGACCGTAGGTTGTAGCGCAGCTAACGGATGATTTACTGATGGATGACCACTAAACATGCATATGTAGGAAAAGGAATACCCCTTAATTATACTAAAAACCCAAATGTTCATTCCTGATGCATGAGACCTGTCTTTTCAGTACTCAACCATCTCACAGAAAAATCATCAGAATTTCCACAGAACTTAGTCAGTAATAAATCACATTAAAATCAGTTAATTATCATAAATAAATCAGTGTTTTTTCAGTCTGTGACCTGATGCCCTGCCTCGTAACAGGGCGCATGCTAACCTACCTGTGTATAAAAATCAGGGAGAGAGAAATGCTGCACTACGACATGGTCCGTTTTGAAATTATGTATCTGAGAGCGCTGGATGAGCTTTTAAAGACGGATAATTCTTTGCTCTATAGTAGCTATGACACACCAGAGCAGTTTAGGGACTTAATCACCTGGATACTTGAACAGCACTTTGTCGGGGATAAGGGGCGGATAAATGATGCCCGTAAAAAACTGAAATACTGGGCTGATTTGAAGCTCATCGATAAAGAATATTTTGAATGTTTTAAGGGAACGCCAAGAGCAACATGGTTTGCACATCACTATATTTTTGAATATCCCATTCTGCCTCCAGAAGTAAAACTAGGTGGGTTGGGAAGTACATTTCCTGATACCAACGTGTTTAATAGTATTTTAATGGATCCCCCACCTTTCGAAAACCTGAGCAATTTCTCACTGGATATTGCCGCTGATAACCTTAACCTAGATTTCATATTAAAACCCGATACTGAGAACCCTAAGAAACCAAAGCGCTCATTTTCTCGTTTTTATCTTAATAGTGGAGCGAGTACTGATTCATATAACCCCAGCCCGGTAACAGAGCGTGAGCAGATTAATGGTGTAATGAGATACATTGATAATGCGGAGGGAACGCTTGACGATAAAATATCTTATTTCAGAAAACTACATGAGTGCTGGCTGGATCAATATAATTTTTTTCTCAGGGATTTTGAATGGATGTCCAGGGATGATGAAAATCAGTTGTTGTATCTGTGGGACTATCTTCAAGGTAAAAATAAGATAGCAGGCTATCTTCGTCCTTATAATACGTCGATGCGATATGACATGATGATTGCTGCGATTGACGTCTGGAATGTTTCGCCGGATGAGAAACTGGAATTCATTGAAAAGATGAAACATGCCTGGCAGGCATCAAAATCTTACAAGAAATCTAAAAAGTAACATGTCTGCAATCTAAATAATTTCAGATAGATATTATTCTTCTGAACATACGTCATTAACGGCAGAACCTCACGGTTCTGCCGTTTTTTGTTTGATTTGTCTCAGGAGATGTCATGAAAAATCAAGAAGGCCTGCAGCCACTGCAGGACTCACTTATGGGCTTACCAGAATGGGCCTCAGAGCGGCTTATGCAGCAAATTCGTCAGCTTACAAACTACGAGCCGGCTATCGGCATTATGGGGAAAACAGGTGCCGGTAAATCATCTCTCTGCAATACCCTGTTTCAGGGCAAAGTTTCGCCCGTCAGCGATGTGACAGCCTGTACTCGTGAGCCCTTGCGCTTCCGGCTGAAGGTTGGTGAGAGGAGCATGTTACTGGTGGATTTACCGGGTGTTGGTGAAAGCGAACAGCGAGATACGGAATATGCAGCACTCTACCACCAGCAGTTACCGAAGCTTGACCTGGTGCTGTGGCTGATTAAAGCCGATGACCGCGCACTGGCAGTCGATGAGCAGTTTTACCATCAGGTTATTGGTGAGCAGTACCGGCACAAAGTGCTGTTCGTTATCAGTCAGGCTGACAAGATTGAACCAACAGATACCCTCGGTGGCGGATTATCAACTGCTCAGAAGCGCAGCATCAGTCGTAAAATCGTTGCCCTTCATAAGCTGTTCCAGCCCGTTCATCCGGTCTGTGCGGTATCGGTGCGCACGAATTGGGGACTCAGGGTTATGGCAGAGCGTTTGGTCCGCAGCCTGCCGCGTGAGGCCAGCAGCCCGGTGGTGGCACAACTGCAGCGCCCCTTTCGTACTGAACAGGTAAAGGAGAAAGCGCGCAGTGATTTTGGTGAAACGGTCGGTGCCGCGCTGGATATGATGTGCAATGTTCCCCTGATACCCGCCCCGGTACGCACGGTGATACGTGCCGTGCGTGACACAGTAGTCTCTGTGGCCCGCGCCATATGGGATTTTTTCTTCTGAGTTTCCTTCTTTTACTTCCTGTCGTTAATCCAGATATCTGAGGTGTTATATGTCCCGTTTAGCTTCCCGCTTTGGTGCGGCGAACCTCGTTCGTCGTGACCGCCCGCTGACTGATGATGAGCTGATGCGCTTTGTGCCCAGCGTGTTCAGTCAGGAAAAACATGAATCACGCAGCGCACGTTATACCTATATCCCGACCATTACCTTGCTGGACAGCCTGCGGCGCGAAGGCTTTCAGCCCTTCTTTGCCTGCCAGACGCGTGTACGTGACCCGGAGCGTCGGGAGCACACAAAGCACATGCTGCGCCTGCGTCGCGAAGGGCAAATCACCGGTAAGCAGGTGCCGGAAATCATTCTGCTTAACTCATACGATGGCACCAGCTCGTACCAGATGCTGCCGGGGTTGTTTCGCCAGGTTTGCCAGAATGGGCTGATTTGTGGTGAAACCTTTGGCGAGGTGCGTGTGCCGCACAAGGGGGACGTGGTGAGTCAGGTGATTGAAGGCGCGTATGATGTACTGAGTATTTTTGACCGGGTGGAAGAGAAACGCGATGCCATGCAGTCGCTGATGCTACCGCCTCCTGCACAGCAGGCACTGGCAAAGGCTGCTCTCACGTATCGCTTTGGAGAAGACCACCAGCCAGTTACCGAATCGCAGGTCCTGACTCCCCGCCGTTACGAAGATGACAGCGATGACCTGTGGACCACCTATCAGCGGGTTCAGGAAAACCTGATTAAAGGTGGTCTGAGTGGGCGTAATGCGAAAGGGAGTCGCACACATACCCGGACGGTGCGCGGCATCGATGGTGATGTAAAGCTCAATCGTGCGCTGTGGGTGATGGCAGAGACAATGCTGTCGCAGTTTCAGGATGCGTGAACTCACAGTTTGCACTGAAAAACGTTAAGGCAACGTTAAAGAATGACACACCCTGTCATTTTTTCGGTCCATCAGTGAGGATTAATTAACCAGAAATGGCTGCAGCCCCTGTTAACACTGAACTTCCGGGTGTTAAGAAATAGTCCCCTCAGTTGACACACCCTGTCACACCCCCTCTCTAGAATCATATTCCTTTCAAACAGTTAGATCGTATGGAGAAATGATAATGACACAGACAGAGCGCCGCCACGACAGGCTGGCGATCAGACTGTCGCTGATTATCAGTCGCCTTGTCTCGGGTGAAACGTTAGATATGCGCAGACTGACCGCAGAGTTTGGTGTATCCGCACGTACCCTGTACCGGGATTTTCGCGAACGCCTGATGTATCTGGATCTCGAATGCCGCAATGGTTGTTACCGTCTGCGAGCCGGTAGCGGTGGTGCACAGGCAGAGCTGGATGTCCTGACCTTTGCCCATCGCACGGGCATGGCGGGTTTATTTCCCGGTCTCGATCGTCGCCTGGTCGGCCTGCTGCTGGCCTGTGATGACGTGCCCTGCCTGACCGGAGACAGTACCAGCGGCATTTCCCCTTCCGCCTCGCTGTCTTTTTATCGCCTGATAAAAGCTATCACCACCTGCCAGCGCGTGACGCTGCTGGCTGACGGACAGCGTTGTGAACGGCTGGCTCCTTACCGGCTGATTGCGAAAGACGGTACATGGTACCTGGTTGCTGAACATCACGGGCATCCGGCGGTATTCACCCTGGATGAAATCCATACCATCCAGCCCACGAAAGAAACGTTCACGCGTAACGGGCGACTTTACCGGCTGGTGGAGGAGGCCACTTTCATCCAGGCCCTGCCACATTTTCGCTGTATTCAACAGTCCCTGAAGTCCCTGTCTTTACCCTGATTTTTCACCGACCCACATCCGTTTTGCGGATGTGGGTCTTTTTTATTCTTTATTTAATAAGGTTAATACGATGAAGCAAAACCTGAACACCAGTTACCGGCTGGTATGGAATGAAGTACTGGGCGCATTTGTTGTGGTCTCTGAGCTGGCGAAAGCAAAAGGAAAACGCAGCGGTGCGGTGCTGGCACTGGCGGTTGCCGGACTGCTGGTAAGTCCTGCCGCGCTGGCTGATGATGCGCCGGGCAATACCAGTACCATCGCTGCCGGAGACGTGGTGAACAATGCCGTTATCAGCAACCATGACACCCAGCAGGTATTCGGTACGGCAAACAACACGGTCATCAACACGGGTCAGGAATATGGCGATGATGACGAGGCCAACAGCGGTGGTCAGTTTGTTCAGGCTGGTGGCGTGGCAAACCAGACGACCGTTAATGATAACGGCCTGCAGGGCGTGCTGGCAGGCGGCCGCGCCACGGACACCACCGTCAACAGCGGCGGCGGTCAGAGCGTGCATGGTCAGACGGTGGATACTGTGCTGAACGGCGGGTCCCAGTGGGTACACAGCGGTGGCAGCGTATCCGGTACCGTCATTAATGAAGGCGGATATCAGCTGGTAAAAGCCGGGGCGCAGGCGACCGGTACCGTGGTCAACACCGGTGCGCAGGGTGGCCCGGATGCGGAAAACAGTGACGGGCAGTGGGTTGCCGGTACCGCAACTGATACCACCATTAATATCAATGGTCGGCAGATTATTGCAGCGGGCGGCATTGCGACCGGTACGGTCATTAAAGCCGGTGGTGACCAGAGTGTGCAGGGTTCGGCAAACAATACCCGTCTGGATGGCGGTAATCAGTACGTGCATGCCGGTGCATCTGCAGCAGACACGGTAATAAATGCAGGCGGCTGGCAGGTGGTGAAAAACGGTGCGACAGCTGACACCACCACGGTCAACACGAATGGAAAACTGCAGGTGAATGCCGGTGGAACCGCCGCGAATGTTATCCAGAATTCCGGAGGCGCACTGGTGACGAATACCAGCGCCACCGTGTCCGGGACCAACAGCCTGGGTAACTTCAGCGTGGATGCGGCAACCGCGAGCGCCACTAACGTGCTGCTGGAAAACGGCGGGCGTCTCGATGTACTGGGTAATGGCATTGCTGATGCCACCACGGTCAATCAGGGCGGTATTCTGGCCGTCGCGACCGGCGGTAAAGCTCAGAGCATCGTGATGCACGACGGTGGTGTGCTGATTGCGGATACCGGCGCAACGGTCAGTGGCACGAATACCTCCGGGGCGTTCGGAATTGATGCGGCAACCGGCAAAGCCAGCAACCTGCGTCTCGATAATGGCAGCCAGTTTTCCGTCCTGGGCAACGGCAGTGCGGATCACACCACCGTAGGGGCGGGCAGTACGCTGAATGTGGCGCAGGGCGGTACGCTCACCGGCACCACCGTCTTCAATGATGGAGCATCCCTTACAGGGAATGCCAACAACAGCGGACAGTTGCAATTCAGCACGGGTAACGGGCAGAACGCGGCCATCAACGGCTCGGTTAACGGTGAGGGGCAGTTACTCAAGGACGGAGACGGTACCCTGACGGTGAGTAACGGCACGCTGTCCCAGTCACAGGTGACCCTGAATCAGGGTTCGCTGGCGCTGAATAATGCCGTTATTAACAGCGACATTATCGCACAGTCCGGCACACAGGTGCGTCTGACCGGTAACTCGGTCATTAACGGGGCGATTGACCCGACCGATGTCTCACTCGACAGCGGTGCCAGCTGGAATATTCAGCGTGGTGCGACGGTTAAATCGGTGCTCGATAACCTGGACAGCGCCGGAACCATCAGCTTTACGCCAGCCACAGGCAGTCACTTTGTCCCTGAAACGCTGACGGTGACGAATCTGACGGGCCGCAACGGCACAATTAACCTGTCCCTTCGCCTTGATGACCCTGCCTTCCCGACCGATATGCTGGTGATTGACGGCGGAAGAGCAACCGGTAAAACCTGGCTGAACTTCACTAATGCTGGTGATGCCGGGATCGGCCTTGCCACTACCGGCAATGGTATCAAAGTAGTGGATGCGATTAACGGAGCCACTACCGATGCGGGTGCTTTTGCACTGGGTCGTAAACTGCAGGCCGGGGCGTATAACTACACCCTGAACCACGGCAGTGCCGATGAGAACTGGTATCTTTCCAGCGAAGCCGGCTACCGTGCCGAAGTGGCACTGTACGCCTCTGTGTTTGCGCAGAGCATGGATTATGACCGGGCACTGGCAGGCTCATACAGCCAGCGTAGCAGTGCAGTAGTGGACCAGGGGCTCTGGGGACGTATTCAGGGCGGGCATACCGGGCATGATGGTAATGGTGGCATTGCACAGGGTGACACGCCTGAAAGCAGCGGCAGCTATGGCTTTATTCAGCTCGGTGGTGACCTGTTCAGACACGACACCGGTGCGCTTTCGCTGACATCAGGTCTTTACGGTGCGGCAGGCCAGTCGTTGGTGGCTGTGAAAAACGATGACCGCTCTGCGGCAGGCTCCGTGCGCGACACGGTGTACAGTCTCGGTGGGTATCTGACAGCCGTTCATACAACCAGCGGGCTGTGGGCTGATGTGGTGGCGCAGGGTTCACGTCACAGCCTGAAGGCCAGTTCCGATGACAACCGTTTCGACACCCGGGGTACCGGCTGGCTCGCCTCATTGGAAACCGGTATGCCGTTCAGTGTCAGCCAGGGACTGGTGCTGGAGCCGCAACTGCAGTACGTCTGGCAGGGACTACAGCTTGATAATGGCCATGATAACGGCGGTTACGTGAACTTTGGTGACGGTAGCGCTCAGCATGTCCGTGCCGGTATCCGTTTCGGTAGTTCATCTGAAATGGACTTCGGTAAAGGCACCTCAACCGTGGCAGGTTTTGCTGACAGCATGAAGCGCAGCGTCAGCGAGCTGCCGGTGAACTGGTGGGTGCGCCCGTCAGTTATCCGCACCTTCAGCAGTGATGGCGAGATGAGCATGGGCACCGCAACGGCTGGCAGCAATGTCAGCTTCAGCCCTTCTCAGGATGGCACATCTGTTGATTTCCAGACCGGTATTGATGCGCTTATCCGCCAGAACGTGACGCTGGGTATACAGGGGGGCTATACCCGCAACGTCAGCGGTAGCAGTGCTGATGGCTACAACGGTCAGGCAACGCTGAACGTCGCTTTCTGATAACGCATCTACCCCATTTACGGGGCATCACATAACCACACCAGGCCCCTGTTGTTCTCGCAGCAGGGGCCTTTTGCATTCAATCGCAACACCGTTTTCTGTCTTCAGACTCACCTGCTTTATCCCGATTTTTATCAACTACATCACGCCAGCCCTTACCGGCTGGTTTTTTATTACGGAGCAAAACCATGACCACACAAACTGATACAGCCCACTCGCCGATGAGTGATTCACACATGTCTACCCTCATTACGGCCAGCCTGGTACCCGATGAACAGCGCCTGGATTTCTGGCCGCTGCACTTCGGGCGTATCCCGCAGTGGATTTTTATCGAGACCCGTATCTTTGGCTGGATGGATCGCTTCTGTGAAGACTACAGCGGTGGTATCTGGCATTTCCATACACTCAGCAACGGTGGTGCATTTATGACACCCGAGGCTGAGGATGATGAGAAATGGACGCTGCTCAACAACATGAACGGCAATAGTGCGGAAATGAGCGCTGAGGCGGCGGGCATTGCGGTGTGTTTGATTGAATACAGCCATCACGCCTGTCGTACAGAGTGCGATGCCATGACACAGCATTTCTACCACCTGCGCGACTACGCCCTGAGCCATCCTGAGTCCCGTGCCATTCTCACCATCATTGATTAAGGAGTTTTACCATGGAGAAACAACAGGCTCTCTTTACGCCGGAACTGCCGTTGACCTCACTGCGCACCATCAAACGGGCTCTGAGTCTGCTTGACCAACACCTTCGCGAACCGGGTGTCACGTTTACTTCCACACAGGCCGCCCGCGACTGGCTCAGGCTGAAAATGGGCACCCTTGAGCGCGAAGAATTTATCGTGCTGTATCTCAATAACCAGAACCAGTTGCTTGCACACGAAACGTTGTTCACCGGGACAATCAGTCACATCGAAGTCCATCCCCGCGAGGTGGTGAAACGCGCCCTGTATTTTAACGCGGCGGCAGTAATCTTTGCCCATAACCACCCGTCCGGCGAAGTGACTCCGAGCCAGGCAGACAAGGCCATAACCCAGCGACTGGTACAGGCGTTGATGCTGGTGGAGATCCGGGTACCAGACCACCTGATTGTCGGTGGCAGGCAGATATTCTCCTTCGCGGAACATGGTCTTCTTTAACAGGAATAAAATTATGAATAACGACGCAATCCAAACTTGGGGTCTTAGACGAGATATCACTCCGTGTTTCGGATCCCGACTGGTGCAGGAAGGTCATCGCCTGCATTTTCTGGCTGACCGGGCAGGATTCACCGGCTCATTCAGTGAGGTGCAGACCCTACAACTGGATGAAGCCTTCCCGCATTTTGTCGCACATCTGGAGCTGATGCTGCTCTCCTGTGAGCTGAATCCCCGGTACGCGCACTGCGTCACGCTGTACCGTAACGGGTTGACCTGTGAAGCCGATACGCTGGGCAGTTATGGGTATGTGTATATCGCAATTTATCCCACAAATCAGGCTAAAGACTGATCCTTAGCATCATCTCAGCTTTGTAAGCCATCAAATCTTCCGTTCCTTTATATAAGAGACTCAACATATGCAAATCTCAACTGTATCGGCCACGGTGTCGGTTTCGTCACATCTGTCACCCGTACAGGTCTGGCGGCAACTGTTAACGTATCTGTTAAAACACCATTACGGCCTGACGCTTAATGACACGCCATTCCATAATGACACGGCCATTCAGGAGCATATCGAAGCGGAAATAACACTGTCTGATGCGGTGAATTTCCTGGTAGAACGTTATGAGTTGGTGCGTATTGACCGCAAAGGATTCACTTGGCAGGAGCAGACGCCATTCCTTACCGCGACCGATATTCTCAGAGCAAGGCGAGCAACCGGACTAATGAATACTTAATTTCTTCGAGCCTCATTTCTGATGTGTGCCCCAGAACTTTGTCCCTTTTTATTCACAATATACCCGCCAGCTATTCTCAACTGACGGGTATTTTATATGGGCTAATAAAGCGGATGACTAGGCATTTGCTACTATTACTTAACGTCGAAAACGATGCGTAGCAAGAAGGCTTCCAGGTCCTCACCACTAGTCGCCACCACGCCGTTAATCATCGACCAGGTGAGGATTTTTCGCTGGTGATTGTCATAAAGGTAATAGTAACCATCGCCAATATCACAAAGCGGGACGGCCTGCGGAGGATAGTCCTTGCCGTCACGCAGCGGTTCTATCGCGCTCAGAATATTCAGATGTGACGTCGCAGGAACCCCAAGGCCGTTAACCTCCGTAGCCCCGGAGGCAATCAAACCAAACTCCGACAAATAGGCTTTATATTCCGTGGAAAAATGCATCCGTAACGCCTGTTCCGCAGTTGTGATTTCATCCTCTTTCGCAGGGCGAATATCGGCACCGTGCGCTACGACCTGTTGCTCTAACTTTTTCATGCTGCCTCCGTTTCCTGACGTTGTTTAATCTCTTCCGCTCGCGCTTTCCAGTGCGCCTCACGCTCTTTGGCAAACGCGCCACGATCGATTTCAGACTCTTTTGTAGTGTCGTGCAGAATAGTGTTATTGCCACCTTCCATGTGCTGCGCGTGCGTCAGCTCCGCCAGCGGGGAATCTGCCTTCTGCCCGACGTGATGTAACTCAATCGGCTTACCATTGGTATCCAATGGCGACTTCCCCTTTTCCATACGTTCGAGGTTGGTATCACCTAACACATCGGTTTGATCCAGGTCGATTTCGGTATTAATTAACGCATCATTGCCATTAACGGTCCGACATTCCAGACCTGCATCCTGGTAAATCGTCGCCTCTTCTTCGCTGTTTATACTTTCGATCACCTCATCACTGTAACCTTCCTCGCTTAAGACCTCTTTGGTTTCTTCAGAGAGCGGAGTCAACTCGTTGCGCGGCAGTTCCAAGTCAACAGGCCTGTCGAGTTCTTCGACATTAATGTTCTCGATCTGCAACTCTTTCACACTTTCCATCAGATCGCCGAGTGCTTCCACTGCCAGCTCTTTTAATACTGCCATCTCAATCATGCTACTGCCTCTGGGGTGACGTGTTTACGCCATGCGGCATAGACCTTCAGGTATTCATCATTTCTGCTAGCCAGCTCGCGCATAAAACACTGCTGCACCGCCAGTTCAAGCCCTGTGGGTAGCTCACCAGTTTGCTTAACAATAAGCTGGCGGAACGACTGTTCCAGTTCAGTAAAGCCCGGGGCGGTGCGAACGCATCGTTCAATGGCGGTGGTGCAATCGAGAAGATTAACGACCAGTTTTGCCAGGCGAGAAAAATGCTGTTCGTTTTGCAGACTGATTTCTCCGGTTGCGCGGAACTCTTCAAATAGCGTTTTCAGTGCAATTTTCTGCCCGGTTGCCAGCAAACTACCTTCCAACCCGGCTTCCAGCGTCGCCAGTGGGATCTCCAGCGGCTGGCGCAAGCGCGGAGCCATCAGCCAGGCGATCAATTGCTGGTTAAAAAGCTGGGGGCGACACGTATTCACGGCGGCGGCTTCGTAGCGGTAGATATCTTCTTTCCCGGCAAACTTATTAATCCGACACAGCACCGGTTCCAGCCAGTCGTTTTGGTAAACCAGTGCCACCCCTTTCGGCAGCCGCGCCAGCTCATCAAGCTGCTCGTCGTTCAGACCTGCGGATTTACCGGCAATGCGTCGGTCGGCTTCATCCGGCAGACGCATAA
Organism: Buttiauxella massiliensis; assembly: GCF_902500225.1. GTDB lineage: Bacteria > Pseudomonadota > Gammaproteobacteria > Enterobacterales > Enterobacteriaceae > Buttiauxella > Buttiauxella massiliensis. Next base: position 27,747 of record NZ_LR722669.1, on the reverse strand, counting down.
TTATTTTGGTGTTGGTATTACGAATCGCAGAGATATCAACGGCATAAGGGGATTGATCGGCAATGATAAATCCTTCACCCCAGGTACGCATTTCGGCAATCGCGTTGGAGAGCATTTCCACCGATTTTCCGGTAATGTCATTCCCTTCCCCGCCACCGCCGGAGGTGCTGCGCTTAAGGATGTTGTGCGCCTCCTCCAGCACCGTGACGTGTTTTAGCGGTTGGTTCATGCCTGAAAACGCGGCTCGGTGTTCGCTCAGGCGAATCACCAAGATCCCCATGATTAGGGATTTCGTTTCCTGAGAACCAATGCGGCTGAGATCGACAATCACGTTGCTGTCGAACAACTCCACGTTATCAATTTCTTCGCCACAGAAAATCAGACCGTTTAGCCCGTTGGTCAACGATTTCACGCGCGTCACCAGTGAGCCGGTGTAGTTGCTTTTAAGCTCCTGGGAGTAGGCGGAATCATCGATCACCGCTTTCAGTTGCGCCAGCAGATCGTTGAACGTCGGGAATAGCGCCGGGGTGAAACGGTTAACGGAACTGACCATGTCCCAGCCGCATTCGCTGTAGCTTTGCAGAATTGCTTCTTTCAGGATGGCGGGCATCGCGGCGTACATCGGCCAGCACATAGTGAAAATCTCCACCAGCCGGTCAATGTGTTCAAGGACGTGGGTTTCACCCGGGAAGCGGAAGGGGTTGATACGCAGCAGTTCGCTGTATTTCGCATTGCTGCCCAAAACCCGCACATCGCTGCGGTGACCAAACATATGTTTGTATTCACCTTTCGCCGGCTCAATCACCATAAACGGCACCTGATGGCGGCCTAACTGGGAAAGAAGCTCGTAAATGGTGTTACTTTTCCCCGCGCCGGTGGAGCCCGTCACAAAGAGGTGGCTCGCCAGTTGGTTAACATCCAGGTTGATGGTTTGCGGCAGGTCATTCCATAAGTGGCGGATCGAGCCCAGGCAAATTTCGCGCTCGGCACGGGTTCTCGCGCCATTGCTGTCAAGACGCTGAACTTTACGCCCGAAAGCCTGGGTCTGAAGCACCGCCACGGTGGAGGTAGAGCGGCGCGGCAGGCTCAGCTGAATCGCCATTTCTTTGCCCGATACAAGCGTCGCAGGCGTCAGGTAATCAATATTGATGCCTTCAGAGAAGGCCGGTGTAAGGCGCGGATGCGTGAGCGTCGCCAGCCAGTCAAGCACCACCTTTTTGTTTTGCGACTGCCAAGTCGTCAGCGCAAAATCCTCGGTGCTCGAGCGGCTGCCGCGCATCAGGCCGAGGAAAATACTGGCTAAGGATTCAGACGAGGCCGCGCTGTCGCCGATAAAGTAGGCTGCGGTTTGCCAGCCGCCGTAGGTACGCGCTTCGTTGACGCGCTCCAGATGATGGTCAACTTTTTCCAGCATCTTTTCGATGGTCTTGTCGCTTACTTCTAGCGAGATTTGCTGGCTGCTGCCTTGGGTTTTGTTCAGCGAGTGGCTGTCGGTGCGGCTGATGGTATCTGTTTTGCTTGTCGTTGTGCTGCTGGCCTGCGACAGGTTGTCGGTATGGCTTTCGGAAAGGCTTTCCGATCCGCCGCTATTTATGCTGCCAGAGATATTTCTTGGTAACACTGTGTTTTTCAGCAGACTGCCGATGCCGCGGGCTATCCCCATGTTATCGCCCTGAGCGCGTGCCTGTTGATATTCATCATAGGTGCGGGTGAAAGCATCGGAAGTGCTGACGGTTTGCGACTCCCCCCAGCTTTTACTGGTCGATTTGCTGGTGGTATCCGAGGTGCCTTTAGTTTCAGTCATTCCCAGGCTTTCGCCCAGAGACTGGCTTAACCCTTCGCTGATGCTCAAACCTACGCTTTCGCTGTCCTGAACTCCAAACGAGTACTGCCTTTTTGCCAGGCAGGAAAGCTGGGTCGCCACCTGCTCATAGCCGGTGCGGATCACTTCCAGATTTTGCGGCGAAACCGGCTCCGCGAGGATTAGGGCCTGATAAACCCGACTTTCCGCCGCATCAATAAAATGCTCCAGCCCCTGCATAAAATGCTCATGATTATCCGTGGACAAGGACGGCACACCTGTGACAGCGGTGATTGTCGCCGATGGTTCGTCCTGCTGCGCTAACGCCCCCTCAAGCAGTTCGTCGGTTTCACCTGCCGCCAGCGGCACCAGGCTGCTACCGGAAAAATGCCCTTTAAAGGTTTCTTTGAGCAGCTCGCCAGAATTATGCCCCAGCATTTTTCCCGGCGTACCACGCGTACCAATGTACAAATTGGTTTCGCGCCCATCGGACTTTAGGAACAGAAAGACGGCATAACCGGCTGCGCCCAGCGCGGTATAGGCAGCCGTTGTGCTTTCAAGCACCGACTGTTTGTTTTCCTGCACGATGCGCTCAATGCGGAATATACGGATATCCCCGGCACGGTTGACCGGCAGCCCAGTCTGGGTAGAGACGGACTGCAAAGAGTAGTTTTTCATCTCCGCCAGATAACTGCGGTTAATAAGCACTCTTGCCGATTGCAACGTGACATCGGTGCGCTGCTCAAGCTCTTTAAGGCGCGACGGCGTCATGATTTTTTGCGACATAAATCCACCTTTAAAGTAAAGAAATCACCAGTGCTGCCAAGACCGCAAGCGCCCCGCCCGCCATCAACGCAATACGCAAAAAGCCCGGCTGAGAGGGCGCGGAAGAGGAATCCGAGCGCGGACGAGAAGCTGCCTGCGTCTGTTGGGATCGAGGTTGCAGTTGAGCTTTTGGCTTGATGATAATGCGCTCAAAGCCTTTCACTCCGCGCAGGCGCAGCAAATTTCGCACCGAAATCAAGTGTTCGAAACGGACTTTGGCAAAGTTGCTATTCAGATAAGAAGTCTGCAGGTCGTAGTAATCGGCATCCCATTGGGCGGGGTCATTATTCATTTTCCCGGCCAGAGAGTTTTCTTCGTAGCCGACAAACAAATCAGCGATCTGGGACTGAACCCAGGCGACGGCCTTGTTGATGTCATTATCTTCCAGGCGGTTATTTTCAAGCTCACTGATCAAGGCCGAACGCACCATGCTGGTAACGCCTTGTTCAACCATCCTTGCCAGATTAGCTCCGGGTAAATAACCTTGCATATTCATTGTGTTCGTTCCCTCTGTGCACCCGGTGACCGGCACTTTTGCAAATCCAGCAACCCCATTACGAATAAGATACTCACGGACATCAATAAGATGACTGATACGCTTCTCGGCGAAGTTGTTCTGCGCCAGCTTGCGCTGGCGGTCAAAATACCCGGCGTTCCAGTCAAGCTCATCCGGCTCTATGGCTGCGAAGATCTCATTAACCAGGTAGTCATCAAAGAAATCAGCAATGGCGGAGCTGGAGGCGACAATCTGGCGTATTTCATCGCCTTCCAGTTCGTTACGGGTTAACTGCTCCAGTATATTCTTGCGCAGGGTTTGCTGTTTTTTAGCTTTATTGTCCATCATGACTCCCTTTATTAAATGGCCAGCGTGTTATCGAGCTTCGCTTTAAAAGCGATAATCCAGCGCTGCTGCTCTCTCGCCTCAGCAATAGTCTGCTCGCGAACCTCTTTATTATTTAGCCGCTCCTGCATCACACCAATTAAAGCTTCGAACTTTTCGTTAAATTCACGCTCAATAAAGGCCAGATAGTTTTGCACCAGCTTATCTTTATCCGATTCAAATTTTTTCAGCGCGCTGGCCCGGAAATCATTAAATTCGCTTTCGATAATGGTTCGTTTCTCTTTCCAAGTTTCATTCATATCGACATATTCGACGGTGCGGTAATCGTACACAGTACGCTTTCGCCCCCAGGAGAAAGGGTTATACCAGCTGGAATCGCTGACCTCGCGGCCGTTATAAGCTTCCTCTTTGGTTTTAACGTCGCGATCGTTGAGGCTAAGGTTAAGCGACATATCCTGCATGCTCTCTTTGAGGCCCTGCAACATAGGCAAAGCCAGTGTGCGGGCTTCATCGAATATCTCAGCGATAAATTTCAGATACTCTTTTTGCAATTCATCTTTAATATGCTGCTGCCCGTCGGAGAAGGCGATTTCAAAATTGCCGATCAAATCGTTACTGGCAAAGGTCAGTTTCCGCTCGGCATTTTCTAATTCAATTTTTGCACGATTGATATCCACCTCACCTTGGGCGCTAATTTCATTAGACAGTTCCTTTAACAGACGGCGGAACTTCTTATCTTCATGCGTGAATTTATCAGCAATGAACGGCGGTAGCCCTTTCCCTTCACGACGAACCCGTTCTTTATAAGCTTCGGTATCCAGCCCCTTTTTATGCCGCTCCTGCAGGAGATTAATTTCATCATTAATCATCGCCAGCTCTTTCTCATCTTTCTTAAGCTGCTCGGCAAGCTGGGTTTCCTTCATGCCCAGACCGATTGCACGATGCAGTGCGGCATAGGCACGATTCAAACGCGTGGGGACGTTATATTTATCGATGTACTCATCAATCATCACTTCAACAGCCGGCAGGCCACTGCGCTTGAGCACATTGGTGAAGCCGCGTTCTTCAAGGCTGCGACGTACGCGCGAGGTGAGCGGCATGTATTCCGGGAAGTTCATTGTGGGTTCTTCGAGGAACAGATCCGTCATACCGTTTAAATCGCCGCGTTCTTTACGGGTCAGGCCGTCAGGATGTTTACGCAGCAGATAAGTTAACTGTGCGGAAACAGGGTAAATTTGCGGATTATTGATGCCATTATTCTCAAGATATTCTTTCACTCTCTCAAGTGCGGCACCGACATACTCGCCTTTTTCCGGGTCAAAGGCGTCCATCTTGTTCACCACAAAAATAAAGCGATCCTTGCTTTGCTTACCGCCTTTTTGCATGGTTTCCGAAACCAGACTTAGTAGCCTTTTATCATCATCGGTGCTCAGCTGAGTGCCATTTAATACATATAGGATCAGCGGGTTACGCTTAGAATCCTTGATGAAGCTCATCGTTTTCAGCGCGTGATCCGCATCCTGGCTGTTGTTTGGCCCCGGCGTGTCGGTTAGCACCAGACGAACATGGTCGCGCGGTTGCATCGCCACGATATTGCCACGCAGCTCAATTTCCTGCGTATCCGGCAGTTGGTTCCACTCTTTGAGGGTATCGGCATTGATTTCAGGCAGCGAATCTTCCTCGCCGCTGCTGGAAAAACGGCGCGCGGCGAAATTATTCCCCGTGGTTTTATCATCTATTATTTGCGCGATAGTCGCCGTGGTGGCTTCGTTCGCCGCAGGCAGCAGATCCTGTCCGAGCATGGCATTGATCAACGTTGATTTGCCCGAAGACATGGTCGCAACCACATATACGTTAAAATCGTTGTTGAAGGCTTCACGAAAATCGTTACGTACTTGTTCGTTGTTAACGATGTAGTCATTAAACTGCGGGTTGAGCTTCGCCTCTTCCATCAGCGCGTTAATCTCGTCTAGGCGATCTTCCGTCGCCTGCACTGGCTGCCAGCGTAGATTGATTTCCATGCCATTTTCACAGGCTACAGCGGCGGCATCCTGCACGTCCATAAAGTCGGATTCAACGCCTTTGAACTCCACATCGAGCTGAGTTTCGCCGTTTAACAGCGCCTGCAACTCAGTAAACAGAGATTCCACCCAAAGCTGTAAACGCGCTTCTTTATAGCTGGAAAGTTTACAGCCTGATGCAGGCTCTACGCCGTTAACCAGGAATGTTGATTCAACGGTAAAAGGGTTATGTTCCAGATAAATACTGTTCATAGTTTTCCGAATAATTAATTATGCTGTGAAAGAAAAATTTCCAGGGTACGAATACCGCTGTAGGCAACAAACTGTGTCAGCTCAGTTTTATCAAAAATATCGGACTGCGCATTTTCCGGCTGACTTCTTTTTAATTCAGCGCGAACCTGGCGCTTAATCGCGAGAGGAACGTGCGACGCTTCATTGAGGTTAAATTTATTTTCCCTAAATCTTTGAAGCTCAGCCTGCAGACGATGCTTTTGATTACGGGTGATACTTTTACGGCTGAGAACTTTTTTGGCAATTAAAGACGTTTGCATCATCGCCGGGATAATTACCGGCCGTGAATATCCCGTTTGCTCCAGGTAGTTCCGAGTTTTTTCAAGGAAAAGCTCGATCGTCTCACCGCGCTCTTCATCGAGCTGATCCACCTTATTGAGGATAAAAATAATCTGGTTACCTGAGGTCAAGGCAGGACTGTTTTTTATCTCCTGCAGCAGCTGTTTGTCGTCTTGCGTCGCCAACTGGGTTGCATTGAGCACGTAGACCAGTAGTTTTTTCCCCGGTAGCGTCAGCGCCGCATCCAGCAGGGCTTTATGGCTGGCATCCTGGCTGTTGTTCGGCCCTGGTGTGTCGTAAATCACCAGCGGCTTTGCGGTTTTACGCAGGCTCTCAATGCGGCAATCCAGCTCTATATACTTCACCGCCTGATGGTCGTTCCACTGCTTGAGTGTCGCACTTTGCACATTATTACTACGTTCATGGCATTCGCCCTGTTGGGTATAGCTCACTCCTTCGATGCGCTGACGTAAATTTCGGTTATGAGTAATACGCGTCAGCGTCGCCGTTGCTGCTTCATTCGCTGAAAAAAGAACTTCATTGCCAAGTAGCGCGTTAATAAGCGAAGTTTTCCCTGCACTCATGGTAGCCGCAATAATTACATTACAATGTTCAGACCTACTAACTAGTTTCTTGGCGGACTCTTTTTTACCTAGTTTCTTTTCTGCCATGTCCTTCCCTTATATTCCCAGATAACCTCTGATCTCTGTTTCCATTTCTTGCTGCAAACTTTCAGGTGAAATAATTCGCAAATGAGGGAGCCAATATTGCACCACAGGCAAGACTTCATTTTTATGCGACACATGAGACGAGATAATTAACCCGCCATCTGTCAACTCTTTTTCGATGACCTGCCCCAGTACTAAATCCCTGCGTTGAAAATACTCAGCCACTGCAGGGGAAACTTTAATCACCACTTCAAACTTCCGCTCATTACTCCACACGCTCTCTTCATTTTTCAACTCCTCTAATAGGGTTGGCGAGCGCTCAAAGAGATCGAAGGTACAATTGAGGGCAGATATTTTACCGAGCGTGAACTTCTTCATTTTTTGGTCATGCTGCGCGGCGAGATACCAGACTCCGTTATGGTTAATTAACTGGTAGGGTTCAACGCTGTAGTTTCGCTGTTCGGCACGCTTGTAATAACTAAATGACACGCGACGGCGTTCATCAATCGCCTGCTGCAAGCGTGTGAAGTTGTCGGTTTGTTGCTCATTTTTGATATAGCGATGACCCATCACCAGCACATTCTGTGCGGGTGCCGGGTAAAACATGGACTGGAGCATTTTTCTGTCCAGCACCGGGAATAATTCTTTTACACCAGCCACCTTCGCGAAGGTATCAATGCTTGAGGCATCAAACTTGCCGAGATACTCCGGACGCAGGCTGTAGCTGTTCAGTGCAGTGTTTTTTTCTATCCCAGCAATGGCGAGTCGCTCTTCGATATCACGACGAATAGTGCGTTGATGCACCCCGTATTCTTCAGCCAGACCATTAAGCGTTAAAGTCTCGCCACGGTTAAAACGTAATAAAATATCTGCAAGACGCGTAGCTAATAAGAGATTCTTTTTGCTCATTTTTCACTTCCGTGTTTTTTCATCATGTTAGTGAGCTTACATGCGCTAGTTGACAGGTTATGTCACGTATGCAAAAAAACTCTGACATAAATCATTCTGTCGAGATCAATTAAGAGTTATATCGGCACTTATGAACGAAACTTAAGCGAAACATCCTCTTGATCTTACAGCTGACGACATCCAGTAGAACAGGGTTGAATTGAAGGATGAAGAGCTAGCTGAAGGGCGGATTTCAAAATCATGGTATCGCGCCCCCCGTAGATACCGCTGATAAATAGATTTTTCCTGCGTCTGAACTGACCAAAGCCATGAAACAGATTAAAGAACATCAACATTTGTTGGGTAATAAGACCATATCCAGAGATGTTGGCGGCGAGGTAATTCACAGTTACAATCACCAGACTCGAAATCGCTTATGTTTTCAGTGAAATACGTTTGGGGGCCTAATTGGGGGCCCCTGAGTTTTTCGAACAGAGAAAAAACCATTAATAACAAGAGGTATTAGGCTTAAATTCGAGCCCTGTAGGGCGTACCATTTAAACTCAATGAGTTACGCAAAACCCCTCACTAAAAACCACGCATCCAAAAAGTTTATGTAACGGCTGGTGTAAGTAAATTTTCTCAACGCCCATCAACATTAGCGTGGCTTCGCCAGCATTCCCGGATAGTGCTTCGCCACAATATCATTCATCTTTTCTGTCAGATCGTACCGCTTAAAAGTGATGTGCGCGGTTCCTTTCTGAAAGTAACGGATACTGAAGAAATCATCTTCGTAAACATCCTTCGAAGGGTTATCCCGAATATGCTCCATCAATCGAGTAGTAACATCGCCACGATTGTCGGGTATCGGTTTACCATCCAGCAGAAATAGCATTCGCTCCAGATCCGCTAGTTGATCCCTACGCCAACCCCAGTTCAGACTAAATCCCCAGCGGCTATGCGTCACCAGATTGTTGACGATGATCTTTTTACCAAAGCTGCAGGGACTATTGGTTTTGTAATCCCACGACAGCCCTTTAAAGACATTGATAATGCCACGTTCAAAGACGTCCATTTTGTTCAGATGTAGCTGCTCAAAAGTACTGAGGATATTGGCTTCGCTGATGGCTGGAATATTATCGCCCTCAAGATTTCTGTCCCACTGCTCCCTGGCCTGGGCATCCATCAGGCTGAGCATTCCTGATTTTTTCATCAAATCTCGCCATATACTGCGATCAAGATTGCGGGTAATGACGTCCATGGCCGTTGCCATTTTCTCCATTAACCAGCAACCCGAGCGAAAGTCTTGTCGCATGCCCCAGTCTTTTGCCATCCCACCACCAAGACTGCGGGTCAGTGTCGAGATGTCATCAAGTTGCCGGATGAGGGATTCAATCTGTAGCAGCGCAGTATTGCGGCCTGTAACAATACGTTCAATGCTGGTCGAACAGATAAGCTCATTGTGTTCAGTTAATACATCGGATTCTGTTTGCATCGTAAATCGTCCATTAAAGCAAACACGCCTGCCGAAAGTGGCAGGCGCATTATGCGATGAATAAAAAGGGTGGAAAGCGCAGAGATAAAAACCAGGAATGAGGCTCGAAGAATTTACGTATTCATTAATCCGGTAGCTCGCTTTGCTCTGAGAATATCGGTAGCCGTCAGGAACGGTGTCTGCTCCTGCCATGTAAACCCTTTACGGTCAGTGCGTATCAGGTCATAGCGTTCCACAAGGAAATTCACCGCATCAGCAAGCGTAATTCCCGCTTCGATATGCTCCTGAATGGCCGTGTCATCATGGAATGGCGTGTCGTTAAGTGTCAGACCGTAATGGTGTTCTAATAGGTACGTTAACAGTTGCTGCCAGACCTGCACAGGCGACAGGCGTGACGCAACCGGCACCGTGGCCGGTACAGTTGAGATTTGCATATGTTGAGTCTCTTAATAAAGGAGGAAAAGGTTTGAAGTATTACGATGCAGGGATAAAGCTAAAGATCAGTCTTTAACCTATTTTGAGGGATAAATTGCGATATATACATACCCATGACTGCCCAACGTATCGGCTTCACAGGTCAACCCATTACGGTACAGCGTGACGCAGTGCGCGTACCGGGGATTCAGTTCACAGGAGAGCAGCATCAGCTCCAGATGTGCGACAAAATGAGGGAAGGCTTCATCCAGTTGTAGGGCCTGTACCTCACTGAACATACCGGTGAATCCTGCCCGGTCCGCCAGAAAATGTAGACGATGGCCTTCCTGTACCAGCCTTGCGCCAAAGCGTGGTGTGATATCCCGTCGAAGCCCCCATTCGGTGGCATCATTGTTGTGCATGGCTTTGCTCCTCTACTTAGTTCAGTGTGATGCTCATCAGACGGGTATAGGGTCCGTTGCGGTCCTGGCGTCGTTCAGCAAAAACCGCCAGTACACCGGTGATTTCCTGAACGTCCAGGCCGGTGTAATAGCTGGTCCTGCCGTGCCACTGATACTTCCCGGTACAGTACCGAAAGATACGCGACTGTGGATGTTGGTGATGTATCACCATGGCTGCTGACTTGCTGATAATCTTCATTATTGCGCCTTACAGTAAGCCATGCTCAGCGAAAGAAAATATCTGTCTGCCGCCCACAATCAGGTGGTCAGGTACCCGGATTTCCACCAGCATCAGCGCCTGTACCAGTCGTTGGGTAATGGCCTTGTCTGCCTGACTTGGATTCACCTCCCCGGATGGGTGGTTATGGGCGAATATCACTGCCGCCGCGTTAAAGTACAGGGCGCGTTTTACCACCTCACGGGGATGGACTTCAGTGTGACTGAGGGTGCCGGTGAAGAGCGTTTCGTGGGCAAGCAGCTGGTTCTGGTTATTGAGATACAGCACGATAAACTCCTCGCGCTCAAGGGTTCCCATCTTCAGCATAAGCCAGTCTCGAGCCGCCTGTGTGGAGGTGAAAGCCACTCCCGGCTCACGCAGATGGTGGTCAAGCAGACTCAGGGCTCGTTTAATGGTGCGCTGTGAGGTCAACGGTAGTTCTGGCGTAAACAAGGTCAGTTGTTTCTCCATAGCAAAACTCCTTAATCGATGATGGCGAGAATGGCGTGGGATTCGGGATGGCTAAGGGCGTAATCCCTCAGTCGGTAGTAATGCTCTGTCATGGCGTCGCATTCGGTACGACAGGCGTGATGGCTGTACTCAATCAGGCAGATGGCAATGCCTGCGGCTTCCGCACTCATTTCTGCGCCATTGCCATTCATGTTGTTGAGCAGCCTCCATTTCTCGTCATCCACATCTTCGGGTGCCATAAATGCACCACCGTTGCTGAGTGTATGGAAATGCCAGATGCCACCGCTGTAGTCTTCACAGAAGCGGTCCATCCAGCCGAAAATATGGGTTTCGATAAAAATCCACTGTGGGATACGCCCGAAGTGCTGCGGCCAAAAGTTAGCACGCAGTTCATCAGGTACCAGGGTGGTCGTAATGACGGTAGTCATTTGTGAATCACTAATCGGTGAATGGGTGGTGTCAGCTTGTGTGGTCATTAGTTCGCTCCGTAATAAAAAAGCCAGCCGGTAAGGGCTGGCGTGAAGTGAGTGATAAATGCTGATTTAAAACAGTTAATACTGAGAGTGGAAAGAAAGCTCGGTCCTTACATGCAAAAGGCCCCCTGCAGCGAGAACAAAAGGGGCCTGGAGTGGTGATGTGATGCCCCGTAAGTGGGGCAGATGCGTTATCAGAAAGCGACTTTCAGCGTTGCCTGACCGTTGTAGCCATAAGCACTGTTACCGCTGACCCATGCAGGTAATCCGGAAAGCACTTGTCGCAAAGGCTCCGACGGATCTTTATGTTCCATAACATCTCCTCAGATAAATAAAAAAGCCGGATCGCAAGGATCCGGCCAATAGTTGGGTATGTTCATGGATGTAATATCTATCTGAAAATATTTTAAATATGCAATCAGCTATAAATTCAATTTTTAAAAATTTCAGCTGTTATTTTAAATAATTCGGTCTAAAACGCAGCCGCGTCAGAACACGGACTTAAATTTTCGGAATGGAAAAAGCAAATGCGTCAGTTGCAGGCACAACCAATGCCCAGAGAAAATCAGTGCGTGGCAAAGGAGCCTACAGCCGAATATATTCTTATATGACATTTTTTAATTAAGCAGTTCATATCCCTTTTCAGAACTCTTTGGGTAAATAGGTTACAACACTATCGCCTGTCGGCAGTTTTTACTTTTTGGGATTATAACGAACCTGAAAAAAACAAGATCTACACCTCATAATTCAAAATATATTATTCGTTTCAGGTGAATTATTTATTCAGTATTAATAGATAGCAGAACAAAGCCATCCAGCGTTATAAATACATTCCTCACTTGTATTTTAGTTGAATATTTATGGGGGACGTATGAGATTCAGTAAAAAAGTAATAATAGCAACGTTGATTCTGTGGACTGGGGTATCATCAGCAACGGGATATGCTGCCCGACTGACGTTGAAAAGTTCGGTTTTGCATAATGGTGAAAATATCTCTGTTGATTTAATGGCAAATGATTTCGGATGCAAAGGGAAGAATATCCAGCCTGAATTATCATGGCAATCGTCCCCTGAAGGTACACGCAGTTATGCCATCACTTTATACGATAAAGATGCTGATACAGGCAGTGGTTTCTGGCACTGGATGTTAATTGATATTCCCACAGCACGCAATCATCTCTCACGAAATGAAATACCGGATGGCGCAACAATAAAAGCAAATGATACCGGCAAGCGCAATTATCTCGGTCCTTGTCCTCCCGTGGGAAAAGTCCATTCTTATATTTATACACTACACGCTCTTGATGTTGAAAAACTCGATGTACCGGATAATTCAACCGCACCACTGACCGGGTATTTTATTAATCAGCATACTCTTGCCACATCCACTCTTACACTCAAAGTTGTCAGAAATCAGTGACCTTTAGTATTTCTTAACAGGCGGAAAATAAATGAAAGCTAAAATTTATTATTTAACCTTTATTACCGGGCTGATTTCTTTTATTGCATCGGTGACATATCTGAATCATTACGACGGGACATGGTCTGCAATCGTGATGGTTTTGTTTTCATTCCTGATCCCATTGACAGCACTCTTATGGCGTAAAAACCGCCTGATAAGTTTTATGTTAACGTTGTTCTTTACATTGATTGTCGTGCGAAATGCCGATCAGCATGACTGGTCGCGGGTGGGTTGGTTAACCGCCATCACATTCATTCCTCTGCTGCTCCAGGCCATCATTATCTTCAGGGAGGGGATACGTCAATATGGTCACCAGGAGGTCGCACTCTCCTTTTTAAGAATGTTTGTTGGATTTAATTTCCTGACGCATTGTACTGAAAAACTGTTTTTGTCGCATCATGATGCCGGTCTGGTTGGTTTCTTTCAGAATGTCGTGGGTATGCATACTTTCGGTACCGTGCTCAGTGAAAACGTTGCCGTTACAATGATTATTCTCGGTGGGCTTGCCGAACTCACAGCAGCAATATCGATTGGTTTCGGTTTTCTGACCCGCGCTGGCGCTTTTATTGCAGCAATTTATCTTATTGCGGCCGAGTTAATGAGTGGACATTTTGGTATCGGTTACACATGGATGATGCCAGGAGGCGGATGGGAATTTCCCTTCTTTTATTTTATGGTCACGATTCCGTTTTTACTGCCTAATTCCGCAGGTAAATTGTCACTGGATTTCGAATGGAAAACGGCGTTCCAGCCCATCATTAATCTCTTCTCGGGCGTGGATGCCAGTTTAAAAGACCGCTAATTAAAGACAGTTTGCAACGGCGAGCCTGCTCGCCGTTTTTTTGTGCTCTCCACAACAGGCTATTCCTGATAGTGGTGTTGATGCCAGATTTCAGCGGCCTGACTGGGAGTTTTATTTTGCCGGCAGATGAGATAATCCAGCTCGCTGATGACGGTATTACCGGGTGCTAAAGCCTGAAGCTCAGCAAGTAACTGGGGTTCGAATGTCTCTGTTATCGATTTGGACGCTATCAGCGTAGCTTCATCCTGTCCGCCAAGTAATCCTTTTGGCTCTTCTAATGCCCGGATGGTATATCGGTGATGCAGGAACTGCGGATGCCACAAGGGAATAACGAGCCAGCGCTGTTCGCTGACAGCCTGCTCAAAAGTGCTGTAGCACGCCGCTTCACTGCCATTTTCAAAATAATAACCGGAATCGGCAAGTTGATATTCCTCGATCATTGTACGAGAAAAACGGCTGATCCCGGCCCCCGGGTTAATACCCAGGATCCGTTTTTCCATTTTCAACAGGACATCGGGTTTGAGTAAGTCTTCAACAGAGGTCACATCGCTGACGGGGACATAATCAGGGACTCCCCATATACAGTAAGGATGATACAGAACTGTTAATTTAACCGTATTATCCTGATAAGGGGCCAGATAGACATCATGGCTGGCAGGGAGCCAGGCTGAAATGAGCATGTCCACTTCTCCTTTCCCATAGCGCTTAAACATCTCTTCATGAGGGCTGGCTGTCATTTCAACCTGCCAGCCATATTTTTCAAATACAGTACAAACCAGCGCTGCACTGGCCGCGTGGAAACTTAAATCAATATGACCGATACGAAGTGTTTTTTTCATGCTCGTCCTCAAAGGAATAGAGTTGGATAAAAAAAACGCTATGCTGTATTAGCCATAGCGTAAAAGTAACATTTCTGTTACTACGTCGAACTTTAATACCGGGGCGCGGCTGAATGATATTTTTGATTCAGTATGCGGACTCACGGGAACCATCACCAACAGAGCAAATCCGCTCTGGTCTTTATCACTGTGTAGAACCCAATATAACTATCACAGCAGTGATGCCTGTTAATTTATAGTAAGAGACAGAATGTCTTATTAATGCCGTTAAAATCTCAGGTTATAAAATAGCGTAAATCGAACCGCTTAAAAATAATGACTGAACGATAAGACTTATCTTTCAAAAGTGAAAATAAGCGGGATAACTGGCCCCCAATTTGCCCGTTATCCCTGCACAGCTGTATTTTGGTTCGCTATCCCGCCGTACTGCCTGCCAACGGATACCACCCTAAACCAGGCGCTGACAGCAGAGTGACATCCGTACAGAACCGAACTGCTTCAGAAAATAGCATTGTCCTTTAAGAAGTTGATTCCGGTACAGGTTCACTGAACACCGCTTCAACTAACTGCCCTCCGGGGGCTCGTATAAACACTCGCCGCTCCTGAATATCAGCCAGGTCCATCAGGGAATAATGTATCCCAAGACCCTGGAGTTTTTCCCGAAAGGCACCGTAACCTTCGAGATGAAATGCCACATGGTCAATACTTTCTTTTAACGCCGCAGCGGGTAACGGGTACCCTTCGTCGCCCGCAGGAATAATATGCACCAGCGGTTTGTCCTGCGCATATAACCAGTAACCGGGAATGCGGTTGCTGATAAGACCGGGGCGTGCCCCGGGCTGTAAATCAAAGACTGCGATAAAAAAGTCTCGCGTGGCGTCCATGTCACTGCTTCGGAATGTCGCATGGTCGATATACATAGTTACCTCGAGGTCTGGGCTTTCAGGCCAGTGGTACGACGGTTAAACAGCACAAACGCAATGCCGGCCACAGGGATCAGTATCGCCACCCACGGAATACCTGCCGCGCCGAGGGCACTGTCGACGGTCAGACCACCGATAATCCCGCCCAGTGCATTCGCCAGGTTGAAGGCTGAGATATTAGCGGTACCCGCCAGTTCCGGTGCAGTACTACCATGTTTCAGTACGCTCATCTGTAATGGCGGGACATTACCGAATGAGGCAATGCCGAACAGGAACGTCGCCACCATAAACAACCAGTAATGGCTGCTGACCAGGCCAACAACAATCAGTGACACGACCATCAGGACTGGCCATAAAAGCTGCGCCTGGCGCAGGTTGCGGTCAGCCGTCATACCCCCAATATGGTTACCCACCACGAGGCCCAGCCCGACCACAAACAGCAGTACGGTTAACGCCTGTACGCTGTAACCTGCCACCTGCTCTGCCAGTGGTGCAATGTAACCATACAGCGTCATAAAGCCCGTCCAGCACAGAACGGTAATCGCAAGGCTTGCCAGTAACGGGCCATGACGGAATACCGCCAGTTGCTGACGCACACTCTTACCCGGCTCAGGAGGCTGGCGCTGAATGGTCAGCATAATAGCAACCAGCGCCACCGCACCCAGGGCGGAGACAACATAAAACGTCACGTTCCAGCCGAAGATATTGCCAATCCAGGCCCCGAACGGCACACCCAACACGTTGGCCAGCGTCAGCCCGGCAAACATTTGCCCCACAGCGCGGCCCGCAAGATTCTCTGCCACCAGACGCGTTGCGACCACCGCACCGATACCGTAAAACGGCCCCTGTACCAGGCCTGCCAGCACCCGGCTGACCAGCAGCACCGAATAACTGGTGGATAAGGCGCTGACGAGGTTGGCGGCAATAAACATCACCATCAGTCCGGCCAGGACATTACGTTTTTCAAAACGGGCGAGCCACAGCGTCAGCACCGGCCCACCGATAACAATCGCCATGGCGTAAGCGGTGATCACATTTCCCGCCTGACCGTCGGTGATATTGAGGGAGTGCGCCATAGTGGTGAGTAACCCGGCGACAACAAACTCGGCGGTGCCAATAGCAAAAGCGGATAAGGTCAGTATCCAGACCTGTAATGGAATACGCTGCGGTTTCATAAGTGACTCTGACAGATGAATGATGAGAGTCATTCTGGGCTAAAGAATCACTTTTGATAATTGCAGTAATAATGAATGGATTATTTTGTTTTTATGAATAAACCTGTTGCCGGATCATTCATTATCCAGCCAGTTGATGAAAAACTCGCTGAACGCCGTCACCTGCAAGGGCTGAAAACGGCGTTGCGGGTAGACAAACTGGAGGCCAACCTGTTTTTTGTCATGGCGACTGAAACCGATAAAGGTGTCGGCAAATAAGACGATGAGCCGCCCCTGTTCGACATCGCGCTTCACATCCCACCATGATTTGCTGGCGATACCCGCCCCGGCCAGCACCCACTGGCGCAGCAGGGCACCATCATCACACACCATGGCCGGCGTGACCCGCACCATGGAGGGCACATCATGCGCTTCAAAACGCCACTCGTTCATCGGCGTGCCGCGCTGCTCCATCACCAGGCAACGATGCCCGTGCAGGTCATCCGGATGCACAGGTTTCCCATGTGTTTCAAGGTAGCTTTTTGACGCAACCAGTACACGGTGATTGGGGCGGATAAATTTCGTCACCAGATTGCTGTCCGGGAGGTTGCCGAAACGCACGCTCATGTCCAGACGGTTGGCAATCAAATCCACCACACTTTCACTCAGATAGACAAAGCTTCTGACTTCAGGATGCAGGCGGGAAAAATCGAGCAGTGCGGCCGAAAGATACTGTCGGCCAAAATCTGATGGCGCTGAAATACGCAGGCTGCCGCTGAGCATCCCGTCTTTCTGTGTCAGTTTCGACTCGGCCTGCGCCATTTCCTCCATCACGCGAAGTGCGGCGTGGTAAAAATCCTCACCTGCACGTGTCAGTGCAATAGCCCGGGTGGAACGATTAAACAGCCGGGTCTGATAGCGTTCCTCCAGTGCCTTTAACCGGGCCGTCATGGTGGCAGGAGAAAGATTCATCCGCCGTCCGGCTGCGGCCAGTCCACCCGCCTCCACGACTTCCACCAGTAACGTCATATCTTCAAACTTGCCCATTATTCCGTTTTCCTGAAAATAGAATCAGTTATTCCCGCCATTATCAAAGCGACGCGCAGGACATAAAGTCAAGCCATAATTGACCTCCCTGGAGAACAGAACATGCAACAACACCCTCTTTTTGAAACCACACAGATTGGCCATCTTGAGCTAAAAAACCGTATTGTGATGGCGCCGATGACCCGTGCACGTACCGCGCAGCCGGGCAATATCCCCACTGCACTGATGGCGGAGTATTACCAGCAACGCGCCAGTGCAGGTCTCATCATCACCGAAGCGACGCAGATTTCTCCGCAGGGTCAGGGTTACTCCTGGACGCCGGGTATTCATTCCGCTGAACAAATCGCAGGCTGGCGTCTGGTGACCGATGCGGTCCATAAAGTGAACGGCAAAATCTTCTCTCAGTTGTGGCATGTGGGGCGTATGTCTCATGAAAGTTTTCACCCGGATGGCAAGCCTGTTGCCCCTTCAGCATTGTCACCGGAGGCACAGGTGTGGGTAGTTAACCGCGAAGGTGTGGGTGAAATGGTTGACTGCCCGGTCCCGCGTGAGCTGACCCATGGCGATATTCAGCAGGTGATTGCGGATTACCGCCAGGCGGCCATCAATGCTATGGAAGCCGGATTTGACGGTGTGGAAGTCCACGGTGGCAACGGGTACCTGATTGACCAGTTCCTGCGTCGCTCCTCGAATAAACGGACCGATGAATATGGCGGCAGCCTGGCAAACCGCGTGCGTTTCGCTCAGGAAGTGCTGGAAGCCATCAGCGACGCCATTGGTGCAGAGCGCACCGGTATTCGCCTGGCGCCCTTTATCACCCAACGTGGCATGGACGACCCACAGGCCATCGAAGCGATTCTGGCGCTGGCGGCCTGGTGTGAAACAAAGGGTATCGCCTTTATTCATCTGGCTGAAGCTGACTGGGATGATGCACCGCAGGTGCCTTATGAGTTCCGTGAAACCCTGCGGGCAACCTTCAGCGGCGCCATTATTGTGGCGGGGAATTACACGCGTGAAAAAGCCGACAAACTGCTGGCGGCGGGTGTGGTGGACCTGGTGGCCTTCGGTCGCCCGTTTATTGCCAACCCCGACTTCCCGCGCCGTCTGAAACAAAACCTGCCGCTGGCAGAGATGGGCAATCCGGCAACGCTGTTTGGCGGTACTGAAGTCGGTTATACCGATTATCCGTTCCTGACGACTGAGGTCTGAATCATGACACAACGCACACTCATTATTGGTGGTACTACCGGTATTGGTTTCGCCGTGGCACAGCTTCTGGCAACCCGTGGGGAGCATATTATTCTTGCCGGTCGCCATCACGATAAACTTCAACATGCCTGTCAGCAACTTCAGACAACCGGTGCGTCAGCGGAAAGCCTGGTACTGGATATCGCCGATGAAGCGCAACTTGAGCGCCTGGCCCGGACGCTTGAACCGGTGGACAACATTGTGGTGACGGCGGGCTCCCAGGCGCCGGGTGGCGCATTCACCACCCTGGATTTGAAGACCGCAAAACAGGCGTTTGATACCAAATTCTGGGGCAGTCTGGCGATTGCCCGTCATCTGAGCGGGAAAATTAAACCCGGTGGAACACTGACCCTGACCAGCGGTTTTCTTGCCCGTCGTACCGTTCCCGGCACCCTGGTGAAAACCACGATGAATGCGGCTCTGGAAGCTGCAGTGAAAATGCTGGCAAAAGAGTTATCTCCTCTGCGCGTTAACGCCATCAGTCCGGGGCTGACAGATACTGAAGCCTATGCAGGCATGGCACCGGAAGCGCGTGAACAGATGCTGGTGCGGGCGGCAGAAAATCTACCGGCCAAAAGGTATGGTCGTGCAGAAGACCTGGCAAAAGGGTATCTGTTTGTCATGGATAACCCCTTTGTCACCGGCTCGGTAGTGGATATTGAGGGTGGGGCCCTGATTAATTAACCCGGAGGAATGAAGATGACTCACCTGAATGTGGTTAAAGCCTATTTTAAATATTGTGTCGACGGAAAAGATGTCGAACGCGTGAATGAGTTTTTTGATGAAAACGTGGTGATTCACCGTCCTGACTGCCCCGGGCCATTAGTCGGTCTTGAGGTTTTTAAAAAAGGGCTGCGCGAGAATGTGACCGACCGCTATGAAGCCATTGTGACGACATTTCAAAAAGAAGTTGTTGCTGACGACCAGGTTGTTGTCGCCCTGACTCATGTGGCGACAGGATCTAATACGTGGAACGGTTTTGACGTCAGAGGCAGGGATGTCACTTGGACCAGCCTGACCTATTTCAGGTTCAATACGTCCGGCAAAATTGTTGAAGAAATAGTGGAGCGTAATGAATTAAATATGGCGCGTCAGTTAGAAATCGTTGATTTTTAATCGCTAAGCTATAAGAGAAATACAGGGGCTGTTTTATGTGAAATGGTAAGGCAGCTCTTTTTTTGCTACTGCAGATATGTTCATTTTTCTTATTGAATACACAGATGCACAAGCATCCGTCCTGAATAACAAAACGATTAATCTGGCCCAAGTCCTGCAGTGCATGTGATTTGCTCCCATAACTCAAGATACCTCGATATAAGGATGCATTCCGAACTTCCGGTTTTCGCTCACAGTAGACCTTCAGCCCAGTTAACTTGTCCGCTCCGTGCCAGGAATGGACGTTTAAAAAATCTGTTTTTACTAATCTAAAGAGAGCAGATCTCAGTGCATAGTCATGCATGCGGGCCAAAATCATCAGGGCTGTTTTTCAGGAAAATGGACAGGGAAAGGTACAGGATACAGCCATCCCGCCGTAGGCTCGTGCTGAGGGCGTCTCCGGGGGGGCAAGAACTCTTATGTAAAATGTATCCTTGCTTGACACCACAGCAGTACAACTGACAGTCTGTAGTTTGGTGAACTGACAAAAAAACAGGGAGAGTTATGACAAACAAAACTATCTATGTTGTTCACAGTCCAAGCCCAACGCTGGGACGATCACCGCTGCAAAGAGGGTATTTCCCTTACGCGATTACCGATAAGTTTATCAAGTCGCTTCAGTTGGAGTTGGATAGACTTGATATAAACTGCAGGGTAATTGCTGACGATACCGAGTCCGATATTGAGGTTCTGATAACGCGCGAGCCTATACTTCTCGTCTGCGCTCCGGGACTTCGTTATCAGTTTTACCATCAGGGCTTCGACAAACAAAAAATTGTCTGGTTAAGCGTCATGGAATATTGTTCTGCAGATCCCCGTTCAGTGCTCATCAGGCTTGGGGAACTTGCTTCTGCCGATTCATAACAGGGTTGTTATCTTTAATGTGACAGAACAACCCTGTCGTAATGATTTTGACGTCAGCTCTTCGCTCAAGGCCGACCTCCAGTGCTCTGCATTTGTCCGCACTGTGCCAACAGCGGACATACAGATAAAAAAAAGAAAATGAACGTTGAAAGATTTCCTGGATGGCATTGGCTGATGAGGTCTTTAACTCGACCGCATGACATATTGGCCCAATTACATTGATTCATGGCGTGCAGCCCACTCACTGACCACTCATCACTCTCCCTATAATGGCAACGTCAGCAGGCCATTGACCCATCTTTCTCATGAAAAATCGCCCTGTTTAGACCTGACCACCGTCCTGGCACAGCATGTTTCTGAGTGAAACAACCTTAACTCAGTCAGTAATAGTCACTGAGTCTGGCATTGCCATTTATGCTTAATTTCGTGTATTTCGGAGCTTTGAAAAAATGAGGAATATGCATCGACATGTCCTGATACTTGCAGGTTCTCAGGCCATCTTTCAATCAATATCGGTACTGATAATGACTATCGGTGGGCTTGCCGGTGCGCTTCTTACCCCCAGTCCTGCGCTGAGCACCGTACCGCTCGCAATGGCGAGTTTTGGCACTGTGTTAGTGATGTTTCCTGCGTCGTTATGGATGAGCCGGATAGGCAGAAAAACAGGCTTTATAACCGGTGCTCTGAGCGGAATTATGTCGGCTATTATTTCCATGGCGGCAATGTTCCAACATTCCTTCATTCTGCTTTGTAGTGGCATGTTCTTTCTGGGGATTTATCAAGCGTTCGCTCAATTTTATCGCTTTGCCGCAGGTGAAGTCGTTCTCCCGGCATTCCGGACTAAAGCTATTTCGCTGGTATTGGCTGGAGGTGTCGTTGCCGCTCTGCTTGGCCCGTTTCTGGCCAGCTTCGGAAGCGCATTTTTTAGTGTTTCCTATGCTGGTTCATTCCTCTTTATGGGAATAATGGCTTCGGTGGGTCTGTTGCTATTATCACGCTTACAGATACCGGTTCAGTCAAGAGAATCTTCCGAACACGTTATCACGAGGTCATGGCAAAAAGTCGTTTTTCAGCCCGCTTACCTTGTCGCCCTTTTTTCCGGCGCGTCAGGATTTGGAATTATGGTACTGGGTCTGACCGCGACACCTATCGCTATGAAGCACTACGGTTTTGACCTGTCTCAAATTGCTACCGTGATCCAGCTCCACATACTGGGCCGGTTTATACCGTCATTCTTCACCGGAAAACTGATCGACCGATTTGGCGTCATTAACATTATGCTGGCGGGCATTCTTCTCATGCTTGCTTACCTTGCTCTGGCGTTTTCAGGCGTCACCTGGGGAATGTTTACGGGTGCATTAATATTGATGGGAATCGGTTGGAACTTTCTCTATGTCGGCGGAACCAGCTTATTGGCAACAACTTACACTACAGGGGAAAAGGGGGTTGCGCAGGCGACCAATGACATGAGCGTCTTTATCTTCAGCCTGCTTTGTTCGCTGGGTGCCGGCCCACTGCTTAATGCTTATGGCTGGAAAACCATGCACCTCCTTTTAGTACCCTGGGTCCTGTTTCTTATAATGCCGCTACTGTGGCTCGCTATGCATAAAAAACGTCAAGATAACTCTGAGGATGAGGTCACTTTACCCTTGCTGTAAATTGACTCAGTGAACCTTCCAACCACTAAACCCCAAGGACTTAACATGAAAAATGCTCTGATCGTTATTGATATCCAGAATGATTATTTCTAGGGCGGAGCCTTTCCGCTTGAGGAGCCTGAGTTAGCCTGTAAAGCCGCAATTACTGCGATGAAAAAAGCGCGCAAAGAAGGTTGGCTTATCGTCGGCATCCAGCATATTGCAACTGCCGACTCTCCTTTCTTCAAACCTGACAGTGAAGGCGCGAACATTCATCTGGATGTTGTTGCTGCACTGGGAAATGCACCCGTGATTATCAAGAAAGAGGCAGACAGCTTCTTCGAAACCAGCCTTGAGCAGTTGCTACGAGAGAACGGCATCACTGATATCTATCTTACCGGCATGATGACGCAGCACTGTGTCACACATACTGCGCTTTCCACGCAAGCTCAGGGCATGAACATGCATATCATTGCGCAAGCATGCGCTGCACCCACCAAAGCTCTGAGCGATCTTGCCCTGTTCGGACTGAGTGCACGCTGTAATGTAAATTAACCCTCTGATTTTGTTAAATCCAGAGCCTGTAAAGGGGATGTGTTTTTTCAGATAACACGTCCCTTTTTATTTCATTTGAACAGGCAATGGGCAGCAGCAGAATGTCAGTAAAACCCGAGTCATTACGATTGACCTGATTTCATCGGTTAATGACCAGAGAGCATGTCACGGCCGATCCCTTCCTCATTTTATAGTAAGCCCACTCGCATCCCCCGGCAGAAAAACAGCCAATATGGTGGGTGAATAAATCTGATTAATGACTGGAGCAATCAATGAAATTAACGCAAATTCGCAACGCCACGCTGGTACTGGAATATGCCGGTAAAAGATTCCTTATCGATCCTATGCTGGCCGAAAAAGAAGCATGGGACGGTTTTGCTGGAAATGCACGCCCTCATCTGCGTAATCCCATGGTTGCCTTGCCTGTGGCCGTTGAGGATTTACTGGCGGTTGATGCCGTGATCCTGACTCACACCCATACCGATCACTGGGATGAGGCTGCCCAGCAGGCTATTCCCAAAGACATGCTTATCTACACGCAGGATGAAAAAGATGCGGCACTTCTCCGCTCTCAGGGATTTCTCAACATTCGCGTTCTGAAAGAGGAAAATCATTTTGTAGACGGCATGACTATTTACAAAACCGACGGCCAGCATGGCAGCAACGAATTGTATGCCGATGCCCAGTGGGGTGAGCTACTCGGTGATGCATGTGGGCTGGTCTTCACCCACCATGATGAAAAAACGCTCTATATCGCGGGTGATACTGTCTGGGTTAAGCCTTACGCCAGAAATCTTCAGCGTTTCAAACCGGAGATTGTTGTGCTGAACACCGGTTATGCGGTAAATGACCTTTACGGTCCGATTATCATGGGCAAAGAGGACACGCTGCGCACGCTGAAAATGTTGCCGACTGCTACCGTCGTGGCGTCTCATATGGAGTCGATTAATCATTGCCTTCTTACCCGCGCGGAACTTCGCGAGTTCACGCTTGAACATGGTATTGAAGATAAGGTTCTGATTCCTGCAGACGGTGAGACAATGGCTTTCTGATAGGCCATCCCGCCTGATATGGTGAACAATGCCATTACAACGGGTCACCTGTTATTGTCTGGTCAGTTAAAATCAGCGTTTTAGCCGCCGGCGACCCTGTGGCTATCATTTACGGTAAGGTTAACGTTATGTCTGCACTGACGGTCGCCGTGATTGCCACGGCCGGATTTAGCCCATTTCACTTTTCAGTCCCCTGTATTATTTTCGGGCAGTCTGTGCCGCAGCCGGATTTATTCCGCGTCGAAATCTGTGCTGAACACCCTGGTGTCGTGCCGTCTGATATGGGGCTGTCCATCAGCGTGGAGCATGGACTTGAGCTGCTGGACAGCGCAGACATCGTTATCGCTCCTTACTGGAATCATCCGGAAGAAAAGCCTTCGCAGGCCCTGCTGGATTCGCTAACAAACGCATGGCAGCGTGGCGCAGAAGTGGTGGGGCTTTGTCTCGGTGCTTACGTCCTGGCCTATTCAGGTTTGCTTGATGGGCATCGTGCCGCCACACACTGGGAGTTCGAACAGGACTTTATTGAACGATTTCCGGCCGTTCATCTGGACAGCAACTCGCTGTATACCAGTGATGAACGTCTTATTACCTCTGCGGGTACCGCTGCCGGGATAGATTGCTGCCTGAATATTATCCGTGATCATTACGGTTCTGCGATGGCTAACCGGGTGGCAAGAAGAATGGTTGTTCCTCCTTACCGGGAAGGCGGTCAGGCCCAGTTCATTGAACGTCCGGTCCCGGTATCTACTCGGGATAGCAAAATGAACGAACTGATAGACTATTTGCGCCGTAATCTGGACAAGCCTCATGATCTCGACTCACTTGCCGGGTTTGTCAGCATGAGTCGGCGAACGTTAACGCGTCATTTTAACAAGGCAACCGGAACGACGCTTGGAGATTGGCTGAATTCGGAGCGCCTTCAAAGAAGCCAGGAGTTGCTGGAAACGACGAACAGTAGCATTGAAAGTGTATCCGAAATGGTGGGTTTTCAGTCGCCGATCTCGTTTCGCCAGAGCTTCAAAGCGAGATTCAGCGTCAGCCCAAGCGAATGGCGTAGAGCTTTTCGAGGGCCTGCGCTCGTGGATGTCGAAGTGAAGTGAGAGGCAACTCTACCAATTTAAATCCTTTGAGTTTTTGGTCCCAGAGTGTGTTTGTATAACGTCCGCTTTACGCCCTGAGACATTTGACAAGCTTTGTATGGGCTAAGTAAGAGCGAGTGTCGAGCTTCGAGTTCCAGCAAATATTTCGCTTCGTCATAACGGGTTCTGGCCTTCTAACAGTGGTACATGGAAACAGAAAGCATTTGAAGCGGAACGGTTAAAAAACAAATTCCGAGATGAAACATTGCATTGAAAAAATTTAATGTGCAAATTTCCGTAAATCAATATAAGCAAATGAGTTCTTTAAGAGATGCATTACAGCGTATATTGGCACTTAAAAAAACGTTGAAAAATAAATGGTGAGCTTATTAATACGAAACACAAAGTAATCATGTTGCTTAGACAGAAAATATTGAGGTGCTAATTTTTCTTGTATAGCCAATTTAAATGCAACGTTATGAATTCGACAATTTAAAATGTTTCCTATAAACAATTTCACCGTAATTTATTGAAACTGTGAAATTATAATGCAAATATCAAATAGATCAGGCCGTTTTGAGCTAACCCCATTGGGTTGTTCAGACATTTTTTAAATAGATAATATTAATAAGTATTGTCACACATACCGATGAATGTCAAAGATTGGATTAACGTTTGAACTTTGAAAATAACAATTAATATAAATTAACCAATAAAAATTCAGTATTACACTTTGAAGGAGTGCATCTCACTTGTGAGAATTGGTACTGTTTTAGTATTTCAGAAAACTCATCAACATAGCCAAATACTTTAAATGCAAGTGGCACTAATAACTTACCTTCTGAATTGAAAACCACTTTCAAACTTTGCTTGAGTGTAGCATATAACTTGGATTCAGAAGATATAGTGAAAGACCCCCATTCTTGGTGTGCTAAACTTTTACTGTGCCAACCAGAGTTATTTAACTCAGCACAAAAGTAAGAAATTTTCACTAAATCGCTTTGATTAAGAATACAAGAATACCAGAAATTCCACTTTGAAATACAATTTCTTATTATTGCAGAAGTATAAGCTAATTTTTTGTTTTTTTTGATAATGTCCAAGAGTTTTTCTTTTGTTGTAATTGAAAAGATTTTCTTCTGTATCGCTTTCCTAACCCAGGCATCAATAAATATCTTTAATTGTGCAATGGTTTTTACCCCCCCTGACTTACGCTCAATACCAATAGCAGCCAAAAGACAGAATGATAAATGTGCATCATCTGAACTTACAAATTCGACTTTATTTTTTGTTGACATGTGGTTCATAAGTTCTCCATTTATTTAAGTTGCATTTGAACTCTTTATTTATTAAGTGTTAAGAGATACAATTCTTCATATTACAATTACGGAGGATAACTAAATGACTCTCAAGCAATTGCAGGCATTTTATTGGGCTGCAAGTCTTGGCAGCATCAGTGCTGCCGCGGCTAAACTTAATATAACTCAGTCCACGCTTTCAAAACGGGTTCTCGAGCTTGAGAGCTTCCTTCGCCAATCACTTTTCACACGCTCATCACAAAAATTAACTCTTACAGAAACAGGGTCTAAAATATTTGAACAAGCATTAAGGATGCTTCAGATTGAAAATGAAATCTATACCACAGTCACCCCTCCGAAAGAAATTAGCGGTAAAATTAAAGCAGGATTAAGTGAACTTACTGCTCTTACATGGTTTCCGGGATTTATTTCTTCAGTATATGAAGCTCATAACAATTTCGAAATAGAAATTTATGTCGATGTGGCTTCGGTTTTGCTCAAAAGGTTGTTGAAAGGTGAAATTGATTTCGCGATTCTTCCATTCAATTCTGAACAACATAAACATTTTAACTCTGTTACACTTTCATCAGTTAAATTTCTTTGGGCCGCCTCTCCTAAAATACTTCCTGTAAACAGCCAGCTAACAGTGAATGAATTACAGAAATACACCCATTTAACACACACAGCCGACTCACATTTAAAAAATATCTATGACCAATGGGTTACACAAAATAATGTAATCTCACATCGTATACTTACCTGTAACAGTCTCACCGCTATCACTACTTGCACTTTAGCTGGGGTGGGAATTAGCTTGTTACCACAGACGCTTCTGAACCCTCTAGTCAGGGAGAAAAAACTAACGGAACATTTCTGCGAATTCAGTTTGCCCGTTGTTGAATATTCATTTTGCTGGAACAGCAATGATACCCGAACGTCTCTATCACATCTTGCAAACTTGGCAAAAGAACATGCTAATTTCAATATGAGCAAAAGTGTTGATATCTTTATATAGCCACCCACATCACGAATACCCAGCCCTTATTAAGGGCTGGGTATTGGCTAATATTGAATTGTTTTATGAGTTCTTTTCTTATTAGTTTTTTCTTCCAGTTTTAGTCCAGTACTTTTATTTTCAACATAATCACGACCGTAGAAGGTATCCATCAGAATCTGCTTCAGCTCAGAGATCAGCGGGTAACGTGGGTTAGCACCGGTACACTGGTCATCGAACGCATCTTCAGACAGTTTATCAACGTGAGCCAGGAAGTCAGCTTCCTGAACGCCCGCTTCGCGGATGGACTTAGGAATACCCAGTTCAGCCTTGATGCTATCCAGCCATGCGAGCAGTTTCTCAATCTTAGCAGCAGTACGGTCGCCCGGTGCGCTCAGACCCAGATGGTCTGCGATTTCAGCATAACGACGACGCGCTTGTGGGCGGTCATACTGGCTGAATGCAGTCTGTTTAGTTGGGTTGTCGTTCG
>NZ_LR722690.1 GCF_902500225.1 Buttiauxella massiliensis | reverse complement strand
AAATCATCGCCGTACTGAAATCCGTCGAAGCGGGCAGAACCGTCAAAGATGTGTGCCGCGAGGCCGCTATTTCCGAAGCCAGCTACTACAACTGGAAGGCGAAATATGGCGGGATGGAAGCCGCTGATATCAAAAAGATCAAAGATCTTGAAGAAGAGAATCGTCGTCTGAAGCAGATGTTTGCCGATCTGAGTCTGGAATGCCGAGCGCTTAAAGACGTCATCGAAAAAAAGCTTTAAAACCAGCGATAAAGCGTGAGCTCGTTAGCTATCTAACGACGCAGTTTACGATGAGCATACGCCAGGCATGCAGGACGTTATCGCTGAGCAGGACGGTGTTTCGTTATCAACCGAATACACGACGTGATGAAACGGTGATCCAGAGGCTGACCGAGGCGGCTGAACGCTATCCCCGCTACGGATTTAAGAAGCTTTTTCAGGTGCTTCGCAGGCAGGGGCACGTCTGGAACCACAAGCGCATACACCGGATTTACTGTCTGTTGAAACTGAATTTTCGTCGTAAGGGTAAGCAACGCTTGCCGGTGCGTAATCCGGCTCCGCTGGCAACGCCGGAAGCACTCAACCAAAGTTGGTCGATTGATTTTATGCACGACGCGCTAACATGTGGACGACGTTTTCGAACTTTCAATGTCGTTGATGATTTTAACCGTGAAGCTCTGGCTATCGAAATTGACCTGAATATCCCAGCGCAGCGTGTCGTCCGGGTGCTGGACAGGATAGTGGCAAACCGTGGATATCCGCTGAAGATGCGGATGGATAACGGACCGGAACTGATATCACTGGCTCTGGCGCAATGGGCCGAAGAGCATGGCGTGATGCTGGAATTTATCAAGCCGGGCAAGCCAACACAGAACGCGTTTATAGAACGGTTTAACCGAACGTACCGGACCGAAATACTGGATTTTTATCTGTTCAGAACGCTGAATGAAGTACGGGAAATCACGGAACGCTGGCTGAATGAATACAACAGTGAGCGGCCCCATGAATCCCTGAATAACCTGACGCCGGAAGAATACCGGCTGATGGCTGAGAAACCGGAAATCTCAAAAAGTG
>NZ_LR722668.1 GCF_902500225.1 Buttiauxella massiliensis | reverse complement strand
AGTGGACAACATTGTCGGGAGCAATGTTGCACGTCGCTTGCGACGGCCCCGGAGGGGTGAGTATCAGGATGATACGAATACAAGCCCTGTACTGACGTACAGGGCTTTTTGCTGTCTGCGATTTATGCAATTTATCCCCGTTAAGCGATACAGATCACGCCTCTAAAAACCACATACCTCAGATCCGGTACATACTTATGGCTGGTAAAGCTCAAACGGCGAAATGCCGGTAAGAAACACAACAGGCAGGCTAAATTATGGCTAAGAATACTATCTGTATTTGGTACGACCATGATGCGGAAGCTGCCGCTCATTTCTATGCTGCGACCTTTCCCGACAGCAGTGTGGGTGCTGTCATCCCGGCACCGAGCGACTATCCGGATGGTAAAGCTGGCGAGACAATAGTGGTCGAATTTGTTGTTGCGGGAGTGCCATGCATTGGCCTCAATGGCGGCCCGCATTTCAAACACAATGAAGCCTTTTCCTTTCAGATATCGACTGAAGATCAGGCTGAAACGGACCGCTACTGGAACGCAATTGTCGGCAATGGTGGTCTGGAAAGCGACTGCGGTTGGTGCAAAGATAAATGGGGTGTTAGCTGGCAAATTACTCCTCGCGTACTGACTGAAGCTCTGGCGACGGGGGGAGACACCGCCAGGCGTGCGTTTGGAGCGATGATGTCGATGAAGAAAATAGATGTGGCTGCTATCGAAGCTGCAATACGTGGTTGACTAGTTGAAGCACATTAGACCTACAGCCAATGCGTGTCGCCGTCATAAAACGGTAAATCCCGGCCCTAAACCTCCCGCAATAACCGGGCCGGGTTGCCTGCATAAATTCCCGGCTTAAGAATATCCTTCGTGACCACGCTCCCGGCTCCTATCACCGCACCGCTACAGATAAATTCCGTCAGGATCGTGCTTCCACTGCCCACGATCACGTTGTCGCCAAGGTGAATACTGATCCAACTTTCGGGATCTGGATTGAGTTTTCCGGAGCGGAAGAGATCGTTGGCAAACGTCACATTGTGGCCAATAAAGCAGTTACTGCCGGTGGTAACTTTCTCGCAGAGAAATGAATGTGACTGAATGCGGGTTCCCGCACCAACAACACAATGTCTTTGAATTTCCACGAAAGGGCCGACAAAGACATCATCGTGCAGGGTGCATTCGTAAAGGTTTACCGGTTCGCATACCGTTACTTTGTCACTGGCTGTCACATTTCTGATGCCGCTTTTCAGTATTTTCATTTTTGTCCCGTAACTGCCACATTGCCCATTTTGTGAGTCACTTCAAACCTTCTATTCTCAACCTGCTACTTTCCAAAAACCAGCACTGATAGCTCATAAAACAATCAATAACAGGCGGATACTGAATTCAGATAAAGCATATAGCCCTTCCTAAGAAATAAGCTAACCACAGGAATATGCTGATGAATAAAGACCTACAGGCAGTGAAGAATTTCGATTTTCTGGCGCGTAGTTTTGCTCGTATGTATGCACTTGGGCAAGCTGTCGATATTCGAGCCGTGACCGGCAACATGAACATGGAGCAAAAGGCCTGGTTTCTAGGGCGTTATGAGTATTATTGCCAGCAAGCGACTCGGGCTTGTGAGCTTGAGTTGGAACACTAATCTCTGTGGGCCTTCGGGCCCATTTCTTTTTCTAAGCACCATACCATTCCCATCTCCCAACTATCCTTCCCTACATTTCATCTAAAAACATAAAAGCATTAGCGATAATTTTTAATTCTTTTATCTAATCACCGCCATTGGAAATACTGCTCCCATCATCGATACAGGAGCACTCCTCATGGCAAAACGACATTCTCTCTGGCTGGCTACGCTTGCCCTTATTGCAACGCCAGTATTCGCGGTGGATGTGACCGTCGCGTACCAAACGTCTGCTGAACCTGCCAAGGTGGCGCAGGCTGACAATACTTTTGCCAAAGATAGCGGTGCAAAAGTTGAATGGCGCAAATTCGACAGCGGAGCGAGTGTGGTCCGAGCGCTGGCATCCGGCGATGTACAAATTGGCAATATCGGCTCCAGCCCGCTGGCTGTAGCGGCAAGCCAAAATGTGCCTATCGAAGTCTTCTTGCTCGCCTCGCAATTGGGTAACTCCGAAGCGTTGGTTGTGAAGAAAGGTATCTCAAGTCCGAAAGATCTCATCGGCAAGCGTATTGCCGTACCGTTTATCTCTACAACGCATTACAGCCTGTTGGCGGCGCTGAAACATTGGGGAATTAAGCCCGGCCAGGTAGAAATTCTTAACCTTCAGCCTCCGGCAATTATTGCGGCCTGGCAGCGCGGCGATATTGACGGCGCTTATGTTTGGGCGCCCGCGGTCAACGAGCTGGAGAAAGATGGCACGGTATTGACCGACTCCGCGCAAGTGGGCAAATGGGGCGCGCCAACACTGGATGTTTGGGTTGTGCGTAAAGATTTTGCGCAACAGCATCCTGAAGTGGTGGAAGCCTTTGCTAAAAGCGCTCTCGCTGCGCAGAAAAGCTATATCGACAACCCGGACGTTTGGCTAAAACAACCGGATAACCTGAGCAAACTTTCGCGCCTGAGTGGTGTACCTGAAAGCGATGTTCCGGTGCTGGTAAAGGGTAATACCTACCTCACCGCTAACCAACAAACTGAGCAGCTTAGCGGCCCAGTAAATAAAGCGATTGTTGATACTGCCCAGTTCCTGAAAGCGCAGGGGAAAGTCCCGTCTGTGGAAACGGATTACAGCCAGTTTGTCACCGACCGCTTCGTGAAAACGCTGGCGCAGTAAGGAGTTAGCCATGTTACAGGTTTCGCATTTAAGCGCAGATTATGACGGTAAAACGGTTCTTAACGATATTAATCTGACCGTGGATGAGGGCGAGTTACTGGTGGTTCTCGGCCCATCTGGTTGCGGGAAAACTACACTGCTGAACCTGATAGCTGGCTTTGTTCCTTATCACTCCGGCAGCATTACACTAGCGGGCAAACAGGTCACGGGGCCGGGCGTTGAGCGCGGCGTAGTATTTCAGAATGAAGGGCTACTGCCGTGGCGTTCGGTGCTGGATAACGTCGCATTTGGTTTGCAGCTTGCCGGGCAGCCAAAGCCTGTACGTGAGGAAATCGCGATCGAGGTGTTGCGTAAAGTGGGGCTCGAAGATAAGGCGAAACGCGCCATCTGGCAGCTCTCCGGCGGGCAGCGTCAGAGGGTAGGGATTGCACGTGCGTTGGCGGCTCGCCCGCAACTTTTACTGCTCGATGAGCCTTTCGGTGCGCTGGATGCCTTTACTCGCGAGCAAATGCAGACCTTGCTGCTCAAGCTATGGCATGAAAGCCGCCGTCAGGTGCTGTTGATTACGCACGACATTGAAGAGGCCGTATTTCTGGCAACTGAACTGGTGTTGCTGTCACCGGGGCCAGGGCGTGTGCTGGAGCGTATCCCGCTTGACTTTGGCCGTCGATTCACCGCAGGCGAGCCATGCCGCAGTATTAAATCCGATCCGGAATTTATCGCGAAACGCGAATATGTGTTGAGCCGGGTGTTTGAGCAACGTGAGGGCTTCCTATGAGCATCGTTATTCAAGATAAAGCTCGCCGTAAACGGCTGGCGTTGCGCTGGCCGTTCTCACGCCAGATAACGTTAAGCCTCACGACGGTCACTTCCATCATTTTGCTGTGGTGGTGGGTGGCAGCGCAGCAGTGGGTAAGTCCGCTATTTTTGCCGCCGCCACTTCAGGTTCTGACAAAGCTGATTAGCATCGCTGGGCCACAAGGTTTTATGGATGCCACGCTCTGGCAGCACCTCACTGCCAGCCTGTTGCGGATACTCACCGCGCTGTTGGCCGCAGTATTGATTGGTATTCCGGTTGGCATTGCGATGGGGCTAAGCCCGACGGTACGCGGCATTCTTGACCCACTGATCGAGCTTTATCGCCCGGTGCCGCCGCTGGCTTATTTACCACTGATGGTGATTTGGTTTGGTATCGGTGAGACCTCGAAGATCTTGCTGATTTATCTGGCGATTTTCGCCCCTGTTGCTATGTCGACCATGGCGGGAGTGCGCAGCGCAAAACAGGTTCGCATCCGTGCTGCCGAAGCGTTGGGAGCATCACGCGCTCAGATAGTCTGGTATGTGATTTTGCCCGGAGCAATGCCGGAAATCCTGACCGGATTCCGCATTGGGCTTGGTGTAGGCTGGTCAACACTGGTTGCCGCTGAGCTTATCGCCGCCACCCGTGGGCTCGGCTTTATGGTGCAATCGGCGGGTGAGTTTTTGGCAACTGATGTAGTGCTTGCGGGTATTGGTGTGATTGCGGTTATCGCATTCTGTTTAGAACTAGGGTTACGGGCATTGCAGCGCCGTTTAACCCCATGGCATGGAGAAGGGCAATGAGCGAGAGAGTGAATATTACGCCACTGGGGCCTTACATCGGTGCGCAGGTTAGTGGTTTAACGCTGAGCCGGGGCTTAACGGATAATCAATTTGAGCAGCTCTACCACGCGCTGATCCGCCATCAGGTACTGTTCCTGCGCGATCAACTTATTACACCTGCCCAGCAGCGTGCGCTGGCACAGCGGTTTGGCGATCTGCACATCCATCCGGTTTATCCACATGCGGAAGGCGTGGAGGAGATTATCGTGCTGGATACGCACAACGATAACCTGCCTGATAACGATAACTGGCACACCGACGTGACCTTTATCGAAACGCCGCCAGCCGGTGCGATACTGGCAGCAAAACAGCTTCCAGAATTCGGTGGTGATACTTTGTGGACCAGTGGCATTGCTGCGTTCGAGGCACTTTCAGAACCGTTCAAGCGCTTGCTCTCAGGGCTAAAAGCAGAGCACGATTTCCGCAAATCGTTCCCGGAGTATAAACATCTCCGTAGTGAAGAAGAGCATCAGCGCTGGCGTGAGGCGGTTGTTAAGAATCCACCATTGTTGCATCCCGTGGTGCGTACCCATCCGGTAAGCGGTAAGCAGGCGTTATTTATTAACGAGGGTTTCACCACGCGGATTGTCGACCTCTCGCAAAAAGAAAGCGATGCGCTGCTCGCCTTCCTGTTTGCACATATTACGAAGCCGGAGTTCCAGGTTCGCTGGCGCTGGCAGGAAAACGACATCGCTATCTGGGATAACCGTGTCACGCAGCATTATGCGAATGCTGACTATCTCCCCGCTCGTCGCATCATGCATCGCGCAACGATTTTGGGGAATAAGCCTTTCTGGCGAGGGTAATGGGATTTTGGTGGGGGAGCTGGTCGGATAGTAGTGCGCCATCCGACACAGTTATTTTGCTCGTACCTTTGTCGCTACTAACAACGCTGTCAGTAACATCAAACTCCCTGACAACACCAGCGGCGAAATAATGCCGAGATTATCCAGAGCCAGGCCGCCAATTGCCGCTCCACAAGTGTTTGCTAACTGGATCACCGCAACCTGAATAGATCCCGCTTTCTCAGCTTGATCCGCAAGTGAACGGGTGATCCACGTCGACCAGCCAACTGGAATTAGAGCAAAGGCAAAGCCCCAAATAATGGCAACTGCTGATGCGACGATTTTATCGCTCCCCCACAACACGAGAACCAGCGCACTCAGTGCCAGAATCAGTGGGGCACAGGTCAGCGACAGTTTGAGTGAACGCTTGAGGAAAACCGCAGAAAGCGATGTGCCGACAAAACTCGCAATGCCAAAACTCAACAGAACCAGCGTCAGGCCGTCGACATCAAAGCCTGCAAGCGTCATATATACCGGGCGAATGTAAGTGAAGAAGGCAAACTGCCCGGCAAAGGTCATAAATATTGCCGTCATGCCGGCCAGTACGCCCGGGCGTTTAAGCAGACCCAACATGTTTTGCTTATGCTGCGTTGATTCACCTGGCAGCGGCGGCAGTGCTTTCCACACCCATATGATACAGGCCACACCCATTAATGCCGCGCCATTAAAGACGTTGCGCCAGCCAATAATGCCGCCTAAGAAGCTACCGAGCGGGGCGGCGATAACCAGTGCGATAGAGACAGCACCGAAGATAACCGAGAGCGCTTTTGGCACAGTACGCGCTGGAACTAACCGCATGGTTAAAGAGGCCGACATTGCCCAGAAGCCGCCGAGGGCTATCCCTAAACAGGCACGCCCAATCAGCAACATGGTGAAGTTTTCAGCAAAGGAAACCAGCAGGCATGAGAGGGTGAGCAGCACAGAGAAAAGGATGACTACATAGCGTCTGTCGGTTGAGCGAATAATGCTGGTCACAAACAGACTTGCGAACATTGCTACAAAAGCGGTCACGGTGACAGACTGCCCGGCAACACCTTCCGAGATCCCCAGATCCTGTGCCATGGGTGTCAGCAAGCTTACTGGTAAGAACTCCACGGTAATCAGGCAGGCTACGCAAAACGCCACAGCAAATACTGCTGACCAGTTAGGCCTGGATACGGCCTTTGTCTCGTTCATCCTTTCAATATGCTCACTCATTAATCTATCCGCCGCTGCTTCCAATAAAGCCGCGTAGTGTAGCACCGTAAATGTGATGCATTTAACGTTTTGGCAACTTTTCCGAGATGTTTTAGAAATCAAGTTCCAAGGCAAAACAGAGATAAGCCATCAATTGAGAGCAATGTTGGAACTGCTCGGTACAAAAATTGACGGCATCAGGCTTACACAGCGCCTCAAAATCGATATTTTTCAACGCGATAAAATCTTTGCGCTTCAATTCAGTAAGCAAAGGATGGGTTTTATCAAAGCCCTTTGGCGGGCGACTTAAGCTATCGCCATCCATGATAAATCCCTGGCTTTGTAGCTCCTGTAACGCCTTTTGATAAGCGTTGGGGTTCTCATCAATACATTGGCGAATAGCACTCAGGGCTTTTGATTCGGGGTGCCAAATTCCGGCGGCAATAAAGCAACCTTCAGGGGCGATATGGAGATAGAGCCCTGGCGCATGAACGTCTTTTCCCTGGAAATGACGGAACTGAATCCCGACATTGGTTTTGTAGGGCGTTTTATCTTTGCTGAAGCGACTGTCTCGCTGCGGGCGCATAAGACTACCGCCGACTTTTTTCGGCACTGCAGTGAGCTTCGATGAAATGGCAAGAATACCAGGCTGCATTTGCTCGATAAACCGCAGGGCAGGAGTGCGCACAGTATTTTCGTACTCCTCCTGATGTTCTTTAAACCAGTCTCGGCAATTGTTTTGCGCGAGCTTGTTCAGGAATTGCAGACTCGCCGGGCTAAAAGTTGTACCGGTAGATATCGTGGACGTCGGGGTTTTCGTTATTTGAGCATTCATTATTGATGGACCCTTATTTGAACCATTTAAGCGGCTATATCTGCGAGCTTAAGGATGGCGGATTTCTCTGTCTATCTATGTGAAACGCCTCCAACCTTAATATATTTTCCTCATATGTTAATGTTTTTTAAGCATTGGTGGTGCGATTCGGGATATGGGAGTGTAAGGCCTTAGCTTGCTAAAAGCTGGGATAACAAGGAAAAACTATGGCACACGCAATGACCTCTCATAAAAATAAGATCGCATCACTCGTTTTACTGGCAATGTCCGGCCTTACAGCCACAGTGGCTCAGGCTGACCAACTGGCCGATATTCAAAAAGCAGGCGTCGTGCGCGTAGCTACTTTTGACGCTAACCCGCCATTTGGCTCCATCGATGCTAAAACTCACGATATCGTTGGCTATGATGTTGATTTTGCGAAGGCCCTAGCAAAGTCTCTTGGCGTAAAACTGGAGCTGGTGGCAACCAATCCAGCCAACCGCATTCCTTTGCTGCAATCTGGCAAAGTGGATCTGATCGTCGCTGATATCACCATCACGCCGGAGCGCGCGCAGGTTGTCGACTTCTCCACGCCTTATTTTGTGACGGGCCAGCAATTCCTGGTACCGGCAGCGTCAGCGGATAAACTTGATGACTACGGGCACGACCGTATTGGTGCAGTAAAAGGCACGACCGGTGAGCAGGCGCTGCATCAGCGTTTCCCATCCGCTCGCGTGCTTTCCTATGATGATATCCCACTGGCGCTGACGGCGCTGCGTAACGGCAACGTGCAGGCGATTACCCAAGACAGCACCATTCTGGCCGGTCTGTTGGCTGAAGCACCGGATAAAGCGAAGTTCAAAATTCTCCCTGACCTGCTCAGCAAAGAAGAGATTGGCGTCGGGGTGAAGAAGGGCGAAACGGCGCTGCTTACAGCAGTTAACGGCGAGTTACTGAAGCTTGAGCAAAACGGTGAAGCGACGAAGATTTACGACAGCTGGTTTGGTCCTGGCAGTAAAACTCCCCAGCCACGCGGCTTTAAAATAG
This sequence comes from Buttiauxella massiliensis, assembly GCF_902500225.1. Classification (GTDB taxonomy): domain Bacteria; phylum Pseudomonadota; class Gammaproteobacteria; order Enterobacterales; family Enterobacteriaceae; genus Buttiauxella; species Buttiauxella massiliensis. The sequence goes on along the minus strand of NZ_LR722668.1, from coordinate 60,159 downwards.
AAGCTCAGTAACATGGTGAGTGCTTTATCCAAACGATCCGCGGTGCAGGCCGCGGATTTTGCACATTTACAGGATGCCAGCGTTGAGTTTCGTCAGGCTGGCAAAAGTTACGACGAAAACCAGGTCCTCAAGTCCATCGACCTGAAAATCAACGCAGGTGAAGTGGTGGCGATTTGCGGGCCTTCGGGCTCCGGTAAATCGACGTTAATACGACTGATAAACCAGCTCGAACCGTTAAGTGCGGGGGACATTTTTATTGATGGCAAACCGACACGGGATTTGCAAGGCAAAGCTCTGCGAGCCTTGCGTAGCCGCATCGGATTTGTATTCCAGCAGTTCAATTTATATGCTCATCTCACCGCCGAGCAGAACATCACACTTTCTCTGACGCACGTTCATGGCTGGGAACCTGATGAGGCTAAACAGCAGGCAGTAACGTTGTTGTCTCGGGTCGGGCTTGCCGAGAAAGCACATCAATATCCTGCGCAGCTTTCCGGTGGGCAGCAGCAGCGTGTGGCCATCGCCCGGGCTTTAGCATCCTCACCGCAGATAATCTTGTTCGATGAACCCACTTCGGCACTGGATCCGGAAATGATCGGTGAAGTGCTGATGGTGATGAAATCCTTGGCCCACAGTGGCATTACGATGATTGTCGTCACCCATGAAATGCAGTTCGCCCGGGAAATTGCCGATCGGGTGGTGTTTATCGATGGCGGCGAAATTCTTGAGCAGGCTCCTCCGGCGCGGTTCTTCAGCTCACCGCAACATCCACGCACCCGGCGTTTTCTACAAAAGGTACTCGACCCTCTGCATGCCGGGTTTAAGGATGAACCATGAACTGGCACATAGACTGGGCTGGAGCCCTGACAGGACAGCCGTTACAGTGGATTATTTCCGGCTTTTTAACCACGGTCTGGGTCACCCTGGCGGGAGTACTGTTGGCAACGGCTTTAACGCTGTTATTGCTCGGGCTGAGACTTGCCGGCGGGCATATCGGTCGCGCGGTGGTTGCGGTATGGGTATCTCTGTTTCGTAACACGCCGCTGCTGGTGCAACTGCTGTTCTGGTATTTCGCCGCGTGGAATTTCCTTCCGCAGGCGTTGCGTGGCTTTATTAACGATGAGCACAGCTGGTCGATACTGCCCGGAAATGTGTGGTGGCTCACTCCGGAGTTTCTCTGCGCTGCCTGGGGACTTGGGCTGTTTACTTCTGCATTTCTGCTCGAAGAGCTGCGCAGCGGGTTGCAGGCCGTACCTCAGGGACAGGTGGAAGCTGCGCTTTCGCAAGGCTTCTCATTCTGGTCGATCTTCCGTTGGATCCTACTTCCACAAGGGATGAGGAATGCCTGGCAGCCGGTAGTGGGGCAGTATCTTAACTTGATGAAGCTCTCGTCGCTGGCCACTGGTATCGGCTTTGCGGAACTGACTTATCAGATCAGACAAATCGAAAGCTACAACGCACATGCGCTGGAGGCTTTTGCTGTGGGAACAGTGCTGTATCTGGCTTTAGGATTGGTGATGGGTGGATTGTTCGCATGGCTTGGCCCGCACCCGTCTGAACATAAGCGCCATGTTACTAAAGTGCGGGATACGGAGGCACAGCATGATCGCTAATCTGACGGTGATTACCGACAACCTGGATTATCTACTGTGGGGAAGAATGGCGCAGGGTGAACCGGGCGGCGTATTGCTTACGCTGCTAATGGCGGCCGGAGCGGCAGTTTTGGCGCTGGTAGGGGGGATATTGCTGGCAGGACTCGCCTGGCGGTTTGATGGCATTGTGCGGCGGTTAGTGTTTATTTGGGCTGAATTTATCCGCGGTATCCCGCTTATTTTTGTGATTTTCTGGCTCTACTTCTTGCTGCCGATTATCACCGGTAGCTATTTACCCGGTGCGCTGACCGTCACTCTGGCGCTGGCGTGGTTTACCTCTGCTGCAGTGATGCACACCACGCTCGCGGGTTTACAGGCTCTCCCGTCCGGGCAACGTGAAGCAGCGGTGGCTGGTGGATTGAATGCATGGCAAATACTGCGCCTGGTATTACTGCCACAGGCGATGCGCAACGTCTTTCCTTCCTACGTGGGGCTGTTTATCGCGCTGTTTAAAGACACTTCTCTGGCGTTCATCGTCAATGTGCCAGAGCTAACCACCGTGGCGGGACAGGTCAACAGCCGGGTACAGGTCTATCCCGCGGCCATCTTTATCTTTACGGGGTTGGTGTATTACCTGCTGTGCAGTGGCCTGAATTACATGGTGTCTCGCTGGTATCGCCGACGCGGCACTGTTGCCACACCATCGCCACTCGAAGTTTAGACAACAAAAAAGCCACTCTTTCTAGTGGCTTAATCATATGATTTTAAAGATAAATTTGGTGGCCCCTGCTGGACTTGAACCAGCGACCAAGCGATTATGAGTCATATGGATTTAATGTTTCATGCTTTTGCATCTTTTTGCATGGTGAATTAATAACTATAAATAACAGTGACTTGTTTTGTGATTGTTGTTTCATGTTGTTCTGTCTTTTTTCCTTCAGTATCATCCTTACGTCACCCACTACATCACCCGGAATCAACTGGGTGACGTAACGAAGGAAGAACAGAAAAACGCTATGTCTGATAATTTAACTGTCTCGATGATTAGTGGCTTAAAGCCGAAAACAACTGCTTACTACGTCTGGGACAAAAGTGGTGAGCGTGGGGCTGGGCGTTTAGGGGTGAAAGTCGAACCATCGGGCCAGCGAGTCTTTTACTATCGCTATTTTTGGCAGAGTAAACGGCAGTTCATTCTACTGGGTCGTTTCCCTGAGTTGACACTCGCGCAGGCAAGGCAGCAATGCAAAGAGCATGCGGGTCTTCTTAAAGAAGGAAAAGCTCCTAAAGCTGAAATCGCGGAGCAACTTTTTACTGCTGAGCAACAACAGCGTGAAGACCAACTCAAAGGCAGTATTGAGCAACTCATTTTGGGTTACACCACCAAAATGCGTGAAGACGGTAAACGCACTTGGCAACAGGTTCTGTACAGGCTGGAAAAAGAAACCTATCCATTTATACCCAAAGCCACCAAAGCGCGCGAAGTCACCCCTGCTCATATCAAACAAATTCTGGCGACCATTATCAAACGTGGTGCATCAGTTGAAGCAAACCGAGTTCGCTCTTATCTGATGGCTGCATTCAATTATGGGTTGAAAGCTGACAACGACCCGGCAAACCACCAGCAAAATGTGATGTTTGGTCTTTTGATGAACCCGGTCAGTGTCATTCCTAAGCAGTCAGCAGCGGAAAAAGCGGGTACCAACTGGCTGAAATTAGATGAGTTGCAGCAATTAATGGGGGATTTTCCGAAAGCACCTAAAGTAGGCCCCTTGATCAGCCACTTACTTAACTTATGTATCTTCACAGGTGGGCAGCGGCCGCATGAACTGGTTTCCAGCCGTTGGGATGCGATTAACTGGGAAGAGAAGACGTTACTGATAATTGCGGATGTATCGAAAAACAAAAGAGACCACCTTATACCTTTGGCCGACTCAGCCATTGAGATACTTGAAAAATTGAAAGCTGAGAATTTAAGCCAGAGTCCTTACATCTTCCCACAGCGTATCAAACCTGAACAGCATCTACGCACGGACAGCTTCGCGCAAGCCATTATCTATTATCGGGAACACTTTGCACTGAACCCATCTTTTATTGCTCGTGATATTCGCCGGACCTGTAAGACCCTGATGGGAGAAGCGGGTATCGCTAAAGACCTGCGTGACCGTATTCAGAACCATGCTCTTCAGGATGTAAGTTCTAAGCACTATGACCGTTATGATTACCTGGCTGAGAAGCGTAAGGCTCTTGAGATCTGGGAGTCGCGAGTGAATAACCACCAGCAACAGCAAGAAAACAATGTTGTTAATTTGTTTGGGCAGAGATAAAGGGTTAGTTAAATCGGGTCATTGGATTTACTCGCGAGACCGACGGTCTGCGCTAGTTTTCGGTTACGTTTAAGCTGTAGCTCGATTTCTTGCACAGGTTTGCCGGTTTCAATAGCTGTTGAACTGGCTACGGAGCGATAGATTTGTGCTTGAGTGATCTTGTATGGAATTATTTTATTTTTCATGTTATTTCAGTTCAATGTAATTTTTTCTTGGAGATGAGTGAGTGTACGGTATTCCAGATAATCTGACCGATGTTATAGCTGTTGAAGTTGTTGAGGGACAACCAATTTATATCAAAGTAACGGAGGTTCATTGGGAGGGGCATTATCCACACTCAAATGAGACCATTTTCGCAGAATTGACAGAGGGTTCTTCAGAAAAGGATATCACTATACAGATCAAAAAATTATTGAAACGGAAGACGTATATTAGGAAGTGTGAGTATTGTAATCTATACCATATTAATGGATGGATGCATGGAAAATCTTGTTGTCAGTCCTGTGCTGAAAATAAATTTGGTGTAATTTATTAGACAGTGCTCATTTCATCTTAAGCACTGCCATGTTGTCTGTCAACGATCTCTAAAATTCGTATAGGTCAGACCTGACATAATTAATTCATTGATAAATAATGTCATAGGTAGTGTCAAGACACTCAGTATACAAGTGTTATTTATTAATGCATTCAATACAAACATCATCATATGCCATTGATGGTCGAGAAAATAATTCTTTGCAATCCGGGCAAATTTTAAACAGCCTTGTTTTTTGAATACCTAAAATCCAATTTGAATAATGTATTTTATCCCTTATCTCCTCATCACCAATGCTCATATTTATATTTACATATTTACCATCAAAGAAAATATCATCTGCTTTATTTGAAGGGTGGTGGTTGCGATGGATCGTATTATCCTCGATGTTTTCATTGGCAGGTATCATTTTACCATATGTTAATTCGTTGTGGATTTTTAAATAAGTAGATAGATGGTTGTATAATTCGGAGGAAAGAAAATAGCAGAGGTTATCTCTGTAGTCGTAATAGAAGTTAAGCATGCGTTCATAATCAGTATCAGTTGTAATACTTGCACCTTTTATTGCTTTGAATATATTAATTCCTTTGCTATTGGCGAACATGTTTATAATAACTAAGATTTCCACAGGACAGTGAGTAAACCAGTATATTTTTTGGAAGTCACTTAGATTATATAGGTGAATTATTTCTAGTGGTTTGTCAATCCAATAAAGGCCCCCCAATATTTTATTTAACGCTTCAATTTGGATGGATATTTTATCAGGGAAATTACTATTTTGGCTTAGAATTCCAAATTCAATAACTTCAGGGTTAGTTGATGAAACTAAAAAATCTCTAACTTGATCGTTAAATATTACTCTTTCATTTCCAGCCAAGTCCATAAACAATGATGTAGTAATGTTATAATGCGACCATATATGCTCATATGGCGTTGTTGGGATATTTTGGTCGTAAAGTTTAGATTGTAGAGATTCAATTTCATCTTTATATTCATTTATTGTGTCTTCAATTAGATCCAATCCCTTTAAACCAAGCGATTGGCATTGCGCAGGGCATTCATCTAATATTAGTGCAGTTAGAATATTGTTATGGTCATCATAATCTTCACTTAGAAAAGAACAGTACTTTGCAAACCACTCCAGGCCTTTATAGGTAGCAGGTTTATTTTTACTCCATGATTCAACTGCAAATTCGAGTAATGAAGTATAATTATTGTAGTCAATATAGGGATTCATGGATGCACCTAAAGATACTAGTCGGTCCATCATTTTAAAATCATCATTAAGATATGCGTAAAAAATTAATGGATTATTATTTTCCCCCCAGCGTAAGTCCCAATCTATCTCCAAGAATTCATGAATATGATGATATTCTGGTCTCTGGAGCCAAGTTAATGCCGAAAAATAGTCCCCGTAATTATACTCGCCAAAGTAAGATGCAATATCGGATAGTTCATTCTCTAAGAAATAAACGTCGTTGGTATTAATGTCATCAACCAAAAGCAAGAGGTTAAAAATTTCTGTATTATTATATGCAATTGCGAAAGCAAGATGTGCATCATCTGAATTACTTTTGTTACCAACTTCAAGGCCATTAGCTAGCAAAGCAATTAATAAAAGTGTATTGCCAGTTGTGATTGCATAATGAAGAGGGGATAACTCATTAATCTCACCCTGCGATAACAAGGAACATGCAACCTCTGCATACTTTCCCTCTCTCAATAAATCATCAATATCATTATTATCTAGATAAGTAATCTGTATAGGTTCGATGCTAATAAACTCCATTTTGATGCTATCTAACCATCTTTCTTTAAAGGATTTATTTAAATTATATGTTTTAAGTTGGTTTTGTATTAGTTGTAACTTCATAATATATAACAACCTCTAATGCTTGCATTTGGTTTTATTTGCATTTTTAATAACTTAAGCTATTTCTTGGTTTTATTATTTGCAGTTTAAAAATGTTAGTGATGTTTTTTCAGTCAAATCTGTTACATAGTACTCATGAGTATTATTTGGTTTGTCCCGGCGAGCGTATACGACAGTATGTATTCCATCATATTCCTGAACATTATTTAACTTCAGTTCATAAATGGCTGAGCCATCTGCTTCGGTCGCCTTCTTCACTAACTTAGCATCTGGCACTGCTTTATGGGTGGTTTCATTTCCTGATGTTGAACCTGTGGAATCACCTCTCATTCCATGTATAAAATTCCATTGGAATGAGTCACCCTTGTCCAGGATGCTATAATCATAATTTTCGTTGCCTGCGATATCTCCTTTGCTGCCTTCATTATTTTTCCAGAGTACTTTTTGGCAAGTATATTTTTTCCCATTTATATCAGAATCAGAATCAGGAATAGATGGATTGGGGGTTATTGATACGGTGTTGACACCTTCACTACCGGCTTGCAGTGCTTCAACCCAAACATCCACCAGCTCAATAACACCTTCATTACCTACAATTTGTGAAATTTGTAGTGATTGGATTCTACCAAGTGCAACATCACGAATTTTGTTTGTATCAAACTCTGCGCCCTTGTGTATCGCACCGTACTGCCATGCTTGATTTAACTCATCCGCTAGTTCTTGCATGGGGTCTTTACGATGACGGTTGTACATGTAAGTAATATTACCGTGTTGCGTTGAAAAGTTTTGTCCCCAGGACGTTGCCGCTTCAGTACCATAATCAGCATTGACGGCATTAGAAAAAAACGTCGCGGCGGTAATAACTACAGAAATAACTAATCTTTTCATGAGAGTTGGCCAAATCGAGAATGTGCTCTCTACCGTTTCGTATGAGCAATATCGAGTTAATTTACGTTTATTAAATCATCAGGTACATGTTGAAAACATGCATGAAATCAATAATTAATTAGTTTCACATGTCGAAAATGTATTGAATAATTTGAAGTAACTTCTTATTTCTAAGTCTGTCATGTTTGCGCAATAACAACTTAAAGAAAGCAGCATTTTTGTTACCTTTAAGCAAAGTGATCTATCTGAAAACCTAGTTTCAAAACGATGCGCATCAATGCAGTGCGATGCAAAATGGCTTATGTATAATCACGTCCATTCTTCACACTCTTTGGTATCACTCATGATTAACACTAACTTTTCTCAAACGGCTGCGTTTATCTGGTCGGTCGCCGATCTGCTTCGTGGTGACTTTAAGCAGTCCCAGTACGGGCGCGTGATTCTGCCTTTTACGCTGTTACGCCGTCTTGAGTGCGTGTTAGCACCAACCAAAGATGCTGTGGTTGCGGAAGCGGAGAAGCTGAAGGCCAGCCCGTTGCCGGAAGAAGGCCGAGAGAAGTTCCTGTTACGTGCTACCAAAGGCCTGTCGTTCTTCAATAATTCCCCGATGGATTTGGGCAAGATGGGGCAGAACGATATCAAGGCCAACCTCGAGAACTACGTGCAGTCTTTCTCAAAGGATGCGCGTGAAATCTTTGAGCATTTCAAATTCAGCGAGTTTGTTGGCCTGCTGGATGATGCAAACCTGCTGTATAAAATCGTTAAGAAATTCGCCACCACTGACCTGAGCCCGAAAGCCATTTCCAATCATGAAATGGGCCTGGTGTTTGAAGAGCTGATTCGTCGTTTTGCGGAGAGCTCAAACGAGACTGCCGGGGAGCACTTTACCCCACGCGATATCGTGCGCTTAACCACTTCGCTGGTGTTTATGGAAGATGATGAAGCGTTGTCGAAAGACGGCATCATCCGCACTATTTACGACCCGACAGCCGGTACTGGCGGTTTCCTCTCTTCTGGTATGGAATACGTGCACGAACTGAACCCAAAAGCGGTGATGCGCGCATTTGGCCAGGAGCTGAACCCGGAATCTTACGCCATCTGTAAAGCCGATATGCTGATCAAAGGCCAGGATGTCAGCCGCATCAAGCTAGGCAACACGCTTTCTAATGACCAGTTACCGCAAGACCAGTTCGACTACATGCTTTCTAACCCGCCGTTTGGCGTGGACTGGAAAAAGATTGAAGGCGAGATTAACGACGAGCATCTGCAAAAAGGTTTTAACGGGCGTTTTGGTCCTGGCCTGCCGCGTGTATCTGATGGCTCGCTGCTGTTCCTGATGCACCTGATTAGCAAAATGCGCGATAGCGATAAAGTGGATGGCTCGGTGAGTAATGGCGGGCGTATCGGGATTATCCTCAACGGTTCACCACTGTTTACCGGCGGGGCGGGTAGCGGTGAGAGTGAAATACGCCGTTATATTCTGGAAGCCGATTTGCTGGAAGGCATCGTCGCGCTGCCAACGGATATGTTCTACAACACCGGCATTGCGACCTACGTCTGGATTCTGTCGAATAAGAAAGCCCCGGAGCGCAAGGGCAAAGTCCAGCTCATTGATGGCACCAACCTGTGCGGCAAGATGCGTAAGTCTTTAGGTTCCAAGCGTAATCTGATGGGCGAGGAAGACATCAAGCTTATCACCCGTACTTTTGGTGAGTTTGGAGTGGTGGAGGCGACTTCTCTTGAAGAATTAGGCCTGGATAAAGCGCCTGAGCAAAAATCTAACCGGGGCCGCCAATCTGCAACTGCCAAAACCGAAGCACCGAAAACCTTCGCCAGCAAAATCTTTAACAGCACTGATTTTGGTTACCGCCGCCTGACCATTGAGCGCCCGTTACGTTTGTCTGCACAGGTGACTGAGGAAGCGATTGCCACCCTGCGCTTTGCCACCAAACCACTGAATGCACCGATGGAACGTTTATATGAAGAGTTCGCCGCACAGTGGCAAGACGACAACTACGGTGACTTTGCCGATATCGAAGTAGAAGCCCGTGCGATTATCAAAGCTGAATTTGCCGAGCTGAAAGAGAAGCAGATTAAAGACCTGCTGGACAGCAAACTTTGGCTGGCTCAACGTGCATTGATGAATAAGGCGCAGCAAATCCAGACGGCGTTGGGTGCTAAGGCTGGTGGCAAAGAGCTGGTGAGTAATGACTTTAATGAGTTCCAGTTGACACTCAAAAGTGCGATTAAAACTGCAGGTGTTAAGCTCGATACCAAAGAGAACAAACAGTTTATCGACGCCATCACCACTAAAAACCCTGCCGCTGAACCGGTAGTGAAAAAGGTACTGAAAGAAGCTGTCCAGCCGCTGTACGGTGCATTTGAATACAAAGGCAAGGTGGTGGAATTCGAGCAGGATGGTGATTTGCGTGATAACGAAAACGTGCCGTTAAACCCTGCTATTGCCACCAGCGATCTGATTGAAAACTACTTTAAAGCCGAAGTCCTGCCGCACGTGGCCGATGCCTGGATTAATGCCGATAAGCGCGATGCCAAAGACAATGAAGTGGGTATTGTCGGTTATGAGATTCCGTTTAACCGTCACTTCTATGTTTACCAGCCACCACGCCCATTAGAAGAGATTGATGCCGATCTGGATGCCGTAAGCGCCGAGATTATGAAGCTGCTGCAGGAGGTACATTCCTAATGGCTAAATATAAGGCGTATCCGGAATACCAATCAGCAAATAGCCAATGGATAGATATCATTCCCTTGGAATGGACTAGAGTTGCATTGAAATTTGTGGTTTCTGCCAAAATAACTGATGGGCCACATGAAACACCAAATTTTATAGATGATGGGGTTCCATTTCTTTCTGCGGAAGCAATTAAGCTTAATAAGTTGGATTTTTCAAGGAAGAGAGCTTACATATCATTTAATCTTCACGAAAAATATAGCTTGAAGTGTTTACCACAGCGTGATGATATTTTTATGGTGAAGTCAGGGAATACTACCGGGGCAGTAGCTATTGTTGAGACAGATGAAATATTCAACATTTGGTCCCCTTTGGCACTTATACGATGTAATAAAGAAATAATTGCTCCTCGGTATGTTTATTACTCTATGCTAGCTGATTTTTTTCAAACCAGCGTACAACTTTCTTGGAGTCAAGGAACACAGCCTAATATTGGAATGGGTGTAATTGAAAATCTCCATTTAACCTATCCTGAGTTAACTGTACAGAATAAAATAGTATCTTTCCTCGATCACGAAACCGCAAAAATCGATAACCTGATCGAAAAGCAGCAGCAACTGATTGAACTGCTAAAAGAAAAACGTCAGGCAGTGATTAGCCATGCCGTCACTAAAGGGCTAAACCCTGATGTGCCGATGAAAGATTCTGGTGTTGAGTGGTTGGGGGACGTACCGGAGCATTGGGATGTTAAAAAATTAAAACATATTGCAAGTATTATAGACTGTAAAAATAGGACACCTGAGTATTTTGATGATGGTGAATATTTGGTTGTACGAACTACTAATGTAAAAAAACAGTCTTTGATACTGGATGGTGCACTTTATACAAATGAAAGAGATTATAAAATTTGGACGGATAGAGGTGTTCCACCTGTTGGTTCAATACTTTTTACCCGTGAAGCACCAGCTGGAGAGGTCTGTATAGTTCCTGAGAATACAAAGCTTTGTATGGGGCAGCGAATGATGAACTTTATTTGTCATGACACTGAATACACTAAATTTTTATTTGACTATTTAACTTCAGATTGCCTTAAAAGATATATTGATAGTGAGGCTGCGGGTAGTACGGTAAGTCACTTAAGAGTAGAGCAAGTATACAACATACCGATTGTAATTCCGCCATATGCAGAGCAAAAACAGATTGATGATATTGTTGGGAACATTAAATCTCAATATTCAAAATTAATCAGTAATGCGGAACACTCGCTTTTACTGCTGCAAGAACGCCGCACCGCCCTTATCTCCGCCGCCGTCACCGGCAAAATCGACGTGCGTAACTGGGTTGCACCAGACACCAGCGATATCGAGGCATCAGAGGAAGCTACCGCATGAGTATGGATACCACCAAAGAGCTCATTTTCCAGGATGAAATGATTGCTCAAATGGAAGAGAAAGGCTGGAGTCGTGGCAAACCAGAAAGCTATGACCGCGAACGTGCTTTGTACTCGCAGGATGCCATTGCCTTTGTGCAAAACACTCAGCCGCTGGAGTGGGAGAAATTCTCGAAGATTTACCCCACCGATACCGAGCGCCATTTCCTCGACTTGCTGGTGGGCCAACTTAAAAAAGCCGATAACAACGCCACTGATCAGCTGTCGCGCACTTACGGTACGCTGGGCGTATTGCGCCACGGCATCAAAAGCCACAATGCGCGCTTTTCGCTGTGCCAGTTTAAGCCCGAGCACAATCTCAACCCGGAAACCCTGGCGCGTTATGAACAGAATATCTGCCGTGTGGTGCCTGAACTGGTTTATAGCCCGTATGCCACCAAAGCGGCACTTGATGAAACTGTCTCAGTAGCCAAGAAGTGGCGTATTGATCTGGTGCTGTTTATCAACGGCCTGCCGATTGCCACACTTGAGCTGAAATCTGAGTTCAAGCAAGCGGTACATAACGCGATTAAACAATATAAAAAAACACGTTTGCCGAAAGACCCGGTAACCAACAAAGCCGAGCCTTTGCTCACCTTCAAACGTGGCGCACTGGTGCACTTTGCCGTCAGCCAGTATGAAGTGTTCATGGCCACCAAACTGGCGGGTGATGACACCTTCTTTCTGCCGTTTAACAAAGGCACCCAGGAAGGCGGGGCGGGGAATGAAATCCCCGAAAATGAAAACGAATACGCCACCAGCTACCTGTGGAATGAAGTCCTGCTGCCCGACAACCTGCTGAAAATCCTCGCCAGTTTTGTGCACCTGCAAATCGAAGAGAAAGAGGACTGGAACGGGCTGAAGGTTAAAAAAGAGAGCCTGATCTTCCCGCGTTACCATCAGTGGGATGTGGTGAATAAACTGATTAGCGCTGCCGCAGATGAAGGCACTGGCCATAAATATCTGATTCAGCACAGTGCCGGTTCCGGGAAATCTAACTCTATCGCCTGGACTGCTCACCAGCTTTCCCGACTATACGATGAGAAGGGCGAGAAGCAGTTCCACTCGGTTATTGTGGTCACAGACCGCACCGTGCTGGACGACCAGCTCCAGGACACCATTTACCAGTTTGAACACGCCGATGGCGTGGTCGGGCGCATCAACAATAAAGAGGGCGATGGCTCAAAATCAGAAAAGCTCGCCAGTGCACTGGAAAATTCACAGCCGATTATCATCGTTACCATCCAGACCTTCCCGCATGTAATGAAGGCGATTGAAAAAAGTGCCAGCCTAAAGCAGCGTAAATATGCGGTAATTGCTGATGAAGCGCACTCATCGCAAAGCGGTTCAACGGCGCGTCAGCTCAAAGAAGTGCTGATGAAAGACGAAGCGGATGAGGAAGTGGAGTTGTCTTCGGAAGATATCCTCGATGCCACCATCGCGGCGCGTAAAAACAGCAGTAATCTTAACTACTATGCGTTTACCGCCACGCCAAAGGCCAAAACGCTGGAGCTATTTGGCCGCCGTCCTAATCCTCTGGAACCCGCATCAAAGACCAATAAGCCGGAAGCCTTCCACGTTTACTCCATGCGTCAGGCCATCGAAGAAGGCTTTATTCTTGATGTGCTGAAGAACTACACCAACTACAAGGTGGCGTATAAGCTGCTGCAAAAACTGGACGATCCTGACCGGGAAGTGGACAGCAAGAAAGCCAAAATCAAACTGAACCAGTGGGTCGTGCTGCACGAACACAACGTCTCGCAAAAAGTAAAAGTGATTGTTGAGCACTACCGAAAACATGTGATGCATTTACTGGGCGGGCAGGCCAAAGCGATGGTTGTCACCAGTTCACGCAAAGCGGCGGTGCGCTACAAACTGGCATTTGATAAATACATTGCGGAGAACAACTACCAGAAGATTAACGCCATGGTCGCGTTTTCTGGTGAAGTGGAATTTGTGGAGAGTGACCACAATAGCCTCGCACTGCTGAACCAGAAGTTTACCGAAACCAATATGAACCCAGGGCTGAAAGGCCGGGATATGCGCAAAGCCTTCGATAGCGATGATTATCAGGTAATGCTGGTGGCGAATAAGTTCCAGACCGGTTTTGACCAACCGAAGTTGTGTGCCATGTATGTGGATAAAAAACTGGGTGGCGTGGAGTGCGTACAGACGTTATCTCGTCTGAACCGCACCTATCCGGGTAAAGCGCAGTCGGGCACCTTCGTACTTGATTTCTGGAACGAGCCCGAGGAAGTTCTGGGTGCATTCCAGCCTTACTACCAAACAGCTGAACTGACTGATGTCAGCGATCCGCAAAAGGTCTTCGAGTTGTTCCAGAAACTCCGTACCAGCGGTATCTTCCAGTGGAATGAAGTCGAGCAATTCTGTGACGCCTTCTTCACCAAAAACAAATCAAACGCCGCGATTAGCAATATCTGCAAACCTGCCGTTGAGCGATGGAAGAAGCGTTATACCTCCGCTGTTGAGGCTTATAAGCTGGCAAAAGAAATCTTTGAACGCACAAAAAAAACCAACGATACCGTGCTGATCACCAACGCTGAAAACAGCTTCAAAGATTGCAAACAAGAGAAAGACAAGCTGGATATCTTCAAGAAAGATCTCGGCAGTTTTGTACGCTTTTATGAGTTTATGTCGCAAATCGTTGAGTACGATGACAAGGAACTGGAAAAGCTCAGCCTGTTTGCCCGCCATCTGCGTCCGTTACTGCATGAGCAGCGCATTGAAGAAGACGAGATTGATTTAAGCAACGTGGAGATGAGCCATTACCGCTTATCAAAACTCCACGAGCAGCATCTCAAGCTTCAGGAAGATGCAGAAGAGTACAAAATCGAGCCGGGCAATGACATTGGTACAGCCAAGCCGAAGGATAAGAAAGAAGAGTTCCTGTCGAATATTTTGGCGCGCCTGAACGACCTGTTTATTACAGATAACCTTAGCGACAAAGACATGATCAATTATGCCTTTACCGTGCGCGACAAGTTATCAGAAAACCAGGCGGTGATGACTCAGATTGCCAACAATACCCGCGAACAAGCCATGCTGGGGGATTTCCCTAAAGCGATTGATGACGCGGTAATGGACAGCAACGACGCCCAGCAAGAGATGATGATGCAGTACCTGTCTAACCCAGAACTGGCAAAAGGGTTTGCGCGGGTTGTGTTTGATATGTTGAAAGGGGCGTAGTTTTTTTGCTGACGGGTAGGGAAAGTTGGAAAGTTAATAAAATGCGTCTCCACTGTTCACTTTCTACCACATGAGTAAATAGAATTCGTTTTCAGGAGCAGATATGCCCACTGTTGGTTGGATCCAGGAAACTGCAATTGACCTCTTTCATGAACGAGGTTTTTCATCGCAAGAAAATGGGGGGACGCAAAAATTTCGCTGCCGTGAGTGTCCTATGGAGTTTTCTTCATTATCAGAGCTTAATCAACACGAGCGCATTCACCCTGTCGCCAACCCTACGCTGACGATAGATGGGCGCGAGGTGACGGGCGATAACTTCAGGCTTACCCGATCGGTTGGTTCCGAAGATATCGTATTGAATTTTGTGGATGAGATTGAACTGAATGGGGTCGTCCTCGGACATCCGGACGAGTTATTGAAACAACTCAGTTCAGCGAAGAAAGGCTTTTTTGATATCAAGCTATCGCGCCGGGGGATACGCCCTAAGCGCATTAAGATTGATTTGCTGGTGGCTTCAACCTCTCAGCTTGAGCAGGTCGATCAGAGTTTTTTGCGCCTGTTTGGCCGGGATGATTTCGATGGCGATACGATAGCCGTCTTCATAAGCCAAACGGAACATTGTAATGAAGTCACCTGGTACAAAGATGGCCTGGTTCGTTATTTACATGGCGTGATGGCGAAGGATCAGCGCGCTGAACGGTTAACCACTGAAGACTTTGCAAAGTGTTTTAATCGCTCACATCAGTTGCTCATGCAATATCCCACGGCATTAGCGTATTCGCTGTCTCAGCTAATTAAATTCTCATTTAATGATTTTTCAGATTTCCAAGGGCGTTCGTCAATTTCTCGTCTGGACGACGCGTTGATGCTTTTCCGTGGGGATAGAATTTCTGCCAATGCAGCCCAACAAAACGAGTTTTTAAGATTGCCGACCGACCATATTACCAGCTGTATCCTGAATGATTATGTTGCCCATTTTTCGCGCTATACACTGGAAAGTCTCGAACTGGCTATCAGCCAGATAAATATCTCGAAACTGGTGAACCAGGATCGCCAAAAACTGAATTACCTTCGTTATCTCAAGGCGACAGAGGTAGGTGATCTTAAAGCGTGGCGCAATTACGGCTCAAAATTGAAATATAGTGAAGTATTTAACGTTACAGTTCCAGAATCAGAGGCTTCAGATGACTGAAAATAAAATAAAAAAGACAGGGATCTTATCCTTGAAACGAGACAGGGATCATGCGGACCGCCCAGTTATTCCAGCTGCCACTGAAACTGAATCAGTGATTGCCGAAACCCATGCCGAATTCGACAAGTCAGAACGTTTTTCAGACAACGCGTCGTCAGATGTAGCTGTGAGCAGTAGCAAAGCGAATGATGCTGAAAAAATAAAATCACTAGAGAGTATTTTAAACCAGCTGTTTATTCCTGTGACAAATAAGGACGGCAAGGTGCGTGCAAGTGCACTAACTCAGGCATTGCAGTCTGATTTAAAGCGCATACAGCAGCCGGGAAGAATACCTAACGAGGTACTCGAGAAGCTGGTTGCATCTGTCGGGATGTCAGATCCTGAGTTCAACAAACTGTCACAAATAGTGATTCTCACTCAAGGGAATCATGAGGTTAGCAAGGTAGTACTCGATTTTGCCGTAAAGGCATTAAGCGAGCATTGGGTGGGCAAACACCTGGGGTACTCAAATCTCTTTCTGTCAGAGGCTGAACCTCTGAGTTTAAGTAATCCGGGGATTCTGGCGCACTTAACCCGTAGTTTTAGCGAACGCTATGAAGCAAGAATTACGTCGATTAAGGAGCAGCTTAAGCAGAAAGAGGGCTCAGACACATCATCTTCTTCGCTTCGCTCACTAACTCCGGAGCATCTTCGCCAGCAATGCGAAAATTTGCTGACTATCTGTTATTTGTGGGCCGTAGAAACAGGCAAATGCGATGTAAAAATAGGTATTGAGGCATTCAAAAAATGCATCGTAGAACGTGGCGATGGCTTGGTTAATGAGAAGAAAATATGTGGCTTTCTCGCTTCTCAAGTAAGCGAGTCGAGAAGCGGTATCGCAGACACGCTTAGTTTTTACGACGAATTATTGAGTAGCGCTCGTGATAAACAGCAAGGTGCTGAGAGCATTAATGAACAGCTCGAAAGAAATCTTAATAAAGCCGAAGCTGAAAAGGTTCAACTGACACAGCAAGTATCTGCGTTGCAGCAGGAAATTGAGCAGCTAAAAGCCAGTCTTAACCAAGTTAAAACCCAGTCAGAAGAGCAAGTTCTTGATGATAAAGCTCTGCGCGTGCACCTGAAAGATGATGTCAGCAAGGCGAAGTCTCGTGCTTTTAATCTGCTAAATGAAGAGGTTATGGAACCACTTAGATTGTCTCTGAATGCATTGCAGAGAGAAAAACCAAAAGTGGAAATCGCGGCACATCAGATTGACCTGGTTCTTGAAAGCATTGAGAGAGAGTTAACATGGTTCAAAAAATAGGTATCGATTTTGGCACCACAAACAGCCTGATCTCTGTTGTGACGCGTGCCGGAAAAATTAAATCTTTTGATGACTTAGGACGGCCACATCCTTCAGTCGTTCGTTATGAGAGCGATAAAATCATTTGCGGTAAAGCGGCAAAAGATAAACTCGATCAGCATGGCATTGGTGTTTTAGGAAACACCGTTCGTGGACCTAAGAAGCTGTTGGGTTGTTCTGATATTAATGTCGAAGGTCGCTTACTGAGCCCCGCTGAAGTGGTCACCGAGTATATTCGATATCTTGTAGATCATGCTCGTGATGAGGATGACGAAGAAAGTGCTGATCTGACGAATGCGGTTGTGACCATCCCCGTTGCGATGGGGGGGCGTGAACGGCAGGTACTTCGTGAGGCTTTACTTAATGCCGGTGTCTATGTCGAAAGTTTTGTGCATGAGCCTCTTGCGGCTCTGTATGGCTATTTTAGAGATCAAGAAGACCCCAAAGGAACATTACGGAGATTTGAAGGGAAGTTGTTGCTGGTATTTGATTGGGGCGGCGGTACGCTTGATCTAACCTTATGCAAGGTTGTTAATGGCAATATACTGCAAATCCTTAACCGTGGTAACAACACCGTGGGTGGCGATTATCTTGATGACGCGATTCTGAAGTATGTTGAACAGAGGCATGCTGACCAGCATGGTTGGGATGAAGAGAGCCGGTTTGAGCGCAATCCCGGTATGTTAGCGACATTACAGGGCGCCTGTGAACGTGCAAAAATTACGCTTTCAACTCGTGAAGAGACATTTATTTTTGTACCTGACTACTATATTGGTGAAGGTGAAGAAGCGGAAATTGAAATCAAGTTAACGCGTGGTGAGCTTGAGGCCATTTCCCAACGCATAATCCGCCAGGGGATTAATGAGATAGATGCATTGTTAGCGGATGACCAGGCCGATATTGACAGGCAGACGATTGCGCTGTGCCTCGCTACTGGCGGTATGGTCAATATGCCCCTTATCAAACGGCAGTTGAATGAGTTGTTTGGTATCGCTTCGCTTGAAATATCAAAGAAGGGCGATCGTATTATTTCTGAGGGGGCCGCATGGATAGCTGCAGATGAATTGAAACTGACATTATCAAAGCCTTTTGAGCTACTTGAAGCTCGTAATTCGGTGCTGACTATCATTCCTGAGGGGACATTACTTCCCACTCGTGGAAATTCCATTAGATATCCACAATCTATGTATTGTACGGACCCGCGGGACGGGAATGCACTTGCGTCTTTTAAACGACCACAAATGGTAGGTAAAACAGCCGCCGCAGATCCGCGAACCAACTATGGTGAACTGGTCATCCCGATCAACCCTGATTTTCCTCCCCTTGAAGAAAGAATTGAGCTGGAAATTAGCATTGATGAAAATCTGATTGTTCATGTTTCTGGCGTAGGTGGTGACAGGCAACTCCAGCGTTCGACAGAGTTTTATGATCTCGAATTTGGCCTCGCGACGACGACAGTTTTGCCAGATTCAAAAAAAAAACGGTTTAAGTTAAAGGGAGAAAAAAAACTCCCTTATGGCTTGCTGGTCAGAGCGAATGTTACGCCTGACAAAGAGAATTGGGATCTTGTCCCTGGTGAGCTTTTGAAAAAATTCAATGATACTAATCCCTACCATAGAAAGACGCTAACGGAGCAACAGAGAACCGAGTTTGTAAGGTATCAGCCCTGCAGTATCTGCGGTGCTCGTTGGGGTAAAAAATGTTGCTCGGGTGGTGTTTGATATGTTGAAAGGGGCGTAGAGCTCTTTAGCCATCAAGGAGTGGTGTGAATCATGCTTAATTCACTGGAGATTTATCAGGCACTTAATGTTCTGGGATTTACATTAGAAGCTGGGAAATATGAACCGAGCTACGCCTCAGAGCACGCGCTGGGTAATGGCAAGTATCTATATGTAAAACGTAAGGCTGAGGGTGTCATTAGCAAAAGCCCGCTGGTACTTGCACCGGATACTATCAGTCTGCGTGAAGAGATAGACAGCATTCCCGGCTTATTTTGCCACTGGGAAAAGACCAAAAGTACTAGCTATCGCCGATTCCCGAAAGATGGCAGCTCATCGCAATACGGGTACGATGCTGATATTGAGTCTGTTGATGCGCTGAAACTGCTGGTGGAATTACTCATTGGTGGAGCATTGCCTGAGTTAAGACCACGTGTGGAAAAAAATAAGGAAATGCTCAACGTGTATCCCCTCAATCAAATCTTATTTGGGCCACCTGGAACAGGTAAGACTTATGCCACTACAGAACTGGCGGTGAAAATCGCGGACGGTGAATGGTATCAGAATGCAGTTCAGGCACATCAAGGGCAAGCATTGCGGGATGTGGTGAAAGCTCGTTACCAGACCTTGGTTGAAAAACAGCGGATTATGTTTACCACTTTCCATCAAAGTTTTTCCTACGAAGACTTTATCGAAGGGATTCGTGCCACGACGGATGAAACCAGCGGAAACCTGCGTTACGAAGTAGTGGATGGAATTTTTAAACAGCTTTGCCTGAATGCGAAGGTTAAAGTGCAGGGAAGCTCAACGCTGCCCATCTCCCTGAATGGGAGGCGGGTCTGGAAAATGTCACTCGGCAATACCATGGAAGGCGAGGATGATATTTATGAGGAATGCCTCGCAAATAACTATATTTTATTAGGGTGGGGTGAGGATATTAACTTCAGCGCATCCTCTACGCTTGAAACTATTAAGTCGCAGATTACAGCTGAGAATGGCTCATCAGAAGCTACAAGCGAATATATGGGTACTGCCGTTAATACCTTTAAAAATATTATGCGCAATGGTGACCTGGTTGTTGTCTCTGATGGTAATCATAAATTCCGCGCAATCGCTGAAATCACTGCCGACTACCAATATTTACCCAATGATGAACGCGATGGTTTTCATCAAATGCGCCCGGTGAAATGGTTGCGCACCTACGCTCCAAGTTTGCCTAAAGAGCATTTGTTCTTTAAAGCACTTTCACAAAAAACTCTTTATGAGCTGAAAGACACGACTATTGACAGAGAGAAGTTAACGCAACTTCTGGCACCTGTTGAATCAAATGATCATCGTGCGCAGCCGCATATTTTGATTATTGATGAGATTAACCGTGGGAATATTGCTCGTATTTTTGGTGAGCTAATCACTTTGCTTGAGCCTGATAAACGCCAGGATGCCGAAGACGCGAGAGCTTTGATGCTGCCGTATTCTAAAAGCCTGTTCTCAGTACCTCAGAATGTTTATGTCATTGGCACAATGAACACGGCCGACAAGTCACTTATTCAGATGGATTTGGCATTAAGACGACGCTTTAGTTTTATCGAAATGCAATCTCAGCCAGATTTACTTGCGGGAATCACTGCGTTTGGTATCGATGTCTCAACATTATTAAACCGCATTAATCAGCGCATTGAAGCACTTTTAGATAGTGAGCATATGATCGGCCACGCCTATTTTATGCCGCTAAAAAATATTGAGAGTGCTGCTGAGCGTGAAAAATGCCTGTCAGTGATTTTCAGCGAGAAACTATTACCGTTATTACGGGAGTATTTCTTTGATGACTATGAGCGTATTGGCTGGGTGTTGAACGACTCGTCAAAATCAAAAGAGAGTCGATTTATTTTACTGCAACAGTCAGCACAACTGCCAGGTCTGGCAGAGCTATTCCCAGCGGATATTGCTAGCAGCTTGTCTGACAGACGTTTTCGTATCAATCCTCATGCTTTCACATCACCAGCGGCTTATCAGGGAATCCTGTAATGACGTTTCAGGTTCGAGAGTATGCCTTACTAACCTGCGACCAATCGCAGCCCTCTAGTATGGATCTGGGGATTGTCTCTGCGCAAACTTTTGCCTGGCTTGAAACGTTACAAGAGCAATGGACCGGAAGTTCTCAACTTCTTCATCGGGAAGGTAAGCATTTTCTTCGGTTGGGGAGTTACGTGGGTTATCTGCAAGCGCCCAACGGTGAATCGTTTGAAATTTTGCCGAAGACACAGCTTGAAGCGGTAGTGCGCCCTGAGCCGCTTCGCCTGCTTCTTCGCAGGATGCTTGCGTCGTCTATTACTATGAGTCCGCGCGAAGCTAGCCAGGCCGCGTTACAGCGAAGTAATCAGCCCTTACATGAATGGATTTTTGGTGAGTTTCTTCGACATTTACTAGAGTTGATGCGTAAGGGGCTGCGCTTTGACTACCTTCAGATTGAAGATGACGACAGTGCATTCATCCGTGGGCAACTGGATGTTAACCGGCAGTTGAGACAGTCTCCGGGAAGAGGGACTCGGTTCCATGTGCGTTATGCTGAGTTTTCTCCGCAGCGAATAGAAAACCGTCTTCTGCGTACTGCTCTTGATATCGTTCTAAAAATGACGAAAGACAATGATAGCTGGCGGCAGGCAAATACTCTTAGCCATCAGATGGCTGAGATTACACCGCTAAGTGGCTCTGCAGTGGCTGACATGGCTCAGTGGGGGGACGGTAAGTATCTTTATAATTATCGCGTAATAAAACCCTGGTGCCTGCTGATTCTCGAAAAGTTAAATCCTGATTTCCAGAAAGGGATCCATCAAGGCATTTCCCTGTTATTCCCTATGGAACGGTTGTATGAGTCGTGGGTCGGGCGTTGTTTTTCTCTTTCATTACAATCTGGCTTTAAGCTCACGACACAGGCAAAAAGCTGTCACTTACTGGCACATACTCCAATTGGCTCCAGTGCTGAAGAGCTTTGGTTTATGCTTAAACCTGACTTTTTGATTGCAGATAACCAGCAAAGATTAGTACTTGATGCAAAATGGAAATTGCTGGATACAAGACACGGCGACAATAAGCGAAAATATGAAATAAACCAGGCTGATCTTTATCAGATGTATGCGTACGGGCAAAAATATTTGCAAGGACAAGGCAATATGATGCTGGTCTATCCTTGTCATCAGTATTTCAATACGCCTTTACCTGTGTTTCAGTTTGATAGGCAACTGGCCCTGTGGTGTGTTCCGTTTGACCTTGAACAGGGGAAATTGGTTGAGGGGGAATGGCAGTCAGAATTTACCTGTTTTCCCGAAATGGATGTCCACAGAGGTAATGCAGACAATGCTAACCATTTATATCAATATGATTTAATAAACTAATTCTCAGACTGGATCAGATAATTCTCCGCATACTATTTTGTGGGTACAGGAAGTTATATGCCATATAAAGACTTTTATCACTTCATGCTTGAACGTTTTTCACAACCAGCTGAGTTGGTTACCCTTGGTAGAAAGCAGCCTTTCACTCTCTATGCAGAGCAGGGAAATCTCTATGTTAAAAACGCCAGTAACAGTCTAAGACGGCTCGATAAGAAAAGCATGGCTGCCTTTATTGAACATTACGAAGAAACGAATAGCCAGTCACCTAAAGATTATCAAGACGTGACATTTAATGCATCGTACTTGCTTGCTGCGATGAAGTATCTTTCGGTGATGGAAGACAGCTCCAGCGCCAGCACTATTGTGCGTTTCCATAGTAAGGAAAACCCGGAGAGTGAGCAGCAATATCGAGCCTGGCTCAAAGCTAACCCGAACGGTTATGTACTGAGTCTTCCTAAAAAGAGTGAAGGGAAGAATAATGCAAGCACTGAAATATATACCTGTTTGCATGCTGCAATCTGCAATTCAATAAATAACGATAACAACTACTCTCAACCAGAGCCTTTTACTGGAGGTGATTATTTTAAGGTCTGTGCTAAAGATTTAGCGGAACTGGAAGCAGAAGCAAGGACTATCACTACACTAACTTCGGTTAAAAGGTGTAGCCTTTGTATTAGAGCAAATAGCTAAGATCGGGCTGGAGTTACCACAGTCGTGATTGAAATTTAATCCTTTTTTGATCAGAAAAGTGATCAGATATTTTACGCATAAATCTGATCAAACATTTTTATCGCTACGGAAGGCTATCCGAAGAAACTATATGAAACCCAAAATGGGTATCAGTGAATTGTGATCAAAAATTTGATCACAATTTTAACTTGTTGATGTGATTGATTTTATCTTTAATCTATTCATGGCTGATATAGTGGATTTGTAGTTAACTTATTGCTTCTTCTTGGTTTTTATATAATTTTCATCATGTATTGTTTGGGTTATGGTCAGCTTTTTAGGGTAGTAATTTATAACCAGGGCTTCAGTACAAATGGATTGATAAGGCCAATGAAAGGGAAGTCCACCAGATAGCGCCTGGCAGAACTTTGCACCAAGCCCTCTTTGCGGCAGTAATCAGCCACTGTCCAGCCTTCAGGCCAATAATTCTGATAGTAGTTATCAAAGTGTCGACTCCAGTGTGCACTCATCTGCTTGCGTCTTAGCTGCTTTGCGGCGGTCCTCTGATTCAGCTTGTTCTTCTTAATGTAATCGATAAGAGAGCTTCCACTCTGCTGGTAGCGGAGGCGGTGCCATGCCCAGTGAATAATCTTCAGGCTTTGTCCGCCCACGAGGCGAAGATTGGCGTAAGTTCTCGTACGGCTACAACCCATAATTTGCATCATTGCCGCAATGCGAATCAGGCACTGCGGCTGATGAATGGCGATGACTTTTTCAGCCATGGTCGGTTTGTTTTTCAATGAGGTGACCCCGTGTAATTAGTTATGCAACGGGGTGATAAAAACATATTTTCATTAGGTAGTCTTGCAGGCTACTTGAGTACTCTACGTAGACTACTTTGCGTTATCGACGCGTTTAATTGCAGTCAGGTTAAGACGATAAATTGCATCATCACCGAGTGGGGGACTATCAACATCCGGCCAGAATAATCCACATTTCGATGTCAGAAGATCTGTAAGATTGCGCGCTGTTGGCAGGTGCTCTTTTATTAATTTACATTGCAGTTCCCATTCAGCTTTAGTCATATCACCTTGAGGAACATAGAATTCAGGATGATTAAGCAGGCTAATTTCGGCCGATAGAATGTCTTCTCGTTTTGTTGCATGACGATCAGCATTTTTATGAGGTATGCTGTTTTAATTTTTCTTCGAGTTCATGTATCCGTGCGTCTTTTTCTGCAAGCGCTTTGTGGTAGTCAATTTCAGAACACTGGACTGCAGGAAACTGAATGCTAAATACTGCTGAAATCTCTTCGTTCAGAAAGCCATATTCCTCCAGCTCTTCCGCATCAAGCCGATCATCCTCGACCCTATTCAAAACTTGATGGAGAGTGTCATACATGTTTTGATCAATGGGTTCCCAGCGCACATTCTTAGTTGTGGTCAGTTCAAGAGCACTGTCGTTTGGTTCTACCAGCTTCAGGTCCCCATTAGTAAAAGAATACAGTCTGGGCTTTTCGGTAAGGCTTAAGTATTCAGCTTCCAGGCTCTCAGCAATGGCGCTGTAGCTAGCTTGCGGCTTCATATTCTTCAGATAAACCAAGATGTTTTTTAAGCTAATGAACCCTTGTTGCAGTCTGGCTGATTCGGCTGCTTTGTCTTGAATTCTGTCGAGTAATCCCATTAACATCTCACCAGGTAAATTGCATAAGGTTGCATTTTGTCACGCTCGCTAGTCGAGTTGTAAGGTGTTTTATCAAGGAAACGGGCGGTTCCAGCTTAATTGCATATTGCGAACGAAAATATCGATGAGAGGGGGACTGGTTGCTGAAAAGAAGAAGTCTTCTATCTGTGTAACTGGAAGTTAATTGTAAAGCTCATCTTCACCACCATTTTTCGCAGCAGGCACTACGACGTTACGTCACCCATTACGTCACCCAGAAAGTCACAAAACAAAAAGGACCTGGATAATTTCTTATCCAAGTCCTTGATATGTTTGGTGGCCCCTGCTGGACTTGAACCAGCGACCAAGCGATTATGAGTCGCCTGCTCTAACCACTGAGCTAAGGGGCCGTGGCGCAGGATTATAATGTAACTTGCAGCATCAATCCAGTGATTGCGTGACATCTGCTGCTTTTATAATCAAAGCCTAATCAAACTCTTATACTTTTCACTTCTGGTATTTCATCGGGCAACACGGGCACGAACACTGGCTGGAATGACATTCTTACGGGCATAAAAAAGCCCTCACGAAGAGGGCTCTTTAGAAGGGCGATAAGATTAATCGTCCAGGAAGCTACGTAGTACTTCAGAACGGCTTGGGTGACGCAGTTTACGCAGTGCCTTCGCTTCAATCTGACGGATACGTTCGCGGGTAACGTCGAACTGTTTACCCACTTCTTCCAGCGTGTGGTCGGTATTCATATCGATACCGAAACGCATACGCAGAACTTTAGCTTCACGCGCTGTCAGGCCCGCAAGAACGTCGTGAGTTGCGTTACGCAGGCTCTCAGACGTTGCAGAGTCCAGTGGCAGCTCGAGGGTAGTATCCTCGATGAAATCACCCAGATGCGAATCTTCATCGTCGCCGATTGGCGTTTCCATGGAGATAGGCTCTTTAGCGATTTTCAGCACTTTACGGATTTTGTCTTCCGGCATCAGCATACGTTCAGCTAATTCTTCCGGCGTCGGCTCACGGCCCATCTCTTGCAGCATTTGGCGCGAAATACGGTTGAGTTTGTTGATTGTCTCAATCATATGCACAGGAATACGGATGGTACGCGCCTGGTCAGCGATAGAACGCGTGATAGCCTGACGAATCCACCATGTTGCATAAGTAGAGAACTTATAACCACGACGATATTCAAACTTATCAACCGCTTTCATCAGGCCAATGTTGCCTTCCTGAATCAAGTCGAGGAATTGCAGACCACGGTTGGTGTATTTCTTAGCGATAGAAATAACCAGACGTAAGTTTGCTTCAACCATCTCTTTCTTCGCACGACGAGCTTTCGCTTCACCGATGGACATACGACGGTTGATATCTTTAACCTGCTCGATGGTCAGGCCGGTTTCTTCTTCAATTTGTTGCAGTTTCTGCAAGCTACGATGCACGTCATCAGAAACGTCATGCAGTTTCTCAGACCATGGCTTGTTCATTGCGATGGCTGCGTTGAACCAGGTTTCGCTGGTTTCGTTGCCAGTGAACAGTGTGATGAAGTTTTTCTTCGGCATTTTGCACTGTTCAACACACAATCTCATGATGAGACGTTCTTGAGTACGAACGCGGTCCATCATGACGCGCATGCTGTTTACCAGGTAGTCGAACTGCTTCGGTACCAGGCGGAACTGTTTGAAGACTTCAGACAGTTGCTGAATCTCAGCGGCAGAATCCGCGTGAGCGCGGCCCTTTGCTTTAATCGTGTCGCGAGCTTTTTCGTACTGCGTACGCAGCTCACCGAATTTCTCACGCGCGAGTTCAGGGTCGATGCTGTTGTCATCGTCCGCATCGTCGTCTTCATCTTCCTCATCGTCACTGTCACTGCTTTCTTCGGTAGTTAGCTCAGAACCAATGTGAGTGGCGGTAGGGGCAAGATCTTCTTCAGCATTCGGGTCAACAAAACCAGTGATCAAATCAGACAGACGAGCTTCTTCTGCTTCAACGCGGTCGTATTGCTCAAGCAGATAAGTGATCGCTTCCGGATATTCGGCAACGGAGCACTGCACCTGGTTGATACCGTCTTCGATACGCTTAGCGATATCGATTTCACCCTCACGGGTTAACAGCTCAACGGTACCCATTTCACGCATGTACATGCGAACCGGGTCAGTAGTACGCCCGATTTCGGATTCTACGCTGGACAGTACTTGAGCGGCAGCTTCTTCCGCATCTTCGTCTGTGTTGTTTGAGTTTTCAGCAAGCAACAGGTCATCGGCGTCAGGTGCTTCTTCCATCACCTGAATGCCCATGTCATTGATCATTTGGATGATGTCTTCGATCTGATCAGAGTCGACGATATCTTCCGGCAGATGGTCATTGACCTCGGCATAGGTCAGATAGCCTTGCTCCTTGCCCTTGGTAACAAGAAGTTTAAGCTGTGACTGCGGGTTTTGCTCCATAAGACGGTATCCACACTTCAGTATTAGGGTTGGTGTCGGTCGGCGAAACCGCCAACAATAACGTAACGAGGGCTGACTTATTTTATTGCCGCTGCCCATCCTTGCGGCGTTCGGGTTTGACCCGATTAATGTTCGGCACTTAAGCCGATAAAATTTACTTTTTCGCGCGTGATTCTGTTATCACGCGGACTTCCTCACGCTCCGCAGGCGTTAGCCCAGTGGTTCTGGAACGTGCCATCAATTCTTCAAACCTCAACTCCAGCACCGAATCAAACATATGTTCGAGTGCATCGTTGAACGTTTTTTCTGCAATGTCCTTATCTGCTATATCGTCCCATGAAGAGAGTTTTTCAAGGGTGACTGCTTCATTTGTGCCGCGATATAGCTCTAAAAGCTGCCCGGTGGTTAAACCAGGTTGTGCCAGACAGGTGTTCACCAGGTCAATAAAGAGTTTTAATCCTGGCAACTTCGCCTGCTCCAGACCGCTAAGCGGTGGCACACTCGGTGCCAACTCCGGATTCTGCACCAACAGTCCTATCAGTATACGCATGGTTGTGCGTTTTAGCTGTGGAGCCGGGCGCGGGGTGCTGCTTTCCGCAAGCTTTGGCATCAGCTTTTCAAGCTGGTTATCGTCCAGAATGCCCAGTTTGTTTCCCAGTTCCTGACGCAAATAAATGCGTAGTGTTTCACCAGGTACCTGACTAATCAGGGGTAAAGCAAGAGTACTCAGTCGCGCACGGCCATCAGGTGAACTCATATCAACCTGAGGCATCAGGCTGTTAAAAAGAAACGTCGAAAGCGGTTGAGCATGTTCCATGCGCGCTTCAAATGCTTCTTTTCCTTCTTTACGCACCAGCGTGTCGGGATCTTCACCGTCAGGTAGGAACATAAAGCGCAACTGACGTCCATCCGTCATATAAGGTAGCGCAGTTTCCAGAGCACGCCATGCAGCGTCACGCCCTGCGCGATCCCCGTCATAACAACAGACAACGGTATCCGTCACCCGGAACAACAACTGGATATGGTCAGCGGTGGTTGAGGTGCCCAATGAAGCAACGGCGTACGATATGCCGTATTGCGCCAATGCCACCACATCCATGTAGCCTTCCACGACCAATAAACGAGCTGGTTCAGGCTGGCTTTGCTGTGCTTCATACAGGCCATAGAGCTGGCGGCCTTTATGGAAAATATCGGTCTCCGGGGAGTTAAGGTATTTAGGCTGGCCATCGCCAAGCACTCGTCCACCAAAACCAATTACCCGGCCCCGTTTGTCGCGGATGGGGAACATCACCCTTTCGCGGAAACGGTCGTAACTGCGTCCCTGATCGTTAGTTACCAACATGCCTGCATCCGTCAGAGCTTGACGGTTTTCGCTATTGCCACCAAAACGCTTTAATACGTTATCCCAGCCGGGAGGAGCATAGCCAATGGCAAAGTGTTGAATAACTTCGTTACTTAAACCACGCCGTTCCAGATACTGGCGTGCAGATTCAGCCGATTGTTGAGCCAGGGATTGCTGATAGAAGGCGTTCAAGCCATCCATCAATTGATAAAGACTTTGCCGTTGATGACGCTCAATCTGGCTTGGTCCGCTACCGACTTCGTAAGGCACTTCAAGATTGTGCATCGCTGATAATTCTTCAACGCTTTCGACAAACTCAAGCTTGTCATAGTTCATTAAAAAATCGATAGCGTTGCCGTGTGCCCCACAGCCGAAGCAATGGTAAAACTGTTTTTCACCGTTTACGGTGAAAGAGGGGGTTTTTTCGTTATGGAACGGACAGCACGCATGATAGTTCTTGCCCTGCTTTTTGAGCTTAACACGCGCATCGATCAGATCGATGATGTCGGTGCGAGCCAGCAAGTCATTGATGAAAACACGTGGAATTCGTCCAGCCATAGGCCCCGTTTGGTACTCGCTTTCCTTCAGACATGCGATATTGCAGCAGTGCGAAAGAGCAGGAAGTATGTCAGTTCATAAACGAAAATAAGCCGCGCATTCCTTTCGGAAGCACGGCCTTTACAACTACTACAAGTCTGTTCCGGAGGTGTAAACCTCCAGGATACTAGTACAGACGAGTGCGGCGTGCGTTTTCGCGAGCCAGTTTCTTAGCGTGACGTTTCACAGCAGAAGCTTTAGCGCGTTTACGTTCAGTCGTTGGTTTTTCATAGAACTCACGACGACGAACTTCCGCCAGAACACCTGCTTTCTCACAAGAACGCTTGAAGCGACGCAGTGCTACGTCGAATGGCTCGTTTTCACGTACTTTAATTACCGGCATTAACTCTCACCTTTGATAAATTCGGTTTGCCGCTGACTGAGGCGTCAGCTATTTCAAAATGGTGCGGAATTTTACTGCAACTACTGCTGCTTTGTAAAGCACCGGACAACCAGAAACCTGGCTTTTAAGGCCGGAATCTTCCAGGGGTGCGGATTATACACCACCTACGCCCAGTATGTGAGCAAAGTTTTACAATAAGCGCTCATGGGCTTAAACTTCGCCGCAAGACTTTGAGGTAGAGAACGCCATGCGTGTACTGGGTATAGAAACATCCTGTGATGAAACCGGCATCGCCATTTACGACGATGAAAAGGGTTTATTAGCCAATCAATTGTATAGTCAGGTGAAATTGCATGCTGACTACGGCGGCGTGGTGCCGGAGCTTGCTTCCCGTGACCATGTACGTAAAACCGTGCCATTGATTCAGGCCGCTCTTAAAGAGGCTGGATTAACAGCAAAAGATATTGATGGTGTTGCCTATACCGCCGGACCAGGGCTTGTAGGAGCACTGCTTGTAGGCGCAACAATTGGCCGTTCTCTGGCGTTTGCCTGGGATGTACCCGCTGTGCCGGTGCATCATATGGAAGGGCATTTATTAGCCCCGATGCTGGAAGATAATCCGCCAGAGTTCCCGTTTGTGGCACTGCTGGTTTCCGGCGGCCATACGCAGCTGATTAGTGTGACGGGTATTGGCCAATACGAACTTCTGGGTGAGTCAATTGACGACGCCGCAGGTGAAGCCTTTGATAAGACGGCCAAACTATTGGGTCTGGATTATCCTGGTGGCCCAATGTTGTCAAAAATGGCTTCTGAGGGTACTGAAGGGCGGTTTACTTTCCCACGCCCGATGACCGATCGCCCTGGTCTTGATTTCAGTTTCTCTGGTCTGAAAACCTTTGCTGCGAACACTATTCGCGGCAACGAAGCAGATCCGCAAACGCGTGCCGATATCGCTCGTGCCTTTGAAGATGCGGTTGTTGATACCCTGGCAATCAAGTGCAAACGAGCGTTGGATCAAACAGGCTTTAAACGTCTGGTGATGGCTGGTGGCGTGAGTGCCAACCGTACACTGCGTGCGCGCATGGCAGAAATGATGACTAAACGCCGTGGCGAAGTCTTCTACGCTCGTCCTGAGTTTTGTACCGATAACGGTGCGATGATTGCCTACGCAGGTATGATTCGTTTGAAAGCAGGAACGGTTGGCGAATTAAGCGTGACAGTCCGCCCACGCTGGCCATTGGCTGAGTTACCAGCGGCGTAAAAACTTTGCAGAATTAGTCGAGAAGGAGTGAGCAATCACTCCTTTTTTTTGTCTTTACTTCTGCGCAGTTTCTTCCAGATTTTGGTTTCTTGCCCGCGCCATAAACGCTGAATATTGTCGTGGTGGCGCATTAAAATCAGGCAGGAGAGCATGGCGACCGGGAAGGTGAACTGCGGTTTGAACCACCAGACATAGAACGGGGCAATCAGCGCGCTAATGATGGCACCTAGTGAGGAATAACCGCTGAGTAAAACGCTCAGCAGCCAGGTCCCTGCCATCACGCCGGTTAAGTCCCAGCCGATAGGGGCAATGGCACCAAAAGCTGTTGCAACGCCTTTACCACCGTGGAAATTAAAGAAAACCGGCCAGATATGGCCAAGACAGGCGGCGATTGCGATAAGCCCAAGCCAGAAAGGTGTCACACCCAGCGCGTAAGCCGCCCAGACGGGTAACATTCCTTTGAGAACATCAAAAATGAGTACCGCTACGGCTGCACCTTTACCGCCAATTCGCAAAACATTGGTCGCACCTGGGTTGCCGGAACCATTCTCTCGCGGGTCAGGGAGACCGGCGATTCGGCAGACCAGGATGGCGCTAGAAATTGAGCCGCAAAGATACGCAAGCAGGATCATGCCAGGCGCGATTGCACTCATAACGCTGTTCCATTTTGAAAGTGTCGTTGTATTCTCTGCATCTGTGGATAATACGCATATTTCGCCGGAAGTGGTATCTGGCGTGACTAAAAACCGGGCAGGGCGTGATGGATATTGTATTTATAGAGCAACTTACTGTAATCACCACTATTGGTGTTTATGACTGGGAACAAACCATCTCCCAGAAGCTGGTATTTGATATCGAGATGGCATGGGATAATAGCCTGGCCGCCAGCAGTGATGATGTAACTCATTGTTTAAGCTATGCAGATGTCAGCGAAGCGGTAATCAGCCACGTATCTGGCGGCCGTTTTGCATTGGTGGAACGTGTTGCTGAAGAGGTTGCACAGCTTTTGTTAAGCCGCTTTAACTCACCGTGGGTGCGTTTAAAAGTTAGCAAGCCAGGTGCTGTTGCACAGGCCGCTAATGTTGGCGTGGTGATTGAGCGTGGCGTTAATCTTAAACTCAGTAAATAAGTTCATCATAGTTAAACCAAAAGTAGGTAGCTTGGTCTTAACTGTGATCTTTTGCGGCAGATGCCGCTTTTTTAACGTTTGTTTTTGGGGTTAGAGGATTTTTTTAATGAGCGATCTGCACTCGTTGGTTATTGCCGCGATTCTTGGTGTCGTTGAGGGGTTAACGGAGTTTTTACCCGTCTCGTCCACCGGCCATATGATTATTGTTGGTCATCTTCTGGGATTTGAAGGTGATACCGCGAAAACATTTGAAGTGGTAATCCAGCTTGGTTCGATCTTAGCTGTTGTGGTGATGTTCTGGCGCCGCCTGTTTGGTTTGATTGGCATTCATTTTGGCCGCCAACCGCATGAAGGCACTGGAACAGGGCGTTTGTCGCTGATCCATATTTTGCTGGGTATGGTGCCTGCTGTGGTTCTGGGGCTGGTCTTCCACGATGCCATTAAATCTCTCTTTAACCCTATAAACGTCATGTACGCATTAGTGGTCGGCGGCGTATTGCTGATTGTGGCTGAAGTGTTCAAACCTAAAGAGCCGCGTGCTGAAGGCGTAGATGACATCACCTATCGCCAGGCGTTTGCAATTGGTTGCTTCCAGTGCTTAGCGTTATGGCCTGGTTTTTCACGCTCTGGTGCGACAATTTCTGGTGGGATGTTAATGGGCGTTAGCCGTTATGCAGCATCTGAGTTCTCCTTCCTGCTGGCGGTGCCAATGATGATGGGTGCCACGGTGCTGGATGTGTATAAGAGCATCGGTTTCTTAACCATGGCTGACCTGCCAATGTTTGCCGTTGGTTTTATCACGGCATTCATCGTTGCGCTGATTGCGATTAAAACCTTCCTGCAAGTTATTAAACGCATCTCCTTTATCCCGTTCGCAATTTATCGCTTTGCGGTCGCAGCAGTGGTTTATTTCGTATTCTTCTAAATTTCTCCACTCACTAATAAAAAAGCCACTCATATTGAGTGGCTTTTTGTTTGGCGTCTTCGTTTGTGGCAGATTTCTATCAGCTAACGGATGGTAAAGGCGTGGCCAACCCCGCTTCTTTTTTCCATGCTTCCACGGCGGCAATACGGCGGCGAGTTAATTCATCACGAATCGCCGGGCCGCTGAAACCATCATCAATCACTTCTTTATTGGTGACGCTTTGCGCCGCAACCCATGCGGCACGCAGCAACCTGCCTTGAGGGTAATCACTGGCTTCAAAACCGGTGCGCCCACGAGCATCGGCTTCACTGGTTAACGCCACCTGTTCGACGCGCTGTGGTTTGCGCCATGCGTCGATGGCATCGAATAATTTGATGATGGTTTTGGGTTGCAGGATTGAAATCGTATGAATCAGATCGTGATATTCGGCAACCAGTTTGGCGAGGTCCCGAATTTCATTCGGCACACGCATGCGCTGGCATAGCCGTTCGACAAGTTTTACCCCTGCCGGGCCATGCCCATGGTGACGCGGCCAGAACTCTTTTGGCGTGAGCCCTTTACCGAGATCGTGGCACAGCGTGGCAAAGCGTACGTCAACGTCCGGGCTGAGCTGAGCGGCAATCGACAGCGTCATCAGTACGTGAATGCCGGTGTCGATTTCCGGATGCCACTTTTCAGGAGCAGGCACACCGAACAGCGCGTCGATTTCCGGGAACAGGACTTTCAGCGCACCGCATTTGCGCAGCACATCGAAATAAACTTGTGGGTTACGGCTGGTGAGGGCGTTTTCAGTCTCTTTCCAGACGCGTTCCGGTGTGAGGTGCTCAAGCTCGCCGTTCGCCGCCATCGCAGACATTAGAGCCTGAGTTTCCGGGGCAATCTGGAAATTGAGGTGAGCATAACGTGCAGCAAAGCGCGCAACGCGTAAAACGCGTAGCGGGTCTTCATTGAAAGCTGGCGACACATGACGCAGAAGGCGCTTTTCGATATCGGCACGCCCGTTGTAAGGGTCGATAAATTCGCCGTGTTCGTCCTGGGCAATCGCGTTGATGGTTAAATCACGGCGCAGCAAATCTTGCTCAAGCGTGACATCAGGCGCGGCATAACAGGTAAAACCTGTATATCCCTGGCCTGATTTACGCTCAGTACGCGCGAGTGCATATTCTTCACGTGATTTAGGGTGCAGAAATACCGGGAAATCTTTCCCTACCTGCTGGTACCCAGCATCAAGCATCTCTTGTGGTGTTGCACCAACAACCACCCAATCTTTATCTTTGACCGGTAATCTCAACAACCCATCACGTACTGCACCACCGACCAGATAAATCTTCACGCTTTAATGCCCCTGCATCCAATTACGATAATACGTAAGTGTAGGATACAGGGTTGCAGATTAGTTCATCCAGCGATCTTTCTTCTTGCGGCTTGGGATCATGTGAGGCAGCAACAGGCCGAGCAGAAGACCGAAACCAGCGACACCGCCGCCATACATAAACCACTGCATGATGATGGCACGTTGCTTGTCATCCAACTGAACATTCGCAGCATCGACTTTCTTCTTTGCGACGATTAGTTGGTTTTTAAGTTGTTGATTTTCTTCTTTAAGACCGGTAATTACGCTGTCGCTCTGCGCGACTTTCTGCTGCATTTCAGCCGTGCGCTGATTCCAGGTGGTATCGATATTTGTGAGCTTGTCAGTCAGCGTCTTAACCTGGTTTTCCAGGTCCGGCACACGCGTACGCAGGCTTGGATTGGTGCTCAGTTGCGCCAGTGGGATCCAGGAGGTACGGCCATTACTGTCGCGCACCTGGCCATATTTAGTTTCTTCATTGCTTTGCAGCAAGGTCACTTCTTCGCCCGCATTTACGGTGCCAAGCAAGCGGTAATTATCCCCAGGACCACTACGCACCCAGGTGTTCAATTCGTCAGATACATAACGTTTTTCATCGGCATGAGCCACTACGGAAACGCTAAGGGAGAGCAAAGTAAGGCAAATTAGGCGGAATTTGTGCATGATTTCGTCGTTATTGTCATAAATAGTGGAACGATAGTAGTGGCATCAGTCTGACGGCGCAATCCGTAAACCTGAATGAGAATCATCCTGGTGTGAATTTGACCAATTGCTCACAGCTTATGGCACGTCAAAATGCGCGCCACTCATGGTAATTTGGCGAAAAATATTATCTACTGACAGCTATTAAGATACTAAGTTCGCCGGGCTTTAGCTCGATGTGACCCAACTAAAAGTAAAAAGACGATGACTCAGGAAATCGAACTCAAATTTATTGTTAATCCAACTGAACTGGATTCTCTTCGTAACACATTAAATTCGCTGGAAAGCCAGCATAGTGAACCCCGCCAACTGCTCAACATCTATTATGAAACTGCCGACAACCAGTTGCGCCGTCATGATATGGGTTTACGCATCCGTGGCGATAATGGCCGCTATGAAATGACGATGAAAATCGCAGGCCGTGTCACTGGTGGGCTGCACCAGCGCCCGGAATATAATGTTGAGCTTAGCAAGGCTGAGCTTGACCTGTCGCTGCTGCCAAAAGAAGTCTGGCCTGAAGGCCTTTCCCCGGACGATTTGCAATCCCAGTTAAACCCACTTTTTAGCACTGATTTTGCCCGTGAAAAATGGGTGGTAACGCACGGCAAAAGCCGTATCGAACTGGCGCTGGATCTCGGTGAAGTGAAAGCGGGTGAACTGGCCGAGCCATTGTGCGAGCTGGAGCTGGAATTACTCGAAGGCGAAACGGCAGACGTTTTAGCTTTTGCAAAGCAACTGGTCGCTCAACCGGGTTTACGCCAGGGTAGCCTGAGCAAAGCCGCGCGCGGATACCATCTGGTGCAGGGAAATATGGAAAGAGAAATTAAGCCATTAACGGTATTACGCGTTCCCCCGAAAGCGACGGTTGAACAAGGGCTGGAAGGTTCACTGGAACTGGCGCTTAGCCACTGGCAATACCACGAAGAGCTGTGGTTGCGTGGCAACGGCAAAGCGAAAGCACAGGTTCTGGAAGCGGTTGGCCTTGTGCGCTACGCACTGGCGCTGTTCGGCGGCATTATTCCACGCAAGGCGAGTACGCAAGTTCGTGAACTGGTCGCAACTTACGAAACCATGCTGGCCTCTAACCTAAAAGCGCAGGAGCTGGCTTTCAGCGCCGAAAGTAGCCAGGCCAAACGGGCGCTGACCGAGTGGCTGGTAGGGCGTCAATGGCAGAAATTCACCGACGAAAAAGCTAACGTCAAACTGGCAGGTTCGTTTAAGCGTTTTGCGGATACCCATCTTTCGCGCCACGCCGCAGAACTTAAAGAAACTTTCCAGCGCCCGTTAGGTGACAGCTATGCTGATCAACTGCCGCGTCTGGCGCGTGAAACTGGCTCTATCCGTCTGCTGGCAGGCGTTTATGAAGATGCGAAAACGCAACCGTGGTTGGACAACTGGCAAGGGCTGCGTCATGCCATTGCGACGCGCCAACAAGTAGAAATCGAACATTATCGTAATGAAGCTATTGCGCAGGCCCCATTCTGGCTGCATAGCGGAAAATAATCCCCGTCATACTTTGAGTCGCAGGGTTGTTGGCCGCAGGAACTCACCCAGTCACTTACTCTTGTAAGTTCCTGGGGATTCGTTCCCTTGCCGCCTACCTGCAACTCGAATTATTTAGGGGATACTGTTAACAAGGGATACGACCATGATGTCGCAAGCGCCACTATTACAGCAGCATTTGCAGGCGGCGCTGGCGCGTCTGCCACAAGAGATTGACCGCCAGACGCTAAGCCCTGAGGCTCAGGCTGTGCTGGCGTTTAGTGATTTTGTTTGTGACAGCATGGCGGCGCATCCTGCATGGCTTGAGGAATTACAGCACTCAGCGCCGCTTGCCGACGAATGGCAGCACTATGCGGCCTGGCTGCAGCAAGAGTTGCAGGGGGTCGATAGTGAGTCCGCGTTAATGACCGCGCTGCGCCTGTTTCGCCGCCGTATGATGGTGAGAATTGCCTGGTCGCAGGCATTGCAGCAGATGCCGACTGAAAGCTCTCTCCAGCAACTGAGTGCGTTGGCAGAAACGCTGATTATCGCCGCCCGTGACTGGCTTTATGCAGCATGCTGCCGTGAGTGGGGCACGCCGTGTAACCAGGCGGGTGTCGCACAACCGCTGATGATTCTTGGTATGGGCAAACTTGGTGGCGGTGAGCTGAACTTCTCCTCCGATATCGACCTGATTTTTGCCTGGCCGGAAAACGGTTCTACCCAGGGTGGGCGCCGTGAACTGGACAACG
Source organism: Buttiauxella massiliensis (assembly GCF_902500225.1). Taxonomy (GTDB): domain Bacteria; phylum Pseudomonadota; class Gammaproteobacteria; order Enterobacterales; family Enterobacteriaceae; genus Buttiauxella; species Buttiauxella massiliensis. Next base: position 23,301 of record NZ_LR722668.1, on the reverse strand, counting down.
CCCAGTTCTTCACACGCCTCGGCCAGCGCCTGATTAAAATCCTCGACCAACCGACACAAGACGGCTTTGTTTATCGCGTCGATATGCGCCTGCGCCCGTTCGGGGACAGCGGCCCGTTGGTGGTGAGCTATGCCGCATTAGAAGACTATTACCAGGAACAAGGCCGCGACTGGGAACGCTACGCGATGGTTAAAGCTCGTATCATGGGCGATAACGACGATGTGTGGAGTCAGGAGCTGCGCAACATGTTGCGGCCTTTTGTCTTTCGCCGTTATATCGATTTCAGTGTGATCCAATCCTTGCGCAATATGAAAGGGATGATCGCCCGTGAAGTCCGCCGCCGTGGGTTGACCGATAACATTAAACTTGGCGCGGGCGGCATTCGCGAAACCGAGTTTATCGTTCAGGTATTCCAGCTGATTCGTGGCGGCCGCGAGCCCTCTTTGCAGTCACGTTCGTTGCTGCCGACCCTTAAAGCTATTCAACATTTGCACCTGCTGCCAGAAGGCGATGCCGTCAAACTGAATGAGGCCTATTTATATCTTCGCCGCCTGGAAAACCTGCTGCAAAGCATCAATGACGAACAAACTCAGACGCTGCCTGGGGATGAGCTGAACCGCGCTCGCCTTGCATGGGGCATGAACGCGCAAACCTGGGATGAACTGCAAGAAACGCTGCAACAGCATATGAGTGCCGTGCGCCAGGTATTTAACGAGCTGATTGGCGATGATGAACCGGAACCGGGCGAGGATAAACTCTCTGAAGCGTGGCGTGAGCTGTGGCAGGACGCATTGGACGCTGATGCGAATACGCCAGTGTTGGAGCATTTAACGCCGCAAGCGCGTGGCGAAGTACTACGTCTGGTAAGTGATTTCCGCCAGGATACTGACAAGCGCACTATCGGGCCGCGTGGCCGTCAGGTGCTGGATCAACTGATGCCACGCTTGCTGTGCGAGGCTTGTTCCCGCAGCGATGCGCCGTTGCCGTTGTCGCGCTTAACCCCGCTGTTGCTCGGCATTGTCACTCGTACCACCTATCTTGAGCTGCTTACAGAGTATCCGGGAGCGCTTAAGCACCTGATCACGCTATGTGCTGCGTCGCCAATGATTGCCAGTCAACTGGCACGTTATCCGCTGCTGCTGGATGAATTGCTAGACCCGAATACGCTTTACCAACCGACCGCCACCGACGCCTATCGTGATGAACTGCGCCAGTATTTGCTGCGCGTTCCTGATGACGACGAAGAACAGCAATTGGAAGCGTTGCGTCAGTTTAAACAGGCGCAACTGTTACGTGTGGCGGCGGCTGACATTACGGGCACGTTGCCGGTGATGAAAGTCAGTGATCATCTGACCTGGCTTGCCGAAGCGATGATCGATGCGGTCGTCCAGCAAGCCTGGGCGCAAATGGTCTTGCGATACGGCCAGCCAAAACACTTACAGAACCGTGAAGGGCGCGGGTTTGCGGTGGTCGGTTATGGCAAACTCGGTGGCTGGGAACTCGGCTACAGTTCCGATTTGGATCTTGTTTTCCTGCACGATTGCCCGTCGGATGTGATGACTGATGGTGAGCGTGAAATTGACGGTCGCCAGTTCTATTTACGCCTCGCGCAACGCGTTATGCACCTGTTTAGCACACGAACCTCATCGGGCATTTTGTATGAAGTCGACGCGCGTTTGCGCCCGTCGGGTGCCGCTGGCATGCTGGTGACTACCGCCGAAGCCTTCGCTGATTATCAGCAAAATGAAGCCTGGACCTGGGAGCATCAGGCCCTGGTGCGCGCACGTATTGTCTATGGCGATCCGCTGCTTAAGCAGGAATTCGATGCAATTCGCCGCAAGATTTTATGTGTGCCGCGTGAAGGTCAAAAACTCCAGAACGAAGTGCGTGAAATGCGCGAAAAAATGCGTGCGCATCTGGGAGGGAAAACCCGTGAACGCTTTGATATTAAAGCCGATGAAGGTGGTATTACCGATATCGAATTTATCACTCAATATCTGGTTTTACGTTATGCGGCGCAGGCTCCAAAATTGACGCGTTGGTCTGACAATGTGCGCATTCTGGAATTAATGGCGCAAAACGACATCATGAGTGATGACGAAGCGAAAGCGCTGACGCATGCTTATGTCACGTTGCGCGATGAACTTCATCACCTGGCATTGCAAGAGCTGCCTGGAAACGTGGCAATGGATACATTCACTCAAGAGCGCGAGCAGGTATTAACAAGCTGGCACAAATGGCTGAGTGAGCCGCAAACACGCGCATAAGATTAATTGTGATATTATCCGCGACAAAATTTTATCCCTCTCTGGAGAGTCAGGAATGAAAGTAACGCTGCCCGAATACAGCCGTGCAGGCGTCATGGTAGTTGGTGATGTGATGCTGGATCGCTACTGGTATGGCCCTACGAGCCGCATCTCCCCGGAAGCTCCGGTGCCAGTGGTGAAAGTCGAGAATATTGAAGAACGCCCTGGCGGCGCGGCTAACGTGGCAATGAATATTGCTTCGTTGGGTGCCAATTCTCGGCTGGTGGGTTTGACGGGCATCGACGATGCCGCGCGGGCACTCAGCCAGACGCTGGCCGGTGTGAACGTTAAGTGCGATTTCGTTTCGGTCCCGACTCATCCGACAATCACCAAACTGCGTGTACTTTCCCGCAACCAACAGCTGATTCGCCTCGATTTCGAAGAAGGCTTTGAAGGCGTTGACCCGGAACCTTTGCACGAGCGTATTAGCCAGGCTTTGCCACACATTGGCGCGCTGGTGCTTTCTGACTACGCAAAAGGCGCGCTGACAAGCGTTGAGCATATGATTAGCCTTGCGCGTGCGGCCAATGTGCCAGTGCTGATTGATCCGAAAGGAACAGACTTTAATCGCTATCGCGGTGCTACGTTGTTGACGCCAAATCTCTCTGAATTTGAAGCGGTTGTTGGCAAGTGTAAGAACGACGAAGAGCTGGTGGAACGAGGTATGAAGCTAATCGCTGAATACGATCTTTCCGCTTTGCTGATTACTCGTTCCGAACACGGTATGACACTGCTTCAGCCTGGCATCGAGCCGTTCCATTTGCCGACTCAGGCACAGGAAGTTTACGATGTGACCGGTGCGGGTGATACGGTAATTGGTGTGCTGGCGGCAACGCTTGCTGCGGGTAATTCGCTGGAAGAAGCATGCTACTTTGCCAATGCGGCAGCAGGTGTAGTTGTTGGCAAACTGGGTACTTCTACCGTTTCGCCAATTGAGCTGGAAAACGCTGTGCGTGGGCGTGCTGACTCAGGCTTTGGCGTTATGACCGAAGCAGAGCTGAAAGTGGCTGTGGCTAACGCACGTAAGCGTGGTGAGAAAGTCGTGATGACTAATGGCGTATTCGACATTCTCCATGCAGGCCATGTTTCGTATCTGGCGAATGCACGCAAACTTGGCGACCGCCTGATTGTTGCGGCAAACAGTGATGCTTCAACCAAACGCCTGAAAGGTGAAACCCGCCCGGTAAACCCGCAGGATCAGCGCATGATCGTGTTAGCAGCACTGGAAGCGGTAGATTGGGTGGTACTGTTTGAAGAAGATACTCCGCAACGCTTGATTGGCGAGATCTTGCCTGACCTGCTGGTCAAAGGTGGCGATTACAAACCGGATGATATTGCCGGGAGTAAAGAGGTCTGGGCCAACGGTGGTGAAGTGATGGTGCTGAATTTTGAAGATGGTTGCTCGACGACAAATATCATTAAGAAGATTCAAAGCCACGAGGCATAAGCCAGACGCACATTGCAAAGACGCCCCTGACGGGGCGTTTTTTACATCTGCGGTTCGGTTGGCGGCGTCACTTCTGGTGCAGTCTGAACGCTACGATTCTCAAGCTCGGTTAAACGCTGTTCCAGTAAAGCCAGTTTTTCACGGGTACGCAGCAACACCTGAGTCTGCACATCAAACTCTTCACGGCTCACCAAATCCAGACGAGTTAACTGCGACTGCAAAACCTGGCGAACTTTTTTCTCGACATCATCCCCGAATTCACGAATCCCTTTCGGCATTGACTCGTGGACCTGGCGTGCGATCTGTTCAATTTTTTTCGGGTCAATCATAGCGGCTTCCATAATCTTACGGGATTGTCTGCCTTAATTGTAATGCCTGCATGGCAGGTTAGAAACCCGAAATGTTATAAGGTTTGCCGTTGCCAGAGAAAATCATCGGCGTTATAGTAAGTCTGCTTATTCTCAGGGCGGGGTGTAACTCCCCACCGGCGGTAAATCAGCGAACGCTGAAAGCCCGCGAGCGCTCCAGAGCAATCTGGAGGTTAGCAGATCCGGTGTAATTCCGGAGCCGACGGTTATAGTCCGGATGGGAGAGAGTAACGACTAAGCTCAAGCTTTTAAGCCTGCTCACGTTATTTTTATAGCTCCTAAGACTGCCCTGATTCTGGTAACCATAATTTTAATGAGGTTTTTTTACCATGAATCAGACGCTCCTTTCTGCATTTGGCACCCCTACACAGCGCGTAGAACACGCTCTTGAAGCACTACGTGAAGGCCGCGGGGTTATGGTTCTTGACGATGAAGATCGCGAGAACGAAGGTGACATGATTTTCCCTGCGGAAACCATGACCGTTGAGCAAATGGCTCTGACCATTCGCCACGGCAGCGGTATTGTTTGCCTGTGCCTGACTGAAGAACGCCGTAAACAACTCGAATTGCCAATGATGGTTGAGAACAACACCAGTGCTTATGGCACCGGGTTTACTGTGACTATCGAAGCTGCAAGTGGTGTAACTACCGGTGTTTCTGCTGCAGACCGTATTACGACTGTGCGTGCCGCGATTGCTGATGGCGCAAAACCAAGCGACCTGAACCGCCCGGGCCATGTGTTCCCGCTGCGTGCTCAGCCTGGTGGCGTGTTAACTCGTGGTGGTCACACTGAAGCAACCATTGATTTGGTAACGCTTGCTGGTTTTAAACCGGCTGGTGTTTTGTGTGAACTGACCAACGATGATGGCACCATGGCGCGTGCACCTGAGTGCATCACCTTTGCTCGCCAGCACAATATGGCTGTTGTAACGATTGAAGACCTGGTGGAATACCGCCAGTCTCACGAACGCAAAGCAAGCTAACTAGCGAGCTAAAAAGCAAAAAGCCCGGTTATTACACCGGGCTTCTTTTTTAGCCGATTCCGTTGCTTTGCAGCAGTGTCAGGCTAAACCCCATCACCGCCATACCGCAAAGCACACCGTAACTTGGATTGTTATGTGGATCGATTTCTTTAGCGAGTGGCATTAGTTCATCAACTGACAATGCCACCATAATGCCTGCTACGGCGGCCATAATGGCAGCCATTAAAACTGGCGAAATCATCGGGCCTAAAATCAGCCAGGCGAGTACACCACCGAGAATTTCCGCAAGTCCCGAAATCCCTGCCCAGAAGATGGCTTTGCGTTTTGAACCCGTAGCCGCGTAGACCGGGCCCGCCACGGCCAAACCTTCAGGAATATTGTGCAATGCTACTGCGAGCGCAATCCCCATCCCTAATTCCAGGTTACTACTGGCAGTTACAAACGTTGCTACCCCTTCAGGGAAGTTGTGCAAGCTAATACCCAGCGTCAGCAGCAATGCGGTGCGGCGTAAATTACGCGGCTGTGGCTTGCTGTCCATCAAATCTTGCGGATGTGCATGGGGTAGGGCGCGATCGAGTGCGAAGTAGCCCAGCAAACCCAGCATAAACATGCCATAACCCAGTACCGGCGACATCCCCTCGGTATGGAGTGCGGCAGGCAGCATCTCCATTAAAGAGATAAGCAGCATAATGCCCGCTGCAAAGCCGAGGGAAAATGCCAGCACACGGTTTGATGGCTTCTGGCCGAGCACGCCAAGAAAAGCACCAATGAAAGTGGCTCCCCCTGCTAATAGGGTCAGGATCAAGGGTACTGACATGTATCACTCCTTTTGATAATGATTCTCATTCATATTAATGGGCGATGTGATAAAAATCGAGAGCCAGTTGAGAAGCTTTACACATCGCTTACATTCAAATTTCCTGAAGATCTTCATCATTCTTATCTGAGTTCTTCATAGCGTAAAAGCGCGTACTGTAGTTTTCATAAACTGAATGACCCGATTAAAGGACACCACCATGACAACTCAACGAATGCCTGCGCTCTTCCTCGGACACGGTAGCCCAATGAACGTGCTGGAAGATAACCAATATACCCAAGCCTGGCGTCATTTGGGAGAGACGTTACCGCGCCCAAAAGCTATTGTGGTGATATCTGCGCACTGGTTCACTAAAGGCACGGGTGTGACTGCAATGGAAGCGCCAAAAACTATCCATGATTTTGGTGGTTTCCCGCAGGCCTTGTACGATACTCATTATCCGGCACCGGGTTCCCCTGAGCTGGCACAACAGTTGGTCGATTTGATGGCCCCCGTTCCGGTGATGCAAGACAAAGAAGCCTGGGGGTTTGACCACGGCTCCTGGGGTGTACTTATTAAAATGTACCCGAATGCTGATATTCCAATGGTGCAGCTCAGTATCGACAGCACGAAACCGGCGGACTGGCATTTTGAAATAGGCCGCAAGCTGGCGACATTGCGCGATCAGGGCATCATGCTCATTGCCAGTGGTAACGTGGTTCATAACCTGAGAACTGCGCGCTGGCACGGTGAAAACACGCCATATCCGTGGGCAGAATCATTTAACCAATACGTTAAAGACAATCTCACCTGGCTTGGGCCGGTAGCCGAGCACCCATTGGTTAACTACCTGGAACATGAAGGTGGATCGTTATCTAACCCAACAGCGGATCACTACCTGCCACTGTTATATGTTCTCGGGGCATGGGATGGTAAAGAGCCAGTTACACTGCCGACAGACGGTATTGAGATGGGATCGTTGAGTATGCTTTCTGTGCAGATTGGCTAACTTACCCGTCATACTTCAACTTGCAGAGGTGTTGGCTGAGCTCACTCACCCCAGTCACTTACTCATGTAAGCTCCTGGGGATTTGTTCTCTTGCCGTCTACCTGCAAGCTGAATTATTTAGGGTAAGAATATGATGCTAGTTTCGAGTATTTTAATATTTACTCTACAAACACATGCGGATAGAAGCGCGAAAGATCCTGAGTGATCAGCTCGCGATCTTCACGAATCCCAATTCCTGCAGGTTGATCGTTGATGAGCCAGCTACCGATCAGCACATAACTGTCGCCAAATTTAGGCAACTGATAGAATTCCTGCACGATCATGCCTTCTTCACCGTAAGGACCATCGACACGGGCAATTTCTTCGCCGTTTTCGATGATCTTCACATTTGCACCTTCCCGGGAGAAGATTGGCTTCACCACGTATTTATCCATCGCCGGATAGTTATCTTCGGCGAAATAAGCAGGCAGCAAGTTTGGATGATCCGGGAACATTTCCCACAGCATCGGCAGCAATGCTTTATTGGAGATAATGCTCTTCCAGGCAGGCTCCAGCCAGCGAACGCCAGCATCTTCAAGTTTGGTGGAGAACACTTCACGCAGCATGAATTCCCACGGATAGAGCTTGAACAGGTTACTGATAACCTGATCCTGCAAATCGGTGAACTGGCCTCTCTCGCCCAGACCGATATCTTCCATGTAGACGAATTCGCTCGCCACTTCTGCTTCGGCTGCACAATCTTGCAAATACTGAACCGTGCCGCGATCTTCTGTGGTGTCCTGGCAGCAGGCGAAATGCACCAGATTGAAGCCGTGCTGCTGTTTTAATTCAGCAAAACGTTCAATCAGCTTCTCTTGCAGGCTGTTGAACTGATCGCTTCCTTCTGGCAGATTCCCTGCCTGAACTTGGTCTTCAAGCCAGATCCACTGGAAGAATGCCGCTTCGTATAACGAAGTTGGGGTATCGGCGTTATTTTCCAGGAGCTTAGGTTCACCCACGCCATCCCACGCGATATCCAGACGGGAGTAGAGAGACGGTTGCTGCGAACGCCAGGACTGGCGCACAAATTCCCAGGTGTGTTTCGGGATGCGGAATTTGGCCAGCAGCTCATCACTGCTCACCACTTTTTCGACAACTTTCAGGCACATCTGGTGCAGTTCAGCGGTGACTTCTTCCAGGCGTTCAACTTGAGCGAGCGTTAGCTTGTAATATGCGTCTTCACACCAGTACGGCTCGCCATACATGGTGTGAAAGTTAAAACCGTATTCAGTGGCTTTCTCGCGCCAATCCGGGCGCTCAGTAATCGCAATTCTTTCCATAATTTCTTAGCCACCCATGGAGCGAGAAGAACCTGTTGCGCTGTTACTGCGCTGCATAGTTGATTGTTTGGCAACTGAGTCACCGAAACCGCCACGAGTCACTGTACTGGTGGTTGCAGGTTTTGGTGCCATGGCAGTTTTTGGAACTGTCGCGGTACGGCCAGGTGTGGCTGCACCATAGCTTTTGCCGGTGGCATCGGCATATTTACCGTAAGCCGGGCTTGCTGGATTTTTAGAGCTAAACAACGGTTGCTGCGCGAAACCCGCACCGCCGCCCATCAGGCGACCCATCATGTAGCCTGCCATCAGCGGCATCCAGAAGCTGCCACTTTGTTGTGGCTGAGCCTGAGCTTGTTCACCAGCCATACTGGCTTGTGCAGGGGCTTGCTGACATTGGCCTTCACCAAACTCAGCAATACATTCTTCGCGCGAAGCGTATTTCGGTGCGGTACGTTCTGCTTCTTTCAGCGCGTTGTTAAAGGCAGTAGTACATTCAGCACTTTTACCAGGGTTGGCCTGCGAGCAGTCATCCGCGTTTTGATACATGGAAACTGTTTCGTCATTTTGTTCGCAACCGGCAAGCATAAACACAGCGGTAACGGCCAGTGCGACCGGCGTTAAATGGCGAGCGTTCCAGCTTTTGCGGAACGATGCGTGATTTATGATTTTTGTCCGTTTCATTGTTCTGTCCTGAGCCCAAAGGAATGAAGCTAATATTGCGTTTAGAATAGGGGATGAATGGTTGAAATTAAAGCGATGACGGCTGTTTGGAGGGAGATCTTTACTTTGCCTTACGTTCACGTGCGTAAGTTGTGACGGGGGCATGTTGTCATGCCCCCGAAATACATGATCAGTTACCGAATGGGTTAGCTGATTTTTTGTTTGTTGCAGTGACCGGAGTGGCTTTTGCTGGTGTTGCCGTCTCAGTGGTTGCGGCTGTATCAGCGGAGTAACCATCTGCGCGAGCATTCTGGTCTGGCGTTTCTGGCGCGACGCTTTCGGCAGTAGTTGGTACTGGTTTGCCTAATGTGCCGTTCAACGCAATCAGATCTTGTTCGTTAAGCGTACCCAGAGCTGATTTAATATTCAGTTGGTTGATCAGGTAGTTATAACGAGCACTAGAGAGCTGTTGTTTTGCGTTATACAGCGTAGTCGTCGCATCCAACACATCAACGATGGTACGTGTACCTACGGAGTATCCTGCTTCCATTGCATCTAAAGAGCTTTGGGCAGAGACAACCGCTTGTTTATAAGCGTTGATGGTACTGATAGAGGCGTTAACGTTGTTAAAGGAAGAACGAACTGTTTGCACTACGCTACGATGTGCACTTTCCAGTTGCTCACTTGCGCCTACAAAGTTGTATTGCGCTTGTTTCACCTGAGAAGTTACAGAACCGCCGCTATACAATGGCAAAGAGAAATTCAGACCGATTTTATTCTGACCAACACCCTTATCATCGTACGCCTGGCTGGTGGTTTTAGAGCCGCTGTAGTCAGTATCAGAAACACCTGTCGAAGCGGTTAAGCCCACAGTTGGCATATGGCCAGTTTCAGCGTAACGAATTTGCTCGCGCGCCAGGTCCTGAGACAGACGTGCCTGTAACAATGCCAGGTTACGCTTTTCTGCTTCTTTCAGCAGGTTATTCACCGCGTCAGGCTTGTTGGTTTTGAAGCCATCAACATTCAGCGAAGCCAGAGAAGGATAGTAGTTACCGGTGACCTGGCGCAGCGTTTCTACCGCGTTATCCAGATTATTCCGTGCAGTCACTTCGTTCGCTAATACGTTATCGTATTGTGCACGGGCGTTCTGAACGTCTGTGATGGCTACCAGGCCTACGTTAAAGCGCTGAGTAGTTTGATCTAACTGGCGATAAATAGCCTGTTTCTGTGCTTCTGTGTAGGAGAGGGCGTCAATGGCACTCAACACATTGAAATAGGCGGTCGCTGTATTCAGGATCAGCGTTTGCTGATCTGTCTGATAAGTGACGTCCTGAATACCAGCAGATTTTTCTTGCAGGGTTAGCGCACGCCATTTCGACATATCAAAAATAGTTTGCGTTAATTGCAAAGAGGCACTGGTCGTATTGGAGTCGATGCCATTCGAATCACGGAAGCCATTGCTGTATTCATAATCAGCACCAAGGCCTAGCTGTGGCAGTAATGGACTACGTGCTTCGTTGATTTTTTCGAATGCGGCATCACGGTCAGCAGCGGATTTACGCAAGTCCGGGTTGCTTAAACGTGCCTGCTGATAAACCTGCATCAGGTTTTCTGCCTGGCTCATGGCACTGAAACCCGTTAGGCTCAGACCGATAAGAATTGGGAGCAGTTTCTTCATTTGCATTCCTTGTTGTGAAGCAGAAATTGTTTGTTAGCGCTGACAAGAGCCGAAAATGATCGCCGATTCTAGCAGAGTCTGCCAGCTGGGAAGCTTGGCGTAATGTGCCATCTGCCCTTAATTTTCATCAATCTACCACATAGGAAATGAAACGGCAGTCATACCAACTTGAATTCGCACATTTCATGACCATAAAAATATCAGGAAACCAATATGACTAAGCAAAAAGATCAACTTGTCACGTTAGGTAAAAACGATGTTGAAATTATTGCACGGGAAACGCTTTATAGCGGTTTTTTTTCGCTAGATCTTTATCGCTTTCGCCATCGCCTGTTTAATGGCGAAATGAGTGGTGAAGTTCGGCGTGAAATTTTAGAACGCGGGCACGCAGCAGTACTGCTACCCTATGACCCTGTGCGAGACGAAGTTGTATTGATAGAGCAGATTCGGATTGCTGCCTATGACACAAGTGAGAGCCCATGGCTGCTCGAACTGGTTGCAGGAATGATTGAAGAAGGTGAAAGCGTCGAAGACGTTGCGCGCCGTGAAGCAATCGAAGAAGCGGGTCTGGTAGTGGGTCGAACAAAACCTGTTATCAACTACCTTGCAAGCCCGGGTGGGACCAGCGAACGTTTATCTATCCTGGTGGGGGAAGTGGATGCTTCGAACGCGCAGGGTATACATGGTCTGGCAGATGAAAACGAAGATATTCGTGTTCATGTCGTGAGCCGGGAACAGGCTTATCAGTTAGTAGAAGAAGGGAAAATCGATAACGCAGCTTCAGTCATCGCACTGCTTTGGCTGCAATTGCATCATGAGAAATTAAGAGCCGAGTGGAACAACTAAACATGAAGCGCTACACACCTGACTTCCCGGAAATGATGCGCCTGTGCGAAACCAATTTCGCACAACTACGACGTCTGCTTCCTCGTAATGATGAGGTAGGTGAAAAAGTCACTTACCAGGTCAGTAGCGCCCAATATCGGCTCACTATTATTGAGTCGACACGTTATACAACTCTTGTGCAAATCGAACAAACGGCCCCAGCTGTGAGCTATTGGAGCCTACCATCGATGTCGGTGAGGCTATATCATGACGCGATGGTCGCGGAAGTGTGTTCAAGTCAGCAGATCTTTCGCTTCAAAGCGCGTTATGATTATCCTAATAAAAAGTTGCATCAACGCGACGAAAAGCATCAAATTAACCAGTTTCTAGCCGATTGGCTGCGTTATTGTTTGGCGCATGGAGCGATGGCGGTTCCGGTTTGTTAGTGAGGGTGAAACCTAAGGACACCATTTGGAAAGCCTGTTAAATCTTCCTGTGGCCGGTGGGGGCCAGATCAGGATCTTGCAAATTACAGATACCCACCTGTTCTCTGGAAAGAACGAAACGCTGCTTGGTATCAATACCTGGATGAGTTATCAGGCTGTTATTGACGCCATCCTCGCTGAGCAGCGTCATTACGACCTTATCGTTGCAACTGGGGATTTGGCCCAGGATCACAGTGCGCAAGCCTACCAACACTTTGTTGAAGGCATCGCGGGGATTCCTGCGCCCTGCGTTTGGCTCCCTGGTAATCACGATTTCCAACCGGCGATGTTCAGCTCGTTGCTGGAAGCCGGAATTTCCCCGGCTAAACAAGTTTTCTTAGGCGATAGCTGGCAGATTTTGTTGCTGGACAGCCAGGTATTTGGTGTTCCACATGGTGAATTGAGCGACTATCAACTCGACTGGCTGGAGCGTAAGCTCGCTGGTGCGCCTGAACGCCATACTCTATTGCTGTTGCATCATCATCCAGTCCCTGCGGGCTGTAGCTGGCTGGACCAACATAGCCTGCGCAATGCCGCTGAGCTTGATAACGTGCTGCAAAAATTCCCAAAAGTGAAAACTCTGGTGTGTGGGCATATTCATCAGGAGTTAGATCTCGACTGGAATGGTCGACGTATGCTGGCAACACCTTCGACTTGCGTGCAATTCAAACCTCATTGCTCCAACTTCACACTCGATACCATCGAGCCGGGTTGGCGTTGGCTGGAACTTCATCCAAACGGTGAGGTGACCACGGAGGTTTGCCGCCTAAAGGGTGCGGTATTTAACCCTGATACCGCGTCAGAAGGGTATTGATGTCAACGCTACTTTACTTACACGGCTTCAACAGTTCGCCGCGTTCAGCCAAGGCCACGAGTTTGAAAGCGTGGCTTGCGCAGAACCATCCTCATATCAATATGATTGTACCGGAACTCCCACCTTATCCTGCCGATGCGGCAGAGTTGCTGGAGTCGTTGGTGCTGGAGCATGGTGGCGAACCGTTAGGTGTAGTTGGCTCGTCTTTGGGCGGCTATTACGCCACTTGGTTGTCGCAATGTTTTACGCTCCCAGCGGTAGTGGTAAACCCGGCAGTCCGGCCTTTTGAGCTGCTGGTGGATTATCTCGGCACCAACGAGAACCCCTACACTGGGCAGCAATATGTGCTAGAGTCTCGCCATATTTACGATCTTAAAGTCATGCAAGTTGACCCGTTAGATTCGCCAGATCTCATCTGGTTGTTGCAACAAACGGGTGACGAAGTGCTTGATTATCGCCAGGCGGTTGCGTACTACACCCCCTGTCGCCAGACGGTAGAATCCGGTGGCAATCACGCCTTTGTAGGCTTCGAAGATTATTTCACACAGATCGTCGACTTTCTTGGCCTGCACTAAGGCCTGATGTCGGATTCCTGTTTCGCTATCTGAACGAATAAACCATGACGCAATCCAGTTATAACGCCGATGCCATTGAGGTACTCACCGGGCTTGAGCCTGTTCGCCGCCGCCCCGGGATGTACACCGACACCACCCGTCCAAACCATTTGGGCCAGGAAGTCATTGATAACAGCGTGGATGAAGCGCTGGCAGGCCATGCGAAGCGTGTTGATGTTATTCTCCATGCCGATCAGTCATTAGAAGTTATTGATGACGGGCGCGGCATGCCGGTAGATATCCACCCGGAAGAGGGCGTTCCGGCGGTCGAGCTTATCCTTTGTCGCCTGCATGCGGGCGGTAAATTCTCCAACAAAAACTACCAGTTCTCTGGCGGTCTGCACGGCGTGGGCATTTCTGTCGTTAACGCCTTGTCAAAACGTGTTGAAGTCACTGTGCGTCGTGATGCGCAGGTTTACAGCATCGCGTTTGAAAACGGCGATAAAGTCCAGGAACTGGCGGTGGTCGGCACCTGCGGCAAACGCAATACCGGCACCAGCGTTCACTTCTGGCCAGATGCTTCGTTCTTCGACAGCCCACGTTTCTCCGTTTCTCGTTTAAGCCATTTGCTGAAAGCCAAAGCGGTACTCTGTCCGGGCGTGGAAATCACCTTCACCGATAAAGTGAACAACACCGAGCAGCGCTGGTGTTATCAGGATGGTCTGCAAGACTATCTGTGCGAAGCGGTAAACGGCCTGCCGACGCTTCCGGAAAAGCCATTTGTCGGCAACTTTGCCGGTGATGTCGAGCAAGTAGACTGGGCGCTGTTATGGCTCCCGGAAGGTGGCGAACTGCTGACGGAAAGCTACGTCAACCTGATCCCAACCATGCAGGGCGGTACTCACGTCAACGGTTTGCGCCAGGGGCTGCTTGATGCGATGCGCGAGTTTTGCGAATACCGCAACATTCTGCCACGCGGCGTAAAGCTATCTGCTGAGGATATTTGGGAACGTTGCGCCTACGTGCTCTCCGTTAAAATGCAGGACCCTCAGTTCGCAGGGCAAACCAAAGAACGCCTGTCATCACGCCAGTGTGCGGCATTTGTTTCCGGTGTTGTGAAAGACGCATTCAGCTTGTGGCTGAACCAGAATATTCAGATTGCAGAACAACTCGCTGAGCTGGCTATTTCCAGCGCTCAGCGCCGTATGCGTGCCGCTAAAAAAGTGGTGCGTAAGAAACTGACTAGCGGCCCGGCATTGCCTGGCAAACTGGCTGACTGTTCTGCACAAGATTTAAGCCGTACTGAATTGTTTCTGGTGGAAGGGGATTCCGCAGGCGGTTCTGCTAAACAGGCTCGTGACCGTGAATACCAGGCGATCATGCCGCTCAAAGGTAAGATCTTAAACACCTGGGAAGTCTCGTCGGACGAAGTGCTGGCATCACAAGAAGTGCATGATATTTCTGTCGCGATCGGTATCGACCCAGACAGCGAAGACCTGAGCCAATTGCGCTACGGTAAAGTTTGTATCCTTGCGGATGCGGACTCCGACGGTTTGCACATTGCCACTTTGCTGTGCGCATTGTTCGTGCGCCACTTCCGTTCGCTGGTTCGCGGTGGTCACGTCTATGTCGCGATGCCACCGCTTTACCGTATCGACCTCGGTAAAGAGGTTTACTACGCGCTGGATGAAGAAGAAAAAGCAGGTGTGCTTGAGCAACTTAAGCGTAAGAAAGGGAAACCGAACGTGCAGCGCTTTAAAGGGCTGGGCGAGATGAACCCACTGCAGTTACGTGAAACCACGCTTGATCCAAATACTCGCCGCCTGGTACAACTCACCATTGACGATGAAGACAACGACAAAACAATGGCAATCATGGATATGTTGCTGGCGAAGAAGCGTTCTGAAGATCGTCGTAACTGGTTGCAGGATAAAGGCGATATGGCGGATCTCGAGGTCTAATGCCCCTAAGGATAAATTGATAAATCAGCTGAACTTTGAGCATGGAAGCTCTGGTCAGGCTGTAAAATATCAGAACCAGCTCGTAAGATTTTGTGTGAAAATTATTTTTTGATTTCCGGCAATTATATCGAATTGTCGGAAATCGATCCTTTTGCGGTATCGAAGTAAAACCCCTCCTATGCCCCCAATGTATCCAAAAAATCGGATAAAGGAACCGGGCGGTGATACAAATAGCCTTGCTGATAATCAACGTTGTTCTCATGCAAATATTTTGCCTGCTCCTCAGTTTCAACGCCTTCCGCAATAACTTTTAAATTCAGTGATTTTGATAATGAGACAACATTTTCTACGATATGGTGAGAGATAGCATCAAGACCAATCATTTTAATAAAACTACGGTCAATTTTAATATAGCTTACTGGGAATTTTTGAAGGTAGTGGTGAGTGGCGTACCCTGTTCCAAAATCGTCAAGTGCAAAAAGAATATTTAGATCCTTAAGCGCCACAGCGCCCTTTATCGCAACTTTAGCATCAGTATTAAAGTTTCTTTCTGTTATTTCAAATATGGTAGTTATTGAATTACAACTTTCTTTAAAGGTTTTGCTTTTGGTAACTAGCTCCGGATCTTCTAGATGTTCAGGAGAGATATTAATTGATAAGTGAAAATCTTTTGGCAGTTTATGTGCTTTGTCTTGTAAGGTTTTTTGCACATTTTCCAGTAACTGATGTGTTACCTTAACAATGATACCGCTTGATTCCATCGCCGGAATAAATGTATTTGGGGGAATGAGCCCCATTGTTGGATGTTTCCATCGAAGAAGTATTTCACAACCAATGATTTTTTTGTTTCTTGTGTCCATTATAGCTTGCGCAAAAGGTATGAACTCATTTTTTTTCATGGCGCGGAGCATATATCTTTTAGAAAGAAAATTGTAATGGGAAAACGATTGGAGGAACATAACAAAAAAAACAATAAATGTTATAATACCTATTGGTAATCCAGCTTGAGTTATTACTCTGATGATTTTTTCTTGCAGGGTTGTATATTGCTCAATATAGAGTATGCCGCTTAATATCTCTTTATTCGTATAGTTAGAATAAATCCCACCTTTAGTTTTAACGATAGAGGAAATCGATTTATTGGAAATATCATTATCACTGGAAATTATAATTTTGTTATTCTTATCAAATACCGTAACGTGATAATTATTATCATTGCTTTTGACTATTTTATTTATATAATCTAGGTTGAGATCAAGTGATATAGCTCCTTTGAATTCATATTTATTATAAACAGGCGCTGTAACTGTTAGTATCTGCCCCTTTCCAGCAATATCAATATAGGGTGTTGTGATTTTCACTTCACGTTCAGGATTGTTTTCTGGTGTAATTAAATTCCAGAATGGATCGGTGTACATGCCGGGATTAAAGTAATAAGTGCTAACCTCTTTTTTAGATGAATATGGAGCGATATAAACAAATGAGTTTTTTGAGGTGTAGTAAATCCATGAATATAATTTTGTAAAATAACCATCCCCTACATCAATGTTAAGAGACGCCGCAGCATTCGCTTCATTTTTTGTATCCGTATCTAACTTTTCATATGAGCCAAGACCACTAATCATCCCTCCAGTAATATTATTGTGAGGTGTTATTTTAAAATGCCAATTCTCTGACGAACTATTGTTATTTTTTGGCATTGAAATTTGATTGTTACTATTTTTGGATTGTAAGTTAATTTCCATCTGTTTTCGTAGCATTTCACATAATACAATGCTTACGTTTATTTTTTCACTTATGCTTTTTATATATGAATCAACTGTTTCATTTATGCTTACAGTATCTTTTTCCCAATATGAACCCAACATGGCAGCAACGCAAACAACCCAAACCACTAACAACAGATGCTTTTTATTCATTATTTATGAGACATTTATAAGTATTTATGCGTTATTATTAAATAATTGGATTATGTATTCAATGTTTCGATTTGATTACACATCGACTGACATCCTTAATCTTTTTGAAAAAAAAGAGACCCACTTTGCTTTTCTCGGCAGTTGATTTTCACTTCCAGAATCAAGCTCGCCGGTTCAAAAGTCATGGCTCTGGGGTTTCCATCCCAGATAGCTCCCTTTCCCTTGCACATGACCCTCCTCACATTTTTCCCGTTTACAGCTTGAAATAGTAATACTCCATCCGCTATTCTTTTTTGGAGTTAAACTTCATTTGGATTTGCAAGGCGGAGCAGAATGTCACTACTAACAAAATTAGAACAAAGCGTGCGTGATTGCGGGGGGCTTATCGTCTCCTGCCAGCCCGTACCCGGTAGCCCAATGGACAGGCCAGATATCGTGGCAGCAATGGCGCAAGCAGCTGTATCTGCGGGAGCTATTGCCATCCGTATTGAAGGAATCGCCAATCTGGAAGCGGTACGGCCACTTATTTCAGTTCCAATCATTGGCATTATGAAACGCGACCTCGAAGACTCCGCTGTGCGCATCACTCCGTTTTTGCATGACGTTGATGCGCTCGCAAAAGCCGGGGCCGACATTATTGCCTTCGACGCAACATTCCGCCCACGCCCGGTGGCTATTGATGAACTGATTGCACGTATTCACCATCATGGATTACTGGCAATGGCAGACAGCTCGACGGTAGAAGAAGGCCTCAACTGCAAACACAAAGGCGTTGAGTTCATTGGCACAACGATGTCTGGGTACACTACTTCAGTTACGCCTGAAGGGCCGGATCTGAGGATGGTGTCAGAGTTAAGCGATGCTGGCTGCCGCGTCATTGCTGAAGGTCGTTATAACTCTCCTGAGCTGGCATCACAGGCTATCAATCATGGCGCATGGGCTGTTACTGTTGGTTCAGCCATCACTCGTATTGAACATATTTGCCAGTGGTTCAGCGATGCCGTTAAGCGCTAAGCCGGAGAAGACGATGAACACACTTGCTATTGATATCGGCGGCACAAAACTGGCCGCGGCGCTTATCAACTCGCAGCATGAAATCTCTTTACGCTCGGAGATTCCCACTCCGGCAAATGCTGAGCCACAAGCTCTGGAGCGGGCTTTAGCTCAGTTAGTAGCAGCCTATGAAGGGAAAGCACAGCGGGTGGCGATTGCCTCTACAGGTATTATTGATAACGGGATTCTTACCGCACTAAATCCAGATAATCTCGGTGGCCTGAATCATTTCCCGTTGCAGGCAACCGTTGAACGCCTCACAGGGTTACCGTGCGCGGTTCTCAACGATGCGCAGGCTGCCGCCTGGGCAGAGTATTGCCATCTGTCAGATCAATTCAAACACGTTACGTTTATTACGGTTTCCACTGGAGTAGGTGGCGGCATCGTTATCAATGGCGAACTGCTAACGGGTCCTCATGCCTTCGCAGGCCATATTGGACACACTCAGGCCGATCCGAATGGCCCAATGTGCGGTTGCGGGCGCGTTGGTTGTGTTGAGGCTATAGCCTCCGGGCGCGGTATTGCAGCAGGAGCTCAGCATGATCTTTTGGGCAAAAATGCCCGTGAAATCTTTGTTTTGGCGCAGGACGGCAACGAGCAGGCACAACAACTATTTGCGCGTTCAGCACAGGCGATTTGCCAGCTGATTGCCAATCTTAAAGCTCTGCTGGATACCGAATGCATCGTGCTGGGCGGCAGCGTCGGGCTTGCTCCGGGTTACCGTCTACAGGTGGAAAAGCAGCTCGCAACACTACCCGCGGCATTCCATGTTCCTGTTTATTCCGCTCACTATCAGCATGATGCGGGGTTAATGGGGGCTGCCCTCTGGTCTGAATATCACGCAGTCTGATCGTTTATAAAATTTAAAATTCAGACAGTTACCTCATCCTAATAAAACCATAAGTAGGAAAGTGCCATAATGACTCATTCTTTCGGCATCTTTAATTACGTTGTTCTTTTCGGCTATTTACTGGCCATGATGTTAGTCGGTGTCTATTTTTCAAAGCGGCAGAAAACGGCTGATGATTATTTCCGTGGCGGCGGCCGAATTCCTGGCTGGGCTGCAGGTGTTAGTGTATTTGCCACCACGCTAAGCTCGATTACTTTTATGTCCATTCCAGCCAAGGCATTCACCACTGACTGGACGTTTATTCTCGGCCAATATCTGGTTATTGCCATATTACCGGTGGTCTTTTACTTCTATATTCCATTCTTCCGTAAGCTAAAGGTAACTTCTGCCTACGAATATCTTGAAGCTCGTTTCGATGTTCGTAGCCGTTTGTTCGCCAGCCTCTCTTTTATGATGTTTAACATAGGCCGTATTGCCATTATCACTTACTTAACGGTGTTGGCTCTGCGTCCATTTATTGGCATTGACCCAATCGTTTTGGTGCTACTGATTAGTGTTATGTGCATTATCTATACCTGGATGGGCGGTATTGAAGGGGTTATCTGGACTGACGTTATTCAGGGGTTGTTGTTATCGGGCAGCGCGGTGCTTATTTTCATCGTGATTTGCTTCAAGGTGCAGGGCGGGTTCGGTGAGATTTTCACCGTGACACAACATGCCGATAAATTCTTCCCGGCGTCACAGTTCCGCTGGAGCTGGACGGAAAGCACTGTGCCAGTTCTGATGATTGGTTTCCTGTTTGCCAATATTCAGCAATTTACCGCCAGTCAGGATGTGGTCCAGCGCTATATCGTGACGGACTCCATTGAGGAAACGAAGAAAACACTGCTCACCAACGCTAAGCTTATCGCCATTATTCCAATTTTCTTCTTTGCCATCGGTTCGGCTCTGTTTGTTTACTACAAACAAAACCCAAGTCTGTTACCAGCAGGCTTTAACATCGGGGGGATCTTGCCGCTATTCGTGGTGACGGAAATGCCTACAGGTATTGCCGGTTTGATTATCGCCGCTATTTTTGCGGCTGCGCAGTCCAGTATTTCAAGTAGCCTGAACAGTATCTCCAGTTGCTTTAACTCCGATATTTATCAAAGACTGAGCAGCAAAAAAAGAACCCCAGAAAACAGTATGCGTATGGCTAAACTGGTGATCCTTATTGCCGGGCTGTTTAGTAGCGCTGCGACGGTATGGTTGGTGATGGCGAATGAATCAGAAATCTGGGATGCCTTTAACAGCTTAATTGGGCTGATGGGTGGCCCTATGACTGGTCTGTTTATGTTGGGGATTTTCTGCAAACGTGCCAATGCGGGTAGTGCAACTCTTGGCATTGTGGTCAGTATTGTAGCGGTGCTGTTTGCCCGCTATGCCACCGACTTGAATTTCTTCTTCTACGGCGTGGTTGGCTGTTTGAGTGTGGTTATCAGCGGCGTTATTTTCGCCCCATTATTTGCTTCAGCACCGGCGCTGACGCTTGATGAAACACGTGAGTAAAAGGTGACATCATGATTTTAGGACGAATTTCAGAGCTCAGCGCTCAGACTGGTATTGCCCCTCAGTTACTGGCCATTTTTAAGCAGGCGCTGGCGAAGCATCCGGAAACACTAAGTGCGGGTCGCCATGAAATAGACGGCGACGATATCTTTATGAATGTTATGAGCTTTGATACCTCAGAACCACAGAGCAAGCGTTACGAGCAGCATCGCGAATATCTTGATATTCAGGTGTTACTCAGTGGTCAGGAGCGCATTGATTTTGGCCCGATTGGTGCGGCAATAGAGCCAGATATATATCACGAAGATGATGATTATCTGCTTTGTGATGAGGTTGCACCTTGCCAGACTTTGCATATGCAACCCGGAATGTTTGCGATATTCCTTCCGGGCGAGCCACATAAACCAGGTTGTATCAGCGAAACGGCGCAGTCTATTAGCAAGGTAGTCATCAAAGTGCATTATCGCTGTCTATAACAAGATGTTTTAACGTCATAATAATATTAAGCAGTAAATGAGTTCTTCTTTGACGGCGCGATGTACGCATACCCCCTATGCTTACATCGCGCTTTTTTTCATGCCACAGACTTGTTACGCTCTCAACCATTCAAAATTGCAGGCTTTTTGCCACATCACGCACTCAAGAGCAGGAAATTATGGAGTCTCAAGTCCAACGCCTTAAACCCGGAAAAATCCTCGACACACTTGGTGCGATGCAAAATAGCCTGACGCGTGTTTCACAGCGGATCGCGCACTATATTTTGACCTCTCCACAGCAGGTGACTCAGCTCTCTATCGCTGAGTTGTCACGCGAAACACAGGCTGGCGAAGCCACTGTCATTCGTTTCTGTCGCACCCTGGGTTATAAGGGTTTTCAAGACTTTAAAATGGATTTGGCTATTGAACTGGCTACAGTGGATACCGATAACAGCAGCCCGCTGTTGGATGGGGAGATTAGTGAGTCAGACGATGCGCGCACCATTGGTTTGAAACTGCAAAGCACCATTAATAATGTGTTGTCTGAAACCCTGAACTTGCTGGATATGAATCAGGTCAATCAGGTCGTCGACGCATTACGCACCAGTAACTCGGTGTACATTTTCGGTGTCGGCTCGTCGGGAATTACTGCGGAAGATATGAAGCATAAGCTGATGCGTATTGGTTTGCGGGTCGATGCCGTTACCAATAATCACTTTATGTATATGCAGGCTACATTGCTCAAAGCGGGCGATGTGGCGATTGCTATCAGCCACACCGGTACATCTCCGGAAACGGTCCATGCCCTCAAGCTTGCCAGACAAGCGGGGGCAACCACCGTTGCTCTGACCCATAATTTAGGTTCCCCGCTAATTGAAGTAGCCGATTTTAGCCTGATCAACGGTAACCGCCAGGGGATGCTGCAAGGCGATTCGATTGGCACTAAGACAGCACAACTATTTGTGCTGGATTTGCTCTACACCTTGCTGGTGCAGGCCGCGCCAGAGCAAGCTCGCGAAAGTAAGTTGCGTACCATGGATGCACTTAACATCGCAAAGTAATGCCACATTAGCGGCATTGATCACAGTTCAACGTATTAAGCCATTTTAGCGATGCCACGATGGTTGCATCACTCCATTTGCCGTCTTAATATAGAGTTAAACTTCATAATCACAAATCATTAGAAGTAAAACTCCAAAGAGGCTTGCATGGAAAAGTTAACTGGCTTAATCGCCGCGCCACACACACCATTTACCGCTGATGGAAGTGTTAATTATCCGGTTATTGACCAAATTGCCACACATCTGATTGAGCAAGGTGTTAAAGGTGCCTATGTACTGGGCACTACCGGTGAGGGCATTCATTGCTCGGTCGATGAGCGCAAAAAAATTGCAGAACGTTGGGTGAGTGCAAGTGCGGGTAAACTGAGTATTACTTTGCATACGGGGGCTCTGAGTATCGCGGATTCCGTTGAACTTAGCCGCCACGCTGAAACTTTGGATATCTTTGCGACCTCAGTAATTGGTCCTTGCTTCTTCAAGCCGGGCAATATTGAAGATCTAGTGGAATACTGCCGTATTAATGCGGCCGCCGCACCATCTAAAGGTTTCTACTATTACCATTCCGGCATGTCGGGTGTGAATCTCGATATGGAGCAATTTTTACAGGTTGCAGCCGATCGTATTCCTAACCTCACTGGCATGAAGTTTAACTCCAGTGACATGTATGAATATCAACGCTGTGTGCGCGTGAATAACGGCCAGTTTGATATTCCATTTGGTGTTGATGAGTTTTTACCTGCGGGTCTGGCATGTGGTGCAGTTGGCGCAGTAGGCAGCACCTATAACTATGCAGCACCGTTGTATCACCGCCTGATTGATAGCTTTAATCGTGGTGACCAGGCAGATGTTGCTGGTTGTATGGATAAGGTCATCGCTATCATCCGCGTGCTGGTGCAGTACGGTGGCGTTGCCGCTGGTAAAGTTGCGATGAAACTGCACGGCATTGATGTAGGTGACCCGCGTCGTCCGCTGCGCCCAATGACTGAGCAGCAAAAGCAAGATGCGCTGCAAGCCTTCCGCAAGGCTGATTTCCTTTAATCGGCTAGCAATATTCTGGTTTAGATGACTAGTCCTGATATAGGTTGACACTTTTCAGCCTTAAAATGCCTGATGAACTTCATCGGGCGTTTTGTATTTTAACGACAGATGCGGACGCCGGGTATTGTAGATTTCTACCGACTCCCTGACC
>NZ_LR722689.1 GCF_902500225.1 Buttiauxella massiliensis | reverse complement strand
TGTCTAAAGAAAAATTTGAACGTACAAAACCGCACGTCAACGTCGGTACTATCGGCCACGTTGACCATGGTAAAACCACTCTGACTGCAGCAATCACTACCGTTCTGGCTAAAACCTACGGTGGTTCTGCTCGTGCTTTCGACCAGATCGATAACGCACCAGAAGAAAAAGCTCGTGGTATCACCATCAACACTTCCCACGTTGAATATGACACCCCGACTCGCCACTACGCGCACGTTGACTGCCCAGGGCACGCCGACTACGTTAAAAACATGATCACCGGTGCTGCTCAGATGGACGGCGCTATCCTGGTTGTTGCTGCGACTGATGGCCCAATGCCACAGACTCGTGAGCACATCCTGCTGGGTCGTCAGGTTGGCGTTCCTTACATCATCGTGTTCCTGAACAAATGCGACATGGTTGATGATGAAGAGCTGCTGGAACTGGTAGAAATGGAAGTTCGTGAACTTCTGTCTATGTACGACTTCCCAGGCGACGATACTCCAATCGTACGTGGTTCAGCGCTGAAAGCACTGGAAGGCGACGCGGATTACGAAGCTAAAATCATCGAACTGGCTGGCTACCTGGATACCTATATCCCGGAACCAGAACGCGCTATCGACAAGCCGTTCCTGCTGCCAATCGAAGACGTATTCTCCATCTCCGGTCGTGGTACTGTTGTTACCGGTCGTGTAGAGCGCGGTATCGTTAAAGTTGGTGAAGAAGTTGAAATCGTTGGTATCAAAGATACCGTGAAATCAACCTGTACCGGCGTTGAAATGTTCCGCAAACTGCTGGACGAAGGCCGTGCTGGTGAGAACGTTGGTGTTCTGCTGCGTGGTATTAAACGTGAAGATATCGAACGTGGTCAGGTACTGGCTAAGCCAGGCTCTATCAAGCCACACACTCAGTTCGAGTCAGAAGTTTATATCCTGTCCAAAGACGAAGGCGGCCGTCATACTCCGTTCTTCAAAGGCTACCGTCCACAGTTCTACTTCCGTACAACTGACGTGACTGGCACCATCGAACTGCCAGAAGGCGTTGAGATGGTAATGCCGGGCGACAACATCAAAATGGTTGTTACCCTGATCCACCCAATCGCGATGGACGACGGTCTGCGTTTCGCAATCCGTGAAGGCGGCCGTACTGTAGGCGCGGGCGTTGTTGCTAAAGTTATCGCTTAATCGCTGATA
>NZ_LR722667.1 GCF_902500225.1 Buttiauxella massiliensis | reverse complement strand
CGACTTGTTCGACAACGGCCAATTTAAAGGATAGAGGGTAATCGCGTTGCGTGCGTTTAACGTACTGGTTCATCACATTTTCCTCATAGTACGAGTTAAATGTGTCAACGCTATTTAGGACGGGTCAGCCGAATAAAAAAGGGTTCATGCGCAAGCATGAACCCTTTTTACGGCAGCATCAAAAAATTACAGCGTGATCACGTCGAATTCAACTTCAGTGTTCACGTCAGCGTCGTAGTCCACACCGTCGAGGCCAAAACCGAACAGGTTCAGGAATTCCTGCTTGTAGCCTGCATAGTCGGTTTCTTGCGCCAGGTTTTCAGTGGTGATCAGCGGCCATAGGTCGCGGCATGCCTGCTGAATGTCTTCACGCAGTTCCCAGTCATCCATACGGATACGCTGGTTGTCATCAAGCGCCACTTTGTCGCCGTACAGGCTGGTGGTTATCAGACGGTTGATCTGCTCGATACAGCCTTCGTGAATCCCATGTGCTTTCATCAGCTTGAAGACCATAGAGATGTACAGCGGCATCACTGGAATGGCGGAAGACGCTTGGGTGATGACGGACTTCAGTACCGCAACGTTGGCAGAACCGTTCAGCGGAGCCAGTTGGTTGCGCAGTTCACCCGCCGCACGGTCGAGGTCTTCTTTCGCTTTACCCAGCGCACCGTGCCAGTAGATTGGCCAGGTCAGGTCGGTACCGATGTAGGAGTAGGCCACGGTTTTCACGCCTTCAGCCAGCACGCCAGCTTCGCTCAGCGCGCCCATCCACAGTTCCCAGTCTTCGCCGCCCATAACGGTAACGGTGTTCTGAACTTCTTCTTCGGTTGCCGGCTCAATGCTGGCGGTCATGATCTGATCTTTGTTGGTATCAATCGCTTTAGAGGTGTAAACCTCGCCGATTGGCTTCAACGCAGAACGGACGACTTCACCGGTTTTCGGCATTTTACGCACTGGGGAAGCCAGTGAGTAAACCACCAGATCAATCTGACCCAGGTCTTCTTTGATGAGTTTGATCACTTCATCGCGGCATTCGTCAGAGAACGCGTCGCCGTTGATGCTTTTGGAATACAGACCTTCACGCTTGGCCGCTTCGTCGAAGGCGGCAGAGTTATACCAGCCTGCGGAACCTGGCTTGGTGTCCGTGCCTGGTTTTTCGAAAAATACGCCGATAGTGGCGGCACCACTGCCAAAGGCGGCGGAAATTCTGGAAGCAAGGCCGTAACCGGTGGAAGCACCGATCACCAGCACGCGGGAAGGGCCGTCCTCGATTTTGCCGTTTTGCTTAACGTACTCGATCTGTTTTTCCACATTGACTTTACAGCCAGTCGGATGGGTCGTTGTACAGATGAATCCACGAATTTTTGGTTTGATTATCATAATGATGGCTAATTAAGTTTGTATTTTCGCTGTCAAGTACGCAATGACACCGTCTGCTCTGGCTTGTTTAACGACATGGTTAACAATCCCCCCACTACAATGGATCGCAACATTATACAGAAAAGGAGCGCCAATACTGAATCTACCACTGATTTTAGCCGTCAGACGCCGGACCGCAGGCCAGAAAAGGGCCATGCGTAAACATGGCCCCTGTGGACGTTGAGCGCTATTGCAGGTTAGTTCTGATGGGCAAATTCCGCCATAAACTGCAGGATCAACGCCATCGACACCGCGCCTGGGTTGCAGTGGCCAATGGTCCGCTCACCCAGATTTTTGGCGCGCCCAAAGCGCGCAACCATCGCGCTGGTGCCCTCTGCGCCCGCCATTGCCGCCTGCGCGCAGTGGGTAAGCGCTTCCGGCAGCGCTAGCGCTACGTCCGCTTTGGCGCACTCGGCGGCGGCGGCCAACGCATCGACCATCGTTTTATCCCCCGGCTCGGCGCCGCCGCGCTGGTGGATGGCCTGCATGCCGATCGCCAACCACTCGGCGAGGGTGGTAGCATCCAGCTCAGTGCGCCCAGTCAGGCCTTTACCCCCAGCGCGGAAAAGGGTACCGAAAATGGCCCCGGACGCGCCGCCCATGCTGGTCATCAGGCGAGTACCGCTTTGCAGCAGAGCGTCACCAATATCAGTGGCGGTAAATTCTGGTGCGGCGAGCAGTGCGTTAAGCGCGATAAAGCCGCGTTTAATGCCGATACCGTGGTCGCCATCGCCAATGCCCAGCTCGATTTCGTTATCGGCCAGCGTGAAGTTAAAGGTATCGGCCTGCGGCAGCGCGCAACCGCTGAGCGCGACACCAATGGTGCGGGTGTTATGGTTGGCTTTATTTGCCAGCGCTTCCAGCTCTGGCAGGGCGTAGCGCTCAAACTGGGCTGCGGCGCCGGTCAGCTTGTACAAAAACGCTAGCCCGCCCACGCCGCGGCCGTCGGACATTCTTTCCGGCGGTGCCGAGGCAATATCATCCGTGGCACGCACGGTGCGGCACTCGATCCCTTCTTCAGCCAGGATTTCAGCAGCGATATCAAAGTTCATGCCATCGCCGGAGTAGTTGCCGTAGAGGAACAGCACGCCGTTGCCCTGATGAACGGCACGGCTGGCTTCAATGATTTGGTCGGGAGAGGGGGAGGTGAAGACTTCGCCCAGCGCGCAGGCATCGATGCCGCCTTCGCCGACGAACCCGGCAAACGTCGGCTCATGGCCGCTGCCACCGCCGCTGACGATAACGGTCTGGCCGTTTTGCGCTAGCGTACGATAAACCGCGCAATAATCCGGCAGGGCGTGGATCTTACCGCGCCCCGCGTACACCAGCCCTTCCATGATTTCGCTACGAATATTATCGGTGTTATTGAAGATCTTTTTGGGTTTTTGCATCGTCACACCCTCTCGTAAGGCCCTGTTTCTTTAGTGACGATTTTACCTGCGGAGCCCGTTTACACCTGGCACCTTTGATACCAATTAATCTCCCGAACCAGGGGCATGACTGGGGGCTGAATGCGTTAACACTATTCGGCGATTTTGCGCTCCAGAACAATCTTCCAGAAGGCATCCACCAACGGTTCATGCAGCCGCTTTTTCTGCACGCAAACACCCAGTTCAAACGGTGTTTTCTCATCGCTACGTTCAAGGATCATCACGCGGTTACGCACCGGCTCGGGACTATTTTCCAGCACGATTTCCGGCAGCAGCGCCACGCCGCAGCCCAGCGCTACCATAGAGACCATCGCCTCATGGCCGCCGACGGTGGCATAAATCGACGGATTGCTGATTTTCTGGCGGCGGAACCATAGCTCAATACGGCGGCGCACCGGGCCTTGATCCGGCAAAATAAACGGCACTTTTGCCCAGTCGGGATCTGGCTGGTTCACCTGCGCCCGCACCGGACACGGTAGCGCTGGGGCGATAAGTGCCACGGATAAATTATCCAGAATAGAGAATGCGACGCCGGGAGGTAATGTTTCTGGCTTACCGGCAATCGCAAGATCTGCTTCGTCTGAATCGACTTTTTCTACCGCATCCGCTGCATCGCCGGTCGTCAGCTTGATCTCTACATTGGGATGTTCCGCACGGAATCGGTCGAGAATCGGGGGTAAATGGCTGTAGGCGGCGGTAACTGAGCAAAACAGATGCAGTTCGCCGGTCAGCGATGGCCCTTCCTGACCGATGGTGTGGCGCATTTGCTGATACTGCAACAGCGTGTGCTGGGCGAACTGTTTGAGTTGTTCCCCGGCCTCAGTCAGCGTCACGGTGCGGTTATCACGTAAAAACAAAGGCTGGCCTAAATCGTCTTCAAGGCGCTGGATCTGGCGCGAAAGCGTAGAAGGGCTAACGTGCATGGCGCGCGCGCTCCTGCCAAAATGGCGGCTTTCCGCAAGATGAAGAAACGTTTTCAGATCGCGTAAATCCATGGTCATCAGCCCTCGTTTTCACGTTGCAAAAACTGCAACGTCACGTTGTTAATATATCAATTTCAGCAACGCATTTCCTGTCATATAGTGAGTTCATTATCGCAAGCAAGACACGGCTGGCGAACCTTACAAAGCACAACACAACAATTACGGAGTACCACCACGATGGCTAACTATTTCAATACTTTGAACCTGCGTCAGCAGTTGGCGCAACTGGGTAAATGTCGTTTCATGGGGCGTGATGAATTCGCCGATGAAGCAAGCTACCTCAAAGGCAAAAAAGTCGTCATCGTCGGTTGTGGCGCACAAGGCCTGAACCAGGGTCTGAACATGCGCGACTCCGGTCTGGATGTTGCTTATGCTCTGCGCGCAGAAGCTATCGCTGAGAAACGTGCTTCATGGCGTAAAGCGACCGAAAACGGTTTTAAAGTGGGTACTTACGAAGAACTGATCCCGCAAGCGGATCTGGTTGTTAACCTGACGCCAGACAAACAGCACTCTGCGGTTGTTAAGGCTGTTCAGCCGATGATGAAAGACGGTGCAGCATTGGGTTACTCCCACGGTTTCAACGTGGTTGAAGTGGGCGAGCAAATCCGTAAGGACATCACCGTTGTGATGGTTGCGCCAAAATGCCCGGGTACTGAAGTTCGTGAAGAATACAAACGTGGTTTCGGTGTTCCGACGCTGATTGCGGTTCACCCGGAAAACGATCCGAAAGGCGAAGGCATGGCCATCGCTAAAGCCTGGGCTGCGGCAACTGGCGGCCACCGTGCGGGCGTTCTGGAGTCTTCCTTCGTGGCAGAAGTTAAATCTGACCTGATGGGTGAGCAAACCATTCTGTGTGGAATGCTGCAAGCGGGTTCTCTGCTGTGCTTCGATAAGCTGGTGGAAGAGGGCACCGACCCGGCATACGCTGAAAAACTGATTCAGTTCGGCTGGGAAACCATCACCGAAGCGCTGAAACAAGGCGGTATTACGCTGATGATGGACCGTTTGTCCAACCCGGCGAAAGTCCGTGCTTATGCGTTGTCTGAACAATTGAAAACCATCATGGCTCCATTATTCCAGAAACACATGGACGACATCATCTCCGGCGAATTCTCTTCCGGCATGATGGCTGACTGGGCAAATGATGATAAGAACTTGCTGACCTGGCGTGAAGAGACCGGCAAAACTGCCTTCGAAACCGCTGCACAGTTTGACGGTAAGATTTCTGAGCAGGAATACTTCGATAAAGGCGTTCTGATGATCGCAATGGTGAAAGCGGGCGTTGAGCTGGCATTCGAAACCATGGTTGATGCGGGCATCATCGAAGAATCAGCTTACTACGAATCTCTGCACGAGCTGCCGCTGATTGCCAACACCATCGCACGTAAGCGTCTGTACGAAATGAACGTGGTTATCTCTGATACCGCTGAGTATGGCAACTACCTGTTCTCTTACGCAGCAGTTCCATTGCTGAAAGAGTTCATGACAACTTTGCAAGCGGGTGATTTGGGTAAAGAAATCCCGGCTGGTGCGGTTGATAACGCGCAACTGCGTGACGTGAACGAAGCGATTCGCAACCACGAAATCGAAACCGTAGGCAAGAAACTGCGCGGCTATATGAAAGATATGAAGCGTATTGCAGTAGCAGGATAATACCCCGTCGTCTTTCGATTCGCCGCTGTGTTGGCGGCGCTCGTACACCCCAGTCACATAGTTGTCTATGCTCCTGGGACTGTACTTACTTGCCGCCTGGCTGCAAATCGAAATCCATAGGGGTATAGCATTGATACAGGCCCGGTAAGCTTAACGCTACCGGGCTTTTTTTAGTTGCGGTATAACACTTTGATAATGTGGTAACCAAACTGAGTATGCAGCGGGCCATATGGCTCCAGCAGCGGGCAGGAGAACACCACTTTATCGAACGCCGGAACCATCTGGCCCTGACGGAATTCACCTAAGTGCCCACCTTTTTTTCCTGACGGGCAAGTGGAGTGCTTTTTAGCCAGTTTCTCAAAGTCGCCGCCAGCTTGAAGCTGCGCCAAAATTTCCTGAGCCAGTTTTTCTTCCTTAACAAGGATATGCAATGCTGCCGCGGTTTTTGCCATGATAGTGCCTTGATTGGGTGAATATAAATCTGGCCGCAATAATAGCATGCGTCATGTGATAGCCAAATTTGGTTTACTTGCCTTTTACTTTGCAATAATCCCTTCTTTACCAGTACCAGTCTTTCAGCCGTCGGGCATATGCACTTTGGCGTAGCAGGACAGATGTCCCATCCGATTGAAGGAATCGGGAGGTGGGCAACCTTTTTTAAAGGCCTTCTCCCTATTACGCAGGACACCCGTCCTGTCTTTCCCGTTATGGAGAGCGCTATCATAAATATAATGAAAGAGACTGAATTTTCAGATGGTTGGTTATCAGGGCTGACACAGGTTGTGCGTGATCCAGTGCTGTATGAACTATTAAAAAATTGCCCACTGGAGATTATGCAGCGCTGGATTTTTGAAGAAGTGCCTCGTGGAGCAATGCTTTGCCGACAGGGGGATAAATGCCAGCGTTTTTCATTAATTGTTGCAGGTGAAGTTGATGTCTTCTTTGAAGCTGAGGATGGCCGCCGTTATCGGCAGGCTCGTTACTACAAAGGTGACATGTTAGGTGAGCTGGAAATATTTGAATCACGGCATTACATCTGCTCCGTTTCTGCTGTCACTAATACGCAAATATTGAGCTTATCTCAGACACATTTTTGCCGTTGGTTGGAGCTCGATAATTATTTTAACCAGCGGATGCTACGATTTTTCAGCCAGCAATATTACCAGCTGTCCAGGAAGGCCAGCAGCGACAATCTTTATTCACTTCATCAGCGGGTATGTCAGGCGCTCTGGCTGCAGTTTCAACAGCAGAAAACGACTGAAATATTTATTGATAAACAAAATATCAGTCAGGAGTTTGCGGCCACAACCCGTAGTGTTAATCGCATTTTACATGACCTGAAATCGCTTCTGATTATTGATACCGAAGGAGAAAGAGTTGTTTTGCTGGCCCCTGAGCAACTCAGGCAGGAGGCTGATATCTAAATAAAGGAAAAAATAAGGAGAGGGATGATGTCGCTTCAGCCACATATTCGGCTTGATCATAATATGACGAGTGCGAAGTACGCTTTGTTACCCGGTGATCCAGATCGCGTAGATCGTATTGCCAGTTTTCTGGATAACCCTAAAAAACTGGGGCAAAACCGTGAGTTTCGGGCCATGAGCGGCTGGTATCAGGGTATTGAAATTCTGGTGCTATCCACGGGGATCGGTGGCCCATCGACGGCGATAGCTATTGAGGAACTGTGCCAGATTGGTATGAAAACGATGATTCGTATTGGCAGTTGCGGTGCGTTGCAAGATAGCCTGGTACTGGGGGATATCGTTATCGCTCACGGAGCCGTCGCGGATGACGGCACCAGCAGAACCTATGCACCAGCTTGTTACCCGGCCTGTGCCGATCCGCTGTTAACCGCAACACTAGTTCAGCAGGCAAAGCAAATGGGCATCCCCGCCGTTCATGGGTTGGTGCGTAGCCATGACAGTTTTTACACTGATCGAGAAGTGCTGCTGGATGCGGAATGGTCAGCACGGGGAATCCTGGGCGCGGATATGGAGAGTGCCGCGCTGATGGTTGTTGGAGCATTACGCGGGCTGCGCACAGCGTCACTATTGAATGTGGTTGTCGAACATAATGGTTGCCTTGATAGCAGTATCAACGACTACGTGCAGCAGGAAACTTTGTGTCTGGAGGGTGAAGAACGCCAAATCCTGCTGGCACTACGCGCAATCTATGCTGATAGTCAGCAAGGAGAAAAATAATGGATTTTTTCAGTATTAACAATGTGATGGTCTCGATCCCTTTGGGTGAAGGTGGTTATGCACTATCGTGGATTGAAGCGATTGGTACGCTGTTTGGTTTGCTATGTATCTGGTTTGCCAGCAAGGAAAAAATCATCAACTATTTGTTTGGGTTGATTAACGTCACGCTGTTTGCGGCTATATTCTTTCAGATTCAGCTTTATGCCAGCCTGCTGCTGCAAGTGTTCTTCTTTGCCGCCAATATTTATGGATGGTACGCGTGGAGTCGACAGACCGAAAATAATGAGGCCACGCTCAAGGTTCGTTGGTTATCTCGTCAGCAAACCGCCGTACTGGGTGCGATTTGTATTGTGGCAATTTTGTTGATGACGTTATTTATCGACCCGGTGTTTGCGGCGCTAACCCACATGATGATTTCCATCTTGCAGGCTGTGGGTATTTCCGTAGTGATGCCAGAGCTGCAACCTGATGCGATGCCATTCTGGGACTCAACCATGCTGGTGCTTTCGATAGTGGCAATGGCGCTAATGACCCGTAAATATGTCGAAAACTGGCTGCTGTGGGTCGTGATTGACGTGATAAGCGTGGTTATTTATGCCATTCAAGGCGTTTATGCGATGTCGCTTGAATATGTTTTGCTTACGGCAATTGCGGTGATGGGCTCCTGTAGCTGGGTCGCCCGTGCAAAACGTAATGGCTATACGCCTCTGGCTTCTACCTCCTCCTGATTTTTTCGGGCAGCTCGCTTGGGCTGCCCGCTGCACCATCTGCACCACTTCTGCTACAATCCTTCCCCCGTTCGAAGATTGAGCAATACATCATGCGTTTAAACCCTGGCCAACAACAAGCCGTCGAATTTGTCACAGGACCCTGCCTGGTCTTGGCGGGCGCTGGTTCCGGCAAAACGCGTGTTATCACCAATAAAATGGCGTATCTGATCCGCGAATGCGGTTATCAGGCTCGCCATATCGCCGCCGTGACTTTTACCAACAAAGCAGCGCGTGAGATGAAAGAGCGTGTGGCGCAAACGCTGGGGCGCAAAGAAGCGCGCGGTCTGCTGATCTCCACGTTCCACACGTTAGGGCTTGAGATAATCAAACGTGAATTCGCCGCTCTCGGTATGAAGTCTAACTTCTCGCTGTTTGACGACACCGACCAGATGGCGTTGCTAAAAGAGCTGACGGAGGGTTTGCTCGAAGACGATAAAACGTTATTGCAACAATTGATCTCGACGATCTCAAACTGGAAAAACGATCTGCTGACCCCGTCGCAGGCCGCAGCGCAGGCGAAAGGAGAACGGGACCGAATCTTTGCCCACTGTTATGAGCTTTACGATACGCATCTGAAATCGTGCAACGTACTGGATTTTGACGATCTGATTTTGCTGCCAACGCTGCTTTTACAGCGCAATGAAGAAGTGCGCGAGCGTTGGCAAAACCGCATCCGCTATTTGCTGGTGGATGAATACCAGGATACCAACACCAGCCAGTACGAACTGGTGAAGCTGCTGGTGGGCGCGCGAGCAAGGTTTACCGTAGTGGGCGATGATGACCAGTCGATTTACTCCTGGCGTGGCGCACGACCACAAAACCTTGTTTTGCTAAGCCAGGATTTCCCGGCGCTTCAGGTCATTAAGCTTGAGCAGAATTACCGTTCTTCCGGGCGCATTCTGAAAGCGGCAAACATTTTGATCGCCAATAACCCTCACGTGTTCGAAAAGCGGCTGTTTTCGGAGCTGGGTTACGGCACCGAATTAAAAGTGCTGACCGCGAACAGTGAAGATCATGAGGCCGAACGCGTAACTGGCGAGCTCATTGCCCATCACTTCATCAATAAGACCAACTACAAAGATTACGCCATTCTCTATCGCGGGAATCACCAGTCGCGCGTGTTTGAAAAAATGTTGATGCAAAACCGCATTCCTTATCGTATTTCTGGTGGAACTTCATTCTTCTCACGTCCTGAAATCAAAGATCTGCTGGCCTATCTGCGTGTGCTGACCAACCCGGATGACGACAGCGCATTCATGCGGATTGTGAATACGCCGAAACGTGAAA
This sequence comes from Buttiauxella massiliensis, assembly GCF_902500225.1. GTDB lineage: Bacteria > Pseudomonadota > Gammaproteobacteria > Enterobacterales > Enterobacteriaceae > Buttiauxella > Buttiauxella massiliensis. Next base: position 65,798 of record NZ_LR722667.1, on the reverse strand, counting down.
TTGGCCCGGTTACGATGCAAAAACTCGGTTCCTGGGCAACTCAGCGTAATAAAGGTTTATTTGGCGCAAGCTTTGATATGGGTTTGAGCCAAACGCTAAATGGTCGTGGTCTTGAGTCGTTGCAGCGTTTTACTCATTGGTTACGCGATGTGGCAACGCTTGCTGAGCGTGAACCTATCGCAGCGGTACGTGATTTGATTCACGGCATCGACTACGAAAGCTGGCTGTATGAAACATCCCCCAGTCAGAAAGCTGCCGAAATGCGCATGAAGAACGTTAACCTGCTTTTCAGCTGGATGACGGAAATGCTTGAGGGTTCAGAAATTGATGAGCCGATGACGCTGACTCAGGTCGTCACACGTTTTACCCTGCGCGATATGATGGAACGTGGCGAGAGTGATGAAGACACAGACCAGGTGCAATTAATGACCCTTCATGCCTCGAAAGGGTTGGAGTTCCCGTACGTATTTTTAGTCGGGATGGAAGAGGGCATTCTGCCGCATCAGAGCAGCATCGACGAAGATAATATTGATGAAGAGCGCCGCCTGGCTTACGTGGGGATTACTCGTGCGCAGAAAGAGCTAACCTTCACGCTTTGCAAAGAGCGACGTCAGTATGGTGAATTGATCCGCCCGGAACCAAGCCGTTTCTTGCTGGAATTGCCACACGATGACTTGCAATGGGAGACTGAACGTAAAGTGGTATCGGCTGAAGAGCGTATGACAAAAGGGCAGAGTAATGTCGCCAACATCCGTGAAATGCTGGCAAAAGCGCGTAAAAGCTGAGTTATTTAATCATTAAATGCCAATGGACATAACTCTGCCAAAGGCTTTCTTGTTCCAGCAGTTCAGCACCTAGAGGGTGGCATTCCAGCCACTTTTCTGGAAGCTCGAGATTTAAGGTTTCACCCTCAACTTTCAGTGCAATTTGCGGCAAGATATCGTCCCTACGGCGGCTGGCGAAGATAATAGCCAGACGTAACAAGCGACAGAGATGTTCCGCAATACGAGGTGGTACGGCGTTTTGCTGGTGGAGAGAAGAGAGATCGACTGGGTTTGTCTGGTTCAACATTAGCGTTGCCAGCAGCTTTTTCTGCGCTGGTGTATATCCCGGAAGATCAAGATTCTTCACCAGATAGGCGGCATGTTGCGGCGCCTGTTTGAAATCAACACTCAGGCCAATTTCATGGAGCAATGCTGCACTGCTGAGCATTTCTATGCTGAGTGGCGTTAGACTCCATGCATCTTTTAACTGTGTGGTGAAGGCTAATGCTAATTGCTGAACGCGTTCTGCCTGACCGGTATCCACCATAAAACGACGTTGGATATTGCGTACGGTACGGCTTCTGATCTCTTGATTAACAGTCAGATGCAGCATTCCGTAAACCAGCCCTTCACGCAAAGCACCACCGGCAAGTGTCATGCAGTCAATCGATAACTCTTCGAAAATTGCGATTAAAATGGCGAGGCCGCTTGGGAATACCAAGGCTCTTTCTAGCGTTAAACCTTCAATCTCTAATTCTTCAAGACGCCCGCATTGAATGGCTCGTTGCTTCAGTTGTTGAAGTTTTGCGAGCGTAATGCGTTCATCCATGCCTTGCGCCATCATGATTTCTTGCAGTGCTTGCACGGTGCCTGATGCACCGACACACACTTTCCAACCGTGGTGTTTTAACCGGTCGCAAATCGGCCTGAGAACCTCTTTTGCAGCGCTTTCGGCAGCATCGAAGTTTTCTTTGGCAAGATTTCGGTCACTGAAAAAACGCTCAAGCCAGGTCACGCAACCCATCGATAAGCTAAAGAGTGCGGTGGTTTGCGCCCCCGAGCCTGTCACAAGTTCCGTGCTGGCACCGCCGATATCAACCACTAGGCGTTGATCGGCACCGCCTGTCGTATGGGCAACACCCTGATAAATCAGACGTGCTTCTTCTTCACCATGAATAATTTGCACCGGGCAGCCGAGGATTTTTTCAGCTTGCTCAATGAATTCATTGGCATTGGTGGCAAGACGGAGAGTTGCAGTGGCGACCACGCGAATTTGGGTTTGAGGAATATCTTGAAGACGTTCAGCGAACAAGCGCAGGCATTGCCACCCGCGCTCCATTGCTTCACGTGAAAGCGTATTGTCGCTGCTTAAACCAGCAGCAAGGCGTACTTTTCGCTTAATCCGGGCAAGGGTTTGTATGCTCCCTGCCACCTCACGTACAACCAACATATGAAAGCTATTAGAGCCTAAATCTATTGCAGCATACAGCGAGGTGGAGCTGAGCATAAATTTTTAACCTGTGCGACGGCGATTACCGCGAGGAGCGCCACCATTACGGCGAGGACCGTTACCCGGACGGGCGCGAGTCAGACGCTTCGGTGGAGGAAGTTCGCTTAACAGTGCTTCAGTTTTGTATTTGCTGACCGGAATTGAGTGACCAATGTAAGTCTCAATGGCAGACAGGTTCAACGCATAATCTTCACACGCAAGGCTAATGGAATGACCGCTTTCGCCAGCACGGCCGGTACGACCAATACGGTGAACGTAATCTTCGCAGTCATCAGGAAGATCGTAGTTGAAAACGTGTGTAACTAACGGGATATGCAGACCGCGAGCGGCAACATCGGTTGCAACCAGAATATCCAGATCGCCACGGGTGAATTCTTCAAGGATGCGCAGACGTTTTTTCTGAGCAACATCGCCGGTCAGCAAACCAACACGGTGCCCATCGGCTGCAAGGTGACCCCAGATATCTTCACAACGGTGTTTAGTGTTGGCAAAGATGATGGCGCGATCTGGCCACTCTTCTTCGATGAGAGTCTGCAGCAAACGCATTTTCTCTTCGTTAGAAGGGTAGAACAGCTCTTCCTGAATGCGGTGACCGGTTTTTTGCTCCGGCTCGACTTCCACGTATTCCGCGTTGTTCATTTGCTCGAATGCCAGTTCACGCACACGGTAAGAGAGTGTGGCGGAGAACAGCATGTTCAGGCGTTGAGTGACTGGCGGCATACGGCGGAACAACCAGCGAATATCTTTAATAAAGCCCAGATCGTACATGCGATCGGCTTCATCCAGCACCACAACCTGAATTGCGCCTAAGTTAATGTGGTTTTGCTTGGCATAATCAATCAAACGACCAGTTGTGCCGATAAGAATATCAACACCGCTTTCCAGCACTTTAAGCTGTTTATCGTAGCCGTCACCACCGTACGCCAGGCCGAGTTTAAGGCCGGTCGATTGTGCTAGTGGCTCTGCATCAGAGTGAATTTGGACTGCCAGTTCACGAGTCGGCGCCATAATTAAGGCACGCGGCTGGTTCACCTGGCGATTCTCTGGAACCGGGTGAGAGAGTAAATAATGGAACGTTGACGTCAAAAACGCCATCGTTTTGCCAGTACCGGTTTGCGCCTGCCCTGCAACGTCACGATTCGCTAGTGTCAGCGGTAGTGCCAATGCCTGAATAGGGGTGCAGTTATGAAACCCTTTATTTTCAAGGGCTTCAATCACCTTAGGGTGCAGTGCGAAGTCGGAAAACTTCTGTTCGGTCAAATGTGTTTTGCTCATAGTGTGGTAGAATATCAGCTAACTATTGCTTTACGAAAGCGTATCCGGTGAAATAAAGTCAACCTTAAGTTGGTTAATGCTACACCAACAAGGTAGACATAATCCTGCGGAGTAGAACATGAGCGATAAAATTATTCACCTGACTGACGACAGTTTCGACACGGACGTGCTAAAAGCTGATGGGTTGATCCTGGTTGATTTCTGGGCAGAGTGGTGTGGTCCATGCAAGATGATCGCCCCGATTCTTGATGAAATCGCTGATGAATATCAGGGCAATCTGACCGTTGCTAAACTGAACATCGATCAGAACCCGGGCACGGCACCAAAATATGGTATCCGTGGTATCCCAACTCTGTTGCTGTTCAAGAACGGTGAAGTGGCTGCGACCAAAGTTGGCGCACTGTCCAAAGGCCAGTTAAAAGAGTTCCTCGACGCTAATCTGGCATAATGGAATCTCAGCCGGTGCGTGCGTGGTTCGCAATTTTTTGTGAGCCGCTGGACGCCCGGCGTCAGTCATGCTAAGTTACTTTTACTGCATTTAGAACTTGTCTTGTAGTTTGAATCTTTGTAATACCTAATGCTTCCAGTTTCCCTTCACTAAGACGCTGTTTTACAGTGAACATACGGTCGCATAATCGATTTCGGGCGTATCACCCATTCCGTCGTGTCGTTTCAGTTCTGCGTTTTTCCTATGACCAGGCAGCGATAAGACATGTGGTGGTGGCCATTAAACAGGCATGGATGATCCTGCCATACCATTCACGATACATGTTCGAGATTTACCCCGAGTTTAAGAACCCACCATTATGAATCTTACCGAATTAAAGAATACGCCGGTTTCTGAGCTGATTACTCTCGGCGAAAATATGGGGCTGGAAAACCAAGCCCGTATGCGCAAGCAAGACATTATTTTCTCCATCCTGAAGCAACATGCGAAGAGTGGTGAAGATATCTTTGGTGACGGTGTACTGGAGATATTGCAGGACGGATTTGGTTTCCTCCGCTCTGCAGACAGCTCCTACCTCGCCGGTCCTGATGATATCTACGTTTCTCCCAGCCAAATCCGCCGTTTCAACCTCCGCACAGGGGATACCATCTCCGGTAAGATTCGCCCGCCGAAAGAAGGTGAGCGTTACTTTGCACTGCTGAAAGTTAACGAAGTCAACTACGACAAGCCGGAAAACGCGCGTAGCAAAATCCTGTTTGAAAACTTAACCCCGCTGCATGCTAACTCTCGTTTACGCATGGAACGTGGTAACGGTTCTACCGAAGACTTAACTGCACGTGTACTGGATCTGGCATCGCCAATCGGTCGCGGTCAGCGTGGCCTGATTGTGGCTCCGCCGAAAGCCGGTAAAACAATGCTGCTGCAAAACATCGCAACCAGCATTGCATATAACCACCCAGACTGCGTGCTGATGGTTCTGCTGATCGATGAACGTCCTGAAGAAGTAACCGAGATGCAGCGTCTGGTTAAAGGCGAAGTGATTGCTTCTACCTTTGATGAGCCAGCATCACGCCACGTTCAGGTTGCCGAAATGGTTATCGAGAAAGCGAAACGTCTGGTTGAGCATAAGAAAGACGTCATCATTCTTCTCGACTCCATCACTCGTCTGGCGCGTGCGTACAACACCGTTGTACCGGCATCCGGCAAAGTGTTGACTGGTGGTGTGGACGCTAACGCCCTGCATCGTCCAAAACGCTTCTTCGGTGCGGCACGTAACGTGGAAGAGGGTGGTAGTCTGACTATCATCGCTACAGCGTTGGTTGATACCGGTTCTAAAATGGATGAAGTTATCTACGAAGAATTTAAAGGTACCGGCAACATGGAACTACATCTGGCGCGTAAAATCGCTGAGAAGCGTGTGTTCCCTGCTATTGACTACAATCGTTCAGGTACACGTAAAGAAGAGTTGCTTACTACCCAGGAAGAACTGCAGAAAATGTGGATCCTGCGTAAAATCATCCACCCGATGGGTGAGATTGATGCAATGGAATTCCTCATCAACAAGTTAGCGATGACGAAAACCAACGAAGACTTCTTTGATATGATGAAGCGCTCGTAAGTAACAAAAACTCGGGGAACGCCACGCTTAGACGTGGCGTTTTTCATTTCTGGTATATACGATATAGCTGTAATGATCGCAGCTAAGCACATAATTGTGGCAAGGAATGCCATTATGTTATTTACAGCAATGCTGGATGATGTTGTTTGAATAATAACCAGGTTGTTCAAGGATTAGATGTATATAACCATTGGACGGGGTAGACTTCAAAGAAGTTGTCCTTGACCTTTTATTTTGCAGAGAGCTTGCACTGTGAATTTAATCACCGCTGGAACTGACCTGGTTTGTATTTTTTTATTCACCACCATCTTTCTTTTTTTTGCGCGCAAAGCGGCAAAAAAAATCGGTCTGGTAGATAAACCCAACTTCCGTAAACGCCACCAAGGACTCATTCCTTTGGTCGGCGGTATCTCGGTTTATGCTGGGATCTGTTTTACTTTTCTGATTGCTAACTACTATATCCCGCATGCATGGCTTTATTTGATATGTGCTGGAGTGCTGGTATTTGTCGGCGCCCTGGATGACCGTTTTGATATCAGTGTAAAAATTAGGGCTTCGGTTCAGGCTTTAATCGGCATTGTGATGATGGTGGTCGGAAAATTGTACCTGCTCAGCCTCGGCTATATTTTTGGCTCGTGGGAAATGGTTCTCGGTCCATTCGGTTATTTTTTAACCTTATTTGCGGTTTGGGCCGCAATAAATGCTTTCAACATGGTTGACGGTATCGACGGTCTGCTGGGTGGGCTTTCTTGCGTATCCTTTGCGGCAATGGGGATTATTCTTTATTTCGATGGGCAATTGAGTTTGGCTATGTGGTGCTTCGCAATGATTGCTGCCATCCTGCCTTATATTCTTTTAAACCTTGGGATACTTGGTCGTCGCTATAAAGTCTTTATGGGCGATGCGGGGAGTACTCTTATTGGTTTTACCGTCATCTGGATCTTGCTTGAAACTACGCAGGGCAAAACTCATCCTATTAGCCCTGTCACCGCATTATGGATTATTGCCATTCCATTGATGGATATGATTGCCATCATGTATCGCCGACTACGCAAAGGTATGAGTCCATTCTCACCAGATCGCCAGCATATTCACCATCTGATTATGCGAGCCGGTTTTACTTCTCGGCAGGCATTCGTACTCATCACAGCAGCAGCAGCTCTGCTTGCTTCAATTGGCGTAGCGGCTGAATACATGCATTTCATTCCAGAATGGGTCATGTTGGCATTATTCTTGCTTGCATTTGTTCTCTATGATTACTGTATCAAACGAGCCTGGAAAGTTGCTCGTTTTATAAGACGTCATAAGCGTCGGCAACGTAGAAATACCAGCAGTATTTCTTAATTCTGAAAGTAGTCGGGGAAGTGATGAAACAAAACGTGCCAGGAAGTAATCCGGGAATGGTGGACAACGAGTTGGACATTCGTGGTTTATTCCGGACACTGTGGCAAGGAAAGCTGTGGATTGTTGGTCTGGCAGTGTTATTTGCGGCCATTGCATTTATCTACACCTTCTTTGCCAAGCAGGAGTGGAGTGCTAACGCGATAACCGATCGCCCGACAGTTAACATGATGGGTGGGTATTATTCGCAACAGCAATTCCTGCGCAATCTTGATGCTAAAGCTAATATGGTTTCCGTCGATCAGCCTTCGGTGATGGATGAAGCCTATAAAGAGTTCATCATGCAGTTATCTGCATATGATACTCGTCGTGATTTTTGGCTACAGACCGACTATTACAAACAGCGTCAGGTTGGCAACAGTAAAATTGATGCCGCGCTGCTAGATGAACTAATTGATAATATTCAATTTTCTGCTGGCGATGCCACACGCAATATCAGCGATAGCGTGAAACTCATTGCAGAAACAGCTGCTGATGCGAATAACTTGCTGCGCCAGTACGTCGCTTTTGCCAGCCAGCGTGCTGCGAGTCATCTTAACGAAGAACTGACGGGCGCCTGGGCTGCTCGTACAATCCAGATGAAAGCACAAGTTAAGCGCCAGGAAGCGGTGGCTCAGTCAATTTTCGACCGCAAAGTGCACAGTGTGGAACAAGCGCTGAAGATTGCGCAGCAGCAAAATATTGCAAAGAGTGAAACAGAAGTTCCCGCCGACGAGTTGCCTGATTCTGAAATGTTTATGTTAGGACGCCCTATGCTGCAAACTCGTCTTGAAAGCCTGCAAGCTGTCGGTCCGAGTTACAGCATCGACTACGACCAGAATCGAGCCATGCTGGCGACTTTGAACGTTGGGCCAACGCTTGACGCACGCTTCCAGACATATCGCTATTTACGTACCCCTGAGGAACCTGTGAAGCGTGATAGTCCACGCCGGGCATTCTTGATGATTATGTGGGGTATGGTTGGGGCCCTGATTGGCGCGGGTGTGGCATTAGCTCGCCGTCCAAAATATTTGTAACGCCCTTACCCGGTGAAGGCTCGATGGACGGCCTTCACCTTTTTTAACAAAAGAGAATTGCTGTGAAAGTGTTAACTGTTTTTGGCACGCGCCCGGAAGCTATCAAAATGGCTCCTCTGGTTGATGCGTTGGCAAAAGACGCGTTTTTTGATGCAAGAGTATGCGTGACCGCGCAGCATCGCGAGATGTTGGATCAGGTGCTGAATTTATTTTCTATCGAGACGGATTATGATTTAAACATCATGAAACCGGGGCAGGGGCTTACGGAAATTACCTGTCGCATTCTCGAAGGATTGAAACCGATACTTGAGTCATTCAAGCCCGATGTTGTTCTGGTTCATGGTGATACTACGACTACAGTTGCCACTAGTCTTGCCGCATTTTATCAGCGGATTCCTGTAGGACATGTTGAAGCAGGTTTGCGCACTGGTGATCTGTATTCTCCGTGGCCGGAAGAGGCGAACAGAACTCTGACCGGGCACCTGGCTATGTATCACTTCGCCCCGACCGAGAATTCTCGACAAAACTTATTACGCGAAAATATCAGCGACAATAAGATTTTCGTCACCGGTAACACTGTGATTGATGCGCTGATTTCTGTTCGCGATCGTGTACTTGCGGATGATGCTTTGCATAGCTCTCTGGCGCAGTGTTATCCGTTTCTGGATAGCAGCAAAAAGCTGATTTTGGTCACTGGCCACCGTCGTGAAAGCTTTGGTGATGGTTTTGAGCGCATTTGCCACGCACTGGCGCAGATTGCCAAAGAAAACAGTGACGTCCAGATTGTTTACCCTGTGCACCTGAACCCGAATGTCAGCGAGCCTGTGACGCGCATTCTTGGCGATGTCAAAAATGTGGTGCTGATTGACCCACAAGAATATTTGCCATTTGTCTATTTGATGAACCATGCGTACCTGATTCTGACTGACTCAGGTGGCATTCAGGAAGAAGCACCGTCACTGGGTAAACCGGTGCTGGTTATGCGTGAAACCACTGAGCGCCCTGAAGCTGTTGATGCAGGCACCGTTCGTCTGGTTGGCACGGATACACAAGAAATTGTTCGCCAGGTTACGCGGTTGTTGAAAGACGAAGATGAATATCAAGTTATGAGTCGGGCGCATAATCCTTATGGTGATGGCAAGGCTTGTGAGCAAATTTTGGCTGCATTGAAAAAGAATCAGGTGACACAACAATGAGTTTTGCAACCATCTCTGTTATTGGTCTTGGTTATATCGGTTTACCAACTGCGGCTGCATTTGCTTCAAAACAGCGAAACGTTGTCGGTATCGATATTAACCAGCATGCTGTAGATACCATTAATCGTGGTTCTATTCATATTGTTGAACCAGACCTGGATAAGGTGGTTAAAACGGCTGTTGAGGGTGGTTTCTTACGCGCCAGTACACAGCCGGTTGAGGCAGATGCTTATTTGATTGCAGTGCCAACGCCTTTTAAAGGCGATCATGAACCTGACATGGTTTTTGTTAAAGCAGCTGCAGAGTCCATCGCGCCTGTGCTAAAAAAAGGCACCCTTGTGATTCTGGAGTCAACTTCCCCTGTCGGCTCCACCGAGCAAATGGCGGGTTGGTTAGCGGATCTGCGTCCTGACCTGACTTTCCCTCACCAGGCTGGTGAAGCGGCAGATATCAATGTTGCCTATTGCCCTGAGCGTGTACTGCCAGGCCAGGTGATGGTTGAGCTTATCAAAAACGATCGCGTAATTGGCGGTATGACCCCAGTTTGCTCTGCTCGTGCCAGCGAACTCTACAAAATCTTCCTTGAAGGCGAGTGCGTGGTGACGAATTCCCGCACTGCTGAAATGTGCAAACTAACCGAGAATAGCTTCCGTGATGTGAATATCGCATTCGCCAACGAGCTATCGCTGATTTGTGCGGCTCAAGAGATCAACGTATGGGAATTGATTCGTCTGGCTAATCGCCATCCGCGAGTCAATATTCTGCAGCCGGGCCCGGGAGTGGGTGGTCACTGTATTGCAGTTGATCCATGGTTTATCGTTGCTCAAAACCCTGAGCAAGCACAGCTGATTCGCACTGCGCGTGAAGTCAACGATGGCAAACCACACTGGGTAGTAAACCAGGTGAAAGCTGCTGTCGCTGATTGTCTTGCTGAAACCGGCAAGCGTGCCAGTGAAATTACCATTGCCTGCTTTGGCCTTGCGTTTAAACCGAATATTGATGACCTGCGTGAAAGCCCAGCCATGGAAATCGCTGAGCTTCTTAGCACCTGGCATAATGGTAAAACGCTGGCTGTTGAGCCAAACATTCACCAGTTGCCGAAAAAACTGGTCGGTAGTTGTGAATTAGCCTCTATTGATGACGCTCTTCAACAGGCTGATGTGTTGGTGATGCTGGTTGATCACCATGCCTTCAAAGCCATTCCTGGTTCGCAGGTTCAGCAAAGCTGGATTGTTGATACCAAAGGGGTCTGGCGCTAGGTTCTGCCCGAGGTTGGTGAAGCCAATGACGACGTGCTCTGTTCCTGTTCACGCAAGAATTGAATCTCTTAACTGGGAGAATCAGTTCTTTGCGGTGAACAGCGCTATCGTTCGTTTTGACGAGGCAGCCTCCTTGCTCACCCCACAAAGCCTTGATGCGTATTCCCGCGTGCAGGCGAAAATCCCCGCTCAACGTACCGATTGGCTTGATGGTTTGCAGCATCTTGGTTTTCAACTGGTTGAAGGGGAAGTCGATCTTGCTCTGCAGCCTGGCATACAAAATGCAGCACCTTCTGTCGAGTTAGCCACAAGCGCTGACATTCCTGTATTGCGGGATTTAGCGGCAAGAATTTTCACACAAAGTCGGTTTCGTGCACCCTGGTATCAACCTGCTGACAGCGGCCGTTTTTACGCACAATGGGTTGAAAACGCTGTGCTAGGCACCTTTGACCATGAATGTCTGTTGTTGAAGAGCAGTGGCGCGATTCAGGGCTTTGTGAGCATGCGCCAACTTAATGAGAGCGAGGCGCGTATTGGTTTGCTGGCAGGACGAGGAGTGGGTGGTCCGTTAATGGATGCCGCACGTTTCTGGTGCCAGCAACGCGGAGTAGAAACGCTGCGCGTGGCTACGCAAACCAGTAATACCGCAGCCCTGCGACGTTATATTCAAAGCGGTGCCAATATTGATAGCACCGCCTTCTGGTTATACAGGTGAAAAAATGATCCCATTTAATGCTCCTCCAGTAGTAGGTACGGAAATCGAATACATGCAGGCTGCGATGGGTAGCGGCAAGCTCTGTGGTGATGGCGGTTTCACCCGTCGTTGCCAGCAATGGATGGAGCATCGCTTTGGCAGCAAAAAAGTACTGCTCACCCCTTCCTGTACTGCATCGCTGGAAATGGCCGCGTTACTGTTGAATATTGAGCCCGGCGATGAAGTGATTATGCCGAGTTATACCTTTGTTTCTACTGCCAACGCCTTTGTGTTGCGTGGTGCAAAAATCGTCTTTGTCGATGTGCGCCCGGACACCATGAATATTGATGAAAAGCTGATTGAAGCGGCAATTACTGAGAAAACTCGCGTGATTGTGCCCGTTCACTACGCCGGTGTAGCCTGCGAAATGGACACCATCATGGCCATTGCGGACAAACATAATCTGTTTGTGGTTGAAGATGCCGCACAAGGCGTGATGTCGACCTACAAAGGCCGCGCACTGGGTTCAATTGGTCATATCGGTTGCTTCAGCTTCCATGAAACCAAAAATTACACGGCAGGTGGTGAAGGTGGCGCGACCCTGATTAACGATCCGTCGTTGATTGAGCGTGCAGAAATCATTCGTGAGAAAGGTACCAATCGTAGCCAGTTCTTCCGTGGTCAGGTGGACAAATATACCTGGCGTGATATCGGTTCAAGTTACTTGATGGCCGATCTCCAGGCTGCTTATCTCTGGGCGCAGTTGGAAGCGGCCGAAAAGATTAACCAGCAGCGTCTGAAGCTGTGGCATACCTATCATGATGCCCTGGCTCCGTTGGCAAAAGCCGGGCGTATCGAACTGCCATCGGTTCCAAAAGACTGCGTGCAGAATGCGCATATGTTTTATATCAAATTGCGTGATATTGAAGATCGCAGCGCTTTGATTGCGTATTTGAAAGAGGCAGAAATTCTGGCAGTGTTCCACTACATCCCACTGCATGACTGCCCAGCTGGTGAGAAGTTTGGTTACTTCCATGGCGAAGATCGTTTCACTACTCAAGAAAGTGAGCGCCTGCTGCGCTTGCCGCTGTTCTATAACTTATCTCCCGCGAACCAACGTACTGTCATTAATACGTTGTTAAGCTTCTTCTCCTGATATGTCGCTCGCTAAAGCCTCAGTGTGGACCGCCGGGTCCACACTGGTAAAAATTGCTGCCGGTTTACTGGTGGTGAAGTTGCTTGCTGTGGCATACGGGCCGAGCGGAGTCGGGCAGGCAGGAAACTTCCGCCAGATGGTTACCGTATTAGGCGTGCTTGCCGGGGCGGGAATCTTCAACGGCGTGACCAAATACGTCGCGCAGTATCACGATCAGCCCGAGCAGTTACGCAAAGTCATCGGTACTTCATCGGCCATGGTATTGGGCTTCTCAACGCTATTGGCGATCATCTTTGTTGTTGCCGCGAAGCCAATCAGTCTGGGCCTGTTCGGGCATGAAAATTACCAGGGATTAGTACGCCTGGTAGCGTTAGTGCAGATGGGCATCGCCTGGGCAAACTTGTCTTTAGCCATCATGAAAGGGTTTCGTGATGCTGCCGGTAATGCGCTGGCACTGATTGGTGGCAGTATCATTGGCGTGATTGCCTATTACCTCTGCTATCGCCTCGGCGGCTATCAAGGCGCGTTGTTGGGTCTGGCATTAGTGCCTGCACTGGTGATCATTCCTGCGGGTGTTATGCTGGTTCGCCGCGAACATGTGCCGCTTAGTTACCTGAAACCGCAGTGGGATAAAGTGTATGCCAGCAGCCTTGGCAAATTCACCATCATGGCGCTAATCACGTCGGTGACACTGCCAGTGGCTTACGTGATGATGCGAAATTTGCTGGCGGCCCACTACAGCTGGGATGATGTCGGTATTTGGCAAGGGGTGAGCAGCATTTCCGATGCTTATCTGCAATTCATCACTGCCTCGTTTAGCGTTTATCTTTTGCCAACGCTTTCGCGCTTAACCAGCAAACATGACATCAGCCGTGAGATTGTTCGCTCCCTGAAGTTCGTTCTACCCGCGGTTGCTCTGGCAAGTTTCACCGTCTGGCTGTTGCGCGACTTCGCGATTTGGCTGCTTTTCTCGCATAAATTTATTGCGATGCGCGATCTCTTCGCCTGGCAGTTGGTAGGCGATGTGCTGAAAGTCGGCTCATATGTGTTTGGTTATCTGGTGATAGCTAAAGCATCACTACGCTTCTATGTTTTGACTGAAATCAGCCAGTTTGCGTTGTTGACTGGTTTTTCACATTGGCTTATACCTGCGCACGGTGCTTTAGGGGCTGCTCAAGCTTATATGGCAACGTATATTATTTATTTCACGCTCTGTTGCAGCGTTTTCCTCATTTATCGTAGACGAGCATGACAACACTGATTCACATTTTGGGATCGGATATCCCGCATCATAACCAAACGGTGCTGCGCTTCTTCAATGATGCTCTGGCTGCCTCAAATCCGCATGCGTGCCAGTTTATGGTGGTTTCGAAGGACGACTCAATTTTGTCCTCTTTTCCGGCGCTTGCCGTGACACTCTATCCAACGAAAAAAGCGTTGGCGCAGGCCGTTGTAGCAGCAGCTCGTGCTAATCGCCAGCAACGCTTTTTCTTCCATGGCCAGTTTAATAGCTCACTGTGGATTGCGTTGCTAACTGGCGGCTTGAAACCGGCTCAGATGAACTGGCACATTTGGGGCGCTGACCTTTATGAGGCCTCAAAAAGCTTCAAATTTCGGGCGTTTTATTTGTTGCGCCGCATTGCGCAGGGGCGAGTGGGGAGAGTGTTTGCTACACGAGGTGACCTGAATTATTTCCATGAGCGCCACCCACAGGTTCCAGGTGAGTTAATTTACTTTCCGACGCGTATGGACCCATCTCTAAATACTCTGGCCAACAGTGAAGAGAAAGTTGGCAAAATGACGTTTCTGGTAGGTAACTCCGGCGATCATAGCAACCAACATATTGCAGCATTAAAAGCGATTCATGCACAGTTTGGTGACTCGGTACGCGTGGTAGTACCGATGGGCTATCCAATCAATAATGACGCTTATATCAATGAAGTTCAGCAGGCTGGACGCGCGCTATTTAGTAAAGAAAATCTCCATATCCTGAAGGAAAGCATGGCCTTTGATGATTATCTGGCTCTTTTGCGTCAGTGCTCGCTGGGCTATTTCATTTTCGACCGCCAGCAAGGTATTGGCACGCTCTGCTTGCTGATTCAGGCAGGTATTCCTTGCGTGCTGAGCCGTAAAAATCCGTTCTGGCAGGATATGACTGAACAGCATATTCCCGTGCTGTTTGCTGGCGATACGTTAAACGAGCAGATCGTTCGCGAAGCGCAGCGTCAACTACGCTTACTGGATAAGCAACAGATTGCTTTCTTTAACCCTAATTATATCGACGGCTGGAAGCGGGCGCTGGACGTAGCATCAGGAGAAGCTGCATGAGTTTGCTAGAGTTTGGCGGTTTATTTGCGGTCTGGTTTTTATCAGTGATGTTCATTGGTATTTTAACGTACCAGGAATTCCGCCGGGTGCGTTTCAATTTTAATGTGTTCTTCTCATTACTATTTCTGCTGACGTTTTTCTTTGGCTTCCCCTTCACCTGTACGCTGGTATTTCGTTTTGGGGTCTCGGTTGTACCGGCAGATGTGCTTCTGCAAGCGCAACTCGCTGCCGTCTGCTTCTATGGTATTTACTATGTCGCCTACAAAACCCGGCTGCGGGAAAAACGAACTACAAAGGTTCGGTGTCAGTTGTTTACTATGAACCGTGTTGAAACTCATCTGACGTGGGTCATGCTGATGGTGGTGGCGTTGGTGAGTGTCGGCATCTTCTTTATGCATAACGGTTTCTTACTGTTTAAGTTGCATTCATATAGTCAGATCTTCTCCAGCGAAGTATCGGGTGTTGCGTTAAAACGTTTCTTCTACTTTTTCATCCCTGCGATGCTGGTTGTCTATTTTCTTAAGCAAGATGGCCGAGCCTGGATGTTTTTCCTGGTGAGCACTGTGGCGTTTGGTTTGCTGACTTACATGATTGTCGGCGGCACGCGCGCCAATATTATCATCGCGTTCGCCATCTTCTTGTTCATCGGTATTATTCGCGGCTGGATCTCGCTGTGGATGCTGGCGGCGGCGGGTGTATTTGGCATCGTCGGTATGTTCTGGCTGGCATTGAAGCGTTATGGGCTTAACGTCAATGGGGAGGAAGCGTTTTACACCTTCTTGTACCTGACTCGCGATACCTTTTCGCCGTGGGAAAATTTGGGATTACTGCTGCAGAATTACGACAAAATTGAGTTCCAGGGTCTGGCACCAATCATACGTGATTTCTATGTCTTTATTCCTACCTGGTTATGGCCTGGCCGTCCGGGGATTGTCCTGAATAGTGCGAACTACTTTACTTGGGAAGTTCTTAACAACCACTCTGGCCTGGCAATTTCACCGACCTTAATCGGTTCACTGGTGGTTATGGGGGGCGTGTGGTTTATCCCATTAGGCGCAGTTGTAGTCGGGCTGATTATTAAATGGTTCGACTGGTTGTATGACCTGGGTAATCGTGAAACCAACAAGTACAAAGCCGCCATTTTTCATAGTTTCTGCTTTGGGGCGATTTTTAACATGATTGTATTGGCACGTGAGGGATTGGACTCTTTTGTCTCCCGTGTGGTGTTTTTCATGGTTATCTTTGGTGTCTGTCTGCTGTTTGCGAAGCTGCTTTACTGGCTATTTGATAGCGCGGGGCTGATACATCAACGTCTACGCCGTTCACCGCAAGTTGTTTCTGGCTCTCAAAATGTATCGCAGGGAATATCATGACAGAACTCACGACTGCCCCTTCTTATACGATTCGTGGCTTGAGCCTACTGGGTTGGCGCGATATGCAGCATGCATTGGATTATCTCTACGCAGGGGGCTCGCTGCGTAGCGGTACGCTGGTAGCGATTAATGCGGAGAAAATCCTTTCTGCAGAACGTGACCAGCAAGTGAGAGTATTAATCGATAACGCAGAATACAAATACGCTGACGGTATTAGTGTGGTGCGCTCGATTCGCAAAAAGTTTGCAGGTGCTGTCGTGTCTCGCGTTCCGGGAGCCGATCTCTGGGAGGCATTAATGCAACGGGCAGGCGGAGAAGGCACTCCCGTTTTCCTGATCGGTGGAAAACCTGAAATACTGGCGCAAACCGAAGCCAAACTGCGTAAGCAGTGGAACGTTAATATTGTTGGTAGCCAGGATGGATACTTCAAAGCCGAGCAACAGCAGGCTCTGTTTGAGCGTATTCGGGAAAGCGGTGCCGCTATTGTCACTGTAGCGATGGGATCGCCGCGGCAGGAGCTCTTTATGCGCGATTGCCGCAAGGTTTACCCTGATGCTCTGTATATGGGTGTGGGTGGAACATACGATGTCTTTACCGGGCATGTGAAACGCGCACCAAAAGTCTGGCAGAATCTGGGTCTTGAGTGGTTGTATCGCTTATTGTCGCAACCGAGCCGCATCACGCGGCAAATAAAGTTGCTGCGTTATCTGGCCTGGCATTACACCGGCCGCCTATAAAACGCCACCAGGTATCTCGTCAAAGTGAGTATTACGGCTGAATTTGGCTGGATAATCATCAGAATGTGCAAAGCGTAACCAAATGCGCATTTTATTTAAATAAGCACTAGACAGCTGACCATGAAGCCCGTAATATCCGACCCCGCAACGGCGCTATGCGCCCGTAGCTCAGCTGGATAGAGCGCTGCCCTCCGGAGGCAGAGGTCTCAGGTTCGAATCCTGTCGGGCGCACCATTGATTGAATGGGGCCAGAGCTGCGGCGGTACTTCTTATTAAGAAGGTGGACCGCGCGAAAAGATTTACAGTGGTGGCTATAGCTCAGTTGGTAGAGCCCTGGATTGTGATTCCAGTTGTCGTGGGTTCGAGTCCCATTAGCCACCCCATTTAATTTAGTGATATTGCGAAGGTGGCGGAATTGGTAGACGCGCTAGCTTCAGGTGTTAGTGTTCTTACGGACGTGAGGGTTCAAGTCCCTCTCTTCGCACCATCTCTAAGTTGAAAGCAGTAAGAAGTGAATGCAGTATTTCGGCGAGTAGCGCAGCTTGGTAGCGCAACTGGTTTGGGACCAGTGGGTCGGAGGTTCGAATCCTCTCTCGCCGACCAAATTTAGAAAAGACCAACCTTCGGGTTGGTCTTTTTGCATCTGTAGTTTATGAGGATGAGAATCTCCGAAGGAGGTTTGAGCCGAGCGAAGCGAGACAACGTTGCTTTAGCAACGGCCCGTAGGGGAATAATCCTCTCTCGCCGACCAATTTCAATAAAGCTCAACCGCAAGGTTGGGCTTTTTTACGTCTGTAGTTTACCGTTTCGTCGATCGGATTAGTTCAGCGAGGCCGACAAAACCGCCAATCTAAAACCTTCGTCTCAAAATCACGACATCGCGATTTTTATTGTCGCTGTTTGGTGACTCTTAACTCATTGATAAAAAATAATAATTCCAAACTTCAATTTAAGTGTCTCTAAAAAGAGACACAACCGAAGAACTACCCTGGTACAAAAATATCCCATCTATTGCTTAAGGAATCTGAGATAACATCATGAATATAAAATGATTCCAGGCTAAGGGTAATTATGAATTCAAACCTGGCATGCATCGTGCAATAATATATCTGTAGATGCTCATTCCACTTCTTATGTTTGCTTCGGCTTCATAAACCAAGGAATGACGCAGAGCCGATTACGGTGCTTATCGTCCACCGACAGATGTCGTCTTTCAGACCTCATCCAACACCATGGACATAACGTTGAGTGAAGCACCACTTAGTTGTCTTAAAGACCTGTTTTGACACCTGCCAATTGGCAGGTGTTTTTTTTTGTGTGAAGGAAATGGGTAAGGGCGACAGTTATCGCCCTTGGGGTGTTATGAATTGGGGTTGTTTTGCAGGGTTAACAGCAGGCCATCACGGCGCATCAAGGCCGCCTCTTCTGGGTTATGCAGACGATCCAGGCAATCAGCCAACCATGCATAATCAAAGGCATCAGGACGCTGTTTGAGTGCTTCACGGAAAGCATCGCTCGCTTGTTGCCATTCGCCGTGTTTCATCAGTAACTGACCGAGTGTGCTATTAAGCAATGGACGATCGCCTTGTGTCTTGATCTGCTGGCGAAGGGCTTTTTCAAGTTGCTCCGGGTTGCCTGATTTCAGACGTGGCATCAGTAATATCAAACGCTCGTCGTACTGGCGTTTCAGGCCATCAAGAATGATTTCCTGTGCCGCATCATGATCGTCACACTCAATAAGATGCTCCGCCATCGCAACCTGTAGCACGGTTTCATGGCGTGTCTTACGGCTTTGATTTTTCCACCAGGCCTTCAGCCCATCGTTACCTTGATCCGCCATTGCTTGATCCATCAAGCCAATCCAGGCCTGTTGTTGCAATGCGGTGCGGTGGACTTCATCACCAACCTGTACTTTGTCCATTGCGGGTAAAGTGTCGAGCAGCGATCCCCATGCACCAGTGCGGACATATGCCATTTCGGCAAGACGTAGCACTTCAGGGTGACGTGGTGCCGTCTCCAGTAACTTATCAACGCCATGGCGGGCAGCATGGTTTTCGTTACGCGCCAGTTGCAGACGCACACGGGTAATTTCAACCGGGAGTTGGTCGCTGTCTGCCAGTTCGGCTGCGCGTTCCAGATGCTGATTGGCACGAATTTCATCGCCACGCTGTTGTGCGGCTTCTGCTGCCAGTAAATAGTTTACGACTGGCTGTTCGGCATGATCGGCATTTTTCAGCATCAGCTTCTCAACTTGCTGATAGTCGCCTTCTGCTAATTTCAGCAGTGCAGCTTTAGTTTGCTTGCGCGCGCGACTGCTTTTACGCCCAACAAACCAGCCACGGGTACGAGCCCCGGTGCGGAAAACACGGCGCAGTATCCATTCAATAGCAAACAGCACTACCATTGTCAGGATCAGGATGATCACCAGGCCAGTGACGCTGGTTTCCACGTTGTAATTATCGGTCTGAATCAACACATAACCCTGATGTCCGGCCAGCATTGGTCCAAGGACGATCCCGGCGATCAACAGTAGGAAGAGTAATAAGACTTTAATCATGCTTATTCTCCCTGAGTTGGTGCAGGCGCTTGTTCAGGCGCGGCAGGTTGTTCAGCAGGAGCGGTTGCGCTCGCTGCAGGCTGGGCAAGCAAATTACGCACCCGGGTCTGCATCAGCTTTTCCAGTAGAGGCTGGCTTTCCAGCGTTTGCGGCACATCCATGTTGATGCTTTGCTGGCTGAGAGAATCCAGCTCATCAAGGAAGGATTTTGTCACGCTGTCGTTGGTGTCGTAATAAGCACGAACCCATGTGGAAACATTCTCCAGCGACTGCTTATACGTTTCGTCCTGGTGGCGAGGAACCGCTTGTGCTGCAACTAACAAACGCGAGCGGATATTTTCACGCAGGTAAACATCCTGGTTTGGTGCCAGAAGCGGAACGGCAGTTTCATCGCGGCGGCGAATAGTAATGAAACTATCCATAAAGTTGTGCCAGCTTTTAGTTAGATTTTGACGCCATTCCGTCACCGTACTGGAAAGCTCGCTGCCGTCGGAATCCATAGGCGTGTCGTCGGTATTGTTGTCTGCCAGACGCAGATTATCGACCTGGTTAGAAAGCTGATTGAGCTTGAGGATAATCCCGTCGTAATCAACCTGAGTAATCGCGGAGAGTGCGGAAATATCGTCTGTCAGCGCACGACGCACGGCAATCAGGCTCGGATCGTTCATATCGGCCAGGCTGGCATCAGCACTCTTCAGCAATGCGGCGGCGGTCGTGACATCCTGATCGCTCCACAATTTCCGCCCGGCCAGTTTCACCAGGAAATCGGATTGTGCTAACAACCAGGTTTTTGCATCGCTGCCGGAAATAGTGGCCACTTTTTGCTGAACTTCGTCAAGCTCGCGCGCCAGATTTGCCTGCTGGCGATCCGACTCCTGGAGTGCAGTTGCCTGCTGCTTGATGGTAGTTTCCAGAGAGGCTTGCTGCTGTTCTTGTTGCTTTTGTAAAGCGGTGAGCTGCGTTGCCAATGCATCGGTGTTGGCATTTTGCGCCGCTGCCTGATGCTTACCATAACTGTAAAGACCGCCACCTAACGCAAGGGCAATAGCAATGGCGATCGCACCCAACGCAATTCCGGCAATACCACTACGATTTTTTTGTGGTGGCTGTTCTGAAAGCGGAGCGCTTTCTACCGCAGGTGTGGTCTCTTCAACCATGGCGGAGTTATTCTGTTGTTCCGTCATTGTGGCGTCCCATATTGTATACCCTTTATTCTTCAAGCTGCGTTGGTGCAACTCGAATTATTTTGGGGGTTGATTTATTGTAACGCGCGAAGCAGCGCGTCATTGTCTGCGTTATCGGCGACCCGAATATCTTGCCAGCCCAAATCCCGGGCAAGGTCTGCCAAACGCTCACTGACAACTAACAGTCGGCAGTGTAGTAACCAGTTTTTTCTATACCATTCCGGAATGAGCGCATAAAGTTGTTGTAGCATTTCACCGCTTGTCACGACCAGCGTTGAAACCCCACGTTCGCGCCAGCGAAAGGCTTCTTCCGTTCCGTCATAAATTCTGGCACTTCTTTGGTAGCATTCGCAGAAAGTCACTTCTGCGCCGCGTTCGGCCAGTGTTTCACCTAACAGTTCACGCCCCCCATTTCCACGTAAAATGAGTGCCCGTTTCCCGGCAACATTCTGTAATTCAGGTAATTGTAGCAAGACTTCCGTTGTTTCCCTGTCTTGCGGATAACGAATCGGCAAATGGCTAACCGTGTGCAACGCTAAGGCAGTCGTACGCCCAATGGCAAACCAGGCAAGATGTGAAGGCCAGGATATGCCGTTTTGGCGTAATTGCGGGTGGGCATAATTTATGACGTGCTGCGATAATACGAACACCAGGTCGCCTTCGTTCAGGCTAGCCAGCATGCCAGGCAGTTTGTCCAACTGCCGGCCGGGGGAAAACTCGATAAGTGGGAAGCTATACGCCACCTGCCCCAGTGCGCGCAGTCTGCTCACTAACTCGTCCCCAGCGGGGGAAGGGCGGGTGACAAGTATTGTCATGCCGGAGCATCTCCGTCATAAACGGCGGCAAGAATCTCACGCGCGCCTTTATCGAGAAGCTCCTCCGCAAGCGAAATGCCCATAACTTCGGCATCTTCTGGCTTACCACGGCGTTCGCCACGCACCAGAATCGAGCCGTCAGGTGCGCCCACTAATGCCCGCAACCATAACTCACCATTATTAAGCTCGGCATAACTGCCAATCGGCACCTGGCATCCGCCCTCAAGGCGCATGTTCATGGCGCGCTCCGCACGAACGCGAATCGCAGTCTCTTCATGATTAAGTGATGCGAGCAGCGCTTGTGTGTGTTCATCATCAAGACGGCATTCGATTCCCACCGCGCCCTGGCCAACTGCTGGCAGAGAAACTTCCGCTGGTAACGCGTAACGGATACGCGATTGTAATTCGAGGCGATTCAACCCGGCGACTGCCAGAATAATCGCGTCGTAGTCACCGTTGTCGAGTTTACCCAGGCGGGTACCGACATTGCCGCGCAAAGAACGAATGACAAGGTCCGGGCGGCGCTCGGCGATCTGACATTGGCGGCGGAGGCTGGAAGTGCCTACTACGCTGCCTGCCGGGAGTGCGTCCAGGCTGTCGAAATGATTGGAGACAAAAGCGTCACGCGGATCGTCACGTTCGCAAATCGTCACTAGCCCTAAGCCTTCAGGAAACTCGACTGGCACATCTTTCATGGAATGTACGGCGATATCCGCACGGCCTTCAAGCAGTGCTAACTCTAATTCTTTGACAAACAATCCCTTGCCGCCGACTTTCGCAAGTGGTGTATCAAGAATGATGTCGCCACGCGTAACCATAGGCACCAGTTCAACCGTGAGCTGGGGATGGCACGCTTCCAGGCGTTGTTTGACATAATGTGCTTGCCAGAGTGCTAATGGACTTTGGCGAGTGGCAATTCTTAATACATTGTCTAACATTGCTAGTTACCGTAATTATCGTCCCTGACCATCCTACCACTCTTCAAGGAAGGCTGTCAGTTTCAACGGGTTTGCGGAAAAGAGGGACATATTTCGTATTATGGAAGATAAAGCCGGTAGGCGGAGCGGAAGTTGGCGCGTAGCGCATCTTTCTTTACGGTCAACCAGCAAGGTGTTAAATTGATCACGTTTCCAGCAATTCTTTGCCTTGTCGTTTATAATAGAGGCAACAACCGGGAAACGGGTTTTTTCGTAATACTGAAACCATCAGGCGATATGTCTTGTACCTCTATATTGAGACTCTTAAACAGAGACTGGATGCCATCAACCAACTGCGTGTAGATCGCGCACTTGCGGCAATGGGCCCTGCTTTTCAACAGGTCTACAGTCTTCTGCCAACATTGTTACATTATCATCACCCGCTGATGCCAGGTTACCTTGAGGGTAACGTTCCACATGGCATTTGCATCTACACGCCTGATGAAACCCAACGCCACTACCTCAACGAACTCGAATTGATGCGCGGCATGCCGCCGCAGAAAACAGAATCTGGTGAATTGCCTATCACGGGCCTCTATACCATGGGCAGCACATCGTCCGTTGGGCAGAGTTGTTCATCCGACCTGGATATTTGGGTTTGTCACCAGTCATGGCTCGATAATGACGAGCGCCAGTTGCTGCAACGTAAATGCAGCGTGCTGGAAAGCTGGGCCGCCTCTTTAGGTGTTGAAGTCAGCTTCTTCCTGATTGACGAAAACCGCTTCCGCCACAACGAAAGTGGCAGTCTGGGTGGCGAAGACTGTGGTTCAACACAACATATCTTGCTGCTCGATGAATTCTACCGCACCGCTGTGCGCCTGGCCGGGAAACGTATTCTGTGGAGTATGGTTCCGGGCGACGAAGAAGATCATTACGACGATTACGTAATGAGCCTCTACTCGCAGGGCGTGCTCACGCCAAACGAATGGCTGGATCTCGGTGGTTTAAGCACCTTGTCGGCAGAAGAGTATTTTGGCGCCAGCCTGTGGCAGCTCTATAAGAGTATCGATTCGCCTTATAAAGCCGTGCTCAAAACGCTGCTGCTGGAAGCCTATTCCTGGGAATATCCGAATACTCGCTTGCTGGCAAAAGACATTAAGCAGCGCCTGCATGATGGCGAGATAGTCTCTTTTGGGCTTGATCCGTACTGCATGATGCTGGAGCGTGTGACGCACTACCTCACGCAAATCGAAGACACTGCGCGTCTGGATTTAGTGCGTCGTTGTTTCTATCTGAAAGTGTGCGAAAAACTGTCCCGTGAGCGTGCTTGTGTAGGCTGGCGTCGTGAAGTCTTAAGCCAGCTGGTAAAGGATTGGGGCTGGGACGAACCGCGTCTGGCGATGCTCGATAACCGTGCTAACTGGAAAATCGACCAGGTTCGTGATGCGCACAACGAACTCCTTGATGCGATGATGCAAAGCTATCGCAACCTGATTCGCTTCGCTCGCCGTAACAACCTAAGCGTCAGTGCAAGCCCGCAAGATATCGGTGTGTTGACCCGTAAATTGTATGCCGCGTTTGAAGCACTGCCGGGTAAAGTCACGCTGGTTAACCCGCAGATCTCTCCAGATTTGTCAGAACCCAATCTGACCTTCATTCATGTGCCGCCGGGCCGTGCCAACCGTTCAGGCTGGTATCTCTACAACCGTGCGCCAAACATGGAATCTATTGTCAGCCATCAACCGCTGGAATATAACCGTTATCTTAATAAGCTGGTGGCATGGGCCTACTTCAACGGCCTGCTGACCTCGCGCACCCGCCTGTTTATTAAGGGCAACGGGATTTGTGATTTGCCAAAATTGCAGGAGATGGTGGCTGACGTTTCGCACCACTTCCCGCTGCGTTTACCTGCGCCAACCGCGAAAGCGTTGTATAGCCCATGTGAAATTCGCCATCTGGCTATCATCGTTAACCTTGAATATGACCCGACTGCTGCATTCCGCAATCAGGTCGTTCATTTCGATTTCCGTAAGCTGGATGTATTCAGTTTCGGGCAGCAACAGCAGTGTCTGGTGGGAAGCGTTGATCTGCTGTATCGCAACTCCTGGAATGAAGTGCGTACCCTGCATTTCAACGGCGAACAATCGATGATTGAGGCGCTGAAAACCATTCTGGGCAAAATGCACCAGGATGCCGCACCGCCAGATAGCGTTGAAGTGTTCTGTTACAGCCAGCATTTGCGTGGGCTTATCCGCACGCGTGTTCAGCAACTGGTTTCCGAATGTATCGACTTCCGCTTGTCGAGCACCCGTCAGGAACCTGGTCGCTTTAAAGCACTGCGTATTTCTGGCCAGACGTGGGGGCTGTTCTTCGAACGCCTGAGCGTTTCAGTGCAAAAACTGGAGAATGCGGTCGAGTTCTACGGGGCGATTTCGCATAACAAACTGCATGGTTTGTCGGTGCAGGTTGAAACTAACCAGCAGGTTCAGTTGCCGCCAGTGGTAGATGGTTTTGCCAGTGAAGGGATCATTCAGTTCTTCTTTGAAGAAGCGAGTGAAGACCACGGTTTCAATATCTATATTCTTGATGAGACCAACCGCGCAGAGGTTTACCACCACTGTGAAGGCAGCAAAGAAGATTTAGTGCGTGATGTCAGCCGTTTCTACTCGTCTTCGCACGACCGTTTCACCTACGGCTCAAGTTTCATTAACTTCAACTTGCCGCAGTTCTATCAGATTGTGAAAGTAGATGGGCGCTCACAGGTGATCCCGTTCCGCACCCAGACTATTACAGCAGCGACACCGACTAATCATGACGATAGCAATGCGCCGCTACTTCAGCAGTACAGCAACAGCTAGCTAAAGCTAACGGGTTCACCCGCTTGCTGTGTGCAAGCTTCTTCAAGTAATGTCCAAAACTCTGCGCCGCTACGGTCACAAATCCATTTGTCGTCTTTCAAGTTAAAATGGTAACCGCCGCTTTTGGTGGCAAGCCATACCTGATGGAGAGGCTCCTGGCGATTGATAATAATCTTGCTGCGATTCTCAAAACTCAGGGTCAGCACGCCGCCGTTGATTTCGCAGTCAATATCGCTATCACCATCCCAGTCATCCAGACGTTCTTCGATTGTTGACCACAGGCCGTCAGCCAGGCGATGAAATTCACTGTCGTTCATATTCGTTTCTCAGTTGTTCTTCTTCACGGCAGTATAGCAACACTCGCGAATAGAAAAGAGTATTGCTTTTCAGGGATCACCTGCGATGATAGAAGGCAGAATAGTGGATTACAGGCATCTCAATAATGAAGAAAATTTTCTGCCCATTAGCACTCGTGCTGGCACTTTTTAGCCTTTCTGGCTGTGGTCTTAAAGGGCCGTTGTACTTCCCTCCTGCGGACGGTAAAACCAAGCCTACATCTCAGGTCACTCCTAAGCCACAGCCGCAATCAACCACGCCAGATCGTAATAATCGTGGTACTGATAACGCACCGACTCAGGTTGTCTACTAGCACATTATTAATAAGTAGCCGCGTATATGGAGCAGAAGATGCAGTTTTCGAAGATGCATGGCCTTGGCAATGACTTTATGGTCGTCGACGCGGTGACTCAAAACGTCTATTTCTCCCCTGAGCTTATCCGCCGTCTGGCCGACAGGCATTTGGGAGTGGGTTTTGATCAGCTGTTGGTGGTTGAACCGCCATACGATCCTGACCTTGATTTCCATTATCGTATTTTTAACGCTGATGGCAGTGAAGTCTCGCAATGCGGTAATGGCGCGCGTTGTTTTGCACGCTTTGTGCGCCTGAAAGGTCTTACCAACAAACGCGATATTCGCGTCAGCACCGCCAATGGCCGCATGGTTCTCAGCGTGACGGAAGATGAGTTGGTAAGCGTGAATATGGGCGAGCCTAATTTCGAGCCTTCTGCTGTGCCGTTCCGCGCAAACAAAGTGGAAAAGACCTATATTATGCGTGCCGCCGAACAAACCATTATGTGTGGCGTCGTGTCGATGGGTAACCCGCATTGCGTGATTCAGGTTGATGATGTGACTACGGCCGCGGTGGAAACGTTGGGGCCAGTGATGGAAAACCATGAGCGTTTTCCTGAGCGTGCAAACATCGGCTTTATGCAGGTTGTAACCAAAGAACACATCCGTCTGCGCGTTTTTGAGCGTGGAGCCGGAGAAACTCAAGCTTGTGGCAGTGGCGCTTGTGGCGCAGTTGCCGTGGGTATCTTGCAGGGAATACTGGCGGAGCAGGTTCGCGTTGAGCTACCGGGTGGCCGCCTTGATATCGCCTGGAAAGGGCCGGGAACGCCGTTGTTTATGACCGGTCCAGCGGCCCACGTCTATGATGGATTTATACATCTATGAAGAATGCCGAGGAACAGCAAGAAGCCGTACTGGAACTGGATGACCGAATGGTGGCGGAGTATCTGCTGCGTCATCCCGATTTCTTTATTCGTAACGCCCAACATGTAGAACAGATGCAAGTGCCGCATCCGGTACGCGGCACTGTTTCGTTGGTTGAGTGGCATATGGCACGTAGCCGTAACCATATCAATTTCCTTGAAGAAAACATGACCTTGCTGATGGAGCAGGCGAGTGCCAACGAAGGTTTGTTCTATCGCTTACTGAAGTTGCAGGGCCGTCTGGCTTCTGCCACTAGTTTGCAGGAAATGCTTAACCGCTTGCACCGTTGGGCGCGCGAAACGGGTCTGGCTGGCGCAAATGTGCGTCTTTTTGCGGACCGTTGGCGGATTGGTGCTCCTTCTGATTTTACCCATTTGGCACTGAATCGGCAGGCTTTCGAGTCGTTGCGTATTCAACGTCTTGGGGATCGTCAGCATTATTTGGGGCCGTTAAATGGCCCTGAATTACTGGTGGTTTTACCTCAGGCGAAAGCCATTGGTTCAGTGGCCGTGTCTCTGATGGGTAGTGACGCAGATTTAGGCGTGCTGGTTTTCAGTAGCCGCGATCCTCAGCATTACCAGGAAGGGCAAGGCACACAATTACTTCACGAACTGGCCCTGATGTTGCCAGACTTGCTGGAGCGCTGGGTCGAGCGAGTATGACGGCCTTCCCACTGCAACCTTTAGTCGATGGCTTTCTGCGCTACCTGAAAGTAGAGCGCCAGTTAAGCCCGCTGACACTGCTCAACTATGGCCGCCAACTGACCGCAATAATCACCCTGGCGGGCGAGATGAACATGAGCACCTGGCAGCAGTGTGATGCCGCCGCGGTTCGTTCAATCACGGTTCGCAGCCGCAAAGCGGGCCTCGGGTCATCAAGCCTGGCATTACGTCTTTCCGCGCTCCGTAGTTTCTTCGACTGGTGTGTCAGCCAGGGTGAGCTCAAAGCTAATCCCGCAAAAGGCATTACTACGCCGAAAGCAGGCCGCCACCTGCCAAAAAATATCGACGTCGATGATGTTAGTCGCCTGCTGGATATCGACATCAACGACCCACTTGCCGTGCGTGATCGCGCGATGCTGGAGGTGATGTACGGTGCTGGGCTGCGTCTTTCAGAGCTGGTTAATATGGATTGCCGCCACATTGATCTGACGACAGGTGAAGTGTGGGTGATAGGTAAAGGTAGCAAAGAGCGCCGGGTGCCCGTGGGGAAATCTGCTGTTACCTGGGTTGAGCACTGGCTTGATCTGCGCGAGCTTTTTGGTCCGGACGACGATGCGTTATTTCTCTCCAAACAGGGGAAGCGTATCTCGACACGTAACGTCCAAAAACGTTTTAGCGAGTGGGGGATAAAACAGGGGCTAAACAGCCATGTGCATCCTCATAAACTGCGCCATTCATTTGCCACGCATATGCTGGAATCGAGCGGGGATCTGCGCGGTGTGCAGGAGTTATTAGGCCACGCCAACCTTTCCACGACGCAAATCTATACCCATCTCGACTTCCAACACTTAGCCTCAGTGTATGATGCTGCGCATCCACGCGCTAAACGAGGGAAATCGTAATGCATTTTTATCGCCCACTTGGGCCTATTGCCGCGCTCACTTTTGATCTCGACGACACGCTCTACGACAACCGCGAAGTGATTATGCGCACCGAGCGCGAATCAATGAGCTTTGTGCAGAACTACCATCCGAAGCTAAACCATCTGCAACGCCCTGATTTTTTGCACATTCGCCATGCGTTGCGCCTCGCAGAACCGGATATTTACCACGATGTCACCGAATGGCGTCGTCGTGCTGTAGAGCAAGCCATGTTAGATGTCGGATTATCAGCGGAAGAAGCCGCCGCAGGCGCACAAGCTTCGATGGAGAACTTTGCCCATTGGCGCAGCCAAATCGACGTGCCGCAAGAAACGCACGACACGTTAGCGAAACTCGCCGAAAAATGGCCGCTGGTGGCGATTACCAACGGTAACGCTGAGCCACATCTTTTCGGCCTCGATCAATACTTTAAGTTTGTGCTGCGCGCCGGCCCTCATGGGCGATCCAAACCATTTAATGATATGTATCATCTCGCAGCAGAAAAGCTCAATGTTCCGCTCGGCCATATTCTGCACGTAGGTGATGACCTGACTACTGATGTTGCAGGGGCTGTTCGCTGTGGTATGCAGGCTTGTTGGATAAATCTGCGCGATGGCGACCTAATGCAGATTGATGACAGCCGCTTATTGCCACATCTGGAAATTTCGCAGTTGGCATCCCTCACCGCGCTGATATAATCTGATTAATTCTGTATAAAATCACAGTATATTTTTATCTCCTCAACGGCGGTGCCAATGGACGTTTCTTACCTGCTCGACAGCCTCAATGACAAACAGCGCGAAGCCGTCGCGGCCACGCGTAGCAACATGCTGGTACTGGCTGGTGCAGGAAGCGGTAAGACGCGTGTATTGGTGCACCGTATTGCGTGGTTAATTAGCGTGGAAAACTGCTCGCCATATTCGATTATGGCGGTGACGTTTACCAACAAAGCGGCGGCTGAAATGCGCCACCGTATCAGTCAGTTGATGGGAACCAGCCAGGGCGGCATGTGGGTAGGTACTTTCCATGGTCTCGCGCACCGCTTGCTGCGTGCACATCACATGGACGCCAACCTGCCGCAGGATTTCCAAATACTGGACAGCGAAGATCAGCTGCGTTTGTTAAAGCGCCTGATTAAAGCCATGAATCTCGACGATAAACAGTGGCCTGCACGGCAGGCAATGTGGTTTATCAACGGCAAAAAAGATGAAGGCCTACGCCCACATCACATTGAAAGTTATGGTAACCCGGTCGAGCAAACCTGGCAAAAAGTGTATCAGGCGTATCAGGAAGCCTGCGATCGCGCTGGGCTTCTGGACTTTGCCGAACTATTGCTGCGTGCTCATGAACTCTGGCTGAACAAGCCACACATTCTTAATCACTACCGCGAACGCTTCACCAATATTCTGGTGGACGAATTCCAGGATACCAACAGCATCCAGTACGCATGGATTCGCATGTTGGCAGGTGATACAGGCAAAGTGATGATTGTTGGTGATGATGACCAGTCAATCTACGGCTGGCGCGGCGCGCAAGTTGAGAATATCCAACGCTTCCTGACCGATTTCCCTGGCGCACAAACCATCCGCCTTGAGCAAAACTACCGCTCAACCAATAACATTCTGAATGCCGCCAACGCCCTGATTGCGAACAACTCAGGTCGTTTAGGCAAAGAGCTGTGGACGGATGGCAGCGACGGCGAGCCAATCTCACTGTATTGCGCATTTAACGAATTAGATGAAGCGCGTTTCGTGGTTAACCGCATCAAAACGTGGCAGGAAGCTGGTGGAGCGCTCGAGCAATGCGCCATTCTCTATCGCAGCAACGCCCAATCGCGTGTGCTGGAAGAGGCGTTATTGCAGGTCGGCATGCCGTACCGCATCTATGGCGGCATGCGCTTCTTCGAACGTCAGGAAATCAAAGATGCGCTCTCGTATCTGCGCCTGATTGCTAACCGCAATGATGACGCAGCGTTTGAGCGCGTGGTTAACACGCCAACGCGTGGCATCGGCGACCGCACATTAGACGTGGTGCGCCAGACATCGCGCGACCAGCAACTGACAATGTGGCAAGCCTGCCGCTTGTTGCTTCAGGAAAAAGCGTTAGCAGGCCGTGCCGCTTCTGCGTTGCAACGCTTCATGGAACTTATCGACGCGCTGGCACATGAAACCATCGACATGCCGCTGCACGTACAAACTGACCGGGTTATCAAAGATTCGGGCTTGATGGTGATGTACGAGCAGGAAAAGGGCGAGAAGGGCCAGACGCGAATCGAAAACTTAGAAGAACTGGTCACGGCAACGCGGCAGTTCAGCTATCAGGATGAAGACGAAGATCTGATGCCATTGCAGGCGTTCTTGTCGCACGCAGCGCTCGAAGCCGGTGAAGGGCAAGCCGACACCTGGCAAGATGCGGTGCAATTAATGACACTGCACTCGGCGAAAGGTTTGGAATTCCCGCAGGTGTTTATCGTCGGCATGGAAGAGGGGATGTTCCCAAGCCAGATGTCGCTCGATGAAGGTGGCCGCCTGGAAGAAGAACGCCGCCTGGCCTACGTTGGCGTAACACGTGCGATGCAAAAACTGACACTGACCTACGCTGAAACCCGCCGTCTGTATGGCAAAGAAGTTTATCACCGCCCGTCACGTTTCATTGGTGAACTGCCAGAAAACTGCGTGGAAGAAGTTCGACTGCGTGCCAGTATCAGCCGCCCGGTCAGCCACCAACGCATGGGCACGCCAATCTCTGAGAATGATTCAGGCTTTAAACTCGGGCAGCGTGTACGCCATGCAAAATTTGGTGAAGGCACGGTCGTTAACCTGGAAGGGAGCGGTGAACACAGCCGTATTCAAGTGGCATTCCCGGGGCAGGGAATTAAGTGGTTAGTTGCTGCTTATGCACGCCTTGAATCAGTATAAATTAGCGAGTTAACTCATCGTTTTTCACGCTTTTGCTACCTTATAAATATCACCATAGTTTATTACTCCATGGTGTCCCGTTGCGTGTTGACGCCATATTTATGGTGGCGTAACATGCGCGCACGATTACGCTAAGAGGACACTCGCCTTGGACACACCCAGTAAATACTGGCTCAATAACCTGTCATCCAGGTACAACTTCTAAGGCTATCCTCGAATGCTGATAGCCTTAGTGGTTGTCGGCGACCTTATATCTCGTATATCCCGTCGCAATGAGTCAGACTTTTTAATGGTCTGAAACCTAGTTAGTTTCTGTCTGTGTGCCAACCGAACTGTCCCTGATATTTTTTGCAT
The DNA here is from genome assembly GCF_902500225.1 of Buttiauxella massiliensis. Taxonomy (GTDB): domain Bacteria; phylum Pseudomonadota; class Gammaproteobacteria; order Enterobacterales; family Enterobacteriaceae; genus Buttiauxella; species Buttiauxella massiliensis. The sequence goes on along the minus strand of NZ_LR722667.1, from coordinate 34,287 downwards.
TGGGAGTACCGGTCATGCTGAGCGCATTTCAACTGGAAAACAATCGTCTGTCCCGTCTTGAATTAGATGAGACCGATAACCTGAGCAATTCTGTTTGGGTTGATTTGGTCGAGCCTGAAGAGAGCGAGCGTCAGCGCGTGCAAACGGAACTTGGTCAAAGCCTGGCAACCCGCCCGGAACTGGAAGACATCGAAGCATCCGCGCGTTTCTTTGAAGACGAAGACGGTTTGCACATCCACTCATTCTTCTTTTACGAAGATGCTGACGATCACGCGGGCAACAGCACCGTGGCATTTACCATTCGTGAAGGCCGCCTGTTTACGCTGCGTGAGCGTGAATTACCTGCATTTCGCCTTTATCGCATGCGTGCCCGCAGCCAGAACATGGTGGACGGCAATGCGTACGAATTACTGCTCGACCTGTTTGAAACCAAAATCGAACAGCTGGCAGACGAAATCGAAAACATTTATAGCGACCTGGAAAAACTCAGCCGTGTAATCATGGAAGGGCACCAGGGCGATGAGTATGATGCAGCACTTTCAACGCTTGCTGAGCTTGAAGATATCGGCTGGAAAGTCCGTTTATGTCTGATGGATACCCAACGCGCTCTTAACTTCCTTGTGCGTAAAGCGCGTTTGCCGAGCGGGCAGCTTGAGCAGGCTCGTGAAATTCTGCGAGATATCGAATCCCTGTTGCCACACAACGAATCCCTTTTCCAGAAAGTGAACTTCCTGATGCAGGCGGCGATGGGCTTTATCAACATTGAGCAGAACCGCATCATCAAGATCTTCTCGGTTGTATCCGTTGTATTCCTACCGCCAACGCTTGTGGCATCCAGCTACGGGATGAACTTTGAGTTTATGCCCGAGTTGAAACTGAGCTTCGGCTACCCGGCGGCGATTATCGTGATGATCCTCGCGGGCCTGGCTCCATATCTCTACTTCAAGCGTAAAAACTGGTTGTGAGATGAAAACGAGAAGGGAGCCGATTGGCTCCCTTTTTTACTTCTGTGCGACCGCGCGCGCTGCTATCCGCGAGTTTCGTTGCGTATAAATAGCATCCAGAATAAACAGCGCCAGCGCTGCCCAGATAAAACCGAAGGTCAGGAGCTTGTCTTTGCCGACGACTTCACCGTAGAACGTCACCGCCAACAGGAACATTAACGTCGGGCCGATGTACTGGAAGAAGCCCAGCGTCGAGAGGCGCAAACGCGTCGCCGCTGCGGTAAAGCACAGCAACGGAATCGTGGTGACCACACCTGCCGCAATCAACATCAGGTTCAGCGACATCGGGTTTTGCCCCATATGGCTGGTGGAACTATCGGCGATGCCAAACAGGTAAATCGCGGCAATTGGCAGCAGCCACAGCGTTTCAACCAGCATGCCGGTCTGCGCATCCACGGCAATTTTCTTACGCACCAGCCCGTAAAACGCGAAGCTAAATGCAAGGCCAAGAGCGATGATTGGTAGCGAGCCGAATGTCCAAAGCTGAACCAGAACACCACAAGCGGCAAGGCCAACGGCGACCCACTGCATTCTGCGAAAGCGCTCACCGAGGAAAATCATCCCCAATAGCACGTTAACCAGCGGGTTGATAAAATAACCCAGGCTTGCCTCGAGCATGTGGTTGTTATTCACCGCCCAGATGAAGAGCAGCCAGTTACCGCCGATGAGCACCGCGGAGAGTGCCATGGCGAATACCTTTTTGCGGTTCTGACAGGATCTCTTTACCTGAGGCCACTGGCGGCTAAGGCTAATTAACACCACCATAAAGAAGAATGACCAAATCACGCGATGCGTCAGAATTTCATCAGCCGGAACATAGTGGATTAATTTGAAGTAAGCAGGTGCGATGCCCCACATAAAATACGCCGCCAGTGCTAGTAATACGCCCTGACGGGTTTGTTTCGCATCCATGAAAAGAACTCGTTGATGAATAGTGTCCTAATTGTATCAGCAATAATTACATCACCCCACCATGTAGGTAGCGGTCGCACTGGCGATATGCAATTGATCTTCGTTGTGTAATTCCACGCGTGCCACGGCCACTTTGCGGCCTGCACGTAGAAGGGTGCTGCTGGCGGTGAAACGTTGCCCGCGCCCCGGACGCAGGTAATCGACACGCAGGTCGATGGTGCCCATTTTCGACAGTCGCTGGCGCAGTTCTTCCTCGCTGATACTGTCATGGCGAGTCAATGTGCTGCCCACGCACACCAGGCCTGCCGCGACATCCAGCGATGACGCAATCACCCCGCCATGCAAAATACTTTGCGCCCAATTTCCTACCATCATCGGCTGATTGTTGAAGCAAAGCTCGGCGTAGTCCTTCTCGTAACGGATAAGCTCCAGGCCCAGCGCCCGATTAAATGGCATGTGATAAACAAAGATTTCACCGACCAGTTGCAGAGCGGCTTCAGGGGTCAAAAATGGGGTAGACATGGATCATCCTCGATCAATACAAAATCACATACCCTTCGCCCTTCAAGATGCAGGGTTGTTGGCTGCTCTCATTCACCCGAATCACTTACTTGAGTAAGCTCATCGGGATTCATTCGATTGCCGCCTACCTGAATCTTGAAGTAGCTTGGGCATAATGTTAATTAATTGTGTATTTTATGCTTCACAATCGTTGATTGCTACTTTAAGAACTGTAGACCGAGCGTCCAGATTAAGAACTATGTAGAATGTGTCCCTGATAATAATTTGAAACCTTTTCTTTCAGGAGAACACCATTGATGCGCAAGTATCTAGGATGGCTGATGGCGGCATGCCTGCTTCCTTCTATGGCTAACGCAGCTGAAGCGACCATAAAGCAAGTGCATGATAAACCGGCTGTGCGTGGCAGCATCATTGCGAATATGCTTCTGGAACATGACAATCCATTCACACTTTACCCGTATGAAACTAACTATCTGATTTATACGGTGACGGATGATCTTAATAAAGAAGCGATCCGCAGTTATAACTGGTCTGATAATGCCCGGAAAGACGAAGTAAAATTCCAGCTTAGCCTCGCGTTCCCTATCTGGCGCGGCATTCTGGGGCCAAACTCAGTGTTGGGTGGCTCATATACCCAAAAATCCTGGTGGCAGTTGTCCAACAGTGGAGAGTCTTCTCCTTTCCGTGAAACCAACTATGAACCGCAGCTTTTCCTCGGTTTTGCGACCGATGAATCTTTTGCCGGTTGGACATTACGCGATGTCGAGTTTGGTTATAACCACGACTCCAACGGCCGTTCAGACCCAACATCCCGTAGCTGGAACCGTTTATACACGCGTCTGATGGCTGAGCACGGTAACTGGATGGTTGAAGTGAAGCCGTGGTATGTGATTGGCAGCACCGACGATAATCCGGATATCACCAAATACCTGGGCTACTACCAATTACGCGTGGGCTACCAGTTTGGCGATGCGATTCTGAGTATGAAAGGGCAGTACAACTGGAATACCGGCTACGGCGGCGGTGAATTAGGTTTTAGTTATCCGGTCACTAAGCACGTACGTCTATATACCCAGCTTTACAGCGGTTACGGCGAGTCATTAATTGATTACAACTTTAACCAGACACGCTTCGGTGTCGGCGTTATGCTTAACGATCTGTTCTAAAAATTTGGCGGTTTTAGTGGTGTGGAAAGCGTGACACAGGCGGAAGTAATTAATCAGGCAGTACTGGCCAGACAGGTTTTGCAAGATACCTTCGGCTATCAACAGTTCCGCCCGGGTCAGGAAGCCATCATCGAAACGGTGCTGGAAGGGCGTGATTGCCTGGTTGTCATGCCGACCGGCGGTGGCAAATCCCTGTGCTATCAAATCCCCGCATTGGTATTTGGCGGGCTGACGGTCGTTGTCTCGCCGCTGATTTCCCTGATGAAAGACCAGGTTGATCAGTTGTTGGCAAACGGTGTTGCGGCAGCGTGTCTTAACTCCACTCAAAATCGCGAACAGCAACAAGAAGTGATGGCGGGCTGCCGTTCCGGGCAGATTCGCCTGTTATACATCGCACCTGAACGGTTGATGATGGATAACTTCATCGACCAAATCAGCCAGTGGCACTTGTCGATGGTTGCGGTTGATGAGGCGCACTGTATTTCGCAGTGGGGACACGATTTCCGCCCGGAATATGCAGCGCTTGGCCAATTGCGCCAGCGCTTGCCTTCGGTGCCATTCATTGCCTTAACTGCTACGGCTGATGACACAACGCGCGCGGACATTGTTCGCCTGTTAGGCCTGCATGACCCGCTAATTCAAATCAGTAGCTTTGACCGCCCGAACATTCGCTACATGCTGATGGAGAAGTTTAAACCTCTCGATCAGCTGATGCGCTACGTGCAAGAACAACGCGGGAAATCCGGCATTATTTACTGTGGCAGCCGCGCCAAAGTGGAAGACACAGCTGCGCGTTTGCAAAGCAAAGGTATCAGCGCCGGGGCTTATCATGCAGGGCTTGAACACCATGTGCGTGCGGAAGTGCAGGAAAAATTCCAACGTGATGACCTGCAAATCGTGGTTGCGACCGTCGCCTTCGGTATGGGCATCAATAAACCCAACGTCCGTTTTGTCGCGCACTTCGACATCCCACGCAATATCGAATCCTATTACCAGGAAACGGGCCGTGCCGGGCGTGATGGCCTGCCTGCGGAAGCGATGCTATTTTACGATCCGGCTGATATGGCGTGGTTGCGTAAATGCCTCGAGGAAAAACCAGTCGGGCAATTACAGGATATTGAGCGCCACAAACTCAATGCAATGGGCGCGTTTGCCGAAGCGCAAACCTGCCGCCGTTTGGTGTTGCTGAATTATTTTGGTGAAGGTCGCCAGCAATCTTGTGGCAACTGCGATGTTTGCCTCGATCCACCGCGCCGTTACGACGGGCTGGTGGATGCGCAAAAAGCACTGTCCTGTATTTATCGTGTCAATCAGCGCTTTGGTATGGGTTATGTCGTGGAAGTCCTGCGTGGTGCCAATAATCAGCGTATTCGCGAGTTTCAGCACGATAAATTACCAGTCTACGGCATTGGTCGTGACCAGACGCACGAGCATTGGGTCAGCGTTATCCGCCAGTTAATTCACCTCGGCGTGGTGACACAAAATATTGCTCAGCACTCCGCGTTGCAACTCACCGCAGCGGCTCGACCATTCTTGCGTGGCGAAGAACCCTTAATGCTTGCGGTGCCACGTATTGTGGCCATCAAATCGAAATCCAGCCCGAAAGTGTTTGGCGGAAACTACGATCGTAAGCTATTCGCCAAATTGCGTAAGTTACGTAAAGCTATTGCCGACGAGGAGAATATCCCGCCGTATGTGGTGTTTAACGACGCCACGCTTATCGAAATGGCCGAACAAATGCCGATTACGCCTGGTGAAATGCTAGGAGTTAACGGTGTAGGTACGCGTAAACTTGAACGCTTTGGGCGTGAGTTTATGGCACTTATTCGCAGCCATGTTGATGGCGAAGATGAGTAGTAGCCAATACCCTTCATTCTTCAAGCTGCAGGGGTGTTGGCTGCACTCACTTACCCCAGTCACTTACTTATGTAAGCTCCTGGGGATAAGTTCCCTAGCCGCCTACCTGCAACTCGAAGTATTTAGGGTATAGTTATTGTCCAATTAATTATCCAGCGAGCTTTCTTATGTTGACGCTTTTTCTGACCGTAGCGGTATTACACATCGTTGCGCTCATCACCCCTGGCCCGGACTTCTTCTTCGTATCGCAAACTGCCGTTAGCCGTTCCCGCAAAGAAGCCATGATGGGCGTACTGGGTATTACCGGCGGCGTTATGGTTTGGTCTGGCGTGGCTTTGCTTGGCCTGAATCTGATCCTGGAAAAAATGGCCTGGCTGCACAGCATTATCATGGTGGGCGGTGGTTTGTATCTGTGCTGGATGGGTTACCAGATGCTGCGCAGCGCACTGAGGAAAGAGAAGCCTTCCGAGGAATTACCCGCTGTAGAACTGGCACATGGTGGCCGCAGCTTCCTGAAAGGGCTGCTGACCAACCTGTCGAACCCTAAAGCCATTATTTACTTCGGCAGCGTGTTCTCGCTGTTCGTGGGCAATGATGTGGGAAGTGCTGAACGCTGGGGTTTATTTGTGATGATCGCGCTGGAAACCTTTGCCTGGTTTACCGTGGTCGCCAGCCTGTTCGCTATGCCGCAAATGCGCCGGGGTTACCAGCGCCTTGCGAAATGGATTGACGGCACAGCCGGTGCGTTGTTTGCCGGATTCGGCATCCACCTGATTATTTCCCGTTAATTTTTTCTGAGATACCCTAAATAATTCGAGTTGCAGGTAGGCGGCCAGGGAGCAAATCCCCAGGAGCTTACTTGAGTAAGTGACTGGGGTTTGTGAGTGCAGTCAACACCCCTGCAACTTGAAGTATGACGGGTATTAAGCCTGGCGTGCTCCCGCAAGGAGTGCGCCAACCAACATAAATAGCGAACCAAAAACTCTGTTCAATGCCTTCATCTGACGCGGCCCCTTAATCCAGCCTGCAATACGTGTCGCAAGCGTCGCATAGCCAATCATCACAATAATATCGACTACTACCGTGGTCACGCCGAGTACTAAATACTGCACCGCCTGTGGCTCGTGTGGAGAGATAAACTGCGGGAAAAGTGCAGCAAGAAAGACGATGCTTTTTGGGTTTGTGAGATTCACAAAAACCGCGCGCTTAAACAGACGGCTGCGTGGTTGGGTAGTCGCCAGAGTATTCAAGTCCAACGCACCCGCGGCACGCCATTGCTGAATACCAAGCCAGACAAGATAAGCGGCACCCGCCCATTTCAAAATTTCAAAAGCCAGCAACGAGTGTGAGAACAGCGCACCAAGCCCAATCCCAACCAGCACAATATGAATCGCAAGCCCCGTTTGCAGCCCGGCAATCGACGCGGCAGCCCCCCGATAGCCGTGGCTAATGGCGGTGGTCATGGTATTAATTGCCCCGGAACCGGGTGACAGACTCAGAATTAATGTGGTTACGAGATAGGTAAACCACCACTCGATGCTCATGTGAAATTCCCTGATCGAACACTTTTATGCCACAATACGCTATTGTTGATGAGCGTGCTACGAATCACAAAAAAGCGATATGACTCAGCATAAAAATGGATGGTCAAACAGGGAAAACGCCTTTGCGGCTTTCACCACGGGTCCGTTGATGGACTTCTGGCGGCAGCGCGAAGAGTGTGAATTTTCAGGCGTCGACGAAGTGCCGGTACGCTACGTACGCTTTCGCGCGCAGAATCACGATAGGGTCATTGTCGTTTGCCCTGGCCGTATCGAAAGTTACGTCAAATATGCCGAACTGGCTTACGATCTTTTCCATTGCGGGTTCGATATTTTAATTATCGACCACCGTGGGCAAGGGCGTTCCGGACGCATGCTTTCGGACTCGCATCGTGGCCATGTGGCGAAATTTAGCGACTATGTCGACGACTTTGACCGCTTTTATCAGCACGAAGTTGCCAACGGCCCCTGGAGAAAACGCTACGCGTTAGCGCATTCCATGGGCGGCGCGATAATTACGCTGTGGCTTGAGAAAAACTCACAATGCTTTGATGCAGTTGCGCTGTGTGCGCCGATGTTTGGTATCGCCTTGCGCTGGCCTGACTGGATGGTGCGCCATATTCTTGATTGGGCGGAAGGCCATCAGCGTATTCGTGAGGGTTATGCAATCGGAACAGGCCGCTGGCGTGCATTACCATTTAGCGTTAATGTCCTGACCCATAGCCGTGAACGTTACCGCCGCAACCTGCGTTTTTATGCTGATGAGCCAGCATTGCGGTTGGGCGGGCCAACGAATCACTGGGTAAGAGAAGGGATACTCGCAGGAGAACAGGTTTTAGCAGGAGCCACTGCTATCACCACGCCGATTTTTATCCTGCAGGCAGAAGAGGAGCGCGTCGTAGATAACCGTGCGCATGACCAATTCTGTGAGATTCGCGCCGCGGCGGGCCACCCTTGTGAGGGGGAAACACCTTACGTCATAAACGGTGCGTATCATGAGATCCTGTTCGAAAAGGACGATATGCGGACCGAAGCGCTGAATGCCGTCATCGCGTTTTTTGACAGGCATAATTAATCTGAATTTAACACCAGAGGTTCCAAATCCTATGTACCATGTCGTTGCGTCTGACTTAGATGGCACGTTGCTGTCCCCTGATCACACACTCTCCTCGTATGCTAAAGAAACGCTGAAATTGCTCACCGCTGAAGGTGTTCATTTCGTCTTCGCAACGGGCCGCCACCATATCGACGTGGGGCAGATTCGCGATAACCTCGAAATCAAAGCCTACATGATCACCTCTAACGGTGCGCGTGTGCATGATACTGACGGCAACCTGGTGTTCAGCCACGATCTCGACCACGACATCGCGCAGGACTTGTTCGGTGTGGTGCATACTAATCAAGATATCGTGACCAACGTCTACCGTGGTGACCAGTGGTTTATGAACCGCCACCGCCCGGAAGAGATGAAATATTTTAAAGAAGCGGTGTTCAATTACACCCTGTTTGAACCAGGCTTGCTGGAAGCTGATGGCGTCAGCAAAGTGTTCTTCACCTGTGATTCACATGAAAAGCTCCTGCCGCTTGAGCAAGCGTTGCTCGCTCGCTGGGGCGACCGCGTGAATGTGAGTTTCTCGACGCTGACTTGCCTGGAAGTGATGGCGGGTGGCGTGTCGAAAGGTCACGCGCTGGAAGCGGTATCCAAAGCGATGGGCTACGGCCTGAAAGACTGCATTTCCTTTGGTGACGGCATGAATGACGCGGAAATGCTGAGCATGGCGGGTAAAGGCTGCATCATGGGCAACGCCCACCAGCGCCTGAAAGACTTGCTGCCAGAGCTGGAAGTTATCGGCACCAACGGTGATAACGCGGTTCCACATTACCTGCGCAAGATGTTCCTCGGCAAAGACTGATTCGTAATAAACGAGTGGTGGATTAATCACCACTCGTCAACCAAATAAACCAACTTCTGCACATTCCCTTCGCTACAATGAAGCATTAATCTCCCGTAGTAGAGACTTCATCGTGCCGTTACTGATCATCACCACTATTCTGTGGGCCTTCTCTTTTAGCCTGATTGGCGAATACCTTGCCGGGCATGTCGACAGCTACTTTTCAGTGCTGATGCGCGTCGGGCTGGCGGCGATAGTGTTCCTGCCGTTCCTGCGCTTTAAAGGCTATAGCGCGAAAACATTGCTGCTGTATATGCTGGTGGGCGCACTGCAACTCGGCGTGATGTACCTGTTTAGCTTCCAGGCGTATCTCTACCTCACCGTTTCAGAATTCCTGCTGTTTACAGTAATGACGCCGCTTTACGTTACGCTGATTTATGACTTGATCAGCGGCAACAAGCTACGTTGGGGCTACGCATTGAGTGCCGGACTTGCGGTGATTGGCGCGGCGATTATTCGCTACGACAAAGTGAGCGATCACTTCTGGATTGGCCTGATGCTGGTCCAGGCGGCAAACATCTGCTTCGCCATCGGTATGGTGGGCTACAAACGGCTGATGGAAACACGCCCGATGCCGCAACGTTGCGCATTTTCGTGGTTCTACCTCGGGGCGGCAGTCGTGGCTGTAACAGCCTGGTTTGCGCTGGGAAATCCGCAAAAACTCCCAACCACCAACTTGCAATGGGGTATCCTGGTGTGGCTTGGCGTGGTGGCTTCCGGGCTGGGCTACTTTATGTGGAACTATGGTGCGACTCAGGTGGATGCGGGCACGCTTGGTATCATGAACAACGTACATGTTCCGGCGGGGCTGCTGGTTAACCTTGCCATCTGGCAAGAACAGCCTCACTGGCCGAGTTTTATTATTGGTGGGTCGGTGATAATGGCTTCGCTATGGGTACATCGCCATTGGGTCGCTCCGCGTTCTTCACAAACGGCAGATGCTCGCAAGCGTGTGAACGCGTCGAGCGAATAAAGGCTTCCGTCACCGGTTGACGCTGTTCGCCATCGCGCACTGCGGCGTACAACCGGCTCCACAGTCCTTCGCCCAGGGTTTTGGTTATGACCAGACCCTGGCGCTCAACATTTTCCACTACCCAATGTGGCAACGCAGCAATCCCCATGCGGGCTGACACCATCTGAATCAGCAACAGCGTGTTATCGACACTTTTCAGCGATGGGCTGACGCCCGCGGGTTGCAGGAAATGGCGCCAGATATCGAGTCGTTGGCGCTGCACCGGGTAAATCAACAACGTTTCGCTGCTCAAATCTTCCGGTTCAATACGCGTTTTGCTTGCCAGCGGGTGATCCGCTGCCAGCACCAGGCGCACTTCATAATCAAACATTGGCGAATAATGCAGACCGCTGCGCGGCAGGATGTCGGACGTTAATACGATATCCAGTTCGCTTTGTTGCAGAGCAGGCTGCGGGTCGAACGTCACGCCAGATTTGAAATCCAGATCCACCTGCGGCCAGGTTTTGTGGAAGTTTTCCAGCGCGGGCGTGAGCCACTGAATGCAGCTATGGCATTCGATGGCGATGCGCAGCGTGGTCTGGTGGGGTTCATTGCAAGCCTGAAGCGCACGGCTTATCTGCGGCAAAACTTGTTCAGCCAGTTGCAATAGCACCTCGCCCTGCGGCGTAAACCGTAGTGGCTGACTTTTACGGACAAACAGGCGGAAACCCAGGCGCTGCTCCAGATCGCTGAATTGATGGGAGAGTGCCGATTGGGTTTGATGCAACGCGGCAGCAGCAGCGGCTAAAGAGCCGCAATTTCGTAACGCCTGTAGCGTCCGCAGATGTTTGATCTCGATCATGAAAGTCCTTCACTTCGGCATGAGCAAATTGCGCTTGAGGAATATACAGTACCTGTTGATTATAGATGTGTAAACATCTGGACGGCTAAATGCGTCGAATAATGAATATTGAGGAAAGAACATGACGATAAAAAATCACACCCTCGGCTTCCCTCGTGTTGGCCTGCGTCGCGAACTGAAAAAAGCACAAGAAAGTTACTGGGCGGGCAACTCCACTCAGGAAGAATTACTGGCGGTAGGCCGCGAACTACGTGCCCGCCACTGGGAACAGCAAAAAGAAGCGGGCGTGGAATTGCTGCCGGTGGGCGATTTCGCCTGGTACGACCACGTTCTGACAACCAGCTTGCTGCTTGGCAACGTGCCGGCTCGTCATCAGAACGCGGACGGCAGCGTCGATATTGATACCTTGTTCCGTTTAGGCCGTGGCCGCGCACCAACGGGTGAGCCTGCTGCTGCCGCTGAAATGACCAAATGGTTCAACACTAACTACCACTACATGGTGCCGGAATTCACTAAAGGCCAGCAGTTCAAACTGACCTGGACACAGCTGCTGGATGAGGTCGACGAAGCACTGGCGCTGGGCCACAACGTGAAACCTGTGCTGCTTGGGCCAGTGACTTACTTGTGGCTTGGCAAAGTGAAAGGCGAGCCGTTTGACCGCCTGAGCCTGCTACAAGATATTCTGCCGGTTTACCAGCAGGTGCTGGCGGAACTGGCAAAGCGTGGTATCGAGTGGGTGCAGATCGACGAGCCGGCGCTGGTGCTGGAGTTACCGCAAGAATGGCTCGATGCGTTCAAACCGGCTTACGACGCGCTGGCTGGTAACGTCAAGCTGTTGCTGACCACTTACTTTGAAGGTGTGACGCCAAACCTGAGCACCATTACGGCGCTGCCGGTTCAGGGTCTGCACGTTGACTTCGTGCATGGCAAAGATGATATCAATGCGCTGCATCAGCAACTGCCAGCCAACTGGCTGCTGTCGGCCGGTGTGATTAATGGCCGTAACGTCTGGCGTGCCGATCTGACTGAGAAATATCAGCAGTTGCAAGCGATTGTCGGCAAACGTGATTTATGGGTCGCGTCATCGTGTTCACTGCTGCACAGCCCAATCGATCTAAGTGTGGAAACGCGACTGGATGCAGAAGTGAAGAGCTGGTTTGCCTTCGCGCTGCAAAAATGTGCCGAGTTGTCTTTGCTGACCGACGCGCTGAACAGCGGTAACACAGAAAAACTTGTTGAGTGGAGTGCGCCGATTCAGGCCCGTCGCCATTCACAGCGCGTACATAATGTGGCAGTCGGAAAACGTCTTGCGACCATTACGGCGCAAGACAGCCAACGCCAGAACAACTACACCGTTCGCGCGCAGGCTCAGCGTCAGCGCTTTAACCTACCAGCGTGGCCGACCACAACCATTGGCTCTTTCCCGCAAACCACTGAAATCCGTGGACTGCGCCTCGACTTCAAAAAGGGAAATCTTGACGCCAACAACTATCGCACCGGTATCGCAGAACATATCAAACAGGCCGTTGCCGAGCAGGAGCGTTTAGGGCTGGACGTGCTGGTTCACGGTGAAGCCGAGCGTAACGATATGGTGGAATACTTCGGCGAGCACCTCGATGGCTTCGTGTTCACCCAAAACGGCTGGGTGCAGAGTTACGGTTCTCGCTGCGTGAAACCACCGGTTGTGATTGGCGACATCAGCCGCCCGGAAGCAATCACCGTGGAATGGGCGAAGTACGCGCAATCCCTGACTGACAAACCGGTAAAAGGCATGTTGACCGGCCCGGTGACGATTCTTTGCTGGTCATTCCCACGCGAAGACGTAAGCCGTGAAACCATCGCCAAACAAATCGCCCTGGCACTGCGTGACGAAGTGGCAGATCTGGAAGCGGCAGGTATTGGGATCATCCAGATTGATGAACCCGCTCTGCGCGAAGGTTTACCGCTGCGCCGTTCCGACTGGCAGGCGTATCTGGAATGGGGAGTGGAAGCCTTCCGCCTGAACGCTGCCGTGGTGCGTGATGACACGCAGATCCATACGCACATGTGTTACTGCGAGTTCAACGACATCATGGACTCCATTGCCGCGCTGGATGCAGACGTGATCACCATCGAAACCTCGCGTTCCGATATGGACCTGCTGGAGTCATTTAAAGAGTTCGAATACCCGAATGAAATCGGACCGGGCGTGTATGACATCCACTCACCGAACGTACCGAGCGTGGAATGGATTGAAGCATTGCTGAAGAAAGCGGCGGAAAGCGTTCCGGCAGAGCGCTTGTGGGTCAACCCGGACTGCGGCCTGAAAACCCGTGGCTGGCCGGAGACTCGCCAGGCACTGGCGAATATGGTGAAGGCTGCGCAGAATTTGCGTAAAGCTTGATAAAGTAAGAAGAGGGGGAATCATTTCCCCCTTAATTAACTGCATTACCTGCTTGCACTAAATCGTTCAAACCACGCCAGCATCCGCACCCAGCCATCCTTTGCCGATTCAGCATGATAGCTCGGGCGGTAGTCCGCATTAAAAGCATGGCCCGCTTCCGGGTAAACGATAATTTCTGCGTTGGCATTAGCGGCACGCAACGCATGGCGCATTGTTTCGACAGTATCCTGTGGAATTCCCGTGTCCTGCCCGCCATAAAGCCCAAGCACGGGCGCATTCAAATTGACTGCGATGTCGGCTGGGTGATGCGGGGAGTTTAATGTCTTTTCGCCCACTAATTTTCCATACCAGGCCACAGCTGCTTTCAACTGTGGATTGTGTGCGGCATACAGCCACGTTATACGGCCACCCCAACAAAATCCTGTCATCATCAAACGATGTGCATCACCACCGTTTCTTGCCGCCCAATTGGCGACGTGATCAAGATCCGCGAGCACCTGTGCATCGGGTACTTTTGAAACCAGCCCGCTGAACAGGGTAGGGATATCGGCATAATCATTGGGATCACCCTGGCGGAAATAGAGCTCTGGCGCGATAGCCAGATACCCTTCCAGCGCCAGGCGACGGCAGACATCGCGAATATGCTCATGCACGCCGAAAATTTCCTGCACTACAATCACGATGGGTAAAGGGCCTGCGGCATCTTTTGGCCTGGCGTGATAAGCAGGCATGTTTTCGCCCTGCGTAGGAATTGAGGTTTCCCCTGCATGAATAGCATCATCTGGGGTATGCAATGCGGTTGACGCAAGAGGGCAGGCCGCTGGCGCAAAATGCCCGCCCGGTGATTTACCTGTATGTTCTTCTTTCATTGGCATTCTCCTTACCAGAATTAGCGCAGTGCGATAACTATAGCTTTTCCCCGTTATTCTTCGAGTGGCTGCTGGATTGTTTAGTCGCACTCATCTCAATATCAGAACTACGAGCGCCACCCCTTTAAATGTGATTTTCATCACTATTGCAGTTGAAAATAATGTAACTTGTTTGATTCAAAGTGAAATGCGTCACGAAATTATTTGTGAGGGTTCTGTACAGTACCCCCATAGCAATGTAAGCCAACCTATTCAACGCAGGAGTTTGTTATGTCCAAGTCTGATGTTTTTCACCTCGGCCTCACTAAAAGCGATCTGCAAGGGGCAACACTTGCCATCGTCCCGGGCGATCCTGAGCGAGTTGAAAAAATCGCTGTGCTGATGGACAAGCCGGTCAAATTGGCTGCCCACCGTGAATTTACTACCTGGCGTGCTGAGTTAGACGGCAAGCCAGTAATCGTCTGTTCCACCGGTATCGGTGGTCCATCAACCTCTATCGCGGTGGAAGAATTGGCGCAGTTGGGTATTCGTACTTTCCTGCGTATCGGGACTACCGGTGCAATTCAGCCGCATATCAATGTTGGTGATGTTCTGGTGACAACTGCTTCTGTGCGCCTTGACGGTGCCAGCTTGCACTTTGCTCCAATGGAATACCCGGCAGTGGCCGATTTTGCGTGTACTACCGCACTGGTTGAAGCGGCGAAGTCTATTGGCGCGACCACACACATTGGTGTGACTGCATCTTCCGATACCTTCTACCCAGGCCAGGAGCGTTACGACACCTTCTCAGGCCGCGTAGTTAACCGCTATAAAGGCTCCATGGAAGAGTGGCAGCAGATGGGCGTGATGAACTACGAGATGGAATCCGCAACACTGCTGACCATGTGTGCAAGCCAGGGTCTGCGTGCAGGTATGGTTGCAGGTGTGATTGTGAACCGTACTCAGCAAGAAATTCCTAACGCTGAAACGATGAAGAAAACCGAAAGCCATGCGGTTAAAATCGTTGTAGAAGCAGCTCGTCGCCTGATCTAGTCCCCCAAAGCCGGTGCAAGCCGGCTTAATTTTTACGCTTTGCGTAACGTCTCGCAGTAAACTCCTTTTCATCTGGACATTTATACAGCACAATTTTATTTTGCTGATGCCTGGTATGACTTTGTGGGAGTGACTGTGGATATTTCTATTTTATTCGGGCTCGGTATTGCACTGGTTGGGGTGCTGACTGGTTGGTTGCTGGCAAGTTTGCGAGCGGCTGGGCTGCAATCCGCACTGCATGAAGAACAAAGAGAAATCTACGGAGAACTGACTGCTGCACGGCAGGAGTTACAGCAAAACCAGCACTGGAGAGAAGAATGCGAGCAACTCAACCGTGAGCTGCGCACTCAGCTTGAAATTAACAGTGCCCAAGAAGCCGATATCCGCGAACTCTCGACGCTGCTTGAACAAACTCGTCTTAATGCAGATGACAAACATCGCCAGATGCTCAACAGTGAGCAGCGCCTCAGTGAACAGTTTGAAAACCTTGCCAATCGCATCTTTGAAAACAGCGGCCGTAAAGTTGAAGAGCAAAATCGCCAAAGTTTGAATGGCTTGCTCTCGCCACTGCGCGAACAACTGGATGGTTTCCGCCGCCAGGTTCAGGAAAGCTTTGGCCAGGAAGCTCGCGAACGCCACACGCTAACCCACGAAATTCGTAACCTTCAGCAGCTTAATGCTCAGATGGCACAAGAGGCACTGAACCTCACCAAAGCCCTGAAAGGGGACAATAAAACCCAGGGAAACTGGGGTGAGGTTGTACTAACACGTGTGCTGGAAGCCTCCGGCTTACGCGAAGGGTATGAATACGAAACCCAGGTAAACATTCAGCTAGAAAATAACAGCCGCATGCAGCCGGATGTCATTGTGCGCCTTCCACAAGGCAAAGATGTGGTTATCGACGCCAAAATGACGCTGGTGGCCTATGAGCGTTACTACAACGGTGACGACGACGTAACTCGTGAAATCGCCCTCAACGAGCATATTGCAGCAGTGCGTAACCACATTCGCATGCTGGGCCGCAAAGACTACCAACAGTTGCCTGGGCTGCGGTCGCTGGATTATGTACTGATGTTTATCCCCGTAGAGCCCGCATTTTTACTGGCGATTGACCGCCAGCCGGAACTTATCAGTGAAGCACTCAAGAATAACATCATGCTGGTTAGCCCGACCACGCTGCTTGTGGCGTTAAGAACGGTTGCCAATTTGTGGCGTTATGAGCATCAAAGCCGGAATGCGCAACAAATTGCCGAACGCGCAGGCCGCCTGTATGACAAAATGCGCCTCTTTGTGGATGATATGTCGGCGATTGGTCAAAGCCTGGATAAAGCGCAGGATAATTATCGACAGGCGATGAAAAAACT
This sequence comes from Buttiauxella massiliensis, assembly GCF_902500225.1. Lineage (GTDB taxonomy): Bacteria > Pseudomonadota > Gammaproteobacteria > Enterobacterales > Enterobacteriaceae > Buttiauxella > Buttiauxella massiliensis. Next base: position 17,871 of record NZ_LR722667.1, on the reverse strand, counting down.
CTCTACCGGGCGCGGAAATATTCTGCTCCAGGCTGATGCGTTTCGTGGTCTGGGTGTTGAGGTTAAACGTGAGATTAATCCAGATTTAGTCGAGCAGGCCAGACTTGAAGACGGCGATAACACCGAGCGCCATGAGCATGAAAACGACGAAGAAAAGAACACGGACAACAGTTTAGAGAACCGACGAATCGTCGGTGAGCGTTGAGCTTCGGTTAAACCCTGCAGCTTGAGGCATAGGGCTTTAGGCCCCATTCTGTTACACTTCACAAACATTTTTTGGACAAGCAGGCATTGAGATGGTTGAAGAATCCCAGGAAACAACACACTTTGGCTTTCGCACTGTAGCGAAGGAACAGAAGGCCGATATGGTCGCTAATGTGTTCCACTCTGTAGCCGCAAAATACGACGTAATGAATGACTTAATGTCATTTGGCATCCATCGTATATGGAAGCGTTTCACCATTGATTGCAGTGGTGTTCGTCGTGGTCAGCGCGTACTGGACTTAGCAGGCGGAACCGGCGATTTAACCGCTAAGTTCTCTCGACTGGTTGGCGAAACAGGCGAAGTGGTTCTGGCTGATATCAATGACTCAATGCTGAAAATGGGGCGCGAAAAACTGCGCAACATCGGTGTGGTTGGCAACGTGAACTACGTTCAGGCTAACGCTGAAGCCCTGCCATTCCCGGATAACTTTTTTGATTGCATCACCATCTCTTTCGGTCTGCGTAATGTGACAGACAAAGAGAAAGCGCTGCGTTCAATGTATCGCGTATTAAAACCAGGTGGCCGCCTGTTGGTTCTGGAATTCTCTAAACCGATTATTGAACCACTGAGCAAAGCTTACGATGCGTACTCCTTCCACATTTTGCCACGAATCGGTGAAATTGTTGCGCAGGATGCGGAAAGCTACCGTTATCTGGCTGAGTCTATTCGCATGCATCCTGATCAAGAAACATTGAAAGCGATGATGGAAGATGCGGGCTTTGAAAATACTACCTATTTCAATCTGACCGCTGGCGTAGTTGCTCTGCACCGTGGCTATAAATTCTGACAGGGAGTTCGTGATGCCTTTTACACCTCTGATGACTGCTGGGATTGAAAGTGTCCTTAATACCTTTCTCTGGCGTGACCGGGGATTAAAAGCGGCACGTCAGCGCTTGATGGGCAAGGTGTTACGCGTCGAGCTTAAAGAGTTCTCTTCGCCTCTCGTTTTGGTCTTTAGCGAACAGCAAATTGATGTGCTGGGCCAATGGGAAGGTGACGCTGATTGTGTGGTGAAAACCGCTCTGAGCACCTTGCCAAAATTGCGCGACAGGCAGCAGCTTACGGCGCTGATTCGTAGCGGTGAGTTGGAAGTGGAAGGCGATCTTCAGGTCGTTCAGAATTGGGTTGCGTTGATGGACCTTGCTGAATTTGACCCGGCAGAATTGTTGGCTCCGTATATTGGCGACATTGCTGCGGAAGGCATCGGTAAGGTGATTCGCGGCGGCAGTAAGTGGCTAAAAAAAGTCTTTACCCGTAACCAACAATACCTTTCAGAAGCGATAACTGAAGAGTGGAAGATGGCTCCTGGGTCGCTGGAAGTCGCGTGGTTTGCCGAGGAAACGGCAGCAGTCGAACGCAATGTTGACGCACTCGCTGCGCGACTGGACAAACTGGAGAACAAATGACGCCTGGAGAAATGCGCCGCCTCTATTTCATTATCCGCACTTTCTTGAGTTACGGTCTGGATGAACTGATTCCCAAAATCCGCCTGACACTGCCATTGCGCTTTGGACGCAAGCTGTTGTTCTGGATGCCAAATCGTCATAAAGACAAACTCCTCGGTGAGCGTTTACGCCTGGCATTGCAGGAACTGGGGCCGGTGTGGATTAAGTTTGGGCAGATGCTTTCAACGCGTCGTGACCTTTTCCCACCGCAAATTGCCGATCAACTGGCGATGTTGCAGGACCGCGTTGCACCGTTTGATGGGGCATTAGCCAAAAAACAAATCGAACAAGCGATGGGAGGGCTTCCCGTAGAGGCCTGGTTTGACGATTTTGAAATCAAACCGCTCGCGTCAGCTTCCATTGCCCAGGTACATACTGCTCGCCTGAAAGAGAATGGGCGAGAAGTGGTTATCAAAGTTATTCGTCCGGATATTTTGCCGATCATCAAAGCGGATATGAAACTAATCTATCGTCTCGCACGATGGGTACCGCGTTTGCTGCCTGATGGCCGCCGTTTGCGCCCGCTTGAAGTTGTGCGCGAATATGAGAAGACCTTAATTGATGAGCTAAATCTGCTGCGCGAATCGGCAAACGCCATTCAGTTGCGCCGCAATTTTGAAGGTAGCTCGATGCTGTATGTACCGGAAGTGTTCTCTGACTATTGCAGTCAGGACATGATGGTGATGGAGCGAATTTACGGTATTCCCGTTTCTGATATTGCGATGCTTCATAAGCAGGGCACCAACATGAAACTGTTGGCAGAACGCGGAGTGCAGGTCTTCTTCACCCAGGTTTTCCGTGACAGCTTCTTCCACGCGGATATGCATCCAGGTAATATTTTCGTCAGCTATGAACACCCTGAAGACCCGCAATACATTGGTATCGACTGCGGTATTGTGGGTTCGCTCAATAAAGAAGATAAACGCTATCTGGCTGAGAACTTTATCGCCTTCTTTAACCGTGATTACCGCAAAGTTGCTGAACTGCATGTGGATTCAGGTTGGGTACCACCAGACACGAATGTTGAAGACTTCGAGTTTGCCATTCGTACCGTTTGCGAGCCTATCTTTGAAAAGCCATTAGCGGAAATTTCCTTTGGCCATGTGCTGCTGAACCTGTTCAATACGGCGCGTCGCTTTAATATGGAAGTGCAGCCGCAGTTAGTTTTGCTGCAAAAGACGCTACTTTACGTTGAAGGGCTTGGAAGGCAGCTTTATCCGCAACTGGATTTGTGGAAAACCGCTAAACCTTTCCTGGAAGATTGGATCAAAGATCAGGTGGGTATTCCTGCGCTTATCCGTTCGTTTAAAGAAAAAGCACCGTTCTGGATAGAAAAAATGCCAGAACTGCCAGAACTGATGTACGACAGTTTGCGCCAGGGTAAACAATTACAGCACAGCGTTGATAAAATAACGCGAGATTTACAACGCAATCAGGTACGTCAGTCGCAATCGCGCTATCTGTTTGGGATTGGCGCTACGCTAATGCTAAGCGGGACTTTATTATTGATTAACAAACCAGAATGGGAATTTATGCCCGCCTGGTTGATGGCTGGGGGGATTGTGACCTGGCTGATTGGCTGGCGGCGCTCAACCTGAGTTGTTTTTAATCGTTTTTAACAGACAACGTGCGGTACAATATGCACCGTTATTCTTTTTATCATTATGACTCTGAGGCAACACTATGGGTGGTATCAGTATTTGGCAATTGTTGATCATTGCCGTTATCGTCGTTCTGCTGTTTGGTACCAAGAAACTGGGTTCTATCGGTTCTGATTTGGGCGCATCCATTAAAGGCTTTAAAAAAGCGATGGGTGATGATGAAGACAAAGAGAAAGATAAATCCGTTCAGGATGCTGATTTCACGGCGAAAACACTCGCTGATAAGCAGCCTGGCGAAGTGAAGAAAGACGAAGCAAAGAGCAACGATAAAGAGCAGGTGTAAACCGTGTTCGATATTGGTTTCAGTGAGTTGCTACTGGTATTCGTGATTGGCCTGATTGTTCTCGGGCCACAACGTTTGCCTGTGGCAGTTAAAACGGTTGTCGGGTGGGTTCGTGCTTTGCGTTCGCTTGCGGCAACTGTGCAAAATGAACTGGTCCAGGAACTGAAAATCCAGGAGCTGCAAGACAGCCTGAAGAAGGTTGAAAAGGCGAGCATGGATAATCTCACTCCAGAGCTAAAGGCATCAATGGATGAGCTGCGTCAGGCTGCAGAGTCAATGAAACGCTCGTACACTCAGGAACCCGAAAAGGGGAGTGACGAGGCTCATACCATCCATAACCCATTGATAAAAGATGCCGAGGACAGCCACGACGGTGTGACTCCAGCCACTGCAGCACACCAGGCCAGTGCGCCCGATCAGGCTCCATCCGTTGAGCCTGAAATAGTTCCTGCACCTGCGGCAGTTTCTGACGAGTTGATCCAGCCTCAGATTAAACCCGTGGCAGAACCAGTCAAAATACCAGCGTCTTCTCAACCTTCGAGTGATAAACAGTAAACATGGCCGTAGAAGATACCCAACCGCTTATCAGCCATCTGATTGAGCTACGCAAGCGACTATTAAATAGCATTATCGCTGTGCTGGTGATTTTCCTGGCACTGGTTTACTTTGCCAACGACATTTACCAAATCGTCTCCGCCCCGCTTATCAGCCAGATGCCAGTAGGCTCGACGATGATTGCTACCGATGTTGCATCACCGTTTTTTGCGCCTATTAAACTGACGATTTATGTCTCGGTGTTCTTGTCAGCACCGGTCATTCTTTATCAAATCTGGGCATTTATTGCGCCTGCGCTTTATAAACACGAGCGCAAACTGGTTATGCCACTGCTGTTCTCCAGCACAATGCTGTTTTATATCGGCATCGCTTTTGCCTATTTCGTGGTGTTCCCTCTAGCGTTTGGGTTCCTGACGAAAACCGCTCCGATAGGGGTCGTGATGTCTACTGACATAACGAAATACCTCGATTTTGTCATGGCATTGTTTATGGCATTTGGTGTGGCTTTTGAAGTACCGGTAGCGATTATTCTGCTGTGCTGGATGGGTGTAACCAGCCCGGAAGCGTTAAAGAAAAAGCGCCCGTATATTCTGGTTGGTGCATTCGTGGTTGGCATGCTGTTGACTCCGCCGGATGTATTTTCGCAAACACTACTGGCAATTCCGATGTACTGCCTGTTTGAAGTCGGCGTGTTCTTTTCTCGTTTCTATGTCGGTAAAGGGCGTAGAAGAGGTGAAGAAGACCCGGAAGATGCTCCAGAAGCAGAAGACCAACACTCTAATAAAGAGTCATAATTTCAGGCCGCCCATCAGGGCGGTCGTCGTTTGGAAGGCGCTATGTTTGATATCGGTGTAAATCTTACCAGCCCACAGTTCGCGAAAGACCATGCAGAAATTGTTGCTCGCGCGCATTCAGCGGGAGTCAGCGGCATGTTGCTGACCGGCACGAACCTGCATGAAAGCGAGCAAGCTTTGTTACTGGCACAACAGTATCAAGGGTGCTGGTCTACCGCCGGTGTTCACCCTCATGATGCCAGCCAGTGGCAAGACGAAACGGCAGAGGCCATTCGCAAACTTGCTGGTGCTTCTGAAGTGGTAGCAATCGGCGAGTGTGGCCTGGATTTCAATCGTAATTTCTCAACACCAGCTGAACAAGAGCGTGCTTTTACCGCACAACTGGCCCTTGCGGCTGACCTGATGATGCCGGTATTTTTACACTGCCGTGAGGCACACGAACGTTTTATTGATCTGCTCGACCCATGGCTCGATAAATTGCCCGGTGTGGTGCTGCATTGCTTTACCGGTACAGAAAATGAAGCGCGTGAGTGTCTGGCGCGTGGGCTTTTCATCGGCGTGACCGGTTGGGTGTGCGATGAACGCCGTGGCCAAGAATTACGTGAATTGCTACCGGTGATCCCAGCACATCAACTACTGCTGGAAACCGATGCCCCCTATTTGTTACCGCGGGATCTAAAACCAAAACCTGCTTCCCGCCGGAACGAACCCTGTTACTTGCCGCATATCCTGAACAAGGTGGCTCAATGGCGTGGAGAAGATCCCGCCTGGCTTGCGCAAGTAACAGATGACAATGCCCGCCGTCTTTTCCGGTTGGCTTAAATCAGGAGAAAGTAAATGAGCTATGCATTTCCCGGTACGTTTCCTGGCCGCCGTATGCGCCGCGTCCGTCGTCACGATTTCAGCCGCCGCCTGGTGAGCGAAAATCAATTAACGGTTAATGACCTTATCTACCCTGTGTTTGTGATGGAAGGTCAGAACCGTCAGGAAGAAGTGGCGTCAATGCCGGGCGTTTACCGCATGACTATCGATTTGCTGCTCAAAGAAACGGAAGCCGTTGCGAAGCTGGGTGTGCCGGTGCTGTCCCTGTTCCCGGTCATCGAGAGCGCAGGAAAGTCGCTGCATGCTGAAGAAGCTTATAACTCGAACGGGCTGGTTCAGCGTGCGGTTCGTGCACTGAAAGATGCCGTGCCGGAACTGGGTCTGCTGACCGACGTTGCGCTTGATCCATACACCACTCACGGTCAGGACGGCGTGATTGATGCAGACGGTTACGTTATCAACGATATTACGCGTGAAATTCTGGTGCGCCAGGCGTTGTCTCATGCAGAAGCCGGGGCTGAAATCATCGCGCCAAGTGACATGATGGATGGTCGTATCGGGGCGATTCGCGACCAGCTTGAGCTGGATGGTTTCGTGAATACCCAGATTATGTCTTATGCCGCGAAATACGCATCGTGCTATTACGGCCCGTTCCGTGACGCAATTGGCTCATCCGGCAACCTGAAAGGTGGCAATAAAAAGACCTATCAGATGGACCCGGCCAATAGCGATGAAGCTTTGCAAGAAGTCGCTCAGGATTTGCAAGAAGGCGCAGATATGGTGATGGTGAAACCAGGTATGCCGTATCTGGATGTGGTTCGCCGCGTGAAAGACACCTTTGGCGTGCCAACTTTTGCCTACCAGGTTTCCGGTGAATATGCGATGCATATGGCGGCGATTCAGAACGGCTGGTTGGCAGAAAAGCCGGCTATCATGGAGTCGTTACTGTGCTTTAAACGCGCAGGTGCTGATGGTGTGCTGACGTACTTCTCGAAGCGTGTCGCGCAATGGTTGCATGACGAGCAAATGCAGCGCTAGAGTCAAAATATAGGGCCAGCAATCGCTGGCCCTATTTTACGTCTTTTTGAAATCTGTATTCTTCACGCTCTGCATCACTTGTTTATTCAACAAGTTGAGCAGCAGCATAGAGCGGGCTTCTCCGTCTGGTTCGCTAAAAATCGCCTCCAGACCTTCGAATGCCCCTTCGGTTATCACCACGCGATCGCCTTCGTACGGCGTATCCGGGTCCAAAACGTTCTCCGGGGTGTGGCTGATGAGCTGCTCAATCACATCACTCGGTACAGTAGCCGGCAGGCTGCCGAAACGAACGAAATGGCTGACGCCACGCGTAGAGTTTATGGTTGTGGTATGAATATTTTCAGGGTCAAACCGGACAAACATATAGTTTGGGAACAATGGTTCATCGACCGCAGTGCGTTTGCCTCGAACGATCTTTTCAATTTTGATCATCGGGGTAAGGCAATTCACTTCCTGACGCTCGAGATGCTCTTGCGCCCGTAGTAATTGACCTCGTTTGCAGTACAACAAATACCAGGATTCCATAGTGTCTCTTTTCCTCATTAACCGAGGAAGAATAGCAAAAGGCCGTTATCAGGGATAGACGGCTCAGGTATAACCAATCACTGATTGGTCATCAGATAAGCATTTACGCGTTATTAACAAAAATACAGCATGCTGTGCATGAAGCCCGTATAATGACCGCCAAATCCTGACTACGATTAATTGCATGAAATACCACGACCTACGCGACTTTCTGGAACTACTCGAACAACGCGGTGAGCTAAAGCGTATCGCAATGCCAGTCGATCCGTACCTGGAAATGACTGAAATTGCCGATCGTACTTTGCGCGCCAATGGCCCTGCGCTGCTATTTGAGAACCCTAAAGGGTATGACATGCCAGTGCTGTGCAACCTGTTTGGCACGCCAAAACGTGTCGCGATGGGGATGGGGCAGGAAGATGTGTCGGCGCTGCGCGAAGTGGGTAAATTACTGGCCTTCCTGAAAGAGCCGGAGCCACCGAAAGGTTTCCGCGACTTGTTCGATAAGCTGCCACAGTTTAAACAAGTTCTGAATATGCCGACTAAGCGCCTGCGTAACGCCCCTTGTCAGGAACAAATCTTTGAGGGTGATGAAGTCGATTTGACGCGCATCCCTATCATGCAATGCTGGCCGGAAGATGCAGCACCTCTGATTACCTGGGGTTTGACGGTAACGCGTGGCCCGCATAAAGAGCGCCAGAATCTGGGCATTTATCGCCAGCAGCTTATTGGTAAAAACAAACTGATTATGCGTTGGCTGTCGCATCGCGGCGGCGCACTTGATTTTCAGGAGTGGTGTGCGGAACATCCGGGTGAGCGTTTCCCTGTTTCTGTAGCCTTAGGCGCAGATCCTGCCACTATTCTTGGCGCTGTAACGCCGGTGCCTGATACGCTTTCCGAATATGCGTTTGCTGGTTTGCTGCGCGGCACAAAAACGGAAGTCGTGAAGTGTATTTCCAACGATCTCGAAGTGCCTGCCAGTGCGGAAATTGTGCTTGAAGGTTATATCGAGCCAGGTGAAATGGCACCGGAAGGGCCATATGGTGACCACACGGGTTACTACAATGAAGTAGATGACTTCCCGGTATTTACCGTGACGCATATTACCCAGCGGCAGAATGCGATTTATCACTCAACTTACACCGGACGTCCACCGGATGAACCTGCGGTTCTGGGTGTGGCACTTAACGAAGTGTTTGTGCCGATTTTGCAGAAACAATTCCCGGAAATTGTCGATTTTTATCTGCCGCCGGAAGGCTGCTCTTATCGCCTTGCGGTTGTCACCATCAAGAAGCAATACGCTGGCCATGCTAAGCGCGTGATGATGGGAGTCTGGTCTTTCCTGCGACAGTTTATGTACACCAAGTTTGTCATCGTTTGTGATGATGATGTCAACGCGCGTGACTGGAACGATGTAATTTGGGCCATCACCACGCGTATGGACCCGGCGCGTGATACCGTACTGGTAGAAAACACGCCAATTGATTACCTGGATTTTGCCTCGCCGGTTTCCGGTCTTGGTTCAAAAATGGGACTGGATGCCACCAATAAATGGCCTGGGGAAACCCAACGTGAATGGGGTCGTCCTATTAAGAAAGATGCAGAAGTATGCGCGCGTATTGATGCAATCTGGGATGAGCTGGCTATTTTCGACGACAGTAAAAACGCCTGAGTGGCGGATTTTACGGTTTTGCATTATTGACCCGACAGAGGGGAAGCATGACAACCTTAAGCTGTAAAGTGACCTCGGTAGAAGCGATAACCGACACGGTATATCGCGTTCGATTACTGCCGGAAGCGAAGTTCTCCTTTCAGGCCGGGCAGTATTTGATGGTGGTGATGGATGAGCGCGACAAACGTCCGTTCTCCATGGCATCCACGCCGAGCGACCACGAGTTTATCGAGCTGCACATTGGCGCGTCAGAGATTAATCTGTACGCCATGGCCGTGATGGACCGTATTTTGAAAGAAAAAGAGATCGTTGTTGATATTCCACACGGCGATGCCTGGCTGCGCGACGATGAAGATCGTCCGTTGATTCTGATTGCTGGCGGTACCGGCTTCTCTTATGTGCGTTCAATTTTGCTGACGGCGCTGGCGCGTAATCCACAACGTGAAATCGCGATTTACTGGGGCGGCCGTGAAGATAAACATCTTTATGACCTGTCTGAGCTGGAAGCGCTGTCCGTGGTTCACCCAAATCTGCGTGTTGAAGCGGTTGTTGAACAACCTGAAGCAGGTTGGCGTGGGCGTACTGGCACTGTGCTGACTGCGGTGATGCAGGATTACGGAACGCTTGCAGGGCACGATATCTATATTGCCGGGCGTTTTGAGATGGCGAAAATTGCCCGCGACTTGTTCTGCAATGAACGTAGTGCACAGGTTGATCGTATGTTTGGCGATGCGTTTTCGTTTATCTAAAGATACCCGTCATACTTCAAGCTGCATCTTTGTTGACTACGTTCACTCACCCGAATCACTTACTCATGTAAGCTCATCGGGACTCGTTCTCTTGTCGCCTTGATGCAACTCGAATTATTTTGGGTATAAATAAAAAACCCGCCCCTGACAGGCGGGAAGAACGGCAACTAAACATTTTTTCTGCAGCCCTGGCGCACTAGCACCAGGGACTTTGAAAAATTTTCTTAATAACGTGATTAAACACGTTCAATAACAGTGGCAATACCTTGACCCAATCCGATGCACATCGTGGCGAGACCAAACTGCGCATCGCGACGTTCCATCAGGTTTAACAGCGTGGTGCTAATGCGCGTACCGGAACAACCCAGCGGGTGACCCAATGCAATTGCGCCGCCGTTCAGGTTAATCTTCTCGTCGATCTTATCCATCAGACCCAGATCTTTAATACATGGCAGGATCTGTGCGGCAAAGGCTTCGTTCATCTCAAACAAGTCGATATCGGAAGCACTCAGACCGGCTTTTTTCAATGCCAGTTGTGATGCCGGAACCGGGCCGTAACCCATGATTGACGGGTCGCAGCCAACGACAGCCATCGAACGCACGTAAGCACGAATCTTCAGGCCAAGCTCTTTGGCGCGTGATTCGCTCATCAGCAACATGGCTGAAGCACCATCGGAAAGGGCAGAAGAGCTGCCCGCAGTTACGGTGCCGTTGGCCGGGTCAAACGCGGGTTTCAGCGCTGCCAGACCTTCAACTGTAGTTTCCGGGCGAATCACTTCATCGTAATCAAAACGTTTGAGCACGCCGTCTGCGTCATGACCGCTGATCGGTAGAATTTCATTTTTGAAATGACCAGCTTCTGTCGCAGCCCATGCTCGTTGATGTGAACGAGCAGCAAACTGGTCCTGCATCTCACGGCTGATGCCATGCATACGCGACAACATCTCGGCGGTTAAGCCCATCATGCCCGCTGCTTTTGCAACGTTACGGCTCAGGCCTGGATGGAAATCCACGCCGTGGCTCATCGGCACATGGCCCATGTGTTCCACGCCGCCAATCAGACACGCATGCGCATCACCGGTTTGAATCATACGAGCTGCATCATGCAGCGCTTGCATCGAAGAACCACACAGGCGGTTTACGGTTACAGCCGGGACCGAATGTGGGATTTCTGCCAGCAATGACGCGTTACGCGCGATATTAAAACCTTGCTCCAGCGTCTGCTGCACGCAGCCCCAATAAATGTCATCAAGTGCTGCGGCTTCTAATGCCGGGTTACGTGAGAGAATCCCACGCATCAAATGGGCGGAAAGATCTTCTGCACGCAGGTTACGGAACGCACCGCCTTTTGAACGGCCCATCGGGGTGCGGATGGCATCAACAATTACAACCTTTTCCATGATCACTCCTCAGGCACTTTTCAGGTCACTGGCTGGGCGCGCGGCTTCAACCGGTGGATAGTACGGCTCATTACGGGACGCTTTTATACGTAAACCATCTGGCACCTGGTATAGCGGGCCGAGATGTTCATACTGCTGAGCCATATCGAGATATTTGGCGCTGCCAATGGTGTCCAACCAGCGGAAGGCACCGCCGTGGAATGGAGGGAATCCCAGGCCGTAAACCAGAGCCATATCAGCTTCTGCCGGGCTTGCGATAATGCCTTCTTCCAGGCAACGTACCACTTCGTTGACCATTGGGATCATCATGCGGGCAATGATCTCTTCGTCGCTGAAGTCGTGGCGTGGTTTGCTGACATCAGCCAGCAGGCTGACGGTTGCTTCATCCTGCTCTTTACGTGGTTTGCCTTTGCTGTCTTGTTTGTAGCGATAGAAACCCTGCTGGGTTTTCTGGCCATAACGGCCTGCATCAAACATCGCATCAACGGCATCGCGATAATCTTTCTGCATGCGCTGTGGGAATCCTGCTGCCATCACCGCCTGCGCGTGGTGCGCGGTATCAATACCGACCACATCCAACAGATACGCCGGACCCATTGGCCAACCGAACTGTTTTTCCATCACTTTGTCGATTTGACGAAAATCGGCACCGTCGCGCATTAACTGGCTAAAGCCTGCAAAGTATGGGAACAGAACGCGGTTAACGAAGAAGCCCGGGCAGTCGTTCACCACGATTGGCGTTTTGCCCATTTTGCTCGCCCACGCCACCACTTTCGCGATGGTTTGCTCAGACGTTTTCTCGCCGCGAATCACTTCCACTAATGGCATGCGATGCACCGGGTTGAAGAAGTGCATACCGCAGAAGTTTTCCGGGCGCTTCAGGCTGTTTGCCAGTTCGCCAATCGGAATAGTCGAGGTGTTCGACGCCAGCACGGTATCCGCGCGCACTTTATCTTCCACTTCGGCAAGAACCGCTTTCTTCACTTTCGGGTTTTCAACTACCGCTTCAACGACCACATCGACACGCTCAAAACCGGCGTAATCGAGCGTTGGATGAATGGTGGCAATCACTCCCGCCAGCTTCATGCCGTCGATTTTTCCGCGTTCCAGCTGTTTGTTCAGCAGCTTGCTGGCTTCGTTGATGCCCAGCTCCAGCGACTTCTCGTTAATATCCTTCATTAATACCGGCACGCCTTTCCAGGCAGACTGGTAAGCAATGCCGCCACCCATGATCCCGGCGCCAAGAACGGCTGCCTGTTTCGGGGTTTCGGTATTTTTGGTCAGCTTCTTCGCCTGACCTTTTATGTATTGGTCGTTAAGGAAAATACCGACCAGCGCACGGGCCTCATTAGAACGCGCCAACGGCACGAAACTTTGAGTCTCAAGTTGTAATGCTTCGTCACGGCCCATTCTCGCCGCGGCTTCAATGGTTTTTACTGCCGTCATCGGGGCAGGGTAGTGCTTACCGGCAATCTGCATCACCATGCTCTTAGCAATGGTGAAGCTCATGGTGGCTTCGATCTTGCTCAGTTTCAGGGGTTGCAGCTTCGGTGCGCGTTTGGCTTTCCAGTCCAGATCGCCATTAATTGCCTGGCGCAGTATCGCCAGTGCGCCATCGCGCAGTTTTTCAGTTTTAACGACACCATCAACTAAACCGAGTTTTTGCGCTTCAACCGCGCCGACATCTTTCCCGGCGGTGATAATTTCCAGCGCGCTGTCAGCACCCAGTAAACGTGGCAGACGTACAGAACCACCGAAGCCTGGCATGATGCCCAGTTTGGTTTCTGGCAGGCCGATGCGGGTATCAGGTGTGGCCAGACGGTAATCTGTTGCCAGCACACATTCACAGCCACCGCCAAGGGCATAACCATTAACTGCCGAAATGGTCGGGACCGGTAAATCTTCCAGGCGATTGAAAACGCTGTTGGCGAATTGCAGCCAGTGAGTCAGTTGTTCCGCAGGAACCAGGAACAGCGACAGGAATTCGGTAATATCTGCACCGACAATAAACGCTGCTTTATTGGAACTGAGCAGTAGGCCTTTTAACTGCGGCTGCTTTTCCAGCACATCCAGCGCGTGCCCGAGGCTCGCAACGGTCGCGGTGTCGAGTTTATTCACTGAGCCGGGTGCATCGAATACCAATTCTGCGATGCCATCTTCCAGCCAGTCGAGATGTAAGGTTTCACCTTGGTAGAGCATGTCAGTCTCCTGAATCCAGCAATGGGATCTGGTCGTACCAGATGGAGAGGAGTGTGGAATTGATGTTAATGAAATGCAAATAACTCTTTAAATATTTGCAAAGATGATCACAGCCACTGGAAATAAGTTCGCAAACTTTACGGTGTGCTAAGATGCGTGGCGTTCAGTTTATGAAAAAAACAGAAGGGTAAATCATGGATTCACTGGCCTCACTTTATAAAGATCATGTGGCAACTTTGCAGGAACGCACCCGCAATGTTCTGGCGCGTTTTAATCTCGACGCGCTGTTGATTCACTCGGGCGAGCTGGTCAACGTCTTCCTCGATGATCATCCGTATCCGTTCAAAGTTAACCCACAATTCAAAGCCTGGGTTCCGGTGACACAAGTGCCAAATTGCTGGCTGCTGGTGGATGGTGTCAACAAACCGAAACTGTGGTTCTACTTGCCGGTTGATTACTGGCACAACGTTGAGCCGCTGCCAGAATCCTTCTGGACTGACGAAATTGAAGTGATTGCTTTGCCAAAAGCAGATGGCATTGGCAGCCAATTGCCTGCTGCACGTGGCAATATCGGTTACATCGGCCCAGTACCAGAGCGTGCCGTGCAGCTTGAAATTCAGGGTGCTAACGTCAACCCTAAAGGAGTGATTGATTACCTGCATTACTATCGCTCTTATAAAACAGATTATGAATTGGCGTGCATGCGTGAAGCGCAGAAAACCGCAGTGGTTGGCCATCAGGCAGCTCATGAAGCCTTCTTGTCTGGAATGAGCGAGTTCGATATCAACCTAGCTTATTTGACTGCAACCGGACACCGCGATACCGATGTGCCATATGGCAATATTGTGGCGCTCAACGAACACGCAGCAGTTTTGCATTACACCAAATTAGATAATCGCGCTCCTGCGGAAATGCGTAGCTTCCTTTTAGATGCTGGTGCGGAATACAACGGCTATGCGGCTGATTTAACACGTACCTGGTCGGCTAATAGCGACAATGATTATGCTCAATTGGTGAAAGACGTTAACACCGAGCAACTTGCGTTAATTGACACCCTGAAAGCGGGTGTGCGTTACACCGATTACCATATTCAGTTCCATCAACGTATCGCGAAGCTGCTGAACCGCCATAAGCTAGTAACGGGCATTAGCGAAGAAGCGATGGTAGAAACCGGTATTACTGGGCCATTTATGCCACACGGTTTAGGCCACCCATTGGGTCTGCAGGTTCATGATGTCGCTGGCTTCATGCAGGATGACACCGGTACGCACCTTGCTGCCCCTTCTCAATATCCGTATCTGCGCTGCACGCGTATTCTGGAACCGCGTATGGTTCTGACTATCGAGCCGGGCATTTACTTCATTGAATCTTTACTCGCGCCGTGGCGCGAAGGCCAGTACAGCAAACACTTTGACTGGCAGCGTATTGAAGCAATGAAACCTTTCGGTGGCGTTCGCATTGAAGACAACGTGATTGTTTATGAAAACAGTGTTGAAAACATGACGCGTGATTTGAAACTGGCGTAATGGATAGCTGGCTGATTCCTGCTGAGTCCGTCACGTTCAGTGAGGAAATCAAGAAAAGTCGCTTTATTACACTGGTCGCGCATACGACTGGTGTAATAGAGGCGAAAGCGTTTCTTGAAAAAACACGTTCTGAACACCCGGATGCCCGGCATCATTGCTGGGCCTGGGTGGCTGGTGCGCCGAATGACTCGCAGCAGTTAGGCTTTTCTGATGATGACGAACCCGCAGGCACTGCTGGAAAACCAATGCTTGCCCAGCTTATGGGAAGTGGTATTGGTGAAATTACCGCTGTAGTCGTTCGCTACTCTGGCGGAATCAAACTCGGAACAGGCGGTTTGGTGAAAGCCTATGGCGGTAGTGTGCAGGCGGCACTAAACCAATTGCCTACGGTGCTCAAAGTTCCGTTAACCGAATATACTTTGCAATGTGACTACGCACAGCTTGCCGGAATCGAAAC
The DNA here is from genome assembly GCF_902500225.1 of Buttiauxella massiliensis. GTDB lineage: Bacteria > Pseudomonadota > Gammaproteobacteria > Enterobacterales > Enterobacteriaceae > Buttiauxella > Buttiauxella massiliensis. Next base: position 2,483 of record NZ_LR722667.1, on the reverse strand, counting down.
TCTGCTCAAGCAGTACGACGGCATTGTGATGCAAAGTGATTTTCAAGCATCTGTATTATTATGTGTGGCATTGCCACAAGCAAAATTCGCTGATTTTTCAGTCAGACTTGCTGATTTTAGCCGCGGTGCATTGCATTTATTGCCGGCTGAATAATAATTCCCTCTCGTTATTTTTTGATAGTTAAGGAAGCGGCTGAAATGCATTTTCGCGCCATAACCCGAATCGTTGGTCTGTTAGTTATTCTTTTTTCCGTGACCATGATTATTCCAGGGTTGGTAGCTTTAATTTATCGCGATGGTGCTGGCCGAGCTTTCACCCAGACTTTCTTCGCAGCGTTACTCATTGGTTCTTTTTTGTGGTGGCCTAACAGGCGACAGAAAAGCGAGCTCAAACCTCGAGAAGGGTTTCTGATCGTCGTATTGTTCTGGACGGTGCTGGGGAGTGTGGGGGCGTTGCCCTTTATTTTTGCGGAACAGCCTAATCTCACTATTACCGATGCGTTCTTTGAATCATTCTCGGGCTTAACCACCACCGGGGCGACGACACTTGTTGGGCTGGATACACTCCCACACGCGATTTTGTTTTATCGGCAAATGCTGCAATGGTTTGGCGGTATGGGGATTATTGTTCTCGCTGTGGCCATTCTGCCAATTCTGGGCGTGGGTGGCATGCAGTTATATCGCGCTGAAATGCCGGGGCCACTTAAAGATAACAAAATGCGCCCGCGTATTGCTGACACCGCAAAAACACTGTGGCTCATTTATGTCTTGCTAACGGTTGCTTGTGCACTGGCGCTTTGGTTTGCGGGTATGCCTGCGTTTGACGCGATAGGCCACAGTTTTGCGACGATCGCCATTGGTGGATTTTCTACTCACGATGCCAGTATCGGCTATTTCGATAGCCCAACGATTAACACTATTATTGCCATCTTCTTACTGATCTCCGGTTGTAACTATGGCCTGCACTTCTCTTTATTAAGCGGGCGTAATTTAAAAGTCTATTGGCGCGACCCTGAGTTCCGTATGTTCATTGGCGTGCAACTGACGCTGGTGGCTATCTGTACCCTCGTATTGTGGTTCCATAATACTTACCAGACGGCACTGTTAACGCTGAATCAGGCATTCTTCCAGGTTGTCTCAATGGCGACAACTGCGGGATTTACTACAGACAGCATTGCACGCTGGCCTCTGTTCTTACCTGTGCTGTTACTGTGCTCTGCTTTTATAGGCGGCTGTGCTGGTTCAACGGGTGGTGGCCTCAAGGTCATTCGTATCCTGCTGTTATTCAAGCAGGGTAACCGCGAACTTAAACGCCTGGTGCACCCAAATGCGGTGTATAGCATTAAGCTTGGGAACCGTGCGTTACCAGAACGTATCCTTGAAGCGGTATGGGGATTCTTCTCTGCTTATGCACTGGTCTTTATCGTCAGCATGCTCGCCATCATCGCGACTGGCGTGGATGACTTCTCGGCCTTTGCTTCCGTCGCAGCAACATTAAATAACCTTGGCCCAGGGTTGGGTGTTGTGGCAGACAACTTTGCCAGCATGAATCCTGTGGCGAAATGGATACTGATTGCCAACATGCTGTTTGGCCGTCTTGAAGTGTTTACCTTACTCGTACTGTTCACGCCAACTTTCTGGCGAGAGTAACCGGAGCCTGCAGTGAGAACTTTGATTCTGTTTTCGACCCGTGATGGTCAAACTCGCGAGATTGCTTCTTATATAGCATCTGAGCTGAAAGAGCTGGGCGTAGAGAGCGATGTGGTTAATCTGCATCGCACCAAAGATATTGCCTGGGATAACTATGAGCGCGTCGTTATTGGCGCGTCTATTCGGTACGGACATTTTCATTCATCAGTTGCGGCGTTTGTGAAGAAGCATCAGCAAGTGCTGAACAACATCCCAAGCGCTTTCTTTTCCGTAAACTTGGTTGCACGCAAACCAGAGAAGCGTTCACCACAAACCAACTCTTATACGCGTAAGTTCTTGCTGACCTCGCCGTGGCAACCAAAACACTGTGCAGTGTTTGCTGGTGCGCTGCGTTACCCGCGTTATAGCTGGTACGATCGCATGATGATTCGTTTGATTATGAAGATGACAGGCGGTGAAACGGATATTAGCAAAGAAGTTGTTTATACAGATTGGCCTCAGGTGGCGCGTTTCGCCCGCGAAATCGCTCGCTTAAACGTCAAATAGTGTCCAAAACACCCGTTTTGATGAAAAAAGATGCGCTCAGTCATTTATTTGCAATAAACACTTGTCAGCTTCCAGAAAATCCCTATACTGCGCCTCCACTGACACGGCACAACGGCTTACAAACCGGCTCGTCAGCCAGATGAAAAGCGAAAATAAACGCTTGACTCTGAAAGAGGAAAGCGTAATATACGCCACCTCGAGTTAGCAAGCGAAAGCGTCTAACTCACTGCTCTTTAACAATTTATCAGACAATCTGTGTGGGCACTCGCAGGATTGATATCTCAGAT
>NZ_LR722688.1 GCF_902500225.1 Buttiauxella massiliensis | reverse complement strand
GGCTGCCAGAATAAAATCTTGGGCATTGTGCATGGGGTAATTCCCGATCTTGGCTCACCGGCAGCGTATCGCCGAATGAAAATAGGGGCCAAGCAGGAAGGGGCTGCGGGCATTGTATTAGGCAAATCGGCGACCGAGCTAATGCCGGTGTTAGCCCGCGCTCCCGCACCATTGCAGTTACTGCCATCGGCCAAATATATCAATGGTGCTCCCTGGCTAACGATAAAAGGGGGGGATACAGATGGCAGTGATTTAAGATTACCAAAAGAAGGAAATCCATTTAAGGACATTTATCTTAATCAGAAGGAATGGTTCCGATTGTATGAATCGGATATTATCGATAAAGATAAAGTGATTACTGAGAATAATTGGTCTGAATATAGCAACCTTATTATTGATGTAGTACAACCTTTTATTAAAAAGTCAGATAACATTTATCATCCAAATACTTATCTGTTTTATGGAAAAGAAATTGATTCTGATGGTTCTCTGACGTGGAAAAAAACGTCAATAACCTATTCCAAAAATACGCTTGAACGCGATAAAAAACTGCCTAATGATCATCGTGACGTCCCAGGGAGTTTTAATAAATCCCAACTCTATCAGCTAAAATCATCCGCTACACCCGGCGATGGTACCGTCCCGGTGGAATCACTGAGTGCTATTCGTAGTTTTAGCGCAATCAAGAGTATACTTGCCACTAATGTGGGGCATCAGGAAGCTTATAACGTCGATGATATGGCAGACATTATGAAGCGACCATCAGTGCAGTTTACGCTGCGAGCCATCGCAAAAATGGTGCAGGAGGTGCCTTCCCCATGATCCCGAAAATTAAATCCAAGCCAAAATTCTGTATGTGCACGCTGGTTATGGCAGGAATAGTATTCTGTGCAGAAAGCACACAGGCTTCAACAATACCTCACAAGGATGACTCGATGACACAGACACTATTTTCCAATACCAAACTTCAGTGCATCGGGCGCTATCTGATTGATGTGCCAGAATCGCTTAATAATAAGCTCAATAATATGGTTTTCATCGATGATTTTAGAATTGAAAGCCAGCGATTATATCAACCAGCTTTCGAACAACGGATCAAGTTAAGAGAGCAGGAATTACATGATTCAATGAATAGACCGGGTAACGATCCGATAGATGCTCCTTTTCTAAAAGAAGTGGTTCGATTGCCTGATGATAAAGGAGTGATTTTTGATCACAACTGGGCAGGAAAACCTGATTCATATCGCCA
>NZ_LR722687.1 GCF_902500225.1 Buttiauxella massiliensis | reverse complement strand
TGACCCGTCCTAAATAGCGTTGACACATTTAACTCGTACTATGAGGAAAATGTGATGAACCAGTACGTTAAACGCACGCAACGCGATTACCCTCTATCCTTTAAATTGGCCGTTGTCGAACAAGTCGAAAAAGGTGAAATGACTTACCGTCAGGCGCAAGACCACTACGGTATTCAAGGCAACTCTACCGTCATGAAGTGGCTCCGCAAATATGGCGTACTCGACTGGCTTTCCTCCTCTCCTGTCAGAAAGTGTGGAGTTAATATGCCCAAAATGCCCCTTACTCCCGAGCAACGAATCAAAGAACTCGAACAGCAACTCGCTGAATCAGAAGTCAAAGCTCAGTTTTTTGAAGCCGTTGTGAAGGTAATGAACACGGAGTTCGGAGCCACACTGACAAAAAAGCAGTTGGCCACATTATCACGCAAGCACAAACGCCGGGACTCACAGTAACCTGCGTGTGCCGGTTCATGGGAATTAGCCGACAGGCGTGGTATCAGTCTCTGCAGCGTGAGCGTGGAAAAGCAATACAGGCCCAAAACATTATTGGACAAGTGACCGCTATCCGGTTGCAACAGCCCCGGCTGGGAACACGTAAATTGCATTATTTATTGCAACAATCCCCTGAACCTGCACTGCATGTTGGCCGGGATCGCCTGTTTGAGATATTACGTTGCTCGCGGTTACTGGTGATGCCTAAACGGGCTTACCACAAAACGACAAATAGCCATCACCGTTTTTACCGTCACCCTAACTTACTGAAGTCTGGGGAAAATCAGATTATTGCCAGCCAGCCGGAGCAGGTATGGGTAGCAGATATCACCTACCTTCCACTGCGTAAGGGAACGGCGTATGTCAGTCTGGTGACCGATGCCTGGTCGAGAAAAATAGTGGGATATCATGTGCATGAGAGTCTCCATACGCATCATGTTGTGAGAGCATTTAAGATGGCGCTGGTTAACAGGCGCACATGCTCACCGCTGGTGCATCACTCGGATCGTGGCATCCAGTATTGCTCCACAAAATATCAGGAATTACATGAACGACATGGTGTCATCTGCTCAATGACGGATGGATATGATTGTTATCAGAATGCGCTGGCGGAGCGGATAAACGGGATATTAAAAATGGAATATCTGCTCGTTAAGCCAGAGGATATCGTGCAGGCAAGAAAGATGGTCAGGGAGTCGGTAGAAATCTACAATACCCGGCGTCCGCATCTGTCGTTAAAATACAAAACGCCCGATGAAGTTCATCAGGCATTTTAAGGCTGAAAAGTGTCAACCTATATCAGGACTAGTCA
>NZ_LR722666.1 GCF_902500225.1 Buttiauxella massiliensis | reverse complement strand
GACTTGTTCGACAACGGCCAATTTAAAGGATAGAGGGTAATCGCGTTGCGTGCGTTTAACGTACTGGTTCATCACATTTTCCTCATAGTACGAGTTAAATGTGTCAACGCTATTTAGGACGGGTCAATGCGTATTTAAAGGGGAAACTCTCGGTGGTCTCCCTCCCGCTAACTCCATGTGTTCGGTCACTGACTTTGATTATCAAATCAAGTATCAGCGCGCTTTTGAAGCGGTGTTGTGCTACATGCCTGCGGTAGCGATTTACAGTTTTCGCCGCGCAGCATTTGAAAATTTGGGGCTAAAGGATAATGACATAATCGCTTACTCAGCCCCGGCAACACCTAAGCTTGAAGCCATTACCGCGAACAGCACTACACCTTACATCACCGCTTTTACCGACTTGCGCAATGGGCCGGTTGTTCTGGAATTACCCGCAGCGGGAAGCGATGGCAGCCTGTACGGGCAGATAGTGGATGCCTGGCAATTCACCATTGCCGACGTTGGCCCGGCAGGGCTTGATAAAGGCAAAGGGGGCAAGTTTTTATTAACTCCGCCAGGCTATAAAGAGACGGTGCCTCCCGGTTATATCCACATCCCGTCGCCTAATTACCGCGTTGCTTTCGCTTTCCGTTCCGTACCTGTTGCAGGCAAAACTTCGCAAGATGCCTACCATTATTCAAAACGCCTGCGGATGTACAATTTATCGCAAGCGGATTCACCGCCCACGCAGCGCTTTGTCGATCCCATTAATGACCGTTACCCGACGCTGCCCTATTACGATGAGCGACATTTCAAAGACCTGCATGCGATAGCCAGCGTAGAGCCTGTGCGGGAACAGGACAAAATCATGATGGGCATGCTTTCTTCGCTGGGCATTAAGCAAGATGAGGCTTTTAATCCCGATGAAAAAACCACAAAAGCATTACGTCAGGCGGCCATTGATGCCTGGTTTTATCTGCAAAACTGGTTCGATAATATTCCCAAAGACAAGCTGTACTGGCCGGACAGGCATTATGCGTCTCTGCTGATGGCCGATAAAAATAAAACATTCACCTTCGTCTACGACGATAAGACCGACATTATTGAACGGGCCGCAGAGTATTTCTGGTGTACTTATATGCCGAAAGAACTGACCGACTCTCCCGCGACGCAATATCTGATGTCGATGGCTGATAAGAATGGAAACCTGCTCGCGGCGGGTAAGTTATATAAAATTAATATCCCTACCAAAATGCCGGTTAAACAATTCTGGGCATTAACCGTTTATAACCGTGACACCATGTCCTTTATTTACAGCCCATCAGAAAGAACCACCTTGTCCTCGTATGACATGGACAAAATGAAAAAAGAAGCCGACGGCAGCGTCAATATTTACGTCGGGCCGCAAGCCCCTCTGGGGCTGGAAAATAACTGGATACCCACCAGCGGGAAGCGTCCATTACCCGCGATGCGCTTTTATGGTCCAACTGAAGAACTCAACAATAAAACGTTTAGGTTGAATGACTTCGAGTTAGTCAGCCTGTGATTCATACAAAACCAGACATCACTGAACATATTTACCTGAAAGGAAATGCCAATGATTAATCTAAAACCTTTAACTAAAGCGATCCTGTTGACCGGATTGCTCGGTACTTCTTCCCTCACGCTGGCACAGACCCAGGCGCAAACCTGGCATGATCCTTTGCTGACATTGCAGGGCACGCCGGACGTGGTTAACAAAGGCCTTGATGTTGACGGTTACAGCTCGGCAATTTCTGCCTGGAGTTGGGGATACCCGATCGTGCGTATGGAACAAGTAGTGCGTGATTACACCAACGTGCCATCACCAAAACCGGCAACCAGTTACCACGCACCTCTTAACCAGATTGGCTGGGCGACGGAACTGGCGACACCTGACGCAAAAGATATGCCTACCGCCAACAACGACACGCTGTACATGAGCGCAGTGGTCAAGCTGGATGAGCCTTACATCCTCACCGTTCCTGATACGCAGGATCGCTATTACGTGGTTGATGTATTCAATATGTGGCAGGAGCTGGAGCACTACATCGGCAGAAGAACCACCGGCACGCAGGCGGGGAAATTCGTCTTAGTCCCACCAGGCTGGAAAGGCGAGCTGCCCGCCGATGCGAAAGTACTGCATGTTTCAACCAACAAAATCTGGCTGTGGGGGCGTTTGCGCGTCAAACAGGGCGAGGACATGGCGCCTCTTCATCAGCTACAAAATGAATTTAAACTCACTTCACTTAGCGGGAAAGTTTATTCCGACACCCTGCCGCCGCTGCCTGAATTGAAAAATGATGGCCTCGATTTCTTCCGCCTGTTAGCCGCTGCGATAAAAGAGAACCCGGTCAAACCTGAGGATAAAGGTTTGTTCGGGCAGTTCAGTCGTATTGGCCTGACGGACAGCGGATTTAACCCTGAAACTGTGCCAAAGGTGATGACAGATGGCGTGAAGCGCGGCCTGGCAGATGCGCCAAGTGTAGCGGCTTCAACGTTGACCAGTACCTCCGAAGACCGAAACGGCTGGAGTTACGTGCGGGGGCTGGATTCCTTTGGCTATAACTACCCACTGCGTGCGTTAGTTTCCGGGCCGTACCTTGGTGGACAGGGTGAGAAAGAGGCCGTCTACCCTATCCGCTATAACGACAGCGAGAATCAGCCGCTGACAGGGGCTAATGATTACACCATCAAGCTGCCGAGCGAGCCTCCGGTGAACGCCTTCTGGTCAATCACCATGTACGATGCCAAAACCAAAATGCTGGTTAACAACGAGCTGAATCGCTACAAAGTGGGGACCGACACGGAAGGCCTGGTTAAGGGTTCTGATGGCAGTATTACTGTTTCTCTTAGCCACAAAAAACCTACCGATCCGAAGGTAAACTGGTTACCGGCACCTGAGGGCAACTTCTATCTGCTATTCCGTATGTATCAGCCGAAGGACGCTGTCATGAAGAATGAATGGAAACTACCGCAGGTGACAAAAAGTCAATGATGATAGTTGGTGTTGATGCAGTGTAAATCCCTCAGAGACAGGCTGAGAGAGTCGCTGTGTAAGGGTCCGTAATATCTTTAATTACGGACCCTTTGGGCTGACTTGTTTTCGAGTATACAGAGTCTGCCAGCAACAACGCTTTCAGACTGCGCTGAGCATGAAGCGGACTTACGCCACTTGCTAAATGAGCTAAAGAACTAGAGTCGTGCAAACATAATTTATTTGTATCCATAAGTGGTGAAATGTAACTCCTTGGTTATATTTAAAAAATAGAAATGGTCAGCGACCATTTTTATTATTTGAATTAACGAATGATTTCCAGAAGTAATTATTCGGTAAGGCTAAGTAGTTAGAAGGTTTTCACATGAGGGATTCAAATGAGACTTACGTTGATCGTCAAAAGTCTTGCACTGGCAGGGTTACTCTCTTCCAGCGCACTGACACCTTTGTTCGCGCAGGAAGCACCAAAAGGTGCCACCGCTTCAACAAAGCAAGCTAACGATGCACTTTATAACCAGCTTCCTTTCTCCGATAACACCGACTTCACGAATGCTCACAAAGGCTTTATCGCCGCTTTACCTCAGGACGTGATTAAAGGCGAACAGGGAAATGTTATCTGGAACCCGCAACAGTATGCATTTATCAAAGAAGGGGAAAAATCCCCTGACACTGTAAACCCGAGCCTTTGGCGGCAGTCTCAGTTGATCAATATCAGCGGTCTGTTTGAAGTGACTGAGGGTGTTTACCAGATCCGTAACCTTGATTTATCCAACATGACTATCATTGAAGGTAAAGAAGGGATTACCGTCGTTGACCCGCTTGTTTCAGCGGAAACAGCAAAAGTCGGCATGGATTTGTACTTCAAAAATCGCGGTAATAAACCTGTTGTCGCCATCATTTATACCCATAGCCACGTTGACCACTATGGCGGCGTGCGCGGTGTGGTCGATGAAGCGGATGTGAAATCCGGGAAGGTCAAAGTTTATGCGCCAGCAGGCTTCATGGAAGCAGCAGTAGCGGAAAACATTATGGCGGGCAATGTCATGAGCCGCCGTGCCAGCTATATGTATGGCAACCTCCTGAAACCTGAAGCCACCGGCCAGGTCGGCGCAGGTCTTGGCACCACCACATCAGCGGGTACCGTGACGCTGATTGCACCAACGAATATCATCGAGAAAGATGGCCAGAAAGAAGTCATTGATGGTCTGACTTACGATTTTATGTTGGCGCCGGGTTCGGAAGCCCCGTCTGAAATGTTGTGGTTCATCGAAGAGAAGAAACTCATCGAAGCCGCAGAGGATGTGACTCACACTCTGCACAATACCTACTCGCTGCGCGGCGCGAAAATTCGTGAACCACTACCATGGTCAAAATACATCAACGAAGCCATCGTGCGTTGGGGTGACAAAGCCGAAATCATTATGGCTCAGCACCACTGGCCGACCTGGGGTAACGAAAACGTTGTTGGCCTGCTGAAAAGCCAGCGTGACCTGTATCGTTATATCAACGACCAGACCCTGCGGATGGCCAACGAAGGCCTGACACGAGATGAAATTGCTGCCAACTTCAAACTACCCGACAGCCTGGCGAAAACCTGGGCTAACCGCGGTTATTACGGCTCCATAAGCCATGACGTGAAAGCAACCTATGTGCTGTATCTCGGCTGGTTCGATGGCAACCCGGCAACGCTTGATGAATTACCGCCGGAAGAAGCGGCTAAGAAATTTGTTGAATACATGGGCGGTGCCGATGCGATTCTTCAGAAAGCGAAAATCGACTTTGACCAGGGTAACTACCGTTGGGTTGCTCAGGTAGTGAGTAAAGTGGTGTTTGCCGATCCAAATAATCAGAATGCGCGTAACCTGGAAGCGGACGCACTGGAGCAACTGGGTTACCAGGCGGAGTCTGGCCCATGGCGTAACTTCTACCTGACCGGTGCTCAGGAGTTGCGGAATGGTGTGGTTAAAGGACCAACACCGAATACCGCAAGCCCGGATACCGTTCGTGCGATGACACCAGAAATGTTCTTCGATTTCCTGGCGGTACATATCAACGGTGAAAAAGCGGGTAATGCCAAGGCGGTATTTAATATCGACCTGGGTAGCGACGGCGGTAAGTACAAGCTGGAGCTGGAAAACGGCGTGCTAAACCATACGCCAAATGCTGAAGCGAAAGACGCTGATGCCACGATTGCTCTGAACCGTGACACGCTCAATAAAATCATCCTGAAAGAAGAAACCCTGAAGCAGGCTGAAGATAAAGGCGAGGTTAAGGTCACAGGGAATGGTGCGAAGCTCGATGAGATGCTGGGCTATATGGACAAGTTCGAGTTCTGGTTCAATATCGTAACACCATAAATAATGCCCCTGCGGCCCCAGTGCTGCAGGGGACTTACTTCAGGTAATGCCATGCGTCTTTCATACTCGATTTTGCCTTCAATATTATGCCTTGGTTCCTCTTATGCCTATGCCGCGCAAGACCATGCCCCGGATGCAGCACAGGCAAATAACCCTCTGGCGAATATGACTGCATTTAATATGCAGAACTATTACATCGGGGATGTGAGCGGTACGGACCAGGATGCCAATCAGTTCTGGTTCCGTTATGCGCAGCCTTTTTCATTAGGCGATAGCAAATGGCTATTACGGGGTTCATTACCGATTAATACCTATCCGGTTGCGCCTGGCGGTGGTCATAAAACAGGTTTAGGTGATCTGAACTTATTTGCGTCATGGCTTATTGATACCGGCAATCCGGCAGTGAGTTTTGGTTTCGGTCCGCAAATTACGGCGCCGACAGCAACTGAAGATGCGCTGGGAACAGAGAAATGGTCTGCAGGTCTGGTTAATGTGCTCTTCGATGCCAGCTCGCCAAAATTCCAGTACGGTTATTTGGCCTCATGGCAGCATAGCTTTGCCGGAGAAGACAACCGCAGTAATGTGAATCTGGGCACTTTACAGCCATTTTTATTCTATCAGTTGGGTGGCGGCACTTACCTGCGAGCGGCCCCTATCTGGGTCTATAACTTCCAGAATGACGGCTACAGTATTCCGATGGGGTTAGGTGTTGGGCAAGTTATTAAACAAGGTAAAACTGTTTATAACTTCTTTGTGGAGCCTCAAGGCTCGGTTGCAGACCGTGGTCCAGGACAACCTCACTGGCAGATTTTCTTCGGATTAAACCTTCAGTTCATGAATTAATCCTTTTGTAGTTAATTCTTTTATTCGAACCAGCTTGGGTCAACGCCAAATTAACGGCATGCAAATTCCGCGGCTAATAGAAAGTAGTGTTGACCTGCTGCCATGTAACTTAGCAATGTCTGCTGTTGGCACGCAGCGGACAGATGCTCGGCGATTATGGTCTGAGTTCAACGGGTCGATGCAACGCTATCATTAATCAAGGGGGACGTTGCCATGAAACGAAGAACTCGAATTAACTACACGCCAGAACAGAAAGCGATTATCTGGGACAGATATAAGTAAGGAGATTCCCTGCATGATATCGTCCCCATGACGAGCAATCTATTTCAGTTAATAACGCCCTAGCTCTGCTGTTACCAAGCCTGTTGCTTCAGAACAAATGCCGAGTACATTCTGCGATGAGCAGACGTTTGGGTTAAGAAAGAGGATATCCAGACTTACGCTACGTATCAGCTGTTACAAACGCGTTAATCTTGTTGATGATCTCTGAGGTATCCATATAAACATACTCCATTACACCTAACCAGATAATGTTACTTTTATCAAAACCTTGATAATGAAACTGGTATTTAAGCCCTGGAGCACAGACAAGCAAATCAACCTTACGGGCAATCAGTACTTCAATATCAGACTCCGTGTCATCTGGGACCACCTCCCAAAGCAACCCCTTTCTGTCGAGCTCTCTTTGCAACGCTTTGATAAACTTCTCGGTAAGAAAGTAAGGAAAATATCCGCCTTGTAACGGCGAACGACCTAACATTGGGCTTGGGCGATGGATAAAGTAAATCGTTCTGTTGGCCATAAGTCTCCCTGAAAACACGATTCTTTAATGCTGCGTCTTCCATTTTATGAGCTTTGAGATTTTTTTTTCAATATCCAAGTAGCTTTATTGGTTAATTGCAGTTACCTGATAAAGGGCCAGTTAATGTTATGTAACCACTCTTCTCCAGCATAAGGCTGACTCCCTTCAACGCTACATTGACAGACAGCTTTTGGCACTCACCAGCCCACCAGGCAGAACCACGTCGTCTATGAGAGACAACTGATTGTTTCCGATTTAAATCGCACAACATGGCTGTTCATATGATCTCATTCAGTCGAGTCAAATAGCCCTTAGCTAGTGCTTTCAGCCAGGCCATAACGTCAGCATCAATAATTCGCGTGCGATATATATGAAATCGTTTGAGAAAGGGTAATGTGATGATTTTAATCCATAATAATCAAACTTCAGGTGTACAAAACCTCACCGCTTCAGATATGTTACTCCCTGACACCCACACTATTCAGAGGGCTTCCGATGACCGATTTCGTTTTTTTCAAAAAGGGTAAACAAATCACCGCACTGGAAAAATCAGATGCTGATGGTGCTGCTCAGCTTGCAAATCAGGGCTATGAAAAACAGTTTGAAGAAATAGACGCGCCCGATCCTGAAAAAGCTCTTCTTCGTTTTGTAGATATCCGAAATGAAGAGGTCGTGACAGGGCATGCCTTCACAACAGGTGCCGTATTCAGTGCTATCTGCAGCGTATTTCTTAAATAGCCTTCATCCGGCGGTTTTTCACCTGACGTCGTCATGAGGTTTATTGCCATAAAGCCTCATTTAACGAAACGTGAGTTACTAATTGTAGTGTTTTACTAAAAGTGGCCACCGCATTACTTCAACGTGAGTCCAGGGCGTTAACGTCCGCTCACAACACGAAGCAGACTGCCAGGCGTTACAGTCCGCTCTGAGCGAAAGATGACTAAATTGTCTAATCACTTATCCAATTCGGTAATTGCCAGCTTAGCAACATTTAGTGCAATTGATGTTGCATCATTACTTTCGAGGGACCATGTTGTTGAAAGCCCACACCATGCAATTATCCATTTCAGAAGACGATCTCTATCTAGATCTGCCGTCTCGGCAACAATACTTAACCGCTGTTTAAATATCGCCGGTACAGTCGCGACACGAGGCACTGGATTACCAAGATCCGGATTAGTGAAAATATTGGCAAAGTCGAATCCCCGTTCCCCTATTAGTCCTTTTGGGTCAATGGCCAACCAGCCAGACGTTTCAAAATCAAGCACGTTACCGTGATGTAAGTCACCATGTAATGCAACCACATCACGTGGAGAAGAAAGCAATTCTTCTAAGATTTCTGCGCAACGTGTCAGGACACCACCATACTTCAGCGCTGCTGGTTTTAGAGGGTAAAACCACTCATGTAGTGATGTAAGCTGGGGTAATGGTTTTTTTGGGAATGTATGAAGCCTGTTCGCAGTAGTACACAAAATACGACAAGCTACATCGTCCTGTCCTTCTCGTGACATCGCTGACAGTGACGCGGTACCTGTAGCTCTTGAGAGAAGAATGGCTTCATTTTCACGTGCAATAACCTGCGCTGCGCCATTTCCTTCCCACCATGCCATTAGTGCATTACCGGATTGTTCATCCTTATCATCCGTAACTTTTAACATGGCTTTAATACCATGTGTTGCTGTTTTAACCGGGAATAACTGTGACGTATGAGTGATGAATGGGGTGCCATCAGGAATGAGATTCCAGCGGTTTAGCCAAGGATTTAACTTGAACGTATCCATAAAACTTTCTTTAGTATCCTAATAATCAAAGCGAGAAACAGACATGCATTCATGCATTTTAACCCAAAGGTGATTAGCTTTCCTGGATGCTGTTTTAAGGCAACGCCCGCTTCACGCCCTGTCAACTCAGACCTCCATGGACTCAAATATCTCCAGAGCATCATCTACTTCAATACCCAGATAGCGGACATAGCTGCTCAGGCCAAAAAATTACAAAATTTTGACTTAGCTCAACACTTTTTTACCAACGAAGAGCTATTTATTTGCCGTTAAATCATATCGTCTCAATACAACAAAAAAGGAGGAATGATGATGTTGACCTATGATTGCTACCGTAACGCTATCACAACTGGCAGCCGTGTTATGGTGTTCAATAAAGGTCTGACTGGTGTTATTAAGACCATTCACGGCGAAGGTAAAACAGCCGAACAAATTCGTCGTTCTGAATGTGTTGAAATCGAAGGTTGCGAAGGTGTGTTCTGCCCGATGGAGTTGGTTAGACTTGAACTTCACTGATAGGGCTTATCGAGTCAACACATTGCTTTTACAAATAAGATAATCCTGAAAACATATTGTTTAAGGCCACCGAATTGGTGGCCTTTTTTGAATTAGGCAACAGAGCATCGACGTTTTAAATATTCCTTTCTAATCCGGGTGATTTATTGCTTCACCCATACCAATTGATCAACTTTGAAGCCCAGGCTGCGCGCAGTGTTCAGGTAATCCTGCTTCACCGCATCCGGAATGGTTGGTGTACGCGACAGTATCCACAGATAGTCACGGTTCGGACCACTCACCAGCGCGTACTGGTACTCATCATCGAGCCTTATCACGTTATAACCGCCGTAGAACGGACCAAAGAATGAAACCTTCAGCGCGGCGGTTGTAGGTGCACCGGTGAATGAGGCTTTCCCTTCACTCTCATTCCAGTTGTTGTTAATCGGATCATAGCCACGATTGAGCACGCTAATAGCGCCATCGCTGCGCGTGCCATAGGTGGCAGTGACCTGCTCAAGGCCTCGTTCGAAGCGGTTTTCAAGGCGAGCGACTTCATACCATTTGCCAAGATAGCGGTTGGCATCAAAGTTCGTTATCGGTTGAACGCCTTTCGGTGGCGTGGGAGATTTACAAGCAACCAGTGTCAGTGCGATAGCAACGCCGGTTACAACGGGCCATAGCTTCATAAGACCTCCTTTCATCTGCGCGGTTGGAAGTAAAGTGTAGTGCAAACACCCTGCTCTTCATTCAGGCTGCAAATATTCGTAGTATATTGAGAATATTCTTTGTCATCAGGTGTACCTCATGCCCTATTCCATCGGTGAATTTGCCCGGCTTTGCGGGATAAACGCGACCACATTACGCGCCTGGCAGCGTCGTTACGGTTTAATCAAACCGTTGCGCACCGATGGCGGGCACCGCTTATATAGTGATGACGATGTCCAGCAGGCGCTTAAAATTCTCGACTGGGTGAAAAAGGGAGTCCCCGTCAGTCAGGTGAAGCCCTTATTGGCCCGTCCGGAAGCTCGCCGCACAAGCAACTGGCTCACCCTTCAGGAGAGCATGTTGCAGAAGTTGAAAGAGGGAAAGATCGAATCTCTGCGCCAGCTGATTTACGATTCGGGCCGCGAGTATCCGCGTCCGGAAATGGTGACCGAAGTATTGCGCCCGCTGCGCAGTAGAGTCTCAGCCAACATCCCTGCAATGATGACGCTGCGCGAAATCCTCGATGGCATCATTATCTCCTACACCTCGTTTTGTCTCGAAGGTGATAAAAAAGCGCCGGGGGATAATTACCTCATCACCGGCTGGCACCTTAGCGACCCATGTGAAATCTGGCTCGAAGCACTTAAACGTACGGGCCAAGGGTATCGCATTGATGTGCTCCCCGTGGCGCCTGCCATGTTGGCACCCGAGATCTTCCCTGAGCGAAACTGGCTGCTGGTCACCACCGGAAAAGTTACCGCTGCCCGCAAAAAACAGATCGAAATTTGGCAGCAGCAGGTCGTTTCGCTCGACGTCATTCCACTCTAAAACCTTTCCCCCCCACCCGTTCCCTTTCCATGATGAGCAGCCGTAAAAAGTTGCGTATCTGGCATGTCTTTATAAAAAACCCATCAAACCAGGTAAAAACAGACATTGATAATCAATTGAAATAATTGATAAATAAAAACACCATCACCACAAAATTGTACAAACATTAGTAATTGTCTAAGTTTTACTTATAAGATTACATCACGTTTTCTACATCCTGGGTGAGACTCATGAGCACAATGCCATCCGTCATCGATCGATTTTTTGATTACTACCCCCCCTGGATAACCAATCGCCTCTGGCGCTAGCGGCGCTACACGCAAAGAGTTGTAAGAGGATTACACCATGAACACTAAACCTATCATTGGGATCAGCGGATGTTTAACCGGCTCGGCAGTCAGATTTGACGGCGGTCATAAGCGTATGGGTTTTGTCATGGACGAGTTGTCTCAATGGGTGACCTTCAAACCCGTCTGCCCCGAGATGGCCATCGGCCTGCCCGTTCCGCGGCCGGCGCTGCGCCTGGTTCAGACTACCGAAGGCGATATCCGGATGCGCTTTAGCCATGCCCCTCACGATGACGTGTCCCAGAAAATGGCCAAATTCGCGGACTCCTGGTTACCACAGCAGGCTAATTTGTCCGGCTTTATCGTCTGCGCGAAATCGCCGAGCTGCGGCATGGAGCGGGTAAGGCTGTATGACGAAAAAGGGAATCGTGGACGCAAAGAGGGAGTGGGTCTGTTTACCGGTGCACTACTGGAAAAATTCCCGTGGCTGCCCGTAGAGGAGGATGGCCGCCTGCATGACGCTGTGCTGCGGGAAAACTTTGTCGAGCGAGTCTTTGCCCTGCACGAATTGAACACTTTACGGGCCAGCGGCCTGACTCGCCGCGCACTTCTGGATTTCCACAGCCGCTACAAACTCCAGTTATTGGCGCACCACCAGCCGGGATATCGAGAAATCGGGCCTTTCGTCGCCTCGTTGCACGAATGGGAAGACCTGGATACTTTCTTCGTCGAATATCGCGAAAAGCTCATGACCATCCTGAAAAACCCCGCGTCACGTAAAAATCACACTAACGTACTCATGCATATTCAGGGCTACTTCCGTAAACAACTGAATACTCGCCAACGCGGGGAGCTGCGCGACGTGATCCTTCACTACCGTGATGGGCTGTTACCGCTCCTCGCCCCACTGACCCTGTTGAATCATTATCTGGGCGAGTACCCAGACAGCTACCTGCTGACGCAAAACTACTTTTCCCCCTACCCCGAAAATTTATGTCTGCGTCTGTCGGTTAACTGAGCGCTTAACGAAATATTCGCTATGGCTCAACGGTTCGGCGTAAAGCCCAATGGCGGCCTATGGTGCAATTTGATGCCCACGGATGGGTAAAACGACATTTCCATTCACATTGACAGTAACTTACTTTCACCGCGCATCTTGTCGGTGCCAGCGTCATTCATCCAGGGTACAATCCCCGCTGTTTTTTAACCGAGCAACATCAAGGAGAGTGCATGTCTATCACGGCAGGTTCTGTGTACCGTGACACGGGGAATTTTCTACGCAATCAGTTTGTTACTGTCCTACTGATCGCTTTACTTTGTGCCTTTATTTCGGTTGTGATCGGTCACGCCTTTTCACCCAGCGACGAGCAAATGTCTATCCTTAGTGAGGGAGATAATTTATCGAATAGCATGGGGCTGTTTGATCTTGTGCAAAACATGACACCTGAGCAGCAGCAAATGTTACTTAAAGCCTCTGCGGCATCGACATTTGCGGGTCTGATTGGAAATGCAATCCTTGCGGGTAGTGTGCTGGTTTTAATTCAGATGGTGAGTGCCGGGCAACGCGTGAGCGCGCTGCGTGCGATTGGTACATCGGCTCCTGTATTGCCTAAGATCTTTATCTTGATGTTCCTGACAACCTTCCTGGTGCAAATCGGCATCATGCTGATTGTGGTACCGGGCGTGCTGTTAGCAATTCTGCTTTCATTCGCGCCAGTTATGGTTGTGCAGGATAAAGTAGGAATTTTCCAGTCGATGCGCGGCAGTATGCGTCTTGCCTGGGGAAATATGCGCCTTGTTGCACCTGCAGTGATTAGCTGGTTACTGGCAAAAACTGCACTCCTGATGCTCGCATCTTCATTTGCAGCACTGTCACCTGCGGTTGGCGGGGTGGTAGCAAATACGATAAGCAACCTGATTTCTGCTGTGTTGCTCATCTATGTATTCCGTTTGTATATGCTGGTACGCCAATAACACTCACTTACTCCTGAACCTCTAACTGAAGGTTCAGGAGTCATTTTACGGAACAGATTATGAAGCAGTTTCTCGACTTCCTGCCCCTGATTGTTTTCTTCGCATTCTATAAAATGTACGACATTTATGTGGCCTCTGGTGCGCTGATCGTCGCCACCGGTTTTGCATTGATCTATAGCTGGTATAAATTCCGCAAGATAGAAAAAATGGCGCTGATCACCTTCCTGATGGTGGCCGTTTTCGGCGGCCTGACGCTGTTCTTCCATAATGATGAATTTATCAAATGGAAAGTCACCGTGATCTACGGCCTGTTTGCTGCCGCACTACTGATTAGCCAGTTGGTGATGGGAAAACCGCTGATTCAACGCATGTTGGGCAAAGAGATCTCTCTACCGCAAGGTGTATGGTCACGGTTGAACGTTGCATGGGCGTTGTTTTTCATCGTCTGTGGCGCACTGAATATTTACGTGGCGTTCTGGCTACCACAAAGCGTTTGGGTCAACTTTAAAGTGTTCGGCCTGACGGCGGCGACGCTGGTATTTACGCTGTTGAGCGGTGTTTATATCTATAAGCACATGCCTCAAGAAGAGAAGTAAATTAAAATTTTTTTATCATTAATATCATATAGATAGATAAAAAAATAAAGACTGAATCAAACAAAAGACACGCTATCGTGTACACATTGCAAATAGTGTTTCTTTTTTGAGCAGGCATTAGCGCAAGGCGGCATTCGTCATCTTGCGCTAATTTTTTTGCCCCACCCATGCCCCATCACATTACCGGCACATCGTCGAACTCTCCAATCCTGGTATCGTCAGTAACCACGTCACGGAAAATGATAACGCCCTGCATTTTTATACTGAGATTGCTCCGTATGATTTCCAACCAGTAGAAGTGAACACCCTACGATAATGTCGCAGATGAACTGCTAAGGTTTGCAGAAAGTTGAACCCTTGATATCGGAGTTGCACTAACGTAGGCACCATTTTCAAATGCATTAATTACACTCATAACTCCTGTATCACCAACGCCCATTGTCGTCGGGGTATTTAGTGAAATTTTAATTTTAGAATCCCTGACCCGCCCGATACGACTTGCCAGATGGCACACCGTTGCAACACCTTCAATATCTGCGTTCTGCACCAGGCTGTTATTGCTCGTAACGCCAAGTCCTTCAGCACCAATGGACATACCAAGCTTAAAGCGTCGAGAGGTAAATCTAACCCTCACACCTAACGCTGCACTGACAGACAGTGCAACATGCTCCCTTTCTGAATAATTTCCGTCTGCCTCCATGTGTGCATTATCAACATTTACAAACATGGCCCCACTGATCATCAAGCACCGGCATGTAGACTCCGTTGTGACTTGCTTCAAAGCCATCTCCTGTGCTTGGATATCGTGACGACGCCGAGCACCTGGCGGATATGCAGGCCGAAGAGTTCAAAAAAGTTGTATTTGATACGCTGAAAACCATTTACAGTAAGGATAAATAAAAGGTTTTTCACTGAGATTTATTCTTACCGAATGGGGATTGAATGAAAAAAATTTTGCTAATTTCTGCTGCCGTATTTGCCTTGGCCGCATGTACCACTACGACTGAGATAAATCGTGGGGAAGGTAAAAAACAGTTCTTGATTGCCTGTGGCGCATCCACTCCATGGAGCATCTGCTATGACAAGGCCAATGAGGTTTGCCCGTCAGGCTATAACGATGTATCAAAATCTGGTGGCTTCAACCGCAAAGAATTAACAGTAGAATGCATAAAATAAGAACATTATAAAATTCAGGTGATAGCAATGAAAAAGATTTTGATTACCGCTTTCGCTGCAATAGCGTTAGCTGGTTGCGCCACGAAAGGCACTCGCATTATGAACATTCAAGCAAAATGTGATGCCGTTAGCCCTGAACCGCAAGACTTCTATAATTTTGTTACCTGCATGAAGTCAGGCATTGCGCAGGATGAAAAACTAGCATCAACGCCAGTGGTCATTAAGTACGTCACAATGGCAGATCGCCTTTCAGCGCGAGCCAAAGCGGGTGATATTTCTCTTGCAGAAGCGCAGTGGGAACTTGACGGGTATTACCGCCAGGCCAATCCACGCGCCCGCCACCGTCGTGCGCCTAAGCCATTACAATCCGTTCAGCAACCGGTTCAAGTTGACAAGCAAGTACAACAATAAAATTAGAGATAGATATGAAATATTTAATGATAGCGCTACTTTCACTTTTATTAACTGCGTGCACGACTGGCGAGAAGATTGGCGATTTGTCACCTGGAATGTCTC
Source organism: Buttiauxella massiliensis (assembly GCF_902500225.1). Taxonomy (GTDB): domain Bacteria; phylum Pseudomonadota; class Gammaproteobacteria; order Enterobacterales; family Enterobacteriaceae; genus Buttiauxella; species Buttiauxella massiliensis. The sequence goes on along the minus strand of NZ_LR722666.1, from coordinate 76,806 downwards.
GCGAGCAGGTAATAAAAACTCTCGGTAAACCTGATGGTGACGCGGTTAATGGTAAGAATGAACTTCTAACTTACTCTAATCGCCTTATGTCAGGATGGGGTTATGACCGAGCTGATTACAAAGTCGTCCTTGAGGACAATAAAGTCGTGCAATACGGCGCTGATGTAATTCGCCAGGATAATGGAGCCGCTGCAGCAAGAGCGCTTACGGCTCAGCAAAGTCTCTTAATTTGGCAGCAACAGCAAGCATTACAGCAACCAAGAAGTACCACGACAAACTGCTCTCAGTTCGGTAACAATGTGACCGGTAATAGCTACTAGCCGTCCGTGGCTTCATTTATTCAGTCGCTTCCGATTTGGCACCTTGCGCCACTGCGTTCACATGGCGCATTTCCTCACTGACGTTTCGCTCAAATGCACTGCTATCCTTGGGTGTATTGGCAAGCTTTAGCATTGCGTTACGTACCGGCTTGCTTTCGTACAACCTTGCAAGAACGCCAAAACCACCCGCTACGGCAGCCACTTTGGGATTTGCGATAGTTCCCATGCCAAGAATATATTTACTGTTCTCGAGCACACGTTGATAAATCCAAAATTAACGTGTGCTTTTTTTGAATCTTCCAGATGCAAAAATGCCCCGGTGATTACCGAGGCATTGTCATTAAAATTCTGCTTTCAAACATAATTAATGATGGTCGTCATATTGGTGCTCAATCACCATCCCTTCTGCCACGCTGGCAACGTGACGTGCGCGCGGATGATATGCCGCGACAGGCGCTGGAGCCGGGGTGACGTATACTGTTTGAGGCGGCGCGGTTGTAACGTTGATAGCCTGAGAAACAGTGACTGAAGAAGGCACTACCACCACTTTATATCCGCTCGGAACATCTACAGTGACATTTTGCGCCATTGCTGAACCAATCCCGCCAATCATAACAACTGCCAAAAGAAGAAACTTTTTCATATAAACATTAACCCACGAAATAATTAGAGTATGTAATACGCCGAAGGGAGCTTAAATAAACGGATACCGCTCTTTTGTAGGAGCGAGAGTGATGCGGATAGTAGACAGTTTATCAATGTGATTATTAGCTTTGTGTGCTTAAGGTTTTTCACTCATTATTAGCATATATAAACAGTGCTTATGGACATATCCAGGCACAAACCCATACGAGCCATGGGGATCACAAATGTGATAAATTGCTGATATAGCACCATAAGTGCAAAAGCAATGGCCATGCCCGCTGCAAGCGAATTCAATAACGATGAAATCCATGACTACTTTTTGGAAAGTGATATGACTCCACAAGACACTCCCGCAGGCGAACTGGTTCTGCGCACACTAGCCATGCCGGCGGATACCAACGCCAACGGCGATATTTTTGGTGGCTGGCTGATGGCGCAGATGGATATGGGCGGCGCGATTATGGCCAAAGAAATTGCCCAAGGCCGTGTGGTAACTGTCCGTGTTGATGGGATGACGTTTCTTAAGCCTGTCGCCGTTGGTGATGTGGTGTGTTGCTACGCCAATTGCATCAAACTCGGAAATAGCTCCATTACCATTAACGTGGAAGTATGGGTGAAAAAGGTCTCGTCTGAACCGATTGGCCAGCGCTATAAAGCGACAGAAGCCATTTTTATCTATGTTGCTGTCGATAATGACGGTAAACCGCGCCCTATTCCGCGCTAAGTTAGTTTTCAATAAAAAATGCGCCGAATGGCGCATTTTTTATTATCTTTGACCTGATTCAGCTTTTTAAACCACGATTTTCCAGCATCGGTTCGTTGTATGGCGCATGCCCTCGCCATTCGTTATACAACGCTTTCAGTTCCTGACTATTTCCACGCGATAAAATGGCCTCACGGAAACGCTGGCCATTTTGTGCCGTTAGCCCGCCCTGTTCCACAAACCATTGATAACCATCATCGGCCAACATTTGTGTCCAGATATACGCGTAATAGCCCGCCGCATAACCTCCACCAAAGATATGCGCGAAGTAGCTACTGCGATAACGCGGAGGAACGGTTGGCAGATTAATGTACTCACTTTCCAGTGCATGGGCTTCAAACCGCGCCACATCATCCACCGTACTTCCGTCCGGTAAACTGTGCCAGTTCATATCCAGTAGTGCTGCGGCAAGCAACTCTGCCATGTCGTAGCCTTTGTTAAAGCGGGCGGCACGAAATAGCTTCTCTTTCAATGCATCAGGCATCGCCTCGCCAGTTTGATAATGGCGTGCGTAGTTAGCAAACACCTGGGGTTGGCTCGCCCAGTGTTCATTGATTTGCGAAGGGAACTCCACAAAGTCGCGCGGCGTATTCGTCCCAGAAAGTGTTGCATAGCATTGGGTCGCAAATAGCCCATGTAACGTATGACCAAATTCATGGAATAACGTCACCACATCGTCCCAGGATATAAGCGCGGATTCACCGGCTGCCGGTTTGTTGTAATTGCAAACGTTGTAAATCACCGGAGCATTATCCAGCAGCGTGGATTGTTCAACAAAGTTGCCCATCCATGCTCCGCCACCTTTACTGTCGCGAGCAAAGAAATCGCCATAGAACAGCGCCATGCCGCGCCCGTCTTTATCAAAGATTTCCCACACGCGCACGTCATCGTGATAGACAGGGATATCAAAACGCTCGACAAAATTCAGACCAAATAGCTGGCTGGCTGCCCAAAAAACACCATTGCTTAGAACATTGTTCAACTCGAAGTAAGGCTTAATTTGCCCTTCATCAAGGTCGTATTTCGCTCGTCTGACTTGCTCTGCGTAGAATGCCCAGTCCCATGCTTCGGCTTTAAATCCACCCTGTTGTGCGTCAATCACCTGCTGAATATCCACAAGTTCGCGTTGCGCACGTGCGGTGGCTGCAGGCACGATGTCACGCATGAATTGCAGTGCTGCTTGCGGCTTTTCTGCCATTTGGTCGGCAATTTTCCAGGCCGCATAATTCTCGAAACCAAGCAATTGCGCCTGTTCTGCACGCAGTATGGCCAGGCGCGCGACAATAGCTCGCGTATCGTTGCCGTCATTTTGCTGAGTGCGATCCCAACCCGCTTTAAACAGTTTTTCGCGTGTCTGCCGGTTTTGCAGTGATTGCAGCGCGGGTTGTTGGGTGAAATTAAGCAATGAAATTAAGTATTTTCCATTCAGCCCCTTAGCACTGGCATGTTGTGCTGCAGATGCAATTTCTGCCGGCGTTAAGCCCGCCAGTTGCTCTACATCGTCAACCACCAGACCTGCGGCTTTATCTGCTGCATGCAGGCGATTATTAAACTGGCTACTAAGCTGGGCGGCTTCTTTATTCAGCACCTTAAGACGTGCTTTTTTCTCATCACTTAATGTTGCGCCCGAGAACCTAAAACTCTGCCAGACAACTTCAACTAAACGCCGCGATTCTTCATCAAGCCCTGATGAGTTGCGGTGTTGGTAAACGCTATCCAGACGCTCAAACAGCAGGGTATTAAGGCGCATTTCATCAGCAAGCTCTGCCAGTTCTGCGGCAAATTCTTCATCCAACTGTTGCAGATAATCGTTGGTGTGCGCAGATGTCATGGCAAAGAAAACGTTGGTTACTCGCCCTAACATCTGCCCGGTTTTTTCCAGCGCAAGGAAGGTATTTTCAAAAGTGGGTGCCGCAGTGTCATTGGCAATCGCCGCTATTTCTGCGCGCTTGATGCGTTTAGCTTCGTCAAATGCCGGACGATAGTGACTGTCCTGAATGTCATCAAAGTGAGGTGCCTGGTAAGGCAATAAACTGATGTGGTAGAACGGATTTTCCATCTGCATTCTTTAATTCCTGCTGACCGCAAAACTAATTTATAGCTCAACTCGCTACCTGATACACAGCAATAATCTCGGCGGTAATGGCCACGGCGATTTCTGCCGGGAGTTTCCCTTTCACATCCGGCAACCCCACCGGGCAACGCAAAGTGTTCAATTGCTGTTCAGTAATCCCTTTTCCCGCCAGCCGATATTCAAAGCGTTGCCGTTTGGTTTGCGAACCAATCAAGCCCAGATAGCGGTAATCACCACGTTTAAGTATTGCTTCGGTCAGTTCAAGGTCACGCGGATGGTGGTGGGTCATCACAATAAAATAGCTTTGTGCGGCCGCCGATTTCACCGCATCCAGTGGGTCTTCAGCCTGCCAGGTAGTTACCCCTTGGGGAGCCGCTGAAAACATATCAGGTCGTTCATCTACCCAGGTGATGTGACAGGGTAACGTTGATAATAATGCCACCAGCGCTTGCCCTACATGACCTGCGCCGAAAACCATGATTTGTGGCTGCGACTGAATTAACGGTTCAAATAAAACGGTGGTCATGCCGCCACAACACTGCCCTAGCCGCGCTCCAAGATTAAAATGCTCGGTATGCGGAGCTGTAGCCTGCTTTCCCAGCATCTCACGTGCCATCGCAATGCACTGGAATTCAAGATGCCCGCCACCGATAGTCAGGAAGCTCTGATTTCGCCCGACAATCATCTTCGTGCCGCAATTTCTCGGCACTGAGCCTTTGTCAGCCAGCAGCGTGAGTAATACGCACGGTTCGCGGCGATCGTGAAGCTGCATCAGAATGCTGATCCATTCATCATTCATGGCACCTCCTGACAGCCCCAGAAAACACGTTCTGGTGTTGCGGGTGCATCAAGGCGCGGGTGTTTCTGGTAATCCGTGACACTCGCCACAGCATCTTGCAAAGCGCACCACACTGAAATTCCTAACATAAATGGTGGCTCACCCACGGCTTTGGAGCGATAAACCGTGTGCTGCGGGTTGGCATGATTCTCCAGCAACTGGACTCTGAAGTCGGCTGGCGCATCGCTGATAGCCGGGATTTTGTAACTCATCGGGCTGTCAGTCAGCAGCCGCCCTTTTTCATCCCATACCAGCTCTTCACATGTCAGCCAGCCTGCGCCCTGCACAAACCCGCCTTCTATTTGGCCAATATCCAGCACCGGATTCAGAGAGTTGCCAACATCATGCAGAATATCGGTGCGTAGCAGACGATACTCGCCAGTTAATGTGTCGATAACCACTTCTGAACACGCCGCACCATATGAGAAGTAATAGAACGGTTGCCCACGCCCGGCGGCGCGATCGTAGTGGATACCCGGCACTTTGTAGAAGCCCGTGGCTGCAAGCGGCACTTGGTTTAGCCACGCAAGATTCGCGATTTCAGTAAAGGTGAAATGGTGGCCTGGCACTTTGACCACGCCATTGCGGAATTCCACCTGGTCAGCGGTGCATTTGTGCAAGCCGCATAGCATTTCCACCAACCGTTCTTTAATCATCAGCGCCGCAATTTCGGCGGCTTTGCCATTGAGATCAGCACCCGACGACGCCGCCGTTGGCGAGGTATTTGGCACTTTCCCCGTATTGGTTGCCGTAAGCTGAATCTGTTCCACAGGAATTTGCAGCACTTCGGCAACCACCTGTGCCACTTTGGTATTCAACCCCTGTCCCATCTCCGTGCCACCGTGGTTAAGCTGCGCAGTGCCATCGGTATAAATCAGCAACAATGCACCTGCCTGGTTGAGAAAACTGGAGGTAAAAGAGATGCCAAATTTGACCGGCGTAAGCGCCAGGCCACGTTTTAACACAGGGCTAAGGCGGTTGAATTCGCTGATTTGTTCACGCCTGGAGTGGTAATCGGCACTCGCTTCAAGCTGGCGGGTGATTTCCGGCATGATGTTGTGTTCAACAGTCTGATGATAGTGCGTGACGTTTCGCTCAGTATCGCCGTAGTAATTACGTTTACGCACTTCCAGCGGGTCAAGACCGAGTTCACGGGCAATGTGATCCATAATCTGCTCAATGGCGACCATGCCCTGTGGCCCGCCAAACCCGCGATATGCCGTATTGGAAGCCAGATTCGTACGACAGCGGTAGCCCGTTATTCTCGCATCGCCCAGATAGTAGGCATTATCGGCATGGAACATGGCGCGATCGCAGATCGATCCTGAAAGATCCAACGAGTAACCGCAATTAGCCGCCAGATCGATTACTACCCCATTGAGCATCCCTTCATCTGTAAAACCAACATCGTAGCGGACAAAAAATGGATGCCGTTTACCGGTGATACGCATATCGTCACGACGTGAAAGACGCATTTTGGCAGGTCGGCCGGTTAATGCCGCAACCAGTGCTGCATGGCAGGCAATGCCCGCAGCTTGCGTCTCTTTGCCACCAAAACCACCGCCCATTCGGCGCATATCAACAGTGACTTTATTCATCGTTACGCCTAGTACTGACGCCACGAGTTTTTGTACTTCAGTGGGGTGCTGAGTCGACGACCAGACCGTAACGCAGCCATCCTCCCCCGGTTGCACCACAGCAATTTGCCCTTCGAGATAAAAGTGTTCCTGCCCGCCGATATGAAATTGCCCCTGAATACGATGCCCCGCGCAAGCCAGCGCTCGGTCTGCGTCACCACGCTGATGAACGTGTGGTTCTTGCACGTATAGCTCGCGGCGCAAGGCTTCTTCGACATCCAGCACCGGCTCAAGAACTTCATATTCAATGACCGCTTTGAGTGCCGCGGCACGCGCCGCCTCGGACGTTTCCGCAGCCACAGTCAGAACAACCTGGCCATGGTATTCAACCAAATCTCGGGCAAATAGCGGGTCGCCAGGTGCCAATGGGCCAATATCCAGCTCGCCGGGTACATCCTGCCAGCTAAAGACTCGCACCACGCCAGCAATGGAGTAACACTCGGTAGTGTCGATTCTGGTAATTCGCGCATGAGCATGGTGGCTAAGAACCGGGCACAGATACAACATGCCCGGCAATGTCAGCTTGTCGTCAATGTATTCAGCTTTACCACTCACATGCTTATCGGCGCTTTCATGTTTACGGCTCTTACCCGCCGCACCACTCATCTCACGTGAAAATTGCTCGATTAATGCCTGCTCTGAAAGGCGCACCGGGTTAGTTGACATAGTTTTGTACCTCCAGCACATAACCGGATTCGGTTTGTTGCAACAGCAAACGCCTCAGCAGATTTTGCGCAACAGTCAAACGGTAGCGCCCAGAACCCCGGAAATCAGTTAACGGCTGGAAGTCTGCGGCCAATGCATGACATGCCAGGTCTAATGTTTGCTGGGTGAATGGCAAACCAGAAAGAGTTTGCTCAGCGCTTTTAGCCCGCACCGGCACCGCAGCCATGCCGCCAAATGCCAGTTTCGCACTTGTCACAACGCCATGATTAAAATGCAGGTTAAACGCGCCAAATACCGTCGAAATATCATCATCCATACGCTTTGATATTTTCCACGCGGCAAATGTCGGGGAGATAGCAGCACGGTCAATCAGCACCGCACTGATAAATTCACCGGGCTGCAAAGCGGTTTTACGATAGCTCAGGAAAAACTCATCCAGCGGCAATATGCGTACGGTTTCGCCGCAACGCAGCTCAAGTTCAGCACCCAGAGCCAGTAACATCGGTGCACCATCGCCTATGGGCGAGGCATTCGCCAAATTCCCTGCCAGGGTGCCGTGGTTGCGAATTTGCGGAGAGGCAAAACGATCAAGCACCTGTGCAAACGCCGGAATCAAAGGTTGTAAGATGTCCTGACATGCCTGCAACGTTGCCATCGCACCAATACGAATCTGGCTTTGCGTCACCGTAATCGTCTTAAGCTCGTCAATCTGGTTAAGCCCGATAATCAAGGGCAGTGTCTGATACTGCTGGGTAATCGTCAGAGCCAGATCGGTCCCCCCTGCCAGTAATCGTGCCTGAGGATTTTGCTGATAAAGTCCTGCCAACTGGGTAACTGTTTTAGGTAACAGGCAACGGTTGGATTTTGTAAGTTCTCCCACACCCGTTGATTGCAGCGCTTTTAATCGCGATACAGTTTGCGGCTCAGTCTGCGTGAACTGATCTTGCGTGGTTGCGCAGCTTTGCTGCATGGCGTCAATAATTGGGCGATAGCCAGTACAGCGGCAAAGATTTCCCGCAAGACTCTTTTCAATCTCATGGCGCTGTGCGGCTGTGTTCGATTTTTGCAGCGCAAATCCCGACATAACAAAACCTGGAGTACAAAAACCACACTGTGATGCATGACAATCGGCCATCGCTTGCTGCACCGGGTGCAACTCATTGCCTTGCGATAAATCTTCCACTGTCACCAACTGTTTGCCAGCAAGTTGGCTGATGAGCGTGATACAGCCATTTGCCGTCTGGTAACGCATGTTCTCACCGTCTACTTGACCGAGAACTACCGTACAAGCACCACAATCACCAGATGCACATCCTTCTTTGCTGCCGCAGCGCTGTTCACTGCCGCGCAGCCAGTTCAGCACCGTAGTATTCGGGTCCACATCATCGAGGGTTTTTAACGTTTGATTTAGCAAAAATTGAATCATGCTGCGACCTCCAGCGTATCTCGCTGCCACACGCATTTGCCGTTGACCCAGGTGTGCCAGATGTTGCGATCGTCGCCAAGCGTCATCAGCACGAACAGTTTTTCGTAAATGTCGCGGCTATTTGCGTGGCGCATCTTCTGTAGCGGAGATACAGCCAGGTCGAGAACCACGAAGTCGGCCTCTTTGCCGGGTAAGAAATTGCCAATTTTGTCATCGAGATCCAACGCATGAGCTCCGCCAAGAGTTGCGTGATAAAACGCTTCGCTGGCACACAAACGGTAGCCCTGAAGTTGCGCGACTTTGTACGCCTCAGCCAGTGTTTGCAGCATATTAAAAGTCGTGCCTGCGCCAACATCGGTACCAATACCCATCCGAATCCCTCGGTCATGGCACTGCTTTAAGTTAAACAAGCCACTCCCGAGAAACAGGTTAGAGGTTGGGCAAAAGGCGATTGCTGACTCGGTTCGATGCAGACAATCCCACTCGCACTCCTGCAAGTGGATGGCATGCGCAAAAACGCTGCGTTTGCCCGTCAATTGGTACTGGTGATAGACGCCCAAATAGCTTTCGGATTCCGGCCACAGACTTTTTACCCAGGCGACTTCATCGCTGTTCTCACTAAGATGAGTGTGCAGCCAGGTATCGGGAAATTCTTCACGTAACGTTTGGACCGCTGCGAGTAATTCAGGTGATGAGGTTGGAGCAAAACGAGGCGTCAGCGCATAGTTCAGCCGCCCTTTTTTGTGCCAGCGTTGAATAAGCTCACGGGTTTGCAGGTAGCTTTGCTCGGGTGTTTCCGTGAGATAGTCTGGCGCGTTACGATCCATCATCACTTTACCGGCAATAAGCCGCATCGAGAGATGTTCTGCCGCGCTAAAAAGTGCATCGACCGATTGCGGATGCACGGTGCCAAATACCAGTGCCGTGGTCGTACCATTACTCAGTAACTGGCTAAGAAAGAAGGCTGACATTTTTGCCGCATGCGAACTATCCTGATATTGGCTTTCAACCGGGAAGGTATAAGTCTGCAGCCATTCCAATAGTTGTTCACCATAGGCACCAATCATTTCAGTTTGCGGATAATGCAGGTGGGTATCAACGAAGCCCGGAATAATCAGCTTACCGCGATAATCAATGTAATCATTTTCAGCACGCAGATGGCTGCGCCCTTCTTCCCACGGTAACAACGCGACGACAGTGCCTTCATTAAGAAACAGTACTGCATCTTCGTGATGACGAGCATTAGCCAGTAATTCGTCCGGATTCGTCCCGGTTTGAGTAATATCGAAAAACTGACCGCGTAGCGCTTGCGTGTAATTAACTGTCATCGCCGTACCTGTAATTGGTTTGTGAAGAATGAGTTAATAGTTGCAATGTTGATGCCATGTTGGAATTTAGATTTAATCATTTTTATAACAGTAGCTTAGGTCACACACCCTCTTGCTGCGCAACATTTATGCAACTTTTTAGCATGCAAACGATTGCCCACCCATGCAACCGGTTGCCTTTTGGTATCATGAGCTGGATTGTTAAAAATTGAGGAATTGCCCGCACCAACAAGTTGCACTGACATGGCCTTGTTGCACCACTAATGCACAGGTGCTGCCATACTAAAGTTCAATTATCACTAACAGCCTTAGCGTGCTAAGGTATTGCGACATAAAAAGCGTTGAGGAACAGTGAGATGATTATTCTGGTAACCGGCGCCACTGCCGGATTTGGTGAGAGTATTACCCGTCGTTTCGTGCAACAGGGCCATAAAGTGATTGCCACTGGTCGCCGTCATGAACGTCTACAAGAGCTTAAAGAAGAACTGGGCGATAGCATCATTACGCTGCAACTTGATGTTCGCAATCGCGCGGCTATCGAACAAGCGATGGAGCAGTTGCCTGCCGAATGGCGCAATATCGATATTCTGGTTAACAATGCAGGTCTGGCGCTGGGCATGGAGCCTGCACATAAAGCCGACCCGGATGACTGGGAAACGATGATCGATACCAACAATAAAGGTTTGGTCTATATGACTCGCGCCGTGCTGCCTGGCATGGTTGAGCGTAATCGTGGTCATATCATCAATATTGGCTCTACCGCAGGTAGCTGGCCATATGCCGGTGGCAACGTCTATGGCGCGACTAAAGCGTTCGTACGCCAGTTCAGCCTGAACCTGCGAGCAGATCTACATAAAACCGCCATCCGTGTGACGGATATTGAGCCAGGTCTGGTGGGTGGTACTGAGTTTTCTAACGTGCGTTTTAAAGGCGATGACGGCAAGGTTGAAAAAACCTACGAAAATGCCAATGCGCTGACCGCAGAAGATGTCACTGAAGCTGTCTGGTGGGTTGCCACTCTACCGAAGCACGTCAACATCAACACGCTTGAGATGATGCCTGTTAGCCAGTCGTTTGCAGGACTGAGTGTTCACCGCGAAGGTTAATCACCTAGCCCATACCCACAACACGCTTCTGGGTATGGGCGATCGTACAAATAAATGTTAAATTTGCACGGCTCATCAACGATAAGAAAAAATTCATGTCACCGTCAAACTTGCTCAACCCCACACAACCTGTAAACCAACAAATCTACCGCATTTTGCGTCGTGATATTGTTCGTTGCTTAATACCGCCTGGAACGCCCCTTTCTGAAAAAGAAGTGTCGATACGTTTTGAAGTATCACGCCAACCGGTGCGAGAAGCATTTATTAAACTGGCTGAAACCGGGCTGGTACAAATTCGCCCGCAACGTGGCACTTACGTAAATAAGATTTCTGTAAACCAGGTAAAGAATGGTTGTTTCGTCCGTGAAGCAATTGAACGTGCCGTGGTGAAACGTGCAGCGAGTATGGCAACAGATGAACATCTGTATATGCTTGAGCAGTTATTAAACCAGCAACGAACCGCGATTGATCGCAATCAGATGGATGATTTTTTCCAGTTAGACGATGAGTTCCACCAGCAGTTAGCTCTGGTGGCCGATTGCAGCCTGGCGTGGGACACCGTCGAAAATATCAAAGCGACCATGGACCGTGTGCGTTATATGAGCCTTGATCACGTCACACCACCAGAAATGTTGCTTTCACAGCATCACGATATTTTTGAGGCGCTTAAACGCAAAGATGAAGAGAGTGTGGATCAGGCGATGCATCGCCATCTGCATGAGATTAGCCAGTCAATACTGTTGATTCGCAACGAAAAGCGCGACTGGTTTAGCGAAGAGTAATATCTCGCCCGTTTCCGGGCGAGTTTAGAACTTTATATTTAGAACTTAGCAACCGTCGCTTTCGCGCCGTTTTCACGCAGTGCCAGATAAGACTCAGTAACCTGGGCTACGAATTTTTCGTTAGCAGGTAAATCTTCACCAAAGATTGTTTTTAGCCCCAGCAGAGCTTTAACACGGGTTTCCCCTTCCTGGCTTGCGCTAACCGCTTGCTGGATTGCAGACAGCAGCGGGTCACTGACTTCGATTGTATTGCCCTGCTCGTCTACACCGCCAACGTAACGCATCCAACCTGCAACACCCAGTGCCAACAGATCAAATTTGCTGCCGTTTGCCAGATGCCAACGAATGGAGTCTAACCAGCGCTGTGGCAGTTTCTGGCTACCATCCATGGCGATTTGCCAGGTACGGTGGCGCAGTGCCGGGTTGGTATAACGAGCTATCAATGAATCGGCATATTTCGCCAGATCAACACCCTGCACTTTCAGCGTTGGCGCTTGTTCTTGCAGCATTAATGCGTGCGCAGTACGACGATAGTTCTCATCCAGCATGCATTCAGAAATGTGCTGATAACCCGCCAGGTAGCCGAGGTATGCCAGGAATGAGTGGCTGCCGTTCAACATGCGCAGTTTCATTTCTTCGTATGGCAGAACATCTTTAACCAGTTCCGCACCGGCTTTTTCCCACTCAGGACGACCAGCGACGAAGTTATCTTCGATGACCCACTGGCGGAATGGTTCGCATGCGATAGCCACAGGGTCAGCTACACCCGTCGCTTTTGCTACTTGCTCCAGTGTTTCTGCAGTCGCAGCCGGAACGATACGGTCAACCATGGTGGATGGGAATGTTACGTGAGTTTCAATCCACTCCGCCAGCTCTGGGTTAATTGCCTGAGCGTATGCGGTGATAACGTTACGGGTTACGTGGCCGTTTTCTGGCATGTTATCGCAGGACATCACGCTAAACGCAGGCAGACCTGCCGCTTTACGACGAGCCAGCGCTTCAACAATTACACCCGGCGCAGATTTCGGCTGCTGCGGATTGGCCAGGTCGTGTGCAATTAATGGATGATCCAGCAAGATAGTGCCGGTTGCCGGAGTATGGCAGTAGCCTTTTTCAGTCACGGTTAATGAGACAATCGCAACTTCAGGTTGAGTCATTGCGGTAAATACCGCTTCCAGGCCATCAACCTGAGCGTGAATGGCATCTTTCACCACACCTACAACGCGGCAATGCCATGCGTCGGCTGACATTTCAGCCACGCTATAAAGGTTGTCTTGCTGTTTCAAATCAGCAATTTGCTGTTCGCCACCAATCAGGTTGACTTCGCAGTAACCCCAATCGCTACCATGTTCATTTGCCAGGATATCGGCGTAAACCGCCTGATGAGCGCGATGGAATGCACCGAATCCAAGATGAACGATACGGGATACCAGTTTGCTACGGTCGTATTGTGGGAGAATAGCTTTTGCAGATAAGAGCTTGTTTTCCATTTTAAAACTCGCTGAGTAGTTAACTTGGGGACTGCCACAGACTACCTGACATGGTAGTCTGCATATTGATTTGCATTAAACTTTAGTGCTTTTGGTATGACATAACAATAAAGGTGTATAACAACTCACGCTTTGGTGTTTAAACATGCAATCCCTTTACCACGTGATTAACAGGTGCGGGTTCGGCAGCATCTTCCAACAAGCTCAAATCACGGTCTTTCACCTCCGGCATGAGTACTGCCGAAATCAATCCAATTACAGAATAAGAAATCATCATTACTACAATTGGCCACCAGGAATCAGTCATATTGACGAAGATCCCCGCCAGCACCGGGCCAAAGCCGACAGCCACCAGCCCCCCCGCCTCTTTAGATATGGCCATCCGCGTAAAGCGATTACGCGAACCGAACATTTCCGCCATGGTAATGTTTTCCAGAGCAAACAGCCCCAGAACCGCCACGTTATGAATAATAATGATCGAGGCCATAATCACATTCACGCTATTACTCTTGTCCATAATCATCGACAACATCGGATAGGCGAGAATAATCGACGAAATACTGACGATAATATAAGGAACACGGCGGCCTATTTTGTCGGACAGCCAGCCGAGGAATGGAATGGTAAAGAAGCCAATCACGGAGCTTATCATCAGGGCATCAGTTGGCACGCTTTTCTCAAACAGCAGTGTTTGCACGAGGTAACCGGCGAGGAAGGTTTGAATTAACCCAGAGTTACCCGCCTGACCAAAGCGCAAGCCTGTAGCCAACCAGAAGGATTTGCTGGTGAACATTGCTCCCAGAGAATGGGTATTATCAGTTGCTTGTTTAGCCGCAGACGCAGTTCCCGTTTCTTCGTTTACTTTTTCAAATACCGGGCTTTCTTTCAGATTCATTCGCAACCAAATAGCAAAAATCATCACCACTACACTTGCGAGGAATGGCACACGCCAGCCCCAGGCCAATAACTCTTCTTTCGACAGGAAGAAGAACATGATAGCCCAAATGGCGGTTGCCGATAATGTGCCGCAGTTGGTCCCCATGGCTACCAGTGACGAAATAATGCCGCGTTTACCTTTTGGCGCATATTCAGCGAGCATGGTTCCGGCACCGGATATTTCAGCACCTGCGCCCAGGCCCTGAATAATACGCAGTAGAACCAGTAATAACGGGGCGAAAATACCTATTTGAGCGTACGTCGGTAATACGCCAATTAATGTTGTGCAAATTCCCATCATGGTGATGGTAATAAACAACACTCTCTTACGGCCAATGGTGTCACCCATACGGCCAAAGAAAAAGGCACCGGCGATGCGCGCGATATAACCTGCGCCGTAAGTTCCCATCGCCAGAATCAGCGCCATGGCAGCGGATTGTTCAGGGAAAAAGATTTCATGGAAGACCAGTGCTGCCCCGAGGGAATATAACTGGAAATCCATAAATTCCAGCGCTGTTCCTAACCAACCAGAGACGGCGGCTTTAATCAAATCACTGGTGCTTCTTTCAGGTTGTGTATTATCAAGTTTAGTTATTGTATTCATTATTATGTTCTCTGCTATTTGTCGTTGTAGGTACAGCAAATATGCGGGTACAGATTTTAGGACTTAGAACTTCAATAAGACCTTGCAGCACTTCCTCTGGTCTTTCTCGAAGAGTTCCATGGCTTCAAGCACCTGCGTGTAGGCGAGCTGATGAGTGATGAGTTTCTCCGGCTGGATCTTCTTTTCAGTCATCCAGTTAATGACCATTGGGAAGCGGTTGCTGTTAAGGCGCGAACTATAAATAGTCAGCTCTTTGCTAGTTATGGCCTGCTGGCTAATGACACAAGGTTCGGATGAAAACCCCATAATTCCGATACGGGCAGCGGGTGATGCGAGGGTTATCGCTTCCGGTAAAATTGACGGATGACAGGCCGCATCAATGATCAATGTCGGGCGAATACCGAGCGCGTCCAATTCGTTTTTTAAATCACTTTTCGCGTTGTTAATCACCCAATCGGCACCGTTTGCTTTCGCCATGGAGAGGCGTTCGTCAATGCGGTCAGCAACAACTATTTCTTTCACGCCGTATACGCCGCGTAAAGCCTGTATAGAGGTCAGTCCCATCGGGCCTGCGCCGTAGATAAGCACCGTATCCAACGTGCAAGGTTTCATCTGCGAGCAAATATTTGCCGCAATGGTAAAGGGTTCAACCATGGTCGCTTCATTATCGGGAATGGAATCAGGCACGACGTGCGCGTTTTGAGCTGGCAGCGTGATGTATTCACTAAATCCGCCATCACGATGCACACCAATGACCTGAAGTTCAGCGCAGACATTGGGCCGCCCTACCGCACATGGATAACAATGACCGCAACTGACGACAGGATCACCGACTACACGTTCACCGATGCGTGTTTTTTCAATGCCTTCTCCGACCGCATCAATGTGGCCGAAAAACTCATGCCCAATCACACGGGGATATCTGGCAAAAGGATTATGGCCGCGATAAATGTGAACATCAGAGCCACAAATCCCGGCGCATGTAACACGTATTCTTACTTCTCCTGGTAACGGTTGTGGAATGGCACGTTCTTCAATCACCAGTTTTTCTGGTTGCTGTATGGTTACGCTTTTCATGTTTGTCTCTCCTGTTACCAATTCCACAATGTGCCATCTTCAAGGCGAGCGACCGGCAAATAAGCGGGTTCGTAGGGATATTTCGCTGCCAGTTTTTCATCGAACTCAATGCCAATACCTGGCTTATCGCCTGGGTGCATATAACCGTTATCGAACGTCCAGTTATGCGGGAATACCTCCAGCATTTGCTCGGAGTAACCCATATATTCTTGCACGCCAAAGTTAGGCACCCATAAATCAAAGTGCAGTGCAGCGGCCATGCAGACAGGTGAAAGGTCAGATGGCCCATGTGCACCGGTGCGCACCTGGTAGAGCGAAGCAAAATCAGCAATGCGGCGCATACCCGTAATGCCGCCGGCATGGGTAATTGTGGTGCGGATGTAATCAATAAGCTGCTCTTCAATAAGCTGCTTGCAGTCCCAGATGCTGTTAAATACTTCACCGACAGCAATTGGCGTGACGGTGTGCTGCCGAATCAGACGGAAACACTCCTGGTTTTCGGCTGGAGTTGGGTCTTCCATCCAGAACAGACGATGTTCTTCAATGCTTTTACCAAAGCGTGCGGCTTCAATTGGCGTCAGGCGGTGATGCATGTCGTGGAGTAAGTGTTCGTTGAAACCAAATTTGCTGCGTACGGCATCGAACAGCTTCGGCGTGAAGTCGAGATATTTTTCCGTTGACCATAACTGTTCTTCTGGCCAGTCGCCTTTGGTTGCCGGTTCGTAAGACAGCCC
This sequence comes from Buttiauxella massiliensis, assembly GCF_902500225.1. GTDB lineage: Bacteria > Pseudomonadota > Gammaproteobacteria > Enterobacterales > Enterobacteriaceae > Buttiauxella > Buttiauxella massiliensis. The sequence continues at coordinate 60,380 of NZ_LR722666.1, read as the reverse complement.
TTTGCCTTTTGCCATGCCGTAGGTGGTTTTCATGCCCGGAACGCCACACTGCACGCGTATTGCTTTGAAGCCCATTTCTTTATGGCGCGCGTAATCTTCCAGCACGTCATCGATAGAATGACCAGTGGTGTGGCAATAGACCATGACGCCTTCACGCGATGCCCCACCGAGCAATTGATATAACGGCATGCCAGCGGCTTTAGCTTTGATATCCCACAGCGCCACGTCGACTGCTGAAATCGCGGACATAGTTACTGGCCCACGGCGCCAGTAAGCGCCTTTATAGAAGAACTGCCAGATATCTTCGATACGGTGCGCATCACGGCCAATTAGCTGTGGGCATACGTGATCTTTTAGATACGATGCAACCGGTAGTTCACGGCCGTTTAAGGTGGCATCACCCAAGCCTGTTAACCCATTGTCCGTGGTGATTTTTAGCGTGACAAAGTTTCGCCCTGGGCAAGTGACAAATACTTCTGCTTTTACAATTTTCATTCAGGTTCCCTTACTACACGGTATTCAATGAGTGTGAAATTAACCCTTGAAATACTACCATACAAGTATGCCGATCGAATTTTGGCGGACTGAGTCACAATTATTTTGTGACTCTTGCAAGGAGTTACATCAGAGATGCGGGGGGAATTGAGTGATTTTTAGATAAAAAAGAGAAGACTAATCAGCCCCGGCGCCAACCAGCAACAATGATCAACATGCCGCAGAATGCGACTGCGGCACCAACCCAGTCATAAGTACTTAACTTGACGCCATCCACCCAACGTAACCACAGCAAAGCGGTCACAACGTACACCCCGCCGTATGCGGCATAAACGCGCCCACTGGCAGCTGGATGTAGGGTTAATAACCAGACAAATAACGCAAGGGAGAAGGCGGCGGGGATCAGCAATAGCGGGGAACCTTCGCGCTTTAACCACAGCCACGGTAAAAAGCAGCCGATGATTTCAGCAAGAGCAGTGGCAAAAAAAAGCACGGTTGTTTTGATCATATTGAACAATCTCTGGGATAATGAGGTCAATAATGGGTCGTCTGGTACGTACCCCACTCCATAATTTATTTACTTTAATAAGTCGGGCTTCACCCTAAAAGGAAACAGCAATGAACACAATCCTTCGCAAACGTCTCACCATGGCAACACTGCCGTTGGCGTTGCTGCTGAGTGCATTTGCGTTTGTTCAACCACTCCATGCTCAGACCAATAAGCTGATCATTGAATCTGGTGACAATGCGCAGACTCGCCAGGATGCGGCGATGGACAAAGAGCAATGGAATGACACACGCTCTCTGCGCCAAAAAGTGAACAAACGCGCCGAAAAAGAGTGGGACAAAACCGACACGGCTTTTGATGCCCGCGATAATTGCCAGAAAAGTGCTAACGTTAACGCTTACTGGGAACCTAACACCCTACGTTGCCTGGACCGCCGAACTGGTCGAACTGTCGCACCGTAATTTTGTACTGTTACCCAATAAGGCTTCTTAACAGGAGCCTTATTCACTTTGAAAGGAATTCAAATGAGCCACGATCTACAAATCAAGCTTCGCCCACTTGAGCGCGAAGATCTCCGCTTCGTCCATCAACTGGACAACAACGCAAGCGTGATGCGCTATTGGTTTGAAGAGCCTTATGAAGCGTTTGTCGAGCTGTCGGACCTTTATGACAAACATATTCACGATCAAAGTGAGCGTCGTTTTGTTATCGAGTGTAACGGCGAAAAAGCAGGCCTGGTCGAACTGGTTGAAATTAACCACATTCACCGCCGCGCTGAATTCCAGATAATTATTTCTCCTGACTATCAGGGCAAAGGCCTGGCATCGCGCGCCGCAAAACTTGCAATGGATTATGGGTTTATGGTGTTAAACCTGTACAAGCTCTATTTGATTGTCGATAAAGAAAATGAAAAAGCCGTGCATATATATAAGAAGCTGGGCTTTATGGTGGAAGGTGAATTAATCCATGAATTCTTTATCAATGGCGAATACCGCAACACAATTCGTATGTGTATTTTCCAGCATCAATATCTGGCGGAACACAAAAGTAGTGGCACTATTTTAAAACCGACTGCGCAGTAATCAATGTGGTGGATGTCGCTTACGCTAATCCACCCTACAAATCCCTGTTACGCCAGATTCAACGTAGCACGGTGTTTCGCAGATTCCATACCCAGCTCGATCATTTCCATGACTTGAATCGCCTGTGCCGCAGGAACCGGGTTCTCTCCATGACCGGTCAGTGCATCACGAATCCCCGCATAGTAAGCCGGATAATTACCCGGAACCGTTAGCAAGGTTTGCTCGGTCATCACCTCACCCTGCGCTAACGTTAATACGCCATCACGCATATCGTAGCCCCAATCCTCTTGCGGCAAACGTTCGCCAGATTTGAGGCGATCTTCCTGCGGATCCAAACCATATTTGATATAGCTGCCGCGCGTACCATGCACGATATAGCGAGCAGTTTCTGCCGCAGCCAGCAACGTGCCATGCAGTACAACACGACGCTGTGGATAGGCCAGCACAGCATGGAAGTAGTCTGTCGCTTGCGCGCCTGGACGCAACTGACCTAAATCCACCGTCAGACTAACCGGTAGCCCGAAAAGATTCAGCGCCTGGTCGATAAGATGTGGCCCTAAATCGTACCAAATCCCGCTCCCAACACCCGCCTGTTCACGCCAGCGGTTGCGCACCTGTGGGCGGTAGCGGTCAAAATGCGACTCAAAGTACGCGACCTCACCTAGCGTCCCATCAGCCAGTAACGTTTTCAGCGTTAAGAAATCGCTGTCCCAACGGCGGTTATGGAACACTGAGAGCAATAAGCCGCAGCTTTTAGCCAGCGCATCAAGCTCACGAGCTTGTGACAACGTCACGGTAAAGGGTTTATCGACAACGACATGTTTACCCGCTTCCAGCGCTGCTTTAGCCAGCGGGAAGTGCGTATCGTTTGGGGTAGGAATAACAATTAAATCGATATTTGGGTCATTGAACAGATGATGAGGATCAGAGACTACCGGTATATTTGGCCAGTCAGCATGAACTTTCGTGGCATCGCTGCTCGAGACACCGGCCAGAACCATACCCGGTGTGCCCACAATTAAGGGGGCATGAAACGTCTTGCTGGCGTAACCGTAACCGATTAATCCGACACGAATGTTATCACTCATTTTCTTTCCTCAAATTTTTGGACAACCTATTGGATACTATCCTGGGGATTGTAACAACAGGTAATTATATTGTTGCGTTCTGGTTGCGCATTCATCAGACAACCGTCTTGTAGCAAGCGCTCTTGGGCATCCGTTATGCCACTTACCTGCTCATGAAAACTCCTAAAAAATCAAACATGAGCATTAGGTTATATATATGAATAAGCATTTCCGTTTATTATTCACGCACACCCTACGCACAGCGTGCCCTGGTCATTTACTGCATGGATAACTACACCTCATGACTGCTCTCGATTATTTAATGAAGTTTCGTAAAATCAGCTCGCCTGAAAGCCTTGAAAAACTCTTCGACCATCTTAATTACACTCTTACTGATGATACTGACCTGATGAATATGTATCGCGCGGCCGATCATCGTCGTGCTGAATTAGTTTCTGGTGGGCGGCTGTTTGATTTAGGTTGTGTCCCAAAATCCGTCTGGCGATATGTTGTCTAGTGCCGCGACGGTAGCAAAGTGTTGAAAAAACCTTATAATCCCCCCGCCTTATGAATCGCATAAGGAAAGTCTTATTATTTTCGGGAGGAAACATGGCGACTACCCAAGTCCCTACGCAGGCACCACGTATTGCAGGCTGGCTCCTGGCCCCTCTCGCATGGCTATTAATGACCTTACTCAGCAGCAGTATTGCTCTGGCCATTTATCTTATGATGCTTATCTCCCCAGAAAGCCATCGACTTATGAGCGCACAAGGCCCCAAAATGGTCGTGCTCTGGTACACCTCTATCGCCTGTGCGATTGCCATGTGGGGTTATACCGTGTGGTTGACTATTGCCTTCTTCAAACGCCGTAAGAATGTGGTACGTCATTATATTCTTTGGTTATTGCTGTCTGTGTTGTTGGCGATTAAAACCTTCGCGTTTTCCCCAGTGAGTGACGATCTGGCATTACGTCAGCTGATGTTCCCTCTGTTGGCTGCAGCCTTGCTGGTTCCTTACCTCAAGCGCTCGAAACGTGTGAAGCAAACATTTATTAAGCCTTAACTACGCTGTAATAACCCTATAAACGCCCAGTTGTCGTCATCTTGCGGTTAGACGATAATAGGCGGCTTTTTTTTGTTTCAGGTCTCATTCATGACAGATTATCTGCTGCTCTTTGTTGGTACGGTTCTGGTCAATAACTTCGTATTAGTGAAGTTTCTTGGCCTGTGTCCGTTTATGGGCGTTTCCAAAAAACTGGAGACGGCTATTGGCATGGGGCTGGCGACCACTTTTGTACTGACTCTGGCGTCAATTTGCGCATGGCTGGTCAACGAGTTGATCCTTATTCCTCTTGATTTGGTCTATCTGCGCACCCTGGCGTTTATTCTGGTGATTGCAGTCGTCGTGCAATTTACCGAAATGGTGGTGCGTAAAACCAGCCCGGCGCTCTATCGCCTGTTGGGTATCTTTTTGCCGCTAATCACCACTAACTGCGCGGTACTTGGTGTTGCGTTGCTAAATATCAATCTCGGTCATAACTTCCTGCAATCGGCACTCTACGGTTTTTCAGCAGCGGTAGGTTTCTCACTGGTAATGGTGCTGTTTGCTGCGATTCGCGAACGCCTTGCGGTAGCCGATGTTCCTGCACCTTTTCGCGGTAATGCCATCGCGCTTATCACCGCAGGCTTAATGTCTTTGGCGTTTATGGGCTTTAGCGGGTTGGTGAAGTTCTGATGAGTACGATTTGGATTGCAGTGGTTGCTCTAGGCCTGTTAGGTCTGATATTCGGGCTTATCCTGGGTTATGCCTCGCGCCGCTTTCAGGTCCAGGAAGACCCAATCGTTGATAAAATCGATGAATTGCTGCCACAAAGCCAGTGCGGGCAATGCGGCTACCCGGGTTGCCGTCCTTATGCGGAAGCTGTCGGCAATCAAGGTTCGAAGATCAATCTGTGCGCCCCGGGCGGTGAAGCCGTGATGCTAAAGATCGCCACGTTGCTTAACGTCGAGCCGCAGCCGATTGAAGGCGATACAATAGCCCAGGAGCCTGTGCGCATGTTGGCGGTTATCGACGAACCCAACTGCATTGGCTGCACAAAATGTATTCAGGCCTGCCCGGTAGATGCCATTGTTGGCGCGACCCGCGCAATGCATACCGTTATTAGTGACCTTTGCACCGGATGCAATTTATGTGTCGACCCATGTCCTACGCGCTGTATTGAGCTGCGACCGGTCGAAACCACCACAGAAAGCTGGAAGTGGGATCTGCAAACAATCCCGGTTCGTATCATTCCGGTGGAGCAACATGCTTAAGTTATTTACCCGTTTTAAAAAAGATAAAATCTGGGATTTCGATGGTGGCATTCACCCACCAGAAATGAAAACTCAGTCCAACGGCACGCCACTGCGCCAGGTTCCTTTACCGCAAAAACTGGTTATTCCTTTGAAGCAGCATATTGGTGCTGAAGGCGAACTGTGCGTAAAACCTGGCGATTATGTGTTAAGAGGGCAACCTTTGACTCGTGGGCGTGGCCGTATGTTACCTGTTCACGTACCGACATCCGGAACCGTAACTGCTATTACCCCCCACTCCACTGCCCATCCTTCTGCGCTGGCTGAGTTGAGCGTAATTATTGAAGCCGATGGTGAAGATAAGTGGATTGAGCGTGATGGCTGGCAGGACTACACCTCCCGCAGTCGCGATGAGTTGATTACCCGCATTCACCAGTTTGGTGTTGCAGGCTTAGGTGGCGCAGGTTTCCCAACCGGCAACAAATTACAAGGCGGTGGCGATAAAATCGACACGCTGATTATCAATGCTGCCGAGTGCGAACCGTACATCACTGCTGATGACCGCCTGATGCAGGATTGCGCTGCGCAAATCATTGATGGTGTGCGAATTCTTGCGCATATTCTGCAACCCCAGCGCGTGTTAATCGGTATTGAAGATAATAAACCGCAAGCGATTTCTATGCTGCGTGCCGTGCTTTGCAATACACAGGGTATTGAACTGCGGGTGATCCCAACCAAATACCCGTCCGGTGGTGCCAAGCAGCTGACGCAAATTCTGACGGGTAAGCAGGTTCCACAAGGTGGTCGTTCTTCCGATATCGGTGTACTGATGCAAAACGTCGGTACTGCGTTTGCCGTAAAGCGCGCCATTATAGACGGCGAGCCATTAACCGAGCGCGTGGTGACGTTAACTGGCGGCGCAGTTCAACAGCCTGGTAATGTCTGGGCACGTTTAGGTACGCCAGTTCGCCATTTGTTGGATTTTGCCGGGTTCCGCCCAGGACACGACCAACAGGTGATTATGGGCGGGCCGTTAATGGGCTTCAGCCTACCGTGGCTCGATGTTCCGGTCGTCAAAATTACTAACTGCTTGCTAGCCCCTTCCGCCAGTGAAATGGGCGAGCAACAAGAAGAACAGAGCTGTATCCGTTGTAGCGCGTGTGCTGATTCCTGCCCTGCTGATTTATTACCCCAGCAGCTTTACTGGTTCAGCCGGGGGCAGCAGCACGATAAAGCCCAGGCCCATAATCTTAAAGACTGCATTGAATGCGGCGCTTGTGCCTACGTCTGCCCCAGCAATATTCCGCTAGTGCAGTATTTCCGCCAGGAAAAAGCGGAGATCCGCGAAATTGAGCTGGAAGCCAAACGTACAGCTGAAGCAAAAGTTCGCTTTGAAGCTCGTCAGGCTCGTCTTGAGCGCGAAAAGGCTGCTCGTCTTGAACGCCATAAGCAGGCTGCTGTTCAACCGACAGCGAAAGATAATGATGCCATTCAGGCGGCCCTTGCCCGAGTGAAAAATAAAAAAGCTCAGGGTAGTGAGCCAATTGTTATTAAGCCGGGTAGCCAGCCTGATAACCAGCAAGTGATTGCGACGCGTGAAGCGCGCAAAGCTCAAGCTCGGGCACGTCAGGCTGAAAAAGAAGCGCAAGGCAGCGCGACTGAGACTACCAGCCCGGACCCTCGCAAAGCAGCCGTTGAAGCAGCTATTGCCCGCGCCAAAGCCCGCAAAGCAGTGCAAGCTCAAGTATCGGCTGCAGATGCTGAAGCGGCTGAAGTCGAAACCATCGACCCTCGCAAAGCAGCCGTTGAAGCCGCTATTGCCCGTGCCAAAGCCCGTAAAGCAGTGCAAGCTCAAGTATCGACTGCAGATGCTGAAGCGGCTGAAGTCGAAACCATCGACCCACGCAAAGCGGCGGTTGAAGCAGCTATTGCCCGAGCCAAAGCCCGTAAAGCGGCCCAGGCTGAACAACAATCTGTAGAAACACCTGCCGAAGAACAAGATCCGCGCAAAGCCGCAGTGGCCGCCGCGATTGCCCGTGTTCAGGCACGTAAAGCTGCGCTTCAAATGGCATCAGAGGAATAGATGGTTTTCAAGATAGCAAGCTCCCCTTATACCCATAACCAGCGCAGCACCTCACAGATTATGCTGCTGGTGACCTGGGCCACGTTGCCTGGAATGGCAATGCTTTGGTATTGGTTCGGCTGGGGTAGCCTGGTGCAAATAGCATTAGGCATTCTGACCGCAGTTGCTGCAGAACTGTTGGTACTTAAACTTCGCAAACAACCACTGAGAATCCTCGGTGACAATTCTGCCGCATTAACCGGCCTGCTATTAGGGATGAGCATTCCACCTTTTGCTCCGTGGTGGATGGTGGTACTTGGAACCGTTTTTGCGGTTATTATCGCAAAACAATTGTATGGCGGACTTGGTCACAACCCATTTAACCCGGCAATGGTCGGGTATGTCGTACTGCTGATTGCCTTCCCGGTACAAATGACATCCTGGTTACCGCCACACACACTGGCCGCTACGGTTCCCGGCTTTGCTGATTCGCTGCACGTTATTTTCTCCGGCTCCACTCTGGCTGGTGACACTATGACGCAATTGCGCATGGGTATTGATGGGATAAGTCAGGCAACACCACTGGATACCTTTAAAACAGGCTTACGCGCCGGGCATTCCGCCAACGATCTGTTACAAGAGCCAATTTATAACGGTGTCCTGGCTGGTATCGGCTGGCAATGGGTTAACCTCGCTTTCCTGGCGGGCGGCCTGTTTATGCTCCTCAAAGGTGCCATTCGTTGGCATATTCCGGTTAGTTTCCTGCTCACACTTGCCGTGTGTTCCACGCTCGGCTGGATGTTTGCTCCGGAAAAATGTGCATCTCCGCTGATTCACCTGTTCTCGGGTGCCACTATGCTCGGCGCATTTTTCATTCTCACCGACCCGGTAACGGCATCGACCACCAATCGTGGGCGCCTGATTTTCGGTGCATTGGCCGGATTACTGGTCTGGCTGATTCGTACATTTGGTGGTTATCCGGATGGTATTGCTTTCGCCGTTTTGCTGGCAAACATCACTGTTCCGTTGATCGATTATTACACCCGCCCACGTGCTTACGGGCATCGCTAAGGAGCCGTGATGCTAAAAACGATGCAAAAACATGGCGTTACTTTGGCTCTGTTTGCGATATTGGCAACCGGACTAACTGCGGTCGTCAATGCCTTAACGAAAGACACTATCGAACAGCAAGCTGTTGCACAGCAGAAGCTATTGTTTGATCAGGTGATTTCGACCGATATCTATGACAACAATATTCAGGCCAGTTGTGTCGTCGTCAATGATTCACCGTTAGGTAAAGGCGAACGCCATATTTTTGTGGCGCGTAAAAGTGAACAACCGGTTGCGGTTGTCATGGAAGCCACCGCCCCTGATGGCTATTCTGGCGCCATTCAATTGCTGGTCGCGGCGGATTTTAACGGCAAAGTGTTGGGTTCTCGAGTCACTGAACATCATGAAACACCCGGCCTTGGCGATAAAATCGAAACACGTCTGAGTGACTGGATCACGCATTTTGCCGGTAAGACAATTCAAGGCAATGATGATTCAAGCTGGGCGGTAAAAAAGGATGGCGGTCAGTTTGATCAGTTTACCGGCGCGACCATTACCCCTCGTGCAGTTGTCAATGCGGTAAAACGAGCGGGATTATTCGCCAAAACACTGCCATCGCAAGTTGATAATCCTCCAGCCTGTGGAGCTCAACCATGAGCGAAGTAAAAGATATTGTCGTTCAGGGATTATGGAAAAATAACTCGACTCTGGTGCAGTTATTAGGCCTTTGCCCACTGTTGGCGGTCACCTCTACTGCCACCAACGCCCTTGGGCTGGGACTTGCGACTACGCTGGTGTTGGTATTGACCAACAGTGCCGTATCCGCCCTACGTCGTTGGGTCCCGACAGAAATTCGTATTCCAATTTATGTCATGATCATCGCCTCGGTAGTCAGTACCGTTCAGATGCTGATCAATGCCTACGCTTACGGTCTGTATCAATCGTTGGGGATTTTCATTCCATTGATTGTTACCAACTGCATCGTTATTGGTCGAGCCGAGGCGTTTGCTGCAAAAAGTAGTGTGCCGCTCGCCGCTTTGGATGGTTTAGCTATTGGCATGGGTGCCACCAGCGCAATGTTTGTTTTAGGCTCGTTGCGTGAAATCATTGGCAATGGGACCTTGTTCGACGGTGCCGATGCGCTGCTGGGTAGTTGGGCAAAAGTCCTGCGCATTGAGGTTTTCCACACTGATACCCCTTTCCTGCTGGCAATGTTGCCACCTGGCGCATTTATCGGCCTGGGTTTAATGCTGGCAGTTAAGTATCTTATTGATGAAAAAATGAAAACGCGCCGCGCAGCGCAAGCTGCTGCAATGGAAGGTAATCCAGAGAAAGCGTTATGAATAAGAGCAAACGGTTAGAGATCCTCACGCGCCTGCGTGACAACAACCCTCACCCTACCACTGAGTTACAATTCAATTCTCCATTCGAATTGCTGATAGCTGTGTTGCTTTCAGCTCAGGCGACGGATGTCAGCGTCAATAAGGCAACAGCGAAGCTCTACCCTGTAGCTAATACTCCGCAGGCTATGTTGGATCTGGGTGTTGATGGTATTAAGTCATACATCAGAACCATCGGTCTCTTTAACAGCAAGGCTGAGAACGTCATCAAGACATGCCGGATGTTGATTGAGCTGCATAACGGTGAAGTACCCGAAGACAGGGCTGCACTCGAAGCCTTGCCGGGGGTTGGTCGCAAAACAGCGAACGTGGTGCTTAACACTGCCTTTGGATGGCCCACTATCGCCGTAGATACTCATATCTTCCGTGTATGTAACCGCACCAACTTTGCTCCGGGCAAGAACGTTGAGCAGGTCGAGGAAAAACTACTGAAAGTTGTTCCGGCAGAATTTAAAGTCGATTGCCATCACTGGCTCATTTTGCACGGCCGTTATACCTGTATAGCTCGCAAGCCGCGCTGTGGCTCGTGCATCATTGAAGATCTGTGTGAATTCAAAGAGAAAGTCGATATCTAATCCCCCTCCCACCTGCTGCGTAAGTGGCAGGTTAGGTTCATGTTCATTCCCACATCGCTGTCTGACTCATCTAATCTATTGTTTTATTCTACGAATCATTACCGTTTCGGTTTAATCATGTGGTGAATAATCACCCCAACAGGTTAATCGTTTTTTTACGATAAGAATTTTCCATAACTATGTGACACAGATCACACTGATAACACAGTGTTAAATTTAGGTCATCAAAATGAAACAAATAACCTCGCATTCATCAGTGATTAGCTAACTTAAGCAGTACAATAGGCTGCACAAATCTTTACACCCCGCCCATATCACTACACATTAAGCCATAAAGCAGAATATATAACTAAAATGAATTTTTTTTAGCATTACCAAAGAGAATAAATCGGTAAAGCCCATTTTGATAAAATTTAACGCTGAATAACAATTTGCTTTTTGGAGCTTTATTCCGCGAGAGATATATGTAACAGAGTATTACAAAGCCCTTGCCTGAAGCCGCAGGATAGTGAACATTACCCGCCGTTTCCCCCTTTCTTATAACTAAAAAAGCGAATGCCGCTGGCATGACGCTTAGAAAACTCCTGTTAAATTGGGATGTAAAAAAAGAGGTATATGTGTCGACTGCAAACAAGAAACCAGCAGAAAGCATTAGTCTGAATGCTTTCAAACAACCTAAATCGTTCTATCTGATTTTCTCTATCGAATTGTGGGAGCGTTTTGGCTACTACGGTCTGCAAGGTATTATGGCCGTTTACTTGGTCAAAATGCTGGGTATGTCCGAAGCTGACTCCATCACCCTGTTCTCTTCCTTTAGCGCACTGGTCTACGGAATGGTCGCTATCGGTGGTTGGTTAGGCGATAAAGTCCTCGGCACCAAGCGCGTCATTGTGCTCGGTACTATCGTACTGGCTATCGGTTACGCGCTGGTCGCTTACTCCGGTCACGATGTGGCTGTGGTGTATATGGGTATGGCGACTATCGCTGTGGGTAACGGTCTGTTTAAGGCTAACCCATCCTCCCTGCTTTCTACTTGCTACGATAAAGATGACCCGCGTTTGGACGGTGCATTCACTATGTACTACATGTCCATCAACATCGGTTCATTCTTCTCTATGCTTGCCACTCCATGGCTTGCAGCGAAGTATGGCTGGAGCGTTGCGTTCTCCCTGAGCTTCGTGGGTATGCTGATCACTCTCGTGAACTTCATGTTCTGTAAGAAGTGGGTCAAAAACCACGGTTCTAAACCTGACTTCCAGCCGGTGAATTTTGGCAAGCTGGGCGCCACTATTGTGGGTGTTCTGGTACTGATTACTGCGGCAACCTGGCTGCTGCACAACCAGGGCATCGCACGTATGGTTCTGGGCGTAGTCGCTCTGGGCATCGTGATTATCTTTGCTAAAGAAGCTTTCGCAATGCAGGGTGCTGCTCGTCGTAAGATGATTGTTGCATTCATTCTGATGGTTGAAGCGATTGTGTTCTTCGTGCTGTATAGCCAAATGCCAACCTCTCTGAACTTCTTTGCGATTCGTAACGTTGAACACTCCATTCTGGGTGTGATGTTCGAACCTGAGCAGTTCCAGGCACTGAACCCATTCTGGATTATGATTGGTAGCCCGATTCTGGCTGCTATCTACAACAAAATGGGCGACCGCATGCCGATGCCGCACAAATTTGCGTTCGGTATGATCCTGTGCTCTCTGGCCTTCCTGGTGCTGCCACTGGGTGCGAAATTCGCATCTGATGCCGGTATCGTGTCTGTAAGCTGGTTGATTCTGAGCTATGCACTGCAGAGTATTGGTGAGCTGATGATTTCCGGTCTGGGTCTGGCAATGGTTGCACAACTGGTTCCACAGCGCCTGATGGGCTTCATCATGGGTAGCTGGTTCCTGACTACTGCTGGTGCTGCAATCATTGCAGGTAAAGTTGCGAACCTGATGGCTGTTCCAGAAAACGTAACCGATCCACTGCAATCACTGGCTGTATATGGTCACGTGTTCATGCAGATTGGTATTGCTACCGCTGTTATCGCGGTTCTGATGATGCTCACTGCGCCTAAGTTGAACCGTATGGCACAGCAGGTTGACGAAAAAGCTGAGACCTCTAAGGAAACAGCTACCGCGTAATGTAGCGGGGAACATGTTATTTTCAGCCGTTAGCTTTTATCGCTAACGGCTTTTTTTTTGCCCATATGCGCACTAACATAGGGTATCTTAGCGCCCCATAGGAGTTCAGTAATGAAACTGTATTATAAAGCTGGTGCCTGTTCCCTCTCCCCACATATTATCCTGCGCGAAACCGGTGTTGATTTCTCCCTGGTGAAAGTCGATTTAGCGGCAAAGAAAACCGAAGCTGGTGATGATTACCTTGAAATTAATGCCAAGGGTCAAGTCCCGGCACTGCTGCTAGACGATGGTTCACTGCTGACAGAAGGCGTAGCAATTGTGCAATACCTGGCAGATAAAGTGCCTGACCGCCAGTTACTTGCCCCTTCAGGTAGCATGACGCGCTACCACACGCTGGAATGGTTGAACTACATCGCTACCGAACTGCATAAAGGTTTCTCCCCGCTGTTCAATCCGGCAACGCCTGACGAGTTTAAAACCATTACTCGTGCAGCGCTTGAGAAGAAATTCAAGTACGTCAACGAAGAGCTGAATGACAAGCAGTGGCTGATGGGTCTGCGTTTTAGCGTGGCGGATGCGTATCTGTTTACCGTGTTGCGTTGGGCGGGGGCGGTTAAACTCAATCTGGAGGGGCTTAGCAATATCGACGCGTTTATGGAACGTATGAAAGCGCGCCCGGCTGTTGCGGCGGCTCTAACGGCTGAAGGGATTTAACGAGTCCATAATTGAAAACGCCCTCTGTTGAGGGCGTTTGTGTTTTAAAGCTTCACAGCTGTGAAATAATGCTCTGGTTTCGCAATGCCTTCTTGGGCCGCAACCAGTTGCAGTTCGTACTCTTCCATTTTCTTCGTCACGACCATAATGTCGTAAACCGCAGCAGTAACATGCTCCAGAGCCTCACGAAGCGTTGCACCTTGCAACAATTTCACCAACAGCAGACCACTGGTCACATCGCCAACGCCGACGGGCTGACGATCGCCAAAATCCACCAGCGGACGGTGAATATGCCAGGCTTCGTCTGCAGTCACTAACAACATCTCAAAGCGATCCTGCTGATATGCCGCACGAGCAAGGTGTTTCACCAGCACGATTTCCGGGCCTTTCGCGATGAGTTCTCTCGCAGTCGAAACCGCTTCGTCAACGGAGTTAACCGCATGACCGCTCAGGATCTCAAGCTCGATCAGGTTTGGAGCAATAATATCACTGGCTGGTAATGCGTAGCGCGTATGGAACTCGGCAACACCTGGGGCGACGATGCAGCCTTTTTCAGGATGGCCCATTACCGGATCGCAGAAATACTTCGCCTGCGGATTGGCCTCTTTCGTTTTACGAACAATAGAAAGAATATGTTCGCCCTGCTCAGCAGAGCCAAGGTAACCACTCAACACCGCATCGCAACGTTTAAGCTGCCCGATGTCCGCAATTCCTTGCACAATGTCGCTTAGGTGGCTGGCAGGCATCACGCTGCCCGTCCATTTTCCGTATTGGGTATGGTTGGAGAACTGGACAGTGTTCAGTGACCATACATTGGCGCCCAGACGGCGCATCGGGAATTCGGCGGCACTATTGCCTGCGTGACCGAAAACCACATGGGACTGGATGGCAAGGATGTTTTTCATTTTTCTACTCGGATGGAACGATATTGGTTCTGGTTGTGTGTAAACAAATCGGACAAAAATAAAGGGCGTGGTTTCCCACGCCCTTCTGGTCTTTCTTAATTACTTCCAGCAAACGAGGCAGTAATTTTTCTTACCCCGGCGCAGCAAGGTGTAGCGATTGAACAGAATATCGCTATCAGCAAAAGTATATTCAGGGTCAGACTGCTTCTCACCGTTGATGGTGATAGCATTTTGCGCGATGGTTTTACGCGCCTGGCCACGAGATGGTTGCAGTTCGGAATCAACCAGAGCTTGCTGCAAATCTGCACCACGTTCCATTTCAACCATCGGTACACCATCCTGAGCCAGTTGCTCAAGGTCGGCTTCAGTCAAATCGCTCAGGTTGCCGTTAAACAGGCTGGCGGTAATACGTTTAGCCGCTTCAAGACCTTCTTCGCCGTGAACCAGGCGAGTCACCTGCTCTGCCAGTACGTACTGTGCACGTGGTGCTGTGCCGCTATTTTTATCTTCTTCTTCCAGCGCGTCGATCTCTTCGAGGCTCATGAATGTGAAGAATTTCAGGAAGCGATATACATCAGAGTCAGCGGTGTTGATCCAGAACTGGTAGAACTTGTACGGGCTGGTTTTCTTCGGATCAAGCCATACTGCGCCGCCTTCGGTTTTACCGAATTTGGTGCCATCTGATTTAGTAATCAACGGCACAGTCAAACCAAACGCTTGTTGCTGATGCAGACGGCGAGTTAAGTCGATACCGGAGGTGATGTTACCCCACTGATCGGAACCGCCAATTTGCAGCACTACGTCATGCAGTTTGTTCAGGCATGCAAAGTCATAACCTTGAAGAAGGTTGTAGGAAAACTCGGTAAAAGAGATACCCACATCGTCACGGTTCAGACGCTGCTTCACGGCTTCTTTGTTAATCATCTGGTTAACAGAGAAGTGTTTACCGATATCACGCAGGAAGGTCAGCACGCTCATGCCGCCAAACCAGTCGTAGTTATTCGCAGCAACAGCTGAGTTTTCGCCACAATCGAAATCGAGGAACGGTGCAACCTGGCGGCGAATTTTTTCCACCCACTCTTGCACGGTATCTTCAGTGTTGAGTTTACGCTCAACCGCTTTAAAACTTGGGTCGCCAATCAGACCTGTCGCACCACCCACCAGCGCAACCGGTTTGTGACCAGCTTCCTGGAAGCGTTTCAGGCACAGCAGTGGAACCAGATGGCCCAAATGCAAGCTGTCAGCGGTAGGATCGAAGCCGCAATACAGCGCAATTGGCCCTTGCGCCAGTCGCTGTGCTAACGCTTCTTCATCCGTTACCTGGGCGACTAAGCCCCGCTCTTGCAATTGTTTTATCAAATTGATGCCTGCCATCAAATTCTCCATCTATATACGACTGCACCTTTACCGGTACACGGTTTTTCGCCTGGTGGCGAAAGGAGTTAATTTCTTAGGGGACATATAATAGAGAGCTGGCACGTGGAGTACCAGCGCTTAAGACAACAAATTCCCGATGCTACGGAGCCAGACGGTCTATTTTCCAGGCTTCGCCTTCGCGTTGGTATAAAAAACGATCGTGCAGGCGATGTTCACCACCCTGCCAGAATTCCATTTGGTCAATTGTTACACGATATCCGCCCCAGAAACTCGGTAGTGGAACTTCGCCCTGCTGGAATTTTTGTTTCAGCTCGAGGAATTTACTTTCCAGAATACCGCGCGCGGAAATACGGCTGGATTGTTTTGAAACCCAGGCGCCAATCTGGCTATCGCGCGGGCGACTGTGGAAATATTTCATCACTTCAAGAGTCGATAAACGCTCCGCTGTGCCTTGTACCATCACCTGGCGGTCCAGCATATGCCACGGGAAATGCAGGCTGATGCGCGGATTAGTTTCCAGATGATGTGCTTTGCGGGAGCCGAGGTTGGTGTAAAACACCAAACCCCGGTCATCGAAATGTTTGAGCAACACAATGCGCTGATACGGCTGGCCGCTTTCATCAACGGTTGCCACGACCATCGCGGTAGGGTCGGCAAGTTTTGCATCACATGCCTGAGCTAACCATCGCTCAAACAAAGGCAGAGGTTGTTCGGTAAGATCATTGCGGCGCAAACCACCTTTGGTGTATTCACGGCGCAAATGCGCAATTTGTTGCAAAGAGTCGTTATCAGACATGGCTTTACGTCAGGCAATTGTCAGGTGGAGCTATTGTGCGCTCCACCCTCAAAAATCTCTACTCAAAATAATTCAGGTTGCAGGCAGGCGGCAAACGAACGAGGTCCCAGGAGCTTACTTGAGTAAGTGACTGGGGTGAGTAAGCGCAGCCAACGCCCCTGCAACTTGAAGTATGAAGAGTATCAATGTTTCGGATTTTGAAGCTGGCAATTATCCAGCACGACAGTGTCTTTGCGGTACACCGTTGCGGTATCACCTTTCGACCAGAATACGTACACACCATCGGTATAGCGCGTACCTGATGCGGACAAACCTTGTGTCAGCGACAAATATTCGTTGTCATAAACAAAGTTCACCATCTGCTTTTGGTTATTTAATTTAACGGTAAGCGGTTTTTCATCACACTGATATTGCAGAGTATCCGTCTGCATCTTCTCAACAAAGGTGTTGTAGTAGCTACATCCTGAAAGCATGAAGGGAATGGCGGCAATAAGTAGTTTTTTCATCTGCATGTCCTGAAGTTCTTTTTTTTATAGCGGGGGATAGTACCGTCCCCCATTACCTTCAGTTTAGAGATTTAGTGCGGTAGTGAATTTCAGTTAACTCTGATTATGCTCATCATAATTCAAGTTACCTTTTTATTGGCGACCTTCTAATTAGGATAAGTACAGCGGGTTAGCAGGGAAAATTGCACCAATCACGCTTGCTGCAGACGCCCCGGTAACCGAAGGCAAGTTTCCAGGCAGACCTGACATAGTACGATAAGCAAGCCAGGCGAATGCCAGCGCCTCCATATCGTCACCGCTAATTCCGGCCTCATCAGTCGTCGTGACTTCGATACCCGGCAGCAACCCGCTCAAACGAGCCATCAACAATGGATTACGGCTTCCGCCACCACATACCATCAGCCGCTCACAACCGCCGCTCAGCAATACTTGCTCTGAAATAGTGACGGCAGTCAGCTCCGTGAGCGTTGCCTGGATATCTTCACCAGCAAGCCCTGGGAATGCAGCTAACTGGCGCTCAAGCCATCCATAATTGAAATACTCACGGCCAGTGCTCTTTGGCGCAGGCATGGCAAAGTATGGGTCGCTAAGCATCTGCTGCAATAATGGGAGAATGACTTTGCCGCTACTCGCCCATTGAGCGTCTTTATCATACGCTTTGCCGCGCTGGCGCCAGATCCACGCATCAATAAGCATGTTTCCTGGGCCGGTATCAAACCCTCGAACTGGCTGTTCAGGGATAAGCAGAGAGAGATTAGCGATCCCGCCAATATTTAGCACCATGCGATGCTCCGAGGGATGCGCCAGCAAAGCATGATGGAATGCAGGCACCAGAGGAGCGCCCTGCCCACCCAAAGCCATATCCCGACGGCGGAAATCACCAACCACTGTTACGCCTGTTCGCGCAACGATTTGATTGTTATCCCCTATTTGCATGGTATGCGCCGCTTCACCTTGTGGCTCGTGCCAGACGGTTTGCCCGTGGCAGCCAATTGCGGTGATATCTGTATAGGTAAGGCCCTGGTTGTTCATCAATGTCTGAACAGCTTCAGCAAATAATTTACCAAGGCGATTATCAAGTTGGCCGAGCTGAGAAAGGGTTAATGGCTGCCCCTGGCAAATCGCCAGAATGGCATTTTTTATCTCTAAAGGAATGGGATGGCTGTAACTTGCCTGTTGTGCAACAAGATGTTCATCAATCGCGGCCAGAACGACATCAATCCCGTCCAGGCTGGTGCCTGACATCACACCGATATAACGCCCTGATTTCATCTGTTACTCCTTTCGACTTGCCAAATTGGGGATAAACTCAACCATAAACTAGCATTCTATGCGATGGTTACTTAATAATTTTTAACAAAAATACTCTATAAATAGGTATTCATGGCGCTATTACATTTATTTATGAATGGTTGATACTCGGTTAAGTGAGGCTTTTCTAATATGAATGCTATTAATAGTCTGAACTTATTTTAAATTCAGCACCTAAATACCATATAATTTAGCCATGAAGGATGCTCAGTTGAGCGTTTCAAGTGTTCAGGAGAGTCACAAATGATTTCACGTATACTGGTAGTCTCGTTAGTTGGGTTAACTCTGGCTGGTTGCGCTAACACCAGCTCACTTTCAGGCGACGTATATAGCGCTTCTGATGCTAAACAAGTACAAAGCGTCACTTATGGTACTTTGGTATCTGCACGCCCGGTTCAGATTCAGGCCGGTAATGATTCAAATGTGATGGGCGCAATTGGTGGCGCTGTGCTGGGTGGTTTCCTGGGTAACACTGTTGGTGGTGGCACAGGTCGTTCGCTGGCTACCGCTGCGGGCGCAGTGGCAGGTGGTGTAGCGGGTCAGAGTGTTCAGGGTGCGATGAACAAAACTCAGGGTGTGGAACTGGAAATCCGTAAGGACGATGGCAACACCATTCTGGTCGTTCAGAAACAAGGTGATACCAAATTTACTGTGGGCCAACGTGTAAGACTTGCCAGCAACGGCAGCCAGGTTACCGTTTCGCCAAATTAATTATGAAGGGTGACTTGTTTACAGGTCACCCCTCTTCGCTTCTTTGCTAGCCAAATAATCAAAACAGAAAACCTCACCGAATGATGAGGCTTGCAATAAACAGCTTATTCTTTCGTCTGCAAATCAACGATATTTTTTTCCAGCCGATTTATCAAATTAAGCAACAGCGTCTGTTCTTCAGCGTTGATACCTAACAAAATTTCCTCGCGCGTTTTCTTGATAACCGTCTCCATCTCATTGATGATAGGCTCAGCACGCTCAGTGAGCCTGATGCGTTTTGCCCTACGGTCATTCGCGCAGGTTTGACGAGAAATCAGCCCTTTCTCTTCGAGTTGATCAAGCGTTCTGACCAGTGATGGTTGCTCTATGCCGATCGCTTTGGCCAACTGAATCTGCGACTGCTCGGGCGGCAACTGATGAATATTATGCAGCGTAACCCAATGTGTCTGTGTCAATTCCAGAGGTTTCAGGCGATGGTCAATCAGAGCACGCCAAATGCGCACCAACCGTGCCAGATCTGATCCTAATGGCGATTCCAATTTCATCTCCTTATAATTAGCTTGCTAACTTATTATACTGATTTTAAACTATTGTGCAGGCTTTACTTGAAAAAACAAAATCCTTATTTTTGCTGATGTTATGCAACCAGCTATACTTTTAGTTTACATCTAAGTCTGGGGAAACGGCAGTCTTCCCGCTATTTTAAAGGATTATCTGACGTGAGCTTCGATTTTTTAACATCAGGGCTACCTCTTCAGGACCTGGTGTTTGGCGCTTCTATCTATTTCCCTCCTCTTTTTAAAGCGGTTATCGTTGGCTTTTTTATCTGGCTAATTTTGCATCATCTGCTGCGTGAATGGATGTATTCCGGCGAGATCTGGCATCCAACGTTGATGGATTTGTCATTATTCTCGCTGTCAGTTAGTGCAGCCCTTGTAATTCTGGTGGTGTGGTAAAGCATGAATATGAAAACAATAAAGTACTTTTCCACACTAGTGATTTTCGCAGCAGCCGTAATTGTTGGCTGGCTGTTATGGAATTATTACATGCAATCCCCCTGGACGCGAGACGGGAAAGTCCGGGCGGAGCAAGTCAGCATCACACCGCAAGTGTCCGGAACGATAACTCAGCTGAATATTGAAGATAATCAGTTCGTCAAAGCGGGAACGGTTCTATTTACCATTGATGCAACGCCTTATCACATCGCGCAGCTTAATGCCGAGGCGCAACTCGCTCAGTCTCAGTCCGAACTGTCAAAAGCCAGCAATGAAGCGAATCGCCGCAAAAACCTGCCGCGCAACTACATTTCCGCCGAGGATATGGACACGGCAAATATTAATGTCAAAGCCGCCCAAGCTGCCGTAAAAGCCGCTGAAGCTACCGTTGAACAGGCGAAATGGCAGATTTCTCAAACAACAGTTACCGCACCTGTTGATGGCTGGGTAACCAATCTTTCAACGCGTACCGGTAATTATGCTACATCTGGACAGCCCGTATTTGCGCTAGTCGACAGCCATTCTTTCTATGTCGTGGGGTATTTTGAAGAAACCAAACTGCGCCATATTCAACCCGGCGATCTAGCGGAAATTGTTCTCTATAGCGGGCATGTGCCGTTATCAGGGAAAGTGCAAAGCATTGGTCGCGCTATTTATGACCAAAGCGTTGAAAGCGACAGCGATCTGGTGGCAGATATCAAACCCAATGTGCCGTGGGTGCGCCTTGCTCAGCGCGTGCCGGTGCGCATTCAGCTAAACCAAATCCCACAAGGTATTACGCTGGTTTCCGGTACCACCTGCACCGTTTCAATTAAACACTGAATCTAGCGATGAAACTCTCGTCACTGGCATGGAAAAACACGCCCTGGGGGAAAGCAAACGCCGGGCAATGGCGCTATGCCCTGCGTAATGCCATTGCGATGTGCCTCGCATTAACCATCGCTTACTACCTGGATTTAGATGAACCTTATTGGGCGATGACCTCAGCTGCGGTCGTCAGTTTTCCCACTGTCGGTGGTGTGGTCAGTAAAAGTCTTGGACGAGTCGCCGGTAGCCTGATTGGTGCGATGGCCTCTTTGATTATTGCGGGAAACACACTCAACGACCCCTGGTTGTTTACCTTTGCGATGGCATCCTGGCTCGCACTCTGCACCTGGAGTTCAAGCCATTTCCAGAACAACGTAGCCTATGCTTTTATGCTGGCGGGCTACACCGCTGCGATCATTGCTTTCCCGATGGTCAATACCGTCGAAACAACCCAGCTTTGGGACATCACTCAGGCGCGAGTTTGTGAGGTAATAGTCGGGATTTTGTGCGGTGGATTTATGATGATGGTGCTGCCCAGTACCTCAGATGGCACCACCCTTCTTAGTGCGTTGCGAAATATGCATGCCCGGTTGTTAGAGCACGCATCCATGTTGTGGAAACCGGAAACCACAGATGCCATTCGAACTGCGCATGAAGGTGTTATTGGACAGATTCTAACCATGAATCTATTGAGAATTCAGGCATTCTGGAGCCATTACCGCTTCCGCCGCCAGAATAATTTGCTCAATTATTTAATCCATCAGCAATTACGTCTGACCAGCGTAATCTCAAGCCTTCGACGCATGCTAATGAACTGGCCAAATCCCCCGGAAAATCTGTGGCCGGTTCTTGAAGCATTGATTCATGAGTTGGCACGGGAAGGCACCCATAAATATACCGTTGCCCGGCTGTTGCAACAGATTGCCCCTGGGCCGGAAGCTGATTACCGTCATCAGGCATTCTGGCGGCGCTTGCGTTATTTCTGCTGGTTGTATCTGAACAGTAGCCGCTGGTTGCGTGAACTGGGAAATACCACCCCGGTTTCACAACTCACTCCGCCCAAAACGCCGCCGCTGGCACGTCATACCGATAATACCGAAGCATTGTGGAGCGCGTTACGTACCTTTTGCGTGATAACCGTAACCGGAGCATGGTGCATTAACACTCAATGGGACGCCGGGAGTGGCGCGTTGTCGTTGGCGGCGATCAGCTGCGTGCTCTATTCGTCGGTCGCCTCACCGCTTAACTCACTTACGCTACTGATGCGCACCCTGTTATGGCTGTCGTTATTCAGCTTCCTGGTCAAATTTGGCCTGATGGTACAGATCACCGATCTCTGGCAATTCCTGATTTTCTTGTTGCCGCTGCTGGCGACAATGCAACTGCTAAAGCTGCAACAACCTAAGTTAGCCGGGCTGTGGGGGCAATTAATTGTATTTATGGGGTCATTTATCGCCGTCACTAATCCACCGGTTTATGACTTAGCTGATTTCCTCAATGACAATCTGGCAAAAGTCATTGGTGTAGGTCTCTCATGGGTTGCGTTTTCTGTTCTTCGCCCGGGCTCCGATACACGTAAAGGGCGCCGTCATATTCGTGCCTTACGGCGCGGTTTTGTCGATCAGTTAAGCCGTAAGCCGCAGCACTCCGAGAACCAGTTCGAATCGCTGGTTTATCACCACATCAGCCAATTGAGTAACAGCAAAGATGAAGTGGCGCGCCGCTGGTTGCTGCGCTGGGGGGTGGTATTACTCAATTGTTCTCATGTTGTTTGGCAATTACGAGTATGGGAAACACGTTCCGACCCGCTCTCACAAGTGCGCGATGTGTGTATTCATACCTTGAGGGATGTCATGAGTGAGCGCGGAGTACAACAACGCTCGTTAGCAGCCACGTTACAGGAATTGCAGCGAATGTCCGAGACGCTCGCACATCATCACAATCCGGCAGCACGAGAGCTTGCGGGAATTATCTGGCGGCTCTACTGCTCACTTTCACAGCTGGAACAGGCGCCACCTGCCGGAACTCTGGCAGGTAGCCACTGATTTTATTGAATGACACCGCAAGCGTAACGTGCTCCACCACCACCAAGTGGTTTAGGTTGATCGGACATATTATCGCCGTCAACATGCACCATCAGCGCTTTGCCTTTTACTTCATCAAGTGTTTTCAGGCGAGGTGCGGTGACCGGTTCGGTAGCGCTTCCATCATTATCGACCACAAGTACAGGCAAATCACCCAGGTGCCCAACACCCATCGGCCCCATGTGTTTCCCAGTGTGATCAGGATCCAGGTGGCCACCAGCAGCCTCTGCAGCTGAAGGTTTTCCAGCTTTCATTGCAGGTTCACAGCTGCCATTGGTGTGAACATGAAAACCATGTTCGCCTGGAGGAAGGGTTCTAAGATCTGGTGCAAAGACCAGCCCTTTGTCGGTTTCGGTGATTTTCACGGTACCAAGAGAATGGCCAATCCCTTTAGGCGTGACGAGATTCATTTGAACTTCGGTGCTCGCAGCCTGAACAGCCGCACAGCTAAACAGCGTTAAAAAAGCCAGACTTATTCGCTTCATATTAACTCCCGGATTCACGTTCAACCTGTTAAGCATAGGCCAGACAGGTTGAATCCTCCGGGAGATAACTGTTTTTGCGGGTTATGGCACGTCGTAACCCAATGCAGCTTTACGGATACGGAACCACTGCTGGCGACTCATATCCAGGCTTAAGGAGTGAATTGCTGAACGCACGCGTTCGATTTTACCGGAACCGATGATTGGCAAGGGTTTAGACGGCAATCGCATCACCCACGCATATACCACCTGTTCGATAGTTTCCGCGCCGATTTCATTTGCGACGGCTTGCAGCTCATCACGCAGCGGCTGTAATGCTTCGTCGTTAAACAGGCTACCGCCAGCCAGGCATGACCATGCCATCGGATGTATACGCAACTGTTGGCATTGGTCCAGCGTACCGTCGAGAATAGTAGGCTGATGTACCGGCGAGATTTCTACCTGATTGGTCGCAAGCGTGAATGGCAAACGCGATTGCAACAAAGCAAACTGCGCAGGGGTAAAGTTCGACACACCAAAGTGACGCACTTTTCCACTCTGATGCAGCGAAGTGAAAGCTTCTGCAACTTCATCAGCATCCATCAAAGGATCCGGGCGGTGAATCAACAACAGATCGAGATAATCGGTTGCCAGGTTCTCGAGCGATTTTTCAGTCTGGCTGATGATGTGTGATTTATCGGTAATGTAGTGACCCAGTGCGTGTCCTGGGTTTGCCGTGGTGGCAATACCACACTTGGTGACAATTTCCATTTTGGACCGCAGATGCGGTGCCAGGCGCATCGCTTCGCCAAATGCAGCTTCACACTGGTAACCGCCATAAATATCGGCGTGATCGGCGGTAGTAATCCCTAAGTCGACATGCTCTTCAATAAAACTGGCTAGCTGCGGCGCGGACATGTTCCACTCCATCAAACGCCAATACCCCATGACCAGGCGTGAAAATTCTGGGCCCTGCGGGGAAATCGTAGTGCGCTGTACCATAAAGCCTGTCCTCAGTAGTAAACGAATTCTGCGACTGAGTATAACGGCATCAAGGAATTAAAAAAGTGAGGGTTGTTGGGGTTCTTCAGGGGGAAGCGCCTTGTTTGCTCGCAATTTACGCACTAATCGTTGGCGGCATAACCGAAGCACTTCTTGTTTTTGCCCATCGCTTAATTGCTGCCACTGAAATCGTTCATCACGGCTGCGCATACAGCCACGGCAAAAACCGCGTTCATCTGACTGGCAGATCCCACGACACGGGCTTTGAATCGGGAAAAATTCTAACTGTTCAGACACCCTCACACCTCTTTCGTCGCATTGCTTCAATTGAAGACCGACAAATAAAATGTTGCAAGCGGTGCGGTAAATATTCTTAGTGCTTGTCCCGCACAAAAAGATATGAATGGATTTTTGAAATTAAGGTTCACCTAATCTTTATTCATTAGTCTGTGCGCATTCTTTATGATCATTTATGGCTGTTATGGAATCCCTGAAAAAGTTACAGTGTAACGATTCTAAATTTAATATTTGCTGTGCACTCTTCTTCACATTAATCAATTTCTTGTTCATAAAACGCACCTGGGAAATCATTGCTCCAGTTTCCTTCCATAGCTGGCTCTTCGCAATTTCTGTACCGGTAGTGTTATTCAGCGCCTGGTTGACTATTTTCAGCATGATAAACCTGCCGTGGTTGCGTAAGCCTGTGCTGGTGATACTGATAATTGGCTGTGCTGCCAGTAACTATTTTATGTACACCTACGGTGCCGTCATCGACAAAAACATGATGACGAACGTTTTTGAAACCGACTCCCAGGAAGCCGTAGCACTGGTTACTCCGCAGTTGCTTATTTGGCTCAGCATTGCGGGCATAGTGCCTGCGCTCATCCTGGCTTCAATCAAAATCAAACCTTCACATTGGTGGTATACCCTCCTGACTCGGTTGGTAGGCGTGTTGGCTGGGTTATTGATTATTATTCTTGTCGCATCCGTATTTTATAAAGACTACGCCTCACTGTTCCGTAACAACAAAGGCGTGGTGAAAATGGTGACACCTGCCAACTACATTAGTGCCATAAGCCGCTACAGCTTGACCCGCTGGTTTGCCGGCGATCAAACGCTGGTAAAAATTGGTGAAGATGCGAAAAAAGGCACGTTGATTAGCCAACAGAAAAAGAAAACTGTAGTTGTCTTTGTTGTGGGGGAAGCCTCGCGCGCTGAAAACTATTCACTGAATGGATACACCCGTGATACCAATCCGGAACTGAAAAAACGCGACGTTATTTATTTCCCTAATGCATCATCTTGCGGTACCGAAACGGCTATATCCGTTCCATGCATGTTCTCTAATATGCCACGTAAAAATTACGATGCATCGTTGGCTCGTCACCAGGAAGGCTTGCTTGACGTCATGGCACATGCAGGTATCAATCTGCTATGGCGTGATAATGATGGCGGCTGTAAAGGGGCTTGTTCCCGTATCCCGCATACCGATATGACACAGTGGAATTTAGACGCGTTGTGCAAAGACAAATCCTGTTGGGATGACGCGATTTTACATCGCTTCGGCAACGTGCTGGATGGTTTACAGCAAGACTCCGTCATTGTATTGCATCTGATGGGTAGCCATGGTCCGGCCTACTACCGCCGCTACCCGGATAAATTCCGCAAGTTCACACCAACGTGCGACAGTAACCAGATTCAGGATTGCGATCGCCAGTCGCTCATCAATACCTATGACAACACCATTTTGTACACCGATGATATTGTTAGCCGCACCATCGATGAATTGAACGCACATGGCGACAAATTCAATACCGCACTGGTCTATCTTTCTGACCACGGTGAATCGCTGGGTGAAAACGGTATTTATTTGCATGGCACACCCTATATGCTGGCCCCTTCACAGCAAACGCACATTCCGTTCCTGTTCTGGCTATCGAAAGATTACCAACAAAACTTTGCCGTCAATGCTGATTGTCTGGCCAAGAAAGCGGCTGCCGAGCAAGTTTCTCAGGATAATATTTTCTCAACGCTGCTGGGAATGATGGATATTAAAACCTCAGAATATCAACCTGATATGGATATTCTTGCCACATGCCGTAAAACCTGACCCTTCAGGCGGCAGGAAAATTCTGCCGCCTGAACCTTGCCTTAGACCGACTGGTCTATTACAGTATTCCCCATGAACAGACATCCTGAACATGACACTCGTGAACACCTCCTTGCTACCGGCGAGCAGCTTTGTCTGCAGCGCGGGTTTACTGGCATGGGATTGAGCGAGCTGTTAAGCACAGCTGAAGTACCGAAAGGCTCGTTTTATCATTATTTTCGGTCAAAAGAAGCATTTGGCGTGGCGATGCTTGAGCGTTACTACACTGCTTACAACCTGCGTTTACAGCAGCACTTTTCCCACGATAGCGGTAATTATCGAGAAAAATTGCTGGCCTGGTACCAGGAAACGGTGACATGGTTTTGCCAGCACGGCAGCTTGATCAGTTGTTTAACGGTAAAGCTTTCGGCTGAAGTGTGTGATCTTTCAGAAGATATGCGCGCGGCCCTGAACAAAGGTGCCGCACAAATTGTCTCCCAGATTGCAGATGCACTGGAAAAAGGTGATGCCGAATCAAGCCTGAAATTAACCGGCTCAGCGTTAAGCCAGGCCCAGGTAATTTATGCTTTGTGGCTAGGAGCAAGTCTTCAGGCGAAGATTTCACGTAGCGCGGTACCGCTAGAATGCGCCCTCGCCCACGTAACTCAATTATTAGCGGAGCCTGTCTCCTGACAGGCTTTTTATTTAATCAAATAGTAGACGACCGGTCTATTAGAGGCGTTTTATATGTCAGCAGATAAATTATTTACTCCACTGAAAGTCGGCGCGATTACCACGCCTAACCGTATCTTTATGGCACCATTAACCCGCCTGCGTAGCATTGTGCCTGGCGATATTCCAACGCCATTGATGGGTGAGTACTACCGTCAGCGTGCAAGTTCTGGGTTAATTATCAGCGAAGCAACGCAAATTTCAGCGCAAGCTAAAGGCTATGAAGGTGCTCCTGGTCTGCATAGCGATGAGCAAATTGCAGCATGGCAGAAAATTACCGCAGGCGTTCACGCCGCGGACGGTCGTATTGCAGTACAGCTGTGGCATACCGGCCGTATCTCCCACACCAGTATTCAGCCAGGCCAGCAAGCACCGGTTGCGCCATCTGCAATTTCTGCCGGAACGCGCACCTCATTACGTGATGAAAATGGTCATGCCATTCGTGTCGATACCTCAATGCCACGTGCTCTTGAGCTTAATGAAATCCCAGGTATTGTGAATGACTTCCGCCAGGCTGTCGGTAATGCACGTGATGCTGGCTTTGATATGGTCGAATTACACTCTGCACACGGTTACTTACTGCATCAATTCCTGTCACCAACATCCAACCATCGTACTGATGAATACGGTGGTAGCCGCGAAAACCGCGCACGTCTGGTATTAGAAGTGGTTGATGCTGCAAGCAAAGAGTGGAGTGCCGATCGCATTGGTATTCGCGTCTCGCCAATCGGTTCTTTCCAGAATGTTGATAACGGCCCGGACGAAGAAGCCGATGCACTGTATCTGATTGAAGAATTGAACAAACGTGGCATTGCCTATCTGCACATGTCTGAACCAGACTGGGCTGGCGGTCAACCTTATACCGAAGAGTTCCGTCAGAAAGTACGTGAACGCTTTAACGGTGTGATCATCGGTGCTGGTGCTTACACGCCAGAAAAAGCCGAAACATTAATCGAGAAAGGCCTAATCGACGCAGTAGCCTTTGGCCGTGACTATATTGCTAACCCGGATCTGGTTGAACGCCTGCATCACAATGCAGAACTCAACGCCCAGCGCCCTGAAACTTTCTATGGTGGTGGTGCAGAAGGTTATACCGACTACCCGACTTTATAGACCCCTCTCATTGATAGCGGCGCTAGTTCGCCGCTATACTTACCTCGCATTTAGAAATTAACCCTTTAATTCTAAGAGGATTTTGTAAATATGCGCTTACTTCACACCATGCTGCGTGTCGGCGATCTGCAACGCTCCATCGAATTTTACACTAAAGTGCTAGGCATGACTCTGCTGCGTACCAGTGAAAACCCTGATAACAAATACTCTCTGGCGTTCGTTGGTTATGGCCCGGAAACCGAAGAAGCGGTTATCGAACTGACCTATAACTGGGGCACCGATAGCTACGATTTAGGCAATGCTTATGGTCACATCGCTCTGAGCGTAGATGATGCGGCTGAAGCCTGTGAACGTATTCGTAAAAACGGTGGCAATGTCACCCGTGAAGCTGGCCCGGTAAAAGGCGGCTCCACCGTTATCGCTTTTGTTGAAGATCCTGACGGCTACAAAATTGAGCTGATCGAAAGCAAAGACGCAGGTAAAGGCTTGGGTAATTAATATCCTGTTACGGGTGCTCTCTGCGCCCGTTAGCTTCCCTTGTTAAAATTTGCCATAATGCGCGCTGCTTTTTCCCCGTATTAAGAGATCCTGATGTCTGACAACACGCAACTGCATAGCCTGTGCGACCGTTTTCGTGGTTTTTATCCGGTAGTCATTGACGTTGAAACCGCCGGGTTTAACGCTAAAACCGATGCTTTACTTGAAGTCGCAGCCATCACTTTAAAGATGGATCAAGACGGCTGGTTATCGATTGACGAAACCCTGCATTTCCATGTTGAACCTTTTGAAGGCGCAATTCTTCAACCTGAAGCGCTGGCCTTTAATGGTATCGACCCGCATAACCCGTTGCGTGGTGCAGTGAGTGAATATGACGCGCTACACGCAATTTTTAAAATGGTGCGCAAAGGAATTAAAGACAGCGGTTGTAACCGCGCGATCATGGTCGCCCATAATGCGACATTCGATCACAGCTTTATGATGGCAGCGGCAGAACGTGCTTCTTTAAAACGTAACCCGTTCCATCCATTTGTGACCTTTGACACTGCCGCACTGAGCGGGTTGGCTCTCGGCCAGACGGTACTCGCTAAAGCGTGTATCGCCGCAGGTATGCCATTTGACAGCAGCCAGGCGCACTCGGCTCTATATGATACTGAGCAAACCGCCGAGCTTTTTTGCGAAATCGTTAACCGTTGGAAACGTTTAGGCGGCTGGCCTTTACCGCTGCCAGCGGACCCCGAATCCTGAGCATAAAAAAAGCGACTTTGATAAGTCGCTTTTTTATTTCTGGCAATTACTTAGTCCAGTTGCAAATTACTCTGCGTCTGGCTCTTCGGATTTGTGTTTGGCAGCAGATTCTTTAATCAGTGCCTGCAATTCGCCACGCTGATACATCTCAATGATGATGTCGCAGCCGCCAACCAGTTCACCATCAACCCACAGCTGCGGGAAAGTAGGCCAGTTAGCGTATTTTGGCAGCTCAGCACGGATGTCTGGGTTCTGTAAAATATCAACGTACGCGAAACGCTCACCACAAGCGGATAGCGCCTGCACAGCCTGGGCGGAGAAGCCACAGCTAGGCAGTTTCGGAGAACCTTTCATATAAAGAAGAATTGGGTTCTCTGTAATCTGTTGTTGGATTTTTTCAATAGTGCTCATTGCTTGCTTCCTCAAACCAAGTACTGGCATTAGTCTGCCATTGTAGCGATTGACGCCCTCTTCAGAAAACACCATTTTTTATAGGGCTTTCCTGTCATACGCGATGGAGGGACAACATGTATCAAGAATAACACTTTTCCCGCCACTGAAAATCAGCAAATGACCCTAAGCCTGATCAATAAATAGCCTTGCAACCATTAGTTTGGTTAATTTTTTTGCGTCCGGTAACGAAACAGCAAGACGAATAGTAAAAGGTTATTAACTTTATCGTGCTTAATAGATTAGAATCGGCGGGTTTCGCAAAATCATACACGGGCATGATGGTTTTTCTCATGCATTCATTTTCACCAGGGGATTGTCGAGTGGCGCGGATAACAAAAATTTCTATCACGCTCTGTGCTCTGCTATTTACCTTGCCGTATACACCATTGACGCAGGCGTCTGAGCACGCTCGTCCCGTGGCTGCGCAAAAAGCGCACGTTGTTAAAAGCACAACGAAGAGCACAGAAAAAAGCAGTAAGAGTAAAACCACTACCACCAGCAAAAAAAGCACCACCTCAGTCAAAACAGCCAGCAAGAAAAAAGAAGCAACTGCCGCAAAAAGTAAAACCGCCAAAAATGCCAGCAGCGCTAAAACAAAGAAACTTGCAAAAAACTCCCGCACTAAAACCTCTAAACTCGCAAAAGCTCAGCCTGTTACTTTCACCGAAAAATGCAGCAAGCCGCGTAAAGGCCATAAAGCGCATTGTGTAAAAGTTAAATCAGAGCAGCCAACGACGATTGCTGCGGCGCATAAAGTCCGTGTGCAAAAAGCACAAAAAACGGCAATGAATAAATTGATGGGCCAGATTGGCAAACCGTATCGTTGGGGTGGCACCTCGCCGGTTACCGGTTTCGATTGCAGCGGTCTGGTTTACTACGCATACAAAGATTTAGTGAAGTTCCGTATTCCTCGTACCGCTAACGAGATGTATCACCTGCGTGATGCCTCATCTGTAGATCGTGGGGAGCTTGAAACTGGTGATTTGGTCTTCTTCCGCACCCAAGGTCGGGGCACCGCTGACCATGTTGGCGTGTACGTGGGCAACGGTAAATTTATTCAGTCACCGCGTACCGGACAAGATATCCAGATAACCTCACTAAGCGAAGACTACTGGCAGCGCCACTATGTCGGTGCCAAACGCGTTATGACCCCTAAAACAATTCGTTAAACTCTATTTATCGAAAACCTGCGCCTGCCCTTCCCTGGGCAGGTGAGTTCCCTCTTTTGCTTATCCTTTCAATTTGTTACCCTAAACCCGCACTAAGAGTGATGTTTAACAATAGATACCCAAATTAATTCGAGTTGCATCGCAGCCAACAAAGATGCTGCTCGAAGTATGAAGGGTAATAAGGAGTCAGCAATGTCGTTCGAACTACCTGCACTACCATATGCAAAAGATGCTTTAGCACCGCATATTTCCGCCGAAACTCTGGAATACCATTACGGTAAACACCATCAAACCTATGTCACTAACCTGAACAATCTGGTTAAGGGCACCGCGTTTGAAGGTAAAACTCTCGAAGAGATCGTTCGTACTTCCGAAGGTGGCGTGTTTAACAACGCAGCTCAGGTTTGGAACCACACCTTCTATTGGAATTGCCTGGCACCAAATGCAGGCGGTGAACCAACTGGAGAGCTTCTGGAAGCCATTAATAAGTCGTTTGGGAGCTTTGCTGAGTTTAAACAGCAGTTCACTGATGCAGCTATTAAAAACTTTGGCGCTGGCTGGACCTGGCTTGTCAAACAAGAAGATGGCGCTCTGGCGATTGTCTCTACCTCAAACGCGGGTACCCCACTAACAACAGCGGCAACACCGTTATTGACTGTGGATGTGTGGGAACATGCGTACTACATCGACTACCGCAATGCTCGTGCTGGCTATCTTGAGCATTTCTGGGCGTTGGTGAACTGGGAGTTTGTTGCTAAGAATCTGGCAGCATAAAACCTAAAATATATGGGCCGCGATTGCGGCCCATTTTAATCAGAGCGATGTATCAGTGCAGTACGGCGGTTAACGCGCCACACACAATCAGTGCCAAAACAACAACCGTGGTCATGATTGAAAATTTCAGATCGGTACTCATTAGCAAACTCCTTTTATTACCCTACAATCGGTGTGTCGGCTTGATTTTCCCACAATCAGACATAAAAATCCCCCTGGTTTTAACCTGATATCGCTTTTCCCTCTTTCACTTTTCTCCAGGATAGGCCAAAATCCCACGCTAATTTATTGCGTACCATCTATTCAACACCCTCCTCCCGTTTTATGTCGCAATCCCGGCATACCTGCAACCTTAACGTTGCCTCAGGAGTTAGCGTACGCAAACGTTTAACACATTGGTTATCAGGGGTTTACGATATGGCCCGGAGTGAAATTTAATGGCGACAATCAAGGACGTAGCGAAGCTCGCAAACGTTTCCACCACAACCGTATCACATGTGATTAACAAGACCCGTTTTGTGGCGGAAGAAACACGTAACGCGGTCTGGGCGGCAATCAAACAATTGCACTATTCGCCGAGCGCCGTCGCGCGTAGCTTGAAAGTTAATCACACCAAAACGATTGGTTTGCTAGCCACTTCTAGCGAAGCACCCTATTTTGCCGAGATAATCGAAGCTGTCGAAAATAGCTGCTTTGAAAAAGGCTACACCCTGATTTTGGGTAATGCGCACAATAATTTCGAAAAACAGCGCGCCTATTTATCCATGATGGCGCAAAAGCGCGTCGATGGGCTGCTGGTGATGTGCTCTGAATATCCGGAATCATTACTGACTATGCTTGAAGAGTATCGTCACATCCCAATGGTTGTGATGGACTGGGGCGAAGCCCGCGCAGATTTCACCGACTCCGTTGTCGATAATGCCTTCCACGGTGGCTATCTGGCTGGACGTTATTTGATTGAACGTGGTCACCGCGAAATTGGTGCAATCCCTGGCCAAATGGAGCGTAATACCGGTGGCGGCCGCCATGCTGGTTTTATGAAGGCGCTGGAAGAAGCTGGGATCGCTATTCCTGAGAACTGGATTGTGCAAGGTGACTTTGAACCTGAGTCAGGCTACCGCGCCATGCAGCAGATTATCGGTCAGTCTCAGCGCCCTACCGCAGTATTCTGCGGCGGCGACATTATGGCGATGGGCGCAATTTGTGCTGCTGATGAAATGGGTTTACGCGTACCGCAGGATATTTCCATTATCGGCTATGACAACGTGCGTAACGCTCGTTATTTCACACCGGCATTGACCACCATTCACCAGCCGAAGGACTCGCTGGGTGAAACAGCTTTCAATATGCTGCTGGATAGAATCGTCAATAAACGCGAAGAGTCGCAATCAATTGAAGTACATCCGCGCCTGATTGAACGCCGTTCAGTGGCAGATGGCCCATTCCGCGATTACCGCCGCTAAAAACAGTCAAAGGAGCCTGCCTAAGCAGGCTCCTGCAACCACTCCTGATTCATCGTCTCGCTATCCCCTAAATACTCCAGCAGCCAGGCTAGAGCTGGCGAAGCATCATTTTGCCGCCATGTCAGGCAACATGCCGCGTCCGGGAACGGGTTATTGAGCGTCAGCTCACTCCACTGCCCTGAAGCCAACCACGGCTTTGCTATATGCAATGGCACCATACCAATACATAAACCCGCGCTAAGACAATCAGAGCCAGATTCCCAGTCTGGAACCACAACTCGACGCTGGTTATCCAAAAGCCAGGTAATACGCTTCGGTAGCGAACGGGAGGTATCTTCCAGTACTAACGACGGCCAGGCTCGCAGATCATCATCACTTAAGGTTCCGCCCTGCTGTGCCAGTGGGTGATTTGATGACACCACACAGCGCCAACTCAACGTCCCCATATCGCGGAACGCATAACGCCCCCCGACAGGAATAGCTTGTGTCGCACCAATCGCGACTTCAACTCGCCCATCAGCCAGCGCATCCCACACGCCGTTAAACACTTCCTGGAATATACGCAGTTCGATATCCGGAAAATGACGATAAAAATCCAACACCAACTGACGCGTTCGTTCAGGTTTAACGATGTTATCAACTGCGATAGCCAGGTGCCCGCGCCATCCATTTGCGATCTGTTGACACTGCTGCCGTGTCGTCATCATTTTTTTGATAACAGAGCGGCCTTCTTTCAGGAAAAAGACACCAGCGGGGGTTAATTCAACATCCCGATGGCGACGTTCGAATAACGGAACCGCTAACCAATCTTCAAGTTGCCGTACCGTATAGCTGATAGCTGACGGAACGCGGTGCAGCTCTTGTGCTGCACCACTGAAGCTGCCATTGCGCGCTACCGCATCTATCACTTCCAGCGAATATTCTGACCACATTTCTCTGCTCACAAAATTTTTGAACGCAACCTACAAATATTAGCGTTTCACAAGCCTATTTGCACTCCGTACACTCTCGCGGCGATCAACCTGCAAGATAAAACAAGAGAAAATTATGCAACCATCAAAAGGATTTCTTATCTGGCTGGCTGGATTAAGTGTTCTGGGCTTCCTTGCCACAGACATGTATCTGCCTGCTTTCGCTGCCATTCAGCAAGATTTACAGACCGATGCCTCCGCCGTCAGTGCGAGCCTGAGCCTGTTCCTTGCGGGCTTTGCGTTTGCCCAGTTAATGTGGGGGCCGCTGTCAGACCATTTCGGACGTAAACCAGTTTTGCTGGCCGGTCTGAGTCTGTTCGCCGTCGGTTGTATTGGAATGTTGTGGGTAGAAAGTGCCACCGCTCTGCTGGTGTTGCGCTTCGTTCAGGCCGTTGGTGTTTGTTCTGCCGCGGTAAGCTGGCAGGCACTGGTGACCGATTACTACCCGGCAAACCGCGCAAATCGTATTTTTGCAACGATTATGCCGCTGGTTGGTCTGTCTCCTGCACTGGCTCCACTTTTGGGTAGCTGGATTTTGACCCACTTTGACTGGCAGGCGATTTTCGCCACACTGTTTGCCATCACGCTGGTGCTGATGATCCCAACTCTGCGTCTGAAACCACGTACCCAGCATCACCCGCAAACAGAAGACAATAAAGTCAGCTTTATGTCGTTGCTGCGCTCTCGTGTTTATAGCGGCAACGTGTTGATTTACGCAGCTTGCTCTGCCAGCTTCTTTGCCTGGCTGACCGGTTCTCCGTTTATTCTGAACGATATGGGTTACAGCCCGGCGGCAATTGGCCTGAGCTATGTGCCGCAAACTATCGCCTTCCTGATTGGTGGTTATGGCTGCCGTAGCGCACTGCAAAAATGGCAAGGCAAGCAAATGCTGCCGTGGTTGCTGGCGTTATATACGTTGAGTGTTTTCGGCACCTGGGCGGTATCAATCAGTGGACATGCGAACCTGACCATGCTGCTCATCCCATTCTGTATCATGGCGATTGCCAACGGGGCGATTTACCCAATCGTTGTTGCTTCTGCACTATTGCCTTTCCCGCAAGCCACGGGTAAAGCCGCTGCGCTGCAAAACACGCTGCAATTGGGCCTGTGCTTCCTGGCAAGTTTAATGGTGTCGTGGTTGGTCGCTACACCACTGCTGACAACCACCAGTGTCATGCTGGTAACAATAGCTCTGGCCATGCTGGGTTATCTGCTTCAGCGCCGTAAAAATGCCGAAGTCTGGCAACCGGCTGAATCGGATGCACATTAAGATTAAAATTGCTCAGTCTCAACATGATTAGCTTGCTAAGAATATGTGATTGAATCACCGCTTAAGCGAGCCTATACTCATAAACGGCTCAACAAATAACACCATAATAATCACATTAAAACGGGAGCCTCTTGGCTCCCGTTTTTGTTTTACAGCTGTTTTTTGGGGCGCCAAGCCCCCTTTCTCTGTTCTACGTCGGATATCAGGCACACGGAATTTTCCGTAACATTTCTCACATGCCCAAAATAGCGTCTACGCTGTTTTAAGGTTCCTTTCACATTGGTGATGGAGAAGCTATGAGTTCATCGTGTATAGAAGAAGTCAGAATAAGAAATAACCCGTGGTATCGGATTGTGAACGATATGCTCACGCGAGCAGGGGTAGAAATTAATGGCCCACGCCCCTTCGATATACAGGTTAAGCATCCCGAATTTTTTAAGCGTGTTCTGCAAGAGGGTACACTGGGTCTTGGTGAAAGCTATATGGACGGCTGGTGGGACTGCGAACGACTGGATATTTTTTTCCATAACGCCATTCGCGCCGGACTTGAGCAGCAACTCCCTCACCATTTAAAAGACACGCTACGTGTAGCCGCCGCGCGCTTAGTTAATCTGCAATCCAAAAAACGCGCGTGGATAGTCGGTAAAGAACATTATGATCTGGGCAATGACTTATTTAGCCGTATGCTTGATGAACATATGCAATATTCCTGCGGTTATTGGAAAGACGCTATTACGCTAAGTGATGCACAAAACGCCAAGCTTAAAATGATTTGCGATAAGCTGCATCTTGAGCCAGGAATGACGCTACTTGATATTGGTTGCGGCTGGGGCGGTCTGGCAGAATTTGCTGCCCGGAATTACGGCGTGGCCGTTCACGGTGTAACCATCTCCGCCGAACAACAAAAAATGGCGCAAGAGCGTTGTACCGGGCTTAACGTTAATATTGCGCTGCAAGATTATCGCGAACTGGATATGCAATTTGACCGCATTGTTTCTGTCGGCATGTTCGAACATGTTGGGCCGAAAAACTATGCCACCTATTTTGATGTTGCCGACCGCAACCTAAAACCTGACGGTATTTTCCTGCTGCATACCATTGGCTCGAATAAAACCTTCAATGGTGTTGACCCATGGATAGACAAGTACATTTTCCCTAATGGCTGCCTGCCATCAGTGCGCCAGATTGCCGATGCCAGTGAAGGTCATTTTGTGATGGAAGATTGGCATAATTTTGGCGCCGACTACGACAAAACACTGATGGCATGGCATGAACGCTTCAATAACTTTTGGCCGGAAATTGCAGATAACTATTCAGAACGATTCAAACGCATGTTTAGTTATTATCTGAATGCTTGTGCCGGAGCCTTCCGTGCACGTGATATCCAGCTTTGGCAAGTCGTCTTCACTCGTGGCGTCGAAAACGGTTTACGGGTTCCGCACTGATTTCCACCCCGGCACCGCCGGGGTAAACTCAATCCTCGCAAGCATGTAGCATTTTCTTAACAAAATGTGAGTCTCTTCACGTTTCCTGCGCTCCTTTCTTCACGAGTTTGATCCCGTTAACACTTATCTCTTTATTCATTGGAAACCGGTTTCCATCTTGTTTCACAATCAGTCCACTTTCCAAAAAACAATAGCAAGGATACCGCCATGAGCATGTACCAAAAAATGGTCAATGTGATTGAGCAAAAAGTCACGCCAATGGCAGGAGCAATGGGCTCTCAGCGCCATGTCATCGCTATTCGCGACGGTTTTATCTCCGCCCTTCCGTTTATGATCATCGGTTCATTCTTGTTAGTGTTTATCTTCCCGCCGTTCTCGCCAGACAGCAGTTGGAGTTTCGCGCGATCATGGCTGAATTTCTCTCTCACCTATCGTGAACAGTTGATGTTGCCGTTTAACCTCAGCATGGGGGTGATGACGTTCTTTATTTCTGTCGGTATCGGCGCAAGTCTCGGGAAGCACTATAAGCTCGACCCGATAATGACCGGCTTACTGGCGTTTATGGCCTTTTTACTGGTCGCCGCACCGTATAAAGACGGGCAGATTTCAACGCAGTACTTCTCTGGCCAGGGCATTTTCACCGCGCTGATCACGGCGATTTACGCCAGCGAAATGTACGCGTTCTTAAAACGCCACAACATCACCATCCGTTTGCCGAAAGAAGTGCCGACAGGCGTTGCGCGCTCATTTGAAATTCTGATTCCGGTTGTGGTGATTGTTGCCACCCTGCACCCGCTAAATTTATTTATTGAGTCCACCACAGGGATGATTATTCCCGAAGCGATCATGCATCTGCTGGCGCCGTTAGTATCCGCATCCGACTCGCTGCCGGCGATTTTGATTTCCGTCTTTATTTGCCAGATTTTGTGGTTCGCTGGTATTCACGGCGCGCTTATTGTTACCGGGATTATGAACCCGTTCTGGATGGCGAACCTTTCAGCTAACCAGACCGCTCTGGCTGCGGGCAATGTTCTGCCGCATATCTATTTGCAAGGTTTCTGGGACCACTATCTGTTGATTGGCGGTGTGGGGTCAACGCTGCCACTGGCGTTCTTGCTATTACGTAGTCGTGCGATTCACCTGCGCACCATCGGCAAAATGGGCGTGGTGCCAAGCTTCTTTAATATCAACGAGCCGATTCTGTTCGGCACGCCAATCATCATGAACCCGATGTTCTTCCTGCCGTTTACTTTAGTGCCGATGATTAACGCAACACTTGCTTATATCGCCACCAAATTAGGCTGGGTTGCACAGGTTGTCTCGCTGACACCATGGACCACACCGGCGCCAATTGGTGCTTCATGGGCCGCAAACTGGGCGGTAAGTCCCGTAATCATGTGCCTGATTTGTATGGTCATGTCGGCTGTGATGTATTACCCATTCCTGAAGGCTTATGAGCGCACCCTGCTGAAACAGGATGAAGATCGTAATGCGCAGGAAAGTAACAGCCCGATTACAGCAAACTGATATTTTTTATTGCCTGCCCGGATGGCAGGCACGTCAAACGAGGAACGAAAATGAAATACGTATTTCCTGATAATTTTTGGTGGGGCAGCGCCAGTTCAGCACCGCAAACTGAAGGTGAAACGCTCTCTTTTGGCAAGTCAGCCACCATTTGGGATCAGTGGTTTAAAGAACAACCGACCCGTTTTCATAACGGCGTAGGCCCGGCAGACACCTCCACGTTCTATAAGAACTGGAAGCAAGATATCGCCCTGCTGAAAGAGCTGAATCACAATACTTTCCGTACCTCAATTTCCTGGGCACGCCTGATCCCTGAAGGGCGCGGTGCGGTAAATCAGGAAGCTGTGACCTTCTATAATCAAGTTATTGACGAACTGTTGGCGCAGGGAATTAAGCCATTTATCAACCTGTTCCACTTTGATATGCCGATGGTAATGCAGCAGCAAGGCGGCTGGGAAAACCGTGACGTTGTCACGGCTTATGCTGAATTTGCGAATGTTTGTTTCGAGCTGTTTGGCGACCGCGTGAAGCATTGGTTCACTTTCAATGAGCCAGTTGTACCCGTCGAAGGCGGCTATCTGTACGACTTCCATTACCCGAACGTGGTGGATTTCAAACGTGCAGCCACCGTTGCCTACCACACCATGATCGCCCACTCTCTGGCGGTAAAGGCTTATCACGAGCGTAATGACGGCGGCGAAATCGGTATTATCCTGAACCTCACCCCTTCTTACCCGCGTTCGCAAAACCCTGCGGATGTGAAAGCTGCAAACATTGCTGACCTGATGTTTAACCGCAGCTTCCTTGACCCTGCTTTGCGTGGTGAATATCCGCAAGAGTTGGTGGCCTTATTGAAAGAGCATGGCCAATTGCCTGAATGCCATCCTGGTGACAAAGAGTTGTTGGCGGCAGGTGTCGTCGATTTACTCGGTATCAACTACTACCAGCCGCGCCGCATCAAATGCCGCGATTCACTGGTAAACCCTGACAGTCCGTTTATGCCAGAGTGGTTCTTCGAGTCCTACGAAATGCCAGGCCGCAAAATGAATCCGTATCGCGGCTGGGAAATCTACGAGCAAGGGATTTACGACATTCTCACCAACCTGCGTGAAAATTACGGCAACCCAAATTGCTACATTTCCGAGAATGGCATGGGCGTTGAAAACGAACAGCGCTTCGACGAAAACGGCCAGATTCAGGATGATTACCGCATTGATTTCGTGAGCGATCACTTGAAATGGCTGCATAAAGGCATCAGCGAAGGCAGCAATTGCCTCGGTTATCACATGTGGACGTTTATTGATAACTGGTCCTGGTGCAACGCCTATAAAAACCGTTACGGTTTTGTCTCATTAAACCTTGAGACTCAGCAACGCACCATCAAGAAAAGCGGCGAGTGGTACAGAGCAACCGCCGCAGAAAATGGCTTTAACGATCGTACGTAATCTCAGCATACGGGCCGCAAGGCCCGTTTCTGGCTGAGAAGCAGGAAACTCACACCATGTCGAATATTAATGATGTAGCACGCCTGGCGCAGGTTTCTAAAGCAACCGTTTCGCGTGTTTTAAGCGGCAGTCGCGGCGTGAAAGAAGAGAGTCGCCAGGCCGTTTTACGCGCGGCGGAAATACTTAACTACAAGCCGAATGCTATCGCTCAATCTTTGAGTTCCCAGTCAACTAATTGCATTGGCGTTATCTGCGCAACCGAACATATTCAGCAGTCAACTGGTTATCTACAGGCACTTGAGAAACAGCTTAATCAGCATCAGAAACATTTGCTGTTACGCTTTGCCAATGACCATGACAGTGTGGCCCTTGCAGCTCAGGAGCTTTCAAATGGGTTATGTGATGCATTGGTGGTGGTGGGCGCTCGTTTTCCGTTACCGGAACTTGATGACGAAATCATGTTGATTGATTGCCTAAGCGGCTCACATAACCTCAGTATCCAGTGTGACCATATTTTTGCTGCCGAAACGGCAGTGCATTATTTATGTAATCAAAAGCGGCGACAAATCGCTTTGATTAACTTTGCCAGTGGTGAAGCGGCAGCGCTCACACTTGAAGGTTATCATCAGGCGCTTCACAACCATGTGGTGCCCTTCAACCGCCAACTGGTAATTGACGATGAATCATCGGTGCGCATTGCACTACAACGCTTGATAAACCGTGGAGTGAAGTTTTCTGCGCTGCTGGTCACCGATGATACGCAGGCGCAAGAAGCAGTGATGATGCTCAATCAATACCAGTTAAAAGTACCTGAGCAGGTGATGGTGTTCAGTCTTGACGGCTCAACCCGAATGCCTGGTTCGAATGCTATTCCCGCAATTAAATATCCACTGGAGAGTATTGCCCGTCGGGCGGTAGAGTTGTTGCTTGGTGAACGGCATACCAGTGATTTGGTGCGCGGAAGTTTGTTGATTGCTTAATACAGTCGGATGTCGCTTACGCTAATCCGACCTAACGCTCGAAACTGTAGGGTGGATAAGCCGTAGGCATCATCCACCGTTTCAACCTCACGCCTTCGGTAGTAATGCATCCAAAGTCGCTTCACGCTGCGCCAGCACGCGCTCAACGGTATCTACAATTGCCTGGGTTTGCGGGTCAATTTCGATATTAATACGATTGCCAAGTTTCTTGCTGCCAAGCGTGGTGCGCTCAAGCGTTTCAGGAATTAAATGCACGCAGAAACGCGATGCTGTCACTTCACCCACCGTCAGGCTAATACCATCAATGCCGATATATCCTTTATGCAGGATATATTTCATCAACGTTTTATCGCGCATTTTAAACCAGATTTGGCGGTTATTTTCTGAGGTCAAAATTTTCGCCACTTCGGCGGTGGTCATAATATGACCGGACATAAGATGCCCGCCGATTTCATCATTAAATTTGGCAGCGCGTTCAACGTTGACACTGTCGCCCACCACTAGCTCGCCGAGATTGGTGATGCGCAGCGTCTCTTTCATAAGATCAAAGCTGACGTGGTTGCCATTGATTTCTGTGACAGTCAAACAACAGCCGTTGTGCGCAACCGACGCCCCTGTTTCAAGGCCAGGTAACATCGCATCGGGCATTTCAATGACGTGCGTACGGAAGTTAGGTTTCTCATCAATGGAGACCAGGGTTGCAGTGCCCTGCACAATACCTGTAAACATCGTAAAGCTCCTGGTAATTAAATGGTATTGAACATACCCGTTAGCATTCCAGTTACAGGTAGGCGGCCAGGGAGCAAATCCCAGGAGCTTACTTGAGTAAGTGACTGGGGTTTGTGAGTGCAGCCAACACCCCTGTAGCTCGAAGGATGACGGGTATAATAGATAACGCAACACTTTAACAGTTGGAAAAAATGCTTACCAGCTATCCGCACTACCCCACCATTATTTGGCTGGCGTATTCGTTTTCTGCCGCTACAATAGTCAGGCTAATTCCCCTGCGATTCCTATTTTTCTGCCATTTCTGGCGGTCTTGCTGTCTTTCTAATAACTAAAAATATTCAGGTGTTCAAATGCAGAAGTACATAGTTGAAGCCCGCCAGTTACTCGCACTGGCGATACCCGTGATCCTCGCGCAGATTGCACAAACCTCAATGGGTTTTGTCGATACCGTGATGGCCGGTGGCTACAGCGCAACCGATATGGCCGCTGTGGCAATCGGTACATCCATCTGGCTACCCGCCATTCTCTTTGGTCATGGCTTGTTAATGGCGCTGACGCCAACCGTCGCGCAACTCAACGGTTCAGGCCGTCGTGAGCGTATTGCTCACCAGATTCGCCAGGGCTTCTGGTTGGCGGGATTTGTCTCGGCGCTGATCATGATTGTCCTGTGGAATGCGGGCCATATCATTCATGCGATGAAAAATATCGACCCAGAACTTGCCGATAAAGCCGTGGGTTATTTACGCGCGCTGCTGTGGGGCGTCCCGGGTTATTTGTTCTTCCAAGTGGCACGTAACCAATGTGAAGGACTGGCAAAAACCAAACCCGGTATGGTGATGGGCTTTATTGGTCTGTTGGTCAATATTCCGGTCAACTACATCTTTATTTACGGCCACTTTGGCATGCCAGAACTTGGCGGTGTAGGTTGCGGTGTAGCAACTGCTGCGGTGTATTGGGTGATGTTTTTCTTCATGATTTCTTATGTGCGAAAAGCACGCTCAATGCGCGATTTAAAATTGCCAAAAGGCTTTATCAAGCCCGACTGGAAAGTTATATATCGCCTGACCCAACTAGGCCTGCCGATTGCCCTGGCTCTGTTCTTTGAAGTGACACTGTTTGCGGTTGTCGCACTGCTGGTCGCACCATTGGGGATTGTTGACGTTGCAGGTCACCAGATAGCCCTGAACTTCAGCTCGCTGATGTTCGTTTTGCCGATGTCGCTTTCAGCGGCAGTCACTATCCGCGTGGGCTTCCGTCTGGGCCAGGGTTCAACACTCGATGCGCAAACCGCCGCCTGGACAGGCATTGGTGTTGGTATGTGCATGGCAACCCTCACTGCTATCTTCACCATCGTGATGCGTGAGCACATCGCCCTGCTCTACAACAGCAATCCGGAAGTTGTCGCGCTGGCGGCGCACCTGATGTTACTGGCGGCGGTTTACCAGCTTTCCGATTCCGTGCAGGTTATCGGCAGCGGTGTGCTACGTGGTTATAAAGATACACGCTCCATTTTCTTTATAACGTTTATCGCCTACTGGGTGCTGGGATTGCCAAGCGGCTATATTCTTGCACTCACTGATTGGGTTGTTGAACCGATGGGGCCAGCAGGATTCTGGACCGGTTTTATCATCGGTCTGACGTCTGCTGCGATTATGATGATGCTGCGGATGCGTTGGTTGCAACGTCAGCCTTCAATCACTATTTTGCAGCGCGCCGCACGATAAACCCGAATAGCCGCCGCTTTGGCGGCTATTTTTCCAGCGGGTTGCACAGATGCGCAGCAAACGAGTGAAATATGGAAGAAAATTGCGGTTTAAAGCTTGCAAGGCTCGGGGGCTGCCGCTAATATTCGTCCCCGTTGTCACA
Source organism: Buttiauxella massiliensis (assembly GCF_902500225.1). Classification (GTDB taxonomy): domain Bacteria; phylum Pseudomonadota; class Gammaproteobacteria; order Enterobacterales; family Enterobacteriaceae; genus Buttiauxella; species Buttiauxella massiliensis. The sequence goes on along the minus strand of NZ_LR722666.1, from coordinate 16,787 downwards.
GACAACACAGTGCGTCCGTAGCTCAGTTGGTTAGAGCACTACCTTGACATGGTAGGGGTCGGTGGTTCGAGTCCACTCGGACGCACCATTATAAGTTTTACCGCAACAAATAGTGCGTCCGTAGCTCAGTTGGTTAGAGCACCACCTTGACATGGTGGGGGTCGGTGGTTCGAGTCCACTCGGACGCACCATTCATAAAGAAACATTCAAAGCTTTATCTCTCCGGTCATAAAACCCTAACTAATCCAGCTATATTTCGACTGCTCTACTCAATTCCTATTAAAACTCTTTTCTTAGTATCTCTGATTTTTGTTGCTTACCAGAGCAATAAAGACAATGTGTTACTAATGCTCCAGGCAACATTCACAAGATGACTAAATGAGGCTGGAGCCGAAAGATAGCCTCATTGGGCTACCCTTTTTGTTTAATCAGCACGTAGCGGTTGAGCAGCTGATTCAGATGCATATCAGTCTGAGTAGTCAATGCCTGTGATGGAGTCTCATCAAGCTGCCGTAACTGCTCTTCCACAGGAATCGTTTTGTTGAACGACTGTTGGATGCCAAACACCATCGTCTTAAGCTCACTGACCGTCATGTATTTGCCATGCTGCTCGTCCAATCCGTTCAGGCGGCTAGCGAGTTGCTGGAGTTGCTCCATTCCCTGATGCCAGTCATTCATTTTTTCCGGCGGCAGTGCTGACTCCTTTAATTGCTGCTGCCAGCGTGAGGATATTTGCAGCGCAAGCGGTGTTTTTGGCCACAATGCCTTTACCTGCCCAACGAGCTGATTACCATAATTCAGCGCCCAGTCTGGTTGGAGCATAGTGAGCTGTTTCAATCGCTGCTCTACCGCCTCGGGATAAGCGTTATCGCTAAGCCATTCGGGTTTCTTCTGCTGTAAACTTTGGATTTTCCCGGCCGAAAGAGCTGCTGGCCATGGCGCGATAGATGCCTGTAACTGAGCCAATTCAGGATCTTGTCGATGCATATAATTCCAACCGTACAGCGACATCCCACCGACCACCAGCATAGTGACGACCCCAGAAATAAATGGCTTCCACGGTTTTACCGGCACAGAAATACTCACGGTTTCGCCCTTCGCTTGCGGCTCTGCCTGAGCAACGTACACCCATGTTGTGCGCGAACTGTTACTTGCTGTCGTTGCACAAGTGTTCGCTGGCAGGACAATACCTGTAGTAGTCGCGTCGTTGTTACCTGCTTTAACATCACTATTTTCCAGCCGTATGGCCGCCGCCTGTAACTGGTTACGTAATACGTCCATCTGGCTTAAATGTTTTAGCTCCAGGCGTTGCAGCACATCACCCAGATTTGCGAGGTGTTTTTCTGCCTGATAAAGCTCGCCGAGATCAGCATATTCCAACGTAAAACTACGAACCATCTGCTGCACTCTTTGGCTTAAACCGCTGAGAACTTCCATCCGTGCATGCGTGGCTTGCGGCCATATTGCGCCCCACTGGTGGGTAATCAGCGCCACCACTATCGCCAGTCCTTCATTTAGCCCATAAAGCCCAGCAAGACGAGTGCGCGCCTGGGTGTACCAGGCCGCCGTCTGAAGGTCTACGCCGTTACGCTCAAACAAATTCAGGCACAACGTTTCCACAAGCTGCCAGTTCACATCCGGCCGAGCCGGATGAGTAAGTTTGCTCAGTTCTTCGCGCAGTGCCGCAAAATCGGCAAGCCCACGCGGGTCGCCGCCGGTTTTCAGCGTGTGTGGGTTTTTATCATTCATGGTTTTATTCTTGAGAAGAGGAAAAGAGAACGAACCCACTACATCCGGGTAGTGGTATTGAGGTAGTTCTGCTGTTTAAGATGGCGGATAAGCACCCGCCCTTCCGGCATAAAATCAGTGCCATAGCGCACCAGACCAATACCCTTCAACTCAGCATCAATGGCATAAGCCAGTTCACCCGGCATTTTTTGCTCAAGCAGCGTAATCGTCAGGCTTTTTAGACGTGGCTCGTATTTCAACAGCACGCTGGAAAGTGTGTTCATCAACTGGTGCGCGGTCCCCGGCAAACCCTGCAGAATTTTGCTCATATCTGGCAGACCATAATCCGGCAAGTGGCTTAATGTCCCCTGGCGGGCATTGAGAATGCGCTGCATATTGTCGAGTACCGAGAGAATGACCTGGTTTTGCTCGCTGACCTGATGGAGCTCAAGACCACCGGTGAAGTTCCCCGTGAGCATTTCATAAAGCGAAGGCTGCGCCATATTATTTATCCTTCAACGCGGTCAGTGTCATACCCTGGTTATTCAGCTCAATCTGGCGCGCGTTTTCCGGGTCCAGGTCATCGCGGCTTAATACCACACGCCAGGTGTCGTTGGTAAAATCCGGAGCCAGGAACATCCCCGCCACCGCTACAAACTGAGCTTTCTCATCCAGCGGCACATCAATAGTTACAGCCGCTCCCGGGCGAATACGGATATCCTTTTCGGTGATTAAATCAGCCTTAATCGCCTGGCTGTCGTCAGCAAATAGCGACGGATAATCCGTACCATCAAAAACCTTGCGGTCTTTTAACTGATAGATACGCACCACCATGGCCAACGGTGCGCCACCTGCGTTGTTGTTGATCGCGTCACGCGCTGTGATATCCAGATGCAGCATTTTTACCTGCTTATAAAAAATGGATTTCGTCATAGCCACAGTGCTATCGCTCACTTTCTGAGTCAGGCCACAGCCACTCAAGGTGGCAACTATTGCCAGCGGAAGTAGCACGCCATATTTTTTACCAGCGATAATCGCCATGCTCATCGGTATCCCTCCGGTTAAGGTTTTCCTGAACGCGCTGATAGCGACCCAGGTTAATAGTGATCAGTTCATCTTTATGATGCGTTGTGATGTCACGCGCTGCGCGCATCACCGCAGTTCTGCCGAGCAGTACGCCACTGTGCTGTGGCTGGCAGGAGAGTTGTGCATCCGGCAGCAAACTGCGCAGCACCGAAAGCTGAAAACGCACATTTAGCCGCGAGCCAAGATAGACCTGCAACAGTGCCTGCAAATCTGTGTACAGTTGCCCGCCTGGCAGCCATTCATGGGCTTCGTCGGCATTGTTTGTCTGCAGTCTCAGTAGCACCTGGCTATTCACATCAAGCGCGTGGCTGCCCATAACCGGGCTGTTGCTCATACTGACAGGATTACGCGCACTCATTGCAAGCTGCTTACGCAGCGGAATACGGCAGCGATCATGAGCAATTACACGCGCTTTGGTATCCGGAGCCAATAACTGCACAAGCGCGATAATCCCTTCGCTGGTACGGGTCGGCAAACGCATCATGCCGGTCAGCGCAAGAAAACGAGAAACAGGCGTGGCGATATTCCCCGCGCAGCCTTTAATTCCCAGGCCGCACAAACTCAGTAGATAGCGAGATGTTCTGTCCGTACCACCAGGAGCGAAGGTGGCCGGATAAGAGTATTTACGCCAGATGCGGTAGTGTTGGGTGATTAACCGGTGATTAAAAATATCCAGAAAATCGCTGACCGCCTCATGTCCATCGCGGCGCTGAGTAATATCGTCGATATAGGCAGTAGGCAGCGGTGACTCCACACCATACAGCCCCATAAAAGTGGTGCGGATAGTAGGCGGTAGATGCGCTTGTTCCGGTATTTCCACTCGCTTAAATTCACTGGCCGGAAACCCCATGCCCGGATGAGGACGAAAACGCACCGGGTCATGTTTAACCTCCCAGTGGCTTCCCAGGGCTGGCGCTTCAGGCTGGCTGCGCTCCAGTAGCTGGCAAAAACGATAAAACTGGGTATAGGGCAGTTTATCCTGGAGCTGTGCGATTAACCGGGCAGACGCTGGTTGTGATTCTCGTTCCATCGGATACATTTCCCGGCAGGCTGGACAATAAGGGTGAGCTGATTAAACAGGTGAATATCGGCATACAGTGCAAGGAAGCGGTTGAGCATTTCACCAAACAGGTGGATATCACCCTCACCTGTAAAGCCATTGCTATCCAGCGTCACTTCGATATCAAGACCGCGTAGCAAGAAGCCTTTTTCAAAACGCTGAATCTGGTGATGCTGAACTTCAAGAATGGCGTCCAGACGGCGGTTATTGAGTTCATCGCCCTGCCAGTTGTACAACTCTAGCGTGCCACGCAACACTTCAGCGCTGCTCATCAGGTTCAGATAACTCGAACCCAGATGACTCAGCACACGCCACTGGAAACTGTCTTCAGCGGGAGGATACGACGGCAAAGTTGGTTTACAGAGATTGCGAACTTTCAGCGGTGTTTGCAGTACGACCTCGCAACGATCAAGCAATGTGCTCTGAAGTGCTTTACGCGGTAACTGGCCATTGGTGCCGGTGATTTTTAGCGAGACAGGTTCGCGGGAAATCAGTTTATCTGCTTCCCACATCTCACCGCCGAGAATAAGCCATGTGTCATGCAACCCGGTAACACCTCGCCTCACACGAGTATGGAAGTAACGCTCCGGTGCATGGCGGCGCTGCATTCCCCCCCGATGGCGGAAACTGGTAAACGGGACATAAGTTGCGTCCGATGTTCGGTTTGAACCGGTCACGGAATCCACGGAGTAAATCTCAGTATGCCCGTCCTGCAGGCGGCGTGGACGCAACAGGTATTCATTTTCCAGACCGTTGATAATCAACGGGTCCGCTTCAAGTGAGAACAGGTTTACCACCGGCACGCAGTGCAGCATCAGGGCATCATCCGTCACCGGTAAATCGCTCGGCCACTGACTGTTTAACACCACTTCGATATCCAGATGCGTGATTCCGGCAGGCAATGTCACGGTTTCCAGACCATTGAGATGCACAAACATAAACTTCTCGCGGAAGGTGAAATACTCCAGCAGTAGCTGATACCCACTGAATGCGCTTTCCCCTTTTGGCCACAGTAAGTCTTCATCGGCAAATCCGCCGGGTGAAAACCAGCCATCCACTTTTATGCGACCTGTCTGATTAGGCAGGCGCAAATAAAATGCCGCCTGCCGACGAGTTAGCGCCAGATGTAACGCGCTACTTACCGCCGCTTCACCCGACAGATAGAAACACAGACGCTTCAAATCCACCTGTGCCCAGTCAGCCTGCGTGCTGCATGCGAGACGCAGGCGTAACACAGAGCGTCCATCAGGTTCCGTTGTCATCACCACTTTTGAAACTTCAAGCGGGTTCAACACCATATCGCGCGTGGTGCGGTACTGGCAGACGGTTTTCTTCGGCCCAACTGGTCGAGAATAAACTTCCATACCAACAGGTACCGTTTCGGCCATTTTCATCGCCGGAACATCTGGTGTGAGCGCCACAATCGCAAGCGATGGAATGGTACGCAGATAATGGGGCCACAACATGCTCACCAACCCTTCGGTAAGTTCCGGAAGGTCGTCATCAATTTTTTCGCGCAGCCGCCCCATTGAGAAGGCGAAACCTTCGAACAGGCGCTCAACGTAAGGATCGGGAATACCGGGCTTATCGAGATCGAGCATTGCTGCCCTGTCAGGGTGAGTTTGTGCAAATTCTTTTGCCGCATCGCGCAGATAGCGCATTTCGGCATCGTAATAACGCAGGGTTTGGTCTTTCATATGTGCACTCTTAAATAAACGCTATGACGGCTGTCTAACCAATTAAAAAATAAAGATCAGTTATAGATGTCTATGAAGCATATAGTTCAAAAGTCTTCCAAACTGGAAACATCAGTGTAGTTTGATGGTTTTTATTATCTCATCCCAGACCGCCAAAATCCCGGCGTCCGTTATATTTTCATTGGTTCCTTTTTGTTCCCATTTCAAATTTAAAAATAAAACAGGTTTACTCTCTGATGCCTGCTGACCATTAATAAGAAAATAAAAATCAAATTCCTCTTTCTTTTCATGATTGTTACTTTTAGCCAGCCATTCTTGTACATGTAGATTACTAATATCCTTCTCCCCTTTTCTGATAACATACCCACCATTATCATGAATGGAAGATTCAGCGTAACGCCTGAATGAAAGCAAACTTTCACTATCAGGATCATAGTTTCTGGACTCAAGGGTTACAGACAACTGAGGGTTGTCATTTGATGCCAGATTAACCACGATATCTTGTTGGACACCACTCAGCACTGATATATCCAGGAAACCATTTGGGATACATAAACCAGAGAATGAATTAGGTAGCCCATCATCGCGCCCATGAATATGAGCTATGAGATTATTTAATTCAATCAGCTTTTTAGGAATATTATTGGCATATAGTGCAGGGTATTCATTTCTGTATTTATCATAACGGGTGCTTTCTCCATTCCGGCCATTCATCTCTAACAAAAAAGCTGTGTTATCTTTGTAAAAATGCGCCTCCAGAATTCTGGCAGAGTCAGGTACCGAAACAGATTCCATTCTTTCAAAAACAATACCTTTCATACCACTTCCAAGTGGGTGTATTGCTTTCAGGTAATCACCATTATTAGGATCTATCGGACTGGTTTGTTTAAGCTCATTCTCGCGCAGCCGGATTCGCTGCTCAAAAGCAGGATAATACATACGTTTACTGGTAAGAGTACTGCCATCAAAACGAACAACGGGTTTTGTTTTTTCATCCAGCACCATACCATCAGGCAGTTCAATATTATAATTACCAATACAGTATGTTTTTCTATTTTTTAGTATTGTATCCACTGCTCTTTTCTCCTGAGTATCCAGAACCACGGTTTTCTGTTGTTTTTCTGTCAAGGTATGCCAGGTATAATACGCACTACCTACCAGCATAACTGTACCAACAATGGCAGCCTGTAATTTTATTCTCATTATTTATATGCCAGTGAAGTTTCATTTATTGACTGTGTTATTTTAACCACTGCGCGTAATACAAAATTCCTGGCCTTCTCGCTATCCTTATAGGCAGGTTCATGACCAACCGATACCTCCAGACAAGATTTAAGGTAATCAAACGGAATATGTCCTGAACGGAACGGAACAGTACCATCTCCTGGTTCTTCCGGTAGTGACATCTGGAATGTATTCAAAAAATGGATTGACTCTTGATTATAAGCAACAACCCCACTAGTCTGGCGGGTATAAGATATATCAGTAAGTACAGCTAATGGTGCATCCAATATATAATCCATGTGCTCTTTAGTTTCTACTAAAGGTGATGCCGCATGCCATTTCACATCTCCATAAGAAAGAAATGAATCACCACCACTGTAAAATGCATAAGTGTTTTTATGATACTTACTTTGTAAATCGTTAATAACCGGTTGCACTTTTTCAGTCAATATAGAGAAATACGACTCCCAATCTTTATCCATCTGAATTTTATTATGTGTCGTGTTATTTGGATTAATTAAATGGTCTTCACATAAGCTCCACCATTTCCCCCGTACTGAATAGATATCTTCAAAGGGTTCGGTTTCTGGTTTGCTGCATATTTGGTTCCCGGCTTTGAACTTTAACCAATGCATTCCATATTCAACACTGGGTAATAACTGTAAAGGTCCAGGCGACTGAGACAAAACAGCGGTCATTTCGGCAGCATTTTCTCCGAGAATTTTGGCTCCAATTGCGTTAGTAATACTATCGGTTTCTGTTTTTCCCATAGCTGTCGTCGCCATATGTGAAACAACACCATTCCCTTCAGCCCCTGATTTCATTCGGGTGTAGGTTGCCGCCGCACCAATAGAAGGCATAACACCATGCACAATACCCAGAATATTTTGTTCACCACTCAAATATTGTGAATAATATCGTGCAACTAGTCCACCCATTGAATGGGTGATAATGATTACTTTTTCACACTTTTTTCCTTTTGCCAGATAATCATTTTTTATTTCCGTAATTCGGTTCTTCAGCCTCTCGGCAGATACAGCATTAGAATCAAGCCAGTTATACCCACAGGCATGAACTGGGTATAAATATTTATAGCTCAACGCAACTTCATCTTTCGTTAAAGGGGTTTCATTCCAGTCAGCTTGTAAATCGACGGAGATTAATTTATCGCGTACTCCCCCCTGACAAGAATCAAAGTCATTCAATGCTCCCTGTAGCCAGATAAGAAATTCACCATAGCTCATCCAGGCAACTTCGCCCCAGTATCTGTTTCGTCTGCTGGGGAATAAGGCATTATCAGTCTCATCTTCATGGTCAATGAATCCCCCATCATCCACTTCCGTAACGTTTGGCGAAAGCAGATTTCTCCTCATGGTTGCCCCTCGCCCTAGCCACCAGAGCAGAGTATTACTGCTATCCAGACGCCACAAATCGCCAGGGACTTTGTATTTTTGCTTTACCGCCTTCAGATTTGTTCCCATTACTCCAGGGACAAATACTACCGGAATAATGCGATCTGGAGTTTTATAACAAACGCCCGTCAGGTTTGTATCAGTTGCACCGGTTACTATGGAATAACTGTAATTTCCATTCTCATCTAGAATCGGTGGCGGTATAATTATATTTAAAGATTGTGACATAAATTATCCTTCTTACTGTGGGAGTAAATATAACCTTTGCCATAAATAAGACACGAAAACATCTATTTCATTAATTTATAATAATATTATTTTAGCCGTACAATAATAGTGCCCGAACTGGCTCAATAGTGATTTACCACGCCAGTAGGCTTTCCATTTCACCCTGAAGGTGGGATTTATCCGTATCCGCTCGCCCCGCTTTCATGCGCAGCAGCCATGCCAGCAATATTATCCACGTTTATCAGTAAGCATTGGGTCGGTAACGTATTGTACTCACCAGTTTGTCCCAGATTTCCACCATCTGAGCTTCAGAATATTTACTCAGTTTATCCGTATTACTTAGTCCCACACTCAACCTGGGTTTTGTCAGGGAGGCAATGGATTCGTTAGCATATAAAGTAAAATCGTACGTCGGGAATAATCCGTCAATGCTGTTACTTGCCTGCATTCCGCCACTCAACCATTCCTGTGCCGGTATCCCTCCGGGATGTAGCTCGCCATATTTAATCGTATGATGATGAGCTTCTTCCAGCTCCTCCTTAATGGCTGCGCTTCGGCTTAACAAAGTATTTTCAGAACCTATATAGGTGTTATTCATATACACGCCAACAATAAAGTCATCAGTTTCATAACTGAATGTTACTTTTTCTTGTTGTTTACCCCCTTCATCCTTGATAAAACCATCTGGTATACAGACACCTTTATCAACAGGAATTTCCTCATCCTTACGCCCGCTTAAACGTGAAATCAAAGACTTCATTGCCGATAATGTTGCCGGTTTAATGTTTGCCTCAGCTTCTGTAAAACCTTGGCTTATATATTGATTTTTTTTCTTCAGGTTTTTTGGATCTGAATAATCACGAATTTTAGCTGTAATAATAAATGCCGTCATGCCAGAATACACATGCGCTTCAAGCTTCCTGTATATGTCTGGTGTGCCTAGCTCATTATAATCAAAAATAACCCCTTTTTCATCGGATAGGCGAATTGTTTCCTTCAAAGAAGAGGGGTATTTAGTCTTGCTTATCTTATTCTTCGTCTGATCACTTAATTCCTGTTCTCTTAACCTAGTCCGTTGTTCAAAAGAGGGTAGATACAACCGCTGGGTTTCAATTTTAAAATCGTCAATAAAAACCATATCCTTAAGTTTATTATTAAATGACTGAGGTACATCAATAAGATAACGCCCGATACACTGAGGTTTGGTCTGTGCGAATAATGTATCAATCATTACATCGTCCTTATGAGTTAATGCATTTGCTGATGTGATTTGTACAATAAATAATATTGCTGGAACTACTAGCATATTCATACATAATTTCGTTTGGGCTTTTAGTCTGGTTGTCAAGGGGAAGGTACCTCCTGCACCATTTTTACAATTGCCCGCAGCGTAAACTGGACTGCCGGGCGTTTAGCAATGTCTGCCATATTTTCAACATCATAAGCTTCCTGGTGACCGACATTGGTAGCGAGCACGCCTTTTATTCCGCTATGAGCGCGAATGATATTTAGTGATTCTATCGGGACGGTTCCGTCACCGGGTGTCTTCGATGAGGTTAGCTGGTATTTCTGTGACTTATTATAAGGCAGTGGAATATCGCGATAATCATTTGGTATTTTGTGGTCACTTTCATGGCTATTTTTAGGGTAGGAAATGGATGTTTTTATCCAGGCCAGTGAACCATCTGAGTTAATTTTCTTTCCATAAAATAGATAAGTATTGGAGTGATATACATCGTCAAGTTCTTCAATAAAAGGGAGTACAGTATTTTGAATTAGATCATTATATTCAGACCAGTTTTTATCACTGCTGGTTCTATCCTTATCAAGGATATCAGACTCATAAAGCCGCCACCACAGGGTTTTATTAAGATAAATTTCACTGAATGGATCTGCCGTTTTTGGCAATCGCAAATCACTACCATCCGTTCCTCCCCCTTCGATTGTTAACCAGGGTGCACCATTGATATATTTGGCTGATGGCAATAATTGTAATGGTGCAGGTGCCCGTGCTAAAACTGGCATTAACTCGGTGGCTGATTTTCCCAGTACAATCCCGGCGCCCCCTTCTTGTTTGGCGCCAATTTTCATTCTGCGGTACGCTGCTGGTGAGCCGAGATCCGGAATGACTCCGTGGACAATACCCAAAATCTTATCTTTGCAACCTAGTACCTCTGATGCATAGCGTGCAACCAAGCCTCCCATTGAATGGGTCACAAGAATGACCTTTTCTACCGCCAGGCCATGTCCTTGCAAATGCTTATAAGTCTCCAGCACTTCATCAATATAGTTAATCAGTTTTTCTGCAGACTTTTTATTATCCTCGAGCCAGTTATAACCAAATACATGCACCGGAAATAAAAATTTCTCAAAGTGATTGCATTCGTCTGTTGTTAAAAAAACACCTTCAATTTCTTTGGTCGCAGCAGGGTTATTTATCAGTTGGCTAAGTATGCCATCCCCTAAAGCACAACCACCTTGATCAGGTAATCGTTTGATTAGATCCTTTTGCCAGTCATCCAGTAATGCGCCTTGCAAAACAGTCAGAAACGACCCATAGCAAAAAGAGAGTGCCGCCCCCCATTTTCGCGCTTTGCGGCTGGGGAATATACCCCCTTCATCCGAGATGGGGGAATATACCGTCTTGTTGATATCCCCACGATCATCGACCTGTGTACTATCAGGGTTTAGTAATTCACGTCGAGCCTTGCCATCTTTTGTCGCCCATCCAAAATAAGTGTCAACTATATTATCTCCGCGCCAAATTTCGTCATCGTACCCCTCTTCATTAGTCATTAAGTTCGTCCCCATTACCCCGGGGAGAAATATAACGGGAATCGCTTTTGTCGGTGGTTTAAGGAGCTTTGATTTAGCATTTTTAGAAACTTCCTGAAGCGATATTCCTTCCCAGAAAACATTGCCGTTTTCGTCCCATTGCGGAAGGTGGCAGGTGAAGTTGTCATTTGACATGGCCGTTGTCCTTATTTTAAAAGATGGAGGCGATGACCTGATTAAGGCCAATAGCATTTATGCCACTCGGTTGCTTGAGGTTCTGTTATCCGCCCCCCTGTGAACCGTCCCGGAAAACCGGTGGGTGTTGAATGTGAAAACAGTGTGCTTATTGCATGATTTATAGGCGCTAGTGTTGATTCCATTACCGCTACATCCGCATGGAATGGTGGTTTGCATTTAAGTCTAGTTATCATAACTAAGCACCTCCTGTGCCATGTTTTAGCGTGGCTCAATAAGCATTTGGGTGGTAACGCAACGAACTTACCAGCCGATCCCAGATTTCAACCATCTGAGATTCAGAGTATTTACTCAGCTTATCCGTATTACCGAACTCCACGCTAAGCCACGGTTTTGTTGGGCTGGCGATAGTTTCGTTGGCATATAAAGTAAAATCATACGCTGGGAATTTCCCTTTTATGCTGTTACTTTCTTGCATTCCTGCACTCAGCCACTCCTGAGCAGGTATTCCACCCGGCTGTAGTTCTCCATATTTAACCGTATGGTAGTGAGCTTTTTCTTGTTCTTCCTTAATGGCCTCACCGCGACTTAATAATGTACTACTTGACCCGACATAGGTGTTATTCATATACATGCCAAAAATAAAGTCCGGGTTTCCAAAACTGAATGTCACTTTTTCCTTCTGCTTCTCACTATTATCTTTAATAAAACCATCCGGAATACAGACGCCTTTATCGACAGGGATTTCGTCATCTTTACGCCCGCTTAATCTTGAAATCAAAGATTTCATCGCCGATAACGTTGCTGGTTTGGTGTTCGTTTCAGCCTCTGTAAAACCCGCACTCAAATATTCATCCTTTCTCTCTTTATTTTTTGGATCAGAGTAATCATTTATCTCAGTAGTAATCATAAATGCCGTCATGCCGGAATAAATATGTGCCTCTAATTTCCTGTATGTATCAGGTGTACCGAATTCATTGTAATCAAAAATAACTCCATTTGCATCAGGTAGATGAATTACCTCCTTCAAAGAGGCAGGGTATTTACTCTTGCCTTTCTTATTTTGTATCGGATTATATAATTCCTGCTCCCTTAACTTGATCCGTTGTTCAAAAGAAGGGCGATATAACCGTTGGCTTTCAATTTTAAATTCATCGATAAACACCATATCCTTAAGGATGTTATTAAAAGATTCCGGTACATCAATCAGATAGCGCCCAATACACTGCGGTTTGGTATGCGAGAATAATATTTGTGCGATGACATTATTCTTCTTGTTTAATTCAGTTGCCTGTGTGGGAAGGGTGAGAAAAATAATTACTGTCACAGTAATTAGGTTTACAAAGGATCGTGTTTTATATTTTCGTCTGGTGGTCATAGAAAAGGTACCTCCTGTACCCTGTTGACACTTGCTCGTAGCGTTAGCTCAAAAGCTGGTAGCAACCATGCCAGCAATATTATCCACGTTTATCAGTAAGCATTGGGCCGGTAGCGTATTGTACTCACCAGTTTGTCCCAGATTTCCACCATCTGAGCTTCAGAATACTGACTCAGCTTATCCGTATTACCGAACTCCACGCTAAGCCACGGTTTTGTTGGGCTGGCGATAGTTTCGTTGGCATATAAAGTAAAATCGTAATCCGGGAATTTCCCTTTTATGCTGTTACTTTCTTGCATTCCTGCACTCAGCCACTCCTGAGCAGGTATTCCCCCCGGCTGTAGTTCTCCATATTTAACCGTATGGTAGTGAGCTTTTTCCTGCTCTTCCTTAATATCCTCACCTCGACTTAGTAATGTACTATTTGACCCAGCATAGGTGTTATTCATATATACTCCAAAAATAAAGTCCATGTTTTCAAAACTGAATGTCACTTTTTCTTGCTGCGTCTCACCATTATCTTTAATAAATCCATCAGGAATACAGACCCCTTTATCGACAGGGATATCTTCATCTTTGCGTCCGCTTAATCTTGAAATCAAAGATCTCATCGCCGATAACGTTGCTGGTTTGGTGTTTGACTGCTCCTCTGTAAAGCCCAGACTTAAGTACTCACTCTTTCTCTCCTTATTTTTGGGAGCAGAATAATCACGAATATCAGCTGTAATAACAAATGCTGTCATCCCCGAATAGACATGAGCTTCCAACTGGCGATAGCTATCTGGCGTACCGGGTTCATTACGATCAAAAATCACCCCTTTCTCATCAGGCAGTCGAACTACTTCTTTTAGAAAAGGAGCATCTATAGGATCGTTACCCGGTTTATTCGTTGAATCATGTAATTCCTGCTCTCTTAACTTGATCCGTTGTTCGAAAGCTGGTTGATATAATCGCTGGCTTTCAATTCTAAAATCATCGATGAAAACCATATCATTGAGCTTATTATTAAGCGATTCCGGCACATCAATCAGATAACGCCCGATACACTGAGGTTTGGTATGCGAGAATAATGTTTCAGCAATGGCATTATTCTTCTTGTTTAATTCAGTTGCCTGTGTGGGAAGGGTGAGAAAAATAATTACTGTCACAGTAATTAGGTTTACAAAGGATCGTGTTTTATATTTTCGTCTGGTGGTCATAGAAAAGGTACCTCCTGTACCCTGTTGACACTTGCTCGTAGCGTTAGCTCAAAAGCTGGTAGCAACCATGCCAGCAATATTATCCACGTTTATCAGTAAGCATTGGGCCGGTAGCGTATTGTACTCACCAGTTTGTCCCAGATTTCCACCATCTGAGCTTCAGAGTAGCGAGTGTTTTTATAGATACTACTTAACTCTACATTGGTCCATGGTTTGTTAGGTGCAGCAATGGATTCATTGGAAAATAAAATAAATGAATATAAAGGGGCAGTTTTATCACCTTCATCTGATAGAGACTGCACCCCGCGAAACAACCATTCTTGAGAAGGTATGCCCCCGGGTGACAACTCATTTTTTCTAATAGTCTGCTTGCCTAATGAATGTGCCGATTCATTGATGTTATCGCTGCGACTAAAAAACGTATCATCCGATTTTTTTATGGTATTATCTATTTTCATCCCGAATGAAAAATCATCATTGACATATCTGAATGTTAACTTTTCTTTTTGAATACCTCCATTATCCTTAATAAAACCATCAGGAATACAGACCCCTTTATCGACAGGGATTTCGTCATCTTTACGCCCGCTTAATCTGGAAATCAATGATCTCATCGCCGATAATATGACTGGTTTGGTGTTTGACTGAGCCTCTGTAAAGCCCAGACTTAAGTACTCACTCTTTCTCTCCTTATTTTTGGGAGCAGAATAATCACGAATATCAGCTGTAATAACAAATGCTGTCATCCCCGAATAAACATGAGCTTCCAACTGGCGATAGCTATCTGGCGTACCGGGTTCATTACGATCAAAAATCACCCCTTTCTCATCAGGCAGTCGAATCACTTCTTTTAGAAAAGGACCGTCTATCGAATCGTTACCCGGCTTATTAGTCGAATCATATAATTCTTTCTCCCTTAATTGGATCCGTTGTTCAAAAGAAGGGCGATATAATCGTTGGCTTTCAATTTTAAATTCATCGATAAACACCATATCCTTAAGGATGTTATTAAATGATCCCGGTACATCAATCAGATAGCGCCCAATGCACTGAGGTTTGGTTGTGGAAAACAGAGTTTGTGTCATCGAGTCATCCTTGTGAACTAATGTAGAAGCCAGTGTGCTTTGTGTAATTAATAATATGCCTGCTATTACCAGCGAGCAGATGCATAATTTCAGTTTATATTTAATTTTCGAGATCATGATGAAGGTACCTCCTGTACCATTTTTGCAATAGCTCGCAGGGTAAACTGCACTGATGGCCGCTCCATAATATCCGCCATATTCTCAACATTATAGGCTTCCTGATGACCCACATTTGTGGCAAGCACACTTTTGATTGCGCTAAAACGACGAATAATACTCAATGATTCAACCGGGACGGTACCATCGCCGGGTGTGGCTGATGATTTTAGCTGATACAGTTGGGATTTATTAAAACTCCCTGGGACGTCACGATGATCGTTAGGCAGTTTTTTATCACTTTTGAGAGTGTTTTTTGAATACGTGATTGACGTTTTCTTCCACGTCAGTGACCCATCGGAACCAATTTCATTTCCATAAAAAAGAAACGTATTGGGATGGTAAGTACCATCTAATTTTTTTATAAAAGGCTCTACTTTCTTATAAATCAGATCGCTATATTCAGACCAATTATTTTCTATAGTTGCTTTATCCTTATCAATAATATCTGATTCATACAATCGGAACCATTCCTTCTGATTAAGATAAATTTCCTTAAATGGATTTCCTTCTTTTGGTAATCTTAAATCACTGCCATCTGCTTCCCCCCCTTTTATCGTTAGCCAGGGAGCACCATTGATATATTTGGCTGATGGCAGTAACTGCAATGGTGCGGGAGCGCGGGCTAACACTGGCATTAACTCGGTCGCCGATTTGCCTAATACAATGCCCGCAGCCCCTTCCTGCTTGGCCCCTATTTTCATTCGTCGGTACGCTGCCGGTGAGCCAAGATCGGGGATCACTCCGTGCACGATACCCAATATTTTATCCTGGCAGCCTAAGAGTTGTGAGGCATAGCGAGCAACCAGTCCCCCCATTGAATGGGTTACAAGAATGACTTTCTCTACTGCCACACCATGGCCGTGAAGGTGTTTATAAGTCTCGATCACTTTATCAATATACTCGGCCAGTGATGCCGCTGATTGCTTGTTATCCTGCAGCCAGTTATAGCCAAAAACATGCACCGGAAATAAAAATTTCTTAAACTGATCCAGTTCGCTGCGGGTTAAAACGGCTTCACCGGCTTCCTCGGTACCCAGTGGTTTTTCCAGTAGTTGGCTTAGTGTGCCACTCCCAACGACACAACCGCCTTGATCCGGCAATCCTTTTATGAGGTCTTTTTGCCAGTCATCCAGTAATGCACCTTGCAAAACGCTTAAAAAATCCCCGTAACAAAATGCCAGCGCCTCTCCCCATTTCCGTTCTTTACGGCTCGGAAACAGCTTTCCTTCATCGGAGATGGGAGAGTATAGGTTGTTATTGATTTTTCCGCGGTCATCAACTTGTGTACTATCAGGGTTTAGTAGTTTTCGCCGAGCTTCCCCACCAAGTGTTGCCCATCCAAAATAAGTACTTACTTCACTATCTCCTCGCCAAATAGCACTATCTTCACTTGTAGTGTCGCTAGTCATTAAATTCGTCCCCATTACGCCAGGGAGAAATATTACCGGGATCGCTTTTGTCGGAGGTTTAAGAAGTTTAACTTTGGCATCTTTAGAGATTTGTTGTAGCGAAAATCCGTTCCAGAAAACGTTTCCGTTCTCATCCCATTGAGGTAGCTGGC
>NZ_LR722665.1 GCF_902500225.1 Buttiauxella massiliensis | reverse complement strand
AACCTTACAACACCGAAGGTGTTTTGGTTGAGAGACTAAGATATTGATTTTCAGCTTGAACCGAGATTTTAAGTCGATGGTTGTGTGAAAGCATGACGGTTGATGAAACAGAATATGCCTGGCGGCAGTAGCGCGGTGGTCCCACCTGACCCCATGCCGAACTCAGAAGTGAAACGCCGTAGCGCCGATGGTAGTGTGGGGTCTCCCCATGCGAGAGTAGGGAACTGCCAGGCTCCAAATAAGTGGAAAGCCCTGTACTGACGTACAGGGCTTTTTGCTGTCCGCAATTTAAAGATTTTCCGCCCTTACTCTCGAAAAGATTAGCCCGTGTACAATCTTGATGTTCTGTTTGGCACTCTGGCATTACTTGCCTTCCCGCAAAGGGAAGTGAATCAAACTCTAATAGGTGGCTAGTTGCCATATTGCATAGCCGGTGGCTGCACCGGCTACATCCCATGTGAAATCTTTCCAGCTCCATCCACTTCCAGCTGTGCGGTTATCCCATAATTCTTTCGTGGCCCCAAGACTTACCGAAAATAAGAAGCCAAAATTCGCACTACGGGAGTCACTCCAGCCCTGATGCTGGCCATATTCGTTCCCTGCTGCGGATAAAATAGCCGATGCGATGAAGTGCTGTGCTTTATCCTGGCCTGACCATTGATCTTGCGCCATATGGCTGCAACCGCTGAGAAGTAATACTGAAGGGAGTAAAAGACGTAGCATTCATGATCCTCTGGCTATAAAAAAACCCTGCAAGCAGGGTTTTTCAGTATAGCGATGAACTACAGAATACGACTGATTAAACGATCTATACGTATACGGCGCAGGCGGCGAATAAGCTTACGCACCTTAACGGGATATTCCGCAATACTCTGTAGATCACGATAATGTTGAACGACTGTAGTGTGTGTGCGGATCAGATCCAATTCGTGGTCACGCTGGACAGTGAGTTCCTGTTTAGGATCATGAATCAGAATTGCGTTCTCCAGATCCAGACGCCACGCTCTTGGATTAAGGTTATTACCCGTTAGAAGCATCCACTCATCATCGACCCACATGCCTTTCAGATGGTAACTGTTATCGTCATCTTTCCACAGGCGAACAATCAATTGTCCGCTGTTTACGTAGTATTGTAAGCGGCTCAGGAAGCGGCGAAGGTTGATTTCATAGAGATAAGGCAGGGCGCCGATAATCTTAAAGGGTTGATCTTCTGGAATATAAAAATCATTTGCCGTTTTATCACCGACAATAATCTCAACCTGTTTCCCTTCACGTAAGAGCTGAATAATATTACGTACCAGCACAGCAGGCAGGTTGAAATAAGGCGTACAGATAACCAGTTTTTGCTCGGTACACGGCATCAAATGGTAGATGGTTTTATTGAGCAGACTGGTTTTACCCAAACCGACTAAAGGCGTAACGGCAAGTTGTTCGTTATCTGCATTACCCTGGAAATGGAAACTGGCATCTCGTAGTTCCTGGCGGAACAGACGGATATCGTTTTTAATCTCCGGGCTTTTTGGCCTGTGTAGCTTATCCAGGCGATGTACCGCACGACCATGTACCAGATTTTCCTGCATCCAGTTATACATGATGTCGGAAAGCTGCGGGTTACAGATGACCTGATAGCGGTCATAACGATATTTATCATGCTGATGCAGATAGACGTCATTCACACTGGCGCCGCTGTAAATCACGCAATCATCAACAATAAAACCTTTGAAATGCAGAACGCCCAATGCTTCACGCGTATTCACTGGCACGCCGTAAACTGGGATATCTACGCCGGGATATTCCTCGGTCATACGATGATACCAGTCAGCATTGGTGTTGGTAGCGGCAGCTCCGATACGGCCTCGCTGCGCGCGATGCCAGTCCACCAGAACGGTCACTTCTATTTCCGGGCGTTGCTGTTTTGCCTGGTAGAGCGCGGTTAACACGGCTTTACCAGCATCATCTTGTTCAAGATACAATGCGACAATACAGATGCGGCGAGTTGCGCTCGCAATTTTTTGCAGCAGAACTTCACGGAAATCCGCTGGGGAGAAAAGGGTCTTTACATCATCAACTGACTGAGAAAGCTTCGGCAATTGGGCAAGGTGTTGTTGATGTTTATTACGTTTAAATTTAGACAACATCACAGTGCGTATCTTCTCTATTCATTGGATGGCCTTCTGCAAAATCCAGACGTCAGAACCTGCTGATAATACCACTACTAACCCGCAAAGTGAGTAAGTTTTCCAGTACCTTACTCACGAATCTATGCTTTTTATCAATGGAAGAGTCAGACTTACGATGCCATCTTCCAGTTGTATATCGACATCAAATCCTAGTTTTCGAGCTAATGAGACCATGCCACGGTTGTTAGGCATCGTAATGCCATTCAGCCTCTGGAGCCCATGCTCACCTGTGTAGGCAATCAGTTTTTCCAGCAGTTGGCGACCCAATCCCAAACCCTTCAAATCAGAACGCACTAGTACGGCAAATTCGGCATCAATATTATCGGGATCGGAGATCGCACGCGTAACACCGATGATCTCACTCTCACCATTAAGTTGGCGAACAGCGACAAAAGCCATTTCTCGATCGTAGTCGATCTGGGTCATATTGGCTAAATCTTCATGGGTAAATTCGTTGATCTCACTAAAGTAGCGGTAGTAGAGATCCTCTTTGGTAACCCGCGAAATAAACTGTTGTAGCAACGGTTCATCTTCCGGAAGAATTGGGCGGAACAGGCACTGTTCACCATTCTTGAGGATGACATCTTCTTCCAACTGGTAAGGATAGGGCCGGATTGCCAGCCGAGTTTCTGCATCCCCCTCGAATTTGACGAGCTGTAAGGTCACGTCCAGAAGTGTGAACTCATTACCGGAGGCTAAAAGCGGATGAATATCCAGACGGCGGATTTCCGGGCAATCCACAATCAGGTTTGAAACCTGCACCAATACCTGACTGATACCGGGCACATCTAAGGGGCGTAATGCGCTGCGCCCACGAATTTTCCCGCTTTTGATCGCCTGAATAACCAGATAGCGGGCAAGATTCATATTGAGTGGTGGCAAGGCCACCACAGCCTGCTGATCGGGGCGCCACTCGACGCCACCTTCGCCCAGCATAATAAGTGGGCCAAAGACCGGGTCATGTTCAACGACGATGCGCAGCTCCTGGGCACCGGCACGGTTAGCCATGCTTTGAACCAACAACCCGTGGATACGAGCTTGCGGCCACGTCATTTTAACTCGATCAATAATGGCATCAGCTGCTTGCTGAACCTCAGTGGCGGTTCTCAGGTAAAGCATCACACCCTGAACTTCAGATTTATGCGGGATATCAGGGGAGCGTAATTTCAACGCGACCGGATACCCAATCTGCTCGGCAATATACACGGCTTCTGCACTGTCGCTGGCAATCCAGGTTGGCAGAGTGTTTAGCCCGTACGCTTGTAAAATAGGGCGCACTTCATGGGTATCGAGAGAAGTGGCTCCTTCGTTCAGTGCTTGTTGCAGTAGGGCATGAGCTTCACTGGCATTGGCTTTCAGATTGGCAGGTAACGCTGGTGTCTCACGCAGCTGTTTCTGGTTTCGACGATATTCCACCATATGCATAAATGCTGTTACCGCGCCCTCAGGTGTGCGGTATGTAGGAATGCCTGCATCACTGAATAACCGTCTGGCTTCCTGAGAGGAAAATTCACCACACCAATTGGTTATTAGTGTGATGTATTTGCCGCGAGGATGTTTGTGGATTAAGTCGATTAACGCGGTGGCGCTTACCGTCCCGGGGGCCGCAGCACTCGGGGCATGGATGATCATCAGGGCATCATAATCCTGGCTATCCAGTAATATTTCGATGGCTCGCAAATAACGTTCAGGAGTCGCATCGTCGCGGAGATCCAGTGGATTGCCACTTTCAACACTGACGGGCAAAGCGCTCTTTAGCTTATTGAGAACTTCATCACTCAGCGTTGCTAGCTTACCGTTACGCAGCCATAACTCATCCAGTGCCAGCGCCGCAGGGGCAGCGCCATTGCTGACTATCATTAAACGCTCGCCACGCAGTGGCCGCATGTGGCTCAGGGTTTCTACCGCCGAGAACAGCTCATGAGTGTCCTGAACGCGTAAAAGACCTGCTCGTTGAATGGCTGCATCCCATGCAGCATCAAGCCCCAGATGGGTTTTAAGCAGTTCTTGTGCTTTGACGCTGCGACCGCTTTTAATTACCAGGATCGGTTTGTTACGCGAAGCACTTCGCGCCGCTGAAACAAAACGTCGGGCATCGCTCAGGTGTTCGAGATAAAGCAGAATAGCGCTGGTTTTGGTATCGCGAGCCAGATAATCCAGTAACTCATCAACATCAATATCCAAACTGTCACCGAGCGCGATAAACCATGAGAAGCCCATTTCACGCTGCTGGGCCCAGTCCAGAATTGTGTTGGAAACTGCCGCTGATTGAGAAATAAAAGCCAGCTTACCTTTCTGAATGGGTACGGGTGAGAAACTCGCATTAAGTCCTTGCCACGGCGCAAGTAAGCCAAGGCTGTTTGGTCCCAGCAAACGCATTTGCCATTGAGTGGCACAGGCTAATAATTCAGGCAGTTGCTCAGGCGGAGCGGAGAGGATAATGCAGGCTTTACAGCCCTTTTCACCCAAGGCTTGCAGTAATTCAAGATTACGTTTTGAGTTGGTACAAATGACGGCAAGATCGGGCGGGAACGGAAGGCTTGCGATATCTGGCCATGCAAGAACGCCGCAAACCGCTTTATGGCTGGGTGTCACAGGCATTACCGGGCCGTTAAAGCCTCCAGCCAGGAGATTGCGCATCATTAAGTAGCCTGCGCGATCTATTTTTGCAGAAGCCCCGATAACCGCGATTGATTTGGGGCGCAGTAGCGCCTCCAGCCCACGTTGACTCATAGCTCTCTCCCCTGAGAATTAACTCAGTGAGTTTAAACGCTTTCTGTCTCTGCTGCTGTGATGCTGGACTGATGATGGGGTTTGCCTGCCAGATATCGCTCGCGAAAAAGCGTGAAATGTTCTGTGAGGCCAACAGCTGCGTGCTCATCGTCTGCAAGTGCGAGCAATGCTGCTGCGACTTCTGCTGTGCAGTATTGCCCGTCCGCGTGAGCTTCACGGAGTCGGTAAGCCGAGACAATACTCAAATCCACTGAAATGACCGGAAGATTATCCAGATAAGGGCTCTTGCGGAACATCTTACGCGCTTCAGTCCAGGTGCCATCAAGCATGATAAAAAGCGGTGGTTTCCCACTTTTAGGTGGCGTTGTCAGTACTTCTCGTCCAGCGCTTGCGTAAGAAGCGGGGAATACGACCATCGGTTGATAGTCTGGTGAACTGACTAAATCGAGCAGTGCCTGTGATGGTTCGGTTCGTGACCACTGAAAAGCTTGGGTATCCGGCAAAATATCTGCAATGAGTCGCCCGGTATTGCTTGGCTTCATCGGTTCGGTGTCGAACATCACCAGGCAGAAACGGCTACGTGCATTCTGCGGCTGTAGTGTTTCGCACAGGCATTGTTTTAGCGGCAGCAAGCAACGTTGACAACGGCGGATGCGGTTACCACGAGCAAGGAAAGGGCGGGTTGCACGCGCCAGGCGTTCGGCACGAAGACGTAGGACGGCGTTTTCAGTCATCAGATAAACAAGCTTAAAAACGCCATTCTAACGTAGATGAGGCATTCGGGCACAAGAAACGTGCCCGTGAAATTAGATGTTTTCGTTCAGCCAACTATCAAACGGTGCTTTAGGCATCGCGCCGTTTAGCATGTCGACCATTTCACCTTTTTTGAACACCATAATGGTCGGAATGCTACGGATACGGAAACGTGCGCTAAGTGCAGGTTCTGCTTCTGTATTTACTTTCACAAAACGTACTTTTCCACTGCGTTCTTCCGCCACATCTTCGAAGATTGGCGCAAAGTTCACACATGGCCCACACCACGGAGCCCAGAAATCCACAACTACGGGCAAATCATCTTGCAGCAGTTTATCAAGGGTTTCACAGGTGGCATTAATCACTTCGCCATCAAAAAGCTCATGGCCACAACGACCACATTTCGCACCGTCGTCAATACGCTCATCGGGGATGCGATTAATCGCCTGGCAGGCGGCACAAACGGTATTCATAGCTAACCTCTAAAGGATACGTTGTCTGAAAACAGTCAACTCGTCAGTAATGTTTCTTATATGTTAAATATTATCGGCGATTAATAGAGTACCAGCCAAGTGATTTATTCGATGGATATAATAGTTATTGGCTTTTGACCAAAGTTAATGGCTAAGCCGTGCCACATCGGGTAATCTGCGCGCCACGCGCTCAGCCAGGTGGAGAGAAGAATGAACGACGAATTTAAAGGTAAAAGCGGCAAAGTCAAAGTGATGTATGTCCGCGGTGACGATGACAGCGAAAAACGCAGCCAAAACCCGCGCACAGGTAAAGGTGGTGGGCGTCCTGCAGCACCGTCACGGGGTGAGGGCCGTCGTGGTCCACGTCGCGATGATAAGCCTGGCGCCGGGCGTGATCGGAATCGTAGTGATGATCGTGACGATCGCGGTGATAACCCGTGGCGTACGGTTTCACGACCGCCAAGAGAAGAAGTAGTTGAAGCAGGCGAGCAAATGGGTGCCAATGGCAGACCAATTGTTGATCCTGAAGTGATTCGCCGCCAGCGTGCGGAAGAAACTCGTGTTTACGGTGAAAATGCTTGCCAGGCGCTGTTCCTGAGCCGCCCTGATTGCATCGTACGCGCCTGGTTTGTCCAGAGCGTGACTCCGCGTTTCAAAGAAGCATTACGTTGGATGGCAGCAAACCGTAAAGCCTACCATGTGGTAGATGATGCTGAGTTAGTGAAAGCATCAGGTACTGAGCACCACGGTGGCGTTTGCTTCATCATTAAAAAGCGTCGTGGTATCACAGTTGATAGCTGGCTTTCTAAAGCTGGTGAAGAAGATTGTGTACTGGCTCTGGAAAACGTGGCTAACCCGCACAACCTTGGCGGCATTATGCGCAGCTGTGCACACTTCGGTGTGAAAGGTTTGCTGGTGGAAGATGCGGCAATGCTGGAGTCTGGTGCTGCTGTTCGTACTGCTGAAGGCGGTGCGGAGCATGTTGAAGCCATCAGCGGCGAGACTTTCGAAGACGGCCTGGAGCAATTCCGTAAAGCCGGTTATGCGATTGTCACGACATCAAGCCACAAAGGAACTCCGCTCTTCAAAGCTGAGTTGCCGAAGAAAATGGTTCTGGTGTTAGGTCAGGAGCGCGAAGGCGTTTCCGATGCAACCTTCGAAAATGCTGATATGAGCGTGGCGATTACCGGTACTGGTAATGTTGAAAGCCTGAATGTATCAGTAGCAACCGGTGTGTTGCTCTCTGAGTGGTGGCGTCAAAACAAAGCGTGATGCTTTGTTAATGACTGCTTTAAAAAGCCAGCGAAAGCTGGCTTTTTTGTCTCTTTAGTCTGGCAATACAGGCGTCCAGTTAATCGCTGGCTGGTTGCACTCAGTCAGATACTCATTAGTTTTAGAGAAGTGACCGCAGCCCATAAACCCACGATGTGCTGATAAAGGCGAAGGATGGGGGGCTTGTAAAACATGGTGGCGATTGCGATCGATAAAGCTACCTTTCTTCTGCGCGTGCGAACCCCACAGCAAAAAGACCACACCTTCACAGTGTTCGTTGATAAGCGCTATCACTTTATCCGTGAACGTCTCCCAACCTAATTTCGCATGCGAATGCGCATTGCCTGCTTCAACAGTTAGTACGGTATTGAGCAATAATACGCCCTGGCGCGCCCAGCTTTCCAGATAGCCGTGGTTTGGCCGCGTGAAATCAGCAATATCGGTTTGTAGCTCTTTATACATGTTAGCTAATGATGGTGGCACTGCAACGCCGGGGAGCACAGAAAAGGCTAGCCCATGCGCCTGTCCTGGGCCATGGTAAGGGTCTTGACCAAGGATCACGACTTTCACATCACCCAGCTCAGTAAATCTGAATGCGTTGAACACATCTTTCTGAGGCGGATAAACAGTTACACCGGCTGCTCGCCGTTCTGCAACGGTTGCCAGGGTATTTGTGAAATAGGGTTGCTGCTTTTCTTGCGCCAGCACGTCGTGCCACGTGAGGGGGGTTGTCATCTCGCTCTCCTGCGATTCGGAATGATGTTAGCTTAACCACTTCTTTCTACTAAGCAAAATGGTTGAGCGTCTATAGGCGCAGGAACCTAAAAAAATTTGAGAATTTACATAATTTTTAATTTGAACGAGATGAGATAAGTTGATGTAAAACAAATAAATGATATCATAGCCATATTGTAGGTATGGATTTAATTGATTTAAATCAAAGTTTGAAGCGACTTTGGCTAGTATAAAGATCAGTAACGCAACAATGGTTTTACCAATGAGCCAGCTTATGGCCCGAAATAGAATCACAAAATTAGCCCATAGGGAGAAATAAAATGATTACTGGTATCCAAATTACTAAAGCTGCAAATGATTCCCTCCTGAACTCAATCTGGCTGCTGGACAGCGAGAAAGGCGAAGCACGTTGTGTTTGTGCTAAAGCTGGTTTTGCAGAAGACGAAGTTGTAGAAGTGAGCAAATTGGGCGAAATCGAATATCGCGAAATCCCAGTTGAAGCAAAACCTGAAGTTCGTGTGGAAGGTGGTCAGCACCTGAACGTGAACGTGCTGCGTCGTGAAACTCTGGAAGATGCTGTTAAGCACCCAGAAAAATACCCACAGCTGACCATCCGTGTGTCTGGTTATGCAGTGCGTTTCAACTCACTGACTGCAGAACAGCAGCGTGACGTGATTGCTCGTACTTTCACTGCTAGCCTCTAATATTCTGCATCTCGAATTATTTCGGGTATACAGTATTTAAGATTTAAAAGCCGGTGCTCATTGCACCGGCTTTTTTATGGCTTTGAGTCAGTAACAGTTATTAAACGGTTAAAAACCTGACTCAGATCGTAAAAAAACCGCCTCAATGGAGACGGTTTTTATATTCACTGACGATTTATTCAGCTGATTCGGTTTTAGCACTGCTAGGTTTTCGGCGCTTACCGACATTCTTTTTATCGCGTAGACGAACTTTCACACGCGGTTTTTCTTTCTCGTCTTTTTTCTTCTCTTCGCGCTTCGCGAGCACTTTCTTCGACGGCTTACCAGTGAGTTTCTCACTTGGTGCGCGGGTCGTTGGGCGCAGCTCTTCGATAATGCGCGCTTTCATTGGTTCTTTCATGTAACGCGTGACTTTGCCCAGCAGCAAATGGTCATGCGCTTCAACCAGAGAAATTGCGGTACCTTTGAGACCCGCGCGGCCTGTACGCCCGATACGGTGCAGGTAAGTGTCAGCAGTACGCGGCATATCGAAGTTGAACACGTGGCTCACTTCTGGAATATCGATACCACGAGCGGCAACATCGGTCGCAATCAACACGCTCACACGACCATCAGTCAAACGCTTGATAGCTTCGGTACGCTTCATCTGCACCATTTCGCCTTCGAGGTAGCAGGTGTTAATACCCGCTTCACGAAGCCATGCAACCAGTTCATGCACACGGTCGCGTTTACGGACAAAGACGATTGAACGTGTAGTGTCTGGCTGCTTAAGCAAATGCACCAGCATTGCCGTTTTATGCTCAACGTTGTCAGCACGGTAATACCACTGGTGGATTTTCTTGCGCTCGCGAGTTGAGGAGGTTGCAGAAACTTCTACCGGATCTTCTAACAAACGCTCTGCGAAGTTCTTGATCGCGTCGCCTTCAAGCGTTGCGGAGAACAACATGGTTTGTTTGCGCCAGCGTGTTTCAGCAGCAATGGTTTCGATATCCTGCGCAAAGCCCAGATCCAACATGCGATCGGCTTCATCAAGAATCAGTGTCTCTACCGCACGGCAATCAAAGTTTTCTTCTTTGATGTATTGAAGTAGACGACCCGTCGTTGCAACAACAATATCCTGGTTCTCGCTGAACACTTCCGCGTGGTTCATATAAGCCACGCCACCGGTGATGGTTGCGATATCAAGATGAGTATGTTTTGCCAGTTCACGAGCGTGATCGGCCACTTGCATTGCCAGTTCACGCGTTGGCGTGACGATCAAAATACGTGGTGGGCCAGATTTCTTACGCGGGAAATCGACCAAATGCTGTAACACAGGCAGCAAATAAGCGGCTGTTTTACCGGTACCGGTTGGCGCGGAACCGAGGACATCACGCCCTTCAAGTGCAGGTGGAATGGCGGCAGCCTGAATAGCTGTCGGGCGGGTAAAGCCCTTGTCCTGGAGCGCGAGTAACAAACTCTCGTCAAGTTCCAGTTCGGAAAAAGTGGTTACAGTCATGGTCTTCCTCTATGTAGGGCGCCGATTATAGACGTTATGGCTGCGATCTTCATCTGTTTGTGTGGGTAACTGACGCTTTTCCTGGCAGCGAGTTTCCCCTATGCTACACCCGTTTCTCTATAGGGTAGCTAAGATGTGCAGTCAAAAAGCAGTATTGCGTCGTGATGGATTCACCTTTAAACAGTTCTTTGTCGCGCACGATCGATGCGCAATGAAAGTCGGTACAGATGGCACACTGCTTGGCGCCTGGGTGCCTGTGGCAAACGTGACTAGCGTATTGGACATCGGCACAGGTAGTGGTTTGTTGGCGCTGATGCTCGCGCAACGCACTCCTGATAATGTCACGATCGATGCTGTGGAACTTGATCCTGTCGCCGCTGAGCAAGCTGCGGAAAATGCCAAAGGTTGCCAGTGGGCGCCACGCATAACAGTGCATTGTGCAGATATCCGTGAATGGGCCGAGCAGGCGACACAGCGGTATTCGCTGATTGTCAGTAACCCGCCATTCTTTGAGCAGGGCAGCAATTGTGCATCGGCAGAACGAGCACAGGCGCGCTACACCACGACACTGGATCATAGCGCGTTGTTAAATAGCGCAACGCAGTTAATTACGGAAGACGGTTTTTTCTGTGTGATCATGCCTGAAACGGCGGGAACGGCGTTTACTGAACTGGCTAAAAAGCAGGGATGGCATGTTCGTTATCGTACCGACGTTGCTGATAACGAAACGCGCTTGCCGCATCGTGTCATGCTGGCGCTCTCACCGACAGACGGTGAATATTATACCGATCGATTAACGATTCGTGGGCCAGACCAGCAATATTCAGAAGGCTACTGCAGCCTGACCCAGGATTTCTATTTATTTATGTAGAGTGGCGAGAGAATGCTTGGCCCGGAGTTTTCGGCTAAATCCGGGTAGTCCAGCGTGTAGTGCAGACCCCGGCTTTCTTTCCGCATCATGGCGCAGCGCACAATCAACTCTGCAACCTGCACCAGATTGCGCAGTTCCAGCAAATTGTTCGAGACACGGAAGTTGGCGTAGTACTCGTCGATTTCTTGCTGCAACATGGTGATACGGCGCAATGCGCGTTCCAGACGACGCGTTGAGCGCACAATACCGACGTAATCCCACATAAACAGACGAAGTTCATGCCAGTTGTGCTGGATAACAACTTGTTCATCCGGGTTATCTACACGGCTGTCATCCCAGTCAGGTAAAGAGAGGGAAATGCGCGCATAAGGCATGCGCTTCATTATATCTTCCGCTGCCGACCAGCCATAAACCAGGCATTCAAGCAGTGAGTTTGATGCCATACGGTTTGCGCCATGCAGGCCGGTATATGTCACTTCGCCGATAGCATAAAGCCCGTCAACATCAGTACGCCCATTCTCATCGACCATCACGCCACCGCAGGTATAATGCGCAGCGGGTACTACCGGCACGGGTTCTTTAGTGAGATCGATACCCAGGCCCATCAGTTTTTCATAGATAGTTGGGAAATGGTGGCGCACAAACTCTTCCGGCTTGTGGCTGATATCCAGGTACATGCAGTCTGCACCCAGTCGTTTCATCTCATGATCGATGGCGCGTGCCACGATATCTCGCGGTGCCAGTTCGCCACGCTCGTCAAAATCAGGCATAAAGCGAGTGCCATCCGGGCGCTTGAGATAGGCACCTTCACCGCGCAATGCTTCGGTCAGCAGGAAGTTGCGCGCTTGCGGGTGGAACAGAGCGGTAGGGTGGAACTGATTGAATTCCAGGTTTGCTACACGGCAACCCGCTCGCCAGGCCATGGCTATACCGTCACCTGAAGAGATGTCCGGGTTTGTGGTGTACTGATAAACCTTTGATGCGCCACCGGTGGCAAGGACCACAGCTTTCGCACGACAGGTTTCTACTTTTTCGCGGTTACGGTTCCAAATCCAGGCACCGACAACACGGCGCGTGCCCGGCAGGCCGATTTTGTCCGAGACAATAAGATCGACAGCATTACTGCGTTCAATAACGCGAATATTAGGATGACTCAGCGCTTTACCGACTAGCGTGGTTTCAACTTCTTTACCTGTGGCATCAGCTGCGTGAAGAATTCGGCGATGGCTGTGCCCACCTTCACGAGTCAAATGGTAGCTTTCCGCACCATTTGCCTGGACCTCTGTGTCAAACAGCACGCCCTGATCGATTAGCCATTGCACACAGTGTCGTGCATTACTGGCGACAAACTCCACCGCGTCACGATCACAAATTCCAGCACCTGCGATGAGAGTATCTTCTACATGTGAATCAATACTGTCCGTTTCATCGAACACAGCAGCGATTCCACCCTGAGCATATAATGTTGAGCCTTCATTGATTGGGCCCTTACTCAGAACAATAACTTTGCTGTTTTCGGCAAGCCGTAAAGCAAGAGAGAGGCCAGCAGCTCCGCTACCGACGATTAATACATCACAAGCTAGTTCGGAATTTGCGTTCATCGTGTTTAATTTACTAAACAAAGGTTGGGCCAGCATATCACCCGATGTGGGCTCTAACACGCTTTTTTTAATCAAGTGTTATATGAACTAAACAAAAGAGCTGAAGATCTCAGTTTCATCTGAATTATGTGCTGAATAAGCCATATTTGTTACAGGTCCGATGTTAGTGGCAGATTTTCTGATGAAAAATCATGATTCATGCGATACTCTTCAAGCAGTTTAGCGATCGCCTTTTAGGATAAAAAAGGTGTCACGGTTTGTGCCACGAAACTTATAATCAAGAAGAGATAATTCGTGGAACAGATCAGGAAAACAAAGGCGTAAGGGAACTTTGCTCAAATCGAGCGTTCCAACCGTGAACTTGCTCATATATGCAGAGTTCGGTTGGCTTTTCAATTACGCGTGGAAATAGGTTTGGGGAGACATTACCTCGGATGAGCGAGCAGTTAACGGATCAAGTCCTCGTCGAACGGGTCCAGAAGGGAGATCAGAAGTCATTCAATTTACTGGTAATTCGTTATCAGCATAAAGTGGCGAGTCTGGTTTCCCGCTATGTACCTTCAGGAGATGTTCCTGATGTGGTGCAGGAGTCTTTCATTAAAGCTTATCGTGCGCTGGATTCATTCCGTGGCGATAGCGCGTTTTATACATGGTTGTACCGTATAGCGGTCAACACGGCAAAAAATTATCTTGTTGCTCAGGGGCGCCGTCCTCCATCAAGTGATGTGGACGCAATTGATGCGGAAAACTACGAAAGTGGCAGCGCATTGAAAGAAATATCGAACCCTGAGAACTTAATGTTGTCTGAAGAACTGAGACAAATAGTTTTCCGTACTATTGAGTCACTCCCGGAAGATTTACGCATGGCAATTACGTTGCGGGAGTTGGATGGTTTGAGCTATGAAGAAATAGCCGTCATCATGGATTGCCCAGTAGGGACTGTACGTTCTCGTATTTTCCGTGCACGGGAAGCTATTGATAATAAAGTTCAACCGCTTATCAGGCGTTGACGATAGCGGGTTACTGGAAGGGTAATTAGGCATGCAGAAAGAACAGCTTTCCGCTTTAATGGATGGGGAAACTCTGGATAGCGAACTGCTCGGTACTTTGTCGAAGGACAAAACATTGCAGAACAGCTGGGAGAGCTACCACCTAATCCGCGATACTATGCGCGGCGATACCAGTGAATTACTTCATTTTGATATTGCAGCCAATGTCATGGCCGCGATTGAAAATGAGCCAGTGCGTAATGTCACGCCACTCATTACTGAACAGCAGCCCGAACCTCAGCAATGGCAGAAAATGTCATTCTGGAATAAGGTTCGTCCGTGGGCAAGCCAACTCACCCAAATGGGCGTTGCAGCGTGCGTATCGCTTGCGGTAATCGTCGGGGTGCAGCACTATAATGGTCAGTCTGACAACCCTGCTCAGCCCGAGGCTCCGGTGTTTAACACCTTGCCAATGATGGGTAAAGCGAGTCCGGTAAGCTTGGGTGTGCCGTCTGACAGCACAGCCAGCACAGGTCAGCAGCAGGTACAGGAACAGCGTCGACGTATCAATGCCATGTTGCAAGATTACGAATTGCAGCGTCGTTTACACGCCGAGCAACTCCAGTTTGAACAGGCACAAACCCAGCAAGCTGCGGTACAAGTGCCAGGAAACCAAACTTTAGGAACTCAATCGCAGTAATGAAGCAACTTTGGTATGCCCTGTCTCTTATGACAAGCAGCCTGTTGTTCACCTCAAATGCCTCGGCGGACACTGTTTCGTCCGGGGTATTGTTGCAGCAGATGAACCAGGCAAGTCAGTCACTCAATTATGAGTTGGCATTTATCAGCATTAATAAGCAGGGGATAGAATCTTTACGCTATCGCCATGCAAGGCTTGATAATCGTCCACTTGCTCAATTGCTTCAGATGGATGGCCCACGTCGTGAGGTTGTCCAGCGTGGCAGTGAAATCAGCTATTTTGAACCAGGACTTGAGCCGTTTACGCTCACTGGGGATTACATCGTTGATTCACTCCCATCAATCGTCTACACCGATTTCAAACGTCTCACCCCTTATTACGACTTCATCTCTGTTGGACGTACACGTATAGCCGATCGCCTGTGTGAAGTCATTCGTGTTGTGGCACGAGACGGTACACGTTACAGCTATATGGTTTGGATGGACTCTGAAACCAAATTACCACTGCGTGTTGATTTGCTGGATCGTGATGGCGAAACGTTGGAACAATTCCGCGTTATTTCTTTCAACGTTAGCAAAGAAGCAAATACCATGATGCAAAGTCTGGCAAAGGCAAATTTACCGCCATTGCTGTCGGTTCCAGGTGCTGAGAAAGTCAATTTCTCCTGGGCACCGACCTGGTTGCCACAAGGTTTTAGCGAGGTATCCAGCAGCCATCGTCCATTGCCAACTGTTGACGTCCCGATTGAATCACGTCTCTATTCTGATGGCTTGTTTAGCTTCTCGGTAAACATTAGCCGCGCTGTAAGTAATAGTACCGACCAGCTATTACGCACGGGTCGCCGTACGGTCAGTTCTGAGGTTCGTGACAAAACTGAGATCACCATTGTGGGTGAATTACCTCCGCAAACAGCAAAACGTATTGCTGACAGTATCAAATTCAAGGCTGCGCAATGATCAAAGAGTGGGCAACAGTTGTCTCCTGGCAAAAAGGTGAAGCATTGCTGAGCTGTGATGTAAAAGCGTCATGCAGCAGTTGTGCTTCACGCGCTGGCTGCGGTAGTCGCATACTCAATAAGCTTGGCCCGCAAACCAATCACACCTTATCAGTTGCATGTGATACGCCGCTGGTGACCGGTCAAAAAGTCGAATTGGGCATTGCTGAAGGTAGCCTGATTGGTTCTGCCTTACTGGTTTACATGTCACCGTTGGTCGGTTTATTTCTGGTTTCAGCTCTCTTCCAGGCTCTGTTTGGGACAAACCTTGCAGCGATTTGTGGTGCGTTGCTGGGTGGGGTTGGCGGTTTTCTTATCGCGCGCGGCTTCTCTTTGAAGCTCAGTCGTCGTGAAACCTGGCAGCCTGTTATTTTAAGCGTTGCTCTGCCGCCTGATGCACTGAGAGTCGAAACGGTTACTTCTGCGGACAATCGGTGAAGCTTCTTCTGCCCACGATCTATTTGACACACATTCCACCGGCTTTTCATCACTCAGCTACGCTTGCATGATGACCTGTTTCCTCGCTTTCTCGTTGTAGTGTAGAATGCGGCGTTTCAGGCAAAAGACAGCCATTGACATCATGCTCTGTACAGCGCATTGCGCCGAGCTTTCCCGGATTTGTAAGGCATAAAACCTCTAA
The DNA here is from genome assembly GCF_902500225.1 of Buttiauxella massiliensis. Lineage (GTDB taxonomy): Bacteria > Pseudomonadota > Gammaproteobacteria > Enterobacterales > Enterobacteriaceae > Buttiauxella > Buttiauxella massiliensis. The sequence continues at coordinate 80,566 of NZ_LR722665.1, read as the reverse complement.
CTATGAAGAATATACGTAACTTTTCTATTATTGCCCACATCGACCACGGCAAATCGACGCTGTCTGACCGTATTATCCAAATTTGCGGCGGCTTGTCCGACCGTGAAATGGAAGCCCAGGTTCTTGACTCCATGGATCTGGAGCGTGAACGTGGTATTACCATCAAAGCGCAAAGCGTTACGCTGGATTACAAAGCATCTGATGGTGAAACTTATCACCTGAATTTCATCGACACCCCAGGCCACGTTGACTTCTCTTATGAAGTATCCCGCTCTCTTGCAGCCTGTGAAGGTGCATTGCTGGTGGTGGATGCCGGGCAGGGTGTAGAAGCTCAGACTCTGGCAAACTGCTACACCGCGATGGAAATGGATCTGGAAGTGGTTCCAGTTCTAAATAAAATTGACCTGCCAGCAGCTGATCCTGAACGTGCTGCGCAAGAAATTGAAGACATCGTCGGCATCGACGCCGCCGATGCTGTGCGCTGCTCTGCAAAAACTGGTTTTGGTGTGACGGATGTTCTTGAACGTCTGGTACGTGATATTCCTGGCCCAGAAGGGGACCCAGAAGCGCCATTGCAGGCACTGATCATTGACTCCTGGTTCGATAACTATCTTGGCGTTGTTTCTCTGGTGCGTATCAAAAACGGTACCATGAGAAAAGGCGACAAAATCAAAGTAATGAGCACCGGCCAGGTTTATAACGCTGACCGCTTGGGCATTTTCACACCGAAACGTGTTGATCGTGATGTTCTGGGCTGTGGTGAAGTAGGCTGGTTGGTTTGTGCAATTAAAGACATTCTCGGCGCACCGGTCGGTGATACCCTGACCCTTTCGCGTAACCCGGCAGATAAAGCGCTGCCAGGCTTTAAAAAAGTGAAGCCGCAGGTTTATGCAGGTCTGTTCCCGGTTAGCTCTGACGATTACGAAAACTTCCGTGATGCGCTTGGTAAGCTTAGCCTGAACGATGCTTCCCTGTTCTATGAACCAGAAAGCTCCACTGCATTGGGCTTCGGCTTCCGTTGCGGCTTCCTCGGTCTGCTGCACATGGAAATCATTCAGGAGCGTCTGGAGCGTGAATACGATCTTGATCTGATTACCACAGCACCTACGGTAGTTTACGAAGTCGAAACCACGACCGGCGAAACTATCTATGTTGATAGCCCATCTAAGCTGCCAGCACTGAATAACATCGCAGAACTGCGTGAGCCAATTGCAGAATGTCATATGCTGATGCCACAGGAATATCTGGGCAGCGTTATCACTCTGTGTATCGAAAAACGCGGTGTGCAGACCAACATGGTTTACCACGGTAACCAGGTTGCATTGACTTACGAAATTCCAATGGCTGAAGTGGTTCTCGACTTCTTCGACCGTCTGAAATCAACATCCCGTGGCTATGCTTCATTGGATTACAACTTCAAACGCTTCCAGACTTCTGACATGGTGCGTGTAGATGTTCTGATTAACGGCGATCGTGTTGATGCCCTGGCATTGATCACGCACCGTGGTAACTCGCAGTTCCGTGGCCGTCAGTTGGTTGAGAAAATGCAAGAGCTGATCCCTCGCCAGCAATTTGATATTGCGATTCAGGCGGCTATCGGCGCACATATCATCGCGCGTTCTACTGTGAAACAGTTGCGTAAAAACGTATTGGCAAAATGCTACGGCGGTGACGTCAGCCGTAAGAAAAAGCTGTTGCAGAAACAGAAAGACGGTAAGAAGCGTATGAAGCAAGTCGGTAACGTCGAATTGCCTCAGGAAGCGTTCCTCGCCATTCTGCACGTCGGCAAAGACAGCAAATAAATTAAGGAGTTGGCATGGCGAATATGTTTGCGCTAATCCTCGTGATAGCGACGCTGGTAACGGGCCTTTTATGGTGTATTGATAAATTTATCTTTGCGCCAAAGCGTCATGAAAAACAGGCGGCAGCGCAAGCTGCCACTGGTGATGCACTTGATAGCAAAACGCTAAAAAAAGTCGCACCTAAGCCAGGTTGGTTAGAAACGGGGGCATCCGTATTCCCGGTGCTCGCTATTGTCTTGATCGTGCGTTCATTTATTTATGAGCCGTTCCAGATTCCATCAGGATCAATGATGCCAACCTTATTAATTGGCGACTTTATCCTGGTGGAGAAATTTGCTTACGGTATTAAAGATCCGATTTACCAGAAAACGCTCATTGAAACGGGTCACCCAAAACGCGGTGATATTGTGGTATTCAAATATCCACAAGATCCACGTCTGGATTACATCAAGCGTGCCGTTGGTTTGCCGGGCGATCGCGTCAGTTACGATCCAGTGGCAAAAGAAGTCACTATTCAGCCAAATTGCAGCTCGGGGCAGGCATGTGATAATGCTCTGCCAATTACCTACAGCAATGTAGAGCCAAGTGATTTTGTGCAGACTTTTGCGCGTCGTAATGGCAGCGAAGCTAATTCTGGTTTCTTCCAGTTGCCGCTGAACCAGACCAAAGAAGACGGGATTCGCCTGTCTGAGCGCAAAGAAACACTGGGTGATGTAACTCACCGCATTTTGACTGTGCCAATCGCTCAAGACCAACTGGGTATGTATTACCAGCAACCGGGCCAGCAACTTGCTACGTGGATTGTGCCACCGGGCCATTATTTTATGATGGGTGATAACCGCGATAACAGCGCTGATAGCCGTTATTGGGGCTTTGTTCCTGAGGCAAATCTGGTAGGTAAAGCAACCACTATCTGGATGAGTTTTGAGAAACAAGAGGGTGAATGGCCAACGGGTGTTCGCTTAAGTCGTATTGGCGGAATTCATTGATCAATTAAATCCATTCAGATAACGACTTTCTATGTCGTTATCTATAGAATATCCCCCCGTATTAAGGTTGGCTCCCATAAGGGAGCCACGGCAAACGAAACAGCGTTGGTTCTCTTTTTCAGGTCTGTTCCGTGTGCTGAATAATTGACGCATTCATTAATTGGTATCGCATGAACCCCATCGTAATTAATAGGCTGCAGCGTAAGCTGGGCTACACTTTTGTACATCAGGATCTGTTGCAGCAGGCATTAACGCATCGCAGTGCCAGCAGCAAGCACAATGAGCGTCTGGAATTTCTGGGTGACTCCATTCTTAGCTACGTTATTGCAAACGCGCTTTACCATCGTTTCCCTCGTGTAGACGAAGGTGATATGAGTCGTATGCGTGCAACGCTTGTTCGTGGAAATACACTGGCAGAAATTGCCCGCGAATTTGAATTAGGCGAATGTCTGCGCCTTGGGCCGGGTGAGTTGAAAAGTGGTGGTTTCCGCCGCGAATCTATTCTGGCCGATACCGTCGAAGCCTTAATTGGTGGTGTTTTCCTCGACAGCGATATCCAGAATGTTGAGCGTTTAATTCTTTCCTGGTATCAATCTCGTCTGGATGAAATTAGCCCAGGCGATAAGCAAAAAGACCCTAAGACGCGTCTGCAAGAATATTTGCAGGGTCGCCACTTGCCACTGCCAGCTTATTTGGTAGTGCAGGTTCGTGGTGAAGCGCACGATCAGGAATTTACCATTCACTGTCAGGTGAGTGGCCTGCCTGAGCCGGTGATTGGTACCGGTTCAAGCCGCCGTAAAGCGGAACAGGCTGCAGCTGAGCAGGCGCTTATCAAGCTGGAGCTGGAATAATGAGCGAAGAACAAACCTTTTGCGGATTCGTGGCCATCGTTGGTCGCCCGAATGTCGGCAAATCCACGCTGCTAAACCAGTTGCTTGGGCAAAAAATCTCTATCACTTCCCGTAAAGCGCAGACGACTCGTCACCGCATTATGGGCATCCATACTGAAGGCCCGTATCAGGCGATCTACGTTGATACCCCGGGGCTGCATATGGAAGAAAAGCGCGCCATCAACCGCCTGATGAACAAAGCTGCCAGCAGCTCCATCGGTGACGTTGAACTGGTTATCTTCGTGGTTGAAGGCACTAAGTGGACCGCCGACGATGAGATGGTGCTCAACAAACTGCGTGATGCGCGTGCGCCGGTAATTCTTGCGGTGAACAAAGTCGATAACGTTCAGGACAAAGGCATTTTGTTGCCGCACCTGCAATTCCTCGGCAGCCAGATGAACTTCCTTGATATCGTGCCTATTTCTGCGGAACACGGTATGAACGTAGACACCATTGCAAGCATTGTTCGCAAGCGTCTACCAGAAGCAATTCATCACTTCCCGGAAGAATACATCACTGACCGTTCACAGCGTTTCATGGCGTCTGAGATCATCCGTGAAAAACTGATGCGTTTCCTGGGCGCGGAACTGCCATATTCCGTTACCGTTGAAATTGAACAGTTTGTAGAGAATGCTCGTGGTGGTTTCGACATCAATGGCCTGATTCTGGTTGAACGTGAAGGCCAGAAGAAGATGGTTATTGGCAATAAAGGCGCCAAAATCAAAACCATCGGTATCGAAGCGCGTAAAGACATGGAAGAGATGTTTGAAGCCAAAATCCACCTTGAACTGTGGGTTAAGGTGAAATCCGGTTGGGCAGACGACGAGCGCGCGCTGCGTAGCCTGGGTTATACCGACGATCTGAAATAAGAAAATGGAAGGCTGGCAACGGGCTTTTGTCCTGCATAGTCGCCCCTGGAGCGAAACCAGCCTTCTACTTGATCTTTTTTCTGAAGAGTCCGGGCGCGTTCGTTTAATTGCGAAAGGTGCTCGTTCTCGCCGCTCTAATCTCAAAGGGACTCTACAACCCTTTACCCCCTTGCTGGTTCGCTGGGGCGGACGTGGTGAAGTTAAAACACTCCGTAGCGCCGAAGCTGTCTCGCTTGCACTTCCCTTGAGTGGTATCACGCTTTACAGCGGCCTGTACGTCAACGAGCTGATTTCACGCGTGCTGGAAGACGAAACCCGTTTCTCCGAATTATTCTTCGATTATCTCCACTGTATTCAGGCTCTCGCTGGAACGAGCGGTTCACCCGAACCCGCTTTACGCCGTTTTGAATTGGCTCTGCTTGGGCATCTGGGTTATGGTGTGGATTTTCTGCATTGCGCAGGAAGCGGCGAAGAAGTCAGCGATACCATGACCTATCGATACCGTGAAGAAAAAGGCTTTATCGCAAGCCTTGTTGTCGATCATTACAGCTTCACTGGCCATGAATTAAGAGCGCTTGCTAACCGCGAGTTTCCTGACGTCGCCACGTTGCGCGCGGCTAAACGTTTTACGCGTATGGCATTAAAACCCTATCTTGGCGGCAAACCTCTCAAAAGCCGCGAATTGTTCCGCCAGTTTGTGCCCAAAATTCGACCACTCAAATCACCTCAAGACCCGCAATAACGCAAGGCCCGTAGCCACGCTTTCCTTACCCGGTGTAAACTGCCTCAACTAAAACCGTTCTGACCTCGAGGATTGTCATGGCTGAATTACTGTTAGGCGTCAATATCGATCACATCGCAACTTTACGTAATGCGCGCGGTACGGCATACCCAGACCCAGTACAAGCAGCATTTATCTGTGAACAAGCCGGTGCTGATGGTATTACGGTTCACTTGCGTGAAGATCGCCGCCATATCACCGACCGTGATGTTCGTATCTTGCGTCAGACACTTGATACACGCATGAACCTTGAAATGGCTGTAACTGAAGAGATGGTTGGGATTGCTTGCGAAACCAAACCTCATTTCTGCTGCCTGGTGCCGGAAAAACGCCAGGAAGTGACCACTGAAGGTGGTCTGGATGTTGCTGGTCAGCTGGATAAAATGCGTGATGCCTGCAAACGCCTGGCTGATGCCGGTATTCTGGTTTCCCTGTTTATTGATGCTGACCACGCGCAAATTGATGCGGCTGTCGCTGTTGGCGCACCATATATCGAAATTCATACCGGTTGCTACGCAGATGCCGAAGACGAAGCGACTCAGGCCAAAGAACTGGCGCGTATTGCAGAAGCTGCCACTTACGCTGCTGGCAAAGGCCTGAAAGTGAATGCGGGACATGGTCTGACTTATCACAACGTGAAAGCCATTGCCCGCCTGCCAGAAATGCACGAGCTGAATATCGGCCATGCAATTATTGGCCGTGCGGTAATGAGTGGTTTGAAAGAAGCGGTGGCAGAAATGAAACGCCTGATGCAGGAAGCGCGTAGCTAATGGCGATTCTTGGCCTGGGCACCGATATTGTGGAGATTGCGCGTATTGAAGGCGTTATCTCGCGTTCGGGAGACCGACTGGCAAAGCGTGTACTCAGTGCCAACGAATGGCTGCAATATCAGGCGCACCAGCAACCGGTGCGCTTTTTGGCTAAACGTTTTGCAGTAAAAGAAGCGGCGGCGAAGGCGTTTGGAACGGGTATTCGCAACGGCCTGGCGTTTAACCAGTTTGAAGTGTTTAACGATCCGTTGGGTAAACCGCAATTACGTTTTTGGGAAGAGGCCGAGCGAGTCGCGCAAAAATTAGGTGTGCGTTCAGTGCATGTGACGCTTGCTGATGAGCGCCACTATGCCTGCGCAACAGTCATTATTGAGAGCTAAAGCTTGTCGGCGTGATGCAACTGGACAAATTTGTCCCACAGGTGCTCTTCGTTCTCAATGCGAGCCGGATCTTTGATGATGGTATTCGGAATCGGGCAGACTTTCTGGCAGGTTGGCGTTTCGTAATGCCCAACGCACTCGGTACAACGATCGGCGTTGATCTCATAAATACTATCGCCCATGGAAATGGCCTCGTTCGGGCACTCCGGCTCGCACATATCGCAGTTGATACATTTTTTAGTGATAAGTAGCGCCATGGGAAGATCTCGATAACATCAGAAACAGGGCGGGCATTATACGCCCAATCCCCGATCAAACCAGTTTTTTTACCAGTGCTTCACTGTGCCGAATACGCTTCGGTGCGTGCTCCAAATCCCTCTGTACCAGCGCCATAAACAGCAAATCGGTTAGCATCATCTGCGCGCTGGTGGAGGATATTGCTGCACTGCGTGTCGCCTGCTCTTCGGCGATGGTGTACAGACACAGCGTCGCGCGCTGCTGTAAAGCATTTGGCGTAAAGCCTGTGATGGCGAGGATCTTCGCGCCGGTGCGCAGGGTTTCATCTGCCGCGAGGTTTATCTCACGCCGTTCACCAGAATAAGAAATCGCCAGTAATACATCGTCACTGCTTGAGGCTTGTGCCGTCGCAAGTAGCGCATGCATATCTTGCTCTGCAACCGCGTTAATCCCGATTTTCATCAACTTCCAGGCAAAGTTTTTGGCAACCAGCCCTGATGCACCGATGCCAACCAGCAGCACGCGTCGCGCATTGCGCAGCATATTCACGCTCGCCAGCAGCTTTTCTTCGCTGTTGACATCAAGTGTTGCGTGCATCGCTGCCATATTATCTTTGATCAGTTTCTCGCCCACCAGCCGCAGCGGATCGTCTCCAAGAATAAGATTATGTACCGCGACTGATTGTGGTTGCTGGCCGCTGGCCATCGCTTCACTAATAGCGAGTTTCAGGGCCGGGAAGCCTTTGAACCCCAGTTTTTGGGAGAACTTCACCACGCTTGACTGGCTCACACCGGCTTCAGTAGCAAGCTGCTGAGAACTTAAATGGCGGGCGTAGTCGGGCTTTTCGAGCAGAAAGTCGGCCAGTTTACGGTCACTCTGTGCAAGCGTTGAGTAGCGGCTTCGGATACGCAGTAAACAGTTCATGTCCTCTCCAGTCTGCCGGGTCAATAATGTGAGCCGCTCCATAATAACGTAAATTACGCTCGCCTGAATGAATTTTATATTCCATTATGTTGGAACAGTAAGGAATTAAATATTCAAAGGTGCATGATGAATCTCGGCTCACTCGTTTCTGAAACTCGTAATCCACAAACAATGGATCTCGATTGCCTCTCAACACTCGAAATGGTCGAGCGTTTTAATCAACAAGACGCTCTGGTGGCGGGGGCAGTTGAAAAAACATTGCCGGAAGTTGCCCTTGCCGTCGATGCCGCAAGTGAATCACTCAAGGCGGGCGGGCGTTTGATTTATATGGGCGCGGGAACCAGCGGGCGCCTTGGGGTTCTGGATGCCTCCGAATGTCCACCAACGTTTGGTGTTCCGCACGGTTTGGTCATTGGCTTAATTGCGGGTGGTCCAGGGGCATTGCTGAAAGCCGTCGAAGGTGCCGAAGATAACCAGCAATTGGGTGAAGACGATCTGAAAGCATTAGACCTGACGGCTAACGATATGGTGGTTGGGCTTGCAGCGTCAGGCCGCACGCCCTATGTGATTGGCGGCCTGCGTTATGCGCGTAACCTTGGTTGCCGTACTGCCGCCATTTCCTGTAATCCGGGTTCCGCTATTGCGCTGGAAGCTGAAATTGCTATTTCTCCGGTCGTCGGCCCGGAAGCGTTGACCGGTTCTACTCGTCTGAAATCTGGCACTGCGCAGAAGCTCGTATTGAATATGATTTCCACTGGCGCGATGGTCAAATTAGGGAAGGTTTACCAGAACCTGATGGTGGATATGAAAGCCACCAATATCAAGCTGGTGGACCGCGCCTGCCGTATTGTTGTTGAGGCTACCGGTGCTGCTCGTATCGATGCCGAAAACGCGCTCAAACAAACTGATTATGAAGTAAAACCCGCCATTCTTATGATACTCACCGGTGTGGATGCTCAAACCGCGCAAGTGCGCCTGGCTGATAGCCACGGTTATCTCCGCTCCGCCTTAAAATAAAGGTACTGAATCATGGATAAGACAGCGGCTCTGGCCAGTGAGATTTTGCTCGGCATCGGTGGGCAGGCAAACATCGCCCGTCTGGAAAACTGCATGACCCGCGTGCGGGTAGAAGTTAATGACGATGGGCTGCTGGATATTACGAGCCTGAAAAAACTGCCGGGAGTGAGCGGCTATGTGAAGCAGGGTGCGCAACATCAGCTGATTGTCGGGCCAGGGCGTGCCGCGCAAGTAGTGGATGCCATGCGCGAGCTGCTGCAAAGCAGCGGGCAGGTCATCACAGCAGAAGATGATATTGCGCAGAATAAGGCTCAAGCCAAAGCGCGTTACCAGGCGCCGATGAGCGAAGCGCTGCGTAAACTGGCTAATGTCTTTATTCCATTGATTCCAGCTTTTATTGCATCGGGTCTGATCACTGGAATTATCAACATTCTGAAGCGCCCGGATATTGTTGGCGACATGGCCACCCAGTACCCGAACATTCTCGGCTTACTCGCCATCTTCGGTAGCGCCGTGTTTGCTATCATGAATATTCTGGTGGGCGTCAACGCGGCTAAAGTATTCGGCGGTTCGATGGCGATGGGTGGCGTGATGGCGGGGATACTTTCCAGCCCGCAACTCGCGCAAATCCATCTGTTTGGTGAAAACCTCCAGCCTGGCCGCGGCGGCGTTATCGCCGTGTTGCTGGTGGTAGCGTTGATGTGCTGGATTGAAAAACGCTTACGCAAGTTGTTGCCCGGTTCAATTGAGCTGATCCTCAACCCGCTCCTGACGACTTTGATTACCGCTTCGATTGCTATTGTTGCTTTGCAACCGTTGGGTGGTCTGATTTCTGATGCGATTGCTCACGGCGCCACAATGGCAATCGACAAAGGTGGTCTGGTGGTTGGCGCGGTGCTTTCCGGGGCGTTCTTGCCATTGGTGCTTTCGGGTTTGCATCAGGGGCTGGTGCCGATTCACGTTGAGCTTATCCAGACTCATGGGCAGAACGCCTTACTGCCAATTCTGGCGATGGCTGGGGTTGGACAAGTTGGCGCTGCGCTTGCGGTCTACATGAAAACACGCAATCAGCGGCTGAAAAAACTTATCAAAGGGGCATTGCCAGTCGGGCTGCTCGGTATTGGTGAACCGCTGATTTTCGGGGTGACTTTGCCGCTTGGTAAACCGTTTATCGGCGCGTGTTTGGGTGGTGCGGTTGGCGGGGCGCTGATCAGTTACTGGAAAGTGGCGACGGTTATTACATTTGGCATTTCAGGTTTACCACTGGCATTAACCATTGTTACCGGAAAAGTGATGCTCTATCTGTTAGGCTTTCTGATAGCGGTTATCGCAGGGTTCTTATTTACGTGGTTTATGGGCTTTAACGATCCAGAGGAGTAACGTTTGACAACTCAGAGTGAGCGTCGGGTAGTATTTTTCGATTTAGATGGCACGCTTCATCAGCAGGATATGTTTGGCAGCTTCTTGCGCTTCCTGCTGCGTCATCAGCCTCTCAATCTGTTACTTGTCATTCCGCTTTTGCCGGTGATAGGTGGCGCGTTGCTGATTAAAGGACGTGCTGCTCGCTGGCCAATGAGCCTGTTACTGTGGGGGGCTACCTTTGGTCATAGCGAAACGCGCCTCAAGCAGTTGGAAGCAAACTTCGTCACCTGGTTCCGTGGGCAAGTTACAGCTTTTCCTGTTGTGCAGCAGCGCCTTACCGATTACCTGACAAGCTCAGATGCTGATGTCTGGCTGATTACTGGCTCACCGCAACCGCTGGTGCAGCAGGTGTATTTCGATACTCCCTGGTTACCGAAAGTGAAGCTGATTGCCAGCCAAATCAAGCGTTCCCACGGTGGGTGGGTGCTCACATTACGTTGCCTTGGGCATGAAAAAGTCTCACAGCTGGAACAGCAAATCGGCACACCTTTGCAACTCTACAGCGGTTACAGCGACAGCAACCAGGATAACCCTCTGCTCTATTTTTGCCAGCACCGCTGGCGGGTTACGCCGCAAGGTCAGTTACAGCAGCTCGAATAATTCCGTCTGGCATAACGACTGTGTATAATGCGCGCCCGAATATAGGCCGGAGAATCCCTTGTCAGAAAGCGAATTGAACCACGAACACTGGATGCGTCATGCGCTGACCCTTGCTCGCCGTGCGTGGGAAGAAGGTGAAGTTCCTGTCGGTGCAGTGCTGGTCCATAACAACCAGGTGATTGGTGAAGGCTGGAACCGCTCTATTGGGCGACACGATCCGACAGCCCATGCTGAAATTATGGCGTTGCGTCAGGGTGGTTTGGTGCTGCAAAACTACCGTCTGTTGGAAACAACACTGTATGTCACCCTCGAACCGTGCGTTATGTGTGCAGGTGCGATGGTGCATGGACGTATCGGAAACCTGGTGTTTGGTGCGCGTGATGCTAAGACCGGAGCAATTGGATCTCTGATGGACGTGGTAGGGCACCCTGGTATGAATCACCAGGTTATGGTGACTGAGGGCGTACTGGCAGAAGAGTGCTCGGCAATGTTAAGTGATTTTTTTCGAGTCCGCCGTCTGGAGAAAAAGGCCCTAAAGGAAAAGGCCCGTAGCTCGGAGTAGCTAGTTCTACAGGAGCTACTGCCGGGTAAGCTTCGGCATATTTTTCTTCTTGCGCCACCTGTTTCTCTTTTTCAAGCAAATATCCCGCAAGGCTAATGTGATACTTACGGATATTTTCTACATAGGCGTACGCTTCATGACCACGGGCGTAACCATAAGTCGTTTTGCTGTAATACTGTTTTTGGCTCAGTAGCGGCAGCCGAGTTTTGACATCCGCCCAACTGTCCGGGTTACCTTTCTGCTTCGCCGTAAGCTGACGGGCATCAAGCATATGGGCGTACCCCATGTTATATGCCGTCAGAGCAAACCAAATACGCTCCTCCTCTGGCACGCTATCGGGCACTTTTGACATCATATCTTTCAGATAACGACTCCCTCCTTCAATGCTTTGCTCTGGGTCTAACCGGTCAGTAACACCGAGACTTTGCGCGGTATTTTTGGTCAGCATCATGAGCCCGCGCACGCCAGTTGGTGAGGTGGCCTGATCATCCCAGTGCGATTCCTGATACGAAATCGCCGCCAGCAAACGCCAGTCTATTTCAGTGGCATATTTTTCGAATAACGGCTGAAGCGTTGGTAGCACGGTATCAACCGCTTTTAGGAAGGTACGTGTATCTACGTAGTCAAAATCCCCAACGTGACCGAGATATTTCTCTTCAAGACGCGCAAAGGTGCCATCGCTATTAAGGCGGTTATAGAAATCGAGTAGCGCCGCGGAAAGGCTATCATCATAATCTAACGCGCTAAACCAGGTGATCGGTTGCTCGTCGGTCACATCCAGAGCGACAGCAAGCTGTGGATGGACGCGTTGGAAGGTGCTGATGGCAACAGAGTCCGCAATGGTAAAGGCAATCTCTCCATCAACCACTTTTTGCATCAGTTCAGTGCTGCTGTGTTGTTCATCGACTCGCCAGCTTAAATCCGGGAATTTTTCTGCTTTCAGCTTGTTCAAAGCATTAAGTGAAGTTACGCCAGGCGACAGTACCAGTTGGTTATCTTTGACACCTGCCAGCGTTTTGGGGCGTGGGCTGCCGATGCGATAAACCATCTGCTGAGAAACTGAATAGTATGCTGGTCCAGCTTGATAACGCTGACCGCGTTGCGCGTTATAGACCAGTCCTGCCGCTATCACATCGGCATCGTTATTATCAATGTCATCAAACAGTTCCTGGATATTCGGACGAACGGTGACTTCCAGCTTTACGCCAAGATAGTCAGCAAACTGCTGAGCCAACTCGTAATCGAGGCCTATTTTTTTGCCTTGATAAAGGGTGTAGGTCAGTGGTGACTCAATAGTACTGACGCGTAAAACCCCCCGCGATTGAATAGCGGCGATACGGTTTTCGGCTTGTCCGAACCAGGGTATGGAGGGCCAGAGCGCCACTGCCAGCAACACGGTTACGGCACCGATGAGCAGATAATTAATCTTAAATCTTTTCAAATAGTTAATCTTCTGCGGTGCGTCGAGTCTTCGCTAACAACAGGCTTCAAAAGTTGAGGTTATACAAAAAGGTGTGGCGCATTTTGCTTAACAAAACGCCACTGCGCAACTTATTCAACATTTCTGGCTGAATTTTAAGCAATGAAAAGTAATCCACTTATTTATACGCAAACGGTTTCGTCACGGCGATGGATTATCTATAATGGCGCCCGTTTTCCCCTTGCGCCCACTGAAGCGTCCCTTGGCGTTTCGAAGACGAGAGATCTTTGATGATGGAAATTCTGCGTGGTTCGCCCGCTTTATCGGCATTTCGTATTAACAAATTACTGGCCCGCTTTAATGACGCCAACCTTCCGGTCAGCGACATTTATGCCGAGTATGTTCACTTTGCCGATCTCGACGCGCCGTTAACGGCTGAAGAGCACGCCCGTCTGCAACGGTTGTTGAAATATGGTCCAACCCTTGCCGACCACGCCCCGACCGGCGACCTGATTCTGGTCACGCCGCGTCCTGGCACCATCTCACCCTGGTCCTCCAAAGCCACCGACATTGCCCACAACTGCGATCTGGCCAAAGTTAAGCGCCTTGAGCGCGGCGTGGCGTATTACATCACTGCCAGCACGTTGACTGATGCACAGCGCCAGGAAGTTGCCGCGCTGCTACACGACCGCATGATGGAAAGCGTATTTGGTTCGCTTGATGGTGCACAGCAGTTGTTCTCTCATCACACGCCTGCGCCGGTGCAAAGTGTTGACCTGCTCACGCAAGGTCGCGAAGCACTGGTTGAAGCCAACATCCGTTTAGGGCTGGCTTTAGCAGAAGATGAGATCGACTACTTACAGGATGCGTTCACCAAACTGGGGCGCAACCCGAACGACATCGAGCTGTATATGTTCGCGCAGGCCAACTCCGAACATTGCCGCCACAAAATCTTTAACGCCGACTGGGTTATCGACGGCGTTGAACAGCCTAAATCGCTGTTCAAAATGATTAAAAACACCTTCGAGAAAAACCCTGAATACGTGTTATCAGCTTATAAAGATAACGCCGCAGTCATGGAAGGCTCACAGGTTGGGCGCTTCTTTGCCGACCATGAAGCAGGGCGCTACGACTATCACCAGGAAGATGCTCATATCCTGATGAAAGTCGAAACCCACAACCACCCAACAGCTATTTCTCCATGGCCGGGTGCTGCAACTGGCTCCGGTGGTGAAATCCGTGATGAAGGTGCGACGGGCCGTGGTGCTAAACCGAAAGCAGGTCTGGTTGGTTTCTCGGTATCAAACCTGCGCATTCCTGGCTTTGAACAGCCGTGGGAAGAGGATTTCGGCAAGCCGGATCGCATCGTCACCGCGCTGGATATCATGACTGATGGCCCTCTGGGTGGTGCGGCGTTTAACAACGAATTCGGTCGCCCGGCTCTGACTGGCTACTTCCGTACTTACGAAGAGAAAGTGAATAGCCATAACGGCGAAGAGTTACGTGGTTACCACAAGCCAATCATGCTGGCTGGTGGCATCGGTAACATTCGTGCCGACCACGTTCAGAAAGGCGAAATTACCGTGGGCGCGAAACTTATTGTGCTCGGTGGCCCATCAATGAACATTGGTCTGGGTGGCGGTGCTGCATCCTCTATGGCATCCGGTCAATCTGACGCAGATCTGGATTTTGCATCCGTACAGCGTGACAACCCAGAAATGGAACGTCGCTGCCAGGAAGTTATCGACCGCTGCTGGGAATTGGGCGATGCCAACCCGATTCTGTTTATTCATGATGTGGGCGCAGGCGGTCTGTCTAATGCAATGCCTGAACTGGTGAGCGATGGCGGTCGTGGTGGTCGTTTCGAACTGCGCGATATTCTGAACGACGAACCTGGCATGAGCCCGCTGGAAGTATGGTGTAACGAATCCCAGGAACGTTATGTTCTGGCCGTTGCGCCAGACCAGTTGCAGCTATTTGACGAACTGTGCCGCCGTGAACGTGCGCCATATGCCGTCATCGGTGAAGCGACTGAAGAAAAACATCTGACGCTCAACGACAGCCATTTCGGCAACCAGCCGATTGATATGCCGCTGGATGTGCTGCTCGGTAAAACGCCGAAAATGGAACGTAACGTTGAAACCCTGAAAGCGAAGGGCGACGCGCTGGACACTCGCAACATCACCATCGCAGATGCAGTTAACCGCGTATTGCACTTGCCGACGGTTGCTGAGAAAACCTTCCTTGTGACCATTGGTGACCGTTCGGTTACCGGTATGGTTGCCCGTGACCAGATGGTTGGCCCGTGGCAAATCCCGGTTGCTAACTGTGCCGTAACCACAGCAAGTCTTGATAGCTATTATGGCGAAGCGATGTCGCTTGGCGAACGCGCACCCGTTGCGCTGCTTGACTTTGCAGCATCGGGCCGCCTGGCTGTTGGTGAAGCACTGACCAACATTGCGGCGACGCAAATTGGCGAACTCAACCGCATTAAACTCTCCGCAAACTGGATGTCCGCCGCAGGTCACCCTGGTGAAGACGCTGGTCTTTATGAAGCGGTAAAAGCAGTGGGTGAAGAACTTTGCCCAACGCTTGGCCTGACCATTCCGGTCGGCAAAGATTCGATGTCGATGAAAACTCGCTGGCAGGAGGGCACCGAGCAACGCGAGATGACCTCTCCGCTGTCGCTGGTTATCACCGCATTTGCCCGTGTTGAAGATGTGCGCCGTACCGTAACGCCACAGCTTCAAACTGAAGATAACGCCCTGTTGCTGATTGATTTGGGCGTGGGCCACAACGCGCTGGGTGCTACGGCGCTCTCTCAGGTTTACCGCCAACTGGGCGACAAACCTGCGGACGTTCGTAGTGCCGAACAACTGAAAGGCTTCTTTAACGCGATTCAGGCGCTGGTGGCCGAACAGAAACTGCTGGCTTACCATGACCGTTCCGACGGCGGTCTGTTGGTCACTCTGGCAGAGATGGCATTTGCTGGTCACTGTGGCGTGGAAGCGGATATCGCCACACTGGGTAACGACCATCTGGCGGCGCTGTTTAACGAAGAGTTAGGCGCGGTAATCCAGGTTAAAGCGGCAGATCGCGAGACGGTTGAGAAAACACTGGCGGACCACGGCCTGGCAGATTGTGTTCACTTCCTCGGTAAAGCTGTTGTGGGTGACCGTTTCACGCTGACAGCTGATAAGCACGCGGTGTTTAGCGAAAGTCGCACCACGCTTCGCATGTGGTGGGCAGAAACCACATGGCAGATGCAGCGCCTGCGTGATAACCCAGAATGTGCTGATCAAGAGCATGAAGCGAAAGCCAATGACAACGATCCTGGCCTGAACGTTAAGCTCAGCTTCGACATCAAAGAAGATATCGCGGCACCATTTATCGCTAAAGGTGCTCGTCCGAAAGTTGCCGTACTGCGCGAGCAGGGTGTGAACTCCCACGTTGAAATGGCGGCAGCCTTCCACCGTGCTGGCTTTGATGCCATCGACGTGCATATGAGTGATTTGCTGGCGGGCCGTCGTGGTCTGGAAGATTTCCAGGCGCTGGTAGCGTGTGGCGGCTTCTCTTATGGTGACGTATTGGGTGCCGGTGAAGGTTGGGCGAAGTCCATTCTCTTTAACTCACGCGTACGTGACGAGTTTGAAACCTTCTTCCACCGTCCGCAAACCCTGGCATTGGGCGTGTGTAACGGTTGCCAGATGATGTCGAATCTGCGTGAACTGATTCCAGGCAGCGACCTGTGGCCGCGTTTTGTACGTAACCATTCTGATCGCTTTGAAGCGCGTTTCAGCCTGGTTGAAGTCACTTCAAGCCCGTCGCTGTTGTTGCAAGGCATGGTCGGTTCGCATATGCCAATCGCGGTTTCACACGGCGAAGGGCATGTTGAAGTGCGCGATGCGGCACACCTTGCGGCGCTGGAAAGCAAAGGCCTGGTGGCACTGCGCTTCATCGATAACTTCGGTAAAGTCACGCAGAATTACCCGGCGAACCCGAACGGTTCACCAAACGGTATCACTGCGGTAACCAACGAAAGCGGGCGTGTCACCATTATGATGCCGCACCCTGAGCGGGTGTTCCGTACTGTTAGCAACTCCTGGCACCCAGCCGAGTGGGGCGAAGATAGCCCGTGGATGCGTATTTTCCGCAATGCGCGTAAGCAACTTGGTTAAGCCTTAATAGAATCCCTGCTCCGGCAGGGATTTTTTTGTCACTAAAACCCGACATTCATTATTTTTTACTGTCTCCAAATGGAGACGTTTAACCTGTTGATTTTAAAGGTCTGTGAGGCGGAGCTTTATTGGTGTTGCTAAATAGCGACAGTGCGTTCAAAAAATAGCCTATGTTATTCATGTGCGTTATTGCAAATAAACATAATGGAAACATTGATGTATGTAATTTGTAGCAACTGTGGCACATATAATGCATAATACTGCGCAGTGGCTCATTCACCTTCTTATGTCAGCCCCCGCAAGGGTTGTGCTACATAAACCATAGAATGATGCACTCAAGGTGCCTGCCGTCCGACTTTTGATTATTGCCAGTCTTGTACTGCTTTATCATGCTCCGGGCGAAACGTTGAGTAAGGCACCGCCTGATTCCAGAACAAAGGCAGAGATTATTCTCTGCCTTTGTTGTTTCTGCGTTCAAGACTTTAAACTCCCGCCAATCCCCGCTAGCATCAAATTATCCGCAGTCCCAATGAGATAAGTCTATTGAACCAGTGGCATTTTTTCCCGCGATCCTTACGTCAGCTCGTCATGATGGCCTTTTTGCTGGTGTTGGTTCCACTATTGGTTCTGGCATGGCAAGCCTGGCAAAGCCTTAATGCGCTCAGCGATCAGGCTGCGTTAACGAATCGCACCACGCTGGTTGATGCTCGCCGCAGTGAAGCCATGACAAACGTTGCTCTGGAAATGGAACGTAGCTATCGCCAATATTGTGTGCTGGATGATGCAACGCTTGAGACGGTCTACCAGGGGCAGCGTAAGCGTTACACGCAAATGCTCGAAGCGCATTCCGGTGTTTTGCCTGATAACCATCTTTATAAAGACCTCAGCCAGTCGTTAAACGACCTTGCCAACATACAATGCAAAAATAGCGGCCCAGATACCGCTGCTGCTGCACACCTTGAAAACTTCGCGGCCAAAAATGCTGAGATGGTACAAGCGACACGCGCGGTGGTGTTTTCCCGCGGACAGCAACTTCAACAAGAGATTGCCGAGCGCGGGCAGTTCTTTGGCTGGCAGGCGCTGGTGTTATTCCTGTTGAGCTTTGCATTGGTCATTATCTTTACGCGCATGATTATCGGCCCGGTGAAAGGTATCGAGAAGATGATTAATTTACTCGGTGAGGGGCGTTCATTGGGTAATTCGGTATTGTTTAAAGGACCGAGGGAACTACGTTCTGTAGGGCAGCGAATTGTCTGGCTCAGTGAGCGCCTTTCCTGGCTTGAGTCCCAGCGCCACGAATTTTTGCGCCATATTTCCCACGAATTAAAAACACCGCTAGCCAGTATGCGTGAAGGTACTGAATTGCTTGCCGATCAGGTTGTTGGGCCGCTGACCACCGACCAAAAAGAGGTGGTGGAAATTCTTGATAACAGTAGCCGCCACTTACAAAAATTGATTGAGCAGTTACTGGATTACAACCGTAAACTGGCAGATGTCCCACTCGAGATGGGTAAAGTTGAACTGGCACCGCTGGTGGATGTCATTATTGCCTCTCACAGTTTGCCTGCACGGGCTAAAATGATGCGTACCGAGTGTGATATTAGCCCGGTTGCTTGTCTGGCGGAGCCGATGTTGTTAATGAGCGTGCTGGATAATCTCTATTCCAATGCGGTGCACTATGGGTCTGAATCCGGTACCATTTATCTACGAAGCTCGCAGGTGGGTCACTTGCTCTATATTGATGTCGGTAACACTGGCGACCCCATTCCGTCCGCGGAGCGAGAGATGATCTTTGAACCTTTTTATCAGGGAAGCCACCAGCGTAAAGGTGCAGTTAAAGGTAGCGGCCTGGGGTTGAGTATCGCCCAGGATTGTATCCGTCGTATGCATGGCGAATTGCACCTGATTGATGATGAAACGGCAGATGTCTGCTTCCGTATCGAGTTACCTGTCTTTCCCGAGAACAAATAAAAAATGAAAGCGACTATTTTTCACGTGTTGCGTAACGGCTTAATTCCATGCCTACGCAGCCCAGTTTCAATTCGCCCGCTGTCCGCATTACTTGTGCCATTACTTCTGGCGAGCTGTGTTCAGAATACTGTGCCAAAAGATGTTAAACACCCACAACTAGCAGAAGAGCCGGAACAGCAACTGGCCGATTACTTGTCTACGGATTGTGAGGATATCTGGCAAAACCAGAGCCACGACTCAATGAGTAACCCTCTGTATTGGCTTCGGGCGATGGACTGCGCAGAACGTTTAGCGCCGATTCAGGCACGAGCTGAAGCACGTCGCTGGCCATCTGATAGCTGGCGCGACACGTTCAAAAGAGGGATTTTGTTGGCGAATGCCAAAATTAGCCCAACCGAACGCCGCCGTTACATGGTTAAGCTGGATACGATGACGACAGAAGTGCCTTCACAGGTGCGCTCGTTATTCCAGGTCTGGCGTGATGGGCAAGCATCGTTGCTCGCGCTGTCAGATGAACGTACCCGCTACAGCAAACTACAACAGTCGTCAGACAACGAGCTGGATACGTTGCGTGAACAACAGCAACGTCTCAGAGGCCAGCTCAGCCTGACGACTCGCAAACTGGAAAACCTGACGGACATCGAACGCCAGCTTTCCAGCCGCAAACCTGCCGGTGCTGAGTTGCCGGACAATACCAAGCCCGCGCAGGAGGCGAAACCATGACGCAACGTAAGCCTGCAAGACTCCTGTTGGTCGATGACGATCCGGGCCTGCTTAAACTTCTCGGTATGCGCCTGACCAGTGAAGGTTATACCGTTTCCACCGCGGAAAGTGGTGCTGAAGGGTTACGTCTCCTGGGACGAGAAAAAATCGACTTAGTGATTAGCGACCTGCGGATGGACGAGATGGATGGTATGGCACTATTTGCCGAAATCCAGAAAGCACAACCGGGAATGCCGGTTATCATTCTGACCGCTCATGGTTCTATTCCGGATGCCGTGGCCGCAACACAGCAGGGCGTATTTAGTTTCTTGACTAAACCGGTTGATAAAGACGCGCTCTACAAGGCGATTGACGATGCTCTCGAGCATACGGTCACTGCCGGTGATGATATGTGGCGCGACACTATTGTTACACGCAGCCCTACGATGCTGCGCTTGTTGGATCAGGCGCGCATGGTGGCTCAGTCGGATGTCAGCGTGCTGATCAACGGGCAAAGTGGGACCGGTAAAGAGATCCTCGCGCAGGCTATTCACAACGCTAGTCCGCGCAGCAAGAAGGCATTTATCGCTATTAACTGCGGCGCGTTGCCGGAACAGTTGCTGGAATCCGAACTGTTTGGTCATTCACGCGGCGCATTTACTGGCGCGGTCAGCAGCAGAGAAGGGCTGTTCCAGGCCGCAGAAGGCGGAACGTTATTCCTTGATGAAATTGGCGATATGCCGATTCCTTTGCAGGTCAAATTACTGCGCGTGTTGCAGGAGCGCAAAGTGCGCCCGCTAGGCAGTAACCGCGATCTCGATATCGACGTACGTATTCTTTCCGCTACCCACCGCGATTTACCCAAAGCGATGGAGCGCGGTGAGTTCCGTGAAGATCTGTTTTACCGTCTGAACGTGGTGAGCCTGAAGATCCCGGCGCTGCAAGAACGCGCGGAGGATGTACCTTTGCTGGCAAATCATTTATTGCGCCAGTCTGCCGATCGCCACAAGCCGTTTGTTCGTAGCTTTTCGACCGATGCAATGAAACGCCTGATGGCGGCAAGTTGGCCTGGAAACGTGCGCCAGTTGGTTAACGTGATTGAACAGTGCGTTGCTTTGACATCCGCTCCCGTTATCAGCGAAGCGCTGGTCCAGCAGGCTCTGGAAGGTGAGAATACTGCGCTGCCTACTTTCGTTGAAGCACGTAACCAGTTCGAGCTGAACTATCTGCGAAAATTGCTGCAAATGACCAAAGGTAATGTTACCCAGGCCGCGCGCGTAGCGGGGCGTAACCGTACTGAATTCTACAAATTACTCTCAAGGCATGAACTCGATGCCAATGACTTTAAAGAGTAGTTTGTGGTAATTTGAAACCACGATTACTGTAACCAGGCAGCACACTTGAGTTGTGCGGGAACCGGAAATACCATGAAAAAAATTGATGCGATTATTAAACCGTTCAAACTGGATGACGTGCGCGAAGCGCTGGCAGAAGTTGGCATCACCGGCATGACGGTAACTGAAGTTAAAGGTTTTGGTCGTCAGAAAGGGCACACCGAATTGTACCGTGGTGCGGAGTACATGGTGGATTTCCTGCCAAAAGTAAAAATTGAAATTGTCGTCACAGACGACATCGTTGATACCTGCGTGGACACCATTATCCGTACTGCGCAAACCGGTAAAATCGGCGATGGTAAAATCTTTGTCTTTGATGTGGCGCGCGTAGTGCGTATTCGTACTGGCGAAGAAGACGACGCAGCAATTTAATAATTGTATGTCGGATGTCGCTTACGCTAATCCGACCTACGAAAAGCAGCGCCACGGTGGATTAGCGCGAGCGACATCCACCGTGTTTTTTGATCACATCACTTTATGCGGACCAAAACATTCATAATGAATCTGGTCTTGCTCAACACCCAACTTCACCAATTGCTCAGCAGCAAAACGCATAAAACTCAACGGGCCGCACAGATAAAACTGCATATCTGGCGCGCTGATTTTGCTCTCAAGTGCGACTAAATCCATCAGCCCTTCGCTATCAAATTTTGCCTGCGCACGGCAACGTTCGGATGGTGTGCGATACCATACGTGGCGCTCAAAGCGTGGCAACTGTTCACCCAGGTGATTCACTTCATCCGCAAATGCATGTACGTCACCATGTTCAGCTGCATGGAACCAGTTCACCTGCGCGCTATGATCATTTTTCGCCAGCGTATCGAGCATTGCCAGCATCGGCGTTTGGCCAACACCTGCTGAAATCAACGTAACCGGTGTTTGCGCGTTCACGTCCATAAAGAAATCACCAGCAGGCGCAGCCAGATGCACTTCATCGCCCACTTGCGCGTGATTGTGTAACCAGCTTGAAACCTGGCCTAAATCTTCGCGTTTCACCGCAATGCGATAGCTTTTGCCATCTGGCTTGCGGGTCAGGGAATATTGGCGAATCTCCTGATGCGGGAAGCCTTCAGGTTTGAGCCATACGCCAAGGTATTGGCCTGGTTGATAATCCGCGACCGGTTTAGCATCCACCGGTTCAAATTCAAAACTGGTGATAAGTGCGCTTTGTGGCTCTTTTGCCACAATACGGAACGCGCGAGTGCCTTCCCAGCCGCCATTTTTTGCCGCGTTATCCTGGTAGATTTCCGCTTCACGATTGATAAACACGCCCGCCAGCACGCCATACGCTTTGCCCCACGCATCCAATACTTCCTGGCCCGGGCTAAACATTTCATCCAGCGTTGCTAACAGGTGACCACCGACGATGTCGTACTGCTCCGGTTTAATCTGGAAACTGGTGTGTTTCTGCGCGATTTTTTCTACCGCTGGTAGTAACACCGCCAGATTTTCAATGTTAGTCGCGTAAGCACAGATGGCATTGAACAGCGCTTCACGCTGATCGCCATTGCGCTGGTTGCTCATATTGAAGATCTCTTTCAACTCAGGATTATGGCTGAACATGCGATCGTAAAAGTGCGCGGTAAGTTTTGGACCGGTTGCTGCAAGCAGGGGAATAGTCGATTTCACTGTAGCGATGGTTTGTGCATCAAGCATGGTATTTCTCCATTTTCGGGCAGGTTTTTTAAATGATGTATTTTAAATGCATCTTATAAAACTCGCCGCCAAAATAAAAGTACTACATTGTAAATGGATACTTACTGAGTCGATTCGGCTCACAGAACATGAAATTTCTGCATGTTGATGATGAATTAATATCCGCAGAAATAGCTTGCCACTTTTGGCTTCAAACCCTTGCTGGATGCCGAGCCAATCGTTTGCGTAAAAACCTCTGTCAAGACCTATCACCTGATACCAATTCGGTTTACACTGTTGCCCGTTGTTTGAGAGAGCCCTCAAAGCTGTTCGAATTTTTACTGTTAGCTGAGTCTGGAGATGCGAATGTTAAAACGTGAAATGAACATTGCCGATTACGATGCCGATTTATGGCAGGCCATGGAGCAAGAAAAAGTACGTCAGGAAGAGCACATTGAACTGATCGCCTCCGAAAACTACACCAGCCCACGCGTGATGCAGGCTCAGGGTTCTCAGTTAACCAACAAATACGCTGAAGGCTACCCAGGCAAACGCTACTACGGCGGTTGCGAATACGTTGATGTGGTTGAACAACTGGCTATCGACCGTGCAAAAGAGTTGTTCGGCGCTGATTACGCTAACGTGCAACCGCACTCCGGTTCACAGGCTAACTTCGCGGTATACACCACTTTGCTGGAACCAGGCGACACCGTTCTGGGTATGAACCTGGCACACGGCGGCCACCTGACTCACGGCTCCCCGGTAAACTTCTCCGGTAAGCTGTACAACATCGTTCCTTATGGTATCGATGAAAGCGGTCATATCGACTACGCAGACCTGGAAAAACAAGCTAAAGCCCATAAGCCGAAAATGATCATCGGTGGCTTCTCTGCTTATTCCGGCGTGGTTGATTGGGCAAAAATGCGTGAAATCGCGGACATGGTTGATGCCAAACTGTTCGTGGACATGGCACACGTTGCTGGCCTGATTGCCGCGGGCGTTTACCCGAACCCGGTTCCACATGCGCACGTTGTGACAACCACTACGCACAAAACTCTGGCAGGCCCACGCGGTGGTTTAATCCTCGCGAAAGGCGGCAGCGAAGAGCTGTATAAGAAACTGAACTCCGCTGTGTTCCCAGGCGCGCAGGGCGGCCCACTGATGCACGTCATCGCGGGTAAAGCTGTTGCACTGAAAGAAGCAATGGAACCTGAGTTCAAAACTTACCAGCAGCAAGTTGCTAAGAATGCAAAAGCAATGGTTTCTGTGTTCCTGGATCGCGGTTACAAAGTGGTTTCTGGCGGTACTGACAACCACCTGTTCCTGCTGGATCTGGTTGATAAAAACCTGACCGGTAAAGAAGCAGATGCTGCATTGGGTCGCGCGAATATCACCGTGAACAAAAACAGCGTGCCAAACGATCCGAAGAGCCCGTTTGTGACTTCTGGTATCCGTATCGGTACTCCAGCGGTAACTCGCCGTGGCTTCAATGAAGCAGACGTTCGTGAACTGGCTGGCTGGATGTGTGATGTGCTTGATAGCATCAACGACGAAGCTGTTATCGAACGCACCAAGCAAAAAGTTCTCGATATCTGCGCACGTTTACCTGTGTACGCATAATCTTTCGTGCACAAGATTTACCTGCTTAATTGCTCAAAGCCCACATACTCGTGGGCTTTGCTATGTTGAAGGTTACTGCTTCCGAGCTGCCAGGTTAGCATTTCGATAAAAAACAACCCCAAAATAATAATCAGTCAGGTCCACCGCTTTATTTAGGGGGGACCTGCTATTTACTAATAATATTATAAAGTGAACTCGTAAACTGGTTGTACCCTTATTTCGACGAATTCAGCAATTTCACTCACTGCACTTTCACTTCTTGCTGCCATTGGAGAGTCAGTTTTAACATGCTTACCTTCGCGGACAGGCGATATTTTCAAAAATATTTCATGTTCTGATAATGGTAAAAGATGCTTTTTAAGACCAATAACCCAGTCATCACCATTGTGATAATTATCATGAATAAGTTTATTATTAATAAATGAATAGCCAATGTCACCCAGGTATTTAATATGAAGGCGAGCATCTTTAATTAGTTGCAATGCATTGCTATCAATAGATAAACGACAATGTTTTCCATTATTACTAAACTGTTTCTCAATACCAATGTTTATTGCATCTTTAGATAGTTTGTAATACACCCTCTCACCTACGGTTTTTTTATCGCCTGATTGCTCAAGTTTTTGAATGATAGACGTACAGGGTAAATTAATTAAAGTACAAATATCAATAACATTACTGTCAGATTCAAATCTGACTTTATCTTTTTCTGCTAAAACTACAGCGTTTGTTATAATAACTTGTTTCTGTCCTTCAAAATCAAATACCCACAAATTTTCACTTTCATTTTCTGACAGTGTGATAATTTCAAATTGATTGTTTTCTAGATCATGGAATTTGAATGGTACTGAACCAGATATTGCAATTAGATCATCACTTATATTGTTAGTCACTGCATCGGTGAAGATACTTTCTCGTTTAAAATAATACTCACCTGGCATGCCATCAGGAGTGAAAAATAAATATTTATTTACCCCATTTTGAAAAATGTGAGTAATTAATTGACACGTGGCGTATCTAAGTGTTGTCGAGCCCATTTTAAAGTTAAATGGAAGGATACAGTTCTCTTCTTTTTTCAGTGATAAACCCTTTAAAGCAAGCTGACCGTCTCTAAGGTCAATGTTAATATCAAAATTGTCCTTGTTAATGTTTTCAATGTGATCCTGGAAGTTATTGATGAACAAGAAACCACGGTCTTCTTTGGCTCTCACAGCAAATCTAATGGTTTCGAGATCATCGGGATTGATAGATTGAGAGTTCTCTGGAAGAAATGTTTTCATCGAACAGAATTCTTCGCTGTACGTGTTAAGGAAATAATGCAGGCGCTTTAGTCGTTTGTACGACTCACGTACTTGTCCAAATTCACCTATCGCGGCTTGATAATCATATGATATTTTTGGTGTAACTGTTTCATTCAGGTAAGGAGTCAGTTTCCCAGTTGGGTTTGAACCACCATGAAAAACATAATAGCCAAGTAAATTACATCCGCCAGCAATCTTGATGTTAGACATTGCATCAATGCTTTTATAAGGTAATTGGAATCGATAGTTATAAAAAACAGTCATCCCACCTGCCATTTCGCAGCAAGCATAAGGAACTTGCTCCGGCTCATAAAGAGGCTCAAAGTTATATGTCGAACCTATTTCATTATTATGAAAGTCTCGATATATAAATTCAGGCGTTAATGGATGTTCGCTAACATCACCATAAAATATCCATGGCCAATATGCATATCCCCCCCAGAGTGGCAATACTTGGTCAGGTCTGGCAAATGAACCCCCCCAGCCAGTTCCAGTATAGAATGCAGGGTTTATATCATGTTTGAGAGCAATTCTCTTTAATTCATCAATATGCTCATAGCCATCTTCACCAGTGGTACACCATTCATTGCTGGTACCGGTAGTTATCTCCCATGGGGCGCTCGAGTGACCAAATTCATTTTCAAGCTGTACACCAATAATGGGTCCGCCATCTTTAATGAAAAATCCCTTTACCTGTTGACCGATTTCACCATACAGGCGGTCAACTAGTTTTAGATAGTCAGGGTCGTTGCTTCTTACTCGACATGGTTCTCCATATAGCCAATCAGGAAAACCACCATTGCGGATCTCTCCATGACAAAAAGGTCCAATTCTAATAATTACATATAAATCATGTTTTGCACAAAGAGAAATGAATTTATTAATATTTAAATTGTCATTCCAGTTGTACACTCCTTTCATTTCTTCGTGATGATTCCAGATGATATACGTGGGGATGATATTGATACCACACATCTTTATTTTGATGATTTCATCTTCCCACTGAGTGTGCTCATATCTGCTGAAGTGAAACTCACCGCTGATGCCATAAAAAGGTTTATCTTCAATTGTCATGAAATAATTAGTGAAGTTTACCTTTTTCTCTTGATTGCTATCAATATGCGTCGACATATTGATGTTAAAGATATTCTTATCTGCATTAATCAAATTTATTCGATTCATAACACAACCTCTTTTTGAATTTCTTTAGTCAAACTATTTTTATCAGATTTTAATGTCAGCAATGCAAATGTTGTAAATGTTAAACTTATAACACCTAAGATCATGTAGGTTTTCCTGTAATCAAGAACTTCATACATGTGGCCAATTATTGGGGAGAGAATGGCCGTGGCTAATGACATGCTAAACAAATAGGAAAGATAGGTTGTTGAGGCCATTTTGCTATTAAAGTTGAATGATATATATTTAAATATCGTTACCACAATAAGTGGTTTCTCTATAGCATGTAACATTTTCATGGCGGCGATCCATACTGTACCCCATGGCATTGCTGAACCGATAATTCTGAATGACATAATAAATCCAGCCAGAATTAAGCAGTTTTTAGCACCAAACTTATTCACGATAAAAGGCATTAAACAAAGGAAGATTGTTTCACCAACAACCTGAACAGATGCCAGATCACCAAACCACTTATTTCCTTCTTCTTTAGATGCGAAGAATGAAACAAAATAATTACCAAATTGTTGGTCGTAAACCTCATAGACGCAACTGACACCAATACCAAACACCAGCAGATACCAAAATTGTTTGTTCTGGATTAGATTACTGACATCTTTAATGGAAACAGAACTGGAGGTGTTGATGTCAACATCAGAGACATCTACTTTAGTTAACCAGAAAAATATTAATGCAAGGATAGCGGATGCTGATGCAAACCAAAATGCGAAATCAGGCGTGTGAGTAATAGCGCGACCAACAATAAATGTTGCCGCTGCCCATCCGAGAGAACCCCACATACGCACCCGACCATATTCAAATCCGCACTTCCTTGAAACCTTATCAATGTATGAATCAATAACGCCATATCCTGCGTTAAAAACTAATGACAGGTAAATTGAACCTATCAGCAATCCAATCCAGAAGTGGCTAACTAACAACGGGGCATAAACATAGATAAAAAATGGTCCGATTGGGATTAATATAAAAAGAATTGCATAAACGAAATTTTTACGTAATCCAAATTTATCGGAGATGTAGCCAAAAAAAGGTTGTAATACCATAGCACAAATACTCATACCCATATAAAGAAAACCGGTATTTGTACTGTTAATATTTAAGGCTTGATTCAACCATATGACAAAAAAGGACATGGCTGCTGACCATGTAAACAGATAGAGAAAGTCAAATATACTTAATGTTATGTAGTTTCTTTTACTATGTATCATATCGGGAATCCTTATCATTTTTAGAATACCCTGTAGTTCGGGAGTGATGAAAAGTGTAGAGAACCAGATTGCGGATAACTTTGCGCAAAACGTTAGATTTTAGTTAACTGAGATTACTAATCACATTGAACGTAAAGAATGTGGCATGAGCCGCAGATCTTATCCTGGATAAAAATATTTCATTCTTTCTCAAGCATCGACTCAACATACAAATAGCCAATCCCCATCACCTGCTGAGTGCGATTTAAGGGACCGAAATTAATCTGTGTTGCCTTATTTTTTAATACATCCCCGTGATCAAAGGGAGTAAATCCAATCTGTCGGTCGATGGTTGCAAGCCATTCATCACCAAACCCACAGCTCCTGCCATAAAACCAAATCTGGTTGATATTCAGGATGTTTAGAAAATTATACAAGCTAAGCCCGATGGCGTTGGCTGAGTTATCAACCCAGCGCCGCACCTGCTCGTTGCCATCGTGCCAGGCGGCAATTAACTGCATTGATGTTAATGTTTCAGGGTCAAGTTTGGATGAATAGGGTTGTGATTTCAGCCATATACGCGCCTGCTTTTTTAGTGCCGAAAGTGAGGCCACAGTTTCAAGGCAGCCATACCTTCCGCAGTCACAAGCTATGCCATCTGGGTTCACAATGGTGTGGCCAATTTGCCCGCTGCCGTACAAACTGCCGCGATAAATTTGCCCGTTAATCACAAATGACGAACCAATCCCGTAATCCACGTTTATCACGCAAAAATCCTGGCGACTGGCTGGGTTTTGCCATTTCTCTGCCAGCGCCAACATCACGCAATCGTTATCCAGACGTACCGATACACCCAGTTTTTCTTCAAGTAGATATTTGATTTCTACTGGCTCACGCCACGGAGCTTGCGGCATGGTTTGCGACACGCCGGTCACCGGATCGACCTGCCCGTGAATACCCAATGCCAGATTAATTGTCTTTTTCGGCCAGGTTTTGCATTGATTGCGCCAGATATTTTCAATGGCGGCCAGCAATGCCTGGGGTGTGGAGGCATTCACCTGCATACGTTCAAATTCACCATTGGGTGAAAGTTGCGCATCGCAAAGTTGGCTTTCAATGCTGGTAGGGGTGACATTCATGCAGAGAATAAAATCTCCGTCTGGCGGGATTTGGTAGCTCCCGCTGTTAATGCCACGTTTGCTGAGGTTTTCACTGGAGTGGCTCAGCTTTCCATCATTAACCAACTCCTCAAGAATATTGCTCACCGCCGGAATAGAGAGCCCTGTGTGCTGAGAAAACTGCGATTTACTAAGCAGCTTATGCTGCCATACCAGTTTCATTACCGTCTGGCGATTGAGTTGCCGTACGCGTTGATTATTCAGCCCTGAAGATTGCATTTCACTAAACCCCGTTAACTTTATTGCGTGAGCATTAAGCACTTTAAGCTGCAATGAGTTCTCTACACTGCAACCATAACGTATTTCACTGTTGTTTGTTTACTGGAGAAATGAAATGTTCGGAGCCGTTAACGTCTGGCAAGAGACTATTGCTTTACCCACTTGGACTACCGGTGCGGAAGACCCGAATCCTATGTTTCTGGAAAACCGCGTTTACCAGGGTTCGTCCGGTGCGGTTTATCCTTACGGCGTCATCGACACGCTCACCGGCCAGCGCGAGATGCGTGACTACAATGCCGTGTGGATTGAAAACGACTTTATCCGCGTCATGCTGCTGCCGGAGTTGGGCGGCCGTATTCACCGCGCTTATGACAAAGTGATGGAGCGCGATTTCGTTTACTACAACGAAGTAGTGAAACCGGCGTTGGTGGGTTTGGTCGGGCCGTGGATTTCTGGCGGCATCGAATTTAACTGGCCGCAGCATCATCGCCCAACCACCTTCATGCCCGTCGACGTGACTTTCCAGAAACATGAAAACGGCGCGCAAACCGTCTGGCTCGGTGAAGTCGAGCCGATGCGCGGCTTGCAGGTGATGACTGGCTTTACGCTCTACCCGGAAAAAGCGCTGATTGAAATCACTGGCAAAGTGTTCAACGGCAACGCTACGCCGCGCCATTTCCTGTGGTGGGCAAACCCGGCGGTGAAAGGCGGTGATGAACACCAAAGTGTATTCCCGCCCGATGTCACGGCGGTATTCGACCACGGCAAACGCGATGTTTCTGCCTTCCCGATCGCTCACGGGACTTACTACAAAGTTGATTACTCCGCTGGCGTCGATATCTCGCGCTACAAAAACATCCCGGTGCCAACGTCTTACATGGCAGATAAATCAAATTACGATTTTGTCGGCGCTTACCATCACGGCGAGCAGGGCGGTTTGCTGCACATTGCCGACCACCATGTTTCACCGGGCAAGAAACAGTGGACGTGGGGCAATTGCGATTTCGGCCAAGCGTGGGATCGCAATCTGACCGATGAAAATGGCCCGTATATCGAATTAATGACTGGTGTGTTTACCGACAACCAGCCGGACTTCACCTGGATTGCGCCTTACGAAGAGAAAGTCTTCGTCCAAAACTTCCTGCCTTACAGCCAGCTTGGCACGCTGCAAAACGCCAACACTCAGGCGGCGATAAAACTCGAACGTCACAACGGCGAACTGTACCTCGGCGTGTACGCCATAGCACCGCTTGCAGGCGTGTCGCTGGAAATTGAATCCGCAGGGACAACGCTGTGGAAAACCACGCTTTCACTGCAACCGGCGCAGGCGTGGCAAGAAACGGTCAACGACACCTGGCCGCAACGACTGACGCTCAATCTACGTGATGCACAGGGCAATCTCATTCTCAGTTATTGCGAGCATGTTCCTGAAGATTTGCCGCTGCCACAGCCCGCTAGTGTTCCGGCGAAACCACAGGACATCACCAACTGCGACGAGCTGTATTTTATCGGCCAGCATCTTGAGCAATATCTGCACGCCAGCCGTTCGGCGTTTGATTACTACCAGCGTGCGCTGGCGCTGGATGCAGAAGATTACCGCTGCAACGTGGCGCTTGGGCAGCTTGAGCTTAACCGTGGCAACTGGACGTTTGCCGAAAAACACGCAGATGTCGCGCTGAAACGGGCGCATCGTCTGAACAAAAACCCACAAAACGGTGACGCCAGCATGTTGCGCGGTGCCGCCAAAGAGAAGCAGGGCGAGTTCGACGGTGCGTTCGACGATTACTTTAAAGCAAGCTGGAGCGGTAACTGCCGTGACGCGGCGTTTTATGCCCTTGCTCGCCTGGGGCTGCGTAAGGGCGAGACTGCTCAGGCATTGGCGTTTGTAAACCAAAGCCTGAAATTTAACGCCAGCAACAACCTGGCGATGGGGCTGAAAGCGCTGGTATTGCCGCAACCGCAGGCACTGGCCTGGATTGCGCAGCAGCTCGAAGAATATCCGCTGAGTTACGTGCTGCATTACGCTCGCTGGGTTATCACACAAAGTGAAACGGATCGCGCCGAACTATTGCGTGTCACAGGCAAACGCGGCGTGAATGCCAGTGTGTTAGCGGGCTGGCTGGTGAGTATGGGCAAAGATGCGGCGGCGAAATACCTGCTCAAAGTGCTCGATTCCCAGGAAGCAATGCCGCTGTTATGGCGTGCTTCGCTAGAAACTGACCACGCCCAGCAACATGCGTTTGTACAGTTGGCGCAGGAAAACTTTGCCCGCAAAGTGCGCTTCCCGAACACGCTTGAAGAAGTACAGATGCTGCAGCGTCTGCCGCACGATGGCTTCGCGCAATATCTGCTCGGCTGTTTCTGGTACAGCAAACGCCGCTATCACGAAGCGGTGGCTTGCTGGCAATTCGCCGCACAGCAACTTCCGGAATTTGCTGCGGTGCAGCGAGTTCTCGGTATCCACGCCTGGAACAAACAGTATGATGCTAAACTGGCTGAGCAATATCTCCAACGCGCAGTCGAACTGGAGCCGGACAACGCCCGCTTCCTGTTTGAACTCGATTATCTGCAAAAACTCACCGGTCGTGCGACGGAGCAGCGCCTGGCAAATCTTGCCCCACGCCGCGATGTAGTGCTTAAGCGTGATGACTTAACCGCGGAATTACTCAGCCTGTGGAACATTCACGGTGAAACTGACGCCGCCGCGCAGGTTTTAGCCCAGCGTAAATTCCACCCGTGGGAAGGCGGCGAGGGCAAAGTCACCGGACAATATCTCATCAACCTGCAACGCCGGGCGCTGGCGTGTATCGCTGAACAGCAGTTTGGAAAAGCAGAAGAGTTACTCCAGCAGGCGCTGAGTTACCCGGAAAACCTCGGCGAAGGGCGCTTAGTCGGCCAGAGCGATAACGACATCTGGTATCTGCTTGGCTGGTGTGCGCAGCAAAATCAACAGCCGGAACGCGCCCAACATTATTACCAACGTGCACTGGAAGGCGGCTCTACCCTCGAAGTCGGACGTTATTACAACGACCAACCGGTGGATTACCTGTTCTATCAGGCTATGGCGCTGGCTCGTATCGGAGAAAAAGAGCAGGCCGAGCTGCAATTCCGCAACTTTATTACCTGGGCTGATGCGCACTTTAACGACCTGTCTGAACCTGATTTCTTTGCCGTTTCACTGCCGGACTTAGTGGCGCTGGATGCCGATCGCCAGGCCTTGCATAAACAGCACTGCCTGTTTGTCACTGCTCTTGGGCATCTGGGATTAGGCGAAGTCACTGAGTTCGAAGCCGCGCTGACAGCTTTACTGTCACAAAACCCGGCACACGACAAAGCGCACTTGCTGCAACTGGCAACGCAGCGCGGTGTTTTTGCTGAATAAAGGTGTATTAAGGTATGCAAAGCTTGTTACTTGAAAGTGACTATCTACGTTTAACCGTCGCCCCGCAAGGGGCGGCAATCCTCAGCCTGGACTCGCTAAAGCACCAGCAACCGATTCTTTATACAGCTGAAAAAGCATTATTCCCGATGCTGCCGCTGGCAAACCGAGTCGCCGGGAATTGCTTTCGGCTACACGGAGAAATGGTCACACTGCCGAAAAGTCCGGTCGATGAACAATTTTTTCTCCATGGGGATGGCTGGCTGAAAAGCTGGCAGGTCGAAACCGAGGATAGTCAGCAGATTGTTTTAACGCTGGATAGTCAGCATGAGTGCGGGTTTGATTATCACGCGCGGCTGGTTTACCGGCTGGAAGGTAAATGTTTTATCGCGGAGCTTCAACTCACTCACCGGGGAAGTAAGCCGATGGTTTATGGGCTGGGTTTTCATCCCTTTTTCCATCTCACACCTGCGACACACGTGCAGTTTGGAGCAACGGGCTTCTGGCCTGAAGGAGAGAGTCACTTACCTCTTGAGTGGAGTGACCAACTGACGGCACAAACCAATTTCATCACGGCGAAAATTCCGGACAACCACTGGCTGAATGTTGGCTATTCCGGTTGGAACGGTTTGGCGTTGATTGAATCTGGTGACCTGCTTGTGCAACTAAAATGTTCCACGCCGTACTTGATGGTATTCCGTATGGCAGATGAACCATTTATTTGCCTTGAGCCACAAAGCCACCCGGTGAATGCCCATAATATGGCCGGGCAGCCGGGACTGGTGTGTTTGGGGCAGGGAGAAACGACACGGCTAGCAATGGAAATGATGGTTTTGTAGGTCGAATAAACGTCAGTGTCATCCGACAATTCTGCTGGATGACGCTGTCGCTTATCCACCCTGGTAAATCAATAAGGCCATTTAATTATCAGGTGTTATTAGTCTGTTAATGAATGCTTGCAAGCACGCCAGCGCTCGGACACACTAGCGCCTCCAAAACGGGAGGGATCATGGTTTTGCATTCAACGCGCTGGCTGGCGCTCAGTTATTTTACCTACTTCTTTAGCTACGGGATTTTCCTGCCATTCTGGAGTGTCTGGCTTGCCGGAGTTGGTCTGCCCCCTGAAACCATAGGGCTATTGTTAGGGGCTGGATTAATCGCCCGTTTCCTTGGTAGTTTGCTTCTTGCCCCTCGTGTTACCGACCCTTCCCGACTTGTCTTTGCTTTGCGTTTACTCGCCTTACTCACTTTGCTATTTGCCGTTGCTTTCTGGTTCGGACAAACCGCCACCTGGCTTTTGATTGTGATGGTCGGTTTTAACCTGTTCTTCTCACCGCTGGTGCCGCTTACCGATGCGTTGGCCGGAACCTGGCAGCGTCAAATCACCATGGATTATGGTCGTGTGCGCCTGTGGGGATCGCTGGCGTTTGTGATTGGCTCCGCCATGACGGGTAAGCTGGTGAGCATGTATAGCTACCAGGCAATTCTGGTGCTGCTGAGTATTGGTGTCGCGTCGATGTTAATCGGCATGATGCTGCGCCCATCCGTAATGCCGCAAGGTGAAACTCGCCATAAAGAAGGTGCGGGTTGGCCTGCGTGGAAGAACCTGGTGCTCGGTTCATGGCGATTCCTGGCCTGCGTGACATTACTTCAAGGCGCACACGCGGCTTACTACGGATTCAGTGCGATTTACTGGCAAGGAGCGGGCTATTCCGCGTCGGTTGTTGGGTATCTGTGGTCGCTGGGTGTTGTTGCGGAAATTGTGATTTTTGCTCTGAGCAACAAGCTGTTCCGTAACTGGAGTGCGCGTGACTTGCTGCTGCTTTCTGGTGTGACTGGAATACTGCGCTGGAGCCTGATGGCGTATACGACCGATTTGCCGTGGCTGATTGCTGCGCAAATCCTTCACTGCGGCAGCTTCACTGTTTGCCACCTGGCGGCGATGCGTTATATCTCGGCTCGCGAGGGTAACGAAGTCATCCGTTTGCAGGCCGTCTATTCAGCGGTAGCAATGGGTGGTGGTATTGCCATTATGACGATGTTCTCCGGCTACCTTTACCAGCATATGCAGGGTGGGGTGTTCTGGATTATGGCGTTGGTGGCCGTTCCTGCATTGTTCATTCGGCCACGTCCCATCTCATATTGCGTTAACACTCAATAATCTTACGGATCTGCTGCTGCTGGTGTTCACCCAGCGGCAGCGTTACGTGAATCAGTGGCGGTGAGTAAAGTGGTAAAGTGGTAAAGTAGGGTGTAATCACCAACACCACTTCTTTCGGCGCTCCCTCTTTTTGGTAACTGTGAATCGTCAGATGTTTAATATTGAGCGGCAGTAACGTTAGCTCACGCAGCTGCTGTTCAATACTTTGTTCAAGTTCAATGTTGTTGCCAGTGAGCAGCAAAACCTGCTTTTCATGCAGATCATTTTCCTGCATTAACCACGCTCCGAAGATCACCGCCACCAGTCCCACCTCTTCATCTGAAAAACGCATTTCAAAATGGTTTTCAAAATCATTGAACGCTTCACGTGTGG
The DNA here is from genome assembly GCF_902500225.1 of Buttiauxella massiliensis. Classification (GTDB taxonomy): domain Bacteria; phylum Pseudomonadota; class Gammaproteobacteria; order Enterobacterales; family Enterobacteriaceae; genus Buttiauxella; species Buttiauxella massiliensis. The sequence continues at coordinate 45,406 of NZ_LR722665.1, read as the reverse complement.
TGCGCATCAGGCGTGGGTAAAGACGAGTTATTTCTTCCGGTAGGCTGTTATCAATCCCAATACCGAACTGGCAACGATCCAATGCCTGAGCAAGATGGATGTAGAGCTGGTCGCTCAGGCCTTGTTCATCGCTAAAGGACATACCCGCCAGCTCGCGAAAGCGCGCAGTCATTCCGAAAATGGCCGAGCGTAAGCGTAAATCTTGCTCATGATTGTCACGAATCGGGTCGGGAGTACGTAGTAACTGGAATAATAGCGCCAGGAATAATTGCTCGTTTTCGTTGGCTGATTGCAGCACGCGACGCTTCCAATGGCGGGCAATCTCAAGTGCTGCCACAAACTCCGGGCGAATTTGTGTCCACGCGCGTTGCTGCTCGGTGAATTCTGGCGTGATCCCAGCATGGTGCTGGTGCAAGCAGTACTGCAAAAACAGCGTTAAAAATTGCACATCACGGCTATCAAATTGCCTTTGCAAGCGTCGTGCGCAAAGCCCGATCAGCGCCTGGAGGTTCTTCTCGTCATATAACGCGGTCAGAATTCCTTGCTGTTTAAGCTGTATTTTGAGCGCCGGGGTAAAATGCTGCTGCACAAAGTGTGGGCACAAACGCAATGCACGGCGTAGCCAATGCAATAAGCACAGACGGCGGTCTAAAGGCGTGCCCTCAATCCGATAGCTACCATCCTGTTGCGTGATAAGCCTCAGCCGGTGATAGCGCTGGATTTCATCACCCGTGTCGGCTATATCTTGCAGGGCTTTGGTGTCATCGACCCCGTTGAGTCTTGCGAGGATCTCAGGAGTGACGGTTTGGCCCGGTATGTATAGCAACAAAAGCAGGTGGCAACGGCGCTGCGGACTGGAGAGTACAGATGGTGGTGGGGAGAGTAGTGTCATCATCCGCATAACCGAGTCAAAGTAATTAATGCTAAGAGTAGCTAAACCTTTTGTCGTAGAGAGTCACATTTGAGCTTTTTAATTACGTAATTCTGACTGGCTCACAGAATTTTAAGCTTGAGAGAATAATGAGCAGGAAAATGTGTAACAGAATTGCGTTTTTCGCCTTAAATAGCGTGCTTTTTAGCCCAGTGGCTTTGGCACATCCACATAGTTTTATCACCCTTGTGACGACGGTGATGACCGAAAATGACCAGCTTACTGGTCTTAAAATGCAGTGGACGATGGATGAAATCACTTCAGCAGATCTACTGTATGACGCAGGTAATGCCAAACCGGACTCACCGGTGTGGAAGAAGTTGGCAGCCGAAGTCATGGCCAATGTTTTAGGCCAGCATTACTTCACCGAATTCTGGCATAAAGGTAAAAAAGTGACCTTTAATAACCTGCCACCGGAATATGGTCTTGCACGGGTAGGGCACCAGGCGGTGTTGACCTTTGTTTTACCGCTTGCACATCCGCAGCCATTGAAGGGGCAGACGTATCAGTTTGCGACGTTCGACCCGACCTATTTTGTCGATATGAGTTACGACAACTCCAGTGATGCCAAATTGCCGAAAACATTAGCCTCACTTTGCAAAATTTCAGTGAAAACCCCGCAGCCGAACGAAGATACGCTGGCCTTCGCACAATCGCTGGATAAAGCCGATGCCCCTCCCGAAGATATGGAACTGGGTAAACAGTTTGCTCAACAGGTGATATTGCAATGTCAGTAATGCCTTCAGCTAAACCCCATTCACGCCGTTGGCTCCACCTGTGGCCGCTGGCATTTTTCCTGCTGGTTTGTGCAGGAGCACTTTACAGCTTGTGGCATTACTGGCCGCAAATCCTCATCGAAAGTGCGATGTGGCAGAAATCGATTAACCAACAAATGAGCACCCTCCTGCGTGAGGTTGCCGAGAACCCTACCCGGGCGGGTTGGTCATTGCTGTCATTTAGTTTTGTTTACGGTGTGCTTCACGCATTGGGGCCAGGCCATGGGAAAATAGTTATTACGACCTGGCTTGCGACACATCCTTCGCGCTTGAAAAGCAGCCTTAAATTGACGTTTGCAGCATCTTTATTGCAAGGAGTGGTGGCGATTGGGTTGGTAACGGTAGTGCTGGGAATTTTGGCTCTACCTTCGCGCCAATTGCACATGAGCAGTTTTTGGCTCGAGAAGGGAAGCTATTTGCTGGTGGGTGTTTTAGGTGTGATGTTGTGCGGTCGAGCCCTGGGTAAATTGCAACGTGTGCTGCGAAAACCGAAGCGTTTCACTTCATTCACGCCTCATCATGTACATGATGAAAAATGTGGCTGTGGCCATCAGCATTTACCCACGCAGGAACAGCTTGCAACAGGAGAAGACTGGCGTGCCCGAATGATGATTGTTTTATCCATGGGTATGCGCCCATGCTCTGGGGCAATTATGGTGCTGCTGTTTAGCAAAGTGATTGGTGTGTATAGCTGGGGAGTGTTGTCGACGCTTGCGATGGCTGCAGGTACATCTATTACCATTTCTGGCCTGGCTTTTTTAGTCCACGGTTTCCGTCAGCTTGCGGTACGCATTAGCGGGAATAAAGCACCCGTTTTATGGCGGCAAGTCGCCTGGGCGACACTGGCATTTGCAGGTGGTGGAATTTTAGTATTAGCAGCAGTGGTGATGTGGCTGAGTGCTCAACCGGTAATGCGTGGGATTCGACCGTTTTAATTGAATGCCTTCCCGACGGGAAGGCATTTTCCGAGATTAACGCTTCAGCGCTTCGCTCAGTTCATCACGCATTGTTGCCAGCATCGCTTTAACAACACGTGGGTTACCTGCAACGATGTTGCCGCTGGTCAGGTAGTTGTGGCCGCCGGTGAAATCACATACCAGGCTACCAGATTCGCGAGCAATCAGTTCACCTGCTGCGAAATCCCAAGGCTTCAGGCCAATCTCGAAGAAACCATCAACACGGCCAGCCGCAACGTATGCCAGATCCAGCGCAGCAGAACCGGTGCGACGGAAGTCAGCACACTGCGTGAACAGTTTGGTCATGATGTTCATATAAGGAGTAGCGTGTTGCTTCAGTTTGAACGGGAAGCCAGTTGCCAGAATGGTGCCATCGAGGTCGCGTGCATTGCTGCCGCGCAGACGGTAACCGTTCAGCTGTGCGCCTTGACCACGAACAGCTGTGAACAGCTCATTACGCATTGGGTCATAAACAACAGCAACTTCGGTGCGGCCCTTAACACGGACAGCGATAGATACAGAGAAGTGTGGCAAACGTTTGATGAAGTTTGAAGTGCCATCCAGAGGATCGATAACCCATTGCACATCCTGCTCGGTACCCGCCAGTTCGCCTGATTCTTCAGCGATAATGGTGTGTTGCGGGTAGGATTTGCGGATAATTTCGATAATCAGACGCTCGGCGTCTCTATCTACGTTAGTCACAAAATCGTTACTCCCTTTTTGACTCGCTTCTACAGCGTCAGGGGTTTCGTAGTTCTTGACAATTAAATTGCCCGCCTTGCGCGCTGCGCGCACGGCGATGGTGAGCATCGGATGCATCGGTCTCTCTCTGGATGTTAAAGAACGGGAAAACGCGGCGGAGTATAGCAGAGCGTTCGGAATATGTCCCAGGGTTATGATAGGATATCGCGATAATCTTTTCAGGCTATGAGTCAACGATGCTGCAAAACGTACGTATAGTGCTGGTTGAAACCTCCCACACCGGCAACATGGGCTCCGTAGCCCGTGCAATGAAAACCATGGGGCTGACAAATCTGTGGTTGGTTAATCCACTGGTGAAACCTGACTCTCAGGCAATCGCGCTCGCTGCGGGAGCCAGTGATGTTATTGGTGAAGCGAAAATTGTCGATACGCTGGATGAAGCCCTGGCGGGTTGTAGTCTGGTGGTAGGAACGAGCGCTCGTTCACGCACGCTGCCATGGCCTATGCTCGATCCGCGCGAATGTGGTCTAAAGACCATTTCTGAAGCGCAAGATGCGCCAGTGGCGATTGTGTTTGGCCGTGAACGTGTTGGTTTGACCAATGACGAATTGCAGAAATGCCATTATCACGTCGCGATTCAGGCTAACCCGGAATACAGTTCACTGAACCTGGCGATGGCGGTACAAATCCTCGCTTATGAAGTGCGCATCGCCTGGCTTGCTACACAAGAAGAAGGCAAAGAAGCGGTCGTTGTTGAGGACCAGACTCAGTATCCATCGGCTGACGATCTCGAGCGTTTTTACGTTCACCTGGAGCAAGTATTGCTGAAAACGGGCTTTATTCGCACCAGCCATCCGGGCCAGATTATGAGCAAATTACGCCGCTTGTATAACCGTGCACGCCCGGAAACTCAAGAACTTAACATTCTGCGCGGCATGCTTTCTTCTATTGATAACGAGAAAAAATCCGGCAAATAATACCTGAGTAAATTACTAGGTTAAATAGTTGACCAATTTACTCGGGAATGTCAGACTTGCGACCTGCTATGTGACAATCACATTTATAAAAAACCCCCGGTTCGAGGGGCGATTTGAGGTTAAGTAAGACATGAGACTGACATCGAAAGGACGTTATGCCGTGACCGCAATGCTTGACGTTGCGTTGAACTCCGAATCAGGCCCGGTACCGTTGGCTGATATTTCTGAACGTCAGGGAATCTCTCTCTCCTACCTGGAGCAGTTATTCTCCCGTCTGCGTAAAAATGGCCTGGTTGCCAGCGTACGTGGTCCAGGCGGTGGTTATCTGCTGGGTAAAGAAGCAAACAGCATCGCAGTTGGCGAAGTTATCAGTGCTGTAGATGAATCTGTTGATGCCACGCGTTGCGCGGGCAAAGGCGGTTGTCAGGGCGGCGATAAGTGCCTGACTCACGCACTGTGGCGCGATCTGAGCGATCGTCTGACCGGTTTTCTGAATAACATCACCTTGGGTGAACTGGTGAATAACCAGGAAGTGTTGGACGTCTCTGGCCGTCAGCAAAATGAAAACCATCGCAGTACGCGCTCTCAAGACGCAATCGACGTCAAACTGCGGGCCTAATTTACCCGTCATATTTCGGGTTGCAACTGTGTTGGCCGCACTTGTTCACCCCAGTCACTTACTTGATGTAAGCTCCTGGGGACTCTCAAGTTTGCCGCCTTGCTGCAACACGAACTATTTAGGGTAAAGATAAAATAGAATTTTAGAATGCTTGTCGTTTCTTAAAGAACGGCAATTCCCAAAATATTTCAAGTTGCAGGAAGGCGGCAAACGAATGAGTCCCGATGAGCTTAGTAAACTAAGTGATTCGGGTGAATGAGAGCAGCCAACGCATCTGTAACTTGAAAGATGAAGGGGATTTTGAATTGAAGTGATGTACGGAGCTTAAGAGCAATGAAATTACCGATTTATCTCGATTACTCTGCGACTACGCCGGTTGACCCGCGTGTTGCGCAGAAAATGATGCAGTTTTTGACTATGGACGGAACCTTCGGTAACCCGGCTTCTCGTTCTCACCGTTTCGGTTGGCAGGCAGAAGAAGCTGTAGATATCGCCCGTAACCAAATCGCTGAACTGGTTGGTGCAGACCCGCGTGAAATCGTCTTTACCTCCGGTGCAACTGAATCTGATAACCTCGCCATCAAAGGTGCGGCTAACTTCTATCAGAAGAAAGGCAAGCACATCATCACCGTTAAAACCGAACACAAAGCTGTGCTGGACACTTGTCGCCAGCTTGAGCGTGAAGGTTTTGAAGTGACTTATTTGGCACCACAGAGCAACGGTATCGTTGACCTGAACGTGCTGGAAGCGGCGATGCGTGACGACACCATTCTGGTTTCTATCATGCACGTGAATAACGAAATCGGCGTGGTGCAAGATATCGCGGCAATCGGCGAAATGTGTCGTGCGCGTGGCATTATCTATCACGTGGATGCGACTCAGAGCGTGGGCAAACTGCCAATCGACCTGAGCACCCTGAAAGTTGACCTGATGTCTTTCTCTGGTCATAAAATTTATGGTCCAAAAGGTATCGGCGCGCTGTATGTTCGCCGTAAACCACGTATTCGTATCGAAGCTCAGGTACACGGTGGCGGTCACGAGCGCGGTATGCGTTCTGGTACTCTGCCTGTCCACCAGATTGCGGGCATGGGCGAAGCTTACCGTATCGCAAAAGAAGAGATGGAGACAGAAATGTCCCGTCTGCGCACGCTGCGTAACCGTTTGTGGAACGGCGTGAAAGATATGGAAGAAGTCTATCTGAATGGCGACCTGGAAAATGGCGTGCCAACTATCCTCAACGTGAGCTTTAACTACGTTGAAGGCGAGTCGCTGATTATGGCTCTGAAAGACCTTGCGGTTTCTTCCGGTTCTGCCTGTACATCAGCAAGCCTCGAGCCATCCTATGTGCTACGCGCACTGGGCATGACCGACGAACTGGCTCACAGCTCTATCCGTTTCTCTTTGGGTCGTTTTACTACTGAAGAAGAGATCGACTACACCATCGAACTGGTACGTAAGTCCATTGGCCGTCTGCGCGAACTTTCTCCACTGTGGGACATGTTTAAGCAGGGCGTGGATATTAACTCCATCGAATGGGCTCATCACTAATCGTTCGTTTCGAACGTCGATATCGGATTCAGGAAAATTAAAAATGGCTTACAGCGAAAAAGTAATCGATCACTACGAAAACCCACGCAACGTTGGTTCTTTTGATAACAGCGATGATAACGTCGGTTCCGGCATGGTGGGTGCACCAGCGTGTGGCGACGTGATGAAGTTGCAGATCAAAGTCAACAATGAAGGTATTATTGAAGACGCTCGCTTCAAAACCTACGGCTGTGGCTCTGCCATCGCTTCCAGCTCGCTGGTGACCGAATGGGTCAAAGGTAAATCTCTGGATGAAGCGCAGGCAATCAAAAATACCGACATTGCAGAAGAACTCGAACTGCCACCGGTGAAGATTCACTGCTCAATCCTTGCAGAAGACGCTATCAAAGCGGCTATCGCGGATTACAAAAGCAAACGTGAAGCTAAATAATTATTGTTGAGTAGAGGTTGTTGTATGTCGATTACCCTTAGCGACAGTGCTGCTGCACGCGTGAATGCCTTCCTGTCCAATCGCGGTAAAGGTTTTGGTCTGCGTTTAGGCGTTCGTACTTCTGGTTGCTCCGGCATGGCTTATGTTCTGGAATTTGTTGACGCACCGATGGCAGAAGACACTGTGTTCGAAGACAAAGGCGTGAAAGTGGTCGTCGATGGTAAAAGCCTGCAATTTTTAGACGGTACCGAGCTCGACTTCGTCAAAGAAGGTCTTAACGAAGGGTTTAAATTTACTAACCCTAACGTGAAAGATGAGTGTGGCTGCGGTGAAAGCTTCCACGTCTGATACTCGCAAATACCCCGTGTAACGTTAGTTGTACGGGGTATCACGCTCTACTATGAAACCCCGAGTCTGTTATGGATTACTTCACCCTCTTTGGGTTACCGCCAGAATTTGCCCTCAACACTGAGCTGTTGGCTACCCGTTACCAGGAGCTGCAACGCCAGTTCCATCCTGATAAATACGCCAGTCGCCCTCAGGCAGAAATTCTGCTGGCGGTGCAACAGTCTGCGACCATCAATCAGGCATGGCAAACACTGCGTCATCCATTGCCACGCGCAGAGTACATCCTCTCTCTCAACGGTTTTGATCTGGCGAACGAACAGCATACCGTGCGTGATACCGCTTTTTTGATGGAACAACTCGAATTGCGCGAAGAGCTTGATAATATCGAGCACGCCAAAGATAGCGACCGCCTGGAATCCTTCAGCGCCAATGTTAATGCGATGGTGAAAACCCGCATGGCTTTGATGGTAGAGCAGTTGGATAATCAGGACTGGACGCAGGCGGCGGATACTGTGCGTAAACTGCGTTTTCTCGATAAACTGCGCAGCCAAATAGAACAACTCGAAGAAAAGCTGCTCGATTTTTAACTGGAAGCTCAATATGGCGTTATTACAAATTAGTGAGCCGGGTCTGAGTGCGGCACCCCATCAGCGTAAGCTTGCGGCGGGTATCGATTTAGGCACCACCAATTCACTGGTTGCAACTGTTCGTAGCGGGCAAGCCGAAACGCTGCCTGACCATGAAGGGCGTCACCTGTTACCTTCGGTGGTGCATTATCAGCAACAAGGCCTGAATGTGGGCTGGGACGCGCGTGCGCAAGCCGCAACAGATCCGGCAAACACCATCAGCTCCGTAAAACGTCTGATGGGCCGTTCGCTTGCCGATATCCAGGCGCGTTACCCGCATCTGCCTTATTCATTCAAAGCGAGTGAAAACGGCCTGCCGATGTTAGATACCCCGGCCGGGCTGCTGAACCCTATTCGTATTTCATCCGACATCCTTAAAGCACTTTCCGCTCGCGCAACCGAAGCGTTAGAAGGTGAACTTGATGGCGTGGTGATTACCGTTCCTGCTTATTTCGACGATGCACAACGCCAGGGCACCAAAGACGCTGCGCGTCTGGCTGGCCTGCATGTGTTGCGTCTGCTTAACGAACCGACCGCAGCGGCTATCGCCTACGGCCTAGACTCGGGCAAAGAAGGCGTTATCGCGGTCTACGATTTGGGCGGCGGTACTTTTGATATCTCCATTCTGCGTTTAAGCCGCGGCGTGTTTGAAGTTATGGCAACCGGTGGCGATTCTGCCCTGGGCGGCGATGACTTTGACCACCTGTTAGCCGACTGGCTGCGTGAGCAAGCCAGTGTTGCTGACCGTAGCGATGACCGTGTGCAACGCCAGTTACTGGACGCCGCGATTGCTGCGAAGATCGCTCTGAGCGATGCCGAAACCGCGACGGTTAAAGTCGCTGGCTGGACTGGCACCGTGACGCGCGAGCAGTTCAACGAACTGATTGCAGCGCTGGTTAAACGTACTTTACTGGCTTGCCGGCGTGCGCTGAAAGACGCAGGCGTTGAAGCAGATGAAGTGTTGGAAGTGGTAATGGTTGGAGGTTCAACTCGTGTGCCATTAGTGCGCGAACGTGTAGGCGAATTCTTTGGCCGCACGCCGCTGACCTCAATCGACCCGGATAAAGTTGTCGCCATTGGTGCGGCAATTCAGGCGGATATTCTGGTGGGTAACAAGCCAGACAGCGAAATGCTGCTACTGGATGTGATTCCACTGTCGCTCGGCCTCGAAACCATGGGCGGCCTGGTTGAGAAAGTGATTCCACGTAACACCACTATTCCGGTTGCACGTGCGCAGGACTTTACGACCTTCAAAGACGGCCAGACGGCAATGTCGATTCACGTGATGCAGGGCGAGCGCGAACTGGTACAAGATTGCCGTTCACTGGCGCGTTTTGCGCTGCGTGGTATTCCGGCGATGCCAGCGGGTGGGGCGCATATTCGCGTTACCTTCCAGGTTGATGCTGACGGTTTACTGAGCGTCACCGCGATGGAGAAATCCACCGGCGTTGAAGCATCAATCCAGGTGAAACCTTCTTATGGCCTGAGCGATGGCGAAATCGCCAGCATGATTCAGGATTCCATGAGCTATGCCGAGCATGACGTGAAAGCGCGCATGCTCGCAGAACAAAAAGTCGATGCGGCCCGCGTGCTGGAAAGTTTGCAGGGTGCATTAGCTACAGATGCTGCGCTGTTGAGCGGTGCAGAACGCGCAGATATCGACGCGGCAATGGTGGCACTCCATGCTGCTGCTGCCGGTGAAGACATTGATGCGATTGAACAAGCCATTAAAAACGTAGACAAACAAACACAGGATTTTGCCGCTCGTCGTATGGATGAATCAATCCGTAAGGCGCTGAAAGGTCACTCCGTGGACGAGGTTTAACATGCCAAAGATTGTTTTTCTGCCTCATCAGGATTTGTGTCCAGATGGCGCAGTTTTGGAAGCGAATGTCGGTGAAACCATTCTTGATGTTGCGCTGCGCAACGGTATTGAGATTGAACACGCCTGTGAAAAATCCTGCGCCTGCACCACTTGCCACTGTGTGGTGCGTGAAGGTTTCGACTCCCTGGCTGAAAGCACGGAAGACGAAGACGACATGCTGGACAAAGCATGGGGTCTCGAACCTGAAAGCCGCTTAAGCTGCCAGGCGCGTGTAACGGATGAAGATCTGGTGGTTGAAATGCCACGTTACACCATCAACCATGCACGTGAGCACTAACAGGAGTAGCTTATGGGACTGAAATGGACCGATAGCCGCGAAATTGGTGAAGCTCTGTATGACAGCCGTCCAGATCTTGATCCAAAAACGGTACGTTTTACCGATATGCATCAGTGGATCTGCGAACTCGAAGATTTTGACGACGAGCCAGGCGCATCCAATGAAAAAGTTCTGGAAGCTATTCTGTTAGTCTGGTTAGATGAAGCGGAATAAAAATCAACGGGCTGCCTCTGGCGGCCCGTTTTTCTATGAAGCATGAGCTGAAAAATATAAGGAAAAGAAAATGTCAGAAGCCATGAAAATCACGCTATCCACGTCGCCTGCCGATGCGCGTTGGGGCGAAAAAGCCGCTTATAGTATTAATGACGAAGGAATTACTCTGCACCTGACAGGCAAAGATGACCTGGGGCTAATCCAACGTGCGGCACGTAAAATTGACGGCCAGGGTTTGAAGCACGTACAGCTGGCGGGTGATGGCTGGGATGTCGAGAAAAGCTGGGCATTCTGGCAGGGTTACCGTGCGCCAAAAGGCAGCCGTAAAGTTGACTGGGCTGTACTGAGCGACGAAGAACAAAAAGAACTCAATAACCGCCTGAAAATCATTGATTGGGTTCGCCACACCATCAACACACCAGCCGAAGAACTCGGCCCAGAGCAACTCGCTTCTCGCGCGGTTGACCTGCTGTGTGATGTCGCCTGCGACAACGTTTCTTACCGCATCACCAAAGGCGAAGATCTGCGCGAGCAGAACTATATGGGTATTCATACTGTTGGCCGTGGTTCGGAGCGCCCACCAGTACTACTGGCACTGGATTACAACCCAACCGGCAACCCGGATGCACCGGTTTATGCCTGCCTGGTCGGTAAAGGTATCACCTTCGATTCCGGTGGCTACAGCATGAAGCAAAGCGCGTTCATGGATTCCATGAAATCCGATATGGGCGGCGCTGCCACCATTACCGGTGCACTGGCGTTTGCTATCACTCGCGGCCTGGACAAGCGCGTGAAACTCTACCTGTGCTGTGCTGATAACCTGGTAAGCGGTAATGCCTTCAAATTGGGTGACATCATTAAATATCGCAACGGCAAAACCGTTGAGATCATGAACACCGATGCGGAAGGCCGCCTGGTGTTGGCTGATGGCCTGATTGACGCTTGTGCACAAAAACCAGAACTGATCATCGACTGCGCAACCTTAACCGGTGCGGCGAAAACCGCGTTGGGTAACGATTACCACGCGCTGTTCAGCTTCGACGATGGGTTGGTAAACCGTTTGATGGAAAGCGCTGCGGCAGAAAACGAGCCATTCTGGCGCTTGCCGCTGGCTGAGTTCCACCGCAACCAGCTGCCGTCTAATTTTGCCGAGCTGAACAACACCTCCAACGCGTCCTTCCCTGCGGGTGCGAGCACGGCTGCCGGGTTCTTGTCCCACTTCGTGGAAAACTATCACGAAGGTTGGCTGCACATTGACTGCTCTGCTACTTACCGTAAAGGTGCGGTTGAGCAGTGGTCTGCTGGCGCAACAGGCATTGGTGTGCGCGCGATTGCGAATCTGTTGGTTAGTCAGTAACACTACTTTTGTAGGGCGGATAAGCTTGCGCCATCCGCCACTTTTTCAAGTAAATGGTGGATGGCACTTCGCTAATCCGCGCTACAAATTATGCTTTCCCCTGGAACGACCATGTCAGAACTCAAAAACGAACTCGAAACCCTGCTTGAGCAGGCGGCCACTGAACCTGCGCATCGCCCGGCATTCTTCCGCGTGTTACTGGAATCCACCGTTTGGGTACCGGGTACCGCCGCTGAAGGCGAGGCCATTGACGCGGATAGTGCCGTTGAATTGCAGCACTGGGAAAAAGACGATGGCACCTCAGTCATTCCGTTCTTCACTTCTGTTGAGGCGCTGCAACAAGCCATCAGCCACGAGCAGGCATTTGTCGTAATGCCAGTGCGCACCCTCTTCGAGATGACGCAGGGCGCGACGCTGTTTCTGAACGCTAAATTGCCAACTGGCAAAGAATTCACCCCGCGTGAAATCACCCATTTAATCAGTGATGAAAGCGACCCGTTAACTCAGCAAGAAGTGCTGGATGGCGGGACTTCTTTGCTGCTTTCCGAAGTAGCTGAACCGCCAGCACAAATGGTCGACTCCCTGACTACGCTGTTTAAAAACCTGAAAACCGTGAAGCGCGCGTTTATCTGCTCTATCAAAGAGCACGCCGACGAGCAGCCTAACTTGTTGATTGGCATTGAAGCAGAAGGGGAAATCGAAGCGATTATTCGCCAGGCGGGAAGTGTCGCGACCGATACCTTACCGGGAGATGAACCGGTTGATATTTGCCAGGTCGTAGAAGGCGAGAAAGGTATTAGCCACTTTATGATGGCGCACATCACACCTTTCTACGAACGCCGTTGGGGAAGTTTCCTGCGCGATTTCAAAACCAACCGCATTATTTGATGGTTTATGCTGTTGCTTGTAACAGCAGTAAATCAATCAGCATCACCAGATTCGACTCAAAAGACGTAATGCCTGCGGCTTCGGCCGCATAGTGAATCGCCTCGTCGTACAGTGCAAAATGCACGTCAGCCAGCCCTGATAAACTGTTTGGCGAAGCTCGAGTAAATGCCACAATCGACATCCCCACATTTTGCGCAATTCTCGCCTTATCCAACACCTGCTCAGTTTCACCGCTACGAGAAATGGCGATGAATACTTGATACTTCGAGGCATTACTTAGAAATATTCCCCGGCTATCGCCTGGCCCGGAAATAAAGGCAGTTTTTCCCAGCACCTGAAGTTTCTTTGTCAGATATTCCGCGAACAAATAAGAAAAACCAGCACCGTACAAAAAGAAGCTCTCTTTTTCGCGTAGCAATGCGGCGAACTGCGCCATTAATTCCGGCGTTACCCAACGGAAAGTCTGGCGGTAATTATCGACAAACTGATCAAATAAAACCGGCAGTTCGCTGGCGGACTGAGCAGGTTGGTTAGCAATATGCGGAGTACTGGAAAGTAGCTGCTTACAGTGCCAGATAAACTCGCTGTAACCGCTAAATCCGAGCTTCTGGCACAGCCGCATAATGGTCGCACTGGAAACAAACGTCACCTGAGCAAGTTCCCGCACGGTGATATTACCTACCAGCAGTGGATGGTTTGTCAGATGCGAGAGAACGCGGTATTCAGCGCGGGTTAAAGAATCCCCGCGCTCCAGCAAGCCTGCCAGTCGGTTGTCCATTACTGTGCAGCAGGTTCGACGGGTAAATCCGGTCGTGCACCCCATTCACTCCAGGACCCGTCGTAGAGTGAAACACCGTTAACGCCAAGCGTGGTTAGCGCCAGAACAACCACTGCGGCCGTTACGCCTGAACCACAACTGGCGATAATCGGTTTATCAAAACTGACACCCTGGCGGGTGAAAATTTCATTTAGCTCGTCGGTGGTTTTCAACGAGCCATTTTCCACCAGATCGTTCCACGGCACGTTCACCGCACCTGGAATATGCCCACGCCTTAAGCCTGGGCGCGGTTCGTCTACTTGCGCGTTAAAACGCGGAGCAGGGCGGGCATCAACAATTTGTGCGGTGCATTCATGGCTGACCAGTAAGACATCGGTCAGGCGCTTAATCACCATCGGGTCGAAATTCACGTCGAACTCACCTTCCGGCAATTCAACATCACCCTGCTGGAGGGGAAATTCTTCGCGCTGCCAGTCGGCCAGGCCACCTGCCAGAATCGATACATTTTCCACACCGAAAGTACGCAGCATCCACCATGCACGCGGCGCGGAGAACAGGTTGCCTTCATCGTAAACGACCAGATGTTTATCACTACTGATACCCAGCTCTCGCATGGCGACAGCAAAGGCTTCAGCGCGCGGCATCATATGTGGCAAAGGGCTGGTGTGGTCGGAAAGGGCTTCAATATCGAAAAACACCGCGCCTGGCAGGTGGCCGGCACGGTATTCGCCAGCGATGTCACGATGCTCCTGGCCTGGAGGCAACATGCGAGCATCAATAATCTGGATATTCTCATCATTAATATGTTCTGCGAGCCAGTCGCCCGCAACGAAGAAAGTAGTGGACATGGTTGCCTCCGATTTATTGCACATTACCGGATTGTCGGTGTTTTTCAGCAAACCGACAAGCAACCATATCTACTGCTGCGAAGTGCGCCGTAAATTTAGACTTTCACAGCTTCGCCATTTTTCCACGCTTGCTGTAACTGTGGCCAGTAATCGCGATTAGCTTCAATCATATCGTCGAGAATGGCTTTTGCATGCTGCATGGTCGGCACGGTGCGGTTAAGCGTAAACGCCTGCAACGCCTTCTCGTAACTGCCCTCGATAGTAGCTTCAACCAGCAACTGCTCGGAGGCTAACTGCTGCATCAACAATGTTTGATGAAATAGAGGAACCGCCCCCATGCGCACAGGTTCTGGGCCTTCCGAGGTGATGTAAGCTGGTACTTCCACCATGGCGTCATAAGGCAGGTTGGCAATCGCCCCTTTGTTTTCAACAATTACCAGGTGTCGCTGGCGTAAATCAAAGGCCAGAGAGCAGGCAACGTCAACAATAAAGGCACCGTGTACACCGACATGGAATGCGTCCGGCAAAATCCCGGTTTGCTTATATTCAGCGGCGGCAGAAAACAGTTTCTTCTCGCGCCCATCCATCACTTCGTTGGCACGAGTGTAATCAGGGTTTTGGTGCTCAACGATGTCGTTTGGCATCAGGTAATACTGCAAATACGGGTTCGGCAGATATTCCGGGAAATGGTCCATAATCGGCTTAATGTGACGCCAGGTTTTCACCCACGACGGGTCGGAATGCTGCGGATCGGTTTGCGCGGCATCTTCTGTCAGCAGTCCAAACTTAGCGATATGGCGACGCAGCTCTGGCAGGCGGTCTTCACCATCAACCAGCACACGGGTAAACCAGCCGAAATGGTTCAGGCCGAAGTAATCAACTTCGAGCTTATGGCGATCAACCCCGAGGATGGCACCCATATTGCGCATTGCCGCAACCGGCATATCACAAATATTGAGCACTCGTGCGTTTGGACGCAGGCGGCGCACGCCTTCAGCCACAATTGCCGCCGGGTTGGAATAGTTCACAATCCACGCTTTTTGATGGGCGTAACGCTCAACAAAATCACATAACTCGACCATCGGCAGAATGGTGCGCAGGCCATACGCCAGCCCGCCTGGCCCGCAGGTTTCTTGCCCAACCACACCATGGCGTAGAGGGATTTTTTCATCCTGCTCACGCATCTTGTATTGCCCAACGCGCATTTGTGCGAAGACAAAATGGGCACCACTAAACGCCACTTCCGGGTCTGTAGTAACAGTGAATTTTATGCTCTGGCTATGGTCACGAATCACTTTCTCAACCACCGGTGCAATCACCGCCTGGCGCTCGCCATCAATATCGTAGAGGCGAATTTCAGCTAACGGGAAATCGGCCAGGCGCACCATCAGGCTTTTAACAATGCCCGGCGTGTAAGTGCTACCGCCACCGGCAATGGACAAAATAAATGGGGGTTTAAACATCATTGACTCCTTTAGAGAAACGTCTCTACTGCTTCACGCATTTTTTTGACATGCAGCCCGTAGACCACCTGAACGTTATTACCTTGTTTGATGACCCCTTTTGCGCCGGTCGATTTCAGGCGGGGCTCGTCGATAACCGACACGTCGCGCACCGTAACTCGCAGGCGGGTGTAACAGTTGTCGACCACTTCAATATTGGCGCGGCCTCCGAGGCCTTCGATAATCGCTTCGCCTAAGCCGTCGTTGCTGCCTTTGGCTTGATACTCTTGTTTGCTATACAGTTTTGTCTCTTCGTCGTCGCTTTCGCGACCCGGCGTTTTCATATCGAAACGGCGAATCAGGAAGCGGAACACCAGGAAATAAATCACCGACATCGTCAGGCCAACGGCGATATACATCGGCCAGTTGGATTTTTCGGTGCCCAGCGGCAGGTTATAAAGAATGAAGTCGATAATGCCGTTTGCGCCGATAGCGTGAACGCCCAGCAGATAGAACAGCATCATGCCAATGCCGGTCAGAACCGCATGTACGCCGAACAGCAGCGGGGCGACAAACAGGAAGGAAAACTCCAGCGGCTCCGTGACCCCAACCAGCATGGATGTCAGCGCTGCCGGGATGAGAATCGCTTTGGCCGCAGCTTTGCGTTCGGGTTTTGCCGTCATATACATGGCGAGTGCTGCCGCAGGGAGGCCGAACATTTTGCTGATTCCACGGGCGTCCCACACCACAGTGCTGCTCAGTTGATGCACGCTCGGACAGGCCATTTCTGCAAAGTAAATATTGCGCGCGCCCTGGTAAATATTGCCGCAAACATCGGCCGTACCGCCTAATTCGGTATACAGGAATGGGGTATAAACAAGGTGATGCAGGCCCGTTGGTACCAGAATGCGTTCCAGGAAACCGTAGATGGCTACGCCAAACGCCCCGGCACCTTTAATCGCCAGCGCCAGTGCGCTGATGCCATGTTGAGCAAACGGCCAAAGCTCGCTCATCACTACGCCAAGTAGCATTGAAACCGGAAGCATGATAATGGCGACAAAACAGTGCCCGGAGTAAATCGCCATCGCACCAGAAAACTGTACACCCGAATATCGGTTGTACAGATATCCTGAAAGCGCGCCAGTGAGGATCCCGGCGAATACGCCCATTTCAAGCACTTGCACGCCTAAAACCATGCTTTGCCCTGCGGCTCGCATTTGGTCGGCTGGAGCCAGTTCGCCTTGAAGCTGTAACGTTACGTTCATCGCATTAATGAAGACGATAAAAGTAACCAGACCAATTAATGCAGCATACCCTTTGTCTTTTGCAGCGAGACCAATGGGAATACCTACGCCAAATACCAGCGCCAGGTTCGCCAGAACCGATACCGCTGATTTGGAGATGAGAACGCCTGTGTGCTGAATAGAGGAATGGCCGAGGAACGGTAAATATTCGGCCAGGTTGCCATTGCCCAATACATTACCAAACGCGATAAATAAACCGACGATGGGTAAAATAAGCACAGGCCCGTAGAGTGATTTTCCGAAGTTTTGTAGAGCGTTAACGGCACTTTTCATTTAGCAGTCTCTTATTATTACTTTGGCTAAACACCGCGTTGAGGCAGCGACTCAGAGCGAAATGTAGCAAGAAAAAAGGCAGGTTATCCATCTATCTTATTGTTTTAAAAACAAATGACTCACAAGGTAACATGTGACCTTTCAGGCTGTGATCGCGCATGCACTTTGACACTGTTTACTGATGAAACCGTTGCACGATGCCAGCTTCCCTTTGCGAGCGAGTACGCAATGCAGAATTTGGATACTTTCGTTTTTCTGATGAACCCGCATAATAGTTGTAGAACTTGGTGATTTAATGGGCCTTATCGGCCAGGGATAAAAATGAGATCAATTCGTCTGGTAGGACTGGCAGCAACGCTAATGGCTGCATTAGCGCTTGCGGGCTGTGACAATAACGACAAACCAAAACCGGTGGCGAAGAGCGAAACTTCCGCTCAGCAACAGGTTGCTACCCCAGTTAAGCCTGATGCCTCGCAGCTTGAAAAACTGGCGAAGGATTCAGCAGGCAAGCCGCTTAAATTGCTTGATGCCTCTGAAGTACAGCTTGATGGCGCAAGCACGTTGGTCCTCACATTTTCTATTCCCTTAGATCCCAACCAGGATTTCTCCCGGGTGGCGCATTTAGTCGATAAAACCAGCGGGAAAGTTGATGGTGCGTGGGAGCTTTCAGCCGACCTCAAAGAATTGCGTTTACGCCATCTCGAGCCGAAACGTGAACTGATTTTGACCGTGGATAGTGGGCTGGTTGCGCTCAATAAAGCGACATTCGATAGTAATTTTGATAAGCAAATTTCAACCCGTGATATTCAACCGAGCGTTGGTTTTGCCAGCCGGGGGTCATTACTTCCCACTAAAGTTATTGCCGGTTTACCGGTCATGGCGCTCAACGTCGATAAAATTGATGTCAATTTCTACCGCATAAAAAGTGAATCACTAGGTTCCTTTATTAGCCAGTGGCAATACCGAAACTCAGTATCTAATTGGGAATCAGACAATTTATTAAAACTTGCTGACTTAGTTTACAGCGGCAGGTTCGATCTTAATCCTGCGCGTAATACCCGTGAAAAACTATTGCTACCGTTAGGCGAGATTAAGCCGCTGCAACAGCCAGGCGTTTATATCGCGATTATGAATCAGGCGGGGCAATACAGTTACAGTAACGCGGCAACGTTGTTCTCTTTGAGTGACGTCGGGGTGTCAGCGCATCGTTACCATGACCGCCTGGATGTGTTTACTCAAAGCCTTGAAAATGGCGCTGCACAATCAAATGTCGAAATCACGTTGCTTGATGAAAAAGGGCACTCGCTGGCACAGGCTAAGAGTGATGGCGATGGTCACGCGGTGCTTGAAAAAATAGAAAAAGGCACGTTGTTGCTGGCGAGAACAAGCGAGCAGACTACCATGCTGGACTTAAACCGCCCGGCGCTGGATCTGGCCGAGTTTAACATTGCTGGAGAACCCGGTTTCAGTAAGGAGCTGTTTATGTTTGGCCCAAGGGATCTCTATCGCCCAGGGGAAACAGTACTGTTGAATGCATTGTTACGTGATAGTGATGGGAAGGTATTACCAGCACAGCCAGTAAAACTGGAAGTTGTAAAACCTGATGGTCAAGTCGCCAGAACGCAGGTCTGGAAATCAGAAAATGGCTTATATCAGTTCAGTTATCCGCTAAGCCAGGATGCACAAACGGGTAACTGGCAAGTGCGTGTAAATACAGGTGATAACCAGCCACGTATTTGGGCTTTTAAAGTTGAAGACTTCATGCCGGAGCGTATGGCTCTGAACATCACAAACCAATCGCAATCCATTGGCCCTGATGAGTCTGTAAGCTTCCAGATTGCCGGGCGGTATCTCTATGGTGCACCAGCCTCGGGGAACAGCTTGCAAGGGCAATTGTTCCTGCGTCCATTACGTGAAGCTGTATCATCCTTACCAGGTTTCCAGTTTGGCGACATCAACGAGGAAAACCTCACCCGAAATCTTGATGAGGTTCAGCTTCAGCTTGATGAACAAGGCAAAACAACGGTAAGCACAGATAGCCAATGGGCAGATGTTCACTCTCCATTACGACTGGTGCTGCAAGCCAGCTTACTGGAATCAGGTGGCCGTCCGGTAACACGCCGTGCAGAGCAAGCTATCTGGCCTGCTGAAGCACTGCCAGGCATTCGTCCTCAATTTGCTAGTAAAGAAATCTACGATTACCGCACTGACAGCACACGAATCCAACCGATAGTCGACGAGGACACGAACGCTGGTTTTGATATTGTTTATGCCAATGCTAAAGGTGAGAAACTGGCGGTTTCTGGTCTTGATGTGCGTTTAATTCGCGAACGTCGGGATTACTTCTGGAACTGGGAAGAGGGCCAGGGTTGGCAGTCGCAATACGATCAGAAAGATCTCGTAGAGGCTGAGCAAAAACAGGATCTTGCCGCAGGTGAAACGGGCAAAGTGGCTTTCCCGGTTGAGTGGGGTTCCTATCGTCTGGAAGTTCGCGATCCTGACACTAAAATCGTCAGCAGCATTCGCTTTTGGGCAGGCTACAGCTGGCAGGACAACAGCGATGGAGAGGGGGCTGTGCGCCCTGACCGTGTAACGCTGAAAATTGATAAACCGAGTTATAAGCCTGGTGACACCATCAATCTGCATATTTCTGCTCCGGCGGCTGGCAAAGGCTATGCAATGGTTGAATCCAGCGATGGCCCGCTGTGGTGGAAAGAAATTGATGTTCCGGAGAAAGGTCTGGATATCGCGATTCCGGTCGATAAAAGTTGGCAGCGGCATGATCTCTATCTCAGTACGCTTGTTATTCGACCTGGGGATAAGAGCCGCGCCTCCACGCCAAAACGTTCTGTTGGGATTTTGCATCTGCCACTGGGAGATGAAAGTCGCAGACTGGCGCTTTCTTTAGAAGCACCAGCCAAAATGCGTCCGAATCAAAACCTCACGGTAAAAGTAAAAACCAAGCCGATTAACGGTGAAATGCCAAAGCAAATTCATGTGCTGGTTTCAGCTGTTGATAGCGGCGTACTGAATATTACCGACTATAAAACCCCAGATCCGTGGGAAGCCTTCTTTGGCCGTAAACGTTATGGAGCGGATTTATACGATATCTATGGCCAGGTTATTGAGGGTGAAGGGCGGCTTGCAGCTTTACGTTTTGGTGGTGATGGCGATGAAGGTGACGAATTAAGCCGTGGCGGTAAAAAGCCGGTAAACCATGTCACTATCATTGCTCAGCAAGCTCAACCTGTACAACTGGATGAAAAGGGTGAAGGTACTGTCACGCTCCCTATTGGTGATTTTAATGGTGAGCTACGGGTAATGGCGCAAGCCTGGACCGATGACCATTTTGGTAACAGTGAGGAAAAAGTTGTTGTTGCGGCTCCGTTGGTTACTGAACTTGCAGCACCACGCTTTATGGCCAGTGGGGACAGCAGCCGCCTGGCTATGGATCTCACCAACCTGACAGACCAACCTCAACAACTCAGTATTAACCTGAAAACTACCGGCTTGATTGCGCTGAACTCTGCTTCAGTGCAATCCGTGACGTTATTACCAGGTGCGCGTAAAACCGTGTTTATTCCGGTTCGTGCATTGGACGGTTTCGGTGATGGGGAATTAACAGCACAAATTACTGGGCTTAGCTTGCCGGGTGAAACTTTTGCCGCACAGCAAAAACAGTGGAAATTAGGTGTCCGTCCTCCGTTCCCGGCGCAAAACATCAACAGTGGTGCTGTGCTTGCAGCGGGTGAAGTGTGGGATATTCCACCGCAGCATATTTCCGGCCTGGCACCTGCAACACTTGAAGGCCAGTTGCTATTAAGTGGTCGGCCGCCGCTAAACCTCGCTCGCTATATCCGGGAACTGAAAGCCTATCCATATGGCTGCCTGGAACAGACGACTAGTGGGTTGTTCCCGTCGCTTTATACCAACCAGGCACAGTTAGCAGCTCTGAGTATTACAGGAACTAGCGATGAACAGCGCCGCGCTGCAATCGACCTGGGGATTGCTCGACTGCTGGATATGCAACGCGACAACGGCAGTTTTGGGCTATGGGACAAAGAAGGGCCAGAAGAATACTGGCTAACAGCGTATGTGACCGATTTCCTTGTTCGTGCGAGTGAGCAGGGTTATAGCGTTAATACTGATTCGCTAAACAAAGCTAACCAGCGCCTGCTACGTTATCTCCAGGATTCCGGAGTTATCGCTTTACGCTACAGCGATGATGCTGCTGCCAGTAAATTTGCTGTTCAAGCGTACGCCGCTCAGGTATTAGCCCGTCAGCAAAAAGCGCCATTGGGTGCCTTGCGTGAACTTTGGTTGCGCCATAGCAGCGCTCGTGCAGGCTTACCGCTGGTACAACTTGGTGTGGCATTGAAGTTGATGGGGGACGCACCACGAGGCGATGAAGCTATCAAGTTAGGTTTGCAAACCAGTCGTAGCGACGAGCGTATCTGGATGGCAGATTATGGCAGTGAGTTGCGTGATAAAGCGATGATGCTAAGTCTGCTTGAAGAGAACAAATTGCTACCAGAACAGCAGAATCAATTGCTGATGGACCTCTCTAATCTTGCATACAGCCAACGCTGGCTTTCCACGCAGGAAAGTAATGCATTGTTCCTGGCGGGTCGCAATTGGCAAACGGCGAAAGGGGATTGGCAGTCACAGGTATCTTTTGCAACCGAATCATTATCAGGTAAACAATCTGTGACTCGTAATTTGTCTGCTGAACAACTCGCTGGCCTACAGATTACTAATACCGGGACGGGGAATCTCTATCTTCGATTAGATACGGTTGGTTATCCGCAACAGGCCCCTGCGCCTTACAGCAACGTGTTGCACATCGAACGCCATTTCCTTGATGCGAAAGGAAATAGCAAGTCGTTGTCAGAATTGAAAAGTGGTGAACTGGTGATGGTCTGGCTGGATGTATGGGCAGATAAAAATGTGCCTGATGCACTGGTGGTCGATTTGTTGCCTGCCGGGCTTGAACTGGAAAACCAGAACCTTTCTGAAAGCAGCGCCAACCTACGTGACAGTGATAGCCAGGTTCAGGGTCTGTTAAACCAGATGCAGCAGGCGGATATCCAGCATATGGAGTTCCGTGACGATCGCTTTGTTGCCGCGTTACCGCTCAATGAAGGGCAGCATGCGACCCTGGTTTATCTTGCTCGCGCTGTGACTCCGGGAAGCTATAACGTGCCGGTTTCACAAGTGGAGTCGATGTATGTACCTCAGTGGCGGGCAACAGGAACCAGCACCGGCATGATGACTGTTCATCCGTAACTGGCAAGGCAAAATGCTAAAGCCATTTCGCTGGCGGCACCGCTATTTCCTGGTGGTGCTGCCAATTATTTTATGTCTGGGGATTTGGCTGGCAGACAAGCTTTGGCCGCTGCCGCTTTCTCAGGCTAATCCCGCTCGAGTTGTCGTCGCGGCTGATGGTACTCCATTGTGGCGTTTCGCTGATGAGAACGGGATCTGGCGCTATCCGGTTACGTTAAACGATGTTTCACCTCGTTATCTCGAAGCCTTAATCAACTATGAAGATCGCTGGTTCTGGGATCATCCGGGAATTAATCCTCTATCGATTTTGCGTGCAGCCGGGCAGGATTTGCTTAGCGGCAAAGTGATTTCCGGTGGCAGTACATTGACGATGCAAGTCGCCCGCTTGCTTGACCCGCACCCTCGTACATTTGGGGGCAAAATCCGCCAGGTTTGGCGCGCTTTGCAACTCGAATGGCATCTATCGAAAGAACAAATTCTCACGCTCTACCTTAACCGCGCACCGTTTGGCGGGACGTTACAGGGAGTGGGGGCTGCCAGTTGGGTTTACCTCGGAAAATCCCCGCAACACCTGAGTTATGCTGAAGCCGCTTTACTGGCGGTTCTTCCGCAAGCACCAAGCCGTTTGCGCCCGGATCGCTGGCCTGAGCGGGCTCAAGCCGCACGTAACAAAGTTCTTATGCGTATGGCTGAGCAAGCCGTCTGGGAGCCACAGCAGGTAAAAGAATCTCTCGAAGAACCGGTATGGCTGGCGCCACGGCAAATGCCGCAATTGGCCCCGTTGCTTTCACGCTATTTGGTGAATCGCAGCAAAGATCAGAAAATAACGACGACGCTCGATGCGCCATTGCAGCGCCAGTTGGAAGAACTGGCACTCAACTGGAAAGCTCAGCTCCCGCCTCGCTCATCAATGGCGATACTGGTCGTCGATCACACCACGATGGAAGTGCGTGGCTGGGTAGGTTCAGCCGATATAACCGATCAAAGCCGTTTCGGGCACGTCGATATGGTGACTGCCATTCGTTCGCCCGGATCGGTGCTGAAACCCTTTGTTTATGGTCTGGCGCTGGATGATGGGCTGATTCACGCCACGTCATTGTTACAGGACGTGCCGCGCCGCTTTGGTGATTATCGGCCAGGGAATTTTGATACCGGTTTTCATGGCCCGGTGAGTATGAGTGAAGCGTTGGTGCGTTCGCTTAATCTCCCGGCAGTTCAGGTGCTAGAAGCGTACGGCCCTAAACGTTTTGCTGCGCAATTGCGAAACATTGGTTTGGATTTGCGGTTCCCGCAAGGCAGTGAACCTAATCTCTCGCTGATCCTTGGCGGCGGCGGTGCGCGCCTTGATCAGATTGTCGCTGCATATAGCGCTTTTGCTCGCCATGGTCGAGCCGCGCAGTTACGTTTACAGCCAGAGCAACCATTAGTTGAACGCCCCTTGATGTCGGCTGGCGCTGCCTGGATTATTCGCCGCATTCTTGCGGGAGAGGCGCAGCCGCAGCCCGATGCCACATTGCCAGCAATCGTGCCTTTAGCCTGGAAAACAGGCACCAGCTATGGATATCGAGATGCGTGGGCACTTGGAATTAACCCACGTTATGTGATTGGTATCTGGACAGGGCGCCCGGATAGCACACCGGTTGCGGGGCAGTTTGGCTTAGGAAGTGCTGTACCGCTACTTAATCAGGTTAACAACTTACTACAAGCCAGCTCCGCGGTGCAGCAGGCGCGTCTGCCGGTTGACCCTCGTCCGCCTTCTGTTTCCGAAGGGCAAATTTGCTGGCCGGGTGGGCAGAATTTGCCAGCCACAGACCGTAATTGTCGGCGCAGATTAACAGGCTGGTTACTCGATAACAGCGAGCCGCCCACGCTTGAAGCACCGGGCCAGGAGGGGATTCAGGGGTTAAGAAAGGTCATCTGGTTAGATGAACAGGGAAAACGTGTGGCTGCTGATTGCTCGGGAGCCAGGCAGCAGATTATCTCTTTGTGGCCGCTGCCGCTTGAACCATGGTTACCGATAAGTGAAAGACGTACGGCCCGTTTGCCGGAAGTGTCAGAACAATGCCCGCCCCAGCAGAAAGATGAAGTTACGCCTTTATTGTTGTTAGGGGTTCGCGAGGGCGCTATTTTGAAGCGTCTTCCTGGTGAGTTGCGTTTACCGCTTCGTTTAAGTGCTCAGGGAGGACAGGGCGATCGCTGGTGGTTTTTGAACGGTGAACCGGTTAGTGGAAATAGTAGCGGAATCACACTAAATCTGGATAAACCGGGAGCGTACCAGGTTTTGGTTCTTGATGAAGCTGGGCAGATTGCCGCTGCTCATTTTGTATTACAGTAGAGCGCCAGTCTAATTTTTAGGCGTTTGCATTAAAAATGTTGCCGATGTTCATCTTATTTTAAAAAAATGTTACCCGCATCCATAGGCAACGCGAGACTTGCTCATTATAATCGGCGCCAAATCATAACCGGTAATCCCTAGAGGGTCCGGGCAAACAGAACAGACACAGAGGTAATCATGGCTATTGAACGTACTTTTTCCATCATCAAACCAAACGCGGTGGCAAAAAACGTTATTGGTAATATTTATGCTCGTTTTGAATCCGCAGGGTTTAAGATTGTTGGCGCAAAAATGCTGCACCTGACTTCTGAACAGGCTCAGGGTTTCTATGCTGAGCACGAAGGCAAGCCTTTCTTCGACGGTCTGGTTGCATTCATGACTTCCGGCCCAATCATGGTTAGCGTACTGGAAGGTGAAAATGCCGTTCAGCGTCACCGTGACATCCTGGGTGCAACAAATCCGGCTAACGCTTTGGCTGGTACTCTGCGAGCAGATTACGCTGACAGCTTCACCGAAAACGGCACTCACGGTTCTGATTCTGCTGAATCTGCTGCGCGTGAAATCGCTTATTTCTTCGCGGAAGGCGAAGTTTGCCCACGCACTCGCTAATAAGCATTAACTGTTAAGCTACAGTTACATTTTATTTGTATGTACGTCGCTTTCAGCCATGGCTTCTGTGCCATAGAATTTGTACAATGCTACGCCCCGGATGAGCTTGCTCTTCGGGGCGTATCTTTTTAACCCACCTGGGGCCGTAACGTGTAACAACGAGGCCGGAAGAAATTATGTCAGAGCAAATTGTCACTCCTGAGACACCAGTTTCAGTCGTTTCCAACAAGTCCGAAAAAATTAACCTGTTGGACCTTAACCGCCAGCAACTGCGTGAGTTTTTTGCCGAAATGGGCGAAAAACCATTCCGCGCCGATCAGGTCATGAAATGGATGTATCACTATTGCAGTGATGACTTCGATGAAATGACTGACATCAACAAAGTTCTGCGTAACAGACTTAAAGAAGTCGCTGAAATCCGCGCTCCTGAAGTTGCCGAAGAACAGCGTTCTGCCGATGGCACCATTAAATGGGCAATCCGCATAGCTGACCAGCTCGTTGAAACGGTGTATATCCCTGAAGAAGACCGCGCCACACTATGCGTTTCTTCCCAGGTTGGGTGTGCTCTGGAATGTAAATTCTGCTCAACAGCTCAGCAAGGCTTCAACCGTAACCTGCGTGTTTCTGAAATCATCGGTCAGGTATGGCGTGCGGCGAAAATTATCGGCGCACAAAAGAAAACTGGCGTACGTCCTATTACCAACGTCGTGATGATGGGCATGGGTGAACCGCTGCTGAATCTCAACAACGTGGTTCCAGCAATGGAAATCATGCTTGATGACTTTGGTTTCGGGCTTTCCAAACGTCGCGTTACTCTTTCTACTTCAGGTGTGGTTCCGGCGCTGGATAAGTTGGGTGACATGATTGATGTGGCATTAGCCATTTCGCTGCATGCTCCGACCGACGAAATTCGCGACCAGATCATGCCTATCAACAAAAAGTACAACATCGAGACTTTCCTGTCCTCTGTGCGTCGTTATCTGGAGAAATCCAACGCCAATCAGGGCCGTGTCACTGTGGAATACGTTCTGCTGGATCACGTCAACGATGGTACTGAGCATGCGCATCAATTGGCAGAATGCCTGAAAGATACGCCATGTAAAATTAACTTGATCCCATGGAACCCGTTCCCTGGGGCGCCATATGGCCGTAGCTCCAACAGCCGTATCGACCGTTTCTCAAAAGTATTAATGAGTTATGGCTTCACTACCATCGTGCGTAAAACACGTGGCGATGATATTGACGCGGCTTGTGGTCAGTTGGCTGGCGAAGTGATTGACCGCACCAAACGTACGTTACGTAAGCGTATGCAAGGTGAACCTATTGATGTTAAAGCAGTCTGATAAACTATTGCGCTAGTCAGATAAGAACCCTGTGGCAGTGATGCTGCGGGGTTCAAAAAACACATAGTTATATCTTGCAGTTATGCAAGTTTGGCTAGTGACTTTAAGATTAATAATTACGGTGCGTTTCACCTTACTTTAAGGCAGTATGTAACGGTACAACAATAGTTTAGGCGCATCTATTTAAGCCATCGCTGGTCGCAATTGACTGACAACATTAAAAATGGTGTCTATGGTTAACTCATCAGTGATTAAGTCGTTCACAAAATGCAGCATATTTATGTGAACAAGTAGTTTGAGCTGAATGTTATGTTGTCTGGAGTTTTACCTTCCAGAACACAGATTTGTTTCGCGAAGCGGGAGAGCGTGGTCAAGCGGAAACGCTGTGCTACAAGACTCCTGCCTAATTCCTCAATCGAACAGTCCCAGCAATTGTAGCTAATGAATACTGAAGCCACTCACGAATCAAATGCAGAAAAAACCACGGGTGAACGTTTACGTGTTGCCCGTGAAGAACTCGGTCTTAGCCAACAAGCCGTGGCCGAACGCCTGTGCCTGAAAGTTTCTACCGTTCGGGATATTGAAGATGACAAGGCACCTGCCGAGTTAGCGTCTACCTTCCTGCGTGGTTATATCCGTTCTTATGCACGTCTTGTGCGTATTCCGGAAGAAGAACTGTTGCCAATGATGGAAAAACAGGCACCTATCAGGGCTGCTAAAGTGGCTCCGATGCAAAGTTTTTCACTGGGGAAACGCCGTAAGAAACGTGACGGTTGGCTGATGAGCTTTACCTGGCTCGTGTTGTTTGTCGTTGTCGGCCTGACAGGTGCATGGTGGTGGCAAAACCACAAAGCGCAGCAGGAAGAGATTTCGACTATGGCCGATCAATCTTCAGCTGAACTTTCTGCCAGCAACAGCAACTCTCAGTCAGTACCTTTAACTACCAGCGATTCATCTACTGCTGATACTTCTGCACAGCAACCTGTGCAGACTCCAGCGGCATCGCAGCCTGCTCCAGTGACTGACTCAGCATCAAATCAGGCTCCGGCAGAAACGGCTCAGCAAACCACTACAGCGGATTCTTCCGCAGTAGTGGCACCAAGCCAGGCACCTGTAGATAATGCGCAAGCCACTGCAACACCAGCGGCTCCGGCGCAAAATGCCGCACTCCCTACCGATCAGGCTGCTGTGACTACGGCTCCTGCAGCTGACCCGAATGCATTAGTGATGAACTTTAACGCCGATTGCTGGCTTGAAGTGACTGACGCAACCGGCAAGAAATTGTTCAGCGGTATGCAGCGTAAAGATGGCAATTTGAATTTAGCCGGCCAGGCACCGTATAAGTTGAAAATTGGTGCTCCAGCTGCGGTTCAGATTCAATTCCAGGGTAAACCTGTCGATTTGAGTCGCTTTATCAGAACTAGCCAGGTTGCACGTCTGACAGTAAGTGCTGAATAATCGCAGCCAGCATGACGCGTAATTGTGGAGATTTATAATGCATAATCAAGCCCCAATTCAACGTAGAAAATCCAAACGGATCTACGTAGGGAATGTGCCAATCGGCGACGGGGCACCGATCGCCGTTCAGTCTATGACCAACACCCGTACTACGGATGTTGAAGCTACTGTTAACCAGATTCGAGCCTTAGAAAGAGTTGGGGCAGATATCGTTCGTATATCCGTGCCAACAATGGACGCAGCAGAAGCGTTCAAGCTCATCAAACAGCAGGTCAACGTCCCGTTGGTCGCTGATATCCATTTTGACTATCGTATCGCCCTCAAAGTTGCTGAGTATGGCGTCGATTGCTTACGCATCAACCCTGGCAACATTGGCAACGAAGAGCGTATTCGCGCCGTTGTAGATTGTGCCCGGGACAAAAATATTCCGATCCGTATCGGTGTTAATGCCGGATCGCTGGAAAAAGATCTGCAAGAGAAGTATGGCGAGCCAACGCCCCAGGCGTTGTTAGAATCAGCGATGCGTCATGTCGATCATCTGGATCGTCTCAACTTTGATCAGTTCAAAGTGAGCGTAAAAGCCTCCGACGTTTTTCTGGCGGTTGAATCCTATCGTTTACTGGCTAAGCAAATTGATCAACCGCTGCATCTGGGGATCACCGAAGCTGGCGGCATGCGTAGCGGCTCAGTGAAATCGGCGATTGGCCTTGGCTTACTCCTTTCCGAAGGCATCGGTGACACGCTGCGCGTATCACTTGCTGCCGATCCGGTTGAAGAGATCAAGGTCGGTTTCGACATTCTGAAATCTTTGCGGATCCGTGCTCGCGGTATTAACTTTATCGCCTGCCCAACGTGTTCACGCCAGGAGTTCGATGTTATTGGTACCGTGAACGCTCTCGAAGAGCGCCTGGAAGACATCATCACGCCAATGGATGTTTCAATTATTGGTTGTGTGGTGAACGGGCCGGGCGAAGCGCTGGTTTCCACTTTGGGCGTGACCGGTGGCCACAAAATGAGTGGTTTCTACGAAGACGGTGTGCGTCAGCGCGAGCGAATGGATAACGAAAACATGATTGCGCAGCTTGAAGCGCGTATTCGTGCCAAGGCTTCCATGCTTGATGAATCGCAGCGGATTAGTATCCAGCAGTTGGAAAAATAGTGCGAAACATGGGAAGCATTCGGCTTCCCGTGTATGATTGAACCCGCCAGACGTTTTGTGAAAGCAAACAGTCTGATTTCGGGTTCATTTTTTGTATATACCCAACCTACTTCAAGATCCAGGTAGGCGGCAATCGAATGAATCCCGATGAGCTTACTTGAGTAAGTGATTCGGGTGAACGAAAGCAGCCAACAACCCTGTATCTTGAAGGGCGACGGGTAAAATTTGGTAGAGAATAAACGTGGCAAAAAACATTCAAGCCATCCGCGGCATGAACGATTACCTGCCTGGCGAAACCGCCATTTGGCAGCGCATTGAAGGCATTCTGAAACAGGTGCTCGGCAGCTACGGTTACAGTGAAATCCGTTTGCCGATTGTAGAGCAGACCCCGTTATTCAAACGCGCAATCGGTGAAGTCACCGACGTGGTTGAAAAAGAGATGTATACCTTTGAGGACCGCAACGGCGATAGCCTGACTTTGCGTCCTGAAGGCACCGCGGGCTGCGTGCGTGCCGGTATCGAACATGGTCTTCTGTACAATCAGGAACAGCGCTTGTGGTACATCGGGCCGATGTTCCGCCATGAGCGTCCGCAAAAAGGGCGTTACCGTCAGTTTAATCAGTTGGGTGTCGAAGTATTTGGTCTGCAAGGGCCAGATATTGACGCTGAACTGATCATGCTGACTGCTCGCTGGTGGCGTGCATTGGGTATCGACAAGCACGTACACCTGGAATTGAACTCAATTGGTTCGCTTGAAGCGCGTGCCAACTACCGTGATGCGCTGGTCGCGTTCCTGGAACAGCATAAAGAGAAGCTTGACGAAGATTGCCAGCGTCGCATGTA
The DNA here is from genome assembly GCF_902500225.1 of Buttiauxella massiliensis. GTDB lineage: Bacteria > Pseudomonadota > Gammaproteobacteria > Enterobacterales > Enterobacteriaceae > Buttiauxella > Buttiauxella massiliensis. The sequence goes on along the minus strand of NZ_LR722665.1, from coordinate 15,195 downwards.
CAGCAACCCATTGCGCGTACTGGACTCTAAAAATCCTGAAGTTCAGGCTCTGCTGGATGATGCGCCGACGCTTGGCGACTATCTGGACGAAGAGTCCCGTGAGCATTTCGCAGGTCTATGCCAATACCTTGATGCTGCCGGTATCGCGTACACCGTGAATCAGCGCCTGGTACGCGGTCTGGATTACTACAACCGTACCGTTTTCGAATGGGTGACAAGCAGTCTTGGTTCCCAAGGCACCGTTTGCGCGGGTGGCCGTTACGACGGTTTGGTCGAGCAACTGGGTGGCCGCGCGGCACCTGCTGTTGGCTTCGCTATGGGTCTGGAACGACTTGTTTTACTGGTTCAAGCTATCAACCCGGAATTTAAAGCCGAATCTGTTGTCGATATTTACCTGATATCGTCAGGTCAGGGAACGCAAGCTGCAGCAATGCTGTTAGCTGAGCAATTACGTGATCAGGTCCCGGCTATCAAGCTGATGACCAACTATGGCGGTGGCAACTTCAAGAAGCAGTTCGTCCGTGCAGATAAGTGGGGCGCACGTGTAGCCCTGGTGCTTGGCGAAACCGAAGTTGCAAGTGGTCAGGTCGTCGTGAAGGATCTGCGCACAGGTGAGCAAACTACCGTTGAGCAAGTAAACGCGGTCGCTCATTTGCAGGCGCTACTGGGTTAATTTCCCCAGTGATAAATCGTTAAGGAGAAGGACTGCGTGGAAATTTACGAAAACGATAACGAACAGGTTGATGCAGTAAAACGCTTCTTTGCTGAAAACGGCAAAGCGCTAGTGGTTGGTGTCGTATTAGGTATTGGCGCACTGGTTGGTTGGCGTTACTGGAACGGTCATCAGGTTGAAAGCTCGATGGCTTCTTCTCTCGAATATCAAACTGTGACAGATGCTGTGCGTGCCGATCAACCTGCAACACTGAGTGCTGCAGAGAAATTCGCTGCCGGCACAAAGAATACATATGGTGCTTTAGCGTCATTGGAATTGGCTCAGAAATATGCTGATAACAATGATCTGGCGAAAGCGGCAGCCCAATTGCAGCAAGGCCTGAGCAGCACCAGCGATGCAAATTTGCAGGCGCTTATCAACGCACGTCTGGCACGTATTCAAATACAACAAAAGCAATCTGATGCGGCGCTGAAAACCCTCGACAGTATTAAAGGCGAAGGTTGGGTAGCGATTGTTGCTGATTTGCGCGGTGAAGCGCTGCTCAGCAAAGGGGACAAGCAAGGTGCACGCGATGCGTGGAGCAAAGGCTCACAAACTGATGCTTCTCCAGCCCTGCGCGAAATGATGCAGATGAAAATTAATAATTTGTCGAGCTAAGAGGGACCCGATGCAATTGCGTAAACTACTTGTACCAGGGCTGATTTCTCTGACGCTGCTCAGCGGTTGTTCACTGTTTAGCGGTGAAGAAGACGTGGTAAAGATGTCTCCACTGCCGACAGTTGAAAACCAGTTTGAACCTGAAAAATCATGGAGTACTTCTGTTGGTAGCGGTATTGGTGATTTCTATTCCAATCTGCATCCAGCATGGCAGGACGGCAATATTTACGCCGCAGACCGCCGTGGTACCGTTAAAGCCGTTAACGCGGATGATGGTAAAGAAGTCTGGTCTGTTGATCTGTCTGAAAAGACAAACTTCTACTCCAGCAACCTGCCAGCACTGCTTTCTGGTGGTGTAACGGTTGATGGTGCGCATGTATACATTGGTAGTGAGAAAGCGCAGGTTTATGCGCTTAACACCTCTGATGGTAGTATTGCGTGGCAAAGCAAAGCTGCAGGCGAAGTCCTCTCTCGTCCTGTGGTCAGCGACGGTTTAGTTCTGGTTCACACCAGCAATGGCCAGCTTCAGGCATTTGATGAAACTGACGGTGCAGTGAAATGGACCGTAAACCTGGATATGCCAGCACTTTCTCTGCGCGGCGAATCTGCACCTGCAATAGCGTTCGGTGCCGCAGTTGTTGGTGGTGATAACGGTCGCGTTAGCGCTGTGTTAATGAAACAAGGCCAGCTTATTTGGCAACAGCGTATCTCTCAGGCAACCGGTGCTACCGAAATTGACCGTCTGAGCGATGTTGATACCACACCTGTTATTGTTAATGGTGTGGTCTATGCTCTGGCATATAACGGTAACCTGACTGCACTGGACTTACGTTCAGGCCAGGTGATGTGGAAACGTGAACTGGGTTCAGTAAACGACTTCATCGTTGATGCGAACCGTATTTTCCTTGTCGATCAGAATGACCGCGTTGTTGCTCTGAATGCTGATGGCGGTGTAACGCTGTGGACGCAAAGCGACCTGCTGCACCGTAATCTGACCTCTCCTGTTCTGTACAACGGTTATCTGGTTGTAGGTGACAGCGAAGGGTATATGCACTGGATCAATGCCGACGACGGCCGCTTTGTTGCTCAACAAAAAGTGGACAGTTCTGGCTTCCAGACTGAGCCAGTTGTTGCCAGCGACAAGCTGCTGATTCAGGCGAAAGACGGTACGTTGTACGCTATCAAGCGTTAAATTTGCCTGAAGTATTTTAAGTGCGAAACGGTTCCGGTAGTCCAGGAGCCGTTTCCTGTTTTTAGAAACGATGTGATTTGACGTCGTTTGAAGATGAATTTTGAGTTATGAGGTTTTAATCATGGTACCTGTGGTTGCGCTTGTCGGGCGCCCTAATGTCGGAAAATCCACGTTGTTTAACCGCTTGACGCGTACCCGAGATGCGCTGGTCGCGGATTTCCCGGGGCTGACTCGCGACCGCAAGTATGGTCGTGCTGAAGTGGAAGGCCGCGAATTTATTGCTATTGATACCGGTGGTATTGATGGCACGGAAGACGGCGTTGAAACGCATATGGCGGCACAATCGTTGTTGGCGATTGAAGAAGCCGATGTCGTGCTGTTTATGGTTGATGCGCGTGCAGGCCTGATGCCTGCCGATGAAGCTATCGCTAAACACCTGCGCTCACGTCAGAAGCCTACCTTCCTGGTAGCGAATAAAACTGATGGTATGGACCCTGACCAGGCGGTTATTGATTTCTACTCCTTGGGTTTAGGTGAAATTCACCCGATTGCTGCTTCTCATGGCCGCGGCGTGACAACTCTTCTCGAACACGTTCTGATTCCTTTCATCGACGAAAAAAATCCGCGTGAGCCGGAAGAAGAAATCGATGAAGATGCAGCCTACTGGGCGGCATTCAATGCTAAAAATGGCATTGTGTCTGAAGATGATGAGATGGAAGAAGAAGAGGAAGAAGAAGCCTTCAACCCTATTGATTTACCCATCAAGCTGGCGATTGTTGGCCGTCCTAACGTAGGTAAGTCAACGCTTACTAACCGTATTCTTGGCGAAGACCGCGTTGTGGTTTACGACATGCCGGGCACCACCCGTGACAGCATCTACATCCCAATGGAACGTGACGAACGTGAATTCATTCTTATCGACACCGCAGGTGTACGTAAGCGTGGGAAAATCACTGAAACCGTTGAGAAATTCTCGGTAATCAAAACGCTGCAAGCGATTGAAGATGCCAACGTTGTATTGCTGGTGATTGATGCGCGTGAAGGTATTTCCGATCAGGATCTCTCTCTGCTCGGCTTTATCCTGAATAGTGGGCGCTCACTGGTAATTGTTGTCAATAAGTGGGATGGCCTGAGCAACGAAGTCAGAGAGCAAGTTAAAGAGACGCTGGATTATCGTCTGGGCTTCATCGACTTTGCTCGCGTACACTTCATCTCTGCGCTGCACGGTAGCGGTGTAGGCAACTTGTTTGAGTCTGTTCGTGAAGCGTATGACAGCTCTACTCGTCGCGTAAGCACGGCGTTACTGACTCGTATCATGTCTATGGCTGCTGAAGATCACCAGCCACCGTTGGTACGTGGCCGTCGCGTTAAGCTGAAATATGCTCACGCCGGTGGTTATAACCCACCAATTGTTGTGATTCACGGTAACCAGGTAAAAGACCTGCCAGACTCCTACAAACGCTATCTGATGAACTACTTCCGCAAATCGCTGGATGTAATGGGTACGCCAATTCGTATCCAGTTCAAGGAAGGGGAGAACCCGTTTGCTAACAAACGTAACACCCTGACGCCGAACCAGATGCGTAAACGTCAGCGCTTGATTAAACACATCAAGAAAAGCAAATAATTTGTTGCGGAGATAACCGCTTACGAAAAGTAAAAACCCGGTTTTCACACCGGGTTTTTTTATAACCGTTATTCCTTAATTTGATACTTACTTTGCAGTTCACTCAAACGCTGTTGATAAGAGTCTGCAAGGCATGCGTTTTTATCGTCTTCCTTCCAGCACTCATTTCTTCCTTTAATCCATCCACGCTGCTCGGCTTTAAGCGTTGAATTATTATGGGATTTTACCAGCGCCTGTTTGTAGGTTTCGGTCAATTTAAGATCCATTGCTGATAGCGTGGAGCTTTGGCAGACAAGATCTTCCATGCTGCCTTTAGTTACCGCAGCACAAGAAAATGATGGGCCAGCTTTAGCTGGGGTTTTCTTCTGTGCAGTCGGCGCAAAACTCACTTCATCCTCGGCTAAACAGACCCCATGGATACGGTTTGGACCTGTGAACGAAATGTCAGGATTACCTTCTGTTGAACGCACAATACTGATAACCGTTTTTCCACTGGTTGCTTCCCAGTAGGATGGGCTGCTCTGTTTAACCGTCGCTTTTTTGCCATCAACCCAAACGCCGCCGTTGCCGTCGCTGTACACGCCAGTAGTTTTCCCACAGCTAAAATTGAATGCCTGTGGCGGAGCGGCGAATGAAGCCAGAGGAAGTAGGGCAAGTGCAATGAGAGTGTACTTTTTCATGATCAAACCTTAGGTTAAAGCAGTGATATTTTACTAATGATTATAATATAAAAAGAAAAATAAAATATAATAAGGTCTCATATAATTGAGGTTTTATAACTCAAATAATATAAAAACCCATAAATAAATATCACTTTGTTATTAATGAGCCGATAATGCATTCATAACAAAAAATACAAAAATGATGCATTATCTATATCCTTTCTAAACGAGCGGATTTTAATCACCTGAAGTATTGCATCATCAAACCTCTCTATGTATTACTTAATAAAAGAGAACACATTGGCGAGTAATCAAAATGTTAAAGTCAATACTTGGCCTGATGAAATATGTTGTGATTTTGTTTTTTTCTTTATTTTCATTTATTATCAGGTCAGATGATTCGATAACTAATATTAAAAATAATCACAGCATTACTTTTTCCTACTTGGATGGTGAGTTTCCATTTTCCTATACAATGGCAGGTAAACCCACGGGTATAGCTATTGATTTATGCAAAAGCGTGGCTGAACATATTGGGAAGGAACTGGGGGGGAACCACTGGAGATTCATTGGATTAAAGTATCTCCAGCCGCACATTTCCAGTCACTGCTGACTTATAAATCTGATGTTGAATGTTCGAACATAACTAATACCAGTGATCGAAGGAAATTTATATTATTTTTCAATGCCTTATTTTATGCATCTACAGCATTTATTTCACATAAAGAGGATCACCTCGGCAGCATCAAAATGTTGTCCGGCCATACTATTTTTGTCACTTCCGGTGATATCGCCGTGGAGACTGTAGCAAAGTTAAATGTTAGGTTAGGCTATTCGCTTTTTACCCCTCTTTCTCAATCGGCGGTGTCGGGGTTTGAGGAGATGAAAGTGACCAATAATTCTGTATTTGTTGCTGATGATGTTTTGCTGTATTCGCTCAAGGCTGCAAGTGAAAAAACGGGTTGCTATAATATCTCCCAGGATAATCTTATTGCTGCACAACCATTTGCATTAGCGTTGCTCCGTCAATCAATTACGCTGCAAAAAGCAGTTAATAATGCAATGATGGAAATGTTTTTTACTAACGAATTTGACAAGATTTATAACAAATGGTTTTTATCGCCAGTACCACCGGATAACATTTTAATTAATATGCCGATGCCAGCTCGTTTGAAGCAGGAAATAGCGAAATGGAACGTTCAATATCCTTCGCTGGCCCATAAAAAACTATTCTAAACCGATGAGTGGCTTAATTCTCTGCTGCAAGGCGGGGTTATCGCTTTCATCTTTCAGTTTTACACCAGTTAAACGGCGCAAAAATGCTTGCTCTAGTAACCAGGCGAGTTTAAATGCGCCAGCACAATGACTCAGCCCTTCCGGGCGAATATTAGAAATACAGTTGCGTTCTGACTCCAGTCGTTCTCGCTCTGGTTTCCACGTCAGATACACGCCCAAACTATCAGGCGATGAAAGCCCGGGGCGCTCGCCAATCAGCATTGCTACGGCTTTGCAATTTAGTATCTCACCAATATCATCTCCAAGTGCAACACGCGCCTGATGTGCCAGTACGACTGGGGCAAGCGTAAGCCCAAGCGTTTTTACATAGGGCAGAAGTTCACGAATTAACGCAACAGATTGACGGTGGACCGCATGAGAAGAAAGCCCGTCACCAATCACCAGCAACAGGTCGTAACTTCCAATATTGCTGGTTAGTAGCGTATTCCGACTTCCATCACTCAACTGGCGACCTAAATCGGGCCGGTTCAAATAGATGTGTCTGTCTTCAGCTGCACTCTTAACTGTTAAGGTCATTAGGCCCAATTCGGCTAATTCGTTGCTGATCTCATCACTATGGAATGGTTGATGAACTGCGTCCCTGGCCTGCGCGTGAGCAAGGCCAAAATTCAGCACTTCTTTGGTTGGCAGACTTGCGCCACTGCGTCCAAGTGCGATGCGCGCATCGGTGAACTCCCGTAGCAATGTCCAGGCATCTGAATTCATAAGTTTACCACTTGAGGGAGAGCGGTTAGCAGTGGATGGTTGATCCCGTTTAAGCGAAGCTGCCCATGAGTATCAATGATCTGCATACGGATCAGCCATTCGGCGAACTCAGGTGCATGTTTAAGTCCCAACAAGCGGCGGACATACAGGGCGTCGTGGAATGAAGTGCTTTGATAGTTGAGCATGATGTCATCAGCACCCGGCACACCGATTAAAAAGGTGAGCCCGGCGTTGCACAGCAGAGTAAGCAAGGTATCCATATCATCCTGGTCCGCTTCGGCGTGATTGGTGTAGCAAACATCACAACCCAACGGCAGCCCCATCAACTTGCCACAGAAATGATCCTCCAGGCCGGCACGAATAATTTGTTTACCGTCATACAGATATTCAGGGCCAATAAATCCTACGACTGTGTTTACCAGCAACGGATTGAAATGACGTGCGACAGAATAGGCGCGGGCTTCGCAAGTTTGCTGATCAACACCATGATGCGCATTAGAAGACAGGCAACTGCCCTGGCCGGTTTCGAAATACATCACGTTATTGCCGAGCGTGCCGCGATTTAAACTTAACGCGGCATCATAAGCCTCTTGCAACAACGCCAGATTAATTCCAAAACCACTGTTGGCGGCTTCGGTTCCCGCTACAGACTGAAAAACTAAATCTACGGGGGCACCACGTTCAATCAGCTGCAATGTGTTAGTCACATGAGTTAATACGCAGGATTGAGTCGGAATGGCAAAACGGCTGATGATGTCATCCATCATGTAGTTCAGTCGTTCAAGCACTGGCAGGCTATCGCTTGCCGGATTAATGCCCACCACCGCATCACCTGCACCGTACAGTAATCCATCGAGCATACTGGCAGCTATGCCTTTTAAATCATCGGTTGGGTGATTGGGTTGCAAACGTACGCTGAGCCGGCCAGGTAATCCGATGGTATTGCGAAATTTTGTCGTCACCTGGCACTTGCTCGCTGTCAGGATCAAATCCTGGTTGCGCATCAACTTACTTACTGCTGCTGCCATTTCCGGTGTGATGCCTTTTGCGACGCTGCGTAAGGTCTCACTATCGGTGGTGTCAGCAAGCAGCCAATCACGAAAATCACCTACGGTTAAATGGCTGATGGTCTTGAAAGCAGTTTTATCGTGAGTATCAATAATCAGGCGGGTGACTTCGTCATCTTCGTAGGCAATTAGCGGGTTATCGAGAATTTCACGCAATGGTACGTCAGCCAACGCTATTTTTGCGGCCATCCGCTCTTCAGCTGATTCTGCTGCGATTCTTGCCAGGTTATCCCCGGATCTCGCCGGGGATGCTTTAGCCATTAGCGCCTTGAGGCTGGCGAACCGATAACTGCGATGCGCCAGAGTGGTGTTATACATTTCTCCTCCTCAGGAGATTGCCCGAAGTTGTGGATCCAATGCCGCACGCTCTCGTGCACTCGCTGTGGTTCTGAACCAGATATAACCTGCAAGCATCATGGCGGCGAAAATCATCGCCAGTAATGTGTTGTAGTATACCATCGCAGCCAGACACAAGACGGCCATCGCCAGGGCAAAGGCAGGGGCAAACGGGAAGAGTGGGGCTCTGAACGGGCGGATGAGATTTGGCTCGCTGCGGCGCAATTTAAACAGTGCCGCCATCGATGTGATGTACATAACAATCGCGCCAAATACTGACATTGTCACAATACAGGCGGTGAGCGGCATTCCACTGATGGTGATAAGTGAGTCAGAAAAAATAGCTGCGATTCCCACAACACCGCCTGCAAGAATTGCCAGCGTCGGTGTGCGAGTCCGGCTATTAAGTTTGGCGAGACTTGCCGGTAGATAGCCCGCTCGTGCCAGAGAATAAATTTGGCGGGAATAGCCCATAATAATGCCGTGGAACGAGGCAACTAAGCCGAACAATCCCAGCCAAACCAACATATGCAACCAACCGCTGTTACTGCCAACTACCACTTTCATTGCCTGCGGTAGCGGGTCGTTAATGTTAGCTAGCGTACGCCAGTCGCCGACGCCGCCAGCGAAAACCATCACGCCAATGGCCAGAACAGTCAGAGTGATAATACCGCCGCCAAGTGCGCGTGGAATGGTGCGTTGTGGGTCTTTTGCTTCTTCTGCCGCCATTGAAGCGCCTTCAATGGCGAGGAAAAACCAGATAGCAAAGGGAATTGCGGCAAACATCCCAGGTAATGCCAGCTCGCTGAAACTATTTGAGCCAGCCCAGCCATTGGCCGTGAAATTCTCCCACGAGAAGCCCGGTGCTACCACGCCCATAAATACCAGCAACTCGAAGATAGCCAGCAGCGTGACAATTAATTCAAAGGTGGCGGCAATACCGACGCCAAGAATATTGAGGAGCATAAAGATGAGATACGCGCCGCAGGCTATCCACTTAGGATCAATCGCCGGGAATTGAACATTGAGATAGGCGCCAATTGCCATGGCAATGGCGGGCGGTGCGAAAACAAATTCGATAAGCGTCGCGAAACCAGCAATGAATCCTCCGGTAGGCCCAAATGCCCGGTAAGCGTAAGCAAACGGCCCACCGGCATGAGGAATTGCCGTAGTCAGTTCGGTGAAGCTAAAGATAAACGCGCAGTACATTGCGGCAATCGCGATTGCGACAATCAGGAACCCCATCGTTCCCGCCTGAGCCCAGCCATAACTCCAGCCGAAATACTCCCCGGATATCACCAGCCCTACAGCAATTCCCCAAAGACGGAAGCTGCCCAGTGTTCTTTTTAGTGTTGTTGTTTGCGTTGTCATTATTTACTGCCTCGCCATTAGTCACAGTATTTGTAAGGCGATGCAAACAGAATGCCAGAATATAAAATTAAAATTAATCATATATATAGTGATGTCTGGATGAACAAAACGGGAAGTGTTGAAGTGTGTTGCACTGTTTTGGGGTGCGATATTGTTACATTTGGGAGAGTAGGCGACAAAGAGCGTTAATGATGCTTATTCGCCTGTTTGTCTTTATCATCGAAGACAACAGGCTCAGGCTTTCATAGAAGTGTTGTAAGGAGTGATGATGGAAATTAAATGCCCAGTGTGTGAACAACTGCTACAGCAAACAGACTCAGGTGCGCACTGCGAAAGATGCCAGCAGGAATTTCACCTGGAGGCCCGCTGCCCGGATTGCCACAAACCGTTGGAAGTCTTAAAAGCTTGTGGGGCCGTCGACTATTTCTGCCAGAACGGCCACGGGTTGATTTCAAAAAAACGCGTCGAATTCGTGCCCGTTGCTGACTAAGTTCTAACTTTCCGCCGCAATTTTACGTTTGCGAACAGGTTTCATCGGTGTAATGCCGGTGACCTGGCTTTCCACCCAGCCATCTTCAAGACGCGTAGTCAGCGTATCCCCGGAATGCACCTGTTTGGTTTTCTTCAGCACTTTGCCGTCTGTCGCCGTTGTTACGCTATAGCCACGAGCGAGCGTTGCCAGCGGGCTGACAGCTTCAAGCTGCGCGATAGCGGTGCCAAAGCGCTGCCGGGTATTGTTCAGCTGTGCGGTAACAACCTGCGATAAACGATATTCAAGCTGTTGCAGGCGAGTCTGCGCACGATGGATTCTTGGTTGCGGTTGTTGCTGATTCAAACGCTGCATCAGGCGTTGCTGCAGTTGGGTACCGCGGCGCAGCTTTGTGTCCATCGCGGCATTCAGGCGCTGCTGCAAACGCTCAAGTGTAGTTTGCTGGCGAGCCAGGCGCAGTTGTGGATGCTGCTGCTGCAAACGGTGATACAAACGAGTGAAACGCTGCGTGCGTTGGGCGAGATAGTAATCCATCGCCATTTCCATACGCTGCTGGTGGGACTGAATCTGGCGCAATAATTCAAGCTGGTTACGGCTGATAATCTCTGCCGCAGCGGATGGCGTGGGTGCACGAACATCTGCCACAAAATCGGCGATCGTGACGTCAGTTTCATGCCCTACGGCGCTAACAACCGGAATCGCACTGGCGAAAATCGCCCGTGCCACGCGCTCATCGTTAAAGCTCCACAAGTCTTCCAGTGAACCGCCGCCGCGCCCAACAATCAGCACATCACACTCTTTGCGCAGGTTCGCAAGTTCGATGGCGCGAACAATTTGCATTGGCGCATCGTTGCCCTGTACCGCTGTCGGGTAAATGATCACCGGCAAAGAGGGATCACGACGTTTTAGCACATGCAAAATATCATGCAGTGCAGCACCGGTTTTTGACGTGATGACGCCAACCTGACGTGCAGGCGTCGGCAATGGCTGCTTGTGGATTTGGTCGAACAAACCTTCAACGGTGAGGCGCTGTTTTAATTCTTCATATTGCTGCTGCAACAGCCCTTCACCGGCAGGCTGCATACTTTCAACGATTATCTGGTAATCACCACGCGGTTCATAAAGCGTGATGGTGGCACGCACCAAAACCTGCTGCCCATGTTGCGGGCGGAAAGTCACTCGCCGATTACTGTTGCGAAACATTGCTCCGCGAATCTGAGCTGTATCGTCTTTAAGTGTGAAGTACCAGTGACCGGAAGCCGGTTGGGTAAAGTTGGAGATTTCACCGCTGATCCAGACTTGCCCCATCTCTTGTTCCAGCAGCATGCGGACCGTCTGATTCAGACGGCTGACGGTAAAAATTGAAGGGGAATTTATCGATGACATGTGAGCCAGATCAAATTTTAAATCAGCGGGTTATTCGGTCAATAGTATCTTTCATATCGCACTTGGCAAGGAGTTTTCTGAAAAAAGTGTGGATGCAATCGATTCCGCTCTGTATAATGCCGCGGCAATATTTTATCTGTTCTCATTCACCCCAGGTTGAGATATTGCCATGCTACGAATCGCTAAAGAAGCACTGACGTTTGATGACGTTCTCCTCGTTCCAGCTCACTCTACAGTTCTGCCTAACACGGCCGATCTCAGCACCCAATTAACCAAAACTATTCGTTTGAATATCCCTATGCTGTCCGCAGCCATGGATACTGTAACGGAAGCCCGTCTGGCCATTGCATTGGCTCAGGAAGGTGGACTTGGTTTCATTCACAAAAACATGTCGATTGAACGCCAGGCTTCTGAAGTCAAACGCGTGAAAAAACACGAAAGTGGTGTTGTTACTGACCCACAGACCGTGTTGCCGACAACCACCCTGCACGAAATTAAAGAACTCACCGAGCGTAACGGCTTTGCGGGTTACCCTGTCGTGACCGAAGGTAACGAACTGGTTGGTATTATTACTGGCCGTGATATTCGTTTCGTTACCGACCTGAGCCAGCCTGTTAGCGTGTATATGACTCCGAAAGAGCGTCTGGTTACCGTGAAAGAAGGCGAAGCGCGTGATGTCGTGTTATCCAAGATGCACGAAAAACGTGTTGAGAAAGCGCTGGTTGTAGACAGCAATTTCCATCTGCTCGGCATGATCACCGTAAAAGACTTCCAGAAAGCAGAACGTAAACCTAACGCCTGTAAGGACGACCAGGGCCGTCTGCGTGTTGGGGCAGCCGTTGGCGCAGGTGCTGGCAACGAAGAGCGTATCGACGCTCTGGTGGCCGCTGGTGTCGATGTTTTACTGATTGACTCCTCTCATGGCCATTCCGAAGGCGTTCTGCAACGTATTCGTGATACTCGTGCTAAATATCCTGACCTGCAAATCATCGGCGGTAACGTCGCGACTGCTGCTGGCGCTCGCGCTCTGGCTGATGCCGGTGTGAGTGCGGTTAAAGTGGGTATCGGTCCAGGTTCAATCTGTACTACTCGTATCGTTACCGGCGTAGGTGTTCCGCAAATTACTGCGGTTGCTGATGCTGTTGAAGCACTGGAAGGGACGGGCATTCCTGTTATCGCTGACGGCGGTATTCGTTTCTCTGGTGACATTGCTAAAGCTATCGCTGCTGGTGCATCTGCGGTAATGGTTGGCGGCATGTTGGCAGGGACTGAAGAATCTCCAGGTGAAATCGAACTTTACCAGGGCCGTTCTTTCAAATCCTACCGCGGTATGGGTTCTCTGGGCGCGATGTCCAAAGGCTCTTCTGACCGTTACTTCCAGACTGACAACGCAGCCGACAAACTGGTACCGGAAGGTATCGAAGGTCGTGTGGCGTACAAAGGTCACCTGAAAGCGATCGTTCATCAGCAGATGGGGGGCCTGCGTTCCTGTATGGGCCTGACCGGCTGTGCTACCATCGACGACCTGCGTACCAAAGCGGAATTTGTACGCATCAGTGGTGCGGGCATTCAGGAAAGTCATGTGCACGATGTGACGATCACTAAAGAGTCCCCAAATTACCGCATGGGCTCTTAATTCTTTTCGACCTGATTGCTCGTCATACTTCGAGCTGCAAATGCGTTGGCTGCACTCGCTCACCCCAGTCACTTACTTATGTAAGCTCCTGGGGATTCACGAGCTTGCCACCTTTTTGCAACTCGAATTATTTAGAGCCAATGTTTAGGGCGATTTACTTTATCTGTTTCACTTGCCTCGGAATAAGCGTCAATGACGGAAAATATCCATAAACATCGCATACTTATCCTTGATTTCGGTTCTCAGTACACCCAACTGGTTGCGCGCCGTGTGCGTGAGTTGGGCGTTTACTGTGAGCTGTGGGCATGGGATGTCACGGAAGCACAGATTCGTGAATTCAATCCAAGCGGTATCATCCTTTCTGGTGGCCCGGAAAGTACTACTGAGCTGAACAGCCCACGCGCTCCTGAATATGTCTTTACCGCTGGCGTGCCTGTATTTGGCGTGTGCTACGGCATGCAGACCATGGCGATGCAGCTTGGCGGCCATGTTGAAGGTTCCAACGAACGTGAGTTCGGCTATGCGCAGGTTGAGGTGAAAACTGACAGCGCACTGGTTCGCGGTATCGAAGATTCTCTGAGTGCAGATGGCAAACCATTGCTGGATGTCTGGATGAGCCACGGCGATAAAGTCACCGCGATTCCTTCGGACTTCGTGACCGTTGCCAGTACTGAGACTTGCCCGTTTGCAATTATGGCAAACGAAGAAAAACGTTTTTATGGCGTGCAGTTCCACCCGGAAGTGACCCATACCCGCCAGGGCCAGCGTTTGCTGGAGCGTTTTGTTCTGGATATCTGCGGCTGCGAAGCGCTGTGGACTCCGGCAAAAATTATCGAAGATGCGATTGTTCGCCTGCGTGAACAAGTCGGCAACGACAAGGTGATTCTTGGCCTGTCCGGTGGCGTGGATTCTTCCGTTACCGCGATGCTGCTGCACCGCGCCATTGGTGACCGTCTGACTTGCGTGTTCGTAGATAACGGGCTGCTGCGTTTGAATGAAGCAGAGCAAGTGATGGATATGTTTGGCGACCACTTTGGCCTGAATATTATTCACGTTAAAGGCGAAGAGCGTTTCCTGTCCGCGTTGAAAGGCGAGAACGATCCAGAAGCGAAACGTAAAATCATCGGCCGTGTGTTCGTTGAAGTGTTCGATGAAGAAGCACTGAAACTGGAAGATGTGAAGTGGTTGGCTCAGGGCACCATTTACCCTGACGTTATCGAATCTGCTGCCTCAGCTACCGGTAAAGCACATGTCATCAAATCTCACCACAACGTGGGCGGCTTGCCGAAAGAGATGAAGATGGGGCTGGTTGAGCCGTTGCGTGAGCTGTTCAAAGACGAAGTGCGTAAAATCGGCCTGGAACTCGGCCTGCCTTACGACATGCTGTATCGTCACCCGTTCCCGGGGCCAGGTCTTGGCGTGCGAGTACTGGGCGAAGTGAAGAAAGAGTATTGCGACCTGCTGCGTCGTGCTGATGCGATCTTTATTGAAGAACTGCACAAAGCAGATCTCTACAACAAAGTGAGCCAGGCATTCACCGTGTTCTTGCCGGTGCGTTCTGTTGGCGTGATGGGCGATGGCCGTAAATACGATTGGGTTGTATCACTGCGTGCAGTTGAAACCATCGACTTTATGACCGCGCATTGGGCACACCTGCCATACGATTTCCTTGGCCGTGTATCCAACCGCATTATCAACGAAGTTAACGGCATTTCCCGCGTGGTTTACGATATTTCTGGCAAACCGCCAGCAACTATCGAGTGGGAATGATTTCGCGTCTGGCTACAGCTGGCACCGATAAGCATTAAAAATACCTAAGCCCGCGTAATTGCGGGCTTTTTTGTTTTTATGTCTGGTAATGATTGGTAAGTTTTAGCATCGCCAAGCGCCGTTTTTTTATGGCATAGTTATTGGTATTACGAGTGCCTGATACCATGCTTTCGAATCAATACCATGCTGCCATTAGCGGCTTTGTTGAATAAATAGAATTTAGACAGCAGATCCTACTGTCAGTCATTTTCTCAGACAATCCGTACACTTTCTGGCATTCCTGCACGCGTCATTATGTTCAGTGCACGGACCATGGCCATAGCCTCA
>NZ_LR722686.1 GCF_902500225.1 Buttiauxella massiliensis | reverse complement strand
GGAAGAAGCAGTGATCACTTTTCCTCCATGAGTGGTAGCATCACCTAAACACACAATTCCTGGCATTCCTTTCCCCTTATTAGTTACAGTCAAGCCAATAATAGACAGTTATTTATTAAGTTAGAAAACAGAAAGAGCCTGCGGCGAGAGATATTAAAATAGATGAAATAAAACCCAACAATATGACGTATTTTATTTTCATCCTTTCAAATAATTTGAGTCCGCATTGTCTCAGTAATCTTCAACCATAAACTCAGAACTTATTTTTGTGAGAATGCTTTGAGGGTCATCAGCTATTGTACATAATGATTTTGCTCAGAACGCATTGCTTCTGATACGGAAAGAACGGGTGATGCGATCCCATATTTCCAGCAGTTCGGCATCACTGTAAACCGGTGGTGGCAGCGCATGATTATTTAATGTCAGGTCAAGATTGGGATGTCTGAAGTCTGCCGTTTTCTCATTGGCTACAGCTGTAAACAATAACTGTGCTGACGCATTATCGGGTGATTTTTCTGACGGCGCAGTGGCCAGCCATTCGCTGGTTTCAAAACCAGCTATCTGTGTCTTACCCTTACGCAGGGTTCGTGCATTAATTTGAGAAAAGTAAGACTGAATTTCACCGCTTCGCTCCAGCATAGTTGTGCTTTCTTTTAAGGCGTTATTGCTCCAGACAACAAAAGAAAAGACCGAATTATGCGGATAGACAAAGGTAATATCTTCCTTCGGCGTCCCGACCCCGTCGTGGATAAACCCTTCGGAAATACAGGTCCCCGGCTGCGTGGGGATTTCATCGTCCTTTCGCCCGCTCAGACGGGACATTAAATCCTGTAGCTCTGCCAGTTTCTGGGGTTTATTATTTGCCATCCAGTCAGGTCTTCCAGCTTCTTTTCGTAACCAAAATGCACGTTCTTTGGCAAAGCGTGGATCAGAATAATCAAGAA
Source organism: Buttiauxella massiliensis (assembly GCF_902500225.1). GTDB lineage: Bacteria > Pseudomonadota > Gammaproteobacteria > Enterobacterales > Enterobacteriaceae > Buttiauxella > Buttiauxella massiliensis. The sequence continues at coordinate 592 of NZ_LR722686.1, read as the reverse complement.
TCTCCTGAGTGAGAGTAAACGCCACACCTCCGACATACAGGTGTCCTTCCAGAATACGAAAAGCACCACCCACGCTCTCATTTTGATTGCGGTCAAATATCACCGCGTTCTCACTCAGCCGGTACACCTGCTTGAGAAAAGGCTGATCGACTGCTCTCACCGTGTGTCCATTCTGTAATTCCTCCTCCCGCAGACGGATACGCTGTTCAAACGACGGACGGTAAAGCCGCTGGCTGCTGATTCGAATATCATTAATCTGAGCACGATCCGTCAGCGTATTTTTAAAAGAGGCCGGAACCTCAAAAACATAGCGCCCCACGCACTGGGTTTTATTGGAGGCAAACAGGGTATCGACCATACGTTTTTCCTTGTCCTTTAACGCCGGTGGCGTATGCACAAACGTCACATAATTATGAATATAGAATCCTGCCGCCAGCAGCACTAAAGCCAGCGAGATAAGCAGTTGAGGAGGGATCTTTTTCATGGCACCGTCACTTGTTGCACTATTTTCACCACCGAACGAACCGTGAACACCAGGGCGTCAGACAGGTCGCTGTAAACCGAACGACTGCGGTCCGCAGGATCAATGGCA
>NZ_LR722664.1 GCF_902500225.1 Buttiauxella massiliensis | reverse complement strand
TATTTCCCCCACTCGTTGCCGTAATGTTTTCTCCGGCTGACAGCTGTATGGTTTTAGGTGTGACTTGAGCGATTCCTTCAGGAGCAGAAAGTAGCAATGCTGACTTTTTAAGTTCGGTCAGCGCATCGCTCAGTAAAAATAAAATAACCCACTGATGTTTATTCAATATAAAATTTAAAACATAACAACTAGAATCTATACTGTATCAGTAATCTTCAATTATAAATTCAGTTCTTCTTCTCGTGACAATACTTTAAAGGGAATCAGCTATTGTGTGTGAATATTTAAAATGCCCCGGGCCTGACTCTTAACGTTTGACTTATTGCATCCCAGAAACTGACAATTTCATCTTGATTATAAGGTGAAGGAATCCATTCTTCGTTGAGAAGTTCAAGGCTAAAGACAGGGGTTTTATAGCTACCCGTTTTTTCATTTGTTAGCATAATAAAATCATAACGGTCATTATCATTCTTTTCCGAATACTTGCCTTTTGCTAACAACTCCTCAGTAAAAAGTCCATTTATATTACGTACACCTTGACGTAGCAAAGAGCCATTAACCGATAATAAATTACTTACTATCCCTCCACTTCGTTCTAAGAGACTATCCTTTTCCTGAATAAAATTATTGGTCGATATCCCAAATCGTAACTGGCTGGTATTATTACTTTCATAAAGCATATCTATACTTTCTCTATCTTTATTATTATCGAGTATAAATGCATTCTGAATGCAGTTACCCGGTTTCATCGGAATTTCATCCTCTGCTCGCCCTTGGATTCTAACGAGTAAATCATTAAGTTCTGCCAATTTATTTGGCACATTATTTTCATAATTTTTCGGGGATGATTTTCGGTAATCATCATAACGTTTATCAAGTCCATTTTTTGCAGCCAGTTCTATCTTTATAGCCACACCATTGCTATAAAGATGAGCTTCAAGCACTCTGAACACATCATCATAAGTTTCTTGCTCTACACGTTCAAAAATGACACCATTTAACCCATCTGGTAATTTATATATGTTTTTTAGATATGGCATATCAATTGAAGAAATGGTTTTTTTAGATACTAATTCCCGTTCACGCAAGTGAATACTTTGCTCAAAAGCAGGTGCATACATACGTTTGGTAGTTATTTCACTATCATTGACTGTGATAATACTTTTTTCTGACGGCATATATGCTTCGGGAAAATCTACCAGATAGCGACCGACGCAGCGTGTTTTCATATTTTGTAATAATATACTCACTTTAATCTTCTCTTCTCTGGATAATTTAGTTTGGAAAGGTGATGCTGCTTTATGATTGTAGACCCATATACCGTATATCGAGGTGATAATTAGAGTCAATATAAGAAAGTATTTCCTTTTCATTATCGATAGGCCAGCGTGGTGTTTTTAACTTCCTGCGCAATCTTAATTATTGAACGAAGGGTGAATAACCGGGCGTCATCAGTTGGATTGTCGCCTTTCTTTTTATAGGCTCCTTCATGCGATACTTCAACACCCAACATCGCTTTCAGTCCACTGTCTGTAAACTTTGCAGCCTGTACAGGAACAGTACCATCACCAGAATCCTCCGCTGGAGAAATAATATACTCTTTACTTAACCAGTTAGCTTTATTTTGATCGGTAGTCAGTATGACTGTACGGGCATCCGTAATTTCTTCCAGATATCTATCAGCAATCACACCCTTGTATGCTAATATCGAAAAATCTTTCCCTTTACTTTTGTCATGCCAACCATGAACGTTGGATTTCCAACATACTTTTGCATAGGAAAGATAATCACTCCTAAATTTAGAATCGCTATGTTTTCCACCGCGCCCGTAAAATGAATAAGAGTTTTTATTGAACTTACCATCTAGTTTATTTATAAATATTTCAACTTTAGTTATTATATTTATATACTCACTCCAGCTTGCATCTAATAAAATATTATCTCTTTTTTTATCTTCCGGGTTAAGAAAGCGATCCTCACATAATGTCCACCAGGCATTTCTTTCTTTATATATTTCCGTGAATGGATTACCATTTTTTGGTAATCCTTCTTTCAGCCCCTCTATCTGCAACCAGCCTGAACCATAAGATTTACCAGGCAACAGTTCTAAAGGGCCGGGGGATTGTGCTAATACCGCAGTCATCTTCGCCCCCGTATTTCCAAGAACTATCCCCGCACTGCTTGCTTCTCCGGCCTTCATTCTGCGGTATGCCGTGGGTGAACCTAAAGTGGGCATAACTCCATGCACAATACCTAATACTTTATCGCTGCCACTCATATTTTCGGAGAAATGACGAGCAACAAGTCCGCCCATAGAATGAGTGACCAGGATAACTTTTTCACATAACATTCCACGGCTATTATATTTATGAATTACTTCCGTCACTCTTTTATTAAGTAGTGTTGCGGAATCAACATTCGATGCCAGCCAGTTATATCCAGCACCATGTACAGGGAATAGATATTTATAGCTTAATGCTATTTCATCTTGCGTGAGATTTGCCTCGCCGATTTCAGCTTTCAGATTGTGATTTGCTAATTTTTCACGTTGCGTTAATTTTCCATTATTTGTTTGCTTATTTTCTTGCATTTCAGCATGATCATTCAGTGCTTTCTGAAGCCAGGGTAAAAATTCTCCGTAACTCATATACCCTGCTTCTCCCCATTTTCGCTCTTTTCTCGACGAAAATAGTAACTTCTCCATATGGTCTTCTTCATCGACATCACCGTCATCATCGACTGATGTTCTTTTATAATGTAGCAGGCGTTTCCGATCCTCAGCCCCCTTCATTGACCAGTCCCAAACAGTACTAAGAGTTGAATCTAATCGCCAGAGAGGTTTTTTATCAGCCCCAGTTAAATTACTCCCCATAACACCAGGTAGAAATATTACAGGAATGACTCTATTAGGCAGTTTGTAAATAACAGCTTTTGCATCTTTTTCTTTTGCTTCTGGTACCACATTAGTAGGGTTATTTATTCCAGCCATCTTTTATTCCTCATCCTGTAAATAAGCTTTAAATGAATCCACATTCACGCCAGATTGCTTTGGAGCACTTCCGGATGAAGCCGTGGTCAATGTCTGCTCAGTTCCATCTCCACTGACTAACCGGATCATTTGTCCCGCTACAGGTGAATCATCATATGGCCAGCGAACTTCCGGCGTAACAGCAAAATCAGCGCTCTCCCATTCCTGTGCCGCCTGAGTGATACTCTTTCCAACGAACTTCTGCCAGACAGCTCCGCGTTCTATGATTTTGTCCGGCGCTGCGCATTCAACAGTACCGTCAGCAATTCGAATATATCCTCCGCCGCTTGTCAGGATGATTTCCTTTTTGGCACTGATAATGATTTTTCCTTCACTGCTGCTGATACGAATATCTTTCAGCGCATCCAGGGTCATTTCATCACTCTGAGCCTGAATCTCCACTTTCCCTTTACTGGCAAACAGCTTGATGCCCAGCTTCTGTGCATACAAGCTGATACGTTCCCCGGCAGCTACAGTCAGTTTCTTGAGGATACTGAAATCTGTATTTCCCCCACTCGTTGCCGTAATGTTTTCTCCGGCTGACAGCTGTATGGTTTTAGGTGTGACTTGAGCGATTCCTTCAGGAGCAGAAAGTAGCAATGCTGACTTTTTAAGTTCGGTCAGCGCATCACTCAGTAAAGCCTTCTGAGTTTGTAGGTCTGCAAGCTCAGCTTTCGCTGTCTCTGCGGCACTGCTTAATGACTCAGCAAGGCTTTGCGCTTGTTGTAACTGACTCAGTGCAGCAGACATTTCCAGCATCATCCCGCCAGCAGAGGTCTGTGCATCTGCAGTAATGAACACGCCTGCACCACCGCGTACGGTCACCCATTTATCCGTACGCAGTTCAGCCCCTTCACCACGCAATGCCCGCGCTCCATCCACGTTGTGACCTATGTTGAGCTGGGTTTTGCCGCCGTACTCGGTACTGAGCTTGATATGCTCTTCGCCGCGCTTGTCTTCCATGCGCAGCTTGTTGTTCGCCGGGGTGCGCACCACGTTGCGGGTGTTGTTCGCTTCCGAGACGTGGTCGGTGTGGCGTGAATCATGCAGGGCATGAGCAATATACGGGCGGTCGGGGTCGCCGTCGTGGAAAGCTATCGCCACTTCGGTACCCTGAATCAGCGGGAAGTGAATGCCATACACATCGCCGCCGTAGGGTTTGGCGAGACGCACAGGCATACTTTCCTGGCCCTGCGCTTTGTCGTCCTGGTCGGCGTCGAATTTCACCCGGTACAAACCGGATGCGTCCTGCCAGGCATAGATATCGTTGGCTTTTGCGCTGGTCACGCGCGCCATCATGGTGCCGCTGACCTGAGGGCGGCCCAGCAGAGGTGGGCGCCAGCACAGGGTTTCGCTGTAGGGAACGGCATGAAAGTAAATTTGAAGCGAGTCTTCTCGGCTAGCTGTGAACGCCGTGCTGATAATGACAATGCCGTTTTCCGTACCGGCAGGGAGTGTTGGTATTACGGTATCTTCACTTATGGTCAGTACCTGAGCAGGGCGCAGCCTGGCATCATTCGAAATGCCGGTAATCAATATTTGTGACGAGAGAAAGCGCTCATGATCGAGACGAGCAAGAAAGTTACCTGTTTCTGCTGTTGGGTCGAGTTTATCCCCCGTATCGAGATGACGGGGTTTGTAATGATAAACTTCGCCGTAGGTAGAACCTTCACCGTCACCACGAGTCATGTCAGCTCTTGCGGATTGCAATACTTTCTGAGCTTCACGGTAGTTATAGTCTTTCGTCGTAACTGATGAAGAAACGACATTATGCTGAACATGTATATCCCAGACTGATTCAACATCATTATCGTTCATACCTGATGGACTATTCAGTGGCAGTGTTTTGCCGAACTCATAAGCACTCTGCTTATCTGCAAAATGTACTACTTCGGTTTGTGTATCAGGTTGTAAGGTGAAGAAATAAAATACTCCTACCTCTGACAGCAAACGCTGAATAAACGTCAGGTCACTTTCCTGATACTGGTTTATCTGCTCGCGCTTTGGATATGTCTGCTTTAATGAAAATTCATATTCCCAGCTTTTGAGTCCATGCTCAATAAGTACCTGCTCGATGACTTCTGGAACAGATTTATTGACAAAAAATCGATGTGTACGGAACTGATTGCTAAGTAATGACAAGTACGGTTCAATAATTAATTGATATGTTGCCTGATCCTTGGAACCACTGATGCGTTGAAAATGTGTTATCACACCATGAACAATTTTCTCTCCACTGATGGCCATTAATGGCCCGGTACCCATAGTAAGTGTGACAGACTGACGGAGCAGCGAGGAGTTAAGAATGTTTTTTTCTTCTGAGGTGCAATGAATAATGTATCGATATAAACTGCTTACCCCTTCTTTACCACTAAAATCTACGACATCAAGTAATGATTGGCAGGAAGGAATATCTAATCGATAGCGATTAATTGTCGTTTCGGTGACCATTGATTTGATTGTATTCGTCAGGTTCATTGAACTTACTCCTTGATTAAAATCCAAACATCCATAGTTATGTAATTATCATCAAATGCTAATTAATACACCGGAATAATTGAATGAACAATAATATTCAATCTTAATAACATTAAGATATAGGATAAATAGATTATTGAATTAGACAATAGCCTTAGTGAGACTGATTTTTTTTAGTTGATTATCATGCCGCAGATAAAACACAACTCCGTCTCGTTCTGAATTTAGCCATATTTCTTCACGACCATTATCCTGTACCCGGTACAGTGAAAAACCAAGACTGGAGAGATATTGTCCAAGTATCATGGAATCCCCACCTATGAAGGTTATGATGCTCATTTCTCTTTGCCCACCATCAGGTGCCACATATGAAAATGAGTATTTACTTGATATTCTTGGAGCTTTCTTTATTTCATTATCAGTAAACATATAGTAACTGTACAAATCACTTTGTTTATATTCTCTCTCCCCTGCCTCTGGAATAAGTACATATAGAGATACCCCCCCAAGAATAAGAACAACCAGGACAATTATTTTTTTGGATAGAGACATATTACTGGTCACTCATAAATGAATAGTGCGTACCATCGTTCGTCAAAATTTTCACCTTACCGGAGTTTAAATCACAGAAGGGATGTATCCATGTCATAAACGCCGGTAAATTACCTTTATAGGGTTTCCCAGAAACACATTGCTTTTCCGGATTGGGAAATAATAAAGGTAAAAATCCTTTGTTTTTATAACCCCCAATAGGACCATAATAATCCCATCGCTTTAATGCATCCTGCTTACTAATTAGTTGGAGCCTGGATTGATAATTCGACGGTAAAATTGCCCTATAAAACCCCAATAGATCAGATGTTAAATCTTCCCCACTAAATCCACTATCAGTATGCCAACTAAAAAACCACTGTGACTGGTAGTTTTCAAAAAGGCAGGCCGTAGTTAACATCATTGATAAAGCTATACTGTGGATTTCTTCTACCGAAAGGCCTTTGCTTATTTCCCAACGTACAAACTTCCCTGTCCCAAATGTTTTTTTATGGACAAACATTTTTTGGCTATAAGTTATCTGATAACTGCAATTGCTACTCGACTCCCCTTTACGAAAGTCAGCCAATAAACTGATAATATCAGTACCCTGAGCGTGTCCAATATCAATCCAGCCAAGGATTTCACTATAGACAAGCCCAGTCCTGCGGTCATTGGTCCATTCATAAGGCTCAATTATGTCACTACGCTTACTCATAAACTAATCTCTATTTTATTTAAAAGAATGTTCTGAATTTCTGCTGCCTTAATGCTCAGTCAGGCTCTGTAGTAAACAAGTACCCATCGTCAGAGTTGCAGGTTTACGCACTAACTGCTCGGGTTCTATATTCCTATTAGTACTGGTGAAATAAATGGAGTAGCAATAGAGTTCACTTAATACCTCGTTACCACTGAAATTCTCTACATCCAGCGGAAATGAACATGAGGTAATATCAAGACGATAACGATTCATGCTTGTATTAGTCATTGAAACTAGTGTATTCAAAGTATCAGGCGAACTCATGAAATTTGCTCCTTGTTATCAATCAGGGATATATCACAATTAGTTCACTATAATTCCAAACATTAAAATAAACACATTCATTATTACAAGATTTAGCTGTCCCAGTTGTATCTGTAGAACACAAAAATTTCATCTTTAATTTTATATAGTCGTTGAACTCGTAAAAAAAATAATAATAGCAACTATCATCCACAAGACCGAAAGAAATTTCCCTGTGAGTTTTTTAGATTTGATAAATAAGAAAATTTGCATTAAAATTATTAGAAACAAAATCAGGATCAGAAAAATATATCGATTGCCTGCATTATCTTCAATAGTTCCGGATACGACTGCAGGATCAACATCTGACATCCAGTCATATTTACTGCCAGAGAATAATAGCATCAGCGACACACCCAAAGCATATATTCCGTACAGACCGATAAGTATACCTTTATTCATTAGTAGTTCACCTGACGAGCTGGCTAAAACGCTGCCAGTGTTTCACAATAAAATCTCCATAACTGGTATTTTTCTTTATACTTTCCATAGACTGTTCAGTGCCACAGTTATACACTTGCCGTTACGTTATATAGCTCTTAAATGATAGTAGCCTAACGTTAGGTTATTAATATGGATTTGGTTGTAACGGCATTATTTGAAACTGGCTAATTCAATAAACATTCTTATCATTAACGGTATTTTACTTTAACCAGGCGAATTTATAGAAAGTTTCACAGCGGACCTAGCTGTGTCATTTTGTTTATCGCCTTAACCCTTTTACATTCCAGTTATTATCGATGAAAAATTCGTAATGGTAGTTAACACCATTCAGATTATAGCTTGATGAATACCGATAGCCGCTATCAAGAATGACATTTATACAGGTATCAGGGTAAGAAAATTTAAGCCCCTCGTTAACAGCAAGCCTTTTTTCACCATCATAGTTAGAATATAAACTATAACGACTTAATACATCCCTCTTATCTAAACTAAAACATACCCTTCCTTTATCTACATAAAATGGTTTAAATCCCCCGATTTCCTTTCCTTCATGCTCTCCCCCGGGGCAACCAGTTAATAAACCGCACAAAGGAATTGCTAATATTATTTTTTTCATCCTGGTTTTTTTGCACTATCCATAGCCAGTATCCTTTATTTAAAGGTGCTCACCAAACCATGTACCCGTTTATAGCAATCCCATACCCTCCATCAATGCGGCAGTTCACAACTTAATGTTGTTCTGACCATGCCTCTGTATAGCTCAAGATATTTACCCCTCAAGATTTCTCAGCGCTTCTATAATTTACAGTTGACAGGTACCGACTGAGTTGTCCATCACATAGCGACAATATGGCAGGGATATTTCTCTTTCGGTCGGTGTCACGTTATAAATATGCCCGCCGTTTATTTCCAGGGTGATAACGAAACTCCGCGGCTCATCATATTCTTTTGAAATTAATAGATACTCGATGATGAACTGTCCCTTATCCGGGAAATGGTAAAAAGAAGGTGGAATACATAATTTCCCATCCGCTACAGTAAGGCCTGGAGAGAAATTAAAGTTCTTTTCTTTTGAAGGTGTGCTGCGGGGATTAATCCCCATATTTGCGGGCTGATAATCCCGAGCATCTGTAATGTTAAAACATACATTGTCCCCCTGCTGACTGACCTGTGCTGTTTCATCAAAACGCATTCTGTCGCCCGGCCCCGGACATCCAGTCAGCATCAATAAACACAAGGCAAGCGAACAAGCAGGCCATAACACACGAAAGCCTGTCGTCTTCACCATGGGAAACCCCGTAATGCGTTTTTGTATTGTTTACGTATCACTGGTTCAGAAATATCGCCATCAAGGGTATAGCGATAGCTGACCATCCAACTGACCAGGCCTCTCCCGATAACATTCATCCCTCTGGCTCGTTGCCAGACATGGCTCATCTCGTGGATAAACAGGTGTTGAAAGTTATCTCAAAGCCTCTTGATCCGTTAATGAGATGCCAAAAACTTGTCCATTCGAAACTTCAACTCCTGTAACAATTTTTCGGGGGCCAGAACTCTGTGTTGCAGATGTCAGAATGTATCTGACAATAAATTGTCCTTTATCCGGCAAAGGCCAGAAGGATGGAGGAATACACAACTTCCCATCAGCTATTTTCAAATCAGAGCCGAACATAAATTTCTGTTGATTAAAAGGTGTACCTCTGGGGCTAATAGCAAGAGCTGAAAGTTGATAATTGTCTGCATCACCGATTTCAAAACATACTCTATTACTCATCATGCTGACGTGGGCTTCCTCATCAGGTTGCAATCTGTCGCCTGGCCCAGGGCAACCAGCCAGTGTTGTCAGACTGGAAAAGAGAAGTGTTGTATGTAAAAGGCGAGTTTTTTTTCTTTTCACCAAGGGAACCCCCGCAGAGTGTCTTTATACCGCTGCCGGATGACAGTTTCGCTGATATCCCCATCAAGCCTACATCGATAGCTCACCATCCAGCTGATCAAGCCCCTGCCTATAACATTCATCCCTTTCGTCCGTTGCCAGACATGGCTCATTCAAATGTTGCAAGAAAGGAAGCGTTGCAGATAAGTCATCCCTGTACCAGTCACGAAAATACAGCTCACCGTTTGGCGTCATCGCAGTATTCTTATCCTGCGGATCAAAAGGCAGATAGCTTTCCTTGTGGATCCACACCATGCTGTAATCTATGGTGGAACCAAATACCGTTTTTGCTAAAGCAATCTCTCCGGAAGTCAGTAACCGAGCCCCGCCTTCTTTTAATTGATCGACCATCTGAAACCTCCGTTACTGCTCACCAAACTCCAGCACAATCCCGTCTTCTTCATCCCATCCCAGCGCCAGGCTGTGGGTTTTCTGTTGCCCGGCTTTGCGTTGCAGAAGTTGTTGGCTGAGTACCGGCAAAATCTGCTGGTTGAGCAGGCTGTCTATGTTGCGCGCGCCAGTGTCCGGCAGCAGGCAGGCGGCAACCAGGGTGTCGTAAAGGCTTTCGTCAATGGTTGTTTGCAGGCCGTAATGGTTTTTCAGGCGCTTCGCGACCTGCGCCAGCTTCATTTCCACAATGATTCTTAACGCTTTAGCATCCAGTGGGCGGTAAATCAGCGTCTGGAAGCGAGCGAGCAGAGCGGGTTGGAAATGTTCGCGCAGTATCGGTCGCAGTAATTCCTGTAGATCGCCATCTGAAGCTTCCGGTTGTTCGTCCAGCAATTGCATGATGTGGTCGCTGCCAAGGTTGGCGGTCATCAGGATCACGGTGTTACGGAAGTCGATTTCACGCCCTTCGCCGTCGCGCATAAAGCCACGGTCAAACACCTGGTAGAACAGGTTGATCACGTCGCGGTGCGCTTTTTCCACTTCATCAAGCAGCACCACGCTGTAAGGACGCTTGCGCACTGCTTCGGTAAGAATGCCGCCCTGGCCGTAGCCCACGTAGCCTGGAGGTGAGCCTTTAAGCTGGGAAACGGTGTGCGCTTCCTGGTATTCGGATAAGTTGATAGTGATCAGGGATTTCTCGCCGCCGAACAGGCTGTCAGCCAGCGCCAGCGCTGTTTCGGTTTTACCCACACCGCTCGGGCCGACCAGCAGGAACACGCCCAGCGGGCCGTTTTCTGGCGTAAGTCCGGTTTTCGCGGCACGCAGGCGTTGTGCCATGTCGATAAGCGCCGTGTCCTGGCCGACCACGCGGTTGGCGAGGTGGTTTTCCAGCATCAGCAGATCGGTCTGTTCGTCTTTCAGCAGACTGGTCAGCGGCACGCCGGTCCAGTCGGCAATCACGGTGGCGACAGTGCGCACATCCACATCCAGCGACAGCAGTGGAGCACTACCTTGTAAATCTTTGAGTTGCTGTTGCAGCGCATTGGCGACGGCCTGACGGCTGATGTCCAGGCGGACTTCGAGCAGTTGCTGGGTGAGCAATTTTTCCGCGTGGTATTGGGTTTCCAGCGCGGCGAGGTGTTCGTTCAACGCAGCAGTCTGTTGTTCAATTTGCTCCAGGCGCTCGCCATGGCTGTTGCTACCCAGCGCGATATCTTCCAGCAGCGCCTGGTTTTCCAATTCCAGCGCGGTGATTTGCGCTTTCAGGCGGGTGAGTTCTTCCGGTAACGTGTCGAGGCTCATGCGCACGCGGGCAGATGCGGTGTCGAGCAAGTCAACCGCTTTGTCCGGCAACTGGCGGCCCGTGATGTAGCGGCGCGACAGACTGACTGCGGCTTTCACAGCTTCATCGGTAATATGCACGCCGTGATGTTGCGCGTAACGGGATTTCAGGCCGCGCAACATCAGGCAGGCCATTTCATCATCCGGTTCGTCTACCTTAACTATCTGGAAACGGCGCTCCAATGCAGCATCACGCTCGAAATACTGTTTGTATTCAGACCAGGTGGTGGCCGCGATAGTGCGCAATTCGCCACGTGCCAGTGCTGGTTTCAGCAAGTTTGCGGCATCTGCCCCGCCCGCCTGGTTGCCTGCGCCGATGATGGTGTGCGCTTCGTCGATAAATAGCAGCACTGGGGTCGGGGAGTTTTGTACCGCGTCGATGACGTTTTTCAGGCGCTGTTCAAATTCGCCTTTTACACCTGCACCCGCCTGCAAGAGGCCAAGATCCAGAGTACGAAGGCTGACGGTTTTTAGGCTGTCCGGCACATTGCCTTCGGCAATGCGCAACGCCAAGCCTTCGACCAGCGCGGTTTTGCCCACGCCCGGTTCGCCCACCAGAATCGGGTTGTTTTTACGGCGGCGCGAGAGAATGTCAACCATCTGGCGGATTTCGTTGTCGCGGCCAAAGACCGGGTCGATTTTCCCTTCTTGCGCTTTGGCTGTTACATCGAGAGTGAATTTATCGAGTGCAGCCTGTAGTGCTTCACTCAGGGTGTTGCCGGAAACACTGGTCGGTTTTTCTTCCGTAAGTGAGGACGGTTCGCGGTTCAGGCTTTCTTGCTGTTGCAGTTCAGCACGTTCATCTGACTGCACATCCAACAGCGGTTTCAGGCGCTCAAGCTGCGAGCGGGAGAGACTCAGCAGCGGCCACAAGCTGTCGCAGACCAGTATTGACGGTTTATCAGTTAACGCCGCAAGCAGATGATGACTGCGGATTTGTGCATCGTCGTCTTCAAGCGAAGCAATCAGCCATGCCTGTTTAATCAGATGCAGTAGAAGTTCGGCCAATTGTGGACGGCTACGCACGGAGCGCGGCATGGTATCAAGGTGTGCCAGCAAACTCTGCCAAATATTGTCCATGTCCCATTCGTAACGGCGGGCCAGCACAGTTATATCCCCCTCCCCGAGCTCCAGCAGTTTAAGCAACCAGTGTTCGACAGTAATTTCCGCATGTGCCCGGCTCTGGCACAGCGTGGCGGCTGCTTCCAGCGCGCGGGCACAGTACGGGTTTAAACGACGAAGTAATACGGCTGACTGGTTATCCATGCTGGCTCCTTGATTGGGTACGCTACCGCCCTTAGCCTTCTCCTTTGCAGGAGACCCAGGCCCATAAGGTCGATGATTTTTTTGCTGTTTTTGTTTGCCCACACTTTGTCGGATGGCGAGTTGCGTATTCGCGCTACGCTTCGTTCGGGCAAACAAAAACAGCAGACGGTTTCCCGTCTGCTGTGAGTGCTGCCTTACGCGGTAGTACGTTCGTTCCAGGAGTCGGAATGAATGATGTTGCCGTCTTTGTAAGTCCAGGTGATTTTTTCGTAACGCAGTTCAATCATTTCCAGATGGTTGTGTTTTTCCATCGCAGGATTTTTGATGTCATGCATTTTTGGTGCGACTTTCACCAGCTTGACGTTTTCCAGTTTGGTGTTGAAGTACTCAACTTCCTGGCCTGCGTCATTGATGCGATACCATTTGAATTCAGCAGATTTCAGCGTCTGGCCGGTCGTTACCGCTTTGTAGAGGTATGGACTGGAAGAGTCGATTTCTTTGGTAAACAGGAACGGGGTGTGGATACGGGTTCCCGTTAATTTTCCGGTGTTGTTATCGGTCGGGATGTACAGGTTGTGTTCCTGCGCCACCACTTCGATGCTGCCTTCACGGTCTTTAACATCTACGGAGCCTTTAATATCCGCACCGCCGTCGTCTTTCAGCCACAGGTAGACTGGAATAGCCATGTTTACTTCTCCATTTCGTAGGTTGTGACATCACCCTTAGCCGGTGATGTTGTTTTGCCCGGTACCTGGCAAGCATCTGCCTGAGGCACCAGACTGATCTCAACGCGGCGGTTAACCGCGCGATTTGCATCTGAATCATTGGGTTTCAGTGGACGGCTTTCGCCGTAGCCCTGTACCGCAAAGCAACTTTCCGGCACATCACCGGTGTCACGCATCCAGTCACGGACTGATTCAGCGCGTTTGAGGGAAAGAATCTGGTTGGACTTGTCATCGCCGGTATCATCGGTGTGCCCAGCGACAACAATCAGCCAGCCTGGTTTGACTTTGATATTGACGAGCGCACTCACCAGCACTTTGGTAGAGCCAGGTTTAAGCTGCCATTTGCCCACATCGAACAGCGACATGCTGTCAAGACGCACGGTTTTCGGACCCTGAACAATTTTATTGATGACCGGAGGCGGCGGAGGCGGTGGAGCCCAACTATTGATGGCGGCCTCAAGTGGCGCGATGAGGCGCATCCCCTGATAGAGTCCCAAAGACATGCGTACAGGCGCACCACTACGTTGCCACTGATCAAGCAAACGGGCATCAGCACGTAACTGTTGCTGAGCAATCGTTTTTGGGGATGCAGGTGTTCCTGTAAGCCGGTGATACAACGCCAGGTGATCGCCTACGTTGCGAATTAAACGTTGGTTATTGATATATGAGGCCAGCAAGGCAAACAGCAGGAATAACCCACACAGTAAGCCGGCAATCTGCCAGGTCTGCATCAGTTGGGAGACACCCCGGCGGCGAGGAATAAATGGCAGCAGCAGATCTGGTAATGGCAGGTAACTCTGACTTGCAGATGCAGTTGGTGGCAACGAGGTAACGCCTGCAACATGTGTCTGCCAGAGATTGATGGAGCGCCCCGTAACCGGGGTCAAGCAGGCCCCCATGCGCATGGAATCAGCGCCGGGAGATCTCCCTGACGCTGTGCCAGAACATCCTGAACGTGAGTCTTAGCCCACGCCACCAGGCTCTCAATCCAGAAAACTGAACTGAGTTTTTCCTGAATGTTGCGGCCATCTTGTTCACGCTCCCACTCAACCAGCGGTATCACAACAGCCCCCGCCTCACGCATCTGAATGGCTTTCTGACCTGGAGTGGCGGTATACCAGCGTTCCGTTTCAGTTGATTCCATGGCTGGCGGTGAAATCCAGATGCCAATCCACATCGGTGGAATCCCGGCAAGCCAACCTTTGCACTGCACCATCGCACGATGCCAGATGCGCAGTTTTTGAATGAAATCGTCCTCGTCCTGATGTTGTTCCGGCACAACGGTCAACAGCACGGAGATCTGGGCAATCAGTGCCGGGCGAACCTCAGCCAGATGCTGTGCCAATAGTGGAAGTTGTTCTGGTGCTTTGACCTGCAAATACCAGCCCTGACGGGTTTCCCTGAAGAGAACTGAAGCTGAAAACAGCGATTCGCTGTCACCACAAACCAGCACCACTGCGCCCTGGAAATCTTCCGGTGGCAGAATGGAGTCCGCAATGTGCTGATGGGCAACTTTATTGTTGCGGTCTTTACGCCACTGAAAATAGCCGGCAGCACCGCTTAAAATGACAACCAGCAGACTCAGCACCACGCGGCTGCCCCTTCCCAGCGGCCAGAAGCCAAGAATCAGCAACAGCGCGAGGCCGGTACCAAGCAGCAGCAACAGGAATTGCGTTAACCTGCGCATCAGTTATTTGATCCCTGCCAGTTGAGAGAGCTGATTCGCGAGCGTGCTTGACAGGAAAAACCACAGTGCGACCAGTATTGCGACGCCAAGTACCCACGAAAACCAGTACGTTTTGCGCCCGGTGCGCAAACGCGATGATCGGGAAACCACTGGGGTTTCCTGAGCGGAGGAAAAAGCCGGCACCTGCTGGCTCAGCTTACGCACCACATCTTCACGGCGTTCGTCGCCCTGCTCGCGGTAGCGGCCCGCAAATCCTAACGTCAGTGCACGGTAGAAACAGGTTAGGACGGCAGTATCGGGCGCAGGCTCCTGCAAAACGGCGCGAATACGCTCCCACAATTCCTCACCAGCGTTAAGCGTATTGAAATAGCGCGCCTGAAGAGGGTTCTGCAGCCATTTAGTGTTCCCACTGTCCGGCTTCGGACGGTTCAGCACACTCTCATCAAGTAACGCACAAAGGGTGTAAAGCATATGGTCCGTGCTGGTTTCGTTGAACCCGTTACGAGAAAGAGCTTCACGCGCACCATCCACCCACCCGCAGGCACGACGATACAACGCTTCTCCGTCCTTAATTTCCTGGCCATTTCGCAACTGGCTGACCATCAGCCAGCAGGGATAAAAGATCTCATCAACGACAGAAGGTTTTATTTTGCTCATGAGCGCAATACCGCAAACAGTTCGAGTTGGATATCACCAAGTGATCCTGGCGTGTAGAACGCGCAGTTACCCGCTTCCAGCATGGCCTGCGCCGCCTGGCCATTCAGATCGAGGGCGAAATACTGGTTCTCCAGACGCAGAGGAATGGCCGCCGGAACATGTGACAGTGGTTTCATCACCACACCGTTCAGCGCCACGTTCACCACATCGGATACATCTTCAAAGCTGCCCGCTTTACACAACAGCGGGAACTGCGTCTGCAATAGATGATTGGGAATAGTTGAGCGAACAGAGAGGTAGAAATCAGCCCCTTCGCGCAGGCGAGCATCATGCAGCGAACCTGTCCAGAATTGCCCTTCGCGGATAAGCTCAATGGCCACCATCCGTGATGGCAGGCTGGCTTCAAGCAGCGCATCCAGCAGGGTAAATAGTGGCGGGAAAACCTGTTCAGGTGCGTGATGTTGATAAAGCGGAATATCTTCAGCTTTATGTTCAAGGGAGAACGTCAACAGACTGCCTGCCAGACGTACCAGTTCACGATAGAACATCTCTGGATGACGCGAAGGCGCCTGATGAAGTTCAGTCAACACGGGTTCAGCGCTGTTTAATGCATTGAGCAGCCAGAACAATGACACATCTGCCACAACGAAATCGGCCATACGCTCATTGCTTTCGCGACGCATGGCCATCAGACGGCGGCGACGTGCCTGCAGGCGATGGAGAAGATCCCCTAGTGCTGTCAGCACAACGGGACTTGCTGACAGTCGCAACATCGGTGGGATGAAATTCGCATCCTGGATCCATTGCCCTTGTGCATTACGCAGCAGGCGCACCACCGGACATGTCAGGTATGCGCTATTTTCCTGGTGAGCAAAACGCAATGTGACGGCATGGCGCATAACAGCCAGTTCGGTACGTTCATGACCGGCAAGCTCCTGTACCGTCACCCACTCTTGTCGCCAGCGGCGAGGACGTTCACTGTCCTGCCCATCATCAAGATTACCGCCATTAGCTGACAACAGCGGCAGGGCAAGCACAACGTCCACACTTTCGCGATCAGCCACCAATGACAAATCGCAAGCCGGTGGCAGATTATCCGCCAGCTCACTGTCAATCAGCGTGCCATCTGGAAAGCGAATCACCAGACGCAGTGCATTCAGCCGTGAAAGTGCCAACGAGCCGTTATCAAATGCCACATCGATAACACCCCACGGGTTTGCCAACCCCATCTGGGCCACGTTTTCAGCGACAAAAGCATCCCAACGGGATTGTTGCTGAAATTGCTGTGGGGCCAGAAATGCCCCGTCAGTCCATAATGGACGGTAAATTTTCATCCCTGCTCCTGATTACGCTTTCGCTTTAGGCATCTGCGAAACAAGGGATAAATTCACGTCCATTCCTTCAACCTGGAAGTGCGGTATGGCATACAGTTTCACGCGGAAGAAGCCAGGGTTATCTTCAATATCTTCCACGGTAACTTTTGCATCACGCAACGGGTGAGAAGCCTGCAGGTCGTCACCCGGATCGGTCATTTCAGTGACCAGACCACGTACCCAAGTATTCAGCTCCAGTTCAAGCAAACGACGGTCTTTAGTGGTACCAATGTTTTCACGCTGGATAAGCTTCAGGTAGTGAGCGATACGTGACAGCAGGAAGATATATGGCAGGCGTGCGTTGATGCGGCTGTTAGCTGTCGCATCAGCAGTGTCATACAAGGCTGGTTTCTGTGCAGAGTTCGCGGAGAAGAAGCATGAGTAATCGCGGTTTTTGTAGTACGACAGCGGGATGAAGCCCAGGTTGGCGAACTCAAATTCACGCGTTTCCGGAATCATCACTTCACTTGGGATTTTCACCTGATTGCCGGTGCCGAGGTCATATAAGTGGATTGGCAGGTCAGTCACTGCACCACCCGCTTGCGGGCCACGAATCTGCACACACCAGCCGTTTTTGATGAAGCTTTTCACCATGTTGGCAGCAAATGCGAATGATGCGTTGGTCCACAGGTATTTGTCGTGATCCGGGCCTTTCACTTCTTCAACATAGTTGAAACTGCGGACTGGCACCGTGTCCGGACCATACGGCAGACGGCCAAGTACACGTGGCATCACCAGGCCCAGGTAACGGGAATCATCAGAATCGCGGAAAGATTTCCACTTGATGTATTCAGCACGGTCAAAGTAGTTGCCGATGTCTTTAATCGCAGCCACTTCTTCCATGGAATCTTTCAGGAAGAATTTCGGGCCAACAGAGGCGATAAACGGCATGTGCGCTGCAGCAGACACTTTAGAGATGTTACGCATCAGCGCCACGTCTTGTGGACTTGCGTCGAATTCGTAGTTGGAAATCACTGAACCAATTGGCTCACCACCTGGGGTGTCGTATTCAGCGATATAGGTGTGCGCGTATAAACCACTCTGGATGATTTCCGGGGAGTCTTCGAAATCCTCACGCAGATCATCTTTGGATACGTCCAGCACTTCGATTTTCACATTCTGGCGGAAATCAGTACGGTCAACCAGGTGCTTGAGGCCACGCCATGCGGATTCGACTTTCTGGAAATCGTCGTGATGCATAACTGCATCAAGCTGGCGGCTAATCTGGAAATCCAGCTCAGCAATATGGTAATCCAGCAGAGTTTTATCGAGCTTTTCAACGCTCTGACCGGAATTTTTCAGACGCTGTAACAACACCTGCACAGCCGCGGTTACACGTTCATCAGCAGTTGCATCAGCCAGCGCTTGATTGTCCTGCCAGACATTAATGTCCGACAGACCGGAAACCGGGTTCAGGTTGATTTTTTCAAATAAAGAAGCGTAAACACCACCAGCTTCAGAGCGATCCAGAACAGTGGTCTGGGTACCGGATGAGGAATTTTCATTATTAACTGACATCAGCATTATCTCGTGTTAATCCGTTAATTCGGGAGGGTTACGCTTTCGGTGCGAGGGCATTAAGTTCATCGCGCAGTTCATTGCTCAGCGATGGGTCTTTCAAGATATTTTCAAGCTCCTTTCGAAAAGTAACGTTATCCAATAAATTAGATTTAAGGTCGCGTAATAAATTACGCATGGCCAGCATGGCTTTTAATTGCGGGATCTGTCGAGCAACTTGTTCTGGCTCAAAATCTTTCATCTCACTGAAAGAAAGCTGGACGTTTTCTTGTGAACCATCACCCGCAAGGGTATTTTCAACTGTAATATTTATAGAGGGGGAAAATTCTGAAAGCACACTATTAAAGTTATTTTTATTGATGTTTATCTTTTCACGTTCAGACAGTGGGCGAATCTCCTGCCCGTTGCTGTAATCACCCATAACAACTAATTTAAGTGGTAATTCAACTTTCTTTTGTGCCCCTCCTGTGTGCAAATCTAACTTTATGTTTACACGTGCTTTAGGTACTTCATTCTGGAAAGAACTTGACACAATTAACTCCTTTTATGGCATCCATGGCAAATCACAGGCGACAAAAAACGCGCGCAGTAATCCAAACGTTAATATAAGAAGGAAATTCAAGGCAATATTCTGAGTAAAATAGCATTAACAACTAAGGGGATAAATAATAATTCCGTATAAAGTACTTTTTCAGAATTATGACTGTATTACAAAAATGCATTACATTTTATAAACTGATATATTTAGCGGGTATTATTTTCATGATGAATATTTGAGTGGCTGATATTCTTATCTCAGCAAACATGGAGCCGTATTACGGGGTGGTAGTGCTCAATTGAGCCTACGTCGATCCATTGCCCGGCAAAATTTCAGAGCAAGATATTCGACTGCTATTGTTATCCCCTCACCTTTTCTTAAGGCTTTGAGCAAAACATCCCTGTTCCGCTCAACTGTAGAGGCTATTTTGTTAGCTACCGATAATTCCACCATCAGCTTTAACAATAACCACCGTGGAAGATCGTGGGCGACTGTTTTTATCACCATCAGGCCAAGTGGAGACGGCAGTCGGGTTTGCCGGATCGCTGATATCGTCACTAGGTTCACCGGGGTGTTGAATATTAATAAACAGCGTGCGGTTATCTGGAGTAAAGGCGATGCCAGTTATCTCACAGCCACGCGGCCCGGTGAGGAAACGACGATATTCGTTGGTACCTGGAACAGTGGCGAGCATCTGGTTGTTGCCCATTCCCTCATAGGCTTTTTTGTTGATGGTGCTGGAGGAGACATCAGTCTGAATCCACAGAACGCCGCGATGGTCGAAAGATAACCCATCTGCACTACCAAACTCTGCCCCCTTCATTGAGCCTTTGGTTTTCTCATCTGCGCTATCCGGCTTGCCGCCTAGCACCAGGATATCCCACTTGAAGGCGGTTGATGCAGAGTCACCGTTCTCTTCCGTCCAGTGCATGATGTGGCCGTAGACATTATTAGCGCGCGGGTTGGCGGCATCGACGGCTGCTTTGCCCTCCTTGCCTCGGTCACTATTGTTGGTCAAGGTGCAATAGACACTGCCCGTTGCGTGCGAGTCGACCGCAATCCACTCAGGGCGGTCCATTTTTGTGGCACCTACGGCATCAGCAGCGAGACGCGTTTTAATTAGCAACTCACCCTGACTGGTAAATCCCTTAGTTTCATCAAGGCCCGATTGCCCATATACCAGCGGTAGCCAGGTGCCACTCCCATCGTCATTGAATTTCGCCACATACAGCGTGCCTTCGGAGAGCAGGTCCATGGCAGCATCTCGCAGGCTCGAATCATATTGATTTGTAGAAATGAACTTATAGATGTATTCGAATTTCTGATCATCACCCATGTAAGCAACTACACGGTTATCCGCCGCCAGGGTAATCGCAGCGCCTTCATGCTTAAAGCGCCCTAATGCCGTATGTTTACGCGGAGTCGATGACGGATTATAAGGGTCGATTTCTACCACCCAACCGAAACGGTTAGGCTCATTAGGCGTTGTATCTACGCTAAAGCGCGGATCGACTTCGTTCCAGCGATAGGATTCATCGCTGTCGCTGATGCCATAGCGCTTTTCAAGGGCATTTGGCGCAGCTTTTTTAACGAAAATATCCGACCAGTTTTCTTCGCAAGTCAGGTAAGTGCCCCACGGTGTATGGCCGTTGGCACAATTTTGCATTGTACCAAGCACCCTTTGCCCCTGCGGATCGTCCGCAGTTTGCATTAATGCATGATTTTTGGCAGGCCCTGTGAGGGTCATCGGTGTATTCACAGTAATACGACGCGCAAACTCAGAAGGACGAACCACGCTCCAGTTATCGCCCTCTTTTTTCACTTCAATAACCGAAATGCCCATCGCATTTTGGCCCTTGCGCACTTTATCCAGATTCCAGTTCGCCACGCCGTCTTTAAACAGCAAACCGTTGTCGATGTATTCGTGGTTCATCGCCAGCAAACCGTGATTGGGATCGGTTCCTCCCCGCGGCAAGCTAAACCATGCCATACCATCATGGTGCATTCCCGCCTGAGCGGCCTGTTCATCAGTAGTGTTACTGCCGTCGGTTTTAAATTCCGGCAGGTTACCCTTTAAACCTACGGCATCTCCCCAGCGGTAAAATGGTCGCGCGATGTAGCCTTCCGGCACCCGCACGGTATCCTCCGTTGAAACTTCAATACTGGTAAAACCAAGGGAAGAAGGACGTGCCAGAGCCGTTTCTACAGCCCATGCAGCCTGGGATTTTAATAACGTCGGGAAGGCTACTGCGGCGCCCGCGACTGCACCCATTTGCAGGAATCGGCGGCGGCTCAAATACGCACTGGCAACATCTGAAAAAACGGGGTTGGCGCTGCGGTTACTGATTTCGTCGTTGTGTTCCTGTTTAAACAACGGCTTAAGAGGTCTGCTCATCATGGCTTCCTTTCGATATTGTTATCAGAAGTGAGCAGTGTAAGAAGGTTTTGTTACACATTTATAACAGCATCAGAAGGCCATGGTTGTTTGATTACCGATGAACGAACATCCAGTAGTAACTTCACCACCCTGTAACGTGCTTAATGTTTTTCGACTAAGGTTTGATTATTTTTAATAGTGGAATTTGATGTCTGGACCGAAGTTTTAGCTCTATTTCCTTTTCAAACAACCGAATAATTTCGGTCACATCAACATATATTAACCTCAACGAGGTGAGTAGTCTGCCACCAAAAACACTTCACGCATTCCCATTTTCAATAATCCCAACCTTGTTCTATTACGTCATCTAAATAAAGAATATCTTTCTGAATTAGAATGTTAAGCAATTACAATCCCTTTACCTTTGTGATTGTTTACATCTGAAATTATTACATTATTGCCAGTTTTTATATCCAGCATTTCAGGCCGAAATGACTTATAGCAGAATTTTCTGCATGTAATAATCAAACTCACCTAATAAAACTTAAAGTGCGCATCTGATCATATTAAAAAACTTAATACATCCTGAAATTGGCATAAATATGCACCTCATTCTATGGTTTTAATAGACATACAACATTCATCCGTATGCATTATTGACAAACTGCAGGTATCTGAATAGGTGCAAAGATATGAAATCAATCATTAAAATGCGCATATTTTTTCCTTTCATGATTTTTGCTTTTGTTCCATCTGCAAATGCCGTCGTGGCCACCAACACATTTCAGGTACAAATTACTATTACTGCATCTTGCGTTGTAACCACAGGTGCGGGCGCAAATATTAATCTGGGCTCTGTCGCTAGCAATGCAACTAACACAGCCGGGAATAGCTCCTTTACTGTCCAGTGCTCAAGAACCACTCCTTATTTCATCGGCCTTGCACCATCCACAGCTAATGGAGGCAATACAACAGGTGCTGGGTCTATGTCATCAGTCGCTAACAGTGGAACAAACAGCGATAAAGTCCCTTATCAGTTACATCAAACATCAGGCACAGGTCCCGTCTGGGGCAATACTGCCACCACCACAGCAGTAGGTAACGGTGTTGGGGGAACTGGTTCAGGAGTGGCGCAAACCTATACGGTTTATGCAGTTGCCGCCAGCGCCAACTTCGCACCTGATAGCTATGCAGACACCGTAACCGTTAACGTAAATTATTAATATAAAGGGTTATTTATAAAAATGAAGCCACAGACGCGAACGGCTGTTGGGGTGATGAGCCTGTTATTGGCGGCAATCTTTCCACAAAATACAGTGGCAAGCGGTCTACAAGTTTCGCCTGTGACACTGACCCTACAAAGTATACAAAATGCTGATGGCATCTGGTTAATGAACCAGGGTGAAGAGACTATAAATGCGCAAGTTCGCGTTTATAGCTGGAACCAGCAAAGTTATGAAGACCAGCTCAACTCTTCTCAGAATCTGGTTATTAGCCCGCCAATGCTCAAACTGGCACCCGGAGAGAAACAGTTAATTCGAGTGATTCACATGGGGCCCGCCTCAAATACTGTGGAGGAAGCTTATAGGCTGTCAATCAATGAACTCCCTCCAGCCGAACTACAAAAGAATAAAATTCAGTTCGTTTTGCATTATTCAGTTCCCGTTTTTATTCAACCGAAGGGTACCAGCGAGCATTCAGCAAAATTGCAGTGGGGAATCCAACGTATTGGTGGTGAAGCATTTCTTGAAGTGAGCAATCAGGGGAATAGCCATGCTCAGTTGTCTGGTGCTTCATATATCAACACGCAAGGTAGAAGAAAAGAGATAACACAGGGGCTATTGGGATACGTTCTTCCAGGCGCTACCATGCGCTGGAAATTGCCTTTTCCTGCCTCGGATACTGCCCCTGGAAGCAAATTAGAAGTTACTATAAATGGACAAAAAAAGGTGCAGGAACTTTAAGGTAATCATTAGAATAATGATAGTTCTTCTGCTCGGTGGAATGTTAGCGCCAGGAATCACCTCGGCCAATGATAATAATTCCATCACACCGGTGATTAGTAACGATAACGAGCATCCTAATGCAATAGACTTGTATCTTGATGTTACTTTGAATGGAAACCATATTGGCATCGAACATTTTCGTGAGCTTGCAGGTAAATTATATAGCAACAAAGAAACACTACAAAAAATAGGGTTTAAATTACCTGGTGAATCGGCCCAATCGATTCGTCTGGATAGTTTAAGTCAATTACAATTTGATTATGATGTTTCATTACAAACACTGAAATTGACCGCCCCTCTTAGCACCTTGAATTTAAATACCACCAAACTCAATCAAGTTGATATTCCTCCGCCAGTCGTCTCCACATCACGGGGGATGTTACTCAATTATGATGTTTACGCAGCCCAAGGCGATGGAAGTAACGTCAGCAGCTTTACTGAATTACGCGCATTTAATTCTGCTGGGGTGCTGAGCTCGACTCAATTAACTCAATACTCCACGCAAACTGATGGAGTTACGGCCGATAACAATTTCAGTCGTCTTGATACGCAGTGGCGGTCATCGTTTCCTGACAGCCTCCTTAGCTTAACCCTCGGTGACACACTCACCAGTAGCCTCACATGGTCGCGCCCGACACGCATCGCGGGTATTCAAATAGGCACTGATTTCAACCTGCAACCTAATATGCCGACCACACCACTACCCTCTTTTTTAGGTTCGGCAACGGTACCGTCAAATGTGGAATTATTTATAAATGGCATGAAATATTATAACGGCGAAGTACCTGCGGGTAATTTTGAAATCAACACCCAGCCTAATATCAGCGGTGCGGGCTACGCACAGGTGAATATGACTGATGCGTTAGGTCGAACGACGACACAGAGCTTTTCCTTTTATCAGGATCAGCAACTATTACGCGAAGGGCTGACACAATGGTCAGCTGAATTGGGTGTGGTACGCGAAAATTACGGAATCTCTTCATTTGATTACGCCAGCACACCTTCTTTTAGTGGAACCTGGCGGCGGGGTATCAGTAACAGTTTTACAGGTGGCGTTCATTCTGAGGTAAGCAAACAGTTGCTCAATTCTGGATTCAGTATGGACTGGATACCTGGCGGTCGTGTTGGCACTCTATCAACGGCTCTGGCTATGAGCACCGATGCGGGTGACAACGGAATATTGTATAGCCTGGGTTATCGCTGGATTGGCAGCAATTTTAACTTCAGCACCTCGACGATTGCCACCGCAGGTGATTACCGTGATATCGCCAGCCGCTATGGTTCAGCACCGCCATCACTTAATAGCAATGTTGTTGTTGGGTACAACATGCCCTCATATGGCAATGTCAGTCTGAGCTACCTGCAATATCGCTACCCACAGGAAACTTCAGTACGTTACGCGGGTGCGAACTGGTATGCCGCGGTGGCAAATAATATCTACCTCACTGCTGGCGTGAATCAAAACGTAGACGACAGCCGGGATCGGAACCTCTACCTGACTGCCACATTTATCCTTAGTAATAACCTTACCGCCAGCAGCACAGTACAACGCACGAATGATGAAAACGGTTATATGCTTAATGCCAGCCGCACCCAACCTTCAGATGGGGGTTGGGGTTGGAACCTTGCAGCTAGCCAACAATCCTCCCAACAAAACGGCCAGGGAGAGCTGGGTTACCTGGGTCGCTATGGCAAAGTTTACAGCGGTTTTAACCGCACCTCAGATACACAGTATGCCTATGCTGGTGGTAGCGGCTCCCTGGTGATGATGGGGGGCGGTTTGTTTGCCGCGCGCACAATTGATGATGGCTTTGCTGTTGTATCCACCGACGGTATTCCTGATTTACCCATCAAACTACAAAACAATCTCATCGGCACCAGCAACAGCCAGGGCTTGCTGTTAGTGACGCCAATTAAAAGCTATGAAAATAATCTGTTAAGCATCGACCCGATGAACTTACCCGCCAATACGCGTATCGACCAGGTTAATGCTTACGCAACACCTGCCGACCGTTCTGGCTCGCTGGTCAAATTTGGTATTACACCGGTTCGAGCCGCGCAAATAATCGTGGTTGATGCACAAGGAAAACCGATTGAGGAAGGGACACAGGTAGAGCTGAATGCTAAGCAAAGCCAGCAAACCATCGTGGGTTTTGATGGTCTGGTTTATTTCGATACGCTGGAGCTGCATAACACATTAAAAGTGATGGCTTCCAAAGGCACTTGCTCCGTGCAGTTCGATTACCCGCAGAAGGCTGCAAGCATTGTGCAACTTGGCCCACTCGTTTGTCGCTAAGGACGAGATGAATTGGACTTCCTAAGAGAAAGGAAACCTGTATGCGTTTAAGAGAGTTATTTTTCTTTGCAGCCTTAAGTTTGTGTCCTGGTGTTAGCCACGCGCTGAGTTGCTCAATAAGTGGCGTGCAACCCATTAATTTTGGGAATGTAAATCCACTGTCCAGCACAGGTGCTGAAACGTCGATGACATTCAGCTATTCGTGCAGCAAAGTCCTTACAGATGTGCTTAGCGCGATTACTCTTTGCTTTAATATTGGCGCGTCGAGTAATGGCCAGACTAACCCTCACGGCATGTCTTTTGCTGGCCCACCAGCCAGCACATTAAACTATCAACTCTATCAAAACCAAGCTCATACTGTCGTTTGGGGAAATCAGAACCAGGCTGGAACCCCTCCTCCCATGGCCCAAATAACGCTCCTCAATCTCACGCCAGTAACGGGTAGTCTGACGGTTTACGCAAAGCTTACGACACCCCAAATCACCGCCGCTCCCGGTAGCTATTTAGATGTTTTTAATTCAGCCACCGCAAGTGTTACCACGAATACAGGCCTGGCTCTCCCCCCAGCTGACTGCGGCAATGGAACCGGCCCGAGTTTCCCGTTTAACGTGACCGCAGTCGTGACCAAGCAATGCAACATTAGCTTCGTCAATAATATAAGTATTGGCCCGGTAACAATGAATCAATCCAATATCGCATCGAGTAATACTCTTGGTGTCGCCTGCTCGAATAATACCCCTTATTCGATAGGGCTTAGTCCCTCGAACGGCAGTACCACAGGCAGCGGACAAATGAAAACCAGCGGGAGCGGGAGCAATACCGATTTAGTCCCGTATCAGTTGCGTTCAACGTCGGGCCAGGCCGGGACTCCATGGGGAAGTATTACAGCAAACAGTGTCAATGGCACCGGTACCGGATCGACCACTGCATATACCGTTTACGCAACCGTACCCAATGCAAATTACGCCCCGGATAATTACGCCGATACCGTCACCATTAATGTGACGTACTGAAAAAGGGAAATGGCTTACGGCCTGATTAACGCGCAGATCGGGTGCCGGTTAGACTTGGCATCACCTCTTTCATTAGCTCAATAAATTTGCGCAGACGGGCCGGGTAGTAACTCGCGTAAGGATAGAGCAGATAGATGGGTAGAGGTGCGGCCTGCCAGTTAGGGAGAACATGCTGCAACGTGCCTTCCGCCAAATCCTCTTTCACGACCCATGAAGAAACCATCCCTACACCCAACCCGTTTAAAGCTGCCTTGCGCACCGCATACAGGCTATCAGTGCTCAGCCTTGGGGTAATATCGAAGCGGAAAGGGTCGCCGCTGGTTACCTCGTTTAACGTCACTTCATTACGATAAAAACTACTCAGTGCCACCCAGGGGAATTTCACCAGATCCGCGGCTTCATTGACCGGCCCATAGCTTGCAAGTAGTGAAGGAGCAGCCACCACGATACGCGGCACTTCGGCCAGTAGGATGGCAACCACTGAAGGATCGGTGATTGCCCCAACATGAATCGCGCAATCAATCCCTTCAGGGATAAAATCCGGCGAACGATCGTTGAGAATCCACTCAATATTGATTTGCGGATAGCGCGCCAGGTAATCGCCAAGCGGCCCAATCAGCTGATCCTGCCCGAATGCGTGTGGCGCACGTACGCGCAGCACCCCGGCAGGTTCATCCCTGGCGCCACTGACTTCATCTTCCAGAAGGTGCCAGTTTTCAATCAACCTACGGGCATGCTGATAGCAGCGTTCGCCATCATCAGTCAGCTTCATGGTGTGGGTCGTACGCTGGATTAACTTAACGCCAAGCATTTGTTCGAGGCTTTGCAAGCGTCGGCTTATTGTTGGCTGGGTAGTATCCATTTGTGCGGCTGCGGCTGAAAGGCTGCCGCTCTCAACGATTCGCACAAAGGTTTGCAAAATGGCTATACGGTCGCCAGCAGGATTAAAGTTTTTGTTCATACGTTAAGTGTATAACAGTTTTACCCCTGCGGGGGCTACAGCCGAAAGCAAAAAACGACAAGAATGGCCGCACATTAACCCACTGGAGCGAGCCATGAGCCAGCTTTCCACAATGACCGCATCAACGTCCAACACCATGCTGTCTGGCAAAATCGTTTTTCGTCTCGCCCTTGGCGCGGGCCTGAGTGTTGCCTCAATTTATTATAGCCAGCCAATGCTGGGGATTATTGGCAGCACGTTCCACGCCCGTGTCGGTGATGTCGGCCTGGTACCCACACTGACGCAAATTGGTTATGCGCTCGGCATTTTGTTGCTCGCCCCACTTGGGGATCGCTTTGACCGCCGTCGTATCATTCTGATTAAAGGCACCCTGCTTTCGTTGACATTACTGCTGTGTGGATTCTCCTCTTCCTGGCATGTGCTATTGCTCAGCAGTCTGGCGATTGGGTTGGTTGCGACCGTAGCGCAAGATATTATCCCTGCCGCTGCCACACTGGCCTCTGACAGCAATCGCGGTAAAACCGTAGGAATGGTGATGACCGGGCTTCTGGCGGGCATTCTGCTTTCACGTGTATTTAGTGGCATCGTGGCACAACTTTGGGGCTGGCGTAGTGTTTATACTATTGCGGCAGTAGGTGTCTGGGTCGTCACGCTGATACTCTGGTACGTACTACCCTCTTTCAAGCCGCAAACCACACTACGCTATCCCGCACTACTGCGCTCATTAGGCAAACTGTGGATGGAGTATTCGGCTTTACGTCGTGCCGCTCTGGCACAAGGGTTGTTGTCGATTGCGTTCAGCGCTTTTTGGTCAACGCTTGCGATTATGCTGGCAGACCGCTTCCAGATGGGCTCCGCCGTAGCCGGTACTTTTGGCCTCGCTGGTGCCGCTGGAGCGCTTGCCGCACCGCTGGCAGGATCACTCGCTGACCGTCGTGGCCCTGATTTCGTCACGAAAATTGCAGCCGCGTTGGTTGTTATCTCCTTTGCCCTGATGTTTGTGATGCCGTTTGTTCCCGTCCCTGTGCAACTGGCTATTATCGCCATTAGTGCGGTCGGGTTTGACCTGGGTATTCAGGCCTCACTGGTGGCACATCAGACCATTATCTACGCGTTAAATCCGGCTGCCCGCAGTCGCCTGAACGCCATTATGTTTACCGTCGTGTTTATCGGCATGGCAATAGGGGCAACAGTGGGTAGCAAAGCTCTGGAAACCTTTGGCTGGACGGGAATGGTTGGGCTGGCAACGTTCGCGGCACTGTGTGGGCTGTTTATCCGGTTAATGGGGCGCTCCACCAGATAAATAATCACCACCGGGAGGTGGTGATTCGCCAATGAGCTTGAAGCTTCACAATCGTAGGGATAACAGGAATTATTGCGCCTCATCCACCGCGTGAATTTGGCCGGTAAATCCTGTTTTAGCAATGGCCGACAGCAGTTGTTGGTTATCAAAATTCTCCGGAACAATGACTTGCGCCTGATGCGTTTTTAATGACGCCTTCGCTTTAATAACCCCATCGGTACTGCGTAAAGCCTGATTTATCGAAATCACGCAGAGCGGGCAGTTCATCTGCCCTATATCTATAGTGACCATTTTATTGGCCGCCCAACTCAGAGGCGTCAACAAAAGCAGCCCCAGGCATAAAAATCTCTTCATTCGATACTTTCCCAAATCCAGGGTAAGACATACGGATAAGTAGTCAGGAACAGTACCAATGGTACTGATAACCAATACAACAGGACCAGCACGCGACGGCTGACAACACTTGTGCATATTGGTTTAGGGGACAAATAGAGCCGCCAGAATCCACGCACCATCAATCCCAGGGAGACGATTACCATGGGAATTTGTAACCAGGGTAGCGTCGGGATCCCTGTGAGTCCTGCTGCTGAAATACCAAACAACAGATACAACAACGGCCCAATGCAGCACAGTGTTGAAGCGCCAGCGGCAATTAATGCCGCCAGCAACGTGACTAAATTACCCTTAATGCTGTTCGGTGCTGACGTAGTCATAGCTAAATGCTGCCGGATCGTAGAAGTTTAAAGGATCGCCATCTACTTCGGCATACGGGTAACCCAGGTTGTTGACATCACCTTGTTCTGCTGCAGGATAAAGCGCGAAATCACGTGCATGATTAAAGCCCACCCAGTTCATTTCCCAATTACCAAAGAGATAATCGCTAACCGCTTTTACAGCCGGATCACCATTCTCTTTCTTCTCGGTCAGACGCATCTTGGTGACATCGGCCGGGTCGGCCGGGATCCAGCCAAAGCCCGCCAGCCAGAACATCGCGCGGCAATGCTGGCCACCGTTTATTTTTGCAATACCCTGCTCATCGGCGCTACCGAAAGCTTTCTTCGAATACTCGCTAAGCTTGCGGCTGGCACCAAGACGAATACCGAACATTTCCCGTGCCGGGATACCTACCGCACGACACAGCGCGACAAAAACGGAGTTAATGTCGGTGCATTTGCCACCCAATTTGCCCGCTTTCAGTATTTCGCCCACATCACCCGTACCGCAACCAATCACAGCATCATCGCGATGCATATGCGTGCTAACCCAGTCGTGAATCAAACGAGCCTGTTTTATCGGTGCTTTTTCGCCAGCGACAATTTTCAGCGCCGTCTCTTTAACGATACCGTCGACAGGAATATGGGGAGTAGCCAGCAAGAAAGGTTTAATTTCGTCCGGGATGACTGCGTCTTGCTCAGGTAGCAACCAGTCGGCCAGTTTATTGTCTTTTAGCACTTCCCAATCACGGGTTTCGACCGT
Source organism: Buttiauxella massiliensis (assembly GCF_902500225.1). Taxonomy (GTDB): domain Bacteria; phylum Pseudomonadota; class Gammaproteobacteria; order Enterobacterales; family Enterobacteriaceae; genus Buttiauxella; species Buttiauxella massiliensis. Next base: position 74,668 of record NZ_LR722664.1, on the reverse strand, counting down.
CATCTCAACGCGAATATCCAGCGCGCCTTCAGAATCTGGCCAGGTAACAAAAAGCATTCTGGCACCATAACGGTTATTAGCCGTCAGGCTGGCTTTCTGGTAGTTACCGTTGAAGGAAAGGTCGAGCAATGTCTGAAATGAAGTGTCTTCTGGTACAGGTATCCACAAATTAACTTTGCCCTGGGAACCTGCCGGCGCTTTGAGACTATACGTTTGTGTGACCACAAAACGGCGGGAGGTATCAGAAGATGCGATTGCCGGGTCATCAACACGTTTGGTTCCTGAAAATGCCGGACGAACCAAACCAATAGTTGATAGTGCTACAACGCTTTTCAGAAAGTTTCGCCTTTCCATTGAGATATACCTTCGTCGCCAGAAAAAGCTGGCGCTTAACCCCGCACCTGCGGAGGTCGGCCGGTATTATGCAGTTAAGTATTCTGCTCAATTATAAACTGGATCAATTGGTCGGCTGTTTATTGCCTCTATTCCTGCTTTGGAATGGGTAGGCTTGCCACTCTTTTTTGCCGCGTCGGGTTACACAAGCTGACGGCTGCAGCAAACAACACATATGACGTGGATGAAGGAAAAGTGGTGAAACTCTATGTCACTCCCCCACTTTCTCTGACATTGACGCTCGAGATCCTTCGGCTTACGGAATGGATATATAACTATCGAGGGGTTAATGGCCTGTCACGACGCACTGCAAAGATAGATTTTTTCATTCACTCTTTACTCTGGATAAACAGTGTCCTGGCAATAAAAACTGACAAGCACATTGGGTTACCCTACATTTACGCTATTGCTTTATATTTCATCGACTGAACGATACCTGTCAGATATAAGACAGATACCGTTTTTATTGATATATATCATTAAGTTGATATTTTTATTCGCCAGCTATGATTTCAGCCTGCGTTGCAGTGACATTATTAATAAACCTTTTCACAATTGGAGATCGCTCATGTACCCGACTGACTATCGACAATGGAATATAAGCTCCCTCTTCCGAGATATCATAAAATGCAACACCGGATGATGAGTGACTCATGGTTTTCATTGATGAGGGAACAATCGAGACCCCAATTCCTGCAGAAACCAGATTAATAATGGAAGATAGTTCTAGTGGAGTTTGCTTCACCGTCGGCACACACCCTGCTTTTTCAAACAGTGAAATGATAGTATCGTGCAGGTGCACACTGTAATCTCGAGGACACAGAATCATTTCTTCGTTTGCCAACTGATTCAATGTGATATGACTTTGCGCGATATACGAGTGCTGCTCAGGTAACACAATTGCCAAAGGCTCCCGAAGAATTAAATGGAGCTCCAGTAGTTCACTATAAAGATGGTCAGTACGAACAAAAGCCACATCGATGGTGCCATTTTCTACTGCTTTAATTAGATTATCGGTATGTGCCTCATCTAATTGCAAACTGACGTTTTTGTAATCTCTTCTAAATTTTTTAATACCCCGTGTAACCACACAGTTAAATGCCGAAGATGAAGTAAAGCCAACTTTAAGCACCCCAAGTTCTCCACGCGAGGCCAGAAGTGCTGATGATTTTGCTTCTTCTACTAAACCCGGCAACACTTTTACCGCATCATAAAACGCGGTGCCTGCGGTGGTTAATTCAACACCTCGAGCGATGCGATGAAACAATTTGGTACCAATTTCATTTTCCAGATCTCGTATTTGTATACTGAGAGGCGGTTGGCCAATACCCAGCACTTCTGCTGCATAGGTAAAACTTTTGGCATCGGCAACGGCCAGAAAATAACGGATATGTCTTAACTCCATCTATATGCCTGTTTAATAAGTATTAATTAGAACGAATCAGGTGATTGCATGTTCTCTTGCAACCATATGAAAATGGTGCATCTGTCTCTCAAATTATAGATGGCTTTTAGGTGTGTATTTAACCCAGCACTCTTCGTGCTTATCGGTGGCAGGTTCTTTTTTGTAAACACGATAACCAATTGAAAATGCCCATTCTAATGCGGAATTATAATCATTAAATGTTGATAACTGTTTATCTTCTACACGTACGACGATATTTCCTTCACTATTTTTTTCCACAAATGCATTTTTAATCATAAAAATTAACCTCGTTACATATGAGCAATATAGTTAAAGTCGCGTATTTATCACACCGGTAAGCGATGTGCTGAATATATATATCCAACTATCCTCAAGCAATGATATGGCGCATACCTTTGGTATATGTTTTTTATATAGGCAGTATAATTTTAATACAGGCCATCATTGTCTATTTGTTACACCCTGGTGAATTCAAAGAGCACGTAAGGTTATTTATTATTTACGTCAGCATTAAACAACGGCACTCGTATTACCACGGTGGGCACACAACATGCATGCCATATCTGGCAAAGTATGCGGTTGGTTATGGATACGCCGCTTGTAACCCGTCTTTGCAGCATTCAGGAATAATCCCAACGCCAGCACCGTCTATGATTAATAGTTCGTTATAAAAATTTGAGCATCGCAGAGACTTCCATTTTCCTGGTTCAATCTTTCGAACACTGGAGGCGGTATGAGCAACCATGACCATGAAGCGAATAAAAGGCACTTACATAGTGCGAGCAGCAACAGCAGCGGTAATCACTACCTTAATATTGAATATTATGGCTTTCGCCTGACAAGACGGGAGCTTCTCAAAGTCGGTGTTGTGTCAGCCGCAACCGTGGCGATGACGCCAACTCATGCTTTTGGAGCGAGCGCGAACGACCCCACTCCCCCGCCTGAATTGTCGCACGTAACATTAAATGTTAACGGCGAATCCCGCCAACTGGACGTTGATACGCGAACCACACTTTTGGATGCGCTGCGCGAAAACCTGCACCTTACCGGGACCAAAAAAGGGTGCGACCACGGCCAGTGTGGCGCATGTACAGTTATCGTCGACGGTCGCCGGATAAACGCCTGCCTGACCCTTGCCGTGATGCAGCAAAATGCCGAAATCACCACCATTGAAGGTCTCGGTAAACCGGATAACTTGCACCCTATGCAGGCCGCCTTTATCAAACATGACGGCTTTCAATGTGGGTACTGTACGCCTGGGCAAATTTGCTCCTCCGTTATGGTCCTCAAAGAGATCGAAATGGGCATTCCAAGCCACGTCACCTCCGATTTGAATTCATCCCCTCAGGCCACCGCCGACGAAATACGTGAACGTATGAGCGGCAACATCTGCCGTTGCGGCGCTTATTCCAACATTCTTGCGGCCATTGAAGATGTCGCAGGGGGGCAAAAATCATGAAAGCTTTTACTTTTGAGCGAGTGAAAACCCCGGCCGAAGCGGCAGCGAGCGCCCAGCGTAATCCTGGTGCCAAATTTATTGCCGGGGGCACGAATCTTCTTGATTTGATGAAGCTTGAAATAGAGACGCCAACCCATCTGATTGACGTGAACGCTCTTACGCTGAACAAAATTGAGTCGACGGACGAAGGTGGTCTGCGCATTGGCGCACTGGTGCGCAATACAGATCTTGCGGCAGATTCGCGTATTCGTCGAGACTATGCGGTACTTTCCCGAGCGCTGCTAGCAGGCGCATCAGGCCAGTTGCGCAATCAGGCAACCACTGCCGGTAATTTGCTCCAGCGCACACGCTGCCCCTACTTTTATGATACCAACCAACCTTGTAATAAGCGGCTTCCCGGCAGTGGATGTGCCGCTCTTGAGGGTTTTAGCCGCCAACATGCTGTGGTTGGGACCAGTCGAGCCTGTATCGCAACCCACCCCAGCGATATGGCTGTCGCCATGCGCCTGCTCGATGCTGTGGTAGAGACCGTCAACCCAAACGGCAAGGTGCGCGAAATCCCGTTGGCAGATTTCTATCGCGCACCGGGCAACACACCACATCTGGAAACAGCACTGACTTCAGGTGAATTGATCACCGCCGTCACCTTGCCTCCACCGCTGGGCGGCACACATATCTACCGCAAAGTTCGAGACCGCGCCTCCTACGCCTTTGCTCTGGTTTCGGTTGCCGCCATTGTGCAGCCCGATGGCACCGGACGTGTGGCTCTTGGTGGCGTTGCGCACAAGCCGTGGCGGCTTGAAGAAGCTGACCGGCAATTGAGCAACGGCAGCCAGAGCGTTTATGAAAGGCTGTTCGCTGATGCGCGCCCTACTCCTGAAAACGAATTCAAGCTGATACTGGCGCAGCGCACGCTCGCCTCGGTATTAATGCAAGCACGGGGATAAACCAATGAAATTTGATACTCCGGCAAAAGATAACCCAATAGACCAGCTCACCGTTGTTGGTCAGCCCCATGACCGTATTGATGGCCACCTGAAAACGACCGGCACGGCTCACTATGCCTACGAATGGCATAATGAAGCAGCCAATGTGGCATATGGCTATGTGGTGGGCTCCGCCATTGCTAAAGGGCATATCAACTCAATTGATTTAGAAGCAGCGCGTAATGCCCCGGGTGTGATAACTATTGTGACGGCCGATAATGCCGGCCCGCTTGGAAAAGGTGAAAAAAACCCGGCAAAGCTCCTCGCAGGCCCAACGATTGAACACTATCACCAGGCCATTGCCGTGGTGGTCGCGGAAACCTTCGAGCAAGCTCGTGCGGCGGCGGAACTGATTAAGGTCGATTACCGCCGCGAACAGGGCGTATACAATCTTGCCGAGGAAAAACCTGCCGTCACCACAGCTACTGAAGAAGAGCCGGACAAATCAACCGGCGATTTTGCTAGTGCCTTTGCCGCTTCTGCGGTGCAGTTTGATGCCACCTACACCACCCCAGATCAAAGCCACATGGCGATGGAACCGCACGCCTCAATGGCTGCGTGGGAGGGAAATAAACTTACCCTATGGACCTCCAATCAGATGATTGACTGGTGTCGTAGTGACCTGGCTAAAACCCTGAAGCTCGCCAAAGAAAATATACGGGTGTTTTCGCCCTATATTGGCGGTGGTTTTGGCGGGAAGCTGTTCTTACGTAGCGATGCGCTGCTGGCGGCCCTTGGTGCTCGCGTGGCAAAACGCCCCGTCAAAATTGCATTGCAAAGACCCTTTATTCCCAATAACACCACTCACCGTCCGGCAACTATTCAGCATCTTCGCATCGGCACGGATAACACCGGGCGGATTAGCGCAATCTCACATGAGAGTTGGTCCGGTAATCTTGCTGGAGGCCCATCGGAAACAGCCGTTCAGCAAAGCGAGTTGCTGTATGCCGGTGCCAACCGCCATACCGGGCTGCGTCTGGCCAAACTTGATCTGCCTGAAGGCAATGCCATGCGCGCACCAGGAGAAGCACCGGGATTGATGGCGCTGGAAATCGCAATTGATGAGGTGGCCGCAAAAGTAGGCATCGACCCGGTTGAGTTTCGCATTCTCAACGATACCCAGGTTGACCCTGCAAACCCTGAGCGATTCTTTTCGCGCCGTCAGTTGGTTGAATGCCTGCGTACCGGAGCCGACCACTTTGGTTGGAAGCAGCGGAACGCTCAGCCTGCACAAATCCGCGATGGGCGTTGGCTTGTCGGCATGGGTGTCGCGGCAGGTTTTCGTAACAACCTGGTGATGAAATCGGGCGCGCGCGTTCATCTTGATGCACAGGGCATCGTCACCGTTGAAACCGATATGACGGATATCGGCACCGGCAGTTACACCATCATTGCCCAGACAGCAGCTGAAATGTTGGGCGTGCCGCTGGAAAAAGTCGTGGTGCGGTTGGGGGATTCAGATTTCCCGGTTTCGGCAGGTTCAGGCGGTCAATGGGGTGCTAATAGTTCAACGGCCGGGGTTTATGCCGCTTGTGTTAAGTTGCGCGAGGCAGTGGCGAACAAACTGGGCTTTGATCCGCAACAGGCGGTGTTTGGTAATGAACAAATACGCATAGGTGACCGCTCAGCCCCTCTTAAGGAGGCCGCCGCAACGGGGACGCTGACGGTTGAGGATGACATCGAATTTGGTGAGCTCGAAAAAAAATTCCAGCAATCCACTTTCGCGGCACATTTCGTTGAAGTCGGAGTGGATATTGCAACCGGTGAAACACGCGTTCGCCGAATGTTAGCAGTGTGCGCTGCTGGCCGAATACTTAACCCTAAAACAGCCCGCAGCCAGGTTATTGGTGCGATGACCATGGGGGTCGGGGCTGCGCTAATGGAAGAGCTAGCCGTCGATACAAGATTAGGTTATTTCGTTAACCACGACCTTGCCAGCTACGAAGTACCGGTACATGCCGATATCCCCGTGCAAGAGGTCATTTTCCTCGACGATGCCGATCCGGTCTCCTCACCTATGAAAGCCAAAGGTGTCGGTGAGCTGGGGTTGTGCGGCGTGAGCGCTGCCATCGCCAATGCCGTTTATAACGCGACAGGAGTGCGGGTGAGAGATTATCCCGTTACGCTCGATAAGCTCCTGAAAGGGCTGCCCGAGTTAATTTGATACGCTTTTTCTGTCTCTGAAAACAGGCAACTGCGAGAAGGAGCAGTTGCCTGTTTTCCTGCCATTTAGACTAATCACCGCTAACGCTATGCCGGGATAAAACGCCCACTTAGCGAGATTTTTCTCACATTGTCTGAATTCTCGGTTTAAAACATTTCTCTCCGGTTCTCTCAACTACACTTAGTTGCGCAATTAAATCTAAGGAGCTCAGTATGTTTGACAAAACAACAGACAAACTCAACGAAGCAGCAGGCACTGCCAGGGAGTTATATGGCAGACATACCAATAACCCTGATGATGAATTTAAGGGTGCGGCCAGAAAGTATGCGTCGCAAGCCAGTTATGCAGTAAGAGATGCCACAGATAATGTGCGGGATCAGGTGTCAACCAACCCTATTGCCGGTTTAGCGATTGCCGCGGCGGTTGGTGTGGTATTTGGCTTCTTGCTGGGTCGTAAATAACAAAATGGGCTGTTAGCAACAGCCCATCAATCTACTATTTTTCAATGATTTCAGTGATCACCAGCCAGGAACAGCCCCACCATTAAAGATTGTTTCGGCCGCTTTCGCCACCTCTGGTGACTGATAAGATTGCAGGAACTCTTTCACATTTTCCGCATCTTTATTGTCTTCACGTGCAACCAGGATGTTCACATATGGCGAGTTTTTATCTTCGATAAAGACGCTATCATGTACCGGCGACAAGCCTGTTTGCTGGATGTAAGTCGTACTAATAATCGCCACATCAACTTTCGCATCGTCCAACACTCGCGGTAACTGTGCTCCTTCCAACTCCATAATATTCAGATGGCGTGGGTTTTCAGTAATATCCAACGCGGTCGGCAGCAGTCCTTTACCCTCTTTCAGAGTGATAAGCTTTTCTTTTTGCAGCAGCAGAAGAGCTCGCCCCAGATTGGTTGGGTCATTCGGGATTGCAACCGTGGCACCGTCTTGTAATTGATCTACCGTCTTAATCTTTTTCGAATAACCGGCCATCGGGAACACGAAGGTATTACCCACCGCCACTAATTTGTAATTATGTGCTTTGTTGTCTTGCTCGAGGAATGGACGATGCTGGAAAACGTTAGCATCTAACTCTCCATGGTTGGTGGAGTCATTTGGTAGCAATGAACCGCTAAACCCGACCAACTCCACTTCCAGGCCATACTTCTCTTTAGCGACTTTTTTCGCGACTTCCGCCACATCCTGCTCTGCGCCGTTAATCACACCAACTTTAATATGTTTCGCATTACTGCTTTGTTGATCACAGCCCGCCAGCATCAAACCTGCCAGCAAGACAGCCCCAATCCGTAAGTGAGGTATTGTCAATCGCACGCTTTTTTCCTTAAAAAATAACTGCCAATGTGTAATGAAACGACTATAGCAGGATGCCTGTTGTGGTTTGTAAAACCAAAAAGGTATCAGTTAGAAGAAAAAAGCATAATTAGACTATCGATTCTTTTCTGGCAGACAAACTAACTTGGCAGCGATTTCTTAGGACAATATTAATATATGGATAATTTAAATAAACAAACCGAGATAAACACCCAGTAATTCAGGTCACGAAAAAACCGAAAGCCAAAAGGTTCCTCTCTTATTCCCTTTATATGCATTCATTGAATAGCCGTTTAGTTTTTATCGCATGGAATACATTAAGGTTAAATTAAGGTTGGTCATTAATAATCACTCTCACACATACACCGCTGGTGGTCTACAGCAGAAATTTCGATGGCAAAACCATCCTGCTCGCCTGTGTATCAATAGTATAAAAATGAACCTGTTGGAGATGTTAATGCCCGTACTTTTCAGGATGAAGGTCATCCCGCTGATTTTACTGTTGGCGGCAGTCTTTGCCTTCTTACTCAACTGGCCCGTGTTACTGCATTTTTACGATATCTTGACCCATCTTGAGCATGTAAAAATCGGTTTTGTTATCTCCATACCTTTCGTGTTAGTTGCAGCTCTCAATTTCGTCTTCATGCCCTTCTCTATTCGTTTTCTATTGAAGCCATTTTTTGCCCTGCTGCTAATTACTGGCTCAATGGTCAGTTATTCGACGCTGAAATATAAAGTGATGTTTGATCAATCGATGATTGAAAACATCATTGAAACGAACCCGCAAGAAGCGCATTCCTATCTGAATGGCTCAATTATTTTATGGATTCTTTTGACCGGTGTACTGCCTGCTATCTTATTGTTTTTAATTAAAATTGAATATCCAGCCAAATGGTACAAAGGCATCGCATATCGCCTGCTGTCGATGGTGGCTTCGCTGGCGCTTATTGCAGGTGTTGCAGCGCTTTACTACCAGGATTACGCCTCGGTTGGGCGTAACAACTCAACGCTTAACAAAGAAATTATTCCGGCTAACTACGTCTACAGTACCGTTCGCTATCTGAAGGATACGTACTTTACGACCAAAGAACCCTTCCAGTCGCTCGGCGATGATGCCAAACGGGTTGCCAATAAAGAAAAACCAACGCTGATGTTCCTGGTGATTGGTGAAACGGCCCGTAGCCAGAATTTCTCGATGAATGGTTATTCGCGAGATACCAACGCCTTTACCAGCAAGTCCGGTGGGGTTATCTCATTTAAAGATGTTCACTCCTGCGGTACCGCCACCGCTGTTTCCGTACCGTGCATGTTCTCGAATATGAACCGCACTGACTACGACGGTAAGAAAGCGTACAACAGCGACAATCTCCTCGACATCGTGCAAAAAACGGGGGTTTCACTGTTGTGGAAAGAGAACGATGGAGGCTGTAAAGGTGTGTGTAGCCGCATTCCGACTATCGAAGTCAAGCCAACCGATAACCCGAAACTGTGTGACGGTGAGACCTGCTATGACGATGTGATGCTGGAAAATCTTGATGCTGAAGTGGCTAAAATGGCCGGAGACAAACTGGTCGCCTTCCATATGATTGGCAGCCATGGGCCGACCTATTACCAGCGTTACCCAGCAGAGCATCGCCACTTCATGCCGGAATGTTCACGCAGTGATATTGAAAACTGTACCCAGGAGCAGTTGGTCAATACCTACGACAACACCATTCGCCATACCGACTCTGTGTTAGCGCAAATGATTGAGAAGCTGAAAAAATACAGTGACCAGTACAACACCGTGCTGCTGTACGTTTCCGATCACGGTGAGTCATTAGGAGAAAGTGGCTTGTATCTGCACGGTACGCCTTACAAACTGGCCCCGGATCAGCAAACGCATATCCCGATGCAGGTGTGGATGTCACCGGGCTTTATCGCCGAGAAACACATCAACATCTCTTGTTTACAAGATAATGCGGCGAAAAAACCATACTCCCATGACAACCTGTTCTCGTCGGTTCTCGGGCTTTGGGACATCAGCACCAGTGTCTACCAGCCTGCTAGCGATCTATTCCGCGAATGCCGGCGTTAACTCACTGCGGGTAGAGACATCAACAACCGCTCTCACAGTCCCGACCTTTATCCCGAAACTGCAAAGGAGATAGCTGGACATGATTCTTAAAGAATCGTGAGTAAACGGAATGCGAAGAGAACCCCAGGTAGTCGCTGATTTCCTGAATCGAGAGCGTCGATTCACGCAGCATACGCATCGACAGTAGCAACTGCTGCTGGTTTAGAAGCTGAGTGAACGTCGCAGACTCGAGTTGCAGGCGGCGGTTGAGCGTCCAGCGGCTAATCCGTAGCTCCTGGCACACCTTTTCCAGTATTGAGTTTGCAGAAATTGCCTGCCCTGACAAATAACACTGTTCAATAATTGTGTTCACCGCAGCGGTCAGCGGTGGCTCTGCGAATATTTGCTTTTTGAGTGCGCAGGCATGGCTCTTTTGTAAGCGATTTAGCAGCGGGTTAAATGAGGCGTTTTCACAATCCAGGTAGCGGTTTTCCAGAATAATGGCGTCGTGCTCCTGGCGCAGCAAACAGGTTTTGTTAAACAGATCGTTCACCAGCGTCTGATGATGAACCGCTGAGTCCGTAAGCTCTATTTGCATACTCATACCTGGGGAATAACTCTTCAATATGCTGCCAAGCAACACCAGATTAAAGATGGCTGAAGGGTTATTAACGGAGTGTGGAGCACGGTTTTTATATCTTATGCGAGTATGTGACTGCCCTTTTTCTATAAAAAGATCATCACAGTTGCCAATCAAAAACCGGTTATCCGAAAAATTCCATAATGCTGATTCCAGTGTTTTTTCATTCAGGCACAGACCTATTAACTCTGGAAAAATAGCGTGGGAATGTTCAACACTATTAATGTAAATAGTTTCCGGAATAGCACTCCCATAGAGCGTTTTGTTAAGCCCACTAATTTTTGCCATTAATTGATAATGGTTATGTTCAGTAATACGCCCGTAGGGTTTGTCTATTTCATGAGTTGACAAACCCAAGCCCCCTAACAAGTTATTTGTGTCAATTCCTTTTTGACGTAAATTATTAAGACTTGTCCTATATATTGAATTAGATACGCTTCTGGTAAGCATGTGGACCTTGCACAAAGTTGAACGTTAATATTGTTTTTGTAATGTTACTGTATTGTAGCATTCTGCATTATTTTGAGATACCACTCACAAAAAAACGCCCTGCTCCCAGGAGCACAGAATTAGCTTTCCATTGCAAAGTCGCCCGCCATTTATCTGGTTATTATTCCGCTGCTGTTGATGTACTTACCTTTGCGAAACCTGGATATATACCCTACATAAATAAGGCCAATAACAATGGAATCCTTAAGCGTTAAATCAAAATTGAATACCCTGACAATCTGTCTCACCCTGGCATTAGCCGGGATGGTTTCTGGTTGTAATGACGACGATGATGACGACAACCAGGAAGAACCGCCTGTCTCACAAGTAAAGGACGCTGCGTATTACCAAAAAATGGCCAAAGAAGCCGCAGGTAAAATGAGCGTTGAAGAAAAGCTTAATATGGTGGTCGGGCCAGGAATGGATCTTGGCAATGGTGAATTTCCGGCAACCAATAATAAAAATGATGTATCCGGTGTTGCCGGTTATATCAATGGCGTAAAAAGCGACAAGCTGGATATTCCTGCGGCAAAATTAGCCGATGGTCCCGCCGGATTGCGCATTAATAGTACTCGTAACGGCAGTTCTGAAACTTTCTATGCCACCGCCTGGCCAATTGGTTCTTTACTGGCTTCATCCTGGGACACAAAATTAGTGGCTCAAGTGGGTAAAGCGATGGGCGAGGAAATTAAAGAATATGGCGTCGACTTTATTCTCGCACCGGGTATGAATATTCAACGTAACCCGCTGAATGGGCGTAATTTTGAATATTACTCTGAAGACCCACTGCTGAGCGGGAAAATTGCCGCCGCCATGGTAGATGGTGTGGAGTCAAATGATGTCGGCACCACCATTAAACACTTTGTTGCCAACAACTCAGAAACCAACCGTAACTCCATCGATACCATCGTATCGCCGCGCGCCATGCGTGAGATTTATCTGCGCGGTTTCCAGATAGCTGTAGAAGAAGCGCAGCCGTGGGCGGTGATGTCGTCATATAACAAACTAAACGGTACTTACACCAACGAACGCCGCGACCTGCTAACCGATATTTTGCGTAATGAGTGGGATTTTAAAGGGTTGGTGATGTCCGACTGGCTGGCAGGAACGCCGCAATTAACGGGCTGGAAACAGCTAAAAGCGGGTAATGACCTGATTGAACCCGGTGGATTTACCGACCCAGTAACCGGTGCTTTCAACAATACTGGTGTGTTGGCCGCACTGAAAGACTCTTATAAAAAGGGGGATATCAGCGAAGCAGATGTCACGGTTAACGTGGAACATATTCTCTCGCAAGTCTTCCAGTCCCCTTCTTATAACAACTACGCCGCGTCCAATAAACCTGACCTCGAACAACACCGTGTATTGGCACGCCAGGCTGCGGCAGAGAGCATGGTGTTGTTAAAAAATGACAACCAGGCGCTGCCATTAACGCCGCGTTTGAAGCTCGCAAGTTTTGGGGTTAGCCAGATTGAAACCATCAAAGGTGGCACCGGTAGCGGCCAGGTTAACAATGAAGCGACCATCATGCTGTCCGAGGGCTTGCAACAGCAGTACACCGTTGATGAGTCGCTAACCTCCTTCTACCGCGATTACTACGCGCAAAATAAAGTTGAGCACCCGGGCTTTGTGGCCTCGATCGGCACCTACTTTACCTGTGACGACCCGGCAATTGACCCGGCAGTGGTTGAAAGTGCTGCGCAGAACAATGATGCAGCACTGATCACTATCGGGCGAATCGCGGGTGAAGGTGTGGACCGCACCAATACCCGTGGCGACTACCTGCTGACCGAAAATGAACTCAATTTGATTCAGAATACGTCTGATGCATTCCATGCTGCAGGCAAGAAAGTGGTTGTCGTGCTGGATGTCTCTGCCATCGTCGATACCAGCGAGTGGGCCGAGAAAGTCGATGCCATATTGCTGTCGTATCTGCCAGGCCAGGAAGCAGGCTTTGCCATCACCGACGTTCTCTCAGGCGTCGTCAACCCTGGGGGCAAACTGGCACAAACCATTCCGCAGTCTTATGCCGATGTCCCTTCCGCAACCACCTTCCCGGGCAAAGACACCAACGGCGACGGCACACCAGATGAAATCTCTTATAACGATGACATCTACGTGGGCTACCGCTACTACAGCACCTTCAGCAAACCGGTTGCCTGGCCGTTCGGCTACGGCCTTTCATACACCACCTTTGGTTATGACGGCGCGGCAGTTGAGTCGAACACCCTGGGTAATGGCGCAAAAGGTGGCATTACGCTGAGCGTTTCGGTGACCAACACCGGGAACGTTGCCGGGAAAGAAGCAGCCCAGGTCTATATCAACGCACCAGAAGTTAAGCTGAAAAAACCGGCTCTTGAGCTTAAATCTTTCAGCAAAACAGACAGCCTGCAACCAGGCGCAAGCCAGAAGCTTACCTTCACTATCCCTGCCAAAACGCTGGCAAGCTTCGATCCGCAAAAGAACCAGTGGATTGTTGAGCCTGGCACCTACAAGGCCTGGGTATCTCCTTCTTCCGACGTAACGGGTCGTGAACCTGTGACCTTCAACGTTAGCGAGGAAATTGTGGTCAGCAACACCACTCCGGGTGCGCTTGCACTTCCGGCGGGTGTGAACGCCGCTGATTTTGTCACCGTAAGTCAGTAAGTCAATCCAGGGCGAGTTCGTTCTCGCCCTGGTTAATAAGGCAATAAGTGTTAATGAGTAAACCGGTGTTCAGGCTGAGTTTTTCTCAGCCATTTTTAGCGCAGATGGTGACAGTGGTATTGCTCTGCGGCCTTGGCTATCAGTTGGCTGTGGCTACATGGTGTATTGGTGAAATGCTTTATCCGCAAGCACCACTCCCGGCTCAGGCACACAACGCTAACCCGCAGGCCACACCTGCTGAAATCAGGTTTAAGACGCTATTCCCAGGCGGGGATAAAGAGATCGCACCAGTGGCAACACTCTCCTCACTAAAAGTACGACTGACCGGGGTGATAGTCAGCAGCTCATCTGAAAGTTCACTGGTGATAATTGAGCAAGGTGGACATCAAAATAGTTATGTTATTCATGATGTTATCGATGGAACGCAGGCGAGTGTCATCGCGATTAAGGATGACCATGTTGAACTGCTTAACGGGGGGCAGCATGAAATCCTACGGTTGTATGACGACGGTGCCGCAAGCGCACCTGACGCACTTGCGACTACCCGGAATCAGTTACTGAAAGAGCCGAAAAAATTGCTGGAGATGGTGGCAATCACTCCGGTGAATAAAGACGGTGTGATGCAGGGATATCGCCTCAATCCAGGCAAAGAGGCCACGCTTTTTCAGCAAAGTGGATTACAGCCCAACGATTTGGCAATCGCCATCAATGGCTTTGACCTACGCGATCCGCAAGAGGCCGCAAAGTTTATGGGCCAACTCAGCACATTGACGCAGCTTGAAATCACTATTGTGCGTGATGATGCTGAGAAGAACATTTTTGTAGATTTATCAATAAAGTAAGGTTGGGTATGTCATTACAAATAACAAGAATTGCCCAGAGCCTCACTCTGCTGATGGCTCTCTTGCCTGCTGCCTGGGGAGCCAATTACAGCGCCAGTTTCAAAAGTACCGATATTCAGGAATTTATTAATATCGTCAGTAAAAACCTGCATAAAACCATCATTATCGATCCCGCCGTGCGCGGTGTGGTCAACGTTCGTAGCTATGACTCACTCAATGATGAGCAGTACTACCAGTTCTTCCTGAGCGTGCTGGATGTGTACGGTTTCGCCGTAGTGCCAGGAGCCAGTGGCGTGCTGAAGGTGGTGAAAGCCGCCAATGCCAAAACCGCAGCTATCCCGCTGGCCGATGATTATCATGCGGGAACCGGAGACGAAGTGGTGACGCGCGTTATTCCGGTTTCAAACGTCGATGTGAAAGAGCTCGCCCCACTTTTGCGCCAGCTTAACGATAACGCTGGGGCCGGAAATGTGGTGCATTACGAATCCGCCAATGTGCTGCTGGTGACGGGTCGTGCGGCGGTTGTGAATCGTCTGGCAGAAATTGTGCGCCGCGTAGATTCAGCCGGTAATCAGCAATCGGACATCATTAAATTAAAGTACGCCTCTGCACGTGAGATGGGTTTAATCCTTAATGGCTTAAACAAAAACGACCGTAAAGGCAGCGGTCTGGCACCGAATGTGGTGGCTGATGAGCGTACCAATAGCGTAGTGATTTCCGGCAGTGCACAGGGCCGCCAGCACTTAATCACTATCGCCCGTCAGCTTGACCGTGAAGAGCAAAACCAGGGGAACACTCGCGTTTTTTATCTTAAATACGCCCAGGCGAAAAACCTGGTTGCGGTCCTGAGCGGTGCAAATTCATCGCCATCCCAACCAACCAAAGGTGAAACTGCGCCTGCCAGCACGGCTGCCGGTGCCAGCAGCACTACATTTAGCGGCAAAGAGGTCAGCATTGTTGCCGATGAACAAACCAACTCACTGGTTATTACCACGCAGCCTGATGCCATGCAGGCGCTGGAACAAATCATCAATCGTCTCGATATCCGCCGCGCCCAGGTGTTGATTGAGGCAGTCATTGTAGAAATGCAGGATGGTGACGCGCTCAATTTCGGCGTGCAGTGGTTTAACGAAAATGGTGGCGCAACCCAATTTACCAGCACCGGGCTGCCGATAAGCGCAGTGGTCGCCGCCGAAAACCGGAAAAACGGCTCGTCTGGCAGTGCTGCCTTACTCAGTAGTTTTAACGGTATCGCCGCCGGTTTTTATAACGGTAATTGGGGCGGACTGGTTACAGCACTTGCCAACAACTCACGCAGCAATATTCTCGCCACCCCGAGCATCGTTACGCTTGATAACAAAGAAGCAGCCATAAACGTTGGCCAGGAAGTCCCGGTTATTACCGGCAGCCAGGCCAGTACAACCGGCAGCGTGTACAACACCGTCGAGCGCAAAACGGTGGGCACTAAGCTCAAGGTTATCCCGCAGATTAATGACGGTGAAAGCGTGTTGCTTAATATTGAGCAGGAAGTTTCAAGCGTGGCCTCCGCCAGTTCCGTTGACTCATCTTCAGCCGGGAGCGATCTGGGTGCCACGTTTAACACCCGCACCATCAACAATGCGGTAATGGTCAGAAGCGGCGAAACCGTGGTGCTCGGCGGCTTGCTGAACAACCAAACAACCGAGAGCGTCAGCAAAGTACCGATCCTCGGTGATATTCCGCTGCTCGGTTATCTGTTCCGCTACAACAGCACCAGCACCAGTAAACAAAACCTGATGGTGTTCATTCATCCGGTCATCCTGCGCGATGGTGCCAGTTATAACGGCGTCTCCAATGAAAAATATCGCCAGTTCCGTGATGAACAAAAATCCGATCGTCTCAATCGTGATCCTCTCGCCCTCCCCACCCCTGACCTGACTCTGCCTGCAACACCGGGTGCCCGGCCGCGCGGAGGCTTCTTCAATGAGTGAGGAGCGAAAATGGGTAAAGCTCCCCTTTAGCTTTGCCCGCGATCATGGCGTGCTGGTGCAGTGGCAAAATGAGACGCCAGTACTGGTACATCATGGTGAACTCAGGCCACAAACCCTGCTGGAAATACGTCGAGTCATGCGCCAGTCATTTTCGGTTAACGCCGTCGCCACAGCGCAGTTTGAGCAACTCTTGATCAAAGAGTATCAACGCGATGGCAGTGAAGCGCGCCAGTTAATGGAGGATTTGGGTAACGACGTGAGTTTTAGCGACCTCGCCGGGCAGTTGCCTGGTACGCAGGACCTACTCGATATGGAGGATGACGCGCCGATAATTCGCCTGATTAACGCCATGCTGGGCGAAGCGATAAAACTTGGTGCCTCCGATATTCATATTGAAACCTACGAGTCCCGGCTTGCGATTCGCTTTCGTATTGATGGCGTTTTACGTGAAGTTATCCAGCCACAGCGCCAACTGGCGGCGGTATTTATCTCGCGTATCAAAATCATGGCACGTCTCGATATTGCCGAGAAACGTGTTCCGCAGGATGGACGTATTAGCCTGCGCATCGGTGGGCGGGCCGTCGATGTCCGTGTCTCAACGCTGCCTTCCAGCCACGGGGAAAGGGTCGTGTTGCGCCTGCTGGATAAAAACACCGTCCATCTGGCGCTCTCTCACTTGGGAATGTCAGCGGGTTTACAGCAGACCATGTCCACACTGGTACGTAAGCCGTATGGCATTATTCTGATCACTGGCCCAACGGGTTCGGGTAAGTCCACCACTCTTTATGCCGCGCTATCTGAAATTAATAACCACGAGCGCAATATTTTGACGGTGGAAGACCCCATCGAATACGACCTCGATGGCATCGGCCAGACACAGGTCAATAACAAAGTCGATATGACTTTTGCCAGGGGGTTGCGCGCAATTCTACGTCAGGACCCGGATGTGGTAATGATCGGCGAAATCCGCGATACCGAAACCGCGAAGATTGCCGTTCAGGCCTCTTTGACCGGGCATTTAGTCTTCTCGACGCTGCATACCAACAGTGCTATTGGTGCCATTGCCCGCCTGCGAGATATGGGCGTGGAGCCGTTTTTGCTCGCCTCTTCACTTACGGCGGTGCTTGCACAACGCCTGGTGCGCACACTCTGCCTGCACTGCAAAACCCCGCAATTGTTGGATGAACAGCAACGCCTGCGTTACGGCCTTGGCAGCGATGTTACCCACCTATGGCAACCGGTCGGCGGTGAATGCTGCAACCACACCGGCTATCGCGGACGCACCGCGCTGCACGAATTGGTCGTTATCGATGAAGCTGTCCGCAAAGCGCTTAACCACGATGCTACGGAGGATGAGCTAGAAGCGCTTATTCGCAACTGTACACCGGCCTTGCGCGATGACGGCCTGGAAAAGGTACGGCAAGGCGTGACGTCGCTCGAAGAAGTGCTCCGCGTGAGCAGGGAAGAATAATCATGGCTGATTTCCGCTGGCAGGCACTGGACAGTAAAGGCAAGTCAAAACAAGGTTCGCTCGAGGCGGATTCCATCCGTCACGCTCGTCAACAACTGCGCGAAAGGCAATTACTGCCTGTCTCAATTAGCGAAGTGGGCACATCAACAAGCGCCTCCCGTCATTTTTCATTCCGCCGCGCGCCGGGAATGCGCAAAAGTGAATTAACCCTGTTTACCCGGCAGCTTGCCACGCTTCTGGGATCGGCGATACCACTGGAGGAAGCCCTGAATGTGGTCTCGCACCAGACGGAAAAAGCCCGCATCCAGAGTGTGATTAACGGCGTGCGTAGTCGCGTCCTTGAAGGGCAAACGCTGGCAAAAAGCATGGCTGCGAGCCCTGCCGCCTTCGATGACCTTTACTGCGCCATGGTGGCGGCCGGTGAAAAGTCTTCCCACCTCGATGATGTATTAATGCGGCTGGCAAATTACACCGAGCAGCGCCAGCAGATGCAAAACAAGCTGCGCCAGGCGATGGTTTACCCCTGTGTTCTTACCGTGGTGGCTGTAGGAGTCATCGCCATCTTACTGGTGACGGTCGTCCCTAATGTGGTGGAGCAGTTTGTCCACATGAAACAGGAACTACCGCTCAGTACCCGCCTGCTGATGGGATGCAGCGAAATGCTGCAACGTTTTGGCGTGCTTTTTCTGGTTGCCATAACCGGTGCGGCACTTTACTGGCGTCGCTGGTTAAAAACCCCGGCAAATCGCCTGCGTTTCCACAATTTAGTGCTGCGTTTGCCAATAGCAGGCAGGCTTAGCCGGGCCACCAATACCGCCCGTTTTGCCAGCACACTCAGCATTCTCAATGCCAGCACCGTACCGCTCCTGGATGCCATGCAGATCAGTGGTGAAGTGCTGCAAAACGCTGAAGCCCGTCTACGTATCAATCTTGCCCAACAACGAGTACGCGAAGGCAGCACCTTGCGCGGAGCCTTAGAACAGACGCGCCTGTTCCCACCGATGATGCTGCATATGATTGCCTCCGGCGAACGAAGCGGCACCCTGGATAGCATGTTGTCTCGTGCAGCTGACAACCAGGATAACGCGTTACAGCAAGAGATGACCCTCGCACTGAGCCTGTTCGAGCCACTGCTGGTGGTCAGTATGGCAAGCGTGGTGCTGTTTATCGTGCTGGCAATTCTCGAACCCATTTTGCAACTAAATAACATGATCAGTCATTGAAAAGGAGTCGTTATGCATAAGTCTCAGCAGCAAGGTTTTACCTTGCTGGAAATTATGGTGGTGATCGTCATCCTCGGGATTCTTGCCAGCATTGTGGTGCCAAATCTGATGGGTAATAAAAATCAGGCCGACCGACAAAAAGCGGTCACCGATATTGTGGCACTCGAAAATGCGCTGGATATGTACACCCTTGATAATGGGCGCTACCCCACCACCGAACAGGGTTTAGATGCGCTACTCAACAAACCGGAAGCCGCACCCGTGCCGAAAAACTACAAACAGAATGGCTATATAAAACGCCTTCCGGAAGATCCATGGCAAAACGCTTATCAACTGGTCAGCCCCGGCGAGCATGGCTCGGTTGATATCATTTCCGCAGGCCCTGATGGGCAAGCGGGCAACGATGACGACATTGGCAACTGGGATATGAGCGGAGCCAAAAGCTAATGAGCAGCGCTACGAGCAACCGGGGATTTACGCTCATCGAAATGATGCTGGTCGTGGCAATCATCGCTACGGCATCAAGTCTGGTTGTGATGGCGCTACCGGCAAACTCCCCCCAAAAACAGGGGCGCGAAATGCTGGCCCGGCTTGCCGATGCCATTCCAGTGCAACGCATGGAAGCGATGGCGCAGGGTTCACTATTTGGCCTGAGCATCAAGGCGCACGGCTATCAATTTATGGTGCAGGATCTCAGCAGCTCTCACGGCTGGCGGGTGATATCAGCCATGGAGCAACTTGATGGCGAAACCATCACATTACAGCTGACGCAACAGGATCTGCTGCTTGACGAATCACCAACAGATGAACGGGAAGATAAGCCGCAGTTGCTGCTGTTTCCCGGTGGTGAAGTCACTCCATTTGAGCTGCGCGCCTTCGCGCAAAAAAAGGCCATTGCGATATTAATCGTCAGCGAAGCCGGTGAAGTGCAGCTGGTTGATGCTACGGACACCACACCATGAAGCAACGCGGAATGACATTACTGGAAGTGATGGTGGCAATGGTCATTTTTGCCGGCGCCAGCCTTGCATTAATGAACAGCCTTAGTATCCAAATGATGGCACTGCAATCTATGGAAGAAAGCTTGTTTGGCAGTTGGGTCGCGGAAAATCAGATGGTCGATCTGCGCCTGGCTGGCGGTTGGCCAGCGCTGGTAAAGGTTTCCGGAAAAGAGCAGTTCGCTGGGCGTAACTGGTACTGGCAACGCCTGGGAGAGACAACAAGAGATCCATTGTTACGCGCCGTTGAAATCCAGGTGCGAAGCACGCCGAACGACGATCCGCGCATTCAACTGCGTAGCTATTTTTTCCGTCAGCCATGAACAGCAATCAGCGGGGTTTTACGCTACTGGAAGTGCTGGTCGCATTGGTGATTTTCGCCCTGCTAACCCTCACGGCTCAGGCGGTATTCCAGGGTGTATTACGTAACAACGCCGTGACCCAGGCGAAAATCTCACGCCTGACCGAGCTCAGTTTTGCCATGCAGCAACTGGAAAATGACTTTATCCAGAGCTTCCCACGCACCGTGCGTGAGGCGGGCGCTCCGGGGAATACGGTGTTTAGCGCAGCCGATGGCGTGATATTTACCCGCAGCGGTTGGTTTAATCCCGATGCCCGCCTGCGCCGTAGCGAGCTGCAAAAGCTAGGCTGGCGTTTACGGGATTCACAGCTTGAACGAGTGACATGGCGTTACCCGGATAACCTACCGGGCACCGAGCCTAACCAAACTGTGGTGCTGAAGTCGGTGCGGCAATTCCGCCTGCGTTATTACCGCGACGGTCACTGGTTAACACAATGGACGGCGGCGCGCGAACTGCCACAAGCGGTGGAGGTCACGCTGGAGTTACCCGATTACGGTCTCATTACGCGGCGCTTTCTGCTGGCCGCAAGTGAGAATGCCCAATGAAATATCAAAGAGGTATGGCTTTGCTTGTCGTCTTACTTTTGCTTTCTGTTATGGCTCTTCTGGCTTCGCAAATGACGGCCCGTTACCGGCAGATGTGGCAGCGCAGCCATACGCTACTGAGCCAATTACAGATGCATGAGTATCTTCTGGGTGGTGAAGCGTTCGTCGCCCGAGTGCTGTATCAGGACATGATGGATAGCCCACAAAAAACCTCCCGCGCGCAGTATTGGGCCACACAGCAAGAGGTCTGGCCGATTAACGAGGTTGCACTGCGTGCTGAGATCCGTGATGAGCAAGCCTGCTTTAATCTCAACAGCCTGCAAAACCATGATGAGAATAACCTGGACAATCTGGCCCAGTATCGCGAACAGGTATTTGTCTCGCTCTTACAGGGGCTTGAGGTAGACAACCTGCGCGCCCGGAAGCTCGCGGCGACCGTCGAAGATTGGTTGGATGCGAATAGTGACCCACAACTATTAGGGGCAGAAGACCATGACTATATGGCGCTTAATCCACCCTATTTGCCCGCTAACCAACCGATGAGACACCTGAGCGAATTACGTGCCGTCAAAGGTATAAGTGGAGAGTTATATCGGACACTCAAGCCACTGGTTTGCGCTCTTCCCGAGCGGTCTCTTGCGGTGAATATCAACACGCTTGAGGAAGCACAGGCGCCGCTGTTGTCAGCACTGTTTTTGAACATCCTGTCCGTTCAGTCAACCCGTGAGCTGATTAAACGCCGCCCGTCGGAAGGCTGGAAAAGTGTCGATGAGTTTTTAGCCCTTATTCCTGGCGGCGATGAGCGGATTGCCGGGCCCGAAATTTCTCGATCTCTTACGGTGAACAGTGACTATTTTGTTTCGTCACTCACCATCGAAAACCAACAACAACACAGTCGAATGATCAGCCATTTTTATCGCGCCAGCGACCGCAAGGTTATTGTTCGCAGCCGTGAGACGGGAGTATGGCCATGAGTGAAACTTTATTAATCCGTCTCGCAAGCCATGCGCATCAACCTATGTTCTGGTGGCTATTCTCCGCAGACGATCAGCTGTTGTTTTCCGGCGAGGTGCCCGATGCAGCAACGCTCGCAAGCTTGCAGGAATACGCCAGTGGCAACCAGGTGATTGCGCTGGTGCCAGCCTGCGATTTGGTGCTGCGCTCCGTCAATTTGCCAGGGAGGCTGACGCATAAAACCCGCAACGCGCTACCTTTTCTACTCGAAGATGAAGTGGTTGAAGACCCGGCCCGATTGCATGTGGCGGTGCTTGCCCACGAATCACCATCAGTTCATCTGGCCGCGGTAGAACACACCTTAATGCAGGAGTGGCTGCGTTGGCTGGATGAGGCAGGTTTGCAAGCCAGCCGGATGCTGCCTGATGTTTTAGCGCTGCCGCAAACTGTAGGTGGGTATCGCTGGTCACTTGATAAACAGCATCTGATTCGAGAATCGCGCTGGCGAGGTATGGTGCTTGAAGATGAATTGATAGCCTGTTTACCCGCAACGCAAGTCTCCGGGTGGCAAACCACAACACAAACCTTGCCGCTGCGCGCGGTCCATCTTCCGCCCGTCACCTTGCTGCAAGGCATATATCGCCCACAGAGGAATATATCCGGCAGCTTTGGTGTGTGGCGCACGCCAGTGTATTTGCTGGTCGCAATCCTGGTTATGGTACTTGCTGCCCGTGAGTTGGAGAGTCTCAGCCTGAGCCACCAGCAATCTGCGCTTCAGGAGCAGATGACCGCTGTCTACCGCCACGCCTTCCCGGGTAGCAAACCGGTGAGTGACCCGTGGTTAGCATTTAAAAAGAAGATGGAGGAGCGAAACAGCCAATTCCTGCCTTTAGCCCGAACACTTGATAGCGTGCTTCCCTCTACTGTTCGCGTGCAAACATTGCAATTTGATGCTGCGCAAAAGGAGCTGCAAGCGCAACTCTCAGGCACATCGGCCATCGCATTACAGGCTATCGAACAGCGAATTCCCGCCGGATTCTCACTGCGCATCGCTGAAGAAAACACCAGATCGGGAACGGTTACGGTTTATCTCAACCGGAAACCAAAACGCCATAAAGAGAATCACCCGGCAATGTCGCGTCTTGAGCAAATGAAGGCACAACTGGCCCAGATGCAAAGTGAGATCGGGCAAAAAATGGCGATTTCGCTGCCAGTCACCAATATGGACGATGTAATGACCCGCACTAGCACCGTTGCACATCTGCCTGCCCCGCCAGTGACGCAGAAAGACAACCAACTGGAGATCAAATACGCCACGCCACTGCCTTTTACCTCGCTGGCAAACTGGCTACAAACTCTTGAACTTCAATATGGCATCGTCCCGCAGCAGGTTGAACTGACCGATAAAGGCCAGGGAAATGTGCAAGTGAACCGTTTAGTGCTATCCGGGCGTAGCCACTCATGAAAAGACGATATCTGCTACTGCCGTTGGTACTGGGTTACCTGCTGGGGCTGATGTTGATGATACCCGCCCGCCTGGTCATCGCGTGGTTGCCTTTGTCCTCGGGAGTCTCATTACAGGGTGCCAGCGGCACGCTCTGGCAAGGTCAGGTGCAGTCCTTAGTGCTGGGCAAGCAACAAGTTGGCCCACTTAGCTGGAACTGGCGTAGCGCGGCATTGTTCGAGGGAAAGATCGCGGCAGATATTGAACTGGCAGATCCTCGCATGATTAACGGGCGGGGGATTGTTGGCTGGAACGGCGAATGGAGCATTCAGGAGGCGACGCTGCGTTTCCCGGCGGCGGTTTTGGGCAATGCCATGGGACTTTCAGCCGAACTCAGTGGCGACATAAACGCTCATCTGACACAGCTTCGTTTTACTCCTCACAACTGTATTGAGGCGGTGGCCGATGTGCGCTGGAGTAATGGGAACCTGGTGGATATTGCCACGACTGTGAATACCGGTGATACCCGGATGCGCATCAAGTGCATGAACCAGCAATGGCTTGCCGACATCACGCAATCATCCGAACAACTCCACAGCAAAGGGCAGCTCTTGTTACAGGGAGCACAACAGTATCGTTTGCAAGGTGAGGTCACGCCCGGCCCTGCTTTCCCTCCTGCGTTATTGATGCTACTGGCGCAAAGTGCCGGTCATGAATCACAAGGCCGTTATACATTCGAAACATCAGGGCGTTGGTAAGCGCCTGTAAGAGGAACATGAACCATGTACCAGGATTTTTTCGCGCTGAATGCGGCACCCTTTACGCTCTCACCCGACCCTGATTATCTCTACCTTAGCCCAGCGCATCGAGAAGCCCTAAACCTGCTGCATCGCACCATTTCCTCAGGCGGTTTTATGACCCTGGTAGGTTCACCCGGCACCGGTAAAACCACCCTGACTCGCCATATTTGCCTGCATGCTGGAGTCGAAACCGAAACGGCATATTTGATTGCCCCGTTAAATTCCCCCACAGCCCTAATGACGCAAATTTGCCGAGCGTTTCATTTGCCCGATGAAACCGATCTGGAGACCTTTTTACGTCATAACCACAGGGGGCGGAAACAGGCGGTATTACTGATTGATGAAGCGCAGCATCTCACCGAGGCCCTGCTTGAAACACTTTGCGCCCTGACCAATATTGAAACTGACGACAGAAAATTGCTGTCGATTGTGCTTATCGGCCAACCAGAACTCGAAGATAAACTTAATGGCCCTCGGCTGGTTCAGGTAAAGCAACGGGTGACAGCACGCTATTTCCTCACACCGCTGTCGGTCGAAGATGTGGACGCGGCAGTGCGGTTTCGCCTGCAAAGAGCGGGCTGCTTACACCCTATCTTTTCGCGCGGTGCGATCAGTGTCATTACGCGCATCAGTAAAGGTATTCCACGCATTATCAATCGGCTTTGCGAGCAAATGTTAGTGGATGCATCGCTGGAAAGGCGTTGGCGCATAACCTCATCACATGCCGCGCAAGCTGCTCACAAGGTCACGGGGCGGGTCGATATTGGCGGAATGCCCGGAGCCATGACCCTCATTGCGGCCTGCATGCTTGTGTTTGTTGTCGGCGGGTTTAGCTGGAAACAGTGGGGATGGCTGCCACAACCGGAAGTACGCACCGTAAAAGTTCCGGTGAGTATTGCTCCCGACCCTAAAACTCAGGCATCGTTTGCGGCGGCTGTAAATAACGCCCGCAATCAGAGTGATGCCTTTTCGTTACTGAACGCAACATGGGGTTATGAGAGTGCGGATGACATATCGCCATGTGAGACAATATCCCCCGCTGGGCTGCGCTGCTTTCGCACTTTTGGCGATTTAAGTGAGTTAGTCTCCCTGAATTATCCCGCTGTCGTGCATCTCAAAGATAAGACTTTTGGCCACTGGTTTGCGGTGCTCAGCCACGTCAACGATGGCAAGGCATCGCTTCTTTTTGCCAACCAGGAATGGGAAGTTTCCCTCGACTGGCTTAATCAGCGCTTTCAAAACGATGCCACGTTAGTCTGGCAAATGCCTGCCAGCGGCGCGACTTATGTGACCAATCATAGTCCGACAGAAGATATTCAATGGGTGGCTCAACGACTCACGACAGCATTGAAAACGCCGGTGAGTGAAAAGAGTGCAAAAATTCAGGCGGGAATCCTCGCATATCAAAAATTGCAGCACCTGCCTGCTGATGGTATTGCAGGAGAGCAAACACTACTGCGCCTGAGCAATCAGCCCGGACAGGAGATTCCCACTCTTGATGGCACGATTCCTGCCCGCGACCAGGCAATCAACAACACGACAGAGCAGGAGAAACCATGAACCTGTCACTTACTCTCAAACCACACTCAAGATTGTCAGCCAAAGGGTTTCTGATTTTAACCTGGTGTTCAGGCTTAACCTTTGCGGCACTCTCCGGTGTTGCTGCCTGCTACGGCTGGTACAGCCTGCATAATCCGCCGACTGTCAAAAGAGTTGAAGTACCACACCAGGTAACTCAACCCTGGCGCATTATCAGCAACACGCTGACGTTTAACACACAGCCTTTGCCTGCTGAACCAGAAGTAGAATCGGAAGCCGTTCCAGAGGAAGAGTCACCAGAGGTCGAAGAACCAGGCAGCGTCGTGTCAGATGAAAAAATGGCGAATGGAGATGCCTATCCAGGTCTCGAGCAGTTATCAGAAGACGCACGGCGGCGAATGCCTTCCATCAAATACAACGCCCACGTCTATTCCAGTGAAACGGGCAAAAGCGTTATCAATCTTAATGGCAATGATTACCACGAGGGAGCCGCAGTCGGTGCGGGAGTAAAGCTTATGAAAATTGAACCTGATGACAGTATTTTCTCGTTTGAAGGGCAAACGTTCCGCGTAACGGCACTGTCGGACTGGTGATGGTGATGATGTTAGTTGAGTTGGCTTCTTTCTACCCCATCACCTGGGGCGCAATGCTGGGTGTTCTGGGGTTACTGATCGGTAGTTTTTTAAATGTTGTCGCCTGGCGTTTACCCAAAATGCTCGCCGACCAATGGCAGGATGAGGCTTTGCTTACGCTGAATATCCCAGTCCCTTCCCGGCCTACCTATAATTTGTGCTGGCCACTCTCAACCTGCTGCTCTTGCCAGCATCCGATATTACGCCGTGATTTGCTACCGGTCGTGAGTTGGTGCCTGTTACGTGGGAAAAGCCGCTGCTGCCAGCAGCGTATTTCCGTGCGCTACCCGCTGGTCGAATTAACCTGCGCTGCGTTATTTATCTGTGCAGGAGTGTTATGGCCACCTGGAATACAGCTCGCGGCGAGTTTGTTTTTTATATCCGTGTTATTAACGCTTGCTGTTATAGATGCGCGGACGATGTTATTACCCGATGCCCTTACCCTACCCTTAACCTGGTGCGGTTTGCTGGTGAATTTTAACGGTTGTTTTGTCACCCTACAGGATGCAGTGGCCGGTGCTATCTGCGGTTATCTGGCGTTTGCGTTGCTGTCAGTCATTTTCACAAAACTGACCGGGAGAGCCGCACTTGGCGGTGGCGATGCTAAATTATTGGCGGCTATAGGTGCTTGGTTAGGCTGGGAAGTTTTGCCACAATTAGTCATGATTGCGGCTATGGGTGGCTTATTGGCGGCGGTTATTATGCATTTATTTAAACGCCAAAAGCTAAACCAGCCAGTAGCCTTTGGCCCCTGGCTTATTCTTTCTGCTGGTTATTTTTTGTACCTTACAGCTTAAGATTTTGGGCAGGGAACCTTACTGCTACTCAGGCGACAATGTACGGTATGCCGCGCCTGGCGCACTTGCTTTCACATAGTGCTGTAATACTTTACTCATTGGCATATGCAAATTTTGCTGCAATGGCGGGACGGGCGACATAAACCATTTGTTATATAATTCGATATACCTTCCACTGTTGATTATTTCGCCTAATGAATTATTAACCAGATCGGTTAATTCAACGGAATCTTTTGCCATCATTAATCCATAAGCATCCGTAGCGCCGAAATCGACATAACTGATGGCATAACTTTCGAGGTCCCCGGCTTTAAATGCAGCGAGTAAAACCTCGTCGTTAGCTAACATTTTGACGGTTTCAGACTTAAGGAGTTCTAAAGCCGATGCAAAATCTGGCGTCGTTACCATCAGAAGCGAATAATCCAGTTTAAGGTTCAATTTGTTAACACGCTCAATGGCGGAACCACCGGAAACAGCCGCTATTGTTTTACCACGTAGTTGACTTGCTTGCTGTACAGATTCACTTTTCTTAGAAAGTAATACAGTCGTAGTAATAAAATAGGGATTAGAGAAATTATAAGTTTTAAGTCGTGCATCTGTACGGGTAATTGCCGAACATGTCATATCAACAGTATGCCCCTTTACTTTTTGTAAAGTTACGTTCTGTTTTTCCCCAACCCAATTAATCTCAATATGAGGGATGTTTAACTCTTTCTCTAACTGTTCAACAACATCCTGGCATATATCAATTGCCATGCCAACTGGCTTGGCATTAGCAACATATGAGAAAGGAAAATCATTATACGAATAGCTTAATGTTATTTTATGATTTTTCTTTATATTCACCAGGCTATCATTAGCATGAGTATAACATGCTGGAAATGCGCACATAATAAAGAACAGAGGTAAATACTTTTTCATTTGAAATGCCAATATAGAACCTATATACCCAATACCTTGAACTTTGCCATCATTGATGATGAGCCACACAACCTTATGCGCGCTGAAGATGACACACAAGCCAGCAAGATTAAAGAATTATCCATAAATAAAACTTTGGGTGATGTAGATGTCAATATCTTCCCTACCATTAGTTAGGGTGAGGAAGGTTATTCGTTAACAGTTGGTTGCCATGGTGATCTGTTTGCCAGAGTGGATAAGCAATGACACCATCCACTCTGGCAATAAATAATTATTTCTGCGCTTCTTTAACTTTCACAACATCATCCTTACTGATAGGCGCTGTACCACTTCCCCAACTCCCTCTCACATAATTAACCACATTAGCCATTTCATCAGCTGACATTGAATCTTTATATGCTGGCATTCTAAAGGAAATATTACCCTTGGTTTGCGGTGTTTGCGCACCTTGATAAATAACCGAGATCAATGACGCTGGATCTTTCGCCGTGACTATTGAGTTATTCACTAAAGAAGGCACGGTAAAATCTTTACCTTTACCGTCATCACCATGGCAGGTCGAACAATACATTGAATAGAGTGTTTTCCCATCCGTCGGTGAATAATTTATTGAACCATCTTTTGCAACAGGCGTTGGATTTTTATGGTTGAAATTCAGCAAATAAAAGGAAATAGCATCTAAATCACCATCGGTAAGATATTGCGTACTTTGCGTAACGACTTCACTCATTGGCCCCGAAATTGCTCCATGCTGGCTTCTTCCCACCCGCAGAAGATCTTTTAATTCCTCCGATGACATCGAGATATTTCGTAGTGATGGCGCATACCAGCCATCAATCGTTGCACCACTAAGATAAATATCGCTGGTCCCATTATAGGCTTTTTCCTGCATTGAGGCGCCTCTTGGGGTATGACAGGCACCGCAATGGCCTGGACCTTCAACCAAATATGCACCTCGGGCCAGTAATTCTTTATCCTGCTCCGTAGTTTTTGGCGCTGTATTATCAGGATGAGCATCCTCAACATATAACCAATTCCAGATATGCAGTGGCCATCTGGCGGAAAACAGCCATGGAATATCATTCTCTTTATTTTTCACGTCTGCAGCGGGAACTTCTTTCATGAAATAGTCGTAGAGATCGTGAATGTCTTTATCGGACATTCTGGCATACGACGGATAAGGCATTGCGGGATAGAGTGGATGACCATCTTTCGCAATCCCCTGCCTTACTGCCTTCTCAAAATCTTCATACGAATACTGACCAATGCCGGAGGTTTTGTCTGGCGTAATGTTGGTGGCGTAAATATTCCCAAGCGGCGTGGAAAATGCTTTCCCTCCCGCCATCGGTTGGCCACCTTCGGCGGTATGGCAAGCCACACAGTCCGAGACCTTTGCCATGTATTCACCCGCAGAGATAGCCGCTGCATGGCCGGTATATAAAATGCATCCGATAGCTAATAAAGTCTGTTTCATGTCAGCTCATCCCATCGCCTTGAGTTCATTGACCGCACGCCACGCCTGGTCAATCGCGGTATGCGCATAGGCGTCCCAGTCTGAATCAGAATTAGCAATCGCGATTCGCCCGATAGGCTTACGCGCCCGCTTAATAATTTCCGGTATCTTATCCATATCATCGAACAACGCGCTGGCGTAATAAGCGTAGCCATGAGCCCACCGGTTCACGGTTATAGCGGTGATATCCCGTTCATGGTCAAACCCGGTTTGCCCCAACATTTCCTGAAGCTGTTCGCGGATCATCTTTTCATGAGCATCAAAAGTGGTGCCAA
The DNA here is from genome assembly GCF_902500225.1 of Buttiauxella massiliensis. Lineage (GTDB taxonomy): Bacteria > Pseudomonadota > Gammaproteobacteria > Enterobacterales > Enterobacteriaceae > Buttiauxella > Buttiauxella massiliensis. The sequence goes on along the minus strand of NZ_LR722664.1, from coordinate 44,789 downwards.
GCAAATAAGCTCGCCCCTGGCGGAACTGTTCGCGGGCACTCATTTTGCTGCCCGGGTATGTGGGTACATAAACCATGTGCAGGCACATAGGTTCATCCGGATTTTGCGGGTGGTGATAACTTCCCATGCTCACCGGGTAGTCGAGCTTCACGCGGCTGTAAGGGGCCGCAGGAGAATAGAATTCGTGGATACCGAGTTTGGTAAAAGCATGCCAGTTCTTGACCACCACATTGGTGTATACCAGCGGCGCTTTGACGTTCAGGCGCAAGTCAGCCTTTTGCTCTTCCGGGGTTTCAGGCACCAGATACGGGATCATCATGTTGTAGCCCGCCATGATGGCCTTACGCCCTTTGACGCGATGCGCTTTGCCGTCATTAACGTAGGTCACGACTACGCCATCATCGGTATTGGCCGCATTAATCACAATGCTGCTCAGGCGAATGCGGGTGCTGTTCTCTTTGTTGTCGAGTTTTTGATAATTCAGCCTGGAGGTGATGGAGTCTTCCATCGTGTTGCCAGGTAGCGCTTCGGGCACCAGGTGCCTGACTATCAAACGAGCCAGGCCCGCATTACCATCCGGTAAATGATAGACATAAGGCTCTTCCAAATCGGCAAGGGATTCTTCATCGAGAGGAGGCAGGCCCATCTTGTCCATTCCCGGCAATGCGCAAGTGCGCGCATCACCACAACTCACGCCTTCAATGCCGATAGCAAAGAAGTCATTGGTGCGCTGTTGGAAATACAAGATGGCCATTTTGCTCAGACCCACTTTCTCCACCAGGAAATCGCGGTAGCTGTGGGTGTCCATCCATTCGGTTTTCTCGTCTACCGACATCCCTTTCAGGTAATCCTGCGGATTGACGTACAAATCCAGAATGGATTTGCGGTCGTTCTCACTTAATGGGAAATCATTGATAAATGCCTCAAGGCTGCGGCCATTGAGTCTGTCTGGCGGGATATCATCGGCGACTGCGCGCCCAGGATCGCCGCCAACAATTTTGGTTTCACCGAAGTTCTTTTTGTCGAAGAAAACCCCACGGCTCAGATTTAAGTCCGGGTAAAAATTGACCTCAAAGCTCTGCTTCATGCGCGCTACGCTAACGCCAACCTTAGACATCAGGCCATTTACCACCGGGCTAAAGTTACGCGTTGGCGACTGAAAGGCTTCGCTGCCGCCGTAGCCAATAATTTTTTTGCCACCGGCGTTAAACTCATTGCGCTTCGCGTGGCCGCCAAAATCATCATGGTTATCAAGCACCAGCACCTTGCTCTCTTCACCCATCAGGTCTTGCCAAAAACTGGCTGCCGCAAGACCACTTAACCCGCCGCCGACAATAACCAGATCGTACTCTTCTTCAATCGGAAGATGGTCTGTGCTGAATTTTTCATGGTCACGGCCAATTGCGTGCGCCATCTCGAATGAACCGGGATGGTTACCGCGCAACCCGGCAAGTTGGGGCGGATAGTAATCCTCCCCGATAACCGCGCGGGCATTACCGGCAGCTTTGGCAAGGTCCAGAGGTGTTAACCCTGCAGCAATAGTGATGGCAACTCCGTTGAGAAAATCACGTCTGGTTATCGACATAAAAGACCTTACTTATTTAGCCTGTGGTTTTAATTCTTCATCCAGTTTCCTGGAGTCGTAGTAATCGCCTTGCCATGTAATCTTGCCGTTATTGACGGTGATATAGCTGACGCCTTCAAATTTAATCGGGTTATTGGTAGCCGGGCTGCCAGCCCACTCACCGCTATTTTTACCGCTAAACTCCCAGCGGAAGGCGATGGTGTCGTGGTCATAGACTGGCTTGCTGGTCATTTTCCATGTCAGGTCCGGTACGGCTTTAATAAAAGCACCGATAACGTCTTTTTCCGCGTTTGCCTTCCCGTTAACCGGCGTGCCATTTGCTGCATCGTAATAAACCACGTCTGAGGCTAAATATTGTGCAGCTTTTGCTGAATCATGGGCGTTCCATGCGGACATATAATCTTTAACCACCGTCAACGGGGAAACATCCGCCAGCGCCAGATTTGAGAATAGAGCGAAAGAGAGTACGGCAACTTTTATTGCTTTCATTTCATCACCTTAATATTAAGAGTCAGAGGTATCGCACATGATGTGTTTTACACGGGTGTACTCATCCAGCGAGTAGGATGACAAGTCCTTCCCGTAACCGGATTTCTTGAAGCCGCCGTGGGGCATTTCAGCGCACAGTGGTATATGGTTGTTAATCCACACCGTGCCAAAATCGAGACGCATACTGAAGCGTTGGGCGCGGCCGTGATTACTGGTCCAGACACTGGATGCCAGGCCATATTCCACGTCATTCGCCTTATCCAGCGCCTCTTCTTCTGAGGAGAATTTCTGCACGGTCATCACCGGGCCAAAGACTTCGTGCTGAATCGCCTCGTCGTGTTGTTCAAGCCCGGAAATAATCGTCGGTTCAAAATAAAAACCAGGGCCCGCACCAGGCTTACCACCGGTTTCGATTTTGGCGTGCGCCGGTAGTCGGCTAATAAAGCCTTTAACCTGATCTAACTGATTGCGGCTGTTAAGTGCGCCGTACAACGCATCTTTATCTTCCGGCACGCCGAATTTGATTTCGCGGGTTTTGCTTACCAGCTTTTCGAGAAATGATTCATAAATGGAATCTTCAATCAGAATGCGCGTCGCCGAGGTGCAATCCTGGCCTGCGTTGAAGAAGCCCGCGGTGGTGATAATGTCTACCGCTTTATTAATGTCGGCATCGGCAAAAACGATAACCGGTGCTTTGCCGCCAAGTTCGAGGTGAGCTTTGGTGAGGTTTGCAGCAGCAGATGCCGCTACCTGTAAACCCGCACGCACCGAGCCGGTAATTGAAACCAACGACGCTTCTGTGCTCGATACCACCAGGGAGCCGGTTTCGGCCTTGCCAAGCAGCACGTTAAACGCGCCCTGTGGGAAAATTGGCGCGGCAAGTTCCGCCAGAATTAAGGTGCTGATGGGCGTGGTATCGCTAGGTTTAAGCACCACGGTGTTCCCCGCGGCCAATGCCGGGGCAATTTTCCACACCGCCATCATAAACGGGTAGTTCCACGGCGTGACCTGGCCGACAATCCCTAACGGCTCGCGGCGAATAGTTGAAGTTAAACCGGGGGTATATTCATATGAGGCTTTGCCTTCAAGACATCGCGCCGCACCGGCAAAGAAACGCAGTGCATCGCAGGATGCTGCGATCTCTTCCTTTTCGATAAAGTGACGTAACTGCCCTGTTTCCTGACTTTGCGCTTGCGCCAGTCGGTCCACATTGTGTTCAATCGCGTCGGCCAGTTTTAACAGTGCCAGCTGTCTTTGGGACGGGGTGGAATGTTTCCAGACGGCAAACGCGCTTTTCGCTGCGCTATAGGCCTGATCTACCTCGCTACGACCTGCACCTGGCGACAGCGCGTAGGTCTCTCCGTTGACCGGGCTTACCAGTTCAAAGAGATTATCCTCCGAACCTGCTACATATTGCCCATTGATAAAATGCTTCAGGATGTTCATTACGCTCTCCGCTCGTTAAAACATAAACTATATTATGTAATATGTTTTATACGGGAAGACTTCAATAACATTTTACTAACAATATGATATACATCCCATTTCGAAGTGATATTTTAATGTGCAATTGCGCAGCGTTCATCGAGCGCGATGGAAAGGTTCAAAACGAGCGACACATGTTGCATGTGGACCAGCATCAACACTTAAGCATTCCTTCATTAACAAGGGGTTGTATGCTATGTTCAGTGAACTATTTAAAGGATTATCTCACCAGGTAAAATTATGATTACTCATGCGGTGATATTCGCGCCAATAGGCCAGGCCAGCCGTTCCGATCAGATAGTTCAGCGTCTTTCAAATGCCATTATTACCGGGTTGCTTGAAGCAAATGAGCAATTACCGAATGAAGCCGACCTCGCAAAAATGATGGGGGTTTCGCACATCACCATCCGCGAAGCGTTAAATACGCTGCGTGCTAACAACTTAATTCACACTGTTCGTGGGCGTAATGGCGGCAGTTTTGTTTGCGAGCAAGTTTGGGAATTCAGTAATACCCTTAATCCATTTAAGACCCTAAGTACCGATTATTTGTCGGATTTAGGTGAAATGCATTGCGCTATTATTAGCCACAGTACACGTCTGGCATCGCGTCGTATGACGAACGCAGATATCACTCGCCTACGTGAATTTGTTGAAGTACTCAATTTAGCGACATCACCTGAAGCACGCACTCAGGCTGATATGCGTTGTTTGTTAGCCATAGCCGCCTGTTCTCAGTCAGCGCGTCTCGCTAACCAGGAGCTAATTTTGCAGTCCGAATGGTCGTCGCTGGTGGCTATTTTGTTCCGTTCAGAAAATATACACGGTGAGATTGTTGAGCTATACACCACGTTAATTAATACTCTGTCTTCACACAATGAGTCCGAGTCAGTTAACATCGCCAAAAAGCTAATCGATACGTTTACTTTCTATCTGATAGAAAATAAATTGAAATACAGTGCAACCTGACAAACTATAAGAATAGGCATAAATATGCTATTAACAACATCACTCCATGCCCTTACCGAAAAAATTGATAGCATCATTAACTCCACCATTGAATCCACCGGTTTGCTTGCCCGCAACATTGAAACGTCACTGGCAGAAATTGAGGATGTTAATCTGGAGCATTTGCTTGAGCCTTCCGTCAGAAAAACCATTCAGGATCATATTAAAGCCACTTTAAACAGTAATGTTTACTGCTCCGGTGCGGGCTTTGCCAGCCATATCGAAGGCTCAGGAAGTAATAAAGAATTTTGGCTGCTCGAGTGGTGGTATAAGAAAGCTGATGGTGTAAAACAGGTGAATCTTGATTTAGACCAGGCCACGCAACAGCGTCTGGATTTCAGAACCTTTGAGTGGTTTAAGCAAGCTCCAACTGTCGGTAACGCATTTATTCATGGCCCCTACGTCGACTATATCTGTAATACGTCTTACACCATCACTAGCGCTGTACCGGTTTATTTTAATCAGCAATTTTTAGGAGTGGCTGCAATAGATTTATTGGTCAGCCGCGTTGAGGATGAGTTATTACCTTACGCCGCCGATAATAAAGTCATTCTGACCAACAAAGATAGCAGGATTGTTTTTTCAACGCATCCTCGTTTCCGGGTGGGCGATTTGCTGGATATCAGTGTGGCGAAGATTGTCTTTGAGAATGATTACTTTAATTTGTATCAGGCTAAATAAATTTAGGGAGGATTAGCGTTTAGCGCTAATCCTCCCTTTAAATACACATGTATTAGTTCTGTTCAACACTCAGCTTTCGCGCATACTCAATCGCATCATTTTCTGGTGCGTTCGAACGGCCAAACGGCTTAGTGATGAACATGTAAAGCAGTCCTGAGATAATTACAATCGCAAGCCCTACCAATACCGTCCAACGGTCAATAAAGCTTTCACCTGCGGCCGGTTGCGCCAGTAACCAAATACCGCACAGGCCATAGGCTAACGCCAGAACGTTTACGATTAATCCCCATGAACCCACAGTCCACTCACCTGCTGGTTTCCAGCCTTTCAGCCGTTGACGCAGTGCAGCCAGTACGACCATCTGGAATGAAATATAGATTCCAATAACCGCAAAGGCCGTGATACGAGCCAGACTATCCGGCTGGAAGTAGACCCAGACGCAGATAATCACCGGCAATAAACAACTCACAATCATGGCGTTATCCGGCACGCTATGTTTAGAGATCTTAGACATCCACTCGCTACCCGGCAGCATCTTATCGCGAGAGAAGGAGAATATCAGACGGCTCAATGCAGCCTGCAGTGACAGAATACAAGAGAGCATGGCGATAATAGCGACCACAATAAAGATGGTTGCACCTGTTTCACCCAGCGCCTGGTTCAGAATTGTTGGAATTGGGTCGGCAATTTTACCGTTCACAATGTTAATCAAGTCCGGAGACGACAGCAGATAACCCAGAATCGAAATCACCGCGGAAATTGCGCCAAAGACAATACTCAGAATCATGGCGATTGGAATCTTCTTACCTGGGTTTTTAACCTCTTCAGCTACGTTACCGCATGCTTCAAAGCCAAAGAACATAAACAAACCCATCAGCGATGCGGACATAAACGCAGTGGTGTAATTACCATCGGATGCCAGAACACCCATCGAGTCAAATACCACAGAGAATGGCTGGGAACGGTGGAATATTAACAGATAGATACCTAACGCAATGACGCTGACTATTTCACACCAGAAACCTATTTTTGCGACACGGGCTAAATTTTTCGTTCCGGACATATTCACGCCCATCATTATCAGCAGCAGCACGACAGATGTGAGCATCATGTTGCCTGCACTGGTTGCGTAGTGAAATAACGACGCAACAAAGGTGGAGGTGTATTCCGCGATTGAGGTAATGGTGACGACTAAAGCCCACAGGTAAATCCAGGCTGCAATCCACGCATATTTTTTCCCCCATAACCTTCTTGCCCATGGGTACAAACCACCAGTAATTGGGTATTGGGATGCAACTTCACCGAATACCAGCGCCACCAGCAACTGGCCACAGGCAACGATAAGAATCCACCAGATCGCCGGTGGCCCGGCAAGCGTTACCGCCAGCGCAAACAGCGAGTACACCGCTGTCAGTGGTGATAGGTAGGTAAATCCCAGCGCGAAATTAGACATCAGCCCTATCGAGCGGTTGAATTGCTCGCCTTTAACTGGCTGATGTTGCAGATTTTCTTTGTCTGTCGTCTGTTCCATATCTTTTCTCTTTATGTGGCATAAGGGCAGGCAGTGTTCATATTTTATAAAACATAATATGTTATATGTATACGCCTAATGTCACATAATTGTTAAGATCGTGAGCGTGATTGCAACATTCGCAGATGGGCAGTGTTTTGGGGCAATCTGGGGTGAAAAGATCAGCGGAAAAGTCGGATGTCGCTTGCGCTAATCCGACCTATGGTGCTGCGGCGCGAAGTATTGAAGGGTTTAGAGTTTCACGCAGACATATTTCATTTCTAAGTACTCATCAATGCCAAAGCGGGACCCCTCACGGCCGAGACCTGATTGTTTAATCCCACCAAATGGCGCCACTTCATTGGAAATCAACCCGGTATTCACTCCCACCATGCCATATTCCAGTGCTTCCGGAATTTGCCATTGGCGTTTCGCATCACGGGTAAAGATATAAGCAGCCAGGCCAAACTCCGTGTCATTGGCGTAATTCACTGCTTCATCATCAGTTTCAAATTTAAATAGTGGCGCAACCGGGCCGAATGTCTCTTCTCTGGCAAAACGCATCTCTTGCGTGACATTGGCCACGACCGTTGGCGAGAAGAAATTCCCACCTGATGTATGTTTTTGCCCGCCCGTTAACAAGGTGGCCCCTTTATCCAGAGCATCGCTAAGATGAAGCTCAACCTTCTCAATCGCTTTAGCGTTGATCAGTGGCCCCTGAGTGACCCCGTCATCCATGCCGTTACCGACTTTCAGAGCCTCAACCGCTTTGACCAACTCAACGCTCAGCGCCTGATAAATTCCGCTCTGAACGTAGATGCGGTTAGCGCAAACACAGGTCTGGCCGCTATTGCGGAACTTGGACGCCATGATGCCCTTAACGGCAAGATCGATATCAGCATCATCGAAAATGATAACCGGCGCGTTCCCACCCAGTTCCAGCGACAATTTCTTAATCGTTGGTGCACATTGCGCCATCAATAAGCGCCCTGTCTCGGTTGAACCCGTGAAGCTAAGTTTACGAACCGTAGCGTTGCGACAAAGTTCGCCACCAATCTCTTTTGCATCACCCGTGATGACCTGCAGCAGCCCTGCCGGAAGCCCCGCTGTTTCTGCCAGTTTTGCCAGTGCCAGTGCGGTTAGCGGTGTTTGCTCGGCCGGTTTGACGATAATGGCACAACCCGCCGCGAGTGCCGGTGCTACTTTGCGGGTAATCATCGCCGCCGGGAAGTTCCATGGCGTAATGGCTGCACAAACGCCAATCGGCTGTTTGGAGACGATAAAACGCTGATCGGCACTGGTAGGTTGCAACAAGACGCCATCCACTCTTTTCGCTTCTTCAGCAAACCAGGTAATAAACGAAGCAGCATAGTTAATTTCACCCCGCGCTTCAGCAAGCGGTTTGCCACCTTCAAGGGTAATCAATCGGGCTAGATCTTCGCTATTTTCGTGAATCAGGCTTACCCAGCAGTGCAGGATTTTAGCCCGACTTGCCGCAGTCTGTTTTTTCCACTCTTTTTGCACGACTTCAGCCGCAGTAATTGCCTGCACAGTCTCGGCCTGCCCCATAAAAGGAACCTCTGCGATTTTCTCGCCTGTCGCAGCATTCAAAACTGGAGCTGTTTTACCAGACAGTGCATTACTCCACTCACCATCAACCGGACAGGTAGTTAGCAGCAAGTCTGCATTGTTTAATTCAATCATCTGTAGTCTCACAATTGCGTCGCGTTCTTAATAATATTTAATGCCTGGTCAAACTGAGCATCCGGAATAGTCAGCGGATAGAGGAAACGAATTACGTTGCCATTTTGGCCGCAGGTCAGGAGCAGTAGCCCCTGCTCTAATGCTCGTTTTTGAATCTGCTGGGCAATAGCGGCAGATGGCTCACCTGTTGATGGCTCATAAAACTCAGCGGCGATCATCGAACCCAACCCGCGAATTTCAGCTAATGCTGGGCAATTCTCTTTAATATCAAGCAGCGTTTTTGTCAGCCGCTCACCTAATGTATCAGCACGTTGGCACAGTTTTTCTTCCGCAATCACATCCAGCACCGCATGAGCTGAAGCAACCGCCAGCGGGTTACCTGCGTAAGTTCCCCCCAGGCCGCCAGGTGCTGGTGCGTCCATGATTTCCGCTCTACCCACCACACCTGATAGTGGCATCCCACCTGCCAGGCTTTTCGCCATGGTCATGAGATCGGCTTGATGCGCGTAATGGTCCATGGCAAACATTTTACCGGTACGGGCAAATCCGCTTTGCACTTCATCGGCAATCATCACGATGCCGTGGGTATTACAAATCTGGCGAATCGCAGCCACAAATTCAGGCGGTGCTACATTAAAACCACCTTCGCCCTGTACTGGCTCAAAGATAATCGCGGCAACCTGGGTGGCTTCGATATCGGACTTGAACAGTCGCTCAATGGCTTTCACCGCATCATCAGTCGAAGTACCGTTCAACTGCGACGGATACGGCACGTGATAAATGGAGCCAGGGAATGGCCCGAAGCCGATTTTATAGGGAGCCACTTTGCCGGTTAACGCCATAGTCATATAGGTACGACCGTGGAACCCACCGCTAAAGGCAATCACGCCAGGGCGGCCAGTATGGGCACGGGCGATCTTCACGGCGTTCTCAACAGCTTCAGCGCCAGTGGTGAAAAATGTCGTTTTCTTAGGCCCAAAAATCGGAGCCACTTTGTTAATTTTTTCCGCCAGTGACACATAACTTTCGTAAGGGACTATCTGATAAGCGGTATGTGTAAATGAATGGAGTTGCTGCTCAATGGCCTGTACCAGGCGTGGGTGACGATGGCCGGTGTTCAATACGGCGATGCCCGCTGCAAAATCGATATATTGCTTCCCTTCTACATCCGTGATGGTGCTATTTTCTGCCGTCTGGGCAAAGAAATTACACATCACACCTACCCCGCGCGGAGTAGCAGCCAGACGACGTTGATGGAGTTCGTTATTGCTCATTTTTTTATCCCTCGCACACAAAACAGATTTACAGGTTGAATTACGAGATCCATTTAGACAGTATCTGGTACCTGAATCGAGTGCCAAATCGTTTTATTATTAGGATCCAAATGCGTTCACTTGCCGTAGATGTGATTAAGCAGGCATTTAGCCAGACACCTGCCGAGAAACTTCATAAGAAACTTTATGTTGCGATATGTAATTGCATTCTCGAGGGGAGTTTACGCCCGGCCACACGGATGCCTCCTTCCCGCGATTTGGCCAGCGAATTGGTGCTGTCGCGTAATACGGTTTTGCGGGTCTACGAGCAGTTGCAGGCTGAAGGCTATATCTCGACGCGCACCAGCAGCGGCACGTTTGTCACCGAAAGTGTGCTTGATAACCTCAACACACAAGTTGCTAAAACACTCCAGACCTCCCAGCCTGAAGACCGCTCGAGCCTGTCGCTACGCGGCCTTGAACTGCTTGAGAACGCCAGTGCCAGCCCTGCACAATGGGGGGATTTTATTCCCGGCGTGCCTGATGTAAACAGCTTCCCGCATCGGACTTTTAAGAAGATTTATGATCGTATTTCCCGGCGCTTAAACCCCGAATATCTCACTTATGATGCGGTTGGTGGGCTGGAGGATTTAAAGGCTGCGCTATCAGATTATCTGCGTACCGCGCGCGGTGTGAAATGCTCAACCGATCAAATATTGATAACCGAAGGTATTCATCAGGCGCTGGATTTAGTCACTCGTACGTTGTGCAACCCTGGTGACCATGCCTGGATTGAAGAACCCGGATATTGGGGAATTAAAAATATCTTACGCATGAACGCCGTGAATATTTCAGCACTTGAAGTCGATGACCAGGGGCTGGTTCCGCAAGCATCGCCTGCTGAAAAGCCGAAATTGATTTTCGTCACCCCTTCGCATCAATATCCGCTGGGTTCAGTAATGAGTTTACCGCGCCGTCAGTTATTACTTTCTCAGGCTCGGGAGTTCCACAGCTGGATTGTAGAAGATGATTATGACAGCGAATTTCGTTTCTCAGGCCAGCCCATTCCTTCACTTCAGGGTCTTGAAGAAGATAGCCCAGTTATTTACATCGGCACCTTCAGTAAAACACTGTATCCCGCGCTACGACTGGGTTACGTGGTGCTTCCTAAACCCTTAGCCGCCCCGTTGAAAAAGGTGCATAACGAGCTATACCGTAGTGGCCATCAGGTCATTCAGGCCGCCCTTGCTGAATTTATCAAAGAAGGATATTACGCCGCGCACATTCGCAAAATGCGCCAGTTATATAGCAAACGCCGTAACCAACTGGTTGAGCTAATAAAGCAGCAGTTGGGTGAAGAGTATCTGGGCTATTTCAACAGCAATGCCGGGCTGCATCTGATTATTCAACTTCCACCTGACGCAGATGATATGCAGATTGCAAAACAGGCGAATGCAGAAGGCATTTTAGTCAGGCCGTTGTCGCGCTATTACTTTAATCAACAGAAATCCAAAGGGTTATTAGTTGGATTTGCCAGTATCAACGATAGCGATATGCTCCCGTCATTTGTACGTCTGGCAAATATCATTAAGCAAAAGTACTGACCTGCCACTCCGGTTTTATGTGCAAAGATATTGAATCTCGATATTGTTATGTTATAACATTAATTCATTATCTGAAACACCAACGGAGAGACTGATGACCGCACGGATTACCACCATGGTTCTTGGCATGGGCATGTTACTGAGTAGCGCGAACGCACTTGCACACAGCCATACACATGGCGCCCCCCTATCTGAAGCAGAGCGCAAAGCCAGCGAAGGCGTATTTGAAAATAAACAGGTGAAGGATCGCGCATTAAGCGATTGGGATGGGGTATGGCAGTCAGTCAATCCTTATCTGTTAAACGGCGACTTAGATGTGGTGATGGAGAAAAAAGCGCGCAACAATAGCAGCAAAACTGCGGCGCAATATAAAGAGTATTACAAGAAAGGCTATGCCACTGATATTGATATGATTGGCATCGAGAATAACGTCATCGAATTCCATCGCGGTGACACGGTAAATACCTGCCAGTACACGTACGCCGGTCATAAAATCCTGACTTACACTTCAGGGAAAAAAGGCGTGCGCTATCTGTTTGAATGCAAAGACAGTCAATCAAAAGCACCTAAATACGTGCAGTTTAGCGACCATATTATCTCCCCACGTAAATCCGAACATTTCCATATATTCGTGGGTAATGATTCACAGCAATCCTTACTCAATGAGATGGATAACTGGCCGACGTTTTACCAATACAATTTGTCCAAAGAACAAGTTGTCCATGAGATGCTTGAGCACTGATTGTTTATCAATTTCACACCACCACGTATATTGATTTACCTGCGGCCATCATCCCCAGATGGTCGCAAACCCTTTCCCCGAACGATTAATGTACGTAATTAAAACAACAGTTCAGTAATGCGACATAATCGGCTTTCACAATCTCACCTTCCGCTACAATTAATACCATTCACAGATTCAAGCAATGAGCTTTTCACGGACAATAAACTCAAAAAACCTGCAGGAGTAGCTAATGAAGCAACCTCGTTTTAGTGGTGTTATCCCCCCGGTTCCTACATTGTTTGATGCGCATGGTGAATTCGATGGTGTCGCACAGGCAATGTTAATTGAACACCTGGTCTCATCGCCTGTTAATGGCTTGTTCTTTCTCGGCAGCGCCGGAGAATTTGCCCATATGTCTGAAGCACAGCGGGCACAGGTTGCAGAGTTTTGTATAAAGAAGGTTGCAGGTAGAAAGCCCGTTTTGATAGGGATTGCCCACTGTGGCACGCAACAGACCATTGATGCCGGGCTTCATGCCCAAAAACTGGGTGCTAGTGGCGTGGTAGTGGTCAACCCGTGGTACAACCCGTTAAGTAATGCAAATCTGCTGAGTCATTACAAAGCCATCGCCAGCGCACTTGAGTTGCCGATTCTTCTGTATAACTTCCCCGCCCTGACAGGTCAGGCTATCCCGGTGCCAGTTATTCGTGAGCTGGCGCTAAGCTGCCCAAATATTGTCGGGTTGAAAGATACCGTTGATACCTTGTCCCATATTCGTGAAACCATCCACGCGGTGAAACCTGACAGACCCGATTTTGCGATCTTCGCCGGTTATGATGAATACCTGCTGGGAACATTGATCCTCGGTGGTGATGGCTGCATCCCCGCCAGCGCGAACTTCGCCCCGCAACTGACCTGTGGGATCCTTGATGCATGGCGCAAACAAGATCTTTCACGGGCCATTGAATTACAACAATCGCTGTCCTGGATACCGCCGCTTTATAGTATGGACTTGCCGTTTTACAACGCGGTGAAATATGCCCTGCGCCTGGTAGGCCTGAATATCCCGGTTTATTCATTGCCACCGGCCACGCCGTTAACGGAAGAGATGAAGGTTGAGATAGAAAATATTCTTAATCGTGCGGGAGTCATTAACACTCAGGAAAAGCGCTGAAGTCGCGCTAATAACTGCGGTCACCAGTGGGCTGACCGCAGTTACACAATATATCAGGTAAGAGCCACCGGCTTCGGTAAACGCTTATAGAATCGAGTTTTCACCATTCCAATCACGATACCAATCACAAGCCAGGTAAAGCCTATCTTCATGGTGGCTGAGTCGAAATTCACCCAGACATACATCAAAATGGCAGTCCCTATCAGCGGGAATAACAGGTTGGAGAGAATTTCACGCACACTATTGCGGCGTTTCTCTTTGATAAAGAACATCCAGATTACGCTGATATTTAAAATGATAAACGAACTCATCGCGCCGAAGTTAATCAACTTCGCCAGGAAGTCTATCGACAGCGATAACCCGAGAACCAAAGACAGCGCACCAATCGCAATGGTACTGATCCATGGCGTACGGTAGGTTGGATGGATTTTGGCAAACATAGAAGGCAGGAAGTGGTCACGCGCCATGCCAAAGACAATACGTGAAGCCGCAGCCTGTGCCGCTAATGTGTTGGCAATGCCCACCGCAAGGATGTTAACGACCAGCAGGAAAATCTTCAGCGGTGCGCCACCTGCAAGGAATGCTGCATCAAAGAAGGCACTATCCGCATCCATCTTCATAAAGTCAGGCTGGATAAGCGTTGCGATATAACACTGCAGAATGAACAACCCACCGACGATAAATAGCGCGGCAATAATCGCTTTACCAATATCTTTAGTCGGATTTTTAGCCTCTTCAGCAAGCGTACTAATTCCGTCAAAACCAAGGAAAGAGAGCGCTGCAATTGTGACGGCCGTACCAATGAATTGCGGGTTAATGACATTCGGTTGATAGAACGGTGTCAGGGTAAACTCGCCCACACCACCGCCATGCGCAATATAGTTGATGCCGACTACCAGGAACACAATTAGCGCCAGAGCAGAAATACTGAAAATGAAAATATCGGCCTTCGCCGTATTTTCAATACCGCGAATATTCACCCAGCAGTTTGTCAGCATAAAGAATGCAATCCACACCCAGCCAGGAATAAACGGCAGCAAGTCAGTACACCAGGTCGCAGTCATTGCGTATAGCAATGCCGGTGCAAAGAGGTAATCCATCATAATCAGCCAGCCTGCAAGGAAACCGATGTGCGGGTTAGTGGCTTTATTGACGTAGGCATAGACAGAACCCGCAATCGGGTAGCGGCGGGACATTTTGCGATAGCTCAACGCGGTAAAAATCATACACGCGACGCCCACTACATACACCAGCGGTGCCATGCCGTGACTTTCTTTACTGACAAAACCAAAAATGGACATTGGCGCAATGATGACCATAAAGACAAGGCCGTAGATAACCAAATCTTTATAACTCAGAGTGACTTTCAATGTTGGTTCAGCGGATGCGTTCTTCATGCTTCACTCCGGGAAATTAACGGCTTATCGATTCTTTTTGGTGTGCCAATACGCACAATCAAATCAACCAGACACGGTTTGCATGCCTGGCAAATTTCAGTGTCACTTTGCAAACTCATGTACAGATAAGCGTCGGTCAGATCCCAGCCGTACGCCTTGCAGATAAGCGACTGCATTTGCTCAGCGGCAAGTTTCAGCGCATCGGGATAGTGTGCAGCACTGGCGATGGTGTACCATTTTTCTGGCGTTTCCAGCACCGGCCATTGAATAGACTGCCCCCTTAGAACCGTTAGGCGTACGTCCACTTCCCCGCAGATTTCCAGCCCCGTACCGCATAACTCCCCATCACCCATCACCGCATGGAGATCGCCAAGAGCAAATAACGCACCTTCTACCTGAATCGGTAAATAGAGCACCGCACCTTTATTAATCTGTTTGCAGTCCATATTCCCGCCGTGATTTCCCGGGAATCCGCAACGGACTTCGCCATGCGCCGGGGCAACACCAATCACACCAACCATTGGGTCGATAGGAATTTGCAGGTCATTGAACAGCGCTTTACCGTCAATGATTTCAACAGGCTTAGTGCGAATTTCCTGGGTATCACTAAGCGGGCCACAGCCTGGTAAAGTGGTGACTACACCACGTGCCGCCACACGGATATCGAGAATTTCGACCACCAGAATATCGCCTGGCTGTGCGCTTTCGACGAACACCGGCCCGGTTGCAGGGTTTGCCGTATCGTAGTTAAAGGAGGTGGTTAAATCAGACTGGTCAACAATTCGTCCTGAAAAGCAGTCTTGTGTTTTGAAGGTTAACGTATCCCCGTCGACCGCCCGAGCAACGGGTTCATTCGTCGCTGCAAACTGATAAGAAAATTGAGTAATGATTGTCTTGCCCATAAAAGCCTTCATATTGTGTTGCGCGGTCTATTTCCGCTTATGTTTTGCATTTATCGCCTACCTGTTGCGGTAGAACTTGTTATTTGATGTTAATTATTAAAACAAATAAACCCGCCATTATGTCAGTAAACACAACCTTCTCGTTACACACTTCAAAATATCAGCAAGGTATGTTGTATGAATGATGAGTTAATTAACAATGGCTAATACTGTGTCGAAAGCGGTAGCTTTTAACGCCTGGGAACAATATTCGTCGATTGTTATAGCAGATATGCTTAACTGTTTCTGCCTAAAATCAACATGGCTCAGGAATAATAAAGAACATTAATTAGCGATATATAACTGAGACAAACCCATCTCAAGAATATTCTACTAGTCTGTGGCTGGATATATTGGGTGATATATCGGATTGAGGAGCAGATGCAGTGCTGATGTAATATTTATCATTTAAGTTTGTAGCAGGTAAAGAGCACTCTTGCCCCTCCTGCTGGCGGTGAACCGTGAGGTGCTAGCCGCAGGCTGTACAACTTAATCACCCCAGAGGCCCAAGTGCATGATAGGCAACAACAGGCAATGACATCAGTGTGGGTAGAGATGCCGGACGAGTCGAGTCTGGAAGACAATGATTTCTATCCGGCATAGTTTTTATTATCCAAGTTTGGGTAAGATATTTAACATATTTCCAAACCAACAAAAAATCACAACCACCCCAAAAACAATAACTACAGCGGGAATTATTCGGCCACCCCAAACTGTAAAAATCTGCTCAGGAAACTTTTTCCTTGATTTTAATGCAAGAATGGCAGGAATGATGACCGCCCAGATTGTTGCACAGAGTCCGGCACCGCCTATACCATAAATAAAACCATTAGGGAAAATCAGATATAACAGTACCGGGGGTAGAAAAGTGAGCAATGTTGTTTTAAGCCGACCGAGATGTGAGTTATTAAATTTAAATAAGTCCGCCAGAAAATCGAACAACCCTAACGTGACACCAAAAAAGGAGCTTGCTACAGCCAGGTTAGAAAAAAGAAGTAAACAAAACTCAATCATACTGCTTTGGTTTGTTCCGAGGAATGAACCTACCAAAGAGTCAACATTCCCACCCGAGGCAATAATCCCTTTGAAATTATCACGTGAGATGTTACCCATCGTACAGTACAACCAAAACAGATAGACAATCAGAGCAAGTAAAGAACCAAAGACAATACTTTTTATTAATTTATCTTTTTTCTTCCCATAACAGATGATGAGGCTAGGAATATTGCCGTGAAAACCGAAGGAGGCTAGACATACTGGTAGTGCCATAAAAACA
Source organism: Buttiauxella massiliensis (assembly GCF_902500225.1). Lineage (GTDB taxonomy): Bacteria > Pseudomonadota > Gammaproteobacteria > Enterobacterales > Enterobacteriaceae > Buttiauxella > Buttiauxella massiliensis. The sequence continues at coordinate 27,961 of NZ_LR722664.1, read as the reverse complement.
TAAGGGAAGTATGATTGCATAACCTCACCACCCTCACCTGCGCCACTTAATATCGAATAATCCACCTGAAAGAAAAGCGAACCAAAGACAATAACAAAAGCAATTATTTTTATGCCTAGAAATAGAGAGGTAATCCTGCTGGCCGCAAGCGAGCTAAACCATAAAACACAAGCAACAAAAACAGCCGTAGAAACCCCTACAACCCTCGGGTTCAGGTTTACCCCTGAATTCATTCTAATGGTTTCACTAATAATCGCGCCATTTGCCGAAATATAAGCATAAGTTAATATATACAAAACAAAGGCAACAGTGATTCCACTTACAATATTCCATTTATTACCAATTAGATCTTTTGTAATAGTGTTAAAGCTGGAGCCTACGGGATAGTTTAAGTTAGCCTCTAACAGCAACAGACCGGAATGCAGCATTGAAAACCAAGATATTATTAATATAAATGCGCCCCAAAAAAACCAAGCTCCGGCGAGATCAACCGGCAAAGCAAACATTCCTCCACCAATTACGGTCCCTGCAATAACCATAATTCCCCAAAAAGATGAATGCTTGGCACTGGAGTTATCTTCCATATGGCCTCCTATTTAATATTGTTTTTCTTTAGCTATATACCTTCGCGCAGAAAAGGAATGGCCACGGGGAACATGGCCACTCCAGGTAGATTATAATTAATTAAACTTCTTTGAGCTTAGCGGTAAAGTGGCGTAATACTTTGGGTTCGTATGTAAAAGTTAATCCCTTAATATTAACAGCATTTTCTTTTACATGACTGAAGGCTTCAATAATGAAGTCCATATGTGATTGGGTATAGGTTGCCCGCGGAATGGTTAAACGGAGCAGTTCTGCCGGACATGGTAATTGCTCGCCTGTTTTAGGATCTCTGCCCAGTAAGAATGAGCCAATTTCAACAGCACGAATTCCTGCAACCTTGTATAGCTCACAGGCAAGTGCCTGAGCCGGGAACTGTTCTGCAGGAATATGCGGCAGTAATTTACCCGCATCAACAAACGCTGCATGGCCACCTGCCTGCTGGCAGGTCACACCGATGGCTTCAAGGCCGTCTACCAAATATTGAATCTGCGCGATGCGATAAGCCAGCCAGTCTTGATTCATGCCATCATGGAGCCCTACTGCAAGCCGCTCCATTGCACCACCTTCTAAACCGCCATACGTTGGGAAGCCTTCCTGGACAACACAAAGCGTTCTGCACTCGGTATAAACATCAAAATAATTATCGTCTTTTATACAGAGTAATCCACCCATCGGAACCATGGCGTCTTTCTTCGCAGACATGGCTAACATATCGGCATATTTATATGTTTCCCGGGTAATTTCCTCTATGCTCCAGTCCTTATAACCAGCTTCCCTTTGTTGAATGAAATAGGCATTTTCAGCAAAACGTGCTGAGTCCATGACTACCGGAATGTCATATTTTTTAGCAAGTTGATACATCGCCTTCAGGTTTGCCATTGAGACAGGTTGCCCACCAGCAGAATTACAGGTGATTGTAGCAACAATATAAGGAACATTACTGGCCCCGACTTCATCAATCCCTTTTTCTAACCCTTCGAGATCAAAATCACCTTTAAAGTCATAGCGAGTAGAGGTATCAAATGCCTCTTTGATATAAACATTACGCACGGTACAACCGTTTATTTGACTGTGCCCTTGAGTGGTGTCGAAGAAATAGTTTGAGAACGCAACCATTTTGCTTCTGTCCAGGCCTTTTTCCTGCTCGCGCTTTTTGATTAATACAGGAATATAAATTTGCTCTGCACCACGCCCCTGGTGAGTAGGAATAGTGTGCTGGTAGCCAAAAATATTTTTAACCGCATCGGCTAAGGTATAATAACTTCGGCTTCCACTGTAGGCTTCATCACCACGCATCATTGCAGCTTGCATATTCTGGGTAATAGCACCCGTACCACTGTCTGTCAGTAAATCAATAAAAACATCTTCACTGTCGAGCAAAAATGGATTCATGCCTGATTTGATAATGGCATTTTCACGGTGTTCACGCGTAGTGCGTTTAACAGGCTCGATGACACGAATACGGAATGGCTCTGGCAAATGTTTGAAATTATTCATTGTGAAATCCTTAATCATATTTATATATAGCAGGACCCGCAGTCATTCATCTATTATGAATGACTGTCATAAGCTGTATGCATCCCTTAATGGTATTATGTCGAACAAGCATAGGCAGAATTACCGCCATAACCCTAAACTTTGCCAGATAAAGGCAAATAGGAAATCAGGCGTGAGTATTTCGCCAACAGGACATAATCATTTGGAGTATGCGAAACAAAAAGATGACACTGCATCTGCACTTGTTTATATCGCATTAATCAGGAAGGGTACTAGGGGCGATGGTTGACGATAATGGTGTCAATATTGAACCACTTAGAGATTGCATATGAATTAATTACGATAATCATAATAAATCAACTCTCGTTAAACATAATAATACATTATTCCAATGGATATATTTGTCTAATAGTAGTGAGCTTATCTGTGAGTTAAATCACCATAAATTAAACTTATTGAGGTTTAAATTATAACTGCACCGCAGTCTCAGCAATTAACTCAAACCTCAGCCAAGATTTTACTTCAATCGCATAGAAACGCATTCAACGGCAAATCATGGGCGTGCGAGCGCGCACGGATCTGTGCCAGTAGTACTTCTGCTGTCGCCACCGCGTCGCACAATGCATGATGCGCCGGGTAATCAGGAAGATGGTAATCACGTCGAATACTCGATAGCCGCAAGTCGTTCTGCATGCGTCTTGCCGCCTGTTGATGACGTCGCTCAAGCTCCAGCGTATCAATCCACAATAAGGGCAGCCCTTCCCGCCCGTAACGCGTAAACAGCCAGGCGTTAATAAACGCCCGTTCAACCATTCGACCATGAACCACTGCCACTCGCCCCGTCAGGCTCGCGAACAAAGCCTCCATGGCTTCATCCAGAGAAACGCCCTCACGCAGCATTTCCGGGGTGATGTGATTGATGATCGCGCTACGCGCATTCACCGGATTACCGGTGGAAATATAGTGGTGCTGCGCGCTCGCAAGCCCGATTTGCCCATTTCGGGCAACCACACTGCCAATCGACAAAATACAATCCGTAGTGGCATCAAGGCCGCTGGTTTCAAAATCAAACACCAACCAGGGAACATCAGTTACGGTCGCGTTGAAATCCGGCAATGGGGCTTCTAATAGCTGTTTTAATGCATGACTCAAGCCAGGCACACGCAGCCACTGCTCGCGCTCGGTCTGCAAACGGGTTTCTCGTGAAGGTGGAAAAATACGCGATAGAAAACTCATTATTACCCCTTCACAAACAGCATCCGGGCCAGCTCTTGTTGGCGGGCAATAATCCGGAAGGCATCTTTCAGATGCTTGCGCTCAAAGCTGCCAAACTCACGCGGGTCAATCTGGTTATCGGGGGTAATCCCTTTACGCAGCTGCGACAACTGGTGGTTAAAACGCAGTCGGGTTAAAAAATGAAAAGCATCAATGATGTCAGTACAACCACCAGGTGACATTAATCCTTTATCGCGTGCAGCATGGAAACGCGCTTCAGTGCTGGTTTCACTGCACCCTGCTGCCAGCGCGTAAATCCGTGACAAGTCGATAATAAGCGTTAGTGCAAAGCGTTTGATGTTAAGTGTCTTACTGTCGTTGCCACTTTTTTCCAGCACCAAATTGTTAAAGATACCAAGAGGTGGCGAAGTATTGGCCGAATCACGGGTAAGTGAACGTAAGAAGCCAGGATGAGCGGCTATATCGTTCAGCAAGGATTGCTGGAATGCATCATGCAGCCAGGTGTTGCCGTAAAATGCGCGCGTTTCCAGAAATACTGTGGCATTCAATAGCTGCGTATATTCCGGGTTAGTGACCCATTTGCGAATACAGGCTTGCCATACCGACAGCGGCTGGCACCAACGGCTCTCAGAAGCCATAAAATGGCCAGTGCATAATGGATAGCCACACTCATCAAGCCCCAGGCAAACAAATCGGGCAAAGCGTAAAAACCACATTTGCTCTTCAATGCCTGCACTGTCGGGCAAAATAATCGCGCTATCCTGGTCGGAATGAACATGAACTTCATTTCGGGCGTGCGAGCCTGCAACTATCCATGAGAATTCACAAGGTGGCTCGCCAAACTCGCTAAGGGCAAGTTCAATTAACCTGCGGGTGAAGGCATCCATCAGCATCGACATCACCATTTCAACCGCGCCACTGCGCAAATTCCCCTCCACTAACGCTTCGAATATTGCCTGTCGTTCAACTTTAAGAACGGCTAGTTCAGCGACAGATTGGCAGTGGTTAATACGCTCGATCAGGAAAATGGCCTGCACGCGATGATGCTGCACCAGATGCGAAGCCGTCAGTAGGCCAACTGGTTTTTGGCAATCAACTACCGGCAAGCTACTGACACCGTGGCGCATCATCAGCGCCACCGCATGCATCACCAGATCACCCGATGAAACAGTTATCGGTGCAGCAGTCATTACTTCCCTAACCGGGCGCGAGATATCAAAACCTTCCGCCACTACGCGTCGCGTCATATCCCGGTCACTGATAATGCCAATAATTTTGTCATCATCCATTATTACTGCCGTTGAGCAGCGATCGACCCAGCGCATTTGCCTGGCCGTTTCTTGTATGGACGTTGTTGATTCAACAACGGAAATCGTGCTGCTCGCCAGATCCGCAACCTTACGCACAAACATACCTTTGTCTTCATCGCTCCAGACAATGTCCATCGCGCCATTCAGGCGTTCATGAGCGTTAATCGAAAAGTGTGTCGCGTATTGAGGATATTTTTGCAGCATCGATTTCAGCACGCTGTGCGGGATTTGGTATAGCAGCGTATTTTCGATAGCAGTGACGTTGTAACAATCTTCAGGATTACCCGGAATCCCTTCAAGGAAGGTGAAACCAAACAAGTCTTCTGGTCCCAGACGGGCACGTAGCACCCCATCACTCCAGCGTTGCTCAAGCGAACCGGTACGTACGATGTAGAGATAGCGCTCAACAGCCGCAATATCGAAAGGCAGCGTCTCGCCAACCGCCAGATAGCTAATGCTGATGGAGCGCGCGATTTCATTTTGCGCCTCTACCGGGAGCGTGCTAAGTGGCGAAACATGTGCAATAAAATCGCAGATATTAGGCAATAACGGTTCCATCGTCATACTCCGTCCTAAAATTGAAATGATGTTTTATAATATATGCTACTGCTAACCTGTAAGGATATAACATTCAACCTGTGAATCATCACTCTTGCCCCTGTTCTTGACCCACTTAACACTTAATGATGTCAATCAGTTACATCGCCATTGAATTGTGAATCAAGCGATGTAAAATTAAAGTTACTATGTATAAGCAGTGTGAATAATCCTTCAGATTCCTGGATTTCTTCTTCGCCATTTTTACCTCCTCCCGGCGACCAGGTTTGAATCATATTTTCAGGGAAAGTTACGATGAAATTGCGAAGCCTGTTGATCATTGCTGTTGTTGCCACTGTAGTAGGTTGTAAAGCACCGCCGCCAAAAATGACGGACGATACTATCGTGACTAGTGAAATCAATGGCGTCACCCTCACACACCGTTACGCTGTAGCCGCACCACAAGAGTTCACCCCAGTTAACGCCAGTTATCGGGCACTCTATCCGGGCTCTATTTTGAGCAAGCCGGATTTTGGTGGGAAAGTGATAAGTACCCTTGAAAACGGACAAAGTTATACCGTGCTTGGCGAGGTCGAGAACAAATGGCTCGCGATTGCAGAGCAAGATAAACAAGAAATGTTGGGCTATGTTCCTGCGCGCGCTCTGGTCAAAAGTGAACTTTACGCCCAGACGCTAAAAAAAGATCGCCCACGTCCGCGTAAGGCTTCTAAGAAAACGACTTGTGTTGCCGTCGATGACGCCAGCAAAGCCTGTCAGAACGCTAATAGCGGCACCTGGATTATTGATTAATCAAAGGCGTTTTGTGTCATAGCCTTTTATTTAATATTGCTCGGCTAACAAGGATTTCTATGAAACTCTGGCTTTCGGGTCTGGCGCTGTTGCTGGCATCTACAACCGTATGGGCTGGGAACTACCGTATCGTTCAGTCTCCTTCGCAAAAGCTGGATGTCTGGATAGATGATGTGCAAAACAACACGCCACAGAGCTGGTGTGCTGCTGAACTCCCCTTACGAATCGTAGCCAATGGCGATAAAAATCCGTCTGTGCTCAACGTTTTTATGCCGCGTCTTGGCACCTTGCTGGAAAGCCAGTGTAGCTCTGTTCAACTGGTGAACTGGAAACTGGAAGATCCACAAGGCCAGACGCTTGCCGTTGGCACCGCGACCAAAAACAGTGATTGGGCAGTCATTGTTGCGCCGGTAGTTTCAGCTGAACCAAACACACTGCCGCTTTCCAATGAGAGCTCGCCGTTAGCTGACCGCACCCCATGGCAGGAGTTTACGTTGCAGGATGGCTGCCATCTGCGCACCTTCTGGCAAGGAGACGCCAACGCTTCGGCAATGTTTATCCCCAACGGGAAATGTGAAAACGGCGGTTGGCTAAATGGGCGTAGTGAAATCATTCAAAGCGGTATTCACGGTGAAAAACGCAATGAGATGACCTTCGTACATGGTTTCCCGGTCAGTGGGCTGAGCGCCGATGCGGGTTCTGACAGCCTGCTTATCACCAGCCTGAACAATGAACGCATGGTCGTCAGTAATGAACACGCGCCGCAGAGCTGGATGATTTTGCCCTATAACTCCGAGCTAAATGGCTGGCAAGCCACCGGAACCGTGGCTGTTGAAGTTCCACGTGAAATGACGGTTGATGAGGCTGGAATTCAGGCGCGTTTAAACCAAGTACGCAAAGTATGGTCGGCATGGCTTGCGCCAGATACACCTATTACCTTGCTGTTGATTGACTCCCTGCGTCCGCAATTGCGTGATCCGGCGGTGGGCGCATGGCGCGCCCAGAAATAACCTGTGAACATTCGTCGATTTCGTGCAGAGAAAGGCCATCATGACTGATAAAGATTACGAACAAGAACTTCCCGAAGCTCTGCCGCCAGGTTTCCGTTTCGACGAGTTTGAAATTCAGCAAGTGACTGAGTCCACCAATACCAACGTGGTTTATAAAGCGTGGGATCATCAACTCGAACGACAGGTAACTATCAATGAGTTTATGCCGCGTGCGCTGACCATTCGTAGCGATAATATGCAGCTGGTTTTGCGCAGTAAACAAGACAGCCAGGCGTTCAGCTTGGGCATGAATCGTTTTGTGCAGTCGGCTCGTCAGCTTGCGCAATTCAACCACCCTAACCTGCTTCAGGTTTTAAGCTTCTGGACGCAAAACGAAACCGCCTATGCGGCAACACGTTACTTCAGCGGCATGACGCTTGCCGAGCTGCATCAGCAACATCCCGAAATCATCAACGATGCCTGGTTACGCAGCATATTACCGATGCTGTGCGGGGCGCTGGCAACATTGCACGACGAAGGATTTATTCATCGTGATTTGTCCCTGCGTAGTATTCAGATTCAGGACAATGGAGCGCCGCTGCTACTTAATGCAGGTGCTCCACTGCGCGCCAATTCAGAAAACAGCGACGAGATTAAAACACCGCTTAATCCTGGTTTTGCCCCGTTGGAACAGTACGCTGACGATCTCGAAAACCAACTAGGGCCGTGGACTGATATCTACGCACTCGGCGCCATTCTTTATACTTTGATAACAGGCACTTGCCCCCCAGCCAGTGTTACCCGCACAATTCAGGACCCTTGCGTTAAGCTCGCGAAGAATCGCCCTGAAGGCTATTCCCACAGTTTGTTGCAGGCCGTCGATCACGCCCTGGCGCTAAAACCTGAAGACCGCCCGCAATCTATTGCTGAATTTGCGGCCCTTGCCGAGATTCCGATGAGCGGCATCAATGGCCTCACATCGCTAAAACAACCAGGCACCATGTTGGTTGCTCTTGAAGATGCCGAGATTACCCCGCTGTCTCCGTTGCGCAAACGCTACAAATTGCCACTACAGATAGCGGCCAGTTTGTTAGTCGGCGTGGCTGTAGGTGCGGTTATTTTTGGTGGTCATTTCTCGACAACACCGACTTCTGAGACTGCGAAACTTGAGACATCCGCGGTACAAAAAGTCCAGGCGGTGGCAACTCAAACTCCGCTACCCGCCACTGACGGTATGCTGGCGCGCGTTTATGTCCGCATGAATGACGGTGAAGAGTTGGAAGTGAATGGCAAAACAGAAAAAATCACGCCGGGGGCCAATGGTTATGGTTTCCTGCAACTGCCTGCCGGAAAATATCAGATTACCCTGCGTGATAATAACCAGACGCGAAACATGACGTTGTCTGTGGAAAAAGCAGGAACATGGTTGATTAATCCGCAAGGGTAAGAGCCCGTGCCAGCGGTAAATTATCTGCTTTCCTTTAATATGCGACATGGCACCTGGTACTGCCCGCAAATTCGTCTAAGGTTTTCATAGGGTTGATCGCTAAAACTTCACGCGATCATGAAAAGGAGAACAATAGATGATAAATCCTGCTTTGCGCCGTCCACGTAGTTTATTGCTTGCGATTCAAATAGCTATCGGTTGTGCGTTCGTCGCTTTTACCTTGCCCGCTTCGGCGGCTGGCGAACAACAACCGCAGCCCCAGCCACCAGATGTGCTCCTTGGCCCGTTATTTACCGATGTCCAGACTGCAAAATTATTCCCTGACCAAAAGACATTTGCAGATGCGGTTCCTAATAACGATCCGTTAATGATCCTTGCGGACTACCGCATGCAGCGCAATCAATCTGGCTTCGATTTACGTCATTTTGTGAATGTGAACTTCACCTTGCCGCGCGAGGGTGAAAAATATGTTCCACCTGAAGGACAGACATTGCGTGAACATATCGATAGCCTGTGGCCGGTGCTGACGCGCACCACAGACAGCGTTGATAAATGGGACTCGTTGCTGCCGTTACCTAAGCCGTATGTCGTACCCGGCGGGCGTTTTCGCGAAGTCTATTATTGGGACAGCTATTTCACCATGCTCGGGCTTGCAGAAAGCGGTCACTGGGACAAAGTGCAGGATATGGTGGACAACTTTGCCCATGAAATTGATGCCTGGGGGCATATTCCCAATGGCAACCGCAGTTATTATCTAAGCCGTTCGCAACCACCGTTCTTTGCCTTTATGGTCAAACTGTTGGCCAGCCATAACGGTGATGAAACCTACACCACTTACCTGCCGCAATTGAAAAAAGAGTACGCCTACTGGATGCAGGGCAGCGATACGCTGCAACCGGGCACTGAAAACCTGCGCGTGGTGAAACTTAAAGATGGTTCTGTCCTGAACCGCTATTGGGATGACCGAGATACGCCACGTACTGAATCTTATCTGGATGATGTGACAACCGCGAAGAACAACCCGAATCGCCCGGCAACTGAAATCTACCGTGATTTGCGTGCCGCTGCCGCCTCGGGCTGGGATTTCAGCTCTCGTTGGATGGATAACCCAGAACAACTAGGTTCGATTCGCACCACCTCAATCGTGCCGGTGGATTTAAACGCCCTGTTATTCCAGATGGAAAAAACGCTGGCGCACGCCAGCACTGTAGCGAAAGACACCAGTGCAGCAACGCAATACCAGCAACTGGCTGATGCTCGCCAGAAAGCTATGGAAGCGCATTTGTGGAATAGCAAACAGGGCTGGTATGCCGATTACGATCTCAAAACTAAAGCTGTTCGTTCTCAGTTGACCGCCGCCGCACTGTTCCCGCTTTATGTGCATGTGGCCTCGAAAGAGCGTGCGGACAAAATGGCAACCATCACCCGTGCACAACTGCTTAAAGCCGGTGGACTTGCGACAACCAATCTGAAAACGGGCCAGCAATGGGATGCACCAAATGGCTGGGCTCCGCTGCAATGGGTAGCCACCGAAGGGCTACAGAACTATGGGCATAAAGATTTAGCCATGGAAGTCACCTGGCGCTTCCTCACCAATGTGCAGCATACCTACAACCGCGAGCAGAAACTGGTTGAAAAGTATGATGTATCCAGCACGGGTACGGGCGGTGGTGGCGGAGAATATCCTCTCCAGGATGGTTTTGGCTGGACCAACGGCGTGACGCTGAAAATGCTCGATTTGTTATGCGGTAAAGAGAAGCCCTGCGATTCCACACCGGATAAATTGCCTTCAGCAACACCGGGACCTGTGACTGAAACTACAAAACCTACGGCGGCTTCAACCCAGTAAAGTCGTTCCAATGGCCTCATCCCCTCCTTCTCCTTCTCTCAAGGAGAAGGAGTAAAAATTCTCCCACCACCGACTCTCGTTAGACCTTCTCCCATGGAGAGGGTCGTACTCCTCTGTAAAAACACTAATATTTTCATGGGTTTTAATTCTCTACCTGCCAATATTTGCACTTGCTTACACAAACAATAACAATAATAATTCGCATTCCTATTCGTTATAAGATCGCCTGAATTTATACCAACCTCTCCGACACAGATCGGCCCTTCAGGTGATAACAAAAAAGACATTCTCGGGAAAATAATTAAATGAAACTGGCATTTACCGTAAAGCGTTCCGCTTTACTCTGCGCGCTTGCTCTTGCTGCTCCAACCTACGCGATGGCGGAAGATACCGTTATTGTGACCGATACACTGACAGAAACCTCCACCAGCCCAACTCAAGGTTACAGCGCGACGGTTAGCCGTGGTGCTACCAAAACTGATGAGCCGTTAATCACTACCGGTCAGTCGGTGTCTGTCGTGACTCGTCAACAAATTGATGATCAGGGCGCATTATCTGTAAACAGCGCGCTCAACTACACACCGGGTGCTTTCACTGGTTTTGCTGGTGGTGCAACCCGTTATGACACCGTCGCTCTGCGCGGTTTCCACGGCGGTGATGTGAATAACACGTTCCTTGACGGCTTGCGCCTGATGAGTGACGGCGGCAGCTACAACGTGGTGCAGGTTGATCCATGGTTCCTTGAGCGTATTGACGTTATCAAAGGGCCTTCTTCCGCACTTTACGGACAAACCATTCCTGGCGGACTGGTAATGGAGACCTCAAAGCGACCGCAGTTCATTGAGGAAGGCCACGTCCGAGCCATGTACGGTAACAACAATACCACTGGCACCGCATTCGACTATACCAATGCGATTAACGATGAATGGGCCTGGCGCCTCATCGGTATGACAAAAAATACTGATACCCAGTATGAGAAAACCCGTGAAGAACGCTACGCCATCTCCCCGTCTGTGTTGTGGCAGCCGAGCGAAAATACCTCATTGGTGATGCGTGCATACCTGGAAAAAGATCCTTCAGGTGGCTTCCACGGATCGGTTCCGGCTGATGGCAGCCTCTACTCTTCTACTGGCCGTAAACTCAGCACCGGTTTCTCTGATGTAGAACCGGGTAATGACGAATTCAAACGCCACCAGCAGATTTACAGTTACGAGTTCGCTCATAACTTTAATGACACTTGGGCGTTCCGCTCTAACGCCAGCTACACCCACTCAAACGTGGGCCTCAAGCAGGCATACCAGATTGGTTGGGCAGATGCCGCACACGACGAATTGATGCGTTATTACAGCGGTGAAACCTCGTCTCTCGATGCTTACGCCATCGATAACCAACTGGAAGCCGATTTCGCAACCGGCGAACTGGACCACAAAGTGGTGCTTGGCGGGGAATTCCATAAATACACCAATAACCTGTCTGACGATTCTGCTTATACCACCAACCTAAATCCATGGACGGGCGAGTCCGGTGGACCTGGCGGTTTCTACTATTACGATCCGCGTGACCCGACTTACGCCACTATCAACCAGGGTCTGTTGACCAAAGCAGGTAAACGCCAGTACGAACAAACTGGCGTCTATTTACAAGATGATATGAAGTGGAATCAGTGGCATATGACGCTGTCTGGTCGTTACGACCATATGGTGACCAAAAGCCATATCGTGGCTGAAGCCATTGACAGTGACGTGACTGATAACCGCACCGATGATCATTTCAGCGGACGTGCCTCCCTGCTGTATGCGTTCAACAACGGGGTTTCTCCTTACGTCAGTTACAGCCAGGCAATTACACCGCAAGTTCTGCCTGATGCTGAAGGCAAATTGCTGAAGCCGACCACTGCCGAGCAGTACGAAGCGGGTGTGAAATATCAGCCAGCTGGCACAGTAGATATGTATACCGTTGCGCTGTACGACCTGACACAAAAAGATGTCGGTAACCGTGTAGTTCAGGGCAGCTACTTTGAGCCAGCAGGTAAAGTTCACTCGCAGGGCGTTGAGCTGGAAGCGCGTTCGCAGTGGAATCAGCGTTTCTCAACCATCGCTGGATACACATACAACAAAGTACGCTTTAAGGATGCAATCGACGGTAACGACGGTAACACGCCGTATGTGACGCCTGACCAAATGGCAAGCTTGTGGGGAATGTTCAAAGCTGACTTAGGTATCAGTCTGGGTGCTGGCGTACGCTACATTGGCAAGCAATGGGCGGATAACGAAAATACCCTGCGTGTACCTTCTGTCACTCTGCTTGATGCGATGGTACGTGCCGATATGGGTGCGTGGACGCCATCTTTGAAAGGGGCTTTCGTGCAAGTTAATGCCACCAACCTGACAGGCCGTGATTATGTTGCGGGCTGTTACGGTACCGGCTATTGCTACTGGGGTGCAGAGCGTTCTGTTATTGCAACCGTGGGATATGATTTCTAAGTTTTGTTAACGCTAGTGTCGGATGTCGCTTCGCTAATCCGACCTGCGAAACATAGATACGGCCCCGTTTGGGGCCGTTTTTCTATGGCTGACGTGTTATCGCTACCTCACCTGCGAGCGGTGAAGCTGGCTTTCCCTGCTGTTGTTCCAGCGCAATTTGTGCAAGCGGTGTATCCGCTTCGTAACGCGCCCTGGCATCCAGCCCTTTCTCATATTTGTTGTATTTCCACCAGGCGTAGCCCAGGAAGATGACCAATCCACCGACGTTATAAAACACGATAGTCATAATGCTGGCACCGGTCGGGAATGTGGAGGCAATAAACCCGACGGTGAAAATGACGATCAACACGCTCACAATGGTGATCCCCTGCATCCGTGTGCCCATACGGAAATCGCGATTAACCTCATCGTATTTCATACGCAAGTTCAGATAGGCAAGCATGATAAACAGCGGCGGTAACATTGACGCGGCAGCGGTCATGTTAATAAGCGTGTTCATCAACTCCTGTACGCTACCCGAACCCACTGTTGGGATAAGCATCAATGGGATAACAATCAGGAACTGAATCCACGCCGCACGAGTCGGTACGCCATGCTGGTTAAGACGCACGGTTTTCTCACCAAAAATACCTTTTGGAATTTCGGTAAAGAAGATTTTCACAGGAGCTGCAGTCCACATCAGCAGTGAGCCAAACATCGCAGTAAATGAGACAATCCCGACAAAGCGGTTCATCAGCGACGTTGGCAAGCCAAAGTGATTCGCCAGCCCTTCAAATACCTGCACCGTACCGCCGGTGTAATGCAAATCAGCTTTATGAACAAAGACGTTAATCAGCAGTGAGGAGACGGTATAAAGGCCACCGATGAATAAACCAGACAAAATGATCACTTTAACAAAGGCTTTACTGCCGCCTTTTACGTCATTGACGTACACCGCAACCGACTCAGCACCACCCGCGGCCTGGAAAATCCACGCGATAATCCCGAGGAATGCCCAGCTAAACTGCGGTGTAATCGCCTGCACGTTGATTGGGTCAGCCGGTTCGACGCCACCCATCACGGCAGCCCCTGCAAGAATGATGTAGGAGAACGTAAGGAGAAGCATCAGCGTGGAGGTGACGGAGGTCATCGGCCCCAACAATTTTGCCCCGTGGTTTGAAATCCAGGTGGAGAAAGCAAACAGGCAAATGCTGATTATTGCCGTCGTTAACGGCGTGAAAATATAGTCATAGCCAAGAAACGCATATGAGGCGTAGGCAATAACTCGCGGTAGTAACGAGGTAAAGAAAAACAGGTTAACAAACCAGTAGGTATAGGCGGTGATAAATGCCCAGCGGCCACCTAACGCACTCTTCACCCAGGCATAAACTCCCGCTTCGGAATTACGGTTCAGTGAGACGAATTCCGCGATGATTAAACAGAACGGAATAAAATAAATGAGTGTCGCCACCAGGAAAACCGGTGCCGATGCGATACCTAACTGAATATTGTTATTAATGACGTTATTGAAGCTAAACACCGCCGCAAATGTCATCGCTAATAACCCGAACTTGCCAATAGTATTTCTGTTTGTTGAAGCCATACGAACTCCACACTGTAGGGTAAATTTTAATAATTTTTTTCGTAGGTCGGATGGCGATTTAGCCATCCGACACCAGTCAGGCGTTTAACACCCTATTTATTTAGAAAATACGTTTCTTCAATCGTGACTTTTAAAATCACTTTTTTGACGTCTTTCCCCTGCGAGAACCGGTGTGCTTCGTGGTTTTCGCAGATGATGACATTTCCTGCTTTAAGCTGATGTTTAACACCCTGCCCGCGCAAAAACTCACGGTCAGTTTCATCGCTGTAAGCAATTTCTGGGGTTAACTCGTTTTTCGCTGCAACCTCAACGGTTTCTTGTCCCGCAAGGTAATAATGAACATCGAAATAACGGCGATTCCCTTCAAATAAATCCATGTTATTTACTGGGTCTTCTGCAAGGCGATAAACCAAGGAATCACCAATTGAATAAAAAATATTAGGCTTAATATTTTCGAGGTTATTAATGGCTTCGATACAACGTTGCCATTTTTTCCCCGCACGATAAATCTGCTTAAAATCTTCTAAGGTATTTAAAATAATCATTACGTTTGCCTTATCAAGAAAGTGCGCGGTTGGTTTGCGGTTGGAAATCGTATTTCGCGAGATCAACCGTCTCCACCTGCGCTTTACTGAACGGCACCATAGTGAAACCGTAGTGGAATGGTTTGAGGTAAACGCGGAATGAATCCAGCACTTCGGAACCCCATGAGTTGGAGCCAAGTCCGAGGATTTGATCATCGAGGTTTAATGTCAGGTAATCGCCCTTTTCCAGCTCATTAATGTGCTGCGCCTGTTGCAACATTTCTGCGCTATATGGCCATAGGCTGAAGTTAATCGGCTTAGATGGCTGGATGAAAATACCGTTACCCTTTTCATCTTCAACACTCAACCAACGCACATCCTGGCGGTTGCCGTTATCCTGCGGGAACGGGTAGTTTTCAAAAAGGGTTTCAACTGGCTGGCGGTAATGGCCAATCAGATTGCTTTGGCAGCTATCAGCGTAGTTTTCACCTGGCCCACGTCCATAATATTCCACCTGTTTGAAGCGTATGCTGATGCCGAAATCGAGGCCGATTTTTGGAACAATGGCCTGATAATTTCCATATGGCGTTCCTGACAAATCGAGGCTGACATGGCCTGCCGGAGTTATGCGCCACTGATAAGTACAGCGCATACCGAAATCAAATACTGGTGGTGCAATCGTGCTGGTAATCTCAACAACAGTATCTTCACCTTGCGAGAAATGACGCATGGTGCGGAAATTATGCTGCATCAGGTGCACGTGATACGGCTGCCACAAACCTTCAAATTCCTGTTTGTGGTTATCGATAGTCGGTTTAAAGAAGGTCAGATGCGGCGCACGCCCAACAATTTCTTCACCATTGACCAACCATGAAACCAGCTCTCCACTCAGGCGACAGAAAGTCAGAGCAAATTCATTGCCGCTGATAACCAGGCTGTTTTGCTGCGTGTCACAGCGTAATGCGCTGTGCTGATTGAGTGGCAATAGCTCACGAGAAACCGCCTGCTGGCGCAAGATCTGGAACTGACCAAGCGAGTGCATCGCATCACTCCAGCTTGTCGTACTGCGCTTAACAATTTCAATATTGATAAACACTTCACCTGCTGGCAGCGCAGGCGCGGTCAGTTGCAGCTCTTCGGCTTCACCTGGCAGCAAGTGCGGCAGTGACAATGTTTGCTGTGCGATGGTTTTACCATCGACCTGATATGCAACTTTGAACTCGATGTCACCAAGTGTGCTGAACCAGTAACGGTTCTCCACCAGCAACACATCATCCTGTTGCGTCGGGCGAATATTGACCGGGCACAGTACCTGCTTGTATTCACGCAAGCCTGGGCCTGGACGTTGATCCGGATAGATAAGCCCATCCATGCAGAAGTTATAGTTGTTTGGGTAGTCGCCGTAATCACCGCCGTACTGATAGCGTTCACGCCCCTGCTCGTCATGCACCAGCAGGCCATGGTCGCACCACTCCCAGACGTAATGCCCTTGCAAACTTTTATGCTGATTAAATACGGCCTGGTATTGCGCTAACCCACCCGGCCCGTTGCCCATGGCATGGGCGTATTCGCAGATAATGCGTGGTTTCGGATGCGGGTATTCACCAAAGGCATTCATCATTGATACGCGGGAATACATAGTGCTAATCACGTCCACGACTTCGGCGTCACGATCTTCTTCGTAATGCACCAGACGAGTGGGATCAAGTTGCTTACAGCGTGCTGCCATCGCACGTATATTGCAGCCATAGCCTGACTCGTTACCCAGAGACCAGATGATGATAGAAGGATGGTTTTTCTGCGCCAGAACGTGGCGTTCTATACGCTCGACGTAGGCTTGTTCCCACGCTGGATCGTCGGTGATACGGCTAATATTGCCGACGTTTGCAAAACCGTGACTCTCGACATCAGTTTCCGCCATCACAAACAGGCCGTACTGGTCGCACAATGCATAGAAACGCGGGTCGTTCGGGTAATGGGCTGTGCGTACTGAGTTGATGTTGTGTTGCTTCATCAGGATGATGTCACGCTCAACTCGCGCCATATCGACTGCACGACCTTTCAGGCAATCGTGATCGTGGCGGTTCACACCATGCAATTTCAGGTAACGACCATTAACGTAAAATAGGCCGTCGCGCACTTTGATGTCGCGGAACCCGACTTGCTGCGGCACTACTTCGATGATTTCATCGTGGTTATTGCGCAGCGTCAGCAGCAGTAAATAAAGATTGGGGTGCTCAGCATTCCACTGCTTCGGTTGTTTTACCGGTATCAGGAACTGACAGGTGGCACTGTTCTGTACGCTAAGTGCATCAAGGCTTTGCTCAGCGATACATTTTTCACCATCAAACAATTGTGCATGCAGCTGTAAACCCGCGACAGGTGTGGCCGATATATTGTTTAAGTCGCACGATACCTGAAGCTCTGCATCACAGTAGTTTTCATCAAATTCCGTCACCACGGTTAAGTCATGTACGTGAACTTGCGGCTGACCAATAAGATAAACATCACGGAAAATACCGGCCATCCACCACATATCCTGATCTTCGATATAGGTGGAGTCAGCCCATTGCATCACGCGCACGCTCAGCAAGTTCTCTCCGGCCTTCACATACGGGCTGAGATCAAACTCGGCGCTCAGACGGCTGCCTTTGCTAAAGCCTACATAGTGGCCATTTACATAAACTTCAAAGTAGGTTTCTACGCCGTCGAATTTAATAATGACCTGGCGTTGTAACCAATCTGACGGTAGCGAAAACTGGCGCTGATAGGCACCGGTTGGATTGTTGGTGGGAACAAATGGCACATCGATAGGGAAAGGATAACCTTCATCGGTATATTGCAGTTTACCGTGGCCTTCCATTTGCCACATTCCCGGAACAGTGATTTCACCCCATTCAGCCATAGGCTGGTGGTAAAACTCGGCAGGGACTTTTTGTGGATGGTCGAAATAGTTAAATGCCCATTTCCCGCTTAGCAACGAAAAGCCCAGGCTTTGCTCGCGGTTTAGCTCTTTTGCCTTTTCAACACTGTCATAACCGTGGAACCAGGCGCGCGGTGGCAGTCGATTCTCAGATTGTTTTTCTATGTTTTCCCAATTGTTCACGCCAACATCCTCATTACGTGGGTATGGGCAAACAATAGTAAATATTTAGTAAAACTAAAAATTAAAGTTTACTAAATGCCGTGGCGATCACAATAAATCAGCACGCTGTATAAAACAAAAAGCCCTGCTGATGTAAGAAACCAGCAGGGCTTATAGGATGAGTTGTTGATTTTATTCAGATGTTGTCGAGTCACGCAATTGCAAAGAGCTGGGGACAAATACCGACAGCGGGATAGTGCGATCGTCACGCAGCCGTTCCATCAGCAGGTTAACGCCCTGCGCACCGATGGTTTCAGAGTGAATTCTTACCGTTGAAAGCGCCGGGTAAACAAAGCGCGCGGTAGGGATATCGTTGACGCTTATCAGAGCCAGTTGCTCTGGTACTTTAATACCGTGTTCGTGCAGAGCACGTAGAACACCAATCGCAATAGAGTCGGTCGCCACAAACAAGGCTGGTGGGTAATCGCTTGATGATGCAAGCATTTTCATCGCGCACTGGTATCCGGCCTGGCTACTAAAATCCCCATAGTAAACATCCTGCGGCTGAACGACTTTTTTACTACGCCCATAATCAACAAACGCCTGTTCGCGTTGATCGGCATATTCCGGGTCGTCCCGGCCACCGATAAAACCGATACGCAGGTAGCCACGTGAAATAAAGAAGTCGATCACTTTCTGGCTGATTTTCGCTAAATCAACGCTTACGCAGTCAAACCGTGGATCGTTAGTTACCCCATCGAGATACACCAACGGCAAATCCTGCTGCTCAAGCACCGCCTGTGTTGCAGGCTGGGGTTTACCAATTACCAGTAAACCGTCGGCTGCCACCAATGGGCGATCGCCTTTGAAGTCGTAACAAGAAACTAGCGTAATACCTAGTTTTTCACATTGAGTTTCAATGCCATAACGCATAGCCAGGTAATAGGGATCGTTGATTTCCAGCTCTTGCCCATGAGTATAAAGAGCCGCAAAGGTAAGACGCTGACCGACCTGACGTTTGGCGCTGGGGACTTTGTATTCCAGCCGCTCTGCCGCTTCGAGGATTTTCTGACGTGTCTGACTCTTCACGCTCAGTGTGGGATCGTCATTCAGGACCCGTGAAACCGTAGCCACAGATACCTGAGCCGCATGAGCGATTTCCTTCAATGTAGCCATAAGATCCCAATAATCAAGAGGTGAAAACAATAGCTTAATGGCATTGCGACTACGTGTATAGCCCTACTCGCATTGTGATCCACTTATCGCTTTACCGATTTAAGTATATATTTTAGTAAATATTTAACTAGTATGAACGGCATTCCACGGATCGATAACCGCAATAACAACAAGGAATGGATTACATGGTTAAGATTTTCTCTATGGTAACGCTGCTATTACTGTTCACGCCTGCAGGGGCATTGCTGGCAGCGGAAAGCGTTGTTCCGGCAGAACGCCAGACTCCGCAACCACCTTCGCTTACAGCAGATACAAGTAAAACCGCCTTTCGTTTTTATGGCGAGATGGGCCTGGGTGGCAGCGTTTACCTTAATGGCGACGACAAGCATAAATACAGCGACGGGACTTATATCGAAGGCGGCCTTGAGGTCAAACACGGTAACTGGTTTGGTCTGCTATATGGGGAAGGCTGGACGGTTCAGGCAGACAATAACGGTAATGCCTGGGTGCCGGATCACAGTTGGGGCGGTTTCGAAGGTGGAATTAACCGTTTTTATGGTGGCTATCGTACCGATAAAGGCACCGAGTTTATTTTAAGTGCCCGTAACGATTCATCGCTGGATGATTTGCAATGGTGGGGAGATTTCACACCTGAGTATGGTTATGTCATCCCCAATACCCGAGATTTAACCTACGCCGCTAAGATACAAAACCTGACTGGAAAGCTGCGTTACAGTGTCACAGCAGCTTCAGAGAGCCGTGTCGACGAGAGCAAAGCGTGGTTGCACTTCGGTAAATATGACCGCTATTCAGATAAATATACCTATCAGGCGATGATAAACGGCTACCTCCAGTACGACATTCTTGATGATTTAACCATGCTGAGTGGGTTGGAAGTAACCGACGGCAACGGGCAGATGTATCTGCTGGGTTTACAGGGTAAACATCTCGCCGGACGAGTCTGGCACCATACCGGCAAAGGCGATGGTTATAACCCTGGTAGTGAGAGCGGGATGATGGTCAGCGGCATGATTGAGCCTGCCAAAGGTTTTTATCTTTCTACCGCATACAGTTACGCAAAACATGAACTGGATAATGAGGAGAATCAAACAACCTCTTATGCACAGTTTGGTATCTGGTATGAGTATTTTGGCGGGAAGTTCGCCACCGCGTTGGACAGCCGTTTTTATCTTGATAACGACACCACCGAGGCCAGCAATTCGGTCTTCGTGATGCAATATTTCTACTGGTAAGGATACTTCATGAAAACAATTTTCCGTCTTGCCCCGATTGCGATGCTGCTTGTGCTCGCGGGTTGCCATTCAACAAAGCACGACACCACCACATTAAAGGCCAATGATTTCCAGAACGTTATCGACCGCACCGGCGCACCGCACGCGATGCTTGATTACGATTTCGACGAACATCAACGATTTAATCCGCTTTTTGATGATGGTGCCTGGCATGGGCATTTGCTGCCAGCAAGTAGCGAAGGGATGGGTGGTTTCCCAGGCCCAGCTTTGCTGACCGAAGAGTACATCAACTTTATGGCGAATAATTTCGACCGTCTGAGCGTGTACCAGAACGGTAAGAAAATCGCATTTACAATGAAGGCATACAGCATTCCTGGGGCATTGATACAGACACTCACCTCCCCTGGTGTCACAGTGAAAATGACGCTGCGCTTTGTAACATCACGCACTTCCTTGCTGGAAACAGAAATCACTACCGATGCGCCGCTGGAGCTGGTTTGGGATGGCGAGTTACTGGAGAAGTATCATCTTCAGGAGCAAAAACCTCAGTCTGATGAAACCATTGAGCAGGCGTTTCCGGGCTACACCCGCACGCTGCATGCCACACCAGATGGGCTGAATGTCACTTTTGGCAAAGTGCGTGCCGACTCAAACCTGATGACATCAGGCCAATCACAGTACCAAATCCATAAAACGCTGCCGATGCGCACCCAAATTGACGGTCACCGCTTTATTGCAAAAGCCAACATTGAAGGCTCGACCACCCTCTACACCACTTATTCTCATTTGTTGACGGCTGCTGAAGTACAAAAAGAACAAAGTAAAATCGCCGATATTCTCAAGCATCCCCAACCCTACCAGACAGCATCCGAGCAGCGCTGGGAAGGTTATTTGAAATCAGGGCTAAAAAACCCTGCCGCGACGGCGGCACAAACCCGTGTGGCAGTAAAAGCGATCGAAACGCTGAATGGAAACTGGCGTGGCGTGGCAGGTGCGATGAAATTTGACTCCGTTACACCCTCTGTAACTGGACGCTGGTTTTCCGGTAACCAGACCTGGCCGTGGGATACCTGGAAGCAGGCTTACGCTATGGCACATTTCAATCCTGACGTGGCAAAAGATAACATTCGCGCAGTCTTCGCCTGGCAGATTCCAACCGATGACCCGTTACGCCCATGGGATGCAGGCTTTGTTCCAGATTTGATTGCCTATAACACAAGCCCTGAGCGTGGCGGTGATGGTAGCAACTGGAATGAACGCAATACCAAGCCAAGCCTTGCCGCATGGTCTGTGATGGAAGTCTACAAAGCCACGGGGGATAAAACCTGGCTTGAGGAAATGTATCCGCATCTGGTGGCTTATCATGACTGGTGGTTACGTAACCGTGACCACAACAGAAATGGTGTACCTGAGTATGGTGCCACTCGTGACAAAGCCCATAACACCGCAAAGGGTGAAATGATCTTTACCGTCAAACGCGGCAGCAAAGAGCAAAAAATGGTAGGGCTTGAGAACTACAACCAGGTCTTGCGTAGCGGAAAATATGACAGCATTGATATTCCGGCTCAGGTTGCTGCTTCGTGGGAGTCCGGGCGTGATGATGCTGCCGTATTTGGCTTTATCGACCCTGACCAGCTGCAACGTTATCTGGATAAAGGCGGAAAACGCGAAGACTGGCAGGTGCTGTTTGCTGAAAACCGCGACTCAAATGGGCGCCTTGTCGGTTTTTCACTTTTGCAGGAGTCAGTTGATCAGGCCAGTTACATGTACAGCGACAGCAGCTACCTGGCTGAGATGGCGAAAATTCTCGGCAAACCGCAAGATGAACAACGGTTTAGCCAGCACGCTAAGAAACTGGCCAACTATATCAACACCTGTATGTTTGACGATGCCACCGGCTTCTATTACGACATTCGGATTGAAGATAAACCTTTGGCCAATGGCTGTGCAGGCAAACCTATAGTTGCGCGTGGCAAGGGACCGGAAGGATGGTCACCGTTATTTAATGGTGCCGCCACTCAATCCCATGCTGATGCCGTCGTGAAGGTCATGAAAGATCCGAAAGAGTTTAATACTTACGTGCCATTAGGGACTGCAGCACTGACGAATCCAGCATTTGGCGCTGATATTTATTGGCGTGGGCGCGTGTGGGTGGATCAGTTTTACTTCGGTCTGAAAGGAATGGAACGTTATGGCTATCGCGCCGATGCCGTGGAGATGGCGAACCGGTTCTTTGCTCACGCCAATGGCCTGACCAGCGACGGTCCGATTCGTGAGAACTATAATCCGCTCAATGGCGCGCAACAGGGGGCACCGAATTTCTCCTGGAGCGCCGCGCATCTCTACATGTTGTACAACGATTTCTTCACGCAAAAGTAGCAAACGTAAAACGGCCCCAAATTGGGCCGTTACAAAATAGGTAAAGACCTATGCTCTAAATAATTGGAGTTGCATCAAGGCGGCAAACTCAGTCACCCCAGGAGCTTACTCAAGTAAGCGATTGGGGTGACTGAGTGCAGCCAACGCCGAGGCGACTTCAAGTATGACGAGGATAGTTACCGGCGAACCATGCGATAAATAACCAAAACAATAATCGCACCTGCTACTGCGACAAGGAAACTTGGCAAGTTAAAGCCCGTGACGCTGCCGCCGATATGAAGAAATGTTGCAATCCATCCACCAACGACAGCACCAATAATCCCTAAAATACAGGTCACGATAAAACCGCCGCCGTCTTTACCAGGCATAATTAGTTTTGCGATAACACCAGCTATCAAACCGAAAATAATCCAGGCCAGAATACCCATGTTGAACATCCTCTTCATTATTGTGTGTGGTAACAAGCCAGAATCCACATCAGTTTCGCAGTGGGTTCTGTCTGTCGGTACGCTAAGTATAATCAAATGTTAGGAAAATGTGACTGACATCACTAAGTTATTGAATTTATCCGCATAGCGCCTTGAGATTTATCTTAAGTTTTTTACATTAATGCCGATAAGTTTGCTTACCGCTTTCAAAACACCACAACATGGACCTGGCCTTGAGTAACTATAACGAGCAGTTTCTGAAACAAAGTCCTCTGGCAGTATTAGGCGTGTTACGTGATCTCCATAAAAACCAAGTACCGGTTCGTCTGAGCTGGCCATCGGGGCAATTTATCAGCAAAATCCTTGAGGTTACGGCGACTGGTTTGATAGTGGATTTTGGAAGCCAGGGGCACGAAAATCAGGCGGCGCAAAAAGCGACCAACATACAGTTCATCGCTGAGACGGAAGGTGCAAAGGTAGAATTTATGATGCCTAAGATGCAGGTTATAAATTACCTGAACTTACCGGCATTCCACACCCCGCTACCTCCCGCTTTGTGGTTCGTACAACGCCGGGAATACTTTCGTATCAGTGCCCCACTTCAACCCTATTACCTCTGCAATACCACACTCTCTAATGGCTCACCTTTCCAGTTCAGGCTATGTGATTTGTCATTAGGGGGAATGGGCGCACTGCTTGACGGGCCTCTGCCAGAAGGGTTGAGCGCAGGAATGCGTTTCTCACAGGTGGAAATAGATTTAGTGCAGTGGGGTAAATTTCACTTTGATATGCAGTTGATAACGCTTTCGGAACGAAAAGTCATCGACGGTAAAAATCAGACTATCAGCACCCCTCGCCTGAGTTTCCGCTTCCTGAATGTAAACCCGGCCGTTGAGCGCGAACTACAGCGCATTATCTTCTCGCTGGAACGATCGGCGCGTGAAAAAACAGAACGAGTGAAGTAAACAGTTTAGACAGACACTAAAAAATTCGAGTTGCATAAAGGCGACAACGCCGCAAACCCCAGACGCATAGAAAACGATGCGACTGGGACGTGCGGCTGGGCTCTGTTACATAGCGTTTAAAGCACGCGACACCTTATACAGATAGCGCGGTGCCTGAGGTGCTGGGTGATTCTTCGCGATGTAATCGTAAAACTCGTCAGGGCTCAGGTCATTAATCTCGTTAATGGCCTTTTTGCGATCCGATGAGAAGGTTCTGAGCAGAGCCCCTGCACCGTTGGCATAAGAGGCCAGCAACGCATATTGCATAGTTTGCGGATCTTTAATACCAGCCAGAGTGCCATGTTCCAGGATATTTAAATAAGCCGTGCCAATCGAAATATTACGCGCCGGATCTTTGAGCTCGCTGGTTGACGGCTCGCCGCCCCATCCCAGATGGCGATACACATCACGTCCAGCTGTTGAGGCTTTAATCTGCATCAAACCAACCGCGTTAGACTTACTGACAAGCGTAGGATTACCGCCTGATTCCACAGCAATAATCGCCGTAATCACACGCGGGCTAACGCCCCACTCTTTTGCAGCCTGATCGGTTATTGGCATCCAGGTTAATGCGCGTTGCACCGGTTTTGTAGGGTCCCACTCGGGCTGTTTGGTGGTATGGCTTGAACAACCTGCTAAAAACAAAACCAATACAATGAGCCATCTGATATTCACGCATCTATCCTTATAAAATTACCCGGAATATTGAAATTTGTGGGGTAAACAACATTGATTCATCGCCGCCTGGCGGATGACAACCACCTTTGATAACGGCATGATAACCAATTCACTTTCAGCAAGGAAATACCATGTCCACGATTCGTTTGATTGCCCCTTCAGGTTTCTGTGTTAATCAGGCTGCTGCTGCGCGCGGTATAGAACGCCTGAAAGCCGCGGGCCATCGAGTGGAAAACCAATCCGTCGTGACCCGGCGCTTTCAGCGTTTCGCCGGAACTGACAACCAACGACTTGCTGACATTCAGGATTTATCCGCACTCCCGAAGGAATGCGATATCGTTCTGGCGGTGCGCGGTGGTTATGGTGCATCCCGTTTGCTTGAAAATATTGACTATTCAAGCTTGGGGCACGCGTTCCACGAACGTACACCGATTATTTGCGGGCATAGCGATTTTACCGCAATCCAGTTAGCCCTCTTATCCCAGACAGGTGCCATTACCTTTAGCGGGCCGATGCTTGCAGGTAATTTTGGTGCCGATGAGTTAAACAGCTTCACCTGGCAGCATTTCTGGCAGGCGATTACTGAGCCGCAATTTACCCTCACCTGGCAAAGCCCAACGCCTGCATGTTCGGTAAGTGGGACGCTTTGGGGTGGCAACCTCGCGATGCTGGTTTCAATGCTGGGGTCGCCGTGGCTCAACGTGATTGATGGTGGCATTTTAGTGGTCGAAGATATTAACGAGCATCCTTTCCGCGTGGAGCGCCTGTTATTGCAACTCCACCACGCCGGAATTTTAGCGCGCCAGAAAGCTCTGATTCTCGGTAGCTTCAACGGGGCAACGTTAAGTGACTACGACGGCGGTTATGATTTCGATGAAATGTGTCGCATGTTAGAGCAGCGGTTATCCATTCCCGTGCTGCGCGGTTTACCGTTTGGTCATGAACCAGAAACCGTCACTCTGCCATTGGGAGCTTTTGGTGAACTACAGCATGACGGGCAAACCGCCAGCCTCACCGTCAGTGGCCATCCGGTAATCAGGTAAAAAAAGTCGTTTCAGCCTCTCAGATAGCACGATGAATCAATAGTTTCCGTGTTAATATTTTCCACACGAATAGATACAGGCGCAAAGGAGAAAGATAATTTTGGACGCAGGGGCAATAGTCAGTCTGTTTATTTTAGGTTCCGTACTGGTAACTTGTAGCATCTTATTGAGTTCCTTTTCCTCGCGTCTTGGTATCCCCATTCTGGTTATATTCCTCGCTATTGGTATGTTGGCGGGGATCGATGGTATTGGCGGCATTCCGTTTGATAATTATCCTTTCGCTTATTTAATCAGTAACCTGGCGCTGGCGGTGATTCTGCTTGATGGCGGCATGCGCACCCAGGCAAGCTCCTTTCGCGTAGCCCTTGGCCCCGCACTATCACTTGCCACAGTTGGTGTTCTCATCACCTCAGGCTTGACTGGCATGGCTGCAGCCTGGCTGTTTAATCTCAATTTAATTGAAGGCTTGCTGATTGGTGCCATCGTCGGCTCAACCGATGCGGCAGCCGTGTTCTCATTGCTCGGCGGCAAAGGGCTGAACGAACGTGTCGGCGCAACGCTCGAAATTGAGTCCGGCAGTAACGACCCAATGGCGGTGTTTTTAACCATCACGCTTATCGAGATGATTCAGCATGGGCAAACCGGCCTGAGCTGGATGTTCCTGGTGGATATTATTCAGCAGTTTGGTCTGGGCATTGTGCTTGGCCTTGGCGGCGGTTATTTGCTGTTACAAATGATCAACCGTATTACCCTGCCGCAGGGTTTGTATCCACTGCTCGCATTAAGCGGTGGGATTATGGTGTTTGGCATCACCACCGCATTAAACGGTAGCGGTATTCTGGCGGTCTATTTGTGTGGTTTCGTGCTCGGTAACCGCCCTATTCGCAGTCGTTTTGGTATCTTGCAAAACTTTGATGGACTGGCGTGGTTTGCGCAAATTGGCATGTTCCTGGTGCTGGGCTTGCTGGTCAATCCAACCGATCTGCTGCCGATTGCCATTCCGGCACTACTGCTGTCTGTCTGGATGATTTTCTTTGCTCGTCCATTGTCTGTGTTCCTCGGCTTGTTGCCGTTCCGTGGATTTAACCTGCGCGAGCGTGTGTTTATCAGTTGGGTCGGCCTGCGTGGCGCGGTGCCAATCATCCTTGCTGTATTCCCGATGATGGCAGGCCTTGAAAATGCGCGCCTGTTCTTTAATGTCGCCTTCTTCGTGGTCCTCGTGTCGCTGTTATTACAAGGCACGTCGCTTGGTTGGGCGGCGAAAAAAGCCAAAGTTGTGGTTCCGCCTGTCGGCTGGCCTGTATCCCGTGTTGGCCTGGATATTCATCCGGAAAACCCTTGGGAGCAGTTCGTTTATCAGCTTAGCGAAGACAAATGGTGCATCGGTGCCTCTTTGCGGGATCTGAAAATGCCGAAAGACACACGAATTGCCGCCCTGTTCCGTGACAATGTTCTGATGCAACCAGGCGACCGCACACGTTTGCAAGTGGGTGACGTTCTCTGTGTTATTGGACGTGAGCGCGACTTACCGGCTCTGGGTAAGATGTTTAGCCAGTCGCCACCAGTGGCACTCGACCAACGCTTCTTCGGTGATTTTATTCTCGAAGCCAGCGCCCAGTTTGGCGATGTCGCGACCATTTACGGACTGGAGCTTGATGACAACGTCAATACTCAACAAACATTGGGTGAGTTTGTGGTGGGCATGTTAGGCGGTGCGCCGGTGGTGGGTGACCAGGTAGAGTTCGCGGGCATGATTTGGACAGTGGCCGAGAAAGAAGATAACCAGGTGCGCAAAATCGGTGTGCGCGTGGAAAGCGAAGAAGCTGAGTAATAAAACAATATGGCGGGGAATGGAAATTACCCCCCCCACCAAAAACCATGTGCTAAAAAGCGGTAATGTCAAAAAAATCAAGATGTTGTAACTACTGGGACGCGCGGCGCTAGAGCTGTCTCTTTTAAACATCTCCCAGCCCACCCGACCGCACTAGAAGTCGGATTCCGGCTTCTTCTTGGAAAAAAAAAAAAAAAAAAAGCAAACACACTATTAT